>JBBILX010000001.1:0-606783 GCA_037444685.1 Gammaproteobacteria bacterium
TCAGTAATGCCACGTCGATCACTCCTCAACTCTCCTGCTCTACAGAGCAGGATCGGGGTGTACACGTGGGTCAAAATTAGATGCAAATACCTACCGAAAGCGGGTCAGATTTAAGTGCAAATCAACAGCGTGAGGGCGGAGTGACCTTTCTTTCTGTCACCAGTGTTGATCGGCGTCCACGGATCGCCGACGTCCCCGTGTTCGAGTGTCTTGGGACCTATTTGACGTGTCCTGCTTGTAGCGGCAAGCGCAACTAGTTCGGTGGCGGTAGTCTGGACCAAGCGTATCGCCCTCGGCGCTTCGATGAACCATGGCTCGAGCATTGGTAGCTGGAATTGGTGATCACGGCGCGGCCAACAGGTCAGCCACGTTAAAACGACGCCTTGCTGTGCGTAACCATGCACCCGGACCGTTTGGGCGCGCATACGGACCAGCATGTCGACCTCGTGGCGAAAGCGCCCGCTCGGATGAAGCGACACGGCCCACGCAACAATGGAACGGCTAGCAAAGCCACCGTTCATGCGTACGATGCCGTAGTTACCTTGCCCTAAAAAGCCACTTGTGGTTTGCAGCAAAACCAAGGCAAACAGCCACGCCTCTGGCACTTCGGAGCTCATCCGCGCCATTTTCAAGTCGTGGTTCCTAGAGGTGATCAGCACATCTAACTCGTCCGGCGTGGTGGCCTTGGGCTCATACACGATCTTCCCGCACACAGTCTTTACTCCATAGTCCGCTGCCTCCGCCGTCCAGCTCCTCCACGGGTGTTGCAAGAAGGCGGGCTGGGTTACGTCCTTCACGAGCAACTGCCACGCGCTGGCTTGGCCATCGGCCAAATCGAGCAGTCCCTCCCGCCAATAGTCGGAATCACCGGGCAAGGACTCCCTCGGGCGACGCGCCAGGATACTGGCGGCCAGTTGCACCAGAAACACGTGCCAGGGGTCGGCCTGGTGGGCGCGCAAGCCCGTGTAGCCCTCCACCTCGCCGGCCGAGAGTCCCGCCAGTAGCTCGGGCAGATTCATCCGGCCCTCGCCCCGGGTCGTCTGCACGCCAATCAGAGGGTCGGTGAGCAGGTCATGCATCGTCTGGCTCCAGTCCGAAGCGGGTGTAGCGAAAGCGCTGCGCGTCAAGCGTGAATCGGAATCCATCCGAGGTCGGTTCTGCGCGGATAGCGTCCGGAAAGGAGCTGCCCACCGCTGATCTCAACCAATGCGCGGGAATGGCCACGCGCTGGATGTGCACCCCGAGGGGTGAAGGCATCGGTTGTTCGAGGGGGATTTCAAACGTAGGCATGCCCAGCCGAGTGAGCACCTGCTCGCCCCTGTCGGCGAAGTGCAGATCGCCGAATGGCTGTTCATCGACCACTGAACGCAAGGCTTGCACGATCTCCGCCTGCACTCGGCCGAGCAACTGCTGGCCGTGAGTGCGCCAGACGTCCGGCAGCGCGTCCAGGGCATCGGGGTGCGTGGCACGCTCAATGCGGTGCCGGGCCTCCTGCGGCAGCACCAGCGTGGGGTCTTTTCGGAAGTCATCCCATGTTCGAACCAGCACGCGTCCGTCGGCATAGATGCTGCCCAGCCCCGCTGGTGCGCGTAGCCCGCCGTCGGCATCGAGATACGAGGCCAGCTCAGCCGGCGGCACGCGCACCAGCGCTTTGGGGGTGCTGAGCCCTCGAGGGCGCTGCGCGCGCTGGTGTCGGTGTAAACGACCCAGGCGCTGGATAAGCACATCCATCGGCGAGAGATCGGTGATGAGCCAGTCTGCGTCGATGTCCAGGCTTTGCTCCAGCGTCTGTGTGCCGATCAAGAGCCGTGCTCCCGAGGGCGAGCCCTTACCGAATTGCTCAGTTACGGCGGCGTCCAACACCTCGCGGTCCTCGCGGGCGAAGCGGCCGTGGTGCGGGCAGCGCACGCCGTTCACCGCGAAAAGTGCGTGTAGCAGCGCGGGACGTCGACTTTGTAACGCAGCCTCCGCCCGGCGGAAGAGCGCGTTGGCGCGGGCAACTGTATTGCAGACCACGAGCACGCGGGCGCCGCAGTCGAGCGCAGCAATCAGCGCTGGCACAAGCGGCTCGTCGTCGGTCAGGGACGGGGAGAGTTCCACGTCGATCCGGCGCTCTCGTGCCGCAGGCACAGGCCAAGAGCGACTGCGCGCCGACAACAGCGGATAGGCCCGCTTCATCGCGTTCGGCAATGGTTCGACCGGCCGGTCGAAGTACAGTGCCGCTGCGGATTCGCCCAGCGTAGCCGAAAGCATAAGCGCCCATCCCCCGCGCCCCAACTGCCCTCGAAGCAGGGCGCACAAGACTTCACGCATGTAGGGGTCTGAGGCGTGGACTTCGTCGACCACCAATAGATGTCGGTCAAGGCACACGGAGCGCATGAGGCTATGCTTGACCTGCAGTACCGAGAGGAGCGCTTGGTCGATGGTGCCGACGGCTACAGCGGCTGCGAGGAAGCGCTTGGGCCGCTCGGCCGACCAAAGGCGTTCGCGAGCAGCATCCACCGCGTTGTCGTCCCAAAGCGTGCCTGTGGGGTCGGCGAGAATGTCGGGCACCGGCCTGCCGTCAACCTTCACGTACCCGGGTGCAGCAAGCAGCACTGGCCCAGGGCGCTGCCGCGGCTCGAACGCAGCGTCGATGGCTAGGCGCACGCGCTCATACAACTCCCGGGCGGCCACGCGCGTGGGCAGCGCGAAATACAGTCCGTCGACTTTCTGCTCAGCATAGAGGCGGAAGAACCACGCCAGCGCTGCCTCGGTCTTGCCCGACCCGGTGTCCGACTCGGCCAGCAACAAGCGATTGTCGTGATCCGGCTTCAGCGTTTCAACGAGGGCGGCCTGCAAAGGCGTGGGCGCGAAGCCAAATACCTCAGTAAACGGTTTTGGTCTCCGCACGTCAGGCGGCTTGAGGCCAATCGCCCACAAGGCGCGCTCTGCGCCGGAACGCGCCAGCACTAGTCGCACTTCGTCTTCGGACCGACGGTACGGGAAGAACTGGGTGTCCGAGCCGATCCAGTCGGACAGCATCACGAGCCCAGCAAAGCGTTGCTGCAAGGCGGGCGTCGCCTCCAAGGGTGGCACATTGCGCTCGAAAGCGTGCGGGAAGGCTTCGCGCGTCGCCTGCGCGAGCGCCTCCAAGGCCTCCATCGGGTCATAATCATCGGTAGCGCTCCACCATTTCCTGGCAGACCAGTTGACACCCGCAGCCTGATAATCGCTCGGCGAGACAGGTCGCCCGTGATGCGAAATGCTGGCCAGCAACATCTGCAACGCCCGCTCTTCACTGGCAAACCACCCGCAAACCTCGGTGACGAGCGTGCGCCATTCGGTTGGCCACCGATTCTGCAGGTCCAGCAACAGCGCCATGGCCTCCATAATGTGGCCCGCGGTGTCGCGGGAGGACGAGTCAGCTTTGGCTTGAAAACCTCGGTTGCATTTACCAAAGTCGTGAAGAAACGCGACCGCGGCCAGGCGGTCTTTCTGCGCCGCGCTCAACGGTCCGAGGCGCGCAAGCAGCGGCTGGTCGAGCAACGCCCGCAGAGTTACGGCAACGTCGCGGCAGTGGTCGACAAGCGGATGACGTTCGCCCGTTACGGACAGCTTCCCCCAAGCTTGCTTCGCGAGGTCAACCACACGGTCAATCTACTTCTCGGCGGGCGGTTGTGCCACGTCCGGTCGGCGATGCCGCTTGCTTCCTTGAGGTCTGGTGACGCGGCTTTCCAGAGGCGATCGGTAGATCAACTTTGTTCCAGCCCACGGCCGCTCCGAAGTTTTCGTCGTGCAGGGAAGGCCATTCATGGCAGGTATTGGGTGGAGGCAGATTTATAGTACAGCGAGCGAAAACGAAGGAGCCGGGTCGAGCCACTGCCGTGACTCTGGCGACGGTCCATGTGAGACAAAATTCCGCCAATACCGTCTTCCTGAGGCAGGTTTATTCGAGCCAATCCTCATGGGCGAAAAGAGACCTCTGAGCAACGGCGGTGGTTGCGAGTTCGCGGCTGCGAGCCCTACTTTGGATCCAAGACAGGGTCGCCGCCGATACGCGAGTGGCTGGGACATTGCTTAGTCGCGCACCACGGATTCTCAATCCACGTCGCTGCGCAAGAATTGACGCGCCGAAGACTGGCAACAGCGATCGAGCCGCAACGTTCCGTGACCTGACCGCAGGAGGCCAAGTCCGAATTCGCGGGACCTCCAGGTTGGAGCATGGCCCCGACGGGTGTCGAATCAGTGGTCTGCCGCCGATGAGCGCCGGGCAGCGACCGCAACTGTGGTTGGCGCTCCCTACGGGATTCGAACCCGTGTTACGGCCTTGAGAGGGCCACGTCCTAGGCCTCTAGACGAAGGGAGCGGGGTGCCGGGAGTGGCGGCGGAGCAGGCGCGCTATTATACGGCGATGCTGCATTTGCTCAAGATCTGAACGGACTCGGCCCTTTGAACGCCCCTCATGCGCCGCTCGGGGCCTCCCCTTCGCTGGCGCGCGTCATCCCCCGCGATCAGCATCCGATCTCCCGGCAGCGCATCTCGCCGGATGCGCTACGCGTGCTCTACCGGCTCAAGGACGCCGGCTTCCAGGCCTTTCTCGTCGGCGGTTGCGTGCGCGACCTGCTGCTCGGACTGACGCCGAAGGATTTCGACGTCGCGACGGACGCGCTGCCCGAGCAGGTCAAGCGCCTGTTTCGTAACTGTCGTCTGGTCGGACGGCGTTTTCGTCTCGCCCAAGTGTTCTTCGGCCGCGAGACCATCGAGGTGGCGACGTTTCGTGCGGCGGCCGCGCCACCACCGGGCGAGGATCCGGCGCCGGATGCCGACGCGGACGGCGACGAGGACTTCGAGCTGACCGCCGAGAGCGCGGAGCCGGTCGAGGGACTGACCGCGGCGCGCGATCCGCGCTTCGACCCGCAGACCGACGAAGGGGAGCGGGTCATGGATGCGGAAGGCCGGATCCTGCGCGACAACGTCTACGGTTCGATCGACGAGGACGTCTGGCGACGCGATTTCACGGCGAACGCTCTCTACTACAACATCGCCGACTTCTCGGTCTGGGACTATGTCGGCGGGGTCGAGGACGTGCTGGCGCGACGCCTGAAGCTGATCGGTGACCCCGAGACGCGTTTCCGCGAGGATCCGGTGCGAATGCTGCGTGCGGCGCGCTTCGAGGCGAAACTCGGCTTCACGATCGACGGGGCGACGGCGGAGCCGATTCCGCGGCTGCGCGAGTTGCTCGCCGGAGTGCCGCCGGCGCGTCTGTTCGACGAGACGCTGAAGCTGTTCCTCGCGGGTCACGGTCTGCGCAGCCTCGAGGCTCTGCGGGCGCGCGGTCTGCTCGCCTCGCTGCTGCCCTGTGTCGACGACGTGCTCGCCCGCTACCCGGACTCGCCGATGGCGGGTCTGCTGCGGCGCGGACTCGAGAACACCGACCGGCGCGTCACGGAGGGCCGCTCGGTGACGCCGACCTTCCTGTTCGCGGTGCTGCTCTACGGGCCTGTGGCGCTCGCGATCGAGAAGCAGCCCCGCGAGCGCTGGACGGACACGCAGACGATCCTCGATGCGGTCGATGGCGCGGTGCGCGACGTCACGAGGCGAGTCGCGGTGCCGAAACGTTTCACGCTCGGTGTGCGCGACATGTTCGCGATGCAGCCCCGCCTCGAGTCGCCGCGCGGGCGGCGCGCGCTGCGCCTGCTCGAGCATCCCAAGTTCCGCGCGGCCTTCGACCTGCTGCAGCTGCGCGCCGAGTCGGGCATGGCGCATCCGGACAGCGTGCGCTGGTGGGAGGCGCTGCAGCGGGCGAGTCCCGAGGAGCGCGAGCGGCTCGCCGATGCGACGGCGCAGCAGCGCTCAGGCGGCGGGGCCCGTCGCGGCGCTTCGCGCCGAAGGCGGCGGCGGCCGCGCAGCCAAGCGGGCTGAGGCGCCCGCCGTCGATGGCGCCTGGACCGGTCTGGCAGCCGGCCTACGTGGGTCTCGGCAGCAACCTCGACGATCCGGCGCGTCAGCTCGCGCTCGCGCTCGGCCGGCTCGAGAATCTGCCAGCGACGCGGCTCGTGCTGGTCTCCGCCCCCTATCGCACTCCGCCATTCGGTCCGATCGTCCAGCCCGACTTCGTCAACGCGGCCGCCGCGCTGCTGACGCAGCTCGCGCCCGAGGCACTGCTCGCGCGGCTGCGCGCGATCGAGCTCGAGCTCGGGCGCGCGCCAGCGCGCGAGCGCTGGGGACCGCGGCGGATCGACCTCGACCTGCTGGTGCACGGGCGTGAGAGACGGACAGACCTGTCGTTGACGCTGCCGCACCCCGGGATCCCCGCGCGCGGCTTCGTTCTGTATCCTCTGCTCGAGATCGCCCCCGAGCTCGAAGTCCCCGGTGCGGGCGTGGTGCGGCAACTCGCCGCGAAGCTGCCGCCCGAGGGGATCGTGCGGCTGGAGTGGGCCTCGCCGACATGAGCACGACGCTGCCTGAGCATCGCTACATCGTGATCGAAGGGCCGATCGGCGTCGGCAAGACCAGTCTCGCGCGCCGGCTGGCGACGCACCTCTCGGCGGAGCTCGTGCTCGAGCAGGCGGAACAGAACCCCTTTCTCGAGCGCTTCTATGCCAACCCGCGCGTCGGCGCGCTGCCGGCGCAACTGCACTTCCTGTTCCAGCGCGCGCAGCAGCTCGCCGCACTCAAGCAGGCCGACCTGTTCGCGCCACTGCGCGTCGCCGACTACCTGTTCGAGAAGGACCGCCTGTTCGCGCGCGTGACGCTCGAGGACCCCGAATTCGCGCTCTACGAGCAGGTGCACGCGCGCCTTGCCATCGAGGCACCCGAGCCTGATCTCGTGGTCTTCCTGCAGGCGCCTGTCGACGTGCTGCTCGAGCGGATCGCGAAACGGCGGATCCCGTATGAGCGGATGATCGAACGCCCGTACCTCGAGCGTCTCAACGAGGCCTACGCGCGCTTCTTCCACGACTACGACGCCGCGCCGCTGCTGATCGTCAACGCCGCAGCGATCGACCCGGCCGGCAACGACGCCGACTTCGAGGACCTGCTCGGCGCGATGCAGCGAATGAAGCGCGGCCGCCTCTACTACAATCCACTGCGCCACAGCGCTCTCTGAGGCTCCGCTCATGTACACGCAGCTGCAGCTCCGCGACTCCGCGCGACCGCCAGTCTCCCTGTCGACGCTGCACTCAATGCGGCAGAAGGGCGAGAGGATCGCCTGCCTGACCTGTTACGACGCGAGTTTCGCGGTGCTCGTCGACGAAGCGGACGTGGACGTGGTGCTCGTCGGCGACTCGCTCGGCATGGTGATCCAGGGCCACGATACGACCGTGCCCGTGACGATGGACGACATCGTCTACCACTGCAAGGCGGTCTCGCGAGGACTGCAACGGCCGCTGCTGATGGCGGACCTGCCGTTCGCGAGCTATCCGACCAAGATGGAAGCGCTCGCCAACGCGGTGCGCCTGATGCAGGAGGGGGGCGCCGAGATGGTCAAGCTCGAGAGCGGCGCGACGCAGGTCGAGATCGTCGAGTTCCTCGCACAGCACGACATAGCGGTCTGCGCGCACCTCGGGCTCAAGCCGCAGTCGGTGCACAAGACCGGCGGCTTCCGCGTGCAGGGCCGACAGGCCGACGCCGCCGAGCGCATGGTCGCCGACGCCAAGGCACTGCAGTCGGCCGGGGCCGACATGATCCTGCTCGAGTGCATCCCGAGCGCGCTCGGCAAGCGCATCACCGAGGAGCTCGACGTGCCGGTCATCGGCATCGGCGCGGGTCCCGACACCGACGGCCAGATCCTCGTGCTCTACGACGTGCTCGACATCACCACCGGTCGCAAGCCGCGCTTCGTCATCAATTGCATGGAGGGCGCCGGCAGTAACCTCGAGGCCCTCAGGCGCTACGTGCGCGCGGTCAAGGACCGCAGCTACCCGGCGCCCGAGCACTGCTTCACCTGAGAAGGCGCGTCGCGATGCAGATCGTCGAGAGCATACGGGCCGTGCGCGAGCGGGTGCGCGAGTGGCGTGCAGAGGGCCTTCGGATCGCGTTCGTGCCGACCATGGGTAACCTGCACGGCGGTCACTTGAGCCTGATCGAGCTCGCGCGCCGGCACGGCGACCGTTTCGTCGCCAGCATCTTCGTCAACCCCATGCAGTTCGGGCCGAACGAGGACTTCAACCACTACCCGCGCACGCCGCAGCGCGATGCCGAGATGCTGCGCGAGGCCGGTTGTCACCTGATGTTCATCCCCGACGTCGCCGAGATGTACCCCAATGGCCACGAGAACGCCACTCGCGTGCTCGTGCCGGCGGTCTCGGACGTGCTCTGCGGCGAGTTCCGCCCGGGTCACTTCGAGGGTGTGGCGACGGTGGTCGCGAAGCTGTTCGGCATCGTGCAGCCCGACGTCGCGGTGTTCGGCGAAAAGGACTTCCAGCAGTTGACCGTGATCCGCCGCATGACGGCGGACCTCTGTCTGCCGATCGAGATCGTCGGCGCGCCGACGATGCGCGAGGGCGATGGCCTCGCCATGAGCTCGCGCAACCAGTACCTGACCGAGGCCGAGCGCGCGATCGCGCCGCGCCTGTACGTCGAGCTCAGCCGGGCGCGCGGCCGGCTCGTCTCCGGCGATCGCTCCTACACACTGATCGAGCGCGAGGGCGCCGCGGCGCTCGAGGCCGCCGGCTTCCGCGTCGACTATTTCAGCATCCGCCGCACCGCCGACCTGCTTGCGCCCGACAGCACGGACCGCGACCTCGTGGTGCTCGCCGCCGCGAGGCTCGGGCGCGCGCGGCTCATCGACAACCTGCGGGTCCCGCTGTAGCGGTCAGCGGCCGCTTGCCGGCCGGGCGGCGCCGCGCTGGCGCGCGAGCGCCCAGCCGACGTGCTCACGGACCAGCGCCGAGGGGTGGTCGGCGCGCGCCTCGAGCGCGCGGACGACCTCGGCCGAGGGCGGGGCATTGCCGAGCGCGACCGCGAGATTGCGCAGCCAGCACTCGTAGCCGATGCGGCGGATCGCCGAGCCGGCGAGCCGATGCTCGAACTCCGATTCGCTCCAGCCGAACAGGTCCGCGAGCGAGCGGCCGTCGAGGCCGTTGCGGACGCTGAAGTCGGGATGTTCGGCCGTCCGCGCGAACTTGTTCCAGGGACAGACGAGCTGGCAGTCGTCGCAGCCGTAGATACGGTTGCCGATGGCCGCGCGCAGCGGCTCAGGAATCGGGCCGCGCAGCTCGATGGTCAGATACGAGATGCAGCGGCGCGCATCGAGTCGGTATGGCGCGACGATTGCCCGCGTGGGGCAGGCCGGCAGGCAGGCCTCGCAGCTTCCGCAGTGGGCGCTGGCCGGCGCGTCGACAGGCAGCGGCAGATCGGTGTAGAGCTCGCCGAGGAAGAAATACGAGCCGGCGTCCCGGGCGATGAGATTGGTGTGCTTGCCGATCCAGCCGAGGGCGGCGTTGCGCGCGAGGGCCTTCTCGAGCACCGGGCCGCTGTCGACGAACACGCGATATCCGAAAGGGCCGGCAAGTGCGACGAGGTCCTCGGCCAGCCGCTGCAGCGCGCGGCGCATCACCTTGTGATAGTCGCGGCCGAGCGCGTAGCGGGAAACGTAGCCGAGCGTCGGGTCGGCGAGCACGGCGCCGGCATCGCGCGCCGCGGCGGGCCAGTAGTCCATGCGCGCGGAGATCACGCGCAGCGTGCCGGGCACGAGGTCGGCGGGTCGGCTGCGCCGTGTGCCGTGGCGCGCCATATAGTGCATCTCGCCGTGGTACCCGGCCTCGAGCCACTGCTGCAGGTGGCGCTCGTCGTCGGCGAGATCGATGCCGGCGACGCCGACGGCGGCGAAGCCGCGCGCGCGCGCAAGGGTCTCGAGCTGCTGGCGGAGCGAGGCGGGGTCCATGCGGCAAAGCGCGACCGGGCTGAGCGGTGCGCCCAGTATAATGGCGCGATGGCGCTGCCCACGGCGATCTACAGCACCGAGCAGGTGCGCGCACTCGATGATCACGCGATCGACCGCCTCGGCATTCCCGGTTACAAGTTGATGAAGCGCGCCGGCGAAGCGGCGCTGCGCATCATGCGCACGCGCTGGCCGATGGCGCACGACATCGTCATCGTCTGCGGCGGCGGCAACAACGGCGGCGACGGCTACGTGATGGCGCGCTTTGCACAGGCCGCCGGCCTCAAGGTCCGCGTGCTCGCCCTCGTGCCGCATGCTGAGCTGAATGGCGATGCGCTGCGGGCCTGCAATGACCTGCTGACGAGCGCCGGCGAGGCTGCCGTCGAGCCGTTCACGGTCGAAGCGCTCGCGAGCGGCGAGGTCATCGTCGATGCGATCCTCGGCACGGGATTGAAGGGCACGGTTCGACCGCGGATCGCGGCGGCCATCGACGCGATCAACGCCGCCGGACGGCCGGTATTCTCGCTCGACGTTCCCTCCGGCCTGTCGAGCGACACGGGTCAGCCGCTCGGCGCAGTGGTTCGCGCCGATGCGACGATCACCTTCGTCGGTCTCAAGTCCGGGCTGTTCCTCGGCGACGGGCCCGAGCTTTGCGGGCAACTTTTCTTCGACGACCTCGAGGTGACGGCGCCGGCGACGCCGGCGTTCGTGCCGCTTTTGACGCGTATCCTCGAGAGCGAGATCGCCGCGGCGCTGCCGCGCCGCGCCCGCGCGGCCCACAAGGGCAGCTTCGGCCAGGTGCTCGTGATCGGTGGCGCGGCGGGCATGGCCGGCGCCGCGCGCCTCGCGGGCGAGGCGGCGCTGCGCGTCGGCGCCGGGCTCGTGACCGTGGCAGCGGCGCCGGAGTGCGCGACTGCAATCGTCGGTGGCCGCCCGGAGCTGATGGTGCACGCGGTGCCCGACGCGGCGCGACTCGCGCCGCTGCTCGACCGCGCCGATGTCGTCGCGATCGGGCCGGGCCTCGGGCGCAGCGACTGGGCCCGCGCGCTGCTCGCGGCGACGCTCGAGTGGCCGGGTCCGCTGGTCGTCGACGCCGATGCGCTGAATCTCGTCGCAGAACAGTCGCTGCCGGCACGACGCAACTGGATCCTGACCCCGCATCCGGGTGAGGCGGCACGCCTGCTCGGCGGCGATGTGACGACGTCCGCTGTCCAGGCGGACCGGCTCGGCGCGCTCGATCGCCTGGTGGCGCGGTATGGCGGCGTGTGCGTACTGAAGGGCGCAGGCACCCTGATCGGCACGGCGGGCGTGCCGCCGGCGATCTGCGAGCGCGGGAATCCCGGCATGGCCGTGCCGGGCATGGGCGACGTGTTGACCGGGGCGATCGCCGGCATCCTCGCGCAGACTTCGGACGCCTGGGTCGCGGCGCGCGTCGGCGTGCTCGTGCACGCGATGGCCGGCGACGCCGAGGCACGGCAGGGGCAGCGTGGCATGCTGGCCGGCGAAGTCGCCCGCGAACTGCGCACCTGGGTCAACCTGCAGTGAGCGCGGGGCCGCGCCGCGTCGTCACCGCCGACGCGGCTGGCACCGAGGCGCTCGGTGCCGCGCTCGCGCGCAGTTTCGTCGCCGATGCCGATCGCGCGCTGCTCGTCGGGCTGAGCGGTGAGCTCGGTGCCGGCAAGACGACGCTGGTGCGTGGGCTGCTGCGCGCGCTCGGTGTCGCCGGCGCCATCCGCAGCCCAACGTTCTCGCTGCTCGAGGTGTACGCGACCCCGGCGGCGCGCGTGCTGCATCTCGATCTCTATCGGCTCGAGCGTGCCGACGAGCTCGCCTCGCTCGGACTCGGCGACTTCGACGAACCCGGCGCCTTGTGGCTGGTCGAGTGGCCGGAGCGCGGTGCCGCTCTGCTCGGATCGGCCGATCTCGAGCTGCGGTTTGCGGTGACGCCAGTCGGCCACGCTATCGAGCTGGTCGCGTACAGCGAGGCCGGACGGCGCTGGCTCGCGCGGCTTGATCCGGCGCCGCCCGCCAAGTAGATTATGGGCTAGCTGTTGCGCGGAAGTGCCTGATTAAAATGGCTTTTCGAATGCCCGGCGCGCTCGGGTTCCCGCTGTCTGTGCTGTTCGCACTCGCGCCGGCGTCGCTCGCGATCGGCGCGCCGACGATGTCCCGACTCGAGAGCGTGCAGCTCGAGGCGAAGGGCGCGGGCAGCGTGCTGCGGCTCGAACTGTCGCGCGCGACCCCGCATCGGTTTTTTCTGCTCGACAGTCCGCGTCGCGCGGTCATCGACCTCGAAAGCACGCGCGCCGCGTCGGCATTGCGCTGGCCGACCGCCGCCCCCGGCGTGCGCGCATTGCGCTCGGGCAAGCGTCCCAACGAGGGGTTCCGTGTCGTCGTGGAACTGGATGGGACTGCCTCGGCGACGCTGCGCCAGCCGGTCGGCAGCGGCGCGCGTCAGGTGCTGGTGCTCGACATCGGGGCAACCCCGTCGGCCGCACCCGACGCCGCCATGGGCGCGACGGCGGCTGCCCAGGCGGCCAGCGACAGCACGGCGCCGTCGGGGCAGGTTCGGCCGGTGCGCGCCGTGCACGCGCCGCCCGAATCGGGCCGGGACGTGATCGTCGCGATCGATGCCGGCCACGGCGGCGTCGATCCTGGGGCGATCGGCCGTGGCGGCACGCGCGAGAAGGACGTCGTGCTCGACATCGCTCGCGCGCTCGCCGAGCGGATCGACCGCGCGCCCGGCATGCGCGCCGTGCTGACGCGCGACGGTGACTACTTCCTGTCGCTGCGGCAGCGCATCGGTCGCGCGCGCGACGCGAGGGCGGACCTGTTCGTCTCGGTGCACGCGGACTCGGTCCGCGATCCCTCCGTGTCGGGCTCTTCGGTCTACATTCTCTCGACCAAGGGTGCGAGCGACGAGCAGGCGCGCTGGCTCGCCGAGCGCGAGAACGCTGCCGACCTCAAGGGCGGCATCTCGCTCGACGACAAGGATCAGACGCTGGCCTCCGTGCTGCTCGATCTGTCACAGTCGGCGAGCATCAGCGCAAGCATGGAGGCCGCCGAGCGGGTGCTGCGCCGGCTCAACGGCGTCAACGAGGCGCGCCGGCCGACGGTCCAGCAGGCAGGATTCGTCGTGCTGAAGTCGCCGGACATCCCGTCGATGCTCATCGAGACGGCGTTCATCTCGAATGTCGGCGATGAGCGCCGACTGCGCGACGACGCCTACCGGCAGCGGCTTGCCGAGGCGATCTTCCGCGGGGTACGCGGGTATTTCGAGGACTATCCCCCCGAGGGCACCCTGTTCGCTGCGCGGCGGCGCCAGACCGAGCCGCCCCTCGCGCTCAACGAGCGCTGAGCGCCGGCATCCCGGGCCCGATCGACTACACTGGCGGCGCCCTGCGCGGTGCCGCATGCCCATCCGATCCTTGCCCAGCGAACTCATCGACCAGATCGCCGCCGGCGAGGTCATCGAGCGACCCGCCTCCGTGCTCAAGGAACTGGTCGAGAACAGCCTCGACGCCGGCGCGCGCCGCATCGAGATCGACGTCGAACAGGGCGGGGCGGCGCTCATCCGCGTTCGCGATGACGGCGCGGGCATCGCCGCCGACGAACTCGCGCTGGCCGTGCAGCGCCATGCGACGAGCAAGATCGCCGCGCTCGCGGACCTCGAGGCGATCGTGACGCTGGGCTTTCGCGGCGAGGCGCTGCCGTCGATCGGCTCGGTCGCCCGGCTGCGCATCGTCTCGCGCACCGCCGAGGCCGGCGCCGCCGCCGCGATCGAGGTCGATGGCGGCAGCGTGGCCGCGACGCGCCCGGCGGCGCATCCTCCGGGCACGACCGTCGAGGTCCGCGAGCTGTTCTTCAACGTGCCTGCGCGGCGCAAGTTCCTGCGCTCGACGGCCACCGAGTTCGCGCAGATCGCCGGTCTCGTGGAGCGGCTCGCTTTGGCCCGGCCGGCGGTCGCGTTCCGGCTGCGCCACGGCGAGCGCGTCGTGCTGGATCTGCCCCCGGCGACCGATGCGAGCGGCGAACTGCGCCGGCTCGAATCCCTGCTCGGCGCCGAATTCCGCGCCGCCGCGTTGCCGCTCGAGGCGAGCTCGGGACCGGTCGCGCTGCGCGGCTGGATCGGCGCGCCGCGCGGCGCGCGCGCCCAGCCCGACCGGCAGTACTTCTTCGTCAATGGCCGCGCCGTCCGCGACAAGCTGCTCGCGAGCGCCGTGCGCCAGGGCTACCGCGACGTGCTCTACGGTGGCCGCCACCCGGTCTACGTGCTGCACCTTTCGCTCGATCCTGGGTTGGTCGACGTCAACGCCCACCCCCAGAAACTCGAGGTGCGCTTCCGCGACAACCGCCAGGTACATGCCTTCGTGGCCCGGGAGATCGAGCGGGCGCTCGCGGCCGGGCCGACCGCCGCGGCAGCCTGCGCGCGCGGCGTGCCGAGGGTCACGCCTCCTCCGCCCCCGGTCGTGGCGCAGCGGGCGCTGCACTGGCCGACACTGGCCGCCTCGGCCGCGAGCGTGCGCGAGCCGGAGCCGGGCACCCCTCCAGAGCTCGCCGCGTCGATCCCGGCCGCGGATCCCGCGCGCGCCACGCCGGCCGCCGAGCCGCTTGGGGAAGCGATCGCGCAGCTGCATGGGATCTACATCCTCGCGCAGAACGCCGCGGGGCTCGTGATCGTCGACGCGCACGCCGCCCACGAGCGCGTGCTCTACGAGCGGCTGAAGGCGGCGCAGGCCGGCGCTGCGCCCTCGCAGCAGCTGCTGGCGCCCATCACGGTCGAACTGGCGGAGCACGAGGTCGACGTGGTGCTCGAGTCGGCCGGCGAGTTCGAGCGGGCGGGCTTTGCGCTCGAGCGCCTGTCGCCGACGTCGCTCGTCGTGCGCGCCGTGCCGGCGCTGCTCGCCCGCGAGCCGCTGCCCGAACTGCTGCGCGGCGTGCTCGCCGATCTGGCCACCGGGGGTGGCACTGGCCACATCGAGGAGGCCGGCTACCGTCTGCTCGCGACCCTGGCCTGCCGCAGCGCGATCCATGCGGGCCGGCGTCTGACGGTGCCCGAGATGAATGCGCTGCTGCGGCAGATGGAGGCGACCGAGCGCGCCGACCAATGCAACCACGGCCGGCCGACCTGGACCAGGGTGACGCTGGTCGAGCTCGACCAGCTGTTCCTGCGCGGCCGATGAGGGGTATCGCGGCCGTGCTCTGCGGTCCGACCGCGAGCGGCAAGAGCGAGTTCGCCCTGCGGCTTGCGGCCGAGCTGCCGGTCGAGATCATCAGCGTCGACTCGACCCAGGTCTATCGCGGTCTGGACATCGGGTCAGCGAAACCCGGTCTCGAGGCACGTCGCCGCGTGCCGCACCACCTGATCGACATCCGCGATCCGGCCGAGACCTACAACGCCGGCGAGTTCGTCGCCGATGCGGCGCGGCTGATCGACGAGATCGGCGCCCGTGGTCGTCTGCCGCTCCTGGTGGGCGGCACGATGCTCTATCTGCGCGCCCTGCTGGTCGGCATGGCGGACATGCCCGCGGCCGAGCCGGAGCTGCGCACCGCGCTCGACGAACGCGCAGCCCGGTTCGGCTGGCCGGCCCTGCACGCGGAGCTGGCGCGGATCGATCCCGAGGCGGCGAGCCGCATCCATCCCAACGACGCGCAGAGGATCCAGCGCGCACTCGAGGTCTACGAGCTCACCGGGACGCCCATCAGCGCGTGGCAGCGGCGCACCCGACCGCCGACCAATGTCCGCTTCCTATGCTGGGCGCTCTGGCCGGAGGATCGGGTGGCACTCGGAACCCGCATCAGGGAACGGTTCGAGGCGATGCTGGTCAATGGCTGGGTGAAGGAGGTCGAGACCCTGGCCGCCCGATCCGACCTGACCGGCCGCGAGCCGGCCCTGCGTGCGGTGGGTTATCGCCAGTGGTGGGATTACGTCAAGGGTCGCTGTGCCTATGCGGCCGCGCGCCAGGCGGCGCTGCGCGCCACGTTGCAACTGGTGCGCCGGCAGTTGACCTGGATCCGCGCGGACACACGCTGGCAGCGGCTGGACCCTTTCGCCCCGGACGCCTGCGAGCGGTGGATCGCCGCAGTGCGACGGACGCCGGGCGTGGCGTGCTAACATCGGAGGCGTCGACGGTGGGTGTCAGACGCTTGCTGAAGGCCGCGTCCCAGGGAAGGCAGATCGCGGTGGACAACAACAACTCGAGAGCTAACAAGAAGGAGAAACCGATGGCCAGGGGCCAGTCGCTCCAGGATCCTTTCCTGAACCAGCTGCGCAAGGAGCGGGTTCCGGTCTCGATCTATCTCGTCAACGGCATCAAGCTGCAGGGGCAGATCGACTCCTTCGACCAGTTTGTCGTCCTGTTGAAGAACAGCGTCAACCAGATGGTCTACAAGCACGCGATTTCGACGATCGTGCCGGCGCGCAACATCCGCGTGCCGATGGCCGGCGAGGACGCAGCACCGGAGGCCGCAGCAGAGTAATGCTGCCGAACGGTCCGGTCGCCACGCGGATGCCCCGTGTTTGAACGGCCGCGCTCGGGTGAGCGCGCGGTGCTCGTGCGCATCGGCCTCGGCGGGCCGGTCGAGCGCGAGGACCTCGAGGAGTTCGCGCAGCTCGCCGAATCAGCGGGTGCGGTCCCGGTCGCGACGCTGACCGGTCGCCGCGAGCGCCCCGATCCGAAGTACTTTGTCGGCAGCGGCAAGGCCGACGAAATCCGCGTGGCCGCGGCCGAGGCGGCCGCCGACGTGATCCTCGTCGATCATGCCTTGTCGCCTAGCCAGGAGCGCAATCTCGAGAAGCTGACCGGGCGGCGCGTGCTCGATCGCAACGCGCTGATCCTCGACATCTTCGCGCAGCGTGCCCGCAGTCACGAGGGCAAGCTCGAGGTCGAACTCGCGCAGCTCAAGCACATTGCCAGCCGGCTGGTGCGCGGCTGGACCCACCTCGAGCGCCAGCGCGGTGGTGGCATCGGGCTGCGCGGCCCGGGCGAGACCCAGCTCGAGACCGACCGTCGCCTGCTCGGCGAGCGGGTGCGCGTGCTGACGCGGCGCCTCGAGAAGCTCAAGCAGCAGCGCGAGACCGGGCGGGCGCGCCGCGTCGAGATCCCGATCCCCTCGGTGGCCCTGGTCGGCTACACCAACGCCGGCAAGTCGACCCTGTTCCGCGCGATGACGGGTGCCGACGCCTACGTGGCCGATCAGCTCTTCGCGACCCTCGATCCGCTGGTGCGGCGTGTGCAGCTTCCGGGTGGAACACCCATCGTCGTCGCCGACACCGTCGGCTTCATCCGCGAGCTGCCCCACGAGCTCGTCGCCGCTTTCCAGTCGACCCTGACGGAGGCGCGCGAAGCGACGCTGCTGCTGCACGTGGTCGACGCCAGCGACCCGCGCCGCGACGAGCACATCGAGGAGGTCAACCGCGTGCTCGACGAGATCGGCGCCGGTGAGATCCCGCAGATCCGCGTCTAT
Source organism: Gammaproteobacteria bacterium (assembly GCA_037444685.1). Classification (GTDB taxonomy): domain Bacteria; phylum Pseudomonadota; class Gammaproteobacteria; order Steroidobacterales; family Steroidobacteraceae; genus UBA964. Next base: position 17,333 of record JBBILX010000001.1, read on the forward strand.
AACAAGATCGACCGGCTCGGCGTACCCGAGCGCATCGAGCGCGATGAGGGGGGTCGAATCACGCAAGTGTGGACCTCGGCAGCGAAGGGCCTCGGGCTCGACGCACTCCGCGCGGCGATCGCCGAGCGTCTCGCGCGCTTCGCGCGCGCGGCCCGACTGCGACTGCCACCGAGCGCCGGCGCTCTGCGCGCCCGGCTGTTCTCGGCGGGCACCGTGCGCGCCGAGAGCACGACCGAGGATGGCCGCATCGAGCTCGAGGTCGCGCTGCCGGACATCGAGTTGCTGAGCCTGGCTCGCACCCCCGGCGTCGAGATCCTCGCGGTCGACTCCGGCACTGAAACTTGTGCCCCTCCGGGCGGCTACCTACAATGCGAAGTTCCCGCGCGCGCCGTGTAGCTTGTGTCCGGCACGCTCCCAATGACGAGTCCACTCACGGATCCCGACCGACATGGCATGGAACGAACCGGGCCGCAATAAGAACCCTTGGGGCAAGCGCCCAGGCCAGGACGGCCAGAACGTCGACGAAGCGTTCCGCAACTTCCAGCGCAAGCTCGAGAACCTTCTGAAGGGTGGTTCGGGCGGCGGGACCGGCAGCGGCGGCGGCAGCAGCGGCGGCGACGGCAGTGGCTCGATGCTGGCCGTGGTCGGCCTGGTCGCGCTCGCCGGCTGGGCCTACATGTCGTTCTTCCAGGTCGGCGCCGCCGAGCGCGGTGTCGTGCAGCGATTTGGCAAGTTCGTCGACGTGCGGGAGCCGGGCCCGGGCTGGCACTGGTGGCCGATCGAGCGCGTGACGATGGTCAACGTCTCCGAGGTGCGCAGCCTCGAGTACAAGTCCCGTGTGCTGACCGCTGACATCAACCTGATCGAGATGTCGCTCGGCGTGCAGTACCAGCTGCGCGATCCCGTCAAGGTGCTGTTCCAGATCCGCGAGCCGGAGCAGACGCTTCGCGAGGTCAGCGAGAGCGCAATCCGCGAGGTGGTGGGCCGCACCGAACTCGACGACATCATCGTCGGCAACCGTCAGGAGATCACGACGCGCACGCGCGAGCTGATCCAGCGCACCATGGACCAGTACAACGCCGGCATCAATGTCTCGTCGGTGAACCTCACCGACATCCAAGTGCCCGAGCCGGTCGTGCCCGCCCAGCGCGACGCCAACAAGGCCATCGCCGACAAGGAGCGCTTCCGTCAGGAGGCCGAGGCCTATGCGAGCGGCATCATTCCGGTCGCCGAGGGTCAGGCGTCGCGCCAGCTCCAGGAGGCGGAGGGCTACAAGGCGCAGGTCATCGCGATCGCCGAGGGCGAGGCCGCCCGCTTCAACCAGGTGCAGCAGGCCTATGCCGCGGCTCCGCGGGTCACTCGTGAGCGTCTGTTCATCGAGACGGTCGAGCAGGTGCTGAACCGGACGCAGAAGGTCATCGTCGACACGAAGGGCGGCAACCAGATGCTGTACCTGCCGATCGACAAACTCGTCGAGCGCGGCACGCGCAGCACCACCGAACCCACCGTTACTGCAACGCGGCCGACGGCCGAGCCCGAGTCCTCGGCGACAGTCGACGCGCGTGCCCGGGGAGAACGCTGATGCAGCGCGGCGCTCCACTGATGATCGTCATCGTCGGTCTCGCGATCCTTGCGAGCACCTGTGTGTTCACTGTTTCCGAGTCGCAGGTCGCGATCCGCACGCAGTTCCGTGAGATCGTCGGCGAGCCGTATGGGCCTGGGCTGCACTTCAAGACCCCGATCGACCGCGTCGTGAAGTTCGAGCGACGCGTGCTCTCGCAGAGTTTCCCGGGCGAGACCTTCCTGACGAACGAGAACCGCGGGCTTATCGTCGACTTTTACATCAAGTGGCGCATCAACGATGCGGCGCGCTTCTTCCGTGCGTTCAACGTGAGCGAGGAGGCGGCGAGCCAGCGCCTGTCCGACATCGTCAAGGACGGCATCAAGAACGCTGTCGCGCAGCGCACGCTGCAGCAGATCGTCACGGCCGAGCGTGCCGCCTTTACCGGTGACATGTTCGACCGTGCGAGCAGACTCGTCGACGATCTCGGCATCCAGCTGATCGACGTGCGCGTGCAGCGCATCGACCTGCCCGAGGACGTTGCAGCGCGCGTCTATGCGTCGATGCAGCAGAGCTTCGAACGGCTCGCCCGCCAGCTGCGCGGCGAGGGCGAGAAGGAAGCCCTGCGGATTCGCGCCGAGGCTGACCGCAGGCGGCTCGAGATCGTCTCGGAGGCTTCGCGCGAAGCGCTGCGAATCCGCGGCGAAGGCGACACGCGCGCGGCGCAGATCTATGCCGCCGCCTACGGGCGGGACCCGGACTTCTACGCCTTCTACCGCAGCCTGCAGGCCTACCGGAATTCGCTCGGCAAGGAGGGTGACGTACTCGTCGTCTCGCCGGACAGTGAGTTCTTCCGCTATCTGCGGTCGGCCGGCGGCGCGCGCTGAGGGTGTCATCGGCGGCAGGCGGCGTCCCGGCGATCACTATCTGAGGGTGGCCCCATGCTGGCCTGGTCCGATCTGCTGGCAGCCTTTGCGCTGTACCTCGTTCTCGAGGGCATCACGCCTTTCGTCAATCCGTCAGGGATGAAGCGCGCGATATCGCTGATGCTGTCGATTCCCGACTCGCAGCTTCGCGTCGGTGGGCTTGGCGCGATCGTCGCGGGACTCGTGCTGCTCGTCCTCGTCCGGGGAGGCTGAGTTGGGCAAGTTCGTCGTCGTCATCGGCACCCAGTGGGGCGACGAGGGCAAGGGCAAGATCGTCGATCTGCTCACGGAGCGTGCCGTCGCGGTCGCGCGCTTCCAGGGTGGGCACAACGCCGGCCACACGCTCGTGATCGGCGCCGAGAAGACCGTCCTCTCGCTGATCCCGTCAGGCATCCTCCGGCCGCAGGTCACCTGCCTGATAGGTAACGGCGTCGTGCTTTCGCTCGAGGCGCTGTTGCGCGAGGCGCAGATGCTGCTCGACCGCGGTGTGCCGGTCTTCGAACGGCTGCGCATCGCGCCGAACTGTCCGCTGATCCTGCCGTCGCATGTCGCTCTCGACCGCGCCCGCGAGCAGGCGCGCGGCGCCAGGGCAATCGGCACGACCGGCCGCGGCATCGGTCCGGCCTACGAGGACAAGGTCGCAAGGCGCGCGCTGCGCGTCGCCGACCTGTTTCACCGCGAGCGTTTCGCCGCGAAGCTCGGTGAGATCCTCGACTTCCACAACTTCGTGCTGCAGCGCTATTTCAACGAGCCGGCGGTCGGCTTCCAGCAGACGCTCGACGCGCACCTCGAGATGGGCGAGCGCATCAAACCGATCGTCGCGGACGTCACGCTGATGCTGGCTCAGCTGCGTGCAGCAGGTGCCAACGTGATGTTCGAGGGCGCTCAGGGCGCGATGCTCGACGTCGACCTCGGCACGTATCCTTACGTCACGTCCTCGAACACGACGGCGGGTTTCGCCGGCACCGGCACCGGCATCGGGCCACGCAACTTCGACTACGTGCTCGGCATCGTCAAGGCCTACACGACCCGCGTCGGCGCCGGTCCTTTCCCCACCGAACTGTTCGACGAGACCGGCGAATACCTGCAGCGCGTGGGTCACGAATTCGGCGCGGTGACGGGCCGGCGTCGGCGCTGCGGCTGGTTCGACGCGGTGGCCCTGCGCCGCTCGATCGTGCACTCGAGCGTCTCGGGACTGTGCATCACGAAACTCGACGTGCTCGACGGGCTCGACACCATCCGCGTCTGCGTCGGCTACCGGATCGACGGCGCGGTGCACGCCGAGCCGCCGCTGCTCTCGGACGAATTCGGCGGCGTCGAGGCAGTCTACGAGGAGCTGCCGGGCTGGAAGAATTCGACGGTCGGCATCAACGAGTTCGCGCGGTTGCCGGCGAATGCGCGCGCCTACCTTGGTCGCATCGAAGAGCTCGCCAGTGTTCCGATCGACGTGATCTCGACCGGACCGGAACGCGACCAGACCATCGTCCTGCGACATCCTTTCGGCTGAACCGGCGCTGAATCCGCGTGTGAACGGCAGGCCATCGGCGGCGTCGCCATCCGGCGACTGCGCGTCGGACTGCGACGGGTTCGGCTTTCATTGCGCACCATCGCGCGTTAGCGTTGTCTTACGCTTTGCCAACCGCAGTGCCTCAGGAGGACCAGCATGACATCGAGTCGCCCACGGAACGTTCGCTTAGCGGCCATTGCCGGGCTCGCCCTCGCGCTCGGGGCCTGCGGCGGTGGGGCGCCCGACCCCGACGCCGCGCAGCAGGCGGCGAAGACCGAGGCCGAGCTCGCGGCGCAGCGCGCTGAACTCGAGAAGCGCGAAGCCGAGCTCGCCGCGAAGCAGAAGGCGCTCGAGGAAGAGCAGGCGGCCGCGGAGGCTGCGCGCCTCGAGCTCGAGAGGACAGAGGCCGCCAACGCGGAGGCCGCGAAGGCCGAAGCCGTCCGCGCCGAGGCTGCCCGCGCGGCGGCAGCGCGGCCCGCGCCGAAGTCGGCCGCGACACGGCCTGCGACGACCACACCGGCTCCGGTTCCCGCACCGAAGGTTGCCCAGCCTGTCGTGGTGCCGTCGGGGACCTCCTTGACGATCGCTTTCACCTCGACGATCTCGACCAAGACCGCCAAAGTGGGGGATCCGGTCGGTGCGCGGCTGACCGCGCCGCTCGTGGTCGACGGTCGGACGATCGCGCCGGCGGGCGCAGCCGTGCGCGGCTCGGTGATCGACGTCTATTCCGGCTCGCAGGAGATCGGCGGGACGCCGCGCCTTTCCATACGCTTGGACCAGTTGTCACTCGGCGAAGGACGGAGTGTCACGATCGCGGCCGACCTTGCCCAGGAGGGCAAGCGCGAGAGCGGCCGCGACGCCGCCAAGATTGCGGGCGGAGCGCTGATCGGTGCCGTGGTCGGCAAGCAGATCGATGACGGCAAGGGCGCGGTGATCGGCGGCCTGCTGGGCGGAGCTGCGGGCGCTGCGATCGCCAAGCGCACCGGTGGCGACCTCGAGATCGCCGACGGCACGGCGGCCACGCTGGTGCTGACCCGCTCATTCGAGATCCGCTGAGGCAGGTCCGGGGCCGCGCAGCGCGCGCTCGGCGCCGCTGCGCGGCGTCGGGCGGCAGGGCCGGCCCAGCCTGGGGTCGACCCCCATAGACCCTGTCTATAGGGCCGACAGAATCAATCGATTGGCGAGGTCTCGCGGCGCTTCCTATGCTCCGCGGCGTCAGATCCCCCACCTCACGGCGACGGAGAGCCAATCGATGACTGCGCTGATCAATACGACAATCAAACCCTTCAAGGCGACCGCTTTTCACAACGGCAAGTTCGTGACGATCACGGACGCGGACCTCAGGGGCAAGTGGTCGGTGTTTTTCTTCTATCCGGCGGACTTCACGTTCGTCTGTCCGACGGAACTCGGCGACGTGGCCGACCACTACGACGAGTTCAAGAAGCTCGGCGTCGAGATCTACAGCGTCTCGACCGACACGCACTTCACGCACAAGGCCTGGCACGATGCCTCGGAGACGATCAGGAAGATCCGCTATCCGATGCTCGGTGACCCGACCCACACGATCAGCCGCAACTTCGGCGTGCTGATCGAGGAAGAGGGTCTCGCGCTGCGCGGCACCTTCCTCGTCAACCCCGAGGGTCAGATCAAGGTCGCCGAAATCCATGACCTCGGCATCGGTCGCGACGCCAAGGAACTGCTGCGCAAGGTGCAGGCTGCGCAGTACGTCGCTTCGCACCCGGGCGAGGTTTGTCCGGCGAAGTGGACGCCGGGCCAGAAGACGCTGGCGCCATCGCTGGACCTCGTCGGCAAGATCTGAGGCAGTGATCATGATCGATGGGAATCTCAAGCAGCAGCTCCGCGGCCTGTTCGAGCGGCTGACGCAGCCGGTCGAGATCACGGTCTCCGGCGACGACAGCGAGGCTGGCGTCGAAATGCGGTCGATGCTGACGGAGATCGCGTCGATCTCTCCTCTGGTCACGGTCGTGCCGGCCGCGGCGCCCGCCGCGCGCCGGCCGTCCTTCACCGTTGGGCGCGCGGGCGAGACGGCGCGGGTCGAGTTCGCGGGCGTGCCAACGGGGCACGAGTTCAGCTCGCTGGTGCTGGCGGTGCTGCAGGCGGGCGGCCACCCGCCGAAGGTCGAGCCAGCCGTGATCGAACAGATCCGCGCCCTCCAGGGCGACTGGCGCTTCGAGGTCTACATCTCGCTGACCTGTCAGAACTGCCCCGAAGTGGTGCAGGCGCTGAATCTGCTCGCCATCCTCAATCCCTGCGTCCGCGCGACGATAATCGATGGCGCACTGTTCCAGGACGAGGTCGAGCAGCGGGGTATCATGGCAGTGCCGTCGGTCTATCTGAACGGTGAGGTCTTCGGCCAAGGGCGCATGGGCGTAGTGGAGATCCTTGCGAAGATCGACAGCAAGGTCGGCGAGCGTGAGGCCGTGGCGATCGCGAATCGCCCGCCGTTCGACATACTGGTCGTCGGCGGTGGCCCCGCTGGCGGCGCCGCGGCGATCTATGCTGCGCGCAAAGGAATTCGGACGGGCCTCGTCGCCGAGCGCTTTGGCGGCCAACTGCTGGACACGATGGCCGTGGAGAATTTTATCTCTGTCAAGGAGACCGACGGCCCGCATCTCGCAGCCGGTCTCGAGCAGCACGTCCGCAGCTACGACGTGGACGTCATGAACCTGCAGCGCGCCGAGGCGCTGCTGCCCGCCGACGCCGACGGCCGGGTCGGCTTGCGGCTCGCCAATGGCGCCGAACTGCGCAGCCGCGCGATCGTGCTGGCGACGGGCGCGCGCTGGCGCGAGCTCAACGTGCCCGGCGAGCGCGAGTATCGCGGCCGAGGCGTGGCGTACTGCCCGCACTGCGACGGGCCGCTGTTCAAGGGCAAGCGCGTCGCCGTGATCGGCGGCGGAAATTCCGGCGTCGAGGCGGCGATCGATCTCGCCGGCATCGTCGGGCACGTGACCCTGATCGAGTTCGACGGCAAGCTGCGCGCCGACGAGGTGCTCCAGCGCAAGCTGCGCAGTCTGCCGAATGTGCGGGTGGTGGTCTCGGGGCAGATCACCGAAGTGCACGGCGCTGACGGCAAGGTCAGCGGCCTGTCGTACAAGGACCGTGGCAGCGGCGAGATCCACCACATGGAGCTCGAGGGCGTGTTCGTGCAGATCGGCCTTCTGCCGAATACCGATTGGCTCAAGGGCAGCCTGAAGCTCAGCGCGCGCGGTGAGATCGAGATCGACGAGCGGGGTCAGACGTCGATGCCGGGCGTATTCGCTGCGGGCGACGCGACGACGGTGCCATACAAGCAGATCGTCGTCGCGATGGGCGAAGGCTCGAAGGCTGCGCTCGGCGCATTCGACTGGCTGATCCGCAGCAGCGCGCCGGTTGCAAGCGCCAACGCCGCGTGAGCATGCCGGTGACGAGCCGCGCCGGACAGGGGCGGCTCGTCACCTGTGTGCGCCGAACACGAACCAGCCGCCGCTGCCGTGCGGCGGCGCCGCAAGCTCGCCGCGCAGGAAGCGCTGGTAGCGCTCTGCACCGAACGTGGCGACGTCCGGGATGAGTCCCTTGAAGCAGTTCTCGCGCGCAAAGCCTGCTTCCGTACAGAGGGCGTACGGGTCCTGCTCACGGAACTGCGTGTAGAAGGGCTCGTTGTTGTTCAACGTGTCCCAGTTCCAGAAGAAGTTCTCGTAGGCGCTGACGGAGGCCTCGTCGGGGAGTTCCATGTGCACCATGAGCCCGCCCGGCGCGAGCAGCCGGTAGCACTCGCGGAGCACGTTGCGGGTGGCCTTCAGCGGAATCTCGTGCAGGAAGAAGCTCGAGACGATCAAGTCGAAATGCCCGTCCGGGAAGTCCGTGGCCTCGGCATTCTGCTGACTGAAGTGGACGGCCAGGCCCTCGTGCTCGGCCAGCGCATGGCCGTAGCGAAGCACCGGAGCGCCGACGTCGATGCCATGCGCCTCGGCGTCCGGAAACGCCGCCTTGTAGGGCAGCAGGTTCTTGCCCGACGTCGTCCCCATGTCGAGGAGGCGGCGCGGCGCGAACCCGGGGCGGGTGGCCTTGATCCAATACGCGATCGACTCGGCAACGACGCCCGGCCGCTTGCGGTAGGGATGCTGGCCCGTGAAGACCTTGCCGCCGAACGAAACCACCGCCCCTTGCGCGACGTCGTCGGCCGTGTGCTCCGCGTGGACCCAGCCCGGCGCGAGGTGGGTATCCAGCGCGGTGATGTAACGGGGGATCGGTAGCCCGGGGTTCAGTCGCAGTGAACCGCCGGCGGGACTTCGCTCAGCGAGGTCGCGCGCCAGGCCGATCATGGCCGGGAGCGCCCGTTCCACGGCGGGCTGTACCGACAGGTAGCACATCTCCTGTGCGTTGTAGCGGAGCGTGCTGTAGAAGCGATGCGAGAGCTCCGTCTCCATTGCGCGCTCGATGTCACGCCATGCAGCCGGTGCACGGCCTTGCGCGGCGAGTTCGGGCCTCACACGCTCTTCGTAGTCCTGCTGCACGGCCTTTCGCATGTCGATGATCGCGAGCTTGCGGATCATGCTGACGAACGTCTGCCGTGCGCGCTCGTCGTGCGTCGGCTGGAACAGCTCGTCGATGTTCGGGACGGGCAGCGTCTCAGGGGCGGCGGCCATGGCTTTCCTTGGTCGGTGCGGACAGGCCCTTATCGTGCCCGAGAAGCGAGCCGACGTGAAGTCGGCGAGCCGCCGGGCGGTCGTCAGGGGCCGCGGCCGAGCAGCACCAGCGCGCCGAGTATCAGGAAGATGGCAGCGGCCGCCGTGCGTACGGCCTGTATCGGCAGCTTGCGTGCGGCCACGTCACCGAGCAGCACCGCGGGAACGTTTGCGAGCATCATGCCGAGCGTGGTGCCCGTGACGACGGCGAGCAGCGATTCGTACTTCGCCGCCAGCGCGACCGTGGCGATCTGCGTCTTGTCGCCCATCTCGAGCAGGAAGAACGCGATCAGGGTCGTGCCGAACAGGCCGAAGCGTGGTGCGGCCTGCTGTTCTGCCTCGACCCTGTCTGGGATCAGCGTCCAGATCGCCATCGCGATGAACGACAGGCCGAGGATCCAGCGCATCGCCGTGGGGCCGATCAGTGCTGCAATCCAGGCACCGGCCGCGCCGGCCAGGGCATGGTTCACGAGTGTCGCGACCAGGATGCCGAGAATGATCGGCACCGGCTTGCGGAAGCGCGACGCGAGCACGAGGGCGAGCAACTGGGTCTTGTCGCCGACTTCGGCAAGAGCGACGAGTCCAGTGGAGACGAGGAAGTCTTCGAGCAAATCGGAGTCGTCGCAGCAGCCTGGGGCGGCGCGGCGCAGTCTAGCAGGGTTGGCTGCACCGCTGCAGGCGATGTGCAACACTGATGCCGCCGTTCCATGGAATCGACCTCTGCGCCTTGAGCCGGCTCAACTACCACCATCTCAGCTACTTCTGGGCGGTCGCCCGTACCGGCAACCTGACGCGCGCGGCGGAGCGTCTGCATGTGTCGCAGTCGGCGCTGTCGGTGCAGATCCGCCGCCTCGAGCAGCAGCTCGGTCAACAGCTGTTCGCGCGTGAGGGCCGTCGGCTTGTGCTGACGGATGCGGGTGCGCTCGCGCTCAACTACGCCGAGACGATCTTCGCGGCCGGCGCTGAACTGCTGGCCGTGATGCGCGAGGGCCAGGCGGCTGGACGGCGCGCGCTGCGGGTCGGCAGCGTCGCGACCCTGTCACGCAACTTTCAGGAAAACTTCCTCAAGCCACTGCTTGCACAGGACGACGTCGAACTGACGATTGTCTCGGGTGATCTCGAGCAACTGCTCGAGCGTCTGCGCGCACATCAGGTCGACGTCGTGCTGTCGAACCGGCCGGCGCTCGGTGACGCCCGGCAGCCCTGGCGCAGCCGCCGTGTCGCCCGGCAGCCCGTGAGCCTCATCGGCGAGCGGCGTCGCAGCCGGCGGCCGTTCCGCTTTCCCGAGGATCTGCGCGGCTGTCGCCTGCTGCTGCCCGGACCTGGCAGCGAGATTCGCACCGCGTTCGACGTGCTCTGCGAGCAGCTCGAGCTCAGCGTCCGCGTCATGGCGGAGGTCGACGACATGGCCATGCTGCGCCTGCTCGCGCGCGACTCGCGCGCCATCGCGCTGCTCCCGGCGGTCGTCGTCCAGGACGAGATCGCCTCGGGGCGTCTCGAGGAGTACTGCCGCTTGCCGCAGATCCAGGAGAGCTTTTACGCGATCACGATGCCGAAGCGCTTCCAGCCACCGCTGCTGCGCGAGCTGCTGGCGCGGCCCGAGAGCGAGGTGCTGCGTGCCCACGCGGAATGAGCTGGTCCTCGTCGGCGACATCGGCGGCACGAATGCCCGCCTGGCGCTCTGCGACGGCGTCGAGGGTGTGCCGCACAGCGTCGCAGTGCGTGCCGCGGCGGACTATCCGCGGCTCGAAGCCGCCCTCGACGACTATCTCGACAGCGTCGGCCGGCCGCGGCTGGCCGCCGCAGCGCTTGCGGTCGCCGCGGCCCCCGCGGTGAACGACGATCGCTTCGAATTCACGAACTCGCCTTGGTCCTTCAGCCGCGAGGCGCTCGCGCGGCACCTCGGAGTGGCCGCTCTGGAAGTGCTCAACGACTTCGAGGCACTCGCGCTCGCCGTGCCGCAGCTCGCTGACGGGCAGCTCCATTCGCTCCGCCCGGCGGCCGGGCATCCGGGCGCCGCGCGTATCGTCGTCGGTCCCGGCACGGGTCTCGGCGTCGCCGCGCTGCTGCCGGTCGCGCCTGATCGCGCGGACTCGCGATGGCGCGCGCTCGCGGGGGAGGGGGGGCACGTCGGCTTTGCACCCGCCGACGAACTCGAGATCGAGCTGCTGCGGGCGCTCGCGCAACGCCATGGGCGCGTGTCGGCCGAGCGCGTACTGAGCGGCGAGGGACTTGCGGCGCTGCATGCGTTCCTGGCGCAGCGAACGGGCGAGCCTGCGTCCGGCTGTGCCACCGCCGCGCAGGTGACGGCGCAGGCGATCGCCGATCCGCGTTCGGTGGCGGGGCTCAGCGTCAATCGATTCTGTGCGATGCTTGGGGCCTTCGCGGGGGACGTCGCGCTGACCTTCGGAGCCTGGGATGGCGTGTATCTCGGCGGTGGGATTCTGCCGCGCATCCTGCCGCTGCTCGAGCGCAGTGAGTTCATCGCACGCTTTCTGGCGAAGGGACGGATGTCTCGCTGCCTCGAGCCCGTGCCGGTCTTCGTCATCACTGACACGTTCGCGGCTTTGCGGGGCGCTGCGGTTCGATTGCGTCCGGGTCCAGTCGGGACGATGCGATAAGGCGAGGTGCAGGGTAGGCTCAGCACCGGGGGCTGCACCGGGGATCCACGACTCGTGAGGGAGTCAGGACTGCGTGAGAATGACCGGCCAGATGTCAAGCGCGGGAGCTTCGGGCGAGGCTCGACGCGCGCCCGACAAGCAACGTGTGGGGATGACGATAGAGCGCGTGCACGCGCTCGAACAGGAGCTTGGCCGATCATGAAGTCGCCACCAGCCCGCTGGAATCTCGCTTACGCCCTGTTCGCGTTCGCGACGATCGTGCTGTTGCAGACGTGGTGGAACGCGGCACGCGAGGTCGCGATCGTCCCCTACAGCGAGTTCGAGAAGGCGCTCGCGGAGGGGCGGATCGAGCGGGTCGTCGTCTCCGAGCAGCGGCTGGTCGGTTACCTGCGGGCCAGGGACATTTCCGGCAAGACGACGCTGGTGGCCAATCGCATCGCGCCGGACGTGGCCGAACGACTCTCGCGTTTCAATGTGCCCTTCGAGGCCGAGACCAGCAGCGATTGGCTGCCGCTGCTGCTGTCATGGATCGCTCCGGCACTCGTGTTCGTGGGACTCTGGTACTTCGTGTTCCGCGGTATAGCCGAGCGGCAAGGGGTCGGAGGCCTGACCGCGATCGGCAAGAGCCGCGCCAAGGTCATGCTCGAGCGCAGCACGGGAGTGACTTTCGCGGACGTCGCAGGCGTCGACGAGGCGAAGGAAGAACTGCAGGAGGTCGTCGAATTCCTCAAGGATCCGAAGCGCTACGGAAGGCTCGGCGCACGGATCCCAAAAGGCGTGTTGCTCGTCGGTCCGCCGGGTACCGGCAAGACCTTGCTGGCGCGCGCACTGGCCGGCGAGGCCGGTGTCGCGTTCCTGTCGACCAACGGCGCCGAGTTCGTCGAGATGTTCGTCGGCGTCGGGGCCGCGCGGGTCCGCGACCTGTTCGAGCAGGCGCGCAAGGTGGCCCCTGCGATCATCTTCATCGACGAGCTCGACGCATTGGGACGCGCAAGGGGCGCCTACGGTTTCGGCGGGCACGACGAGAAGGAGCAGACGCTGAATCAGCTGCTGGCCGAGATGGACGGCTTCGATCCCTCGTCGGGTGTGATCATCCTCGCGGCGACCAATCGCCCCGAGATCCTCGATCCAGCGCTGATGCGTGCCGGCCGTTTCGACCGTCACATTCTCGTCGATCGCCCCGATCTCAAGGGGCGGCTCGACGTATTGCGGGTCCACGCCCGCAAGGTGCGGCTTGCTTCCGATGTCGAGCTCGAGAAGGTCGCCGCCATGACCCCCGGCTTTGCCGGCGCGGATCTCGCCAACGTCATCAACGAGGCGGCACTGCTGGCGACGCGCCGAGGCGCCGACGCGGTGGCTATGGCGGATCTGACGGCCGCCATCGAGCGCATCGTCGCCGGTCTCGAGAAGAAGCGCCGTATCCTCAATCCGCACGAACGCGAGACCGTGGCGTACCACGAGATGGGTCACGCGCTGGTTGCGATGGCGCTGCCCGGCACCGATCCGGTCCACAAGATCTCGGTCATCCCGCGCGGCATCAGCGCCCTCGGCTACACACTGCAACGGCCGCTCGAGGACCGCTTTCTGATGACACGCGACGAGCTCGAGCGACGCATGGCAGTGCTGCTCGGCGGGCGAGCCGCCGAGATGCTCGTTTTCGGCAAACCGTCGACCGGCGCCGCCGACGATCTCGCCAAGGCCAGCGAGCTCGCGCGAGCGATGGTGACGCGCTACGGCATGAGCGATGGACTCGGACTCGTGGCGCTCGAACAGGAGCGACAGGCGCTGCTGCCGGGAGGTCCCTGGACGGAGGCGGCGCGCCACTACAGCGAGCAGACCGCACGCGAGATCGACTGCGCCGTGCGTGCGGCGACGCAGGCTGCATTCGACACCGCGACCCGCATCCTGCGCGAGTCGCGCGACGTTCTCGAGAAGGGAGCCCGGCACCTACTCGAGCGCGAGACGCTCGACGAGGCGGATCTGGCGGCCCTTCGGCGCGAAATGCGCGTGGCGCCGGTGGCGGTCCCCTCGCGTTGAGCGCGGGGGCGGTCGGTGGTCGGCGAGAACGAAGCGATTGCGCAGCGGCTCGAGGAGGCCGCGCGGATGCTCACCGAGCAGCGTGCCAATCCCTGGCGGATCCGAGCCTACGAGCGCGCCGCGCAGACGGTTCGCGGGCTCCGTCAGCCTGTATCAAGGCTGATCGAAGCGCGAGGTCGCGATGCGCTGCTCGAGCTGCCGGGAATCGGTGCGAGACTCGCGACTGCGATCGAGCAGCTCGCAAAGACGGGGCGCCTGCCGCTGCTCGAGCGCCTGCGGCAGGAGGTCGACCCGCTAGAACTGCTGGCCTCCGTTCCGGGCATCGGTCAGCGCACCGCGGCCCGTATCCACGATCTGCTCGGCATCGACTCGCTCGAGGAACTCGAGGTCGCTGCCCACGACGGCCGGCTTGCCGCCGTGGTCGGTTTGGGGGCCAAGCGCATCGCCGGTATTCGCGATGCGCTCGCGGGCAGGCTCGCTCGAGTGCGGCACAACTTCGACGAGGCGCACCGTGAACTGCCGGGGGTTGCCGAGCTGCTGGACGTCGACGCGGAATACCGACGCGCGGCCGAGCTTGGGAAACTGCCGACCATCGCGCCGCGGCGGTTCAACCCGCGCCACGAGGCCTGGCTGCCGATCCTGCACACCCAGCGTGGCGAACGGCACTACACGGCCCTGTTCTCGAACACGGCACGGGCGCACGAGGCGGGGCGCACCCGGGACTGGGTGGTGCTGTATTTCGACGGAACCGACGGCGAGCGCCAGTGCACCGTCGTGACGGCCACGCGTGGGGCGCTCCGGGGTCGGCGCGTCGTGCGTGGACGAGAGGAGGAGTGTGCGCGCTTCTACGCACAGGCTCACTTGCAGGACCCGGATGCGCCTGGGCCGACACGACGCCTATCGCGGGGAACAGCAGCAGGGTCCTCCTCCCGGCGCAATCAGGGGTAGATACGCGTGTAGGGGTTGTACGGCGGAGGCACGACCTTGTAGGTCGTCTGCAGAAAGGCGACTAGGTCCGTCAGCTGCCGCACGGTCATGCGGTCATTGAGCGCAGCGACCTCCATCAGCGACTTGCCTTCGGGCGCTACCTGCGCCGGGTCGGTGCCCGAGGCGATCTTGTGCGACGGATTGATGATCGCCGTGACGAGCTCGCCGTAACTGCGCACCATCGTGGTTTCGCCGCCGAGCTTGACGTTCGCCGCGCCGGTGCCGGCGAACTTCGCTTCCACCCCCTCCACCTTGTGGCAGGTGTAACAACCAAGGTCGACGAAGGCCCGTTTGCCGGCATCCGGATCGCCATCGGGCAGACGGAATCCACGCTCCGACTTGGGGTCGTTGACGCCACAGGCCGTCAGCACGGCGGTGAGCGCAGCGATTGTGAACGTTCTATGCATGGCGGTTCTCCCGAGGGCCGAAACGATCGAGATGACACTAGCGCGCGGTGCGCGCAGCCGCGATACGCAACTGTGCCTAGGCGCTGCGGAGCTTTCGCCATCGCTCACTCGCAGCGGGCATCGCATTCGGCAGCCAAGGCCCTGAGCCGGTCGGAGATGGTCACCAGGTACTCGCCGCGCGTCCGGAGCGCGAGAAGCGGGGCCGGCAGCCACTCGCGCTCGATGCGCGCATGAGCACGAATGGTAGACAGGTCCGGCGCAGGCGCCACGCGCCGTCCGTCGCGCAGCACCGGATGCAGCAGCGGTTCGCCATCGGCGGACTCGTCCTCGACACCGATCAGATCGCCGCAGGCGGTGCCGTCGGCCGCCCGTCGGCGCAGACCTGCTTGCGGCCCGGCCATGTAGCCTTGCCGGCCGAACGCTTGCGCCGCGCGACGCCGGCGTATTCCTCGAGCTTGTAGGCGCAGTCGAGATAGGGCGCGTCCGCCGAGACGTCGAGACTCGTGCCGACTCCGAAGCCGTCGATCGGCGCTCCGGCGCCTATCAGGTCCTCGATGACGAATTCGTCGAGACCACCGCTGCAGAAGATCTGCGTGTCGTGCAGCCCGCGCTCGTCGAGCAGACGGCGTGTCTCTCGGGCGAGCGCGTTGAGATCGCCACTGTCTAGCCGCACCGCCTGCAGCATGCGTCGCCCGGATCGCGCCTGTTCGGCGGCGGCCGCGTCGGCCGCCGCGGCGACGGCGCGCAGCGTATCGTAGGTGTCGACCAGCAGGGTGGTCGGCTTGCGGCTGGTGCGCAGGAAGTCGCGGAATGCGTCGGCCTCGCGGGCATGTGCCTGCACATACGAGTGCGCCATCGTGCCGAACAGGGGGATCCCGAAATCGAAGCCCGCCTGAACCGTCGCCGTGCCATCGAAGCCGGCGAGGTAGCTCGCGCGAGCGGCCCACAACCCGGCTTCGCCGCCGTGCGAGCGGCGAAAGCCGAAATCGACCAGCAACCGGCCGCCAGCCGCGCAGCGGCAGCGCGACGCCTTGCTCGCGATCAGGGTCTGGTAGTGCAGAATGTTCATGACCCGGCTCTCGACGAGCTGTGCCGCGGGCAGCGCCGCGGTGATTCGCAGCAGCGGCTCGTCTGCGAAGCAAGGCGTCCCCTCGCGCATCGCGTCCACGTCACCCTTGAACCGGAAGCCGCGCAGGTAGTCGGACGCCGCGGCGCCGATGCAGCCGCTCTGCCGCAGCCAGCGCAGTTCGTCGTCCGACCAGGACAGCGACTGCAGATACTCGATCACGGTTTCGAGCCCCGCAGCCACGAGGTAGTCGCGGGTGGGGGGCAGGCGGCGCACGAAGAACTCGAAGACGGCGTTACCGGTCATGCCGAGCTCGAGGTACGAGTCCAGCATCGTGAACTCGTAGAGATCCGTCAGCAGCGCAGCCCTCACGGCGCGGCGACGGCAGTCCGCGATCGTGCCCAGCTGTGGGCGTCGGCGCCGGCGGCGACCATCTCCGCGAGTGCCCGATCGGAATCCCCGGCCTGGACATCGACGCCGCGGATCGCATCGATGAGAACCGTCACGTGCAGTCCCAGGTGGCGGGCGTCGAGCACACTTGCCTTGACGCAATAGTCGGTGGCGACGCCGGCGACCCCCAGATGGACCACGCCGCGCGACTGCAGCAGGGTAGCGAGCGCGGTCCCGTCGAATGCAGAGTACGCATCCCGCGTGGGCGTCGTGCCTTTCGAGACGATCACTGCGGTTGCGGGCACGCGCAGGCCGCGCGCGAACTCCGCGCCGGTGCTGCCGGCGATGCAGTGCGGCGGCCAGGGCCCCCCGTGCGTGCGAAAGGAGCAGTGCTCGGCGGGGTGCCAGTCACGCGACAGGTAAACCGGTGTACCGATCGCCGTGAAATGATCTATGTAGTGGTTGATGCGCGGCACGAGGACGTCCGCGCCCGGCACCTCGAGCGCCCCGCCGGGCATGAAATCGCGCTGCATGTCGACGACGAGCAGCGCTTCGGGTCCACTCACGAGTGCACCAGTCATTCCGTAAGCAATCTCCTGCGGGGACCGGATCGGTGCAATGCGCAGTTTCCCCTACCCGGATGCGGGGGGCGGCGAAGAGGGGAGGCTCGCGCGCTCCGCCGCAGCGTCACGCAGCAGCGTCTGAACGACGGCATCCTCGACCTGCGGGAAGTCTTCATAGGCCTGGCTGACGGCATAGAAGTCCGTCGGTGTACGGAGGACGACGCAGTCGTCCGCGGTGCTCGCGAGTCGTTCGAAAGCTTCCCGCGAGGCGACGGGCGCGGCAACGATGATTCGCGAGGGACCGAGGCTGCGCAGGGCGCGAACCGCAGCCGTCATCGTCGATCCGGTCGCCAGTCCGTCGTCGACCAGGATGACCGTCTTGCCTCGTACCTCGAGCGGTTCGGTGCTGCCGCGGAACAGCGTCTCGCGGCGGCGGACTTCTTCGAGCTCGCGCGTCGCCAGCGCTTCGAAGTCGATCTCGCGGCCGAAAGGGTCGTATCTGCCGTGGGCCTCCCGGACGATGACACCTCCCGAGGCGACGGCGCCGATCGCGAGTTCCGGGTGCAGCGGCATGCCGATCTTGCGCACGACCAGCACGTCGAGTGGAGCCGAGAGAATGCGGGCAACCTCGCGGGCGAGCGGCACGCCGCCGCGGGGAAGGCCGAGGACGAGCAAAGGCGGCGCCGGATGCCGCGCCGCAATCGCATGTCCGAGTGCGATACCTGCTTCGGTGCGATCGGCGAACACGCGCATGGCGCCGCTACCTCAAGGTCGCGCGCAGGCGCCGGCGCAGCTCCTGCAGCGGCAGGCAGTTGAGCACGCGGTCGGGTCCGATCCATGCCCGTCGGGCCTGAGTGATGCCGAGAGCGACAAAGTCGAGTTCGTCGGGCGCGTGGGCGTCGCTGGCGATGCTGAAGAGCGCGCCGGCGTCGAGCGCGGCGTGGCCGAGCCCGTCGTCGAGGTCGAGGCGCAGGGGTTGAGCGTTGATCTCGAGATAGCAGGGCCGCTGCGCTGCGTGCCGGAACACGCGGCTCCAGTCGGCTTCGATCGGTCCGCGTTCGCCGAGCAGGCGCCCGGTGGGGTGGGCGAGGATCGAAACGTAGCGGTTGTCCAGTGCCCGCAGCAACCTCTCCGTCTGGCGCTTCCCGGGCAGGCGCTGCTGCGTGTGCACGGCTGCGATCACGAGATCGAGCCGTGCAAGCACCCTGTCAGGCAGCGCGAGGCGTCCATCCTCGAGCACATCGACCTCGACACCCTTCAGCAGAGTGACGCCCCGTCGGCTGTCGGCCACCGACTCCAGTGTGTCGATCTGCCTGGACAGGCTGTCCGCGTCGAGACCCTGCACGATGCCGAGGTGGCGGCTGTGATCGGTGATCGCGACATACTCGTAGCCCCGTGCGGCGGCGGCGTCGAGGTAGGCTTCGGGCCCCACGGCTCCGTCGCTGGCGACCGTGTGTGTGTGCAGGTCGCCGCGCAGATCGCCGTTCGACACGAGCGCGGGCAGTCTGTGCGCGGCGGCCGCCTCGATCTCGCCGCGATCTTCACGCAGCTCAGCGGGCACCGGATCGAGGCCACGGACTGCGAAAACTGATTCCTCGGTCTCGCCGGCGATTCGACGGCGACCGCGAAAGACGCCGTATTCGTTGATCTTGAGGCCGGCCGCCCGGGCCATGCGGCGGATGCGCAGGTTGTGCGCCTTGCTGCCCGTCAGGTAATGCAGCGCCGCGCCAAAACTTTGCGCTGGAACGAGGCGCAGGTCGACACGCATGCCGCCGCGCAGCGTGCCGCTCGCGCGCGTCCGGCCGCGCTGCTCGACCGAGCGCACCGACTCGAAGCGCTCGAGCGCCGTGCCGAGGTTGACGCGCGCATCGCCCGTGAGCAGCAAGTCCAGGTCCCCCACGGTGTCGCGGCCGCGTCGCAGGCTGCCGGCGATCTCGACGCGCTGTACGCCCGGCAGCCGCGTGAGGTACGCGCGGAGCGTTTCGGCGCGACGCAACGCTTCGTGACGCGGCATCCTGCCCGCGCCGCGCGCCGCGGCCGCAGACGGCGTGAGGGCTCTCTCTAGCTGAGATTGCAGTGCCGGTCCGAGGCCGGCCGTCTTGGCGATCCGGCCCGATGTGACGGCTTGGCGCAGGTCGGCGATGGAGCGGATGCCCAGCGCAGAGTGCAGGCGCCGGACCCGCTTCGGGCCGAGGCCCGGCAGGGTCAGCAGTTCGGGCAGACCGGGGGGTGTGCTGCGGCGCAACATCTCAAGCAAACGCAGTCGGCCGGTCGCGAGCAGTTCGCGGATCTTTGCTGCGAGGTCGGCGCCGACCCCGGGCAAGTCATCGGGATCGAAACCCGCTTCGACACGGCTCGCGAGTTCCTCGGGCAGGCCACGCACGACCTGAGCCGCGCGACGGTAGGCACGAATGCGGAACGGATTGGCGTCCTGGAGGGCCAACAGGTCGGCGACGGCATCGAAGGTGGCCGCGATGTCCTCGTTGTGTACCGGCATCGGATCCCCTCCGGAATCCGCATATTTTTAGCGTGATCTCGCAAGGCTGCGCTCTCGGCAATTACGGACGTGACAGTCAAGCCCAGATCAAGGATCATTGCCGCATGACGCCTACTGCCCGCGAACTGCAGGAGCTCGTCGAGCACTTCGCACAATGTGATCGCAATCGCGATCAGCGCATCGATTTCACGGAGTTCACGGAGTTGCTGCGCAATCTCGAAGCCGAAATGTCCGGCGAGGAAATGCGGATCGGTTTCGAAGCCATCGATCGGAACAGAAACGGCAGCATCAGCTTCGCGGAATTTCGCGACTGGTGGCTCGAGGACTGAGGCGCCGGTCGGCTCAGCTGGCTGACGCGGGGCGCGACGCAGAATCGAGTGCCGCGGCGAGCACCTGCGCCGCCTTCTCGGCCGACGCGATCTGTCCGGTATCGATCTCGAGCAGGTACGGCTGATCGGCCGGTGTCAGCCGCTCGTCGCGGCGAAGCTGGTCGGCCAGCACCTCGAGCGTGGCTTCCGAGGGGTCGCGTCCCTGAATGCCGCGCATCCTGACGCGTCGACGCAGCTCGTCGGGCGACGCCTGGCAGCTTGCGATCACGAGTCGGCAGCCGAGCTCTGCGGCGAGTGCGATGAATGGCGCCCGGCGTGCAGGCTCGAGGAAAGTCGCATCGACGATCACGTGCCGCCCGCTCAGCAGCGCCGCGCGGGCGCAGGCGTGCAACCGCTGATAGGTCCGATCGTTGACTTCCTCCGCGTAAGCACCGCCATGCAGCGGCGAGCCCGTACGCGCGTCCGGCGCGACGCCGAGGACCTTGCGCCGCTCGACGTCGGAACGGATCCGGACTGCCGGCAGGATCGGCACCGCGGCCGCGCTGACCCAGGACTTGCCCGACCCCGAGGGCCCGTGCATGAGCACGAGGGCGGGATCGCGCGGCGCAATGAGCCGATCGGCGACGTCCAGCCGCTCGTCGAAACCCATCCGGGCTGCCGAGCGCAGGCTGTGCCCCACGGCACCCGTGACCTGCAACGCGTCGATCTTGGCGCGCACCAGTGCCCTGTGCACGGCGTAGATGTCGAGCACGGTCAGCGCCTCGTAATCACCGCTGCGCGCGCAGTAGCTGTCGAGCAGCACGGCGGCGAGGTCGGCGCGCCGCCTGGATTCGAGGTCCATGTAAAGGAACGCCAGATCGAGCGCGACGTCGCCGCGACGCAGTGCGGCATCGAACTCGAGACAATCGAACGGCACGAGGCGGCCCTGCCAGCGGACGATGTTGCGCGTGTGCAGGTCGCCGTGCCCTTCGCGGACGCGGCCGTGGTCACGGCGACTCGCGATCAGCGGCCCGAGTGCTGCAAGGCGCTCCTCGAGCCACTGGCGCTGCCGCGCGATGCGTGGGACGGCTGACGCGGGGCAGACTGCAGCGAGCTCGTCGAGATTGCGCCCTATCATGGCGCGCACGTTGGCGGGGCCGGCGAAGTCGGCAGGCAGGTCGTCGGGTGCTGGCGCGGCGTGGAAGTCGGCGAGCAATTCGGCGAGAGCGGAAATCTCCGTCGGCTCGACGTCGCCGCGCGCGAGCAGCTCGGACAACTCCTGGCGCCGGTCGAACTGCTGCATGCGAACCGCGTAGTCGACGATTTCACCGGAGCCAAAAAAGCACAGGCGCCCGTCTGTTTGGCGCAGCGCAACGAGGTCCAGGTACAGCTCGGGGGCCAGCCGCCGGTTCAGCGCCAGTTCGGCCTCGCAGAGCGTGCGGCGCGATTCGAGGGTCGTCGCATCGACGAACTCGAACCGCACCGGCTTCTTTATCTTGTACGCAAAGTCGCCGGTCAGGACCACCCACGACAGGTGGGTCTCGACGAGCTCGAACCCGCGGACCGGATGCGGGAACGAGCTCGCGTCGATGGCCGGCGCCGGCGGCGCCGGCGTCATTCCACCTTAACGTCCAGTGCCCGGGTCGGTGTGCTCTTGAGTTTCGGAATCTTGATCGTGAGCGGACCGTCCTTGCTCTCGGCCTTGACGCCAGAGACGTCGGCGTTGTCAGGCAGCGCGAACGAGCGGCTGAAGCTGCCGTAGAAGCGCTCGACGCGGTGCGTCCTCTCGCCTTTCTCCTCCTTCTCCTGGCGGCGTTCGCCCTCCAGAGTCAACACCCCGTCGCTGACCTTGACCCTGATGTCCTCTTTCTTCACTCCTGGCAGCTCCGCGCGGATCAGGAACTCGGTCTCGTTCTCGCTGATGTCGGCGGACGGCGCCCAGTCGACCTTCATGCCCGTCTCGAGCCGCGGGAAGCGGCTGAAGGACGCGGGTATCAGCCGATTGAACAGATCGTCGAAGTCGCCGAAAGGCTCCCACTTCTTGATGGCCATGGCTCTCCTCCTTGTCGGTGAGTGGATACGCTTGTGCCCCTCAGAGTTCAGGGTCGCCGACGCCTGCAGGCGACTTCTTCTCCTCGGGGATCTCTGTCATGACTGCCTCGGTCAGCAGCAGCGTGTTCGCGACCGAGACAGCGTTCTCGAGGCCGATTCTGAAGACCTTGGTCGGGTCGACGATGCCGGCTTCGATGAGGTCGACGTAGAGCTTGCGTGCAGCGTCGAAGCCCACGGCACCACTGGATTCGAGCATGCGGCTTACGACGACACCTCCGTCG
Organism: Gammaproteobacteria bacterium; assembly: GCA_037444685.1. Taxonomy (GTDB): domain Bacteria; phylum Pseudomonadota; class Gammaproteobacteria; order Steroidobacterales; family Steroidobacteraceae; genus UBA964. Next base: position 39,221 of record JBBILX010000001.1, read on the forward strand.
GCAGCGGAATTCTCGGCGATCTGTCGTGCTGGCGCCTCGAGGGCGCGGCGCAGGATCTGGATGCCGGTCCGTTCGTCGCCCTCGCAAAGGGTCTCCTCATGAGCGAGCGCGGACACGAGCTTGAGGTGCGCGAGTCCACCGCCTGGCACGATGCCCTCGGCCACTGCGGCCTTGGTCGCCGCGATCGCATCGTCGAGGGCATCCTTGCGCGCCTTCATCTCAGACTCCGATGGAGCGCCGACGCGGATCACGGCCACGCCGCCGGCTAGCTTGGCGAGCCGCTCCTCGAGCTTCTCCCGATCATAGTCGCTGGTTGCCTTGTCGATCTCGCGGCGGATCTGCGCCATGCGGCCCTCGATCGCCCGGCGTTCGCCGGCGCCGCCGATGATCGTCGTGTGCTCCTTGTCGACGACGACGCGCTGGGCGCGTCCAAGCTGGGCGAGGCCGGTCGCTTCGAGCCGACGTCCGAGTTCCTCCGAGATCACCTCGGCACCGGTCAGTACCGCCATGTCTTCGAGCAGCGCCTTGCGCCGGTCCCCGAACCCGGGTGCCTTGACCGCGACGCTCCTCAGCACCCCCCGCACCTGGTTGACGATCAGTGTTGCCAGCGCCTCGGCCTCCACGTCCTCGGCGACCACCAGGACCGGCCGGCCCTGCTTCGCCAACTGCTCGAGCAGCGGCAGCAGGTCCTTGATCGCCCCGATCTTGCGATCGACGAGCAGGATGTAGGCGTCTTCGAGCCGCGCTTCCATCTTCTCGGTGTCGGTGACGGAGTACGGTGAGATGTAGCCGCGGTCGAACTGCATGCCCTCGACGACTTCGAGCACGGTCTCCGTCGTCTTCGACTCTTCGACCGTAATCACGCCTTCGCCACCGACTTTCTCCATGGCATCGGCCACGAGTTCACCGATCGAGGCGTCGTTGTGCGCCGAGATCGTCGCGACCTGGGCCTTCTCGAGCCGCGTACTCACGGGCTTCGACAGGCTGCGCAGCTGCGTGACGGCGACGCCGAGCGCGCGGTCGAGGCCCCTCTTGATGTCGATGGCACTCGCTCCCGCGGCGACGTTCCGGACTCCGTCGGCGAAGATCGCATGCGCGATCACCGTAGACGTACTCGTGCCGTCGCCGACCAGGTCGCCAGTCTTTTCGGCTGCCTGGCGCAGCATCTGCGCGCCGAGGTTCTCCTCCGGGTCCTTGAGACTGAACTCCTTGGCAATGGTTACGCCGTCGTTGCAGACCAAGGGCGCGCCCCAGGACTTCTGGATCAGGACGGACTTGGACTTCGGTCCGAGCGTCAGGCGGACCGCTTCGGCGAGTTGCGTGGCGCCGCGGAGAACCTTTTCGCGCGCGTCAGCTCGGAAGGAAATTCGCTTGTGGCCCATGTCGCAAAGCATGTGAACGAGCCATGTCAGGGACAATACGCAGCATTGCGAATCGGCGTCGGGCCAGAGTGCCCGTCGTGCACTGCAACGTTTGGCGCACTTCTGGGCTGCTGCTATTGTTGATCCGTGGCCTGTATCTCGCCGCTACGGCCTGCCCGTGTACCCGATGCTGGAGTGCTCCCCCCATGATTTCTGTCCGTGTCCTGCTTCTCGGCCTGATCCTCGCTTCGCTGCCGATGGTCGCGACGTCTGCGGCGGATCCACCCACCGTGCTCGTAACCGGCGCCAACCGCGGGCTCGGTCTGGCTTGGGCGCAGAAGTACGCCGAGCGGGGCTGGAACGTCATCGCGACGGCCCGCCGCCCCGAAGAGGCGAGGACGTTGCGGGAACTCGCGGCTCGTACGGGCAGGGTCCGGATCGAGACTCTCGACGCGACCGACCCCGGCTCCGTGGATGCGCTCGCGAAGCGGCTCGACGGCCTGCCGATCGACATCCTCGTCAACAATGCCGGCATGATTGGCGACGAGCCGGAACAGCGCCTCGGCTCGCTCGATCCTGCGCGCTTCGACACCTATATGCGCGTCAATGCCCTCTCGGCGCTGCTCGTCACGGAGAGACTGCTGCCGAATCTGCGGGCCGGGAAACTCAAGAAAGTGGCAGGGATCAGCGCGCGCGTGGCTTCGTTCGCTGCCTATCCGCGCATCCATTCCGGCCTCTACTTCTACAAGGCGAGCAAGGTGGCGCTCAACATGATCCTGCGCAACCTCGCGATGGATCTGCAATCCGATGGCATCGCCGTCGCAGTTCTCTCGCCGGGCGTCGTCAATACCTACGGCACCGAGATGAATCACGAGGCGATGTCGCCTGAGATGCGCCGGAGCATGACGGACATCGACACGAGCGTAGGCGGCATGATGCGTGTGCTCGACGAGCTGACTCTGGAAGGGTCGGGACAGTGGTACCGCTTCGACGGCAGTGTGATCGGGTGGTGAGCTCGCCCCGGCCACGGCGGTTGCTTGCGCTGCTCGTGCTGACTCTGTCAGCCTCTGTGGCCATGGCGATCGAGGAACCCGCTTATCGGTCGGTCGAGCGCGCGGGCGCCTTCGAGCTCCGCGAGTATGCCCCCTATCTGATCGCCGAGACGCGGGTCGAAGCCGGCTTCGTGGCCGCCGGCAACATCGCCTTCGGTCGGCTGTTCCGCTACATCAGCGGCGCAAACGTCCCGGAGCGCAAGATCACGATGACCGCGCCGGTTACCCAGGGGCCGGGCGAGAAGATCGCGATGACAGCGCCCGTGCAGCAGGTCGCCGCAGGCGGCGAGTACGTCGTGGGATTCATTGTCCCTCGGCAGTACACACTCGAGACGGTGCCGCAGCCGACCGACGCGCGCATCCGCATCCGCGAGGTGCCGGGCGGGCTGGTCGCAACCTGGCGCTACAGCGGTCGCTGGACGGAATCGAACTTTCGCGAGGCTGAGAGCCGGCTGCGCCGCGAGCTCGACGCGCACCGTCTCATCGCGACAGGTGATGCCGTGATTGCCCGCTATAACGCGCCGTTCATGCCGCCCTTTCTGCGTCGCAATGAGGTCCTGATACCGGTGCGCCGGGCGCGCTAGTAATGCGGCGGCCTTTCGATGCGCGTCGCGGCATCGCCGGCTGGATCGGCAGCCGCATCGAGTTCCGCGAGCAGTTGCCGATTGCGCTCGACGACGCGGTCCAGCTCGCGTTGCTGCCGATACAGCGCATCGCTGAGCTGCTGGATGCTGCGCTCGAGGTGCGCGATACGGATCTCGATCGCCTCGATCCTCGATTCGTCGCTCATCGATCGTCCCCTACGACGCCTCCGGCATACACTGACGCATAATGCCCAGGCCACTCCGCCGGAGCTGTTCATGAGCTACGAAAGCTATCACAAGCGCCGCATCGGCGAGCGTACGCTGGCGCCCGAGACGCAGATGATGGGTTACGGCTTCGACCCCGCCCTGTCCGAGGGTGCATTGAAGCCGCCGATCTTCCTGACCTCGACCTTCGTGTTCCGCAGCGCGCAGGACGGCAAGGACTTCTTCGACTACTCGGCCGGCCGACGTGAACCACCACCCGGAACGCCGCCGGGCCTCGTCTACTCGCGCTTCAACAATCCGAACCTCGAGGTGCTCGAGGACCGACTGGCCCTGTGGGAGGGAGCCGAGACGGCCTGCGTGTTCTCAAGCGGCATGGCGGCGATCTCGACCACGTTGTGGGCTTGTCTGCGGCCCGGCGACGTGCTGCTGGCCAGCGAGCCGCTCTACGGTGGCACCGAGACGCTGATCGAGCGGACGCTGCCCGAGTACGGCATGCGAGCCGTCGCTGTGGCCCGCGCCTGCGAGCGTGGCGCGGTGATGGCGGGCGCACGCACGGCACTCGAGCAGGCTCGCAGCTCGGGCGGGCGCGTCGCGCTGCTGCTCACCGAAACGCCGGCCAATCCGACCAACAGCCTCGTCGATCTGCCACTGTGGCGCGAGGCTGCCGAGTGGCTCGCCGCGGAGCAGGGTGGTGCGCGGCCGCCGCTTGCCGTCGACAACACTTTCCTCGGTCCCGTCTTCCAACGGCCGCTCGAGCATGGCGCGGATCTCGTGCTCTACTCGTTGACCAAGTACGTCGGCGGACACTCGGATCTGGTCGCGGGCGGTGTGGTCGGTGGCGCGGCCGCGCTGCGCCCGATCCGCCAATTGCGCAGCGCGCTCGGCACGCAGCTCGATCCGCACACGGCCTGGATGCTGATGCGCTCGATGGAAACGCTGCTGCTGCGCATGCGGGCGGCCGCGGACAACGCCGCGCGGGTAGCCGGCTTCCTGGCCGCACACCCGAAGGTCACACGGGTCAACTACCTCGGCAGGCTCGCCGAGTCGGATCCGGCCTATCCGGTGTATCTTCGCCAGTGCGCCGGGCCCGGCTCGACGTTTGCGTTCTCGGTGCGCGGCGGTGAAGCGGAGGCCTTTCGCCTGCTCGATGCCCTGCAGGTCATCAAGCTGGCTGTCAGCCTCGGCGGCACAGAGACGCTGATTTCGCATCCAGCATCCACGACCCATTCCGGTGTGCCGCGCGAGACCCGCGAGCGCCTCGGCATCGATGACGCGCTGATCCGGATTTCGGTCGGCATCGAGAATGCCGACGATCTGATCGCGGATCTGGCGCAGGCGCTGGAGCGGGTCTGACGGCGCCCGAGCGTTCCTCCACACCCGAACCGATCGTGAAGACTGCCCTCGTGATCGTGCTTCTGCTCTCCGTGATCCTCGCTGCCTGGCTCTGGACGCCCGATCTTCCCCAGGCCGAGCTCGAGGCACGCTACGCGCAGTCGCCAGCGGATTTCCGCGAGATTGCCGGCGTCCGCCTGCACATCCGCGACAGTGGCCCGGAGGGCGCGCCGGCGGTCGTGATGATTCATGGCTTCGGCTCGAGTCTGCACACTTTTGACGCCTGGGCGCGCGCGCTTGCGCAGTGGCGCGTCGTGCGTTTCGATCTCCCGGGCGCGGGATTGACGGGTCCCGAGCCCTCCGGCGACTACAGCGACACGCGCAGCCTCGCCGTCCTCGAGGCACTGCTCGACGACCGCGGGATCGTCAGGGCGACGCTGGTAGGACACTCGATCGGCGGGCGCATCGCCTGGAAGTTTGCGGCGACGCGGCCCGAGCGCGTCGAGCGGCTCGTGCTGGTCGCGCCCGACGGATTCGCGAGCCCGGGCTTCGAGTATGGCAAGGCGCCGCAGGTCCCGGCGTCGTTCGGTATCCTGGCGCGGGTACTGCCGAAGGCACTGCTGCGCATGAACCTCGCGCCCGGCTATGCTGATCCCGGTTCCCTGACCGACGATCTGGTCACCCGCTACCACGAGCTCATGCTCGCTCCGGGCGTGCGCCGTGCGCTGCTCGAGCGGATGCAGCAGACGGTGCTCGAGGATCCGCTGCCCTACCTGGCCCGGATCGAGGCGCCGACACTGCTTCTCTGGGGCGAGCGGGATGCGATGATTCCAGTACGCAACGCAGCGGACTACCAGCGGGCGCTCGCGCGTGCGACGCTCGTGACCCTGCCGGGCGTGGGCCATGTGCCGCAGGAGGAGGGAGCCACGGCCGCGCTCGAACACCTGCGGCGCTTCCTTTCCCAATGATTGCCCGTCGATGACCGATCTGTCGAAGACCTGCGGCCGCAGAGCGGCGTGAGCGCTTGGAAACGTCCTATCTCCGCGTTGCTGGAATCACCATGCGGGCGACGACAATCCGCTGACACGCGCACAGCCCGACGCGTCTATCGTCCAACGCACCGAAGCCGCGACGGAGGGTCGACAATGGACGCACCGGTCTTCAGCACGTTCTCGGCGATCGCGGAGGTCTTCGTTACCGCCGGCGTGCTCTACGTGGTCTACACGAGCTACACGCGCAGGCGGTTCGAGTGGCGGCTCGCGACGGCGCTGATCGTGTTCGAATTCTCGGTGAACATGATGTACATGATCGTACGGATGCGTGACGCATCCGGTGGTCAAGAGCCCTCGCCGTCGCCATACGCGCTGCTCATGGCGGCGCACGGCATCCTTTCGGTGATCGTGTTCGTGCTGTTCGTGGTGTACTGCTACCTGGCTTTCGTCGCCGCGCGGCACGACCGGCACTTATTCGCCGAGCATCGCGCCGTGACCTGGAGCTTCGTCGGCTTGTGGCTGCTCAGCGTAGGCTCGGGCGAAGTGCTCTATGTGCTGAACTACATCGCGTAAGCAGCCGCCAGGCCAGTCAGCGCGAGAGCCGCACCGACGGCCAGCGTAATGCCGCGCGCGATCGCACGACCGGCGCGCGGCGCGCCGACGCCAGTGCCGGCGGCACGGACACGGGCCAGCGTGGCCACGAGCGTCAGGTGCGCGCAGAGCAGCAAGGTGAACGCATAGCCGAAGAAGATGTGCGTCAGGTCGGTGACCGGGTACACCCGGGTGCCACGCTCCGGTATCGCTATCAGCAGCACACCCGACACGATCGTTCCGCTGGCGAGCCAGAAGGCATGCAGACCGACGCGGTAGTGCGTCTGTTGCGCGTAGCGGCGCCCGCGCAGGTAGTGACGGAGCTGGTAGAGCGCGTAGGGCGGTAGTGCCAGAAGGCCCATGGACCAGTGCATGAGGATCCAGTCTTCGCGCGAATCCGGTGCCAGAACGCGAAGGTCCAGCCGGCGAGCGCGATGACCGCGAGCGGCGCGGCCCATCGCAGGACCTGTCCGGCGCTGACTTCTTGCGGTCCGGTGGCGGGCATGCGGAGCGCATCGTACGTGCCGGCGCCGCTGACCTTTGTCACTGGAGAATCACGGGCAAGGCGGACGGATCGGGCCGATCGATCGGCGGACGGATCAGCGCGGGTCCAGCCGCTCCCCAGCCATCGTGAGCGTGCGCCATGCCTGCGAGAGGTGCAGCCGCTCGACCATGCGGCCATCGACGCGGATCGCGCCCTTGCCGGCGTTCTCAGGCAGCGCGAATGCGCTGATGACGCGTCGCGCCGCTTCGATGGCCGCCGAATCGGGGGTGAACGCGTCGTTGCAGGTGGCAATCTGTGCCGGATGGATCAGCGTCTTGCCGTCGAAGCCGAACGCGCGGCCTTGACGGCACTGCCTCGCGAAGCCTGCCTCGTCGTCGAGCGAGTTGAAGACGCCATCGAGCGCCGCGAGGCCATGGGCACGGGCGGCCAGAACGACCAGCGACAGCGCGGCCAGCAGCGGCTGACGATCGACGTCGAGCTCGAATCCGGCCTCCTTGGCGAGATCGTTGCTGCCGACGACGAGACAGGCGAGCGGGCCGTCGGAGGCCGCACCGGCGATCTCGTCGAGGCGAAACAGCGACCGCGCCGTCTCGATCATGGCCCACAGACCGACCCCGGGCCGTCGCGCGAGCGCTGCCTCATACGGTCGCAGGTCCTCGCGCGCGGTGATCTTTGGCACGAGGAGCGCGTCCGGTTGCAAGGGCGCGAACGCGTCGAGGTCGTCGGCACCCCAAGGTGTGTCGAGACCGTTGACGCGTATGACGAGTTCGCGGTCGCCGAAGCCACCAGCGGTCACGGCCTCCACGGCGCACTGGCGGGCGGCGTCCTTCATCGCCGGCGCGACCGCGTCCTCCAGATCGAAGATCACCGCGTCGCAGGCCAGGGTCCTGGCCTTGTCGACGGCTCGTTCGTGGGAGGCGGGCACATAGAGTGCGCTGCGGCGACGGCGGCTCTGCATGGTTCTCGGCAGTGCTCCAAGCCTCGATTGGCGGCGGTGGCGATTCTCGCACAGCGGCGAACGGCTGCTGCAGGCGGGGCCAGGTGGGATTTGGCGGAAAGACGTGCGCTGGCGACCCGATTCGCCGGATTGCTGCGCCAAGGACCGCTCCAGCAAGGTCGCGCCGCCGAGTTCAACGCCGTTCCCGGGGCTACGCTCACGTCATGGAGACTCCGCGGGCGCCGACTTCCCGGCATCACTCGTTGCGCGGTCGCTACGACGCCGCACGATCCGACTACACGGTCGAGCAGCGTTACGGCGACTACAGTGCTGACGAGCATCGGATCTGGGCCGAACTGCTCGCGCGCCAGGGAGCGCTCGTTGGGCGTTATGCGGTGCCGGAGTTTCTGGCGGGCCTCGCGGCGCTGGGCCTCGACGAACGGATCCCGCGCCTCGAGTCGATGTCCGAGCGACTGCGACGTCTGACCGGCTGGCAGCTCGTCGGGGTGCCGGGCCTGATTCCCGAACAGGCATTCTTCGCTCACCTCGCGCGGCGCCGATTCCCCGTGACGGTCTGGATTCGCCGACGCGACGAGTTCGACTACCTCGTCGAACCGGACCTGTTCCACGACTTCTTCGGCCACGTGCCGCTGCTCTGCGACCCCGTCTATGGCGATTTCATGGAACTCTACGGCCGGGCCGGTCAGCGCGCGATGGAACTCGGCGGACTGACGATGCTCGCGCGGCTGTACTGGTACGCGATCGAGTTCGGCCTGACCGAGACACCGATTGGTCTTCGGGCACACGGCACCGGCATCCTGTCGTCGGCCGCCGAGACCCGCTACGCGATCGACAGCGTCGTGCCGCATCGCATCCGCTTCGATCTGCAGCGCGTGCTGCGCACCGGCTACCTGATCGACGATCTGCAGCCCTGCTATTTCGTCATCCGCGATTTCCAGGAACTGATCGATGCCTGCGTCGGCACGGACTTCGCGCTGCTCTATCGACAGTTCGCCGACGCAGCGCCGATCGCGCCTGGCGCGCTGTCACCCGGGGATCTCGTGCTCCGTCGCGGCAGGCCGGTGAGGCAGCCCGAGGCGTCAGGCGACGCCAGAGGCGGCGAGATGCCGGCGCCGTTGCCTTCGGGCGTTCAGCCGGCGGAAGAATGAGAGCCGATCCGTGAACAGCACGCCACGCAGGTGGTCCATCTCGTGCTGCAGCACGACGGCCGCTGCACCCTCGAGGCGCCGCTCGAAGGGCCGGCCGTCGCGGTCGACGGCTGCCACCCGCATGCGCGCGTGACGGCGCACACTCTCGACGACACCCGGCACCGACAGGCAACTCTCCTCGACCATCGCGACGGTGTCCTCCGACAGGCTGCGTGGGTTGATGTAGACCTGCGGCACGCTGCCATCGCCGGAAACGTCGATCACGACGATCTGCCGATGCACGTCGACCTGCGTGGCCGCAAGGCCGACCGCGCGGCCCGAGTGCATCGTCTCGATCATGTCGTCGACGAGCCGGCCGAGCTCCGCGTCGAACACTTTGACCGGTTCGGCGACGATCCGCAGGCGTGGATCGGGGTCCTCGAGGATCGGCAGGCGCGCCATCTTCACGCGCCTGCTGGCAAAGCGCGCGGCTTCCGCAGCAGCGGCAGCATCGCTACCAGCGTCGCGAGCAGCAGCACGATCTCGAGCAGATACACGAACGCGTAGCCCGAAGCCGCAGCCGACAGTCCCCACGGCGATGCGCCACCGGCCATGACAGCCGTGAAGACGTCGCGGAAGATGCCCGACGTGGCGATCCCGAGGCCTGCGGCGGTGGCCTGGATCGCTCCCCATGCACCGAGTGCGAGACCGACCTGTTCCTTCCGTGCGAGCGCCATGGTCGCCGTCAGCGTGCCGTGGCCGAACAGGCCGGCTCCGAAGCCGAGCATGCAGGTCCCGACCACGAAGACCGGCGGCGAGCCGAGCGGTGCGGCGGCGATCACGGCCACGAAGCCCGGCAGACCGCACAGCGCACCGAGCGCCGAGAGGCGCAGCGCATCGACGCCGCGGGTCAGCACGTGCGAGGCGAGCACGAATCCGGCCAGCGTGCCGAGCGCGAGCGCGGCAGTGAGCTTGGTGGTCGAGGCGACGCTGAGTCTGAGGACCTGTCCGCCGTAGGGTTCGAGCAGGATTTCGGACATGCTGAACGCCATCGTGCCGAGACCGACGGCCAGGAGGCGTCGCAGCGCCTGCTCGTCGCGACTGAACTGGGCCCAGGCTTCCGCGAACGAGGGTTCGGCGGTTCGCTGCGGCTGCAGGCGCGCCGGACGCCGCGCCTCCTGTTTCCATAGCGCGCAGAGATTCAGGACGATCGTCACGACTGCCGAGCCCTGGATGACCTGCACGAGCCGCCCAGCCGTGAAGTCGACGAGCAGGGCGCCGAATACGAGCGAACTGCCGATCATGCCGACCAGCAGCATCACGTACATGAGACCGACGACTTTCGGCTGCGACGCCTGGGGCGCGAGATCGGTCGCGAGTGCGAGCCCGACCGTCTGGGTGATGTGGACGCCTGCGCCGACGAGCAGGAAGGCAAGGCCTGCAGCGGCGGGACCGAGCCAGGGCGGCGCGCTCGCCGCCTGTCCGGCACCGGAGAGCACCAGCAACGCGAACGGCATGATGGCAAGGCCGCCGAACTGGATCAGCGTGCCTTGCCAGATGAAGGGTACGCGGCGCCAGCCGAGTTCGGAGCGATGGGTGTCGGAGCGAAAGCCGATCAGCGCACGGAACGGCGCGAACACGAGCGGCAGCGCGACCATGACGCTGACGATGGAGGCCGACACGCCGAGTTCGACGATCATCACGCGGTTCAGGGTGCCGACGAGCAGCACGAGCGCCATGCCGACCGACACCTGGAACAGCGACAGGCGCAGCAGCCGTGAGAGCGGCAGGTCAGGGGTGGCGGCGTCGGCGAACGGGAGGAAACGCGGGCCGAAGCTGATCCAGGTCTGGACGAGCTTCTCGCCGATGCGGGTCATGGAGTCAGCGCGGGCGCCTCAATCCGAGCAGGGGCCGGGATTCGCATCCCGGCCCCCGCAAGGGCCTCAGCAGCGCAACTGGCGTCTCAGTTGCTGGCGACGACGGTCGACTCGGCGACGGCCGGTGCGGCGGCCGTCGCCGCCTTGGCACTACCTTCCCAGTAAGCCGAGAACCAGGTCGTGTTGGTCAGCACGGCCGCATGGACGAGCAGCGCGATCAGCAGCACGGTGCCGAGGAACAGCGGCAGACCGACCGTCGGCTTGACGACCAGCCAGATTCGATATTGATTCATGTTGGTTCCCCGTTACCCGAGCCACGGCGTATAGATGTACGCCAGCAGGTGCGCCACGAGCGCGATCGCGAAGAAGATGCGTGAGCCGTCAATGACGTGCTTGTGCAGCTCCTTCGCTTCCGGAAGCGTCAGGCCGGTCGGCCAGACTCGGTTTGGATCATCTAGCGACATTGCGTTTACCCCATCTACAGAAACGTGCGCGACCCGCACGCAGGCTGACCGCCCCTGCACCCCTGCAGACAACGGTTCTTGGACGTCTCCACGAAAAAGTCTAGGAACGTCAACAGAAGTTGTCAAACCAAAACGTCATAGAAAATTGACACAAGGTAGGCTGTGCAACCGACAGGCGGATGGCAAGGCGCGATGAGGCGATGATGGTCGGCAGGAAAAAAGAACGCTCCTGCCGAGTGCGACCGGGGCGGTGGATTTGGAGGAGCCCAAGGCGCGGCAACGCCGTGTGCCGGGCCGACGACCGGGATCAGCCGCTCAACAGCGGAATCCGGAGCGCCGACGAGAGCGGAGCCGGCGAGTCCGACAGCTTCGGCGCACCAAAGACATAAGTGTCGGAATCGGCGAGTTCAGCGAAACCCAGCGCCGAGCAGAGCGTGCCCCCTTCGCGGGTAATGACAGGCAGCACGAAGAAAGCCGACAGCGGAGCGGTTCCGTCTGCCAGAACCGGCAAGTGCAGGCCGGAGGAGAACGGCGCTGCATCGTCCCAGAGCGGTAGCCGCTCATGGTCGGTCGAGATGCCGGTCTCAACCGGCCCCGCCGCGTCCATGAGGTACTCGGCCCGCGCACCCGAACTGAACTCCGGACGCACGATCACGAGCGCTTTGCCGCTCCGGATCGCTGCCGCGTAGACCTTGGCGTGGTCCTTGAGAACGTAGGCCGACATGATCGACGAGAGGATAGGGTCGTCCGACCGCGCGCTGGCCGGCGCGTTCGCAGGCGGCGTGGATTGCGCCGTGACCAGCGTGAGGAGCTCCTCGGAAAATCCGTCGGCGATCAGGGTCGAGACGACGGCCTTGGCCTGGTCGGCGGAGGCATACATGCGAACGGTCGGGTAGCTGATCATTGCGGGTTCCCCTGGCGGACCGGCCAAAGCTTACCGTCGGGGGCAGGGTCTTGGGAAGCGAGGGCTGCGGCGTTCGGGCTGGCTTCAGCGTGCACGGCACGGCGCGAACAGGTCGCGTTCCGGTCGCCGTGCCCGGGTCTCGACCTCGAGCAGACTGAGCACCGAGTGGAACAGGTGGTCGTGAGAATAAGGCGAGGCGGCGCGCTGTCGCAGACACTCTACGTCAATCCGGGCGGCGCGCGCGAAACCGGCTGACTGCCAGTAGATCATCGGAACGCGGGTCTGGACGTCGGGCGCGATGCGATAGGGCATTCCGTGCAGATAGAGCCCGCCCTCGCCGAGCGACTCGCGGTGGTCCGAGACATGGAGCAAGGCTCCGTCCAGCCGTTCGTCGTGCTCTTGCAACGTGCGTATGGCGCTCGCGAGCAGGTGGTCCGTGTAGAGGATCTCGTTGTCGTATGCGTTGACGATCTCTTCGCGTGAGCAGCTTCTGAGCTCCGCAGTGCGACAGTCGGGCACGAAGCGGCGGAACTCGTCGGGGTAGCGGCGGTAGTAGGCAGGTCCGTGATTGCCCATCATGTGCAGCACAATGACGGAGTCACGCTGCACGGATCCGAGTTCCGTCTGCAGCGCATGGAGCAGGATGCGATCGTCGCATTCCTCGCCACGGCATAGCGCCGGTGAGGCGCTGGCGTCGAGCTTGCGCCGGCGGATGCCGGCGCCGTCGCAGACGCCCTTGCAGCCGGACTGGTTCTCGAGCCAGAGCACGTCGTAGCCGGCGCGGGCGAGCACGTGCAGCAGGCCCTCTGCGCCGCGGATGCGGCGCTCGTCGTAGTCCGCGCGCCCCCAGGGCGAGAACATGCAGGGAATCGACACCTCGATCGACGTGCCGCACGAACGCACGTCGCTGAAATTGACGATGTCGAGGCGCGCGAGTTCGGGGTTGGTCGGGCGCCGGTAGCCGTTCATCGCGAAGCTGGCCGCCCGTGCCGTCTCTCCGACCACCAGAACGAATACGCGCGGACGCGCCGTCGACGCCGGGCCAATGCGTCTCGCATCGGCGCCGACGATCTCGCGAGGCCGATTGGCGTCGCGCACATCGGACATGCCCAGCCTGGCAAGACCCACGAGGAAATTGCCGGGCGTGATCAGGTAGCGCAGTTGGCGCTGATTGCGCATCAGGGAGATGAGGTCGCGAGAGATCGGCGCGAGCGCGCCAGCCGCGAGCACAAGTGCGACGGCAGTGATGCCGAGCCGCTTCAGTGCGCTGCGCCCGATCGGTCCGCGGGCCGTTCGCGGCCACCAGATGATCGCCAGCGGCAGCGCGCTCCAGAGTGCAACGTCGCGAGCGAGGGTCAGCGACAGCAGTTCGCCCGCCTCGCGGGTGTCGGTGCGCACGATGTTGCGCAGCATGGACCCGTCGAGCAACACGTTGTAGGCACTCATGAAGTGCACGGCACACGCAGTTGCGATCACGACGACCGTCAGCCATGGCCGCACGGTCCAGCGCGTCGACGGCAGCAGTAGCAGCACAAAGTGCAGCGCGATCAGTGCGATGGCGCAGCTGCCGAGGAACAGCCAGGTCTGCGGATCTGTGAGGCTGCGGCCGTCGGCGACCGCGGTCCACCACGCAGAGTTGCCGGCAGCGACGCAGTAAATGGCTATCAGCGCGACGAGCGTCTCGCGACTCCATTCCGGCCGCCGCAACCAGCCCAGCCGGCGGCCGGGAGCAGCGTCAGAAACTGCGGCGGGTTTCGACGAGGAACTGGACATTCTGGAGCGACGAATCGCGATCGAGCGGGAAGGCGACGTCGATATGGACGACGTTGCCTAGGGCGGACCGACCGTTGCCGAGGCGCAGCCCAAAACCGATGTCACGCAGCAGCCCTCTCGGGGTTGTTCCCAACGGATCCAATCCGCTGACGCGACCCATATCGAAGAAGATCGCACCGCCCACATTGAAAAGCCGGAACGGGTACCAGTTGCTGAACAGGCGCTGCTCGGCCGTGAACAGCCAGCGCGACGTTCCCGACTGATACCGCAGCGGGTAGCCGCGCAGTCCGTTGTCGCCGCCAAGCAGGATCTGCTGATCGAGGTCGAGCCGTTGCCCATCGAGCACGGACAGGCCGAGATAGAGCACGCGGCGTGGCGACTGGCGGAAGTAATAGCGCGCCTCGGCGCCGAGCAGGCCGCCGCGCACGTCGCCGTCCTCGAGACGACCACTTGCCGCGGCGTCGACCTGCAGCGTCTGACGCCGAGTCAGCTCCCAGCCATGAGCGATGCCGGCGCGGTAGATAGTGGCGCTATGGTCTGCACCGAAGGACCGGTTGGCTAAGCCGACCTGCAGCCGGGCGCGCAGGCCGAACGCAATATCCTCGGTGCGGTCGATCTGGTCTCGGTTGCGCTCGATCTCGAAGTCGTCCTCGAGCCACTCTACGGAAAGCCACGGATATGCGAGCTTGCGATCCGGAGGCAGCATGCGACGATCATCGACGCGCCACCCTCGACCCAGAACGCGGCGCAGGCGCGCGACCCGGAGATGAAGCAGGGCAAGAAGAACGCGTGGGAGTGGCGCTCGGGATGAAGGCGCACGTCCGCACCGACCGCCGCGGCCTGGTGCACACGCTGGTGGCCACCCCAGCGGGCGCCGCCGACATCACCCCGCTGCCGCAACTGCTGCATGGCGAGGAGCGCGAGCTCTACGGAGATCAGGCCTACTGGAGCGAGATGCATCGGATGGCGGCCCAGACACCGGGCGTGCGCGATCGCACGAACCGCCGGCCGGCCCCTGGCCGCCGCCTTCGCGACCGTGCTCACGCTGCTGTTTACGCCGGCGTTGCTGCTGCAGGCGTGCTTCGGCGAGCGGTGGCGGGGGCGGCGACATCGGGAGGGCGGACGACCGGCAACAGTCGCTCGTGAGGTGTTGCGGACCTGAACCGGTGCCGCGTCGTGGCGCAGACGTTCGCGCTTCCTGTGCCGGTTCGCGGTAGCCTGTCGCCAGCGATCGAGGCGAGGCGATGTATTACGACGCGGTCATCATCGGCGGCGGACACAACGGGCTGGTCTGCGCGTTCTATCTGGCGCGCGCCGGGCTTCGCGTGCGCGTGCTCGAGCGTCGCGGCGTGCTCGGTGGCGCCGCGGTAACCGAGGAGTTCCATCCCGGGTTTCGCAACTCCACGGCGAGCTATACGGTGAGCCTGCTGAGCCCAGCCGTGATGGCCGACATGCGCCTCACCGAGCGGGGCCTGCGCATCGTCGAGCGTCCGATCGCGGGATTCCTGCCGCAGCCGGACGGCCGCTGTCTGTGCATGGGCGGCAGTCTCGAGCGCACGCAGGAGGAGGTCGCGAAGTTCTCGAGCGCCGACGCGCGCGCGCTGCCGGCGTTCTACGAGACGCTCGAGAGCGTGGCCGACGTGTTGCGCGCCCTCGCGGATCGCACACCGCCGAATGTTGGCGGCGGGCTGCGATCGCTGCTCTCGCTCGCGGCGCAGGGCTACGGCATCGCCCGACTGCCGCTGTCTCGACAGCGCGACGTGCTCGATCTGTTCACGAAGAGCGCACGCGCGTTTCTCGATGCCTGGTTCGAGAGCGACGCCGTCAAGGGCGCGTTCGGCTTCGACTCGATCGTCGGCTTCTACGGCAGTCCCAGCATGCCCGGCACGGCCTATGTGCTGCTGCACCATTTCTTCGGCGAGGTGAACGGCAGGCGGGGCGCCTGGGGCCATGCGATCGGCGGCATGGGTCGCATCACGGCCCTGATGGCCGAGGCCTGTGCCGAACAGGGTGTGGAGCTGTCGGTCGGGATGCCGGTCGCGCGCGTTCGCATCGAGTCGGGGGTCGCCGTCGGCGTCGAGCTGGAGACCGGCGAGTTGATCGCGGCGCGCCACGTCGTCGCGAACGTCGGTCCAAAACTGCTGTTCGGCAGACTCGTCGATGCAGCGCATCTGCCAGGGGAGTTCCGCCACGCCATGCGCGGCTACCAGAGCGGCTCGGGATCATTCCGGATGAACGTCGCGCTGGCTGAACTCCCGGACTTCCGCTGCCTGCCCGGCGACGGCGAGCATCTGCGCGCCGGGATCTTCATCTGTCCATCGATCGACTACATGGAGCGCGCGTGGCGCGACGCCTGCGAGCACGGCTGGTCCCGGGAACCAGTCATCGAGATGCTGATTCCGAGCCTCGTCGATCCGAGTCTCGCGCCGCCGGGGCGGCACGTCGCGAGTCTGTTCTGCCAGCAGTTCGCGCCGCGCCTGCCGCACGGCCGCAGCTGGGACGAGGCGCGCGAGACCGCGGCCGGGACGGTGATCGAGACGGTCACCCGGTACGCGCCGAACTTCGCTCGCGCGATCATCGCGACGCAGATCCACTCGCCCCTGGATCTCGAACGTAAATTTGGTCTCATCGACGGCGACATCATGCACGGACACCTGAGTCTCGATCAGCTCTGGTCGGCGCGGCCCATCCTCGGGCACGCGGACTATCGAGCGCCGGTTCGCAACTTGTTCATGTGCGGCGCGGGTACCCATCCCGGCGGCGGAGTGACCGGACTGCCCGGCCGCAATGCGGCGCGCGAGATCCTGCGCGGCTGGTAGTCGCGGGGCAGGACAGGTCAGCCGATGGACAACGGGGCAGAGACGCGCACTGACGTCGTCGTGTACGGCGCGACCAGCTTCGTCGGTCAGCTGCTGGTTCGCTACCTGGTCGAGCGCCACGGGGCGGACGGTGCGCTGCGCTGGTCCCTCGCTGGCCGCTCGAAGCAGCGGCTCGAGGCGCTGCGCAGATCGCTCGGACCCACTGCGGCCGGTCTGTCGCTGCACGTCGCCGATGCGGGCGACGAGCCGGCGCTGCGCCGGCTCTGTGCGGCGACGCGAGTCGTCGTGTCGACCGTCGGGCCGTATTCGCTGTACGGCGAACCGTTGCTGCGGGCTTGTGTGGAGAGCGGCACCGATTACTGTGATCTGACTGGCGAGGTCCAGTGGATTCGACGGATGCTCGACCGTTACGAAGCGCTCGCGGCGAGGAGCGGTGCGCGCATCGTGCACTGCTGCGGATTCGACTCCATCCCCTCGGATCTTGGAGTCCACTTTCTGCAGCAGGAGGCCAGGCGGCGGTTCGGCATGCCTTGCGAGCGCGTGCGCATGCGCGTGCACGTTTTGCGGGGTGGCGTCTCGGGTGGCACGGTCGCGAGTCTCCTGAACGTGATAGCGGAGGCGGCTGCCGACCCGACGCTCCGTCGCGAGCTGGCCGACCCTTACTCGCTGTGCCCGCCTGCCGATGGCGCGCGGCTGTGGCAGCCGCAGGTCCGGTCGGCGACGCTGGACACTGCCTCCGGCCTCTGGGTCGCGCCGTTCGTGATGGCTCCGGTCAACACGCGCATCGTGCTGCGCACCCAGCACCTGACCGGCGGTGCTTACGGTCCGGGATTTCGCTACGACGAGGCTTTGGTGCGAGGCCGCGGTCTGCGAGGGCGGTGGCGCGCGACAGTCACGAGCGCTGGCCTGAAGGGCTTCATGCTCGCAGCGGCGTTCGCGCCGACGCGGCGGCTGCTGCAACGCTTCGTACTGCCCGCCCCCGGAGAGGGGCCGAGCCCCGAGGCGCAGGCTCGCGGCCGCTTCGACCTGCGCTTCCTCGGCACGACGGCCGACGGGCGCCCGCTCCGTGCCCGTGTCACCGGGAATCGCGATCCCGGCTATGGATCGACGGCCCGGATGCTTGGCGAGGCGGTCGCCTGCCTCGCGCAGGACGTGCCCCGGTCGCGCCGACCGGGCGGTTTCTGGACACCCGCGTCAATCTTCGGTGACCTGCTGGTCGCGCGCCTGACCCGACACGCCGGACTGACTTTCGAGATCGAATCGAGCTAGAGTAGCTCGAGATCGCGCGCCAGTAATCGACCGGTCAGGATTGACGCGTGCGCGGCGGATGTTTCGCTCCGAGCAGCGCTGGATCGCCGACCGGACCTGTCAGGCGCGCTCGAACGCGTCGAAATCGCTCGCGGCGTGACGCTCGCGCAGGCCCGCTTTCCCGCCATCGGGACTGCGATTGACGATGCGGCCTCGGCATACCGCAGGCCGCGCCGCGATCGCCTCGCTCCAGCGTACAACATGAGAGTAGCCGCGCGCTTCGAGGAAGCGCGCGGCGTCGCCGTAAAGCGTCCCCTCGACGAGCGCGCCGTACCAGGGCCAGATGGCCATGTCGGCATCGTGTAATCGTTGCCGGCGATGTAGGTTCGGTCGGCAAGATGACGGTCCAGCACGTCGAGCTGCCGCTTGACCTCCATCGCGTGGCGATCGATCGCGTACTCGATCTTGACCGGAGCATAGGCATAGAAATGGCCGAAGCCGCCGCCCAGGAAGGGCGTGCTGCCAACCTGCCAGAACAGCCACGATAGCGTCTCGGCCCGCAGGGCGGGTGCGCGCGGCACGAAGGCGCCGAAGCGCTCGGCACGGTAGAGCAGGATCGCACCGCTTTCGAATACCCGCGTCGGCGGAGATGTCGACCGGTCGAGCAGCGCAGGGATTTTCGAGTGCGGATTTACGGCCACGAAGCCGCTGCTGAACTGCTGGCCTTTGCCAATGTCGATGAACCACGCGTCGTACCCGGCGTCTCGATGACCCGCCGCCAGCAACTCTTCGAGCAGGATCGTCACCTTGACACCGTTCGGCGTGCCGAGGGAGTAGAGTTGCAGGGGGGATGCCGGCCCATCGGCAATTCGGCCTCGTGCGTGGGACCGGCGACGGGCCGGTTGATGTTCGCGAAGCGTCCGCCGCTCGGTTTGCTCCAGACCCAGACGTCCGGCGGCGTGTAGGGGGAGAGGATCTGCGGCCGGCCGTGATTGGCACCGAGAGCGGGATCAGACGGTTTCGACATCGCGGAAAGTACCGAGACGAAAGCGCGAGGTTGGGCCGTGGTATCGTCGAGGCGCGCGTCGAGCGCAGCACTATCGCGAGGGGAGTCATGAGAGGCGCTGGATGGATTCTCGCTGCTCTGGTCGCACTGCAACCCGCAGCCGCCGGCGCCGAGGATCTCGCCGGCTACTCGGGTGCCGAACTCTACAAGCGCTTCTGTTCGAGCTGTCACGGGGCGCGCGGCGAGGGTGACGGGCCGGTGGCTCCTGCGCTGCGCGTGATGGTTCCGGACCCGACTCGCCTCGCCGAACGCCGGCGCGGGGAGTTTCCGGCCGAGGCCGTGCGGAGAATTGTCGACGGCCGCGAGGTGCGTGCCGCCCATGGCGCGCGGCGCATGCCGGTCTGGGGCCAGGAATTCCGCGCGGCAGGGAGTCCGGGCGCGGAAGCTGACGCCCTCGCCGAGCGGCTCGTAGACTACCTGCGCTCGATCCAGCGCCAGCCCTGAGCGCTCAGGCGTCGCCCGGGATCAGCGGCACGGTCTCCTGCACCCAGTTGTCCGAGGTGCGGCGCGCGGGGCAGGGGATCGTCACGGCATGATCGCCGAGGCGCGCGTTGAGTGCCTTGACGTCGATTCTCCAGCCTTTCGCGTCCCACTTGCGCAGCCACTCGCGGTACTGGGCGATGGCCGTATCGCCGGGCACGAGCACTTCCTTGGTGTTGCTGTCGGGCGTGCGGATGGGGTTGAGGTTTTCGACGATTGCGAAGTCCTCGGCGACGACCCGGCGTGTGACCTCTTCCATGCGCTTCTCGTGCTGGTCTTCGAGCAACCAGTTCCGCATGCTGACGAGGTAGACGCGGGTGTGGGCCTCGTCGACCGGTGCCTCGAAGAGGTATTGATGGAAGGAGTTGGTCGCCGTCAGGTCGATGTAGGTGACGAGCTGGTTCGGACCCTGATGCCAGGAGCCGGCCGCGCCGACCCGGGCGCCCTGCCGCACGCCAGCCAGCGCGGTATCTTCGTTCTTGCTGCCCCCGAACTTGATGTAGTGCTTGCTGCCCCACGGGATCTGCTCGATCGGTAGCGGCGTCGCCTGCTGCTCGGGCGAGAGCGAGGGCTGGCCCTGGGCCTGGTGCACG
The DNA here is from genome assembly GCA_037444685.1 of Gammaproteobacteria bacterium. Lineage (GTDB taxonomy): Bacteria > Pseudomonadota > Gammaproteobacteria > Steroidobacterales > Steroidobacteraceae > UBA964. Next base: position 59,172 of record JBBILX010000001.1, read on the forward strand.
AACTCGTTGTGGATCGGATCGAGACCGTTCTCAATCGAGCGTTCGTAGTAGGCATTGACATCGAAGACAAAAGTCTGGGCGCGCCACTGCGGCGAGCCGAACTCGTCGATCTGGTAGATCGGGGGGCGCTCAGGTTCGGGCAGGTCGCCGAGGAAGGCGAAGACGATGCCGTACTTCTCCTGGACCGGATAGCTGTCGACCTTCGCACGCGCGGGGATGCCACCTTTGTGGGCGACCAGAGACGGAATCCTCGTGCAGCGGCCATCGCCGCCGAACTCCCAGCCGTGATAGGGACAGGCGACCGAGTCGCCCTTGATCCTGCCCAGCCCGAGCGCGCCGCCGCGATGCACGCAGGTGTCGGACAGCACGTGAGCCTGGCCGGCGGAGTCACGGAAGGCGACGAACGGCAGACAGAGCAGCTTGACGCGCAGGGGCTTTTCCGAAGTCACCTCCGAGCTCAGCGCGACCGGATACCAGAAATTGATGTACATGTGGATGCTTCCGTGACTGGACTGCCAAGATTATTCACCTGGCCGCCCGGCAGCGAGTGGGCTCTTCGGCAAGTCCGTACTCCGGACGCCATGCGTTACGGGCGCTGCGAGTTGGTCCAGACCCAAATGATGAGCAGGGTCAAGGCCGTCGACGCGAGCAATCCATGGATCGTCAGCGACACCGTCGTGGTGTTGCGAGGGCGGTTGCGGAAGAGGATCGGCGTAAGCAGGCCGACGATCGCGGTGATGACCAGCAGCAGAGCCGCCCACTTGCCGAAGGTCGAGGTCGGCGTCACCGTGCCGTCCGGCGCGCCGTGCAGCGCCATGGCGATCAACTCGAGCGCGCCGATTCCGGCGAGTACGTGAAAGGCGATCAGGGCTGGTCGATTGCGTCGTCGCTGCAGGAAGCCGTAACCGAGGTAGAGACCGAGCGCGACAGCGAAGACCAGCAGGATCACGGGAGGCATCAGCGGCATGGCAGGCGACCTCCAGGGCGGGTCCCGGTACGCTGGGAGAACCGTACCGATCATGAACACCGCGCACGCCGCTGGGAAGCGGGTTCCGCTCCGCGATACCATCGAGCGATCTGATGCGCTTTGGAGGACGGGCATGAGCCGCGGGCGCCGCAACTTCCTCAGGCTCGGCTCGGCCGCCGCGGCTGCGCTCGCGCTCGGCCGGCCGGGCCGTTCGCGTGCGGCGCAGCGCAGCGAGGTGCTCGTGCTCGGCGCCGGGCTCGCTGGACTGCATGCCGCGCTGCTGCTCGAGGAGCACGGGGCGCGTGTCACGGTGCTCGAAGGCAGCGAGCGTGCAGGAGGGCGTCTGCGCACGGTCAAGCTCGACGGTCTGCCGCTCGAGCTCGGCGCCGCGCAGATCGGCGGCAACTACGGCCGGGTCCTCGAGGCGGCGCGTCGCGCCGGCGTCGCGCTCGGCACGGATCGGCGCGAACCGACCGAGACCAGCTTCCACATTGGCGGTCAGCTGCTGCGCAACGAGGAGTGGAGCCGCTCGAGTGCCAACCGCACCGTCGGCGAGGAGCGCGAGATCCTGCCGCACGTGCTCGAGACGGCCTACCTCTTCAAGCTGAACCCGTTCGGTGACGACGTCGGAGCCTGGCTAGAACCGAAGTGGTCCGCCCTCGATGTCTCGGCCGGTGCGTGGCTGATGAGCAAAGGCGTCTCGCAGGCAGCGGTCGAACTGATGAGCATCTCGACCGACTACACCGACATGTGGAACACCTCGGCGCTGGCGATGCTGCGCGACGTCGCGCGCGCACGGCTCGGTGGCTTTCGCGGCGATCGCAACACGCCTCTCTATGCCGGAGTGTCGGACTGGTTCAATTTCGTCGACGGCGCAGAGGGCCTCGCACGGGCGATGGCAGCCCGTCTCGAATCGGGGGTCCGTTTCGGCAAGACCGTGGTGCGGATTGTCAACGAGGGCGCCCGTGCGGAGGTCACCTGCCTCGACGGCTCGCGCTACAGTGGCGACTGGATCGTCTGCGCGCTGCCGTTCTCGGTGCTGCGGCGGATCACGATCTTGCCAGCGCTGCCACCGCTGCAGGCCGAGGCAGTCGCAGCGAGCGTCTACGGTGGCACGACGCACGTGATCCTCGAGCCCACGCAACCGTTCTGGGAAGCGGACGGCTTCGGCCCGTCGATGTACACCGACGGCCCACTCGAGCGGATCTTCGCCGTCCGGATCGGCGATGACATTCCATTCCTGCGGGTCTGGGTCAACGGCTTCGCGGCCGATCGCCTCGACCAGCTGCCGCGCGATCAGCTCGGCGAGTTCGTGCGGCGTGAGTTCGAACGCATGCGTCCGGCAGCACGCGGACGCTTGCGCGTGCGCGAGGTCTTCTCTTGGGGGGCCGATCCGTTCGCGCTCGGTCACCGGCACGTGTTCCTGCCCGGCCAGGTCACCCGGTTCGCGCGGCAGATGGACCAGCCCTGGCAGCGGATGCATTTCGCCGGCGAGCACCTGCGCCGCATGGAGTTCGGCATGGAGGCGGCGCTCGAGACGGCCGAGCGCGCCGTCGTGGCCATTCTGTCAGCCTGAGCGGGACAATGCGCCCGAATCCGGCCGATCGAGCCGCTGCATCGCCGCGGGTCGCGGGATCCGGCCAGCTCGTCCGCTCTACCTGGCGCGGCATTCCCCGGGCTGTCTGGGCACTCGGCTTCGTCTCGCTGCTGATGGACGTCTCTTCCGAGATGATCCACGCGCTGCTGCCGGCCTGTCTCGTGACCGTCCTGGCGACATCGGCGACGACCGTCGGCATCATCGAAGGAATCGCCGAAGCGACCGCTTCCGTGACCAAGGTGTTTTCCGGGGCGCTGTCCGACGGGATAGGCCGCGCAAGCTGCTCACCGTGTTGGGTTACGGACTCTCTGCGCTGACCAAGCCGGCATTCCCACTCGCGCCCTCAGCGGGCTGGCTCGTCGCGGCGCGCTGCATCGATCAATGGGGAAGGGTATTCGCGATGCGCCGCGCGATGCACTGATCGCGGACATCTCCCCCGTCGCGCTTCGTGGCGCGAGCTTCGGCCTGCGCCAGTCGCTCGACACTGTTGGGGCCTTCATTGGCCCGTTGCTCGCCATCGGCCTGATGTGGTTCACGGGCCACGACGTCCTTGCTGTCTTCCGGCTGGCCGTCGTGCCGGCCACTCTCGCGCTGGCGCTATTGATATGCGCCGTTCCGGAACCGCAAAGGCCGGCGAGCGTGCAGAGGGCGCGTTTTCCACTGCATCGCGATGAACTGTGTCGACTCGGCCGGGGATTCTGGGCGGTGATCGCTGTGGCGTCCCTCTTTACGCTCGCGCGATTCAGCGAAGCGTTCCCGCTGCTGCGGGCCGAGCACGTCGGGCTGCCTTTGCCGTGGATCCCCGGCGTGCTCGTCGTCGAACTGTTGTGTCTAATTGCTGCGGATCTCGTGCTCGCGCTTGGGCAAGGTCTACATGCACTGGCTCTCGGCGTTGCGCTGTGGGGACTCCACATGGGGTTCACTCAGGGGCTACTCGCAACGCTCGTGGCCGATACCTCCCCGGCTGAGATGCGGGGCACGGCCTTCGGGGTGCTCAATCTTGTCGCCAGTGTCGCGCTGCTCGCAATGGCCGCGCTGGGTCGCGTGCATGAATCGCCACCGCGCCATTGAGTCACCCGGCGCCCTCGCGGCCCAGCGGATACGCGGTGGTGCGTTTCAGCTCGCCGAGGTCGAAACTCGTCATCACGGAACGTACGCCGGGACAGCGCAGCAAATGACGGTCGAGGAATCGCGTGTAGGCCTCCATCGACTCGACGACGACCTTGGCGAGATAGTCGTAATCGCCGCTCAGGCGCGCGCATTCAACGATCTCCGGTCGCCTGCGCACGAGGTTTTCGAACTGCTGTGGCTCGCCGGAGCGATGCGAGTCGAGCGCAATGAACGCATAGGCCACGACACCGAGTCCGAGTCGCCGCCGGTCGAGGATCGCGACCGTGCGCTCGATGAAGCCCGCTTCCTTGAGCCGGCGCACGCGCCGCAGGCAGGGCGCCGGCGACAGATGGACGCGCGCGGCGAGCTCCTGGTTCGACAGAGACGCGTCGCGTTGCAGCTCGTCGAGTATGCGCAGGTCGGCTTCGTCTAATGCGTCGCGGTCTCTCATGAATGGACCCACTGCGACCGGAACGCGAACATTGCCGATTGTCGGGCGATCTGGCAATCGGATTGCGACTTCCAGCATTCAGGGGAGTGATTTGGCATGCCGATTGCGCCATCCGGGCACTCCTGAAGCGTAAGCTGGGGGCCTCGGCGTATGCACCGGGAGGTGCCCATGCACAATCCGATGGGAACGGACGGCTTCGAGTTCGTCGAGTACACGGCGCCCGATCCGCAGCGGCTGCGCACGCTGTTCGAGCGACTCGGCTTCCCGGTAGTCGCGCGGCATCGCGGCAAGGACGTCACGCTCCACCGGCAGGGCGACATCCATTTCATCATCAATGCCGAGCCGCGCAGCTTTGCCCAGGCGTTTGCCCGTCAGCACGGTCCCTCGGTCTGTGCGATGGCGTTCAGGGTCAAGGACGCCGCTGCGGCCTATTGCCGCGCGCTCGAGCTCGGCGCCCAACCGGGACCCGCGACGGCGGGGCCGATGGAACTGAACATCCCTTCGATCGTCGGAATCGGCGGGTCACTGATCTATCTCGTCGATCGCTACGGCGACCGCACGATTTATGACGTCGATTTCCGCCGCGTCGACGCGAGTCCCATCGAGGACGCCGGGCTCACGGTGATTGACCACCTTACCCATAACGTCCGCCGCGGCAACATGAACGTCTGGGCGGGCTTCTATGAGAGGCTGTTCAACTTCCGGGAGATCCGCTACTTCGACATCGAGGGCCGCAAGACGGGGCTGCTGTCGCGCGCGATGACCTCGCCCTGCGGCAAGATCCGCATCCCAATCAACGAAAGCCGGGACGACAGGAGTCAGATCGAGGAGTACCTGTCCGAGTATCGCGGCGAGGGCATTCAGCACATCGCCCTCGCGACCGACGACATCTACGGTACGGTCGATCGGCTCGCTGGCCGCGGAATCCAGTTCCAGGACACGCCCGACACCTACTACGAGGGCATCGAGGCGCGCGTGCATGGCCACCGCGAGTCGCTGGAGGAGCTGCGTCGCCGCCGCATCCTCATCGACGGCAGCGCCGAGCAAGGCATCCTGCTGCAGATCTTCACGCGCAACGTGATCGGTCCGATCTTCTTCGAGATCATCCAGAGGAAGGGTAACGAGGGCTTCGGCGAGGGCAACTTCCGCGCGCTGTTCGAGTCTATCGAGCTCGACCAGGAGCGCAGGGGCGTGATCTGAGCACCGCCGCGGACTTCGGCTGAACCGGGAGGGCAAGCGCATGCGAATCCAGCGCATCCACCACGTCGCCTACCGTTGCAACGACGCGCGTGAGACCGTCGAGTTCTACCGCGACGTGCTAGGCATGCGCTTTCTGCTCGCCTTCTCCGAGGATCGCGTCCCTTCCACGAAGGAGCCGGACCCCTACATGCATGTATTCCTCGACGCTGGCGGCGGCAACGTGCTGGCCTTCTTCGAACTGCCAACGCGGCCGCCAATGGCGCGCGATCCGAACACCCCGTCCTGGGTTCAGCACATTGCCTTTGAGGTCGAAAGCGTCGACGCGCTGCTCGAGGCCAAGCAACGGGTCGAGGCGCGGGGCATCGAAGTCATCGGGCCGACCGACCACGGTCTGTTCCAGTCGATCTACCTCTTCGATCCGAACGGGCATCGACTCGAACTCGCTGCGAATGTCGGCACGCCGGAGCAGTACGCCCGCGCGCACGCCGTCGCTACGGCGATGCTCGAGGAGTGGAGCCGCACGAAGCGCGCGCCGCGACATGCCTCCTTCCTGCACGAGAAGGAACTGGGTTCGACATGAAACTGGCGTCGCTGCGCGATGGCCGTGACGGTCGGCTGGTCGTCGTCTCGTCGGATCTCGAGCGCTGCATCCCGGCCGACGGGATCGCCGGTACGCTGCAGCAGGCGCTCGACCGGTGGGATCAGGTCGCGCCGCACCTGTCGACGCTGGCCGGACGGGCACCGACGCATGGCGTGCCGTTCGATCCGCACCACTGCACAGCGCCGCTGCCGCGAGCCTATCAGTGGGTGGACGGCAGCGCGTACGTCAATCACGTCGAACTGGTCCGGCGGGCCCGCGGCGCCGACATGCCGCCGTCGTTCTGGACTGATCCGCTCGTGTACCAGGGTGGCTCGGACGATCTGCTCGGGCCCTGCGACGATGCCGTGTTCGCCGACGAGGACTGGGGCATCGACCTCGAGGGCGAGGTTGCGGTCATTACGGGCGACGTTCCGATGGGGTCGACCCCGGACGAGGTTCGTTCCCGTGGCGACATCCGACTGATCGTGCTCGTCAATGACTGGAGCTTGAGGAATCTGATCCCGGCGGAACTCGCCAAGGGCTTCGGCTTCTATCAGTCGAAGCCGGCGACGGCGTTCTCGCCGGTGGCCGTCACGCCCGACGAGCTCGATGGGGCCTGGGACGGCGGACGCTTGCACCTCCCGTTGATCTGCAGTGTCAATGACGAACGGCTCGGGGCGCCCGCCGCAGGGGTGGACATGACGTTCGATTTTCCGACCCTGATCGCGCACTGCGCAAAGACGCGCAATCTGTGCGCCGGCAGCATAGTCGGCAGCGGCACGGTCTCGAATCGGGACCAGCGCGCCGGTTCGGCCTGTATCGCGGAGCGGCGCACGCTCGAGCAGCTCGAGGGTGGTGCGCCGCGGACGCCGTTCCTGCGTGCCGGCGATCGTGTCCGGATCGAGATGCTCGATGCGCGCGGGCGATCGGTATTCGGCGCGATCGACCAGCGTGTCGTGATCCGGTCCGGGCCGCAGCGGAACTGACCGAGTGGCGGGACGCCGCGCGCCCGGTGTGAGATAGGCGTCTGCGCTCAAGGGGCTCGCCGCCAAGTGGATCCCGAGATCTCAGCTTCGATCGAGCGAGTCAGCGGAGTCCTCGAGCAGGACGAGGCGACCAGCGTTGCGGCGCTCGGCGTGCCCCTCGATGCGCAGCAGCGAGAACAGGCGCTGACGCTCGGGCGGTCGCTCGTGCGCGGTGCGCGGGCAAGGTCCAGCGAGCGGCCGTATCTCGACGCCTTCCTCGCGGAGTTCGGCCTCTCGAACGCCGAGGGCGTCGCGCTGATGTGCCTCGCCGAGGCGCTGCTGCGCGTTCCCGACGATGACACCGCGGACCGCCTGATCGCTGAAAAGCTCGCGATGGGCGATTGGCAAGCGCATCGCGGCCGCTCCGACTCATTGTTCGTCAATGCCTCGACCTGGGCATTGATGCTGACGGGTCGGGTCGTGGAGCTGCCTGACGAGGTCCGCAGTGATGCGGGCGGCTGGCTTCGCCGACTCGCGCGGCGTACCGGAGAGCCGCTCGTGCGCGAGGCGCTGCGGCGTGCGATGCAGATCATCGGCGGCGAGTTCGTCGTCGGGTGTACGATCGCGGATGCGCTCGCCCGCTGCCAGCGCGAGGCCGTGCTCGGGCTGTGCTCGTTCGACATGCTCGGCGAGGGCGCGCGCAGCGATGCGCAGGCACGACGTTACGCGCAGGCCTATGCCGGGGCGATCGAGGCAATCGCGGCAGCGACGCGCGACGCGCGCGCGGCCGGTGCGGGCCCGCATGCGGTACATTCGATTTCGATCAAGCTTTCGGCGCTGGAGCCACGCTATTCGCTCGCGCAACGCGAGCGCGTGCGCACGCGTCTGATCCCGCGCGCGCTCGAGCTCGCGCGGCTCGCGGCGCAGCATGGACTCGGACTCACCATCGATGCCGAGGAGGCGGACCGCCTCGAGATCTCGCTCGAAGTCATCGCGGCGCTCGCACAGGATCCAGGCACGCGGGCCTGGCCCGGGCTCGGACTCGCGATACAGGCGTACGGTCGGCGGGCGCCGAACGTGATCGACTGGGCCGTCGAGCTTGCGCGCGACACGGGCCGACGCATGAGCGCGCGCCTCGTGAAGGGGGCCTACTGGGACAGCGAGATCAAGCGCGCCCAGGAACGGGGCCTAGCGTACTATCCGGTCTTCACGCGAAAGAGTCATACCGATCTCGCATATCTCGCGTGCGCGAGGCGCCTGTTCGCGGCAGGGGGTCACATCTATCCGCAGTTCGCGACACACAATGCGCACACGATCGCCGCTGTGATCGCGATGCGTCCGGTCGGCGCAGAGCTCGAGTTTCAGCGTCTGCATGGCATGGGCGTGCTGCTCTACGACGAGGCCCGACGCCAGTGTCCGGATCTTGCGCCCGTGCGAGTCTACGCTCCGGTCGGACCTCACGCCGAGCTGCTCGCTTACCTCGTCCGAAGGCTGCTCGAGAATGGCGCCAATACCTCTTTCGTCAACCGCTTCATGGACGAGAGCATCGCGGTCGAGCAGGTCGTCGTCGACCCGATCAGCGTGACGGCGGCCGACGCGGCGAGCGGAGCGGCCGCGCAACCGCGGCTGCCGTTGCCTTCCCGCCTGTTTGGCGCCGCGCGGCTCAACTCGCGCGGCGTCGACCTGGGTCGCGGCAGCGAGCTGGCGCGACTTGCATCGATGGCCAAGCGCCGCTCACCTGAGCGCACCAACGGCGCCGTGCGCATCATGAATCCCGCCGATCGCCGTGACTGGGTTGGCAGCCTCGACTTCGCCGGTGCGCGCGAGGTCATCGAGGCCATCGCGACGGCCGCGGACGCGCAGCGCGCGTGGGATGCCCAGGGCGGTGCGGCGCGCGCAGAACTCCTGGAACGTGCCGCCGACGCGATCGAGCAGGCGCGTGCACGCTTCGTGCAATTGCTGGTTCGAGAGGCGGGCAAGACTCTGCCCGATGCCGTCGCCGAAATCCGCGAGGCCGCGGATTTCTGCCGCTACTACGCCGCCGAGGCAAGACGACTCTTCGCTGCGCCGCTGCGACTCGATGGGCCGACCGGCGAGCGTAACGAACTGTCTCTGCATGGGCGCGGCGTCGTCGCCTGCATCAGCCCGTGGAATTTCCCGCTCGCGATCTTCACAGGCCAGATCGTCGCGGCGCTCGCAGCCGGTAACACCGTGATCGCAAAGCCTGCTGAAAGTACGCCGCTCGTGGCGGACGCGCTCGTCGCATTGCTGCACGAGATCGGTGTGCCGAGGGAAGTGCTGCACAACCTGCCGATGGGCGGGCCCGAGTTCGGCGCGACCGCACTCGCCGATCGGCGCCTCGCCGGCGTCGTCTTCACCGGATCGACGCGCACGGCGCAGTGGCTCCATCGCAGGCTCGCCGAGCGCGAGGGGCCTATCCTGCCGCTGATCGCCGAAACGGGCGGCATCAACGCGATGATCGTCGACTCGACGGCGCTGCCCGAGCAGGCCGTCGATGACGTGCTGACATCCGCGTTTGGCAGCGCGGGGCAGCGCTGCTCGGCGCTGCGGCTGCTCTGCGTACAGGATGAACTCGCCGATCGACTGCTCGAGCTGCTCGCGGGCGCGATGGAGGAGCTGCGTGTCGGGGACCCGGCCGACCCGTCTACCGACGTTGGGCCCGTGATCAGCGAGACAGCGGCCGCCGCGCTCGAAGCGCACGTCGAGCGCATGCGCGGCTGCGCCCGAGTCCGCAAACGTCTCGCACTCGATCGACGGCATGCGCGCGGCAGCTTCGTCGCACCGACGCTGATCGAGCTCGACACCGCCACGCAGCTCGACAGCGAGCAGTTCGGCCCGATCCTGCACGTCGTTCGCTATCGCGCCGATGCGGTCGATGCGCTGTTCGACTCGATCCGCGCCAGCGGCTATGCGTTGACGCTCGGCGTGCAGACGCGCATCGAGGGCTTCTGGCGCGAGGTGTTCGAGGCAATCCCGTGCGGCAATGTCTATGTCAACCGCAACATGATCGGTGCAGTCGTCGGCGTGCAGCCGTTTGGCGGCAGCGGGCTCTCCGGAACCGGACCGAAGGCGGGCGGCCCGCACTACCTGCCGCGGCTTGCGATCGAGCGGACGCTGACTGTCAACACGACGGCTGCAGGCGGCAATGTGGAGCTGCTGCAGCGCGCAGACGGTTGACGTGCGGGGCGCGGTCGAGCGCGTCCGGCGCCGCTACGCCCTCATTTCTATCTGCTGACGGCGTGAACCCGGGCCCAACCCGGATTGGTCACCACGTTCCGCACTGCGTGACGCCGGGCAGGCACCCTGTCCAAGCCCCGCACTGGCCATTGCTGGCGATTTGTTCACAGTAGGCGCAGCAGACGATACCAGGCGCGATCGTGCGGCGATAGGGGACTCGCTTCTGGGCACCGACCACCGGGCTGGATTGCGGCTCGCGGCCACGAGCGGGCTGCCGAGCTTCGCCTTCGCCATTCTCTGAGGCGACCACTGTCGCAGAGCGCGACGCACCAATTTCTTGACGCGGAGGCTCGGCCAACGCGATGCCTTGCATGCAGCACCCGCATAGGGCAACGAGTAACAGAGTAGCGCGTATCTTCATCACGATCTCCGTGGTCTGACCGAATGAGCGTGGACCGCCAGCGTTTCCAGACGGACGGTCTCAGCGCGGACGGTCGGGGGAAATGTACTGCGACCCTACTGAATTGGAAGATCGTCGTTGTGAAGTGGCTCACGTTTTTGGGCGCACTTTGCCGGTGCGACCGCTCTCTGAAGTCAGACGGGGTGAAGCGGCCCACCAGCGCCGCTGTCAGCGCGACGGCGAACACCATCGCGAAGTCGAAGAGCGTCGTCAGCGGCGGCATCCAGCGCAGCAGCGCCTGTTCGCGCGGCTCGGCCGAACCCCATAGGCCTCTGCGATGCAGCACACGTCGATCGTCGGCGCCGAGTGCTGTGAGGAACAGTCGAGAGGTTTTCTCAACGGTGGTCGCAAGCCGGCGCTTCCCAATGGCGAAGGCAGCGCCTGGGGCGTGTATATTCAGGACGAGATCGTAGTCGGCACCGATGGCCGTTTGGCGCTGATCCCGGGTCTGCGCCATGACGCGTACGGGCTAAGCGGGGATGCTTTCAGCGCGCGTAACGAGCATACCGAGACCTCTGCCAAGTTCGCCGCGCACTGACGCGCCACCGAGGCGCAGACGTTGTTCGGTTCATGTGGCGAGGGCTTCAACGAGCCGCTGCTGCGGGATATCTACCGTACCGGAGTGCATTGCCTGGTGCGCGTGAGTCCACCGCCACTGGTTTTCAACTCGCTGCAAGTGAACCTCACGCCGATCAACACGACGCTGCTGAAGGACCTCGATCGCTTGAGACTCGACGGTATCTAGGCATCGCCTCCCGTCGTTCGTCTGCTCGGTTGGGCGGGCCTGCGCTATGGTCACCGCCGGGGTGACGATGTGTCGACGGGCACGCCTCTCCGCGATGCGCCAGGTGATGCCGGTCTCGGTGAACTTGGTTTGCGGACCGCGCCGCTCAGTACGACCGTTGGTTGGCGACTGACGCACGCTAAGGCGCAGCAGCGCGTACCCACGCCGACCGACAGGGCGGCGAGGCACGCGGTCCGCGACGTGTTCGTCAGGCTGGGTCGCGGAGGTCATGACCGGTGCACGAGTCGTGTCGATTGCTCGTACCAGCCCTTGCTGCGATTGACGATACGCACGACCAGCAGCATCACTGGCACCTCGATCAGTACGCCCACTACCGTCGCCAACGCAGCGCCGGACTCGAACCCGAACAGGCTGATGGCTGCAGCCACGGCCAACTCAAAGAAGTTGCTGGCGCCGATCAGCGCGGACGGGCAGGCTACCTCGTGCGGCTCGCCGACCGCACGGTTGAGCCAGTACGCGAGGCTCGAATTCATCAGCACCTGAATCAGGATGGGCACGGCGAGCAGGGCGATGACCAGCGGCTGGCCAAGGATGGCCTCGCCTTGGAACGCGAACAGCAAGACCAGCGTGGCCAGTAGCGCTCCGATCGACCAGGGGCCGATCCGCTGGAGCACACGATCCAGCGAGGCCTGGCCCTCGCGCAGCAGCCGGCGGCGCCAAAGTTGTGCCACGATGACCGGCACGACGATGTACAGCACGACCGACGTGAGCAGGGTGTTCCAGGGAACGACGATCGAGGAGATGCCGAGCAGCAGGGCAACGATCGGCGCAAACGCGAACACCATGATGACGTCGTTCAGCGCCACCTGCGACAGCGTGAACAGCGGATGGCCATTGGCGAGCCGGCTCCAGACGAACACCATGGCGGTACAGGGCGCCGCGGCGAGCAGGATGAGGCCGGCGGTGTAGGACGCGATCTGGTCTTCCGGGAGCCAGGGCCTGAACAGATAGCCGATGAAGAAGGCGGCCAGCAGCGCCATCGAGAACGGCTTGACTGCCCAGTTGACGAAAAGCGTGACACCGATGCCCCGCCAGTGACGCTTCACTTCGCCCAGCGCGGCGAAGTCGATCCGCAGCAGCATCGGAATGATCATCAGCCAGATCAGGAGCGCCACGGGAAGATTGACGTTGGCGAACTCGGCTGCGCCGATTGCCTGAAAGGCGCCCGGCATCGCATGCCCCAGGGTGATGCCGACGACAATGCAAATCGCGACCCACAGGGTCAGGTAGCGTTCAAAGGTGGACATGCTTCGTCAGGTGACCGTCGCGCCAATGCGATCCAGCTCAGCTTTCAAGCGGACGGGGTCATCGCGCAGCGTCTCGAGCGGCAGCGCCAGGAATGCCTCGATTCGGGAGCGCAAGGTCCGGTAGGCACGCATGAACTCCGCGTCGATCTGCTCGTCCGTGCCGCTTGCCCGTGCCGGATCGTCGACACCCCAGTGGGCGCGGATGGCCGATCCGAGGTACGCTGGGCAGGTCTCGCCGGCGGCGCTGCCACACACGGTGATGACGACATCCGGTGTAACCGGCAAAGCTTCCCCGGACTTGCTGTGGCATCCGTCAGAGGAGATGCCTTCTTTCGCGAGCAATGCCAGTGACTTTGGATGGACCTGACCGGCAGGCTTGCTGCCCGCGCTCATCGCCCGCCAGCCCGCGGGTGCCAGATGATTGAAGGTGGCTTCCGCCAGGATCGAGCGGCAGGAGTTACCGGTACACAGGAACAGCAGGTTCATCGGGTCGTGCGCCGGGTCCTTCATGCGGATTTCCTTGGCTTGCCGGCGGCCGTTGACTGACAGGCAGGAGCGCAGGCCCAAGTGCCTTGCCCGCAGCAATTCTCGGTCAGGAACGCCAGCAGATCGTTCATGCGATCGAAGTTGGCGCTGTAGTAGAGAAAGCGGCCCTCCCGGCGCACGACGACCAGATCGGCGTGATCCAGCGCCTTGAGGTGGAAAGACAGGGTGGGACCGGCGATGCCGAGTCGATCGGCGATCTCGCCGGCTGCAAATCCTTTCGGGCCTCGCTTGACCAATAGCCGATAAATCGCAAGCCGCGATTCCTGGGCCAGGGCAGCGAGCGCGGATACGGCGCGCTTAGAGTTCACATTTCGATGTTTATAAAAATATTTAAAGATGTCAAGCACATCCAGATGCTGCGTGAATCGCCTGCCTCTGTGACCCGTGTGCGGGGAGGGCAGCGGTCAACGTTCCAACCATCGATACTGCTTCGGCTTGTGGTAGCGGACTGCTCCAACGAGTGCCCGTTGGGGTGCAGGTTTCTAGGCGAACGCCGACGAGCGGCGCTGGGTCAGTGGTTCTGCCTGCATCCGACGCGGGCGCCAGACCGGGCTTTTCGAAGATCACCTCGATCGCCACGTCATCGCGATGGCGGAAGTGACGCAAGCGCAATCCATCGGTGCGTCAGCTCGCGTGACGGCTGGGTTCCCGGACGACTGTCGCCGATGGGCAGCCTTGGGGTCTTGACGAGGCGACTGAGGCGATTCACACGCTATACTGCCCGTTACTCGGGCAGTAGAAGCCGAATCATCCGGCTCGGCTGGCGGCCGTCGTCGAGTGAGCAAGAGCCCGGCCATGCGAGGACTCAGGACCCGTACAGCACGTCCAGGGCCGCGAAGCCGCCTCTTAACGTATTGAAATATAATGATAAAGTTTTGATGGTGCCCGGGAGAGGACTCGAACCTCCACGGTGTTACCCGCTAGTACCTGAAACTAGTGCGTCTACCAATTCCGCCACCCGGGCGATGAGTGCGGGTTCAGGGCGGCGCAATCTACGCACGGGGACGAAGGCTGTCAATTGAAGCGTAAGCGATCTCGATCAACGCGATCAGGGACCGGCCGCCGCGCGAAGCTCGCGAGCAGCGCCGGCGCGGCATCTCGCGGTCGGCCGGCGAAGCCGATCGGCGCGCTCGAAGGCGTGGTCAGCGGGCACCGCGCCGGCTTTGGTTTCGTGAAGGTCGAAGGCAGGGATGAGAGCGTGTTCCTGCCACCACGCCAGATGCACGGACTGACGAGCGGCGATCGGGTCCGGATCGCGGTGACTCGTGCCGCGGATGGACGGTACGCGGGCGAGGTGCTCGAGGTCCTCGCGCGCGGCGTCACGTCATTCCTCGGCACCGTGGAGACGGCGGGGCGCTCGGCCTGGGTGCACGCGGTGGATCGACGGCTCGGACTGCGTGCGCACGTGCCGCCGGAGGCGCTGAACGGCGCGCGTGCCGGCGACTGGGTCATCGCGCGCATCGCGCGGCACGCTTCGGCCACACAGGCCGCGACGGCGCGCATCGAACGGCGACTCGATCCGCTGAAGCCGCTCGAGCTGGCGACGGAGTCGGCGATCGCGAAGCACGACCTTCCTGTGGAGTTCCCGCCGGACGCGCTGCGTGAGGCGGAGCGCTTTGGCGAGTGCGTCGACCCAACGGAGGCGCGTCGGCGCGTCGACTTGCGCGAGCTGCCGCTCGTGACGATAGACGGGCCGGACGCGCGTGACTTCGACGATGCGGTCTATGCAGAGAGCAGCGCACGCGGCTTCCGGCTGCTCGTCGCGATCGCGGACGTGAGCCACTACGTTCGACCGGGCAGTGCGCTCGACGAAGAGGCGCGGCGGCGCGGGACCTCCGTGTACTTTCCGCGGCGTGTTCTGCCCATGCTGCCGACCGCGCTGTCGGATCACCTGTGCTCGCTGACGCCGGAGGTGGATCGGCTGTGCTTTGCGGCGGACCTCGAGATCTCTAAGACGGGCCAGCTTCGTAGCGCGCGCTTCTATCCGGCCGTGATGCGTTCACACGCTCGTCTGACCTACGACCAGGTATTCGCGGCGCTGTTCGAGCGCAGCGTGTCGGCGCGTCGAGCGCTCGGGCCGCTCGTCGACCGCCTCGAGCCGCTCGTGACGGTCTATCGCGCGCTGCACAGGGCGCGCCGTCGACGCGGCGCGCTCGACTTTGAAAGTACCGAGGCGACCTTCGAATTCGATGAGTCGCAGGCGATCAGGACGGTGAGTCGTTACACGCGCAACGAAGCGCACAAGCTGATCGAGGAGTGCATGATCCTCGCGAACGTCGCGGTGGCGCGCGAGCTGCTTGCGGCGCGCGTGCCGACGCTGTTTCGCGTGCACGCCCAGCCGGAGACCAAGAAGCTCGACCTGCTGCTCGAGGTGCTCGGCGCGATGGGGCTCGGCGTCGAGCTGCCCGAGCAGCCGGCGCCGCGCGATCTTCGCGCGATCAGCGAGCGGCTCGCACACCGCCCGGAGCGTCCGTTCGTCGAGTCCCTGGTGGTGCGCGCGATGCCGCAGGCCGTCTATCAGCCGGCGAACATCGGTCACTTCGGGCTGGCGCTGCGCGAGTACACGCATTTCACTTCGCCGATCCGCCGCTACCCTGACCTCGTGGTGCACCGCTCGCTGAAGGCGCGACTCGCGGCACCGGATCCGAGCGGGCGGATTTGCAGTACCGAGGAACTGGCGGTGCTCGGCGAGTCGACCTCGAGGCTCGAAAAGCGCGCCGACGAGGCGGACCGTTACGTCGACACCTTCCTCAAATGCAGTTTCCTGCGCGAGCGCCTCGGCCAGACCTTCGAGGGAATCGTGACGACGGTGGTCGAGTTTGGCTGTTTCGTGCAACTCCTCGAGGTCGGTGTGGACGGGCTTCTGCACCTCGACAGTCTGCGCGACGATGACTACCGGCTGGAACCGCACGGGCACGCCTGGGTGGGCCGGCACTCGAAGCGGCGTCTCGCGCCGGGAGCGAGGGTGCGCGTGATCGTCACCCATGCGAACCCGACCGAGGCCCTCGTCGACCTCGAACTCGACTGAGCCATCACCAGCCTCAAGACCGCGAAGTGGCCGCAACCGAGACGCTCTATGGACTGCATGCGGTGCGCACGCTGCTGCAACGCGCGCCGCAGCGGCTGTATCGCCTGCGGATTGCGAGAGGCCGCGATGATCCACGGATCGCGGAGCTGCTGCGACTCGCCCAGGCGGCGGGTTGCGTAGTGCAGCGCGTCGACACCAAGACGCTGCAGCGGGAACTCGGCGCAGCGGTGCACCAGGGCGTGGTTGCCGACGTCGAGCCGCTGCGACCCTGGACTGAGGACGAGCTGCTCGGTGCGTTGCAGGCAGCCGCTGGGCAGCATGCGACGGTGGGCGGCGCCGACGGCGAGGATCCGCTGCTGCTCGTGCTCGATGGCGTGCAGGATCCGCACAACCTCGGCGCCTGTCTGCGGACCGCCGACTGCTGTGGCGTGCTCGCTGTCGTCGTCCCGCGCGACCGCGCGGTGCAGGTCAACGCGACGGTCCGCAAGGTCGCTGCGGGCGCCGCGGAGACGACGCCGGTCGTGACGGTCACGAACCTCGCTCGCACGCTGCAGTTGTTGAAGGAGGCAGGGCTGTGGATCGTGGGCGCAGACGTGGCTGGATCGAAGGCGGCGGCCGAGTCAGACCTCAAGGGGCCGCTGGCGATCGTGATGGGCGCGGAGGGCAGCGGCCTGCGACAGTTGACGCGCCAGCGCTGCGATTTCCTGGTCCGCCTGCCGACGCGAGGGGCCGTCGAGAGTCTGAACGTCTCTGTCGCCACGGGGATGCTGCTCTACGAGGCCCTGCGGCAACGCGGAAGATTCGTGTGAACGCCTGATTCGCATCGCCCGTTTGCACGCATTGCGGCGCTCGGCTATGCTTCGCGCCCCCTTATCTTCGGGGACTTCCTTGCCGCACCGGCAGCCTCGTCGGGCGGCTTGACAGCCACAAGGAGATGACATGAGGCATTACGAGATCGTGTTCCTGGTCCATCCGGACCAGAGTGAACAGGTGCCCGCGATGATCGAGCGCTACAAGGGCATGATCGCCCAGGGTGGTGGCAAGGTGCATCGGCTCGAGGACTGGGGGCGCCGACAGCTGGCTTATCCGATCGCGAAGGTGCACAAGGCGCACTACGTGCTGATGAATATCGAGGCGGACCAGAAGACGCTCGGCGAACTGACCGGCGCTTTCCGCTTCAGCGACGCGGTGCTGCGTCATCTGGTGATCAAGATGGACGAGGCGGTCACCGAACCCTCGCCCATGGCCCGCGAGGCCGAGGAAGAAGCGAGCGGCGAGCGACGTGAGCGTCGCGAGCGTCCTGATTTCGGCGACGACGAAACGATGGGAGACAACGCGTGAACAATGGCAAGCCGGGCCGCTTCACGCGGCGCAAGAAGTTCTGCCGCTTCACGGCCGACGACGTCAAGCAGATCGACTACAAGGAACTTTCGACCCTGAAGGCCTACATCACCGAAACCGGCAAGATCGTGCCGAGCCGCATCACGGGCACCCGGTCTTTCTACCAGCGCCAGCTTGCGCAGGCCGTGCGCCGCGCGCGTTTCCTCGCGCTTCTGCCGTATACCGACCAGCATTGATCGGCGCGCCAAGGAGTCAGTCCATGGAAGTCATTCTGCTGACCAAGGTGGCCAACCTCGGCAACATTGGTGACCGCGTCAAGGTCAAGTCGGGCTATGGCCGCAACTACCTGCTGCCGCAGGGCAAGGCAACGCTGGCGACGCCCGCGAACATCAGGATCTTCGAGGCGCGCCGCGCAGAACTCGAGAAGGCGGCCAGCGAGGCGCTGAGGTCCGCTCAGGCGCGTGCCGAGGCCATGAAGGAGTTCAAGCTCACCGTGACAGCCAAGGCCGGCAGCGAAGGCAAGCTGTTCGGCTCGATCGGCACGACGGACATCGCCGAGGCCTGCACGCGTGCTGGACACACGGTCGCGCGCAGCGAGGTTCGTCTCGGCTCGGGTCCGATCCGTTCGGTTGGCGAGCACCTCGTCACGCTGCATCTGCACACGGACGTCGACGTGCAGCTGCCCGTGATCGTCGTCGCGGAAGAGTGAGCCGCAGCGACGAGTTGCGTGCCCCACCACATTCCGTCGAGGCGGAGCAGTCCGTCCTCGGCGGGTTGCTCCTCGACGCCAGCGCCTGGGACAGCGTGGCCGACGTCGTCCGTGGCGACGATTTCTACCGTCCCGACCATCGGCTGATATTCAAAGCGATCGGGCACCTCGCGTCGCAGGGCAAGCCCTGCGACGTGATCACCGTCAGCGAGCAGCTCGAGCGTCGCGCGGAGCTCGACGAGGCCGGCGGCCGTGCCTACCTCGGCACGCTCGCGCGCGACACGCCTGGCGCCGTCAACGTCCGATTCTATGCACAGATCGTCCGCGAGCGGGCACTGCTTCGCCGGCTCGCGGAGGTCGGCGCCGAGATTGCCGCGAGCGTCTATCGGAACGAAGGCGAGAGTGCGCGCGAGCTCGTCGACAAGGCCGAGCGTCAGGTCTTCGAGATCGCCGAGATGGGCTCGCGCGGCCGGTTCGAAGGCGCAGTGTCGATCCAGACGCTGATGCCCGGCCTGATCGACCAGATCGACGAGTGGCATGCGAATCCGGGCGGCCTGCGCGGTCTGGCGACGGGCTTCGAGGATTTCGACCGCAAGACCGGCGGGCTGAGACCCGGCGATCTCGTCGTGGTGGCCGGGCGTCCGTCGATGGGCAAGACGACGCTTGCCGTCAACATGGCCGAGTACGCGGCGCTCAAGGGTGACATTAAGGCGTCGGTGGCGATCTTCTCGATGGAGATGCCGGCCGATCAGCTCATGACGCGCATGCTCGCGTCGGTCGGCCGCGTCTCACTGGCCCACATCCGCAGTGGCGAGATCTCCGATGACGACTGGCCGCGGATCAGCGGTGCGGCCGGCCAGCTCTCCGAGGCGCGGATCTTCATCGACGAGACGCCGGGGCTCACGCCGACCGAGCTGCGCGCGCGCGCGCGTCGCGTCAAGCGCGAGCATGGCCTGGATCTGGTGGTCGTCGACTACCTGCAGCTGATGCATGTCCCTGGCAACAAGGAGAATCGCGCGACCGAAATCGCGGAGATCTCGCGTGGCCTCAAGGCGCTGGCCAAGGAACTCGCCTGCCCGGTGATCGCTCTCTCGCAGCTCAACCGCGGCGTCGAGCAGCGAACAGACAAGAAGCCGGTGATGTCTGACCTCCGCGAGTCGGGCGCCATCGAGCAGGATGCCGACATGATCCTGCTGATCTATCGCGAAGAGGTCTACGACAAGAACACCACGAAGAAAGGGATCGCCGAAATCGATCTCGCCAAGCACCGCAATGGCGAGACCGGCACGTTCCTTCTGACTTTCCAGGGACAATACTCGCGTTTCGTGAATTACGCGCCCGATTCATACGCCGAGGGCGTACTGCGCTGAGCCCGCGGATGAACCGCATCCTGCGCGCCCGAATCGACGCCGCGGCCCTGCGGCACAACCTGCGTCGACTTCGCGCCGCAGCCCCCGCCTCGCGTGTCATGGCTGTCGTCAAGGCCAATGCCTATGGGCACGGGCTGGTGCCGACGGCGCTGGCGCTGGCCGAGGCCGACGCGTTCGCGGTCGCGCGACTCGACGAGGGGCTGCAGCTGCGCAGCGCCGGTGTGGGCCAGCCGGTGGTGCTGCTGGAAGGCGTGTTCAGCTCCGAGCAGCTCGCCGAGGCGGCGCGTCAGCGATTCGAACTCGTGGTTCACGACCCGCTGCAGCTCGCGCTGCTTGAAGCGCACAGCGGCCAGCACCGCTTCACGCTCTGGCTCAAGGTCGACACCGGCATGAACCGGCTCGGCTTCCGTCCGGAGGAGCTGCCTCGCGCCTGGGAACGGCTGCGCAAACTCGCCGTGCCGGCGCTCGATATCAGGCTGCTGACGCACCTCGCGCGCGCCGACGAGCTCGATTGCGCGATGACTCGCGAGCAGGTGGCGCGGTTCCAGGCGCTGCTGCCGCCGGCCGGCTCTGGTGCTCCCGTGGTCACGAGCATCGGCAACTCCGCCGGCACGCTGGGGTGGCGCGAGGCGCGCGGCGACTGGGTGCGACCGGGACTCGCGCTCTATGGCGTCTCGCCCTTTCCGGAGCAGGTCGGCGCGGACCTCGGCTTGCAGCCGGCGATGACGCTCGAGACGACGGTGATCGCGACCAGGCGGGTGCCCGCTGGCGAGACGGTCGGCTACGGCGGCGCGTGGCGCGCGCCGAGGGAGAGCCGGATCGCGATTCTCGCCGCCGGCTATGGCGATGGGGTGCCGCGGCACCTCGAGAGCGGGACCCCCGTCATGATCGGTGGACGGGCGCTGCCGCTGGTCGGGCGGGTATCGATGGACATGATCGCCGTGGATGTCACGGAGCTGCCGGGCGTCGAGGTGGGCGCAGCCGCGCAGCTCTGGGGCCCGGCGCTACCGGTCGAGCAGGTCGCGGCCCGCGCCGGGACGATTGCCTACGAGCTGCTCTGCGGCGTCAGTCAGCGGGTCCCGCTGGAGCTGATCTGACGCCGGCTGCGGGGCGGCCGCCCGCGCCGCGCCGTCCGACCGCACCGCTCAGGCCTGGAAGAACCCCATCTTGACGCCAGCGAGCTGGATCACGTCCTGATCCTTGAGCTTGTACGCCTGGGGGCCGATCGGAACGCCGTTGACGAGCGGATAGTCGCCGTCTCGCGCGCTCTCCACATGGACGATGTAGAAACTGTCACCGCGGCGCGTGATCGCGGCGACCTGTACGCCCGGACGTCCGAGTGTCGTCAGGGCCTTGGTCAGTTCGAGTTCGCGGCCGGCGAATTGACCGGACAGCACCTGGAGCCGTCCGGGCTTGAGTGCAAGCTGCGAGTCGGCGATGGCGCGGCGCGGGTCAGTGGCCGGCGGGCCGCTCGCGACGGTGTCGACCTTGGCCTCGGCCCGGCGGATCGATTCGACCGGACGCGCTGACGGCTGGATCACCATCGTCTTCTGGAACTCGTCCTGCTGCTCGTCGTCCTCGACGAAGCGCAGCTGATGGTGGCCGACGGTGATGATGTCGCCGTGCTGCAGTGCGTGCTTCTTGATCAGCTTGCCGTTGACGTACGTGCCGTTGGTGCTGTTGAGATCTTCGAGGAACGAGTCGTTGAGGATATTGATGATCAGCGAGTGGTGGCCGCTGACCGCTGGATTGTCGATACGGATGTCGTTGTCCGGGAGACGGCCGATCGTGTACCGCTCCCTGTTCATGTTGTACTCGGCCAGCGTCTGGCCATCGAGGCTCAATATGAGTCTAGCCATGTATCCGCCCCACGCGTCGGACTAGCTGAACCAGCGCAAGACCCTGTCGACGAGACCGCGCCGCGCCGGGAACGACTCGAGCACCTGCGCGAGCACGACCGACACGTTGTCTCGGCCTCCGTTGTCGTTGGCCAGTTGTATCAGTTGCTTGGCGACCGTCGCTAGGTTATCAGCAAACGTATTGATCGTTAAGTGAATGTCCGCGTCCTCGACCATGTCGGACAGACCGTCGGAGCACAGCAGGTAACGATCGCCCCTGTGCACCTCGTGCTCGCTGATCTCGACCTCCACGGTCGGCTCGACGCCGAGGGCCCGTGTCACATAATTCTTGTTGGCGGCCCGCTGCGCCTCCTCGGCCGAGTAGAAACCGCGGTCGACGAGTTCCTGCAGCAGCGAGTGATCCAGCGTGACCCGCTCGAGGCGATCGCCGCGCAGGCGGTAGATCCGTGAGTCGCCGACGTGGGCGAGCGTGACCTTGTTGTCATGGAACAGCGCACCGACCACCGTCGTACCCATCCCCTCGCACTGCGGCTGCGTCTTGGCGGTCTGGAAGATGATCTTGTTGGCTCGCTGTATCGCGTCGCGCAGCACGATGCTGCGGCGGGTCAGGCCGGTGCTCGGGTCGATCGCCGTCAGATCCTCGCGCTCCACGCCCTCGCGCACGAGGTTCATGATCGTCTTGACGGCGATGCCGCTGGCCACCTCGCCGGCGTTGTAGCCGCCCATGCCGTCAGCGAGCACGAGCAGCCCGATTTCGCCGTCGAGCGCGATCGTGTCCTCATTATGCTCGCGAACCCGGCCTGTGTGCGTCTCGCCGACGCACTTGAGCTTGCCACGCAGGCTCATGCGCGGCCGTCCGCGAGGGCCGGTTGCGGCAGGGGATCGATGTGACGCGCGTCACAGACGAGCGGCCGGGCGATGGCCCGGGGCGGGCCGGTCCGCGAGCTCCCGAAGCTCCGGATGAGGGCGGCCCTGTGCAGCGAATGACTCAAGACATTGACCCTGAAGCCCACCGATTCTGGCCGGCGGTGCCAGTCGCAACGCTAGCACCCCGCCAAGCGGCGCCGCGCGTCGGCGGTCACAATTTGGCCCGCCATGGCGATGGACGCCGGACCTCGGGCCGTGGCTGCGCATGCTAGCATCGGTTCGGCGTTTTTGAGCGGCTGCATGGCACGTCCCACCACCGTCTTCGTCTGCAGCGCCTGCGGCGCCGAGTCGCCAAAGTGGCAGGGGCAGTGTGCGCAGTGCGGCGAGTGGAATACGCTCGAGGCGACGACTCGGCGGTCGGCCCCCGGAAGCGCGGCGCGCTCCCGCGTGTCGTCCCGGCAAGCCTGTCCGCTCGATGCGGCGGCCGAACCTTCGCGGCTGACGACCGGGCACGTGGAGTTCGATCGGGCGCTGGGCGGCGGGCTCGTGCCGGGCAGCGTCACGCTGCTCGGCGGCGACCCGGGGATCGGCAAGTCGACGCTGCTGCTGCAGGTGGCTGCCGCCGTGGCGCGCGCCCATCCAGTGGTCTACGCCAGCGGCGAAGAGTCGGCAGCGCAGGTGTCGATGCGCGCCAGGCGGCTGAACGTCACGGGCCCGGCGCTGCATGTGCTCGCCGAGACCGATTTGCAGTCCATCGTCGAGACGGGTGGGCAGGCGAGGGCTGCGTTGCTTATCGTGGACTCGATCCAGACCGTGCAGTCGGCGGCGGTCGGCGCTAGCGCCGGGGGCGTCGCACAGCTGCGCGAATGCGCCGCCGAGCTCGTCCGCTTTGCCAAGGGCAGCGGCACGGCCGTCGTGATCGTCGGGCACGTGACGAAGGAGGGCGCCATCGCCGGTCCGCGCGTGCTCGAGCATCTCGTCGATACCGTTCTCTATTTCGAGAGCGACGCAGGCTCGCGCTTCCGCATCGTCCGCGCGACCAAGAATCGCTTTGGCGCCGTCAATGAGCTCGCGTTCTTCGCGATGACCGAGGGCGGGCTGCGCGAGGTCAGCAATCCTGGGGCGATCTTCCTGGCCCGTCCCGAGCGGATCGCACCGGGCAGCGTGGTCATGGTCATGCGCGACGGCAATCGGCCGCTGCTGATCGAGATTCAGGCGCTGGCCGACCCGATGCGCTTCGGCAATCCGCGGCGTGTGGCGCAAGGTCTGGACGCCGGTCGCGTCTCGATGCTGCTTGCGGTGTTGCACCGGCACGGAGGGCTGTCCGTGCAGGAGTGCGATGTGTTCGTCAACGTGGTGGGCGGTATCGAGATTGGGGAGACGGCGGCGGACCTGCCGCTGCTGCTGGCACTGGTCTCCAGCCTGCGCGATCGCGCCATCGAGCGCGATCTCGTCGCTTTCGGTGAACTCGGCTTGACGGGCGAGATCCGTCCGGTCGCATACGGCGAAGAGCGGCTGCGGGAGGCCGCCAAGCAGGGTTTCCGGCGCGCCGTGGTTCCGCGCGACAACGTACCGCGACGACCGATCGAGGGGCTCGAGATCCGCGGCGTGAGCCGGCTTGCCGAGGCGCTCGACGCGCTCGGCTGAGAGGCTCGAGCGGCGCCGTATAATCGCGGCATGTTCGAGACCCTGAGCCAGCGCCTGTCGCGCACGGTCCAGACCCTGACCGGCAAGGGCCGGATCACCGAGGACAACATCGGCGAGACCTTGCGCGAGGTGCGGATGGCGCTGCTCGAGGCAGACGTCGCACTGCCGGTGGTCAAGTCCTTCATCGAGGCAGTGCGCCAGAAGGCGCTCGGCGCCGAGGTGCAGGCCAGCCTGACGCCCGGCCAGGTCTTCGTGGGCATTCTGCACCGCGAACTCGTCGCGCTGATGGGCGGCGCGCGGAGCGGATTCGAGCTGCGCGCCCAGCCGCCTTACGTGGTGCTGCTGGCCGGCCTGCAGGGTGCCGGCAAGACCACGACGGCGGCCAAGCTCGCCCGCTGGCTGATCTCGTCGAAGAAGAAACGGGTGCTGCTCGTCAGCACCGACGTGCGCCGCCCGGCGGCGATCCTGCAGCTCAAACGCCTCGCCGAGCAGGTCGGCGCCGACTTCTTCGAGGCGACGGCTGGTGCGCCGCCAGCGACGATCGCGCGCGAGGCGCTCGCGCGCGCCCGAAGCGGTGTCTACGACGTGCTGATCGTCGACACGGCCGGCCGCCTGCACGTCGATGACGAGCTGATGCAGGAAGTGCGCGAGATCGACATCGTCGTCGCGGCCCACGAGCGGCTGTTCGTCGTCGACGCGATGGCCGGTCAGGATGCGCTGCATGCGGCGCGCGCCTTTGGCGCCGCGCTCGATCTGACGGGCATCATCCTGACCAAGGCCGACGGCGATGCGCGCGGCGGTGCCGCGCTCTCGGTGCGCCAGGTGACGGGCAAACCGATCGTCTTCCTCGGCGTCGGCGAGAAAACCGACGCCTTGCAGCCGTTCGACCCGGAGCGCATGGCCAGCAGGATCCTCGGCATGGGCGACGTGGTCGCGCTGGTCGAGCACGTGCAGGGTCAGGTCGACCAGGCCGAGGCCGAGAGGCTGGCGAGGAAGGTCGTCGGAGGTGGCGGCTTCAACCTCGAGGACCTGCGCATGCAGTTGCAGCAACTGCAGCGAATGGGGGGGCTCGGTGCGCTCGCCGACAAGCTGCCCGCCCAGCTGACCCGCGGAGCCGCGCCGACCGAGGAGGCCGACCGACAGGTGCGTCGGCAGCTCGCGATCATCGATTCGATGACAGTCCGCGAACGGCGACGCCCGGAGATTCTCGACGGGTCGCGGCGACGCCGGATCGCCGCCGGTGCCGGGGTGCGGGTGCAGGATGTCAACCGCCTGATGAAGCAGTTCGGCGAGATGCAGCGCATGATGAAGAGCATGAAGGGCGGCAAGTTGCGACGGATGCTCGGGGTGCTCAAAGGCGGCGCACTGCCGCCGTTTCCGGGCGCTCGCTGACGCACCGCATCCCGCCGCGCGGCGCCGCCGGCGCCCCCTTCCAACAAGTCCCTGATTTCTGTAGACTCCGCGCTCTTTTTTGGACGGGCCTGCGGATGGCGGTCCGGCCACCCATTCGGAGAGCGGCAAGAACCATGGTGACGATTCGTTTGACCCGGCGCGGCGCGAAGAACACGCCCTTCTATCACGTCGTGGTGACGGACAGTCGCAAGCGACAGGGAGGCATGAGCCTCGAGAACGTCGGCTTTTTCAATCCCGCGGCGCGCAAGGGCGCTGAACGGCTCAAGCTCGACCTCGATCGCATCGACTACTGGATCGGCAAGGGGGCGCAGCAGTCGGATCGCGTGCGCAGTCTCGTCGCGGGCTATCGCAAGCAGGTCGCGGCGCCGGCCGTGTCGGCCTGAGCCGCGAGCCACGGGCACGGGAGGCGAAAGCTCCGCGGTGGCAGCGGAGCGGGTGGAAATCGGGCGTCTAGGGCGCCCCTTCGGGGTGCGGGGCTGGATCCACGTCGAATCGTGGTGCGAGCCGCCAGAGCGGATCCTCGGCTACTCGCCCTGGCTCGTCGTGCGCTCGGGCGCCCCGGCGCTCTCGACGCGGGTGCTCGAGGGGCGGCGCCACGGCGAAGGAATCGTGGCCCGGCTCGACGGCATCACCGGGCGCGACGCGGCGGCGGCGCTGACCGGCGCGACGATCGAGATCGAGCGGGCGCGGTTGCCTCCGGCCGAGGCGGGCACGTACTACCGCGTGGACCTGATCGGCTGCCGGGTGGTGAACGAGCAGGATGTCGAGCTCGGCATCGTCGACCACTTCGTCGACGCGCCGGGCGGAGCGGTGATGGTGGTGTGCGGCGAGCGGGAGCACTGGCTACCGGCCGCGGCGCCCCATCTCCGCGAGGTCGATCTGGTCGAGCGACGGATCCGGGTGCACTGGCCGGCGGACTTTTAGACGGATGCTGCGGATCGAGGTCGTCACGCTGTTCCCCGAGATGCTGCGACATGCGCTCGGTTTCGGCGTGCTCGGGCGTGCCCTCGAGCGAGGCCTCGTCACGGTCGGCACGGAGGATCCGCGTCGGTATGCGAGCGGGCCGCATCGGAGCGTCGACGGTCGTCCGTACGGAGGCGGTCCCGGCATGGTTGGCATGCCCGGTCCGTGGAGCGCGGCGATCGACGCGGCGGCGAGCAGGCTCGCGGCTGGCGCGGGACGACCGGTGGGACCGGGTGCCGGAGCGCTGCCGAGGGTCTATCTCTCGGCGCAGGGTGTACGATTTGGCCAGGCGACGGCGCGTGAATTCGCATCCGGCGCCGGGTTCGTGCTGGTCGCGGGCCGGTACGAGGGGCTCGACGAGCGCGTGCTCGAGTCGCGCATCGACAGGGAGATCTCGCTCGGGGATTTCGTGCTGTCGGGCGGCGAGTTCGCGGCGCTCGCGGTCATCGATGCCGTGGTGCGGCTGCTGCCCGGAGCGCTCGGCGACGAGCGCTCGGGCCAGCAGGAGTCCTTCGCGGAGGGGCTGCTCGACTGGCCGCACTACACCCGGCCCGTGGAGTGGGAAGGGCGATGTGTGCCCGAGGTGCTGCAGGGCGGCCACCACGCGCAGATCGCGCGCTGGAGGCGCAAGCAGGCGCTCGGGCGAACGTGGCTGCGCAGGCCCGACCTGATCGCAGCGCTCGAAGAACGTGGCGGGCTCGATCGCGAGTCGCGCTCGCTGTTGGATGAGTTTCTCGCGGAGCGAGAGGTGGAGAAAAATGGCTAACCTGATTGCCCAGATCGAAAGCGCGCGCGCGACGCGACAGCTGCCCGACTTCAAGCCCGGCGACACCGTCGTCGTCAACGTCAAGGTCGTCGAAGGCGACCGCGAGCGGCTGCAGGCCTTCGAAGGCATCGTCATCGCGAAGAGCAATCGCGGCCTCAACTCGTCGTTCACCGTGCGTAAGATCTCGCACGGAGAGGGCGTCGAGCGCACCTTCCAGGCGCACAGCCCGCTGATCGCCGACGTGCAGATCAAGCGTCGCGGCAGCGTCCGTCGCGCCAAGCTCTACTACCTGCGCGAGCTGTCGGGCAAGGCGGCGCGCATCGAAGAGAAGCTCTAAGCCGCGTCTCGCCCGGTCGTGCGGCGGTTCTTCGGCTTTCTCTGGCGCGGCCTCGATGGGCTGCGCCGCGTGCTGCACCTGATCCTGCTGCTCGCGATCTTCGGCTTCATCGCCGGAGCGCTGCGCAGCACGATTCCGTCGCTGCCGACGCGCGCGGCGCTGGTCATCGCGCCAGAAGGCGAGATCGTCGAGCAGCTGTCCGGCGATCCGCTCGAGCGCGCGCTCGCCGAGGCGCAGGGCGCGGGCCGCGGCGAGACCTTGCTGCGCGACCTGACCGAGGCGATCGAGGCCGCCGCCAGCGACGATCGGATCCAGGCGCTCGTCCTCGAGCTCGACGGCATGACAGGGGGGGGTCAGCCCACCCTGCAGGAACTGTCCGCCGCGATCGCAAAGTTCCGCGCGTCCGGCAAGAAAGTCGTCGCGAGCAGTGTCGGTTTCCTGCAGGCGCAGTACTTCGTGGCCGCGCATGCCGACGAGGTCTACGTCGATCCACTCGGCTTCGTGCTCATCGAGGGCTATGAGCGCTACCGCAACTACTACAAGGCCGCGCTCGAGAAGCTCGCCGTCGACGTCAACGTCTACAGGGTTGGCAGCTACAAGAGCGCCGTCGAGCCCTTCCTCCGGCAGGACATGTCGGCCGAGGACCGTGAGGCCAGTCTCGCCTACCTCGCCGCGCTCTGGGACAACTACCGGACGGTGGTGGGGCGTGCCCGTGGCATCGAACCCGAAGCGATCGCGCGCTACGCGAACGAGATCGGGCCGCTGGCGGTCGGCGCGAAGGGCGACCTGCCGGCGGTCGCGCTCACCGCCAAGCTGGTCACAGGCATCAAGTCGTCGATCGAGGTCGAGGCGCGGGTGAGCGAACTCGTCGGCAAGGATGAGGCAACGGGCTCGTTCAATGCCGTGTCGCTCGATGACTACCTGCGCGTCGTGCGTGCCGAGCAGACCTTGCATCGCGACAAGAAGGCGCGGGTCGGTGTGATCGTTGCCTCTGGGGAGATTCTCGACGGTGATCAGCCGCCGGGGACCATCGGTGGCGAGACGGTTTCGGCGCTGATCCGCGATGCGCGCCTCGACGATGAGGTCCGTGCACTCGTGCTGCGTATCGACAGTCCGGGCGGCAGCGTCCTCGCGTCGGAGCAGATCCATCGCGAACTCGAGGCGTTCAAGTCGACGGGCCGCCCGCTCGTCGTCTCGATGGGCGATCTGGCGGCCTCGGGCGGTTACTACATCGCCGCTCCGGCCGACGAGATTTGGGCGAGCCCGGCGACGATCACGGGGTCGATCGGCATCTTCGCGCTGTTCCCGACCTTGAATCGCTCGCTCGACAAGCTCGGCATCAGCGTCGACGGCGTCGGCACGACGCCCCTCTCGGGTCAGTTCCGTCTCGATCGTCCGGTCGGGCCCACGGCCGCCCAACTGCTGCAGTCCGTGATCGAGCGCGGTTACGACGATTTCCTGCGCCGGGTCGCCGCCGGTCGTGGCAAGACCCGCGACGAAGTCGACCCGATCGCGCAGGGCCGCGTCTGGTCCGGCCGTGATGCGCAGAAGGTGGGGCTCGTCGACAAGCTTGGCGGATTCGCCGATGCAGTCGACTCAGCTGCCAGGCGCGCAGGATTGGCCGAGGGTCAGTACCGCGTCGACTACCTCGAAACCGAGCTGTCCTGGGCCGAGGAACTCGCGCTCTCGCTGAAGGCACGTGTGTTCGGCGCGATCGTCGACGACTCGCCGTCGCTGCGGCAACTGCTTCGGATCTCGAGAGCCGCCGACCCGCTCGAGCGCGAGGTGGCCCGCTGGAGCCGCATGCGCACGCCCAACCAGCTCTTTGCCTACTGCTTCTGCGAAGCGCAGTGAGCGCCACCAGGCATCGAGCGCCACCAGAGCGGGGCGTCTGCGCAGCGGGGCGCTAGAGGTCCCGCCAGTCGAGGATGACCTTGCCCGAGCGACCGGAGGCCATCGTCTCGAAGCCCTCGAGGTAGTCGCGGATGCCGAAGTGGTGCGTGATCACGGGCTTCACGTCGAGCCCGCTCTGCAGCAGGCTCGACATCTTGTACCAGGTCTCGAACATCTCGCGGCCGTAGATCCCCTTGAGGGTCAGACCCTTGAAGATCACCTGGTTCCAGTCTATCGCGGTCTCGGCTGGCGGGATGCCTAGCATCGCAACGCTGCCGCCGTGATGCATCGTGCGCAGCATGTCGCGCAGCGCCGCCGCGCTGCCCGACATCTCGAGACCGACGTCGAACCCCTCCTGCATGCCTAGTTCGCGCATGACGTCGTCGAGGCTGTCGTGCGCGACATTGACCGTGCGGCTCGCACCGAGCCTCGCGGCGAGCGCGAGCCGGTAGTCGTTGACATCGGTGATCACGACGTGCCGCGCACCGGTGAAACGTGCAATGGCGACGGCCATGATGCCGATCGGCCCGGCACCGGTGATCAGCACGTCCTCGCCTACCATGTTGAACGCGAGGGCCGTGTGCGTCGCGTTGCCAAGCGGGTCGAGGATGGCGGCGATGTCATCACCGATCGTGTCGGGCAGCTTGAAGGCATTGACGGCCGGCAGCGACAGATACTCGGCGAAGCATCCCTGGCGGTCGACGCCGACTCCGACCGTGTTGCGGCACAGATGACGTCGACCGGCGCGGCAGTTGCGGCAATGGCCGCAGGTGATGTGGCCTTCGCCCGAGACCCGGTCGCCGATCGCAAAGCCACGCACCTCGCTGCCCAACTCGACGATCCGGCCGCAGTACTCATGGCCGACGGCCATCGGCACGCGGATCGTCCGCTGCGCCCACTCGTCCCAGAGGAAGATATGCGTATCGGTGCCGCAGATCGCGGTCTTCTCGATCCTGATCAGCACGTCGTTCGGGCCTATCGTGGGTTCCGGAAGGTCGCCCATCCAGATCCCGCGCTCGGCGCGCTGCTTGATCAGAGCCTTCATGCCCGTGCCGTCCCTACACCCGCGATGCCGAGTTCACGTCCGACCCGGCCGAACGCTTCGATCGCATGGTCAAGGTCGGCGATGCTGAGCGCCGCGGACATCTGCGTTCGGATGCGTGCCTGTCCCCTCGGCACCACCGGATAAGAGAAACCGATGACGTACACGCCCTCGTCGAGCAGCCGATCCGCCATCCTGACGGCGAGCTGCGCGTCGCGGATCATCACCGGAATGATCGGATGCTCACCGGGCAGCAGGTGCAACCCCGCGGCTGCGAGTCCGGCCCGAAAATGACGCGCGTGGTCGTGAACGCGAAGACGCAGCGCGGGATCGTTCTCGATGAGGTCGAGGACGCGCAGCGTGGTCGCGGCGATCACGGGCGGCAGGCTGTTCGAGAACAGATAGGGCCGGGATCGCTGCCGCAGCCACTCGGTCACGGTGCGGCGTGCGGCGACGTACCCACCACTGCCGCCACCGAGCGCCTTGCCTAGAGTACCGGTGAGGATGTCGATGCGTCCCATGACGCCACAGTGCTCGTGCGTGCCGCGGCCGCCCGCGCCCATGAAGCCCGTCGCGTGTGAGTCGTCGACCATGACGAGGGCTCCGTAACGGTCGGCGAGGTCGCAGATATCGCGCAACCTGGCGATGGTGCCGTCCATCGAGAACACACCGTCCGTGGCGATCAGCCGGGTGCGCGCGCCGGCTGCCTCGCGCAGGCAGCGCTCGAGGTCGTCGAGATCGTCGTGCTCGTAGCGCAGCCGGCGCGCCCGGCAGAGCCGGATGCCGTCGATGATGCTGGCATGGTTCAGCGCGTCCGAGATCACGGCATCGTGCTCGTCGAGCAGGGCCTCGAACAGGCCGCCGTTGGCGTCGAAGCAGGATGAGTAGAGGATCGCATCCTCCATGCCGAGGAAAGCCGCCAGGCGTTGCTCGAGTTCGCGGTGCGGGGTCTGGGTGCCGCAGATGAAACGGACCGAGGCCATGCCGAAGCCGTAGCGGTCGAGGGCGCGGTGCGCAGCCTCCCGCACGGCCGGGTGGTTCGCGAGCCCGAGGTAGTTGTTGGCGCAGAGATTGACGAGATCACGTCCGGCGGCCCGCACGTGCGCGCCCTGCGGTCCGCTCAAAACGCGCTCGCTCTTGAAGAGGCCCTCGCTGCGAAGCGCCGCGACTCCAGCGGATAGCCTGTCGAGGAACTGGGGATCCATGCGATTCTCCGCGAGAGGCCGGCGGCCACGGCCCCCGATTATACTGGCGCGACCATGCGCACGACCGATTCGAAGGCCAACCGGCTGTTCATCGTCCTGGCCGGATTCTTCCTCACCAATGCGCTCATCGCTGAATTCGTCGGCGTCAAGATCTTCTCGCTCGAGAAGACGCTCGGGATCGCGCCATTCGAGTGGAATCTGCTCGGCGTATCGGGAACGCTGAACTTCACGGCAGGTGTGCTGCTCTGGCCGTTCGTCTTCATCATGACGGACGTCGTCAACGAATACTTTGGGGTCCGGGGCGTACGGCTGATCTCCTGGATCGCCGTGGCCTTCATCAGTTATGCATTCGTCGCGGCCTATGTGTCTATTTCGCTCGCTCCGGCCGACTTCTGGGTCGAGGCGAATCGCGGCCTCGGGGTCGCCGACATCCAGCTCGCCTACGGACTCGTGTTCGGCCAGGGTATGTGGACCATCGTGGGCTCGCTGGTCGCTTTTCTCGTCGGTCAGCTCATCGACGTGACCGTGTTCCATCGCATCCGGATGGCCACCGGCGAGAAACTCATCTGGCTGCGCGCCACGGGATCGACGGCGGTGTCGCAACTGATCGACAGCTTCGTCGTGCTCTACATCGCTTTCGTACTCGGGCCGCAGAAGTGGCCGATACCGCAATTTCTCGCGGTCGGCACCGTCAATTACCTCTACAAGATGCTTGCAGCGATCGCGCTGATTCCGCTGCTTTACGTCGCGCGCCGATTGATCCGCCTCTACCTGGGCGATGCCGAGGCCGCAAGGCTGCGCCGCGAGGCAGCAGCGTAAGCAGGCTCGAGGGCGCCCAGTGCCGGGCGCTGCTGGTTCAATAGAGGAGGGCAGCGAGCTGACGGCGCGCCTGCGCGACCCGGGGATGATCGGCCGGTGCCAGATCGAACGCGCGCAGGAGGTCCTCGCGGCCCTGGCCGGTCGCGAAGCGACGGTTGCGCTGCATCGCCGCCAGCAGCTCATCGAGGCCACGCTCGAGTTCGCCACGCAGCAGCGCACTCGCGGCGCGGACTCTCGCAGTCTGGATCGCGTCGGTCTCGTCGGGCGCGCTCCGCAGGTCGGCGAAGTGTGCGCGTGCATAAGCAGCCTTGACGGCTGGATCGGATTGCAGCGCCGGCGCAAGCGCGCCGAGCGTGGCCCGCGCGGCCGCGCCGTCGCCTGCCAGTGCCTGAGCGTCCGCCAAGGCGATGGCCACCGCCTCGTTGTCCGGCTCGCGCTGCCGCAGTGCCAGGAGCAGGCTCTGCGCCTCCGCATAGGCGCCGCGTTCGATCGCGGCACGAGCGAGGTCGAGATCGGCCGAGCTCGGACGCGGCAGGTGCTGGTTCAGGAACGCGCGTACGGCGCCGGCGGGTTGGGCACCGACGAACTCGGCGATGACCTTGCCGCCGTGGAAGAGCTTGACGGCCGGGATACTGCGAATGCTGTACCGGGCAGCGATCGCCGGCTCCTCATCCGTGTTGACCTTGACGACGCGCAGCCGCCCGGCGAATTCGCTAGCGATCTGGTCGAGCACGGGCCCGAGCATGCGGCAGGGACCGCACCACGGCGCCCAGAAATCCACCAGAACAGGCTCCCTGGCCGAAGCTGCCAGCACGTCGTGCTGGAAGGTGGCAGTGGTGACGGCAGCAACGGTGCTCATCGAGCTCTCCACATCCGAAAAGGTGTTGAAACGGTGGGGGCGAAGCCGCGGAATTCAAGCCTGCAGGCGGCTCCGGTACGCTTCGGTCTCCGGGTTGAGGTGGACATGCAGGACTTGCTGGTTGTGATGGCGCTGCGCGAGGAGGGCGGCGCGCTGCTCGAGGCAGCCGGCGCCGACGTTCTCTACACCGGTGTCGGCAAGATCAACGCGACCTACGCGCTGACGCGGCGCTTGCTCGAACTGCGCCACGCCGGCACGACGCTGCCTCGCGTGCTGAACCTCGGCACGGCCGGCAGTCCCCGCTGGCCACCGGGCACGGTGCTCTCCTGTAATCGCTTCGTGCAGTGGGACATGGACGCCCGACCCCTCGGTGTCCCACGAGGCACGACGCCATTCGATCCCACGCCCCCCGAACTGCGTTTCGACATCGAGCTACCGGAACTGCCGGCGGGCCGCTGCGCCAGCGGCGACTCGTTCGTGACCGACGGGATCCCGGTCGATGCCGACGTTTTCGACATGGAAGCGTTTGCGCTGGCCAGGGTCTGTCGGTTCGAGGGAGCGCGTTTCGCCTGCGCCAAGTTCGTGACGGATGGTGCCGATGCGGGTGCGGCGGACGACTGGACCGCGTCCGTGGCCCAGTGCGCAGAGGCCCTTCTCGCCGTCTACGGCCGCTACGCCGCAGCAGGCTGAGGCATCGCCGGCCGGCTTCCTCAGCGTTGCGCGCCAGACGGATCGAGCAGGTCCGTCCTCGCGACATGGTCGACGTAATAGCGGATCGGCCAGCGGTGGCCACCATACACGTATCGTGTCCGGCCGTCCGCCAGGGTCACGTCGAAGTTCGAGGCATGCAGGAAAGGGCGGTCCGTGGCCGGTGCCGGATCGTCCGTGTTGTAGTAGACCTCCGCGAGGTCGGCGCAGCGGCCGAAATGCCGTGCGCCGTAGCCACGATCCCAGATACCGCGCAGTCCGATCGGATCGAGAAAGGTCATGCGGACCGACAGCGGTGGGTCCCCACGGACGCGCCGTGCCGCCTGGCAGAGCGGCTCGAGCAGGTAGGCCCCCGCGCTGTGTGCGATCAGGTGCAACTGTCGGACACCGTGCCGCTGACCGAGTAGCTGGCCCAGCGAGGCGCCAATCCGTGCACCGCGCGCCGCCGCCCGCAGGATGTTGTCCGAGTACGGGCTCCAGACGTAACGGTGCACGGCCATCCCCTTTTCGTTGGCGGTCAGTTCGCGCAGCCGTCTCTCGAGTGCAAGCAAGTCGGGCTCGTCGCGACCGAAACTGCCATGCACGATCAGGATCAGCGCGGGCGTGTCGGGGTCCGGCTCGATCGGGGGCGCGGCGACACCGGACGGCCAGCGCGAATAGGCCTCCAGCAGCACGACGAACCCGACGAGAACGAGACCCGCAGAGCGCGCCGTGCGCCGCCACGACCCACCTGGGGTTTCCAACGAAGGGGCCATGCAGGCATTATCGCGCTGCGTTCGAGGGCGAGGATTGCCCGCGATGCTGAATCCGCTCCCCGTCGCGGGCCGAAAAGCAAGGAAGCGAAGCCGGTGACCGACGTGACCCCTCCCCAGGCCCCTGCCGCGAGCGCACCGCGGCGCCCCCGAGACGACCTCGGCGCTACGCTGCCCCCGGTACTGCCCGAGGTGGCGCGCGGCGACCGGTCGGCGATCCAGCGCTGCATGGCGCGTTACGGCTCGCTGATCTGGTCGATCGCGCGGCGTTTTTCGACGACCACCGCGGACGCGGAGGATGCGACCCAGGAAATCTTCCTCGACGTGTGGCGCAGCGCCCCACAGTTCGACCCTGCGCGCGGGTCGGAGCGCATTTTCGTCGCCATGATCGCCCGCCGCCGTCTCATCGATCGGATGCGTAGCCAACGTTCGCGAACGCAGTACGAACTCAGCGGGCTCGAGGAACAGGCCGCTGAGGTCGGGACCGATTCCCACGTCGACCGCTGCGCCGAGGCGGAGATCGCGCGCGCGGCACTCGAGGAACTCCCGCAGGAGCAACGCAATGTGATCCACTTGTCCATCGTCGAGGGGCTGTCGCATGCCGAGATCGCCTCGCGCACCGCCCTGCCACTCGGCACAGTCAAGACCCTGATCCGGCGCGGCCTGATCAAGGTACGTGAGGCGCTCGGAGAGAGCCAATCATGAACGCGCCCAACGATCTCGAACGGGCCCGGCTGATGGAACTCGCCGTCGAGCGCAGCGTCGGCGGACTCAGCGAGTCGGAACTCCTGGAGCTCGAGCGCTCGGTCGGAGCCGCGCTCGGTGGCGCGCCGCGTGGCTCGCTCGACGAGAGCTTCGAGCGCGCGGCCGCCGCCGCGCACCTTGCGTTGCGCCCCCCTCTCGAGCCGATGCCGCGCGAGCTCGCGGTACGGATCGCGAACGACGCCGATCGCTACTACGCGGCACAGCGCGTCGCGGACGTCCGCGCCAGCCGCGCCGCCCGGCAGGTGCATGATCCGCTGCCGACCTGGTTCGCCTGGAGCGGCTGGATGGCCGCGGCGGCGTCGTTCGCGGCGGTGATTGGCGTGCTGGCGCTCGACCGATCCGCGCGGCAGGCTCCAGACAGCGGGACGCAGGTCGTCGCTGCCGAGGCGCGATCCGGCGACGAGACGATCGAGACAGTCGGGGCAGCCGTACGGGGCTCACGGGCGGCCGCCACGTTGGCTCCCAGTTCGTCCAGTCCCACGGATTCTAGCGATCGCACCGAGGTGCCGGACGGCGCCGGCCCGTCCGATCCGGCGGCGGCGCGCGCTGCCCTGCTCGCCGCCACGCCGTTCGTGTTGCGCCGTAATTGGGCGCCGGCCGGTGATCCGGCCGGGCGCGGCGTCTCCGGCGACGTCGTCTGGGATGCGCGTACCCAGACCGGCTACATGCGCTTCGTCGGTCTGCGACGCAACGACGCGTCGCGCGAGCAGTATCAACTGTGGATCTTCGACGGCCGTCGCGACGAGCGCTTTCCGGTTGATGGCGGCGTGTTCGATTCGGTTGGCGACGCGGAACTCGTCGTGCCGATCCGCGCGAGGTTGCCGATCGGGACGCCACTGGCGTTCGCGGTGACGGTGGAGCGTGCGGGTGGCGTCGTCGTCTCGAACCGCGAGCGAGTCGTGGTGATCGCACGCGTCAGCTGAGGCAGGCGGCGAATCTGCGGTTGAATCCGGTCGGGTGTGGCGTTCCGACCAGGAGATGCGACCTCCGCACCCCCAGAAGGGGCTTCAAGGATGAAACGCCTGCTTCAGGTCATGATGACCGTCTCGCTGTCCGTTCTGGCAGCCGCCTGTGGCTCGGACGATCCCGATCCGCTTGCCAACACGGCCGAACTCAGCATCATTCACGCCAGCGCTGACGCGCCTGCTGTCGATATCGAGCTCAACGGACAGCCTTTCCGCAGCAACGTCGACTTCAAGGGCGTCGTGCCCCACCAGACGGTCTCGGCCGGCACCAGCGAATTGACGATTCGCGGTCGGCTGCCCGGCGGCGCACGACCGGTGGTGATCGGTCCGGCGCGGGTCACACTCGAACCGCAGCGTCGCTACGCGGTGCTCTCTGTCAATCGCGTTGCGTCGATAGAGCCGCTGGTCATCACGCGCGATGCGTCGACCATTGCGGCTGGCGCGGTCCGCCTCCAGGTCGTCCATGCCGCGCCCGACACGCCCCGAGTCTCGGTGTTCGTCACTGCACCGAATGCGAATCTGGCCGCAAGCGCGCCGGCGGGCACGTTTGCGTTCAAGGAAACGATCGGACCCCTGAGTGTAGCGGCTGGAGAGTACCAGATCCGCGTGACACCCGCCGGCACTCCGGGCACAGTCGTGTTCGACCCGGGGCCGTTGCGACTCGATGCCGGTGCGGATCTGCTCGTCTCGGTGGTCGCTAACACCGCGACGGGCAGCGCACCGATCAGCCTGCTGGTCACGAATGCCGGCGGAACCCGTCTCGAACTGTTCGATCGCAGTGCACCGGCGCGCCTGCGGGTGATTCATGCATCGCCCGACGCCCTTGCGGTCGACGTCGTAGCCAATGACAACTTCAGCCAGCCACTCGTGCCGAATCTCGCGTTCCCGGGCGCCATGCCGTTCGTCGATCTGCCGCCCGCCACCTACAACGTCAAGGTGACGCCGGCTGGCAATCCGGGCCTCGTCGCCATCAACGCGAATGTCCCGCTCGAACGCGGCAGGGAGTATTCGGTCTTCGCGGTCGGGCGGCTCGCATCGATCTAGCCACTGGTGCTCAGCGATGATCGGCGTCGGGTCGCGACGCAGGCCAAGGTACGCATCCTGCACGCTGCGCCGTCGGCCGGTGCCGTCGATCTGTTCGTGCTTGCGCCGGGTGCTTCGCTCGCGACCGCGTCGCCGGCCTTCACGGACGTGGCGTTCAAGGCCGACACGGGGTACGTGAGCCTCGCGGCCGGCTCCTATGACGTGGTCGTCACACCGACGGGCACGCGGATGCCGGCGATCGGCCCGGCGCGCATCACCGTGGCGAACGGTGGCGTCTACACCCTCGCGGCACGCGACGCCGTGGGCGGCGGTGCGCCGCTCGGCGTGATCCTGCTCGACGACTTCGTGCCCTGAAAGCGCCGGCTTTGGCAAGCGCGGCGCCGCGACCCTCTCACGGGCGCGGCGCCTCGCAGCAGGCGCGCGGCGGTATCGGGCAGGGGCGTGGACGCGGATGTCACGCGAGCGCGATTTCGATCCGGCCTGCCCGCTCCCGGACCCTGAAGACTCGCAGCGGTTCGTAGGCGGGCGGCGTCAGCGCCGCGCCGTCGCGCAGGCAGAACCGGGCCCCATGGCGTGGGCAGACGACGACCGGACCGGCCGCATCGTGCGCGTCGAGTTCTGCATCGTCGAGAGGCGCGCCGTCGTGCGTACAGCGATCCTCGAAGGCATAGAGTTCCGCGCCAATCCGCGCAATGCGAACCACTCCGAATTCGTCCGAGTCGACCATCAGACAGCCGACCGCGGCGAGATCAGCGCTCGCGCCGGCATCGATCCATGGGGTCGTCATCGTGCTGCCCCGCGCTCCGTCACATCATCCCGGTCTGCAGGCGCGCGGCCTCCGACATCATCGACTGGTTCCATGGCGGGTCGAACACCAGTTCGACATCGACTTTGCCGACGGTCGGAATCCGTTCGATCTTCTCGCGGACGTCCTGCACGAGCACTTCGCCCATGCCGCAGCCGGGTGCGGTGAGCGTCATGCGGACATTGACCGAGCGCGTGCCATCCTCGGCCGGGGTCACGGAGCATTCATAGATCAGGCCGAGATCGACGATATTCACCGGGATCTCCGGGTCGTAGCAGGTGCGCATCTGCCGCCAGGCGGCGGCGCGCACGTCATCGTCGGTCGCGTTGGACGGCAGCGATGGCGGCGGGATCACCTCCTTGCCGATCGCGTCGGCGTCCTCGCCCGCGAGCCGGAACAGATTGCCGTCGATGTACAGGGTGAAGCTGCCGCCGAGGGCCTGTGTGATGAAGCCCGATTGCCCGGCCTTGAGCTTCACCTCCACGCCGGCCGGAACGATCACCGCGCGGGTGTCGCGCGAGAGCACGAAAGGTTCGTTCTCGTGGGTCCTCATCCGCGGCTTCCTCACTCGGTCGAGACGGCCGCCGACGGCGCGCCGGGGGCGCGCTCGAGCGCCGCGGCGAGCGTGTGCCAGCAGAGGCTCGCGCACTTGACCCGCGCCGGGTAGTCGCGGACACCGGTCAATGCGGCGAGCTTGCCGAGGTCGGCCGAAGGGAGATGCTGGTGATCGGTGAGTGCCCGGTGCACGGATTCGTGCAATCGTCCGACGGCGGAGCGGTCGAGTCCCTTGACCGCTTCGGTCATCAGCGAGGCGGAGGCCGTGGAGATCGCGCAGCCCTTGCCCTCGAAGCGGATGTCGGCGATCCGGTCGCCCTCGAGGCGCAACGTCACGGTCAGCCGGTCGCCACAGAGAGGGTTGTGACCTTCGGCCGAGGTGTCGCAGGGCGACAGCGTGCCGAAGTTGCGCGGGTGTTTGTTGTGATCGAGGATCACGTCGCGGTAGAGGTCCTTGAGGTCCATCAGCTAAACACCTCGCGGGCCCGCTTCAGCGCCGCTACCAGCGCATCGATATCGGCGTCGTTGCTGTAGCAGCCGAACGAGGCCCGCGCCGTGGCGGGCACGTCGAAGAAGTCCATGACCGGCATGGCGCAGTGATGGCCCGTGCGTACCGCGACGCCCTCGGCGTCGAGGATCGTGCCGAGGTCGTGCGGGTGGACGCCCTCGAGCGTGAACGAGATCACGCCGGCCTTCTGGTCTGCGGTGCCGATGATGCGCAGGCCCGGCACGGCGGCGAGCTCGCGCGTCGCGCGCTCGAGCAGCCGCTGCTCGTGAACGCGGACGCGGTCGATGCCGATACCCTCGAGCCA
Source organism: Gammaproteobacteria bacterium (assembly GCA_037444685.1). Lineage (GTDB taxonomy): Bacteria > Pseudomonadota > Gammaproteobacteria > Steroidobacterales > Steroidobacteraceae > UBA964. The sequence continues at coordinate 98,822 of JBBILX010000001.1, forward strand.
TTCGAGTGCAGCGCCGAGGCCAATGACGCCCGAGATGTTCGGCGTGCCGGCTTCGAATTTCCACGGCAAATCGTTGTAGGTGGTGCCGCTGAAGGACACCTTGAGGATCATGTCCCCACCACCCTGCCAGGGCGGCATCTCGCGCAGCACGGATTCGCGGCCCCACAGGACGCCGACACCAGTCGGCCCGTAGACCTTGTGGGCCGAGAAGGCGTAGAAGTCACAGTCCAGCGACTGGAGGTCGACACGTTCGTGGGGCACGGCCTGCGCGCCATCGATCAGCACCAGCGCCCCGACAGTGCGCGCGGCGCGGACGAGTTCGGCAACCGGCAGGACCGTGCCGAGCGCGTTCGAGACGTGCGCGAATGCGACGAGCCGCGTGCGCTGTGAGAGCAGCTCGCGAAACAGCTCGAGGCGCACCATGCCGCGCTCGTCGATGGGCGCGACCCTGAGCACCGCGCCGGTCTGTTCGCAGAGTATCTGCCAGGGGACGATGTTGGCGTGATGCTCGAGCCAGGTGATCAGGATCTCGTCGCCCGCGCGCAGGTTGGCGCGTCCCCACGACTGTGCGACGAGATTGATCGACTCGGTCGTGCCGCGGGTGAAGATGATCTCGCGGGTACTGCGGGCGTTCAGAAAGCGGCGCACTGTCTCGCGGGCACCCTCGAAGGCGGCCGTCGCCTGCTGGCTGAGCAGGTAGACGCCGCGGTGCACGTTCGCATGGCTGGTGCGCTCGTAGCGGTCGACTGCCTCGATTACTGCGAGCGGCCGTTGCGCCGACGCGGCGCTGTCCAGGAAGGCGAGACGACGGCCGTGCGGCCGCGTCGCCAGCACTGGAAACTCGCGCCGGACCGCCTCGACGTCGTATGGCTCGAGCGGCCTCAGGCTGGAGCACGGTGCGGCGCTCATGCGCTCTCCTTCATCGGGGGCACGTCGCCGAGCCGCGTGGCGATCTCGCGCTCGACCTCACGGCGCAAACCACGATCGGCGAGGTGTGTGACGACGTCCTCGACGAAAGCCCACTTGAGCAGCGCCTGCGCCGTCGACGGATCGAGCCCGCGCGACAGCAGGTAGAACAGCATCTGCTCGTCGAGCTTGCCGGTGGTCGCCCCATGGCTGGCCTTCACCGCATCCACATAGATCTCGAGCTGTGGACGCAGGTCTATCTCGCAATCGGTGCCTGACAGCAGGCCGCGCAGCGACTGCTCGGACTCGGCGCCGGTCGCGCCACGGGCCATGCGGATGTGACCATTGAAGGCGACGCGCGCACGGCCCGCGGCGATGGCGCGCGCGAGCTCGCGCGTGCGTGTCTGTGGCGCCAGATGCTCGATCTGCACGCAGGCATCCAGCACGCGCGCGCCGTCGGCGATGGCCGCTGCGTGCACCCCGCACTCGGCGCCGCGGCCGGCGAGCGCGATGCGCGCCGTGATCCTCGCGGCCTGAGAACCCAGGGCAACCTGCGTCAGCTCGTAGCGGGCATCGGCCGCCAGGGTCGCGCGCAAGGTCTCGACGACCTGCGCTCGCGTCCCGTGCTGCTGCAACCGGACGTGACGGAGCTTGCCCGCCGCAGCCACTTCGACCTCGATCGAGACATTGGTCAGTGCCGTGACCTCGGGCGCTGAGAGGTGGCGCTCGACCACCGACAGCGACGCTTCCGTTGCGACTCGCAGCAGCAGACGAGGGTAGGCAGCACCGGCGTCGGCAGTCAGTGTCGTCACAGCGCAGATTTCGATCGCGAGAGGTGCGTCGCGTCGCGCCTCGACCGCGAGCGCGTTCGGGGCGAACGCCTCGTTGATTGTCGCGTAGCGGAAGTCGCGCGTGTCCTCGGCTTGCGCAGGCGGCGCGGCGCCGGGAGCGAGCAGCGTGACGCCCTGACCGCTGTCGCCGGCGTCGGAGAGGGAAGGCGCGAAGTAGCCGTCGACGAACACGAGCCGGCAATGGCCTTCGACCCGGTTTGGAAGCAGAGCGGCTGCCCCCGCGAGTCGCACCGCATCGGGCGGGGCGGGGCGTCGGAAGCTCGCCTTCTCGAGCCCGCGCAGCGCAGCGTACTTCCAGTTCTCGTCACGGCCGGTCGGCAGACCGTCGGCCATCGCGGCGCGCAGGCGCGCGCCGACGGTTTGCGCAGTCGCCGGCTGGGCCGGCGATGCCGCCTCGAACTCGGCGAGAATCCGGCTCGCCAGCGCGCTCATGCCGCCTCGCCCGTGAGCCAGTCGTAACCGCGCTGCTCGAGTTCGAGCGCGAGGCTTCGATCGCCGCTGCGGACGATGCGTCCCCCGGCGAGCACGTGCACGCAATCGGGCACGATATGCTCGAGAAGCCGCTGATAGTGCGTCACGAGCACGATCGCGCGTTCCGCAGAACGCAGTGTATTGACGCCGCGCGCGACGATCTTGAGCGCGTCGATGTCGAGTCCGGAGTCGGTTTCGTCGAGCAGGGCCAGGCGGGGCTCGAGCACGAGCATTTGCAGGATCTCGTTGCGCTTCTTCTCGCCGCCCGAGAAACCCTCGTTGACGCCGCGCGAGAGGAAGTCTTCGTCCATCTGCATCAGCTTCATCTTGTCGCGCACGAGCTGCAGGAACTCGAAGGCGTCGACCTCGGGCTGGCCGCGATGTTTGCGCGCGGCGTTGACGGCCGCCTTGAGCAGATAGACGTTGTTGACGCCCGGAATCTCGACCGGATACTGGAAGCCGAGGAAGACGCCGGCGCGGGCGCGCTCCTCGGGCGCGAGCGCGAGCAGGTCCTGCCCGTCATACCGGACGCTGCCGCCAGTGACCTCGTAGCCGGGCCGCCCCGCGAGCACATACGAGAGCGTGCTCTTGCCCGAGCCGTTCGGGCCCATGATGGCATGTACTTCGCCGGCATTGACCCCGAGTGAGAGGCCTTTGAGCACGGCCTTGCCGCCCACCGATACGCGCAGGTCGTCGATCTTCAGCATGATCCGGTTCCTTGGGAGAAAGGGCTAGTCGGTCAGCCCACCGAGCCTTCGAGGCTCACGGCTAGCAGCGCCTGGGCTTCGACCGCGAACTCCATGGGCAATTCCTTGAATACGCTCTTGCAGAAGCCGCTTACGATCATGTTGACCGCGTCCTCCTCCGAGATACCGCGCTGCCGACAGTAGAAAAGCTGGTCTTCGCTGATGCGCGAGGTCGACGCCTCGTGCTCGACCGTCGCCGTGCCGTTCTTGACCTCGACGTAGGGGAACGTGTGTGCGGCGCAGCGGTCGCCCATGAGCAGCGAATCGCACTGCGTGAAATTCCGCGCACCCGCGGCGGAAGGCAGGATCTTCACGAGCCCGCGGTAGCTGTTCGAGCCCCTGCCAGCCGAGATGCCCTTCGCGACGATGGTGCTGCGCGTGTTGCGGCCGACGTGGATCATCTTGGTGCCGGTGTCCGCCTGCTGATGGTGGTTGACGGTCGCGACGGAGTAGAACTCGCCGATCGAGCTCTCGCCCTTCAGTACGCAGCTCGGATACTTCCAGGTGATCGCCGAGCCGGTCTCGACCTGGGTCCAGGACACCTTCGAGTTGCGGCCGCGACACTCGGCACGCTTGGTGACGAAGTTGTAGATGCCGCCAACGCCGTTCTCGTCGCCGGGGTACCAGTTCTGCACGGTCGAGTACTTGATTTCGGCGTCGTCCTCGGCGATCAGTTCCACGACCGCCGCATGCAGCTGGTTCTCGTCCCGCATGGGCGCCGTGCAGCCTTCGAGGTAGCTCACGTAGCTGCCGGGCGCGGCGACGATCAACGTGCGTTCGAACTGCCCCGTCTTGGCAGCGTTGATGCGGAAGTAGGTCGACAGTTCCATGGGGCAGCGCACCCCGGCGGGTACATAGACGAAAGAGCCGTCGGAGAACACTGCCGAATTGAGGCAGGCATAGAAGTTGTCGGTCGGCGGCACAACGGTGCCGAGGTACCGCTCGATCAGCTCCGGGTGCTGCTGCACGGCGTCGGAGAAAGAGCAGAAGATCACCCCAGCTTTCTCGAGGCGGTCCTTGAACGTCGTGGCGACGGAGACGCTGTCGAACACGGCATCGACGGCGACGCCGGCGAGCCGTGCGCGCTCGTGCAGCGGCACACCGAGCTTTTCGTAAGTCGCGAGCAGCTTCGGGTCGACCTCGTCGAGGCTCTTCGGCGCGTTCTCCGGGGACTTCGGCGCGGAGTAGTAGGAGATGGCCTGGAAGTCGATCGGCGGATGGCGGACGTGCGCCCAGCCAGGCGGCGTCATCGTCCGCCAGTGCCGGAAGGCCGCCAGGCGCCAGTCGAGCAGGAACTGCGGCTCGCGCTTCTTGCGCGAGATTGCGCGAACGACATCTTCGTCGAGTCCCGGAGGCAGGCTGTCCGACTCGATGTCGGTGACGAAGCCGTGCCGGTAGCCGCGGCTGACCAGCGAGTGGAGTTCTGCGGATTCGCTCATGCTTCGCTTCCTTGGTCGCGCATCCGCACAGACGGCATGCGGCGCAATGCGTGCTCGAGGGGAGGGAGGCGGGCTGTCGTCGCGGTATCCAGCCCAGCCAGCTGCGCGAGGGTCACGTCATGCAGCGAACGCCGAATGGCATAGTTGAGCCGCTGCCAGGCACCGCCGACACGGCAGTTCGCCTCGATGCCGCAGTGGCCGCGCCCGGCGGCGCAGTCGGTCAGGGCGACCGGTCCCTCGAGGGCATCGAGGATCGCGGCGGCGCTGATACTCTCTGCGGGACGGGCCAGCTGGTAACCGCCGTGCAGTCCCCGCGTCGACTGCACGAGGCCCGCCCGCTGCAACTGTTTCAAGACCTTGCTGACGGTGGGGGCGCCGATCCGGGTGGCGTCGGCGAGGGCCGCGGCCGTGCGCTGGCGGGCCGGCTCCTGAGCCAGCGTCGCGAGCAGCACGGTTGCGTAGTCCGTCAGTCGGCTGATGCGCAGCATGGGTCGTCACCCAAAGTGGGACCATTTTAGTCCTATTATTGACCGATTGTCATCTGGCCGGCATGGCGCGGGCGGGCGGCGAGTCGTTTGCTAAAATATTGGGCTTGGCGAAGGGCAGGAGGTAAGGGCCCGTGAATCGCACTGAACTCGAGCAGATCGCGCGCGGCATGGTCGCAGCCGGCAAGGGCATTCTCGCGGCCGACGAGAGCACCGGCACCATCAAGAAGCGATTCGACGCAATCAAGCTCGAGTCTACCGAGGAGCACCGCCGCAGCTACCGCGAGTTGCTGTTCACGACGCCGGACATGAACCGCTCGATCAGCGCCGTGATCCTCTACGACGAGACGCTGCGGCAGAAAACGAGCGCGGGAGTGCCGTTCGCCGAGCATCTGGCCAAGCTCGGCGTGATTCCCGGCATCAAGGTCGACACGGGGGCCAAGCCGCTTGCCGGCTTCCCCGGCGAAACCATCACCGAGGGTCTCGACGGCCTGCGCGAGCGGCTCGGCGAATACCACAGGCTCGGCGCCCGTTTCGCCAAGTGGCGCGCCGTCATCGACATCGGCGCGAATTTCCCGACCCGGTTCGGGATCGAAGCGAACGCGCACGCCTTGGCGCGCTATGCCGCGCTCTGTCAGGAACAAAACATCGTCCCGATCGTCGAACCGGAAGTCCTCATGGATGGTGACCACTCGATCGAAAGATGCGAAGAAGTCACGGATGCCGTCCTCGCCGAGGTGTTCCATCAGCTCGCGCTGCACCGGATTCACCTGCCGGGCATGATCCTCAAGCCCAACATGGTGATCTCGGGCAAGAAGAACGCGAATCGCGCCGGCCCGCAGCAGGTGGCGGAAGCGACGGTGCGCTGCCTGCGTCGCTGGGTCCCGGCCGCCGTGCCGGGCATTGCCTTCCTCTCTGGCGGCCAGAGCACGACCGAGGCGACCCTGCACCTGTCGCTGATCAACGCCACGCCGCAACCTTGGGCACTGACGTTCAGTTACGGTCGCGCCCTGCAGGACTCGGCACTGAAGGCCTGGGGAGGGCAGGCGGCGAATTTCGTTGCCGGCCAGAAAGAGTTCGCCAAGCGCGCCCGGCTCAATGGTCTGGCGGCGCTCGGCAAGTATTCGCCCGACATGGAGTCCCAGGCCGCCTGAGGCCTGTGCCGCGCGCCCTGTGACGGAATCCGGAGACACGGGCGCCGCGGCGCGCGCTGCCGAGGACGTCGTCGTCGACGTCCGCGACGTCCATTACGCGATTGGAAGACGCGCGATTTTCCAGGGTCTGTCTATCCAGGCGCGACGCGGCCGAATCACGGCCATCATGGGGCCGAGCGGCACGGGCAAGACGACTCTATTGCGGCTCATCACCGGGCAGATCGAACCCACCGGCGGCACCGTGGCCTTGTTCGGTCGGTCGCTGGCGGGGATGCACCAGCGCGAGCTGTTCGGCCTGCGCCGTCGCTTGGGCATGCTGTTCCAGAACGGTGCACTGCTGACGGATCTCGACGTGTTCGAGAACGTTGCCTTCCCGCTGCGCGAGCACTCGCGTCTTCCCGAGCCACTGATCCGGCAGCTCGTGCTGACCAAGCTGCACGCAGTCGGGCTGCGCGGGGCTGCGCAGCTCACGCCGGCCGAACTGTCGGGCGGCATGGCGCGTCGCGTCGCGCTCGCGCGCGCGATCGTCATGGATCCCGAACTGCTGATCTACGATGAGCCCTTCGTCGGACTCGACCCGATATCGATGGGCGTGATCCTGCGCCTGATCAAGCAGATGAATGAGTCGCTCGGCATCACGAGCATCGTCGTCTCGCACGACGTCGACGAGCTGTCGAGGATCGCGCACGACAGCTTCCTGCTGTCCGAAGGCAAAGTGGTCGCCTCGGGGACGCCCGAGCAACTGCGCAAGAGCAAGCTCGAGGTGGTCCGCCAGTTCATGGAGGGCATCGCCGACGGGCCTGTTCCGTTTCACTATCCGGCGCCCGACTATCATGCGCAGTTGCTCGGCACGGAGCGGCTGCGATGAGCCGAGGCGACGCAACCGTAGAGTCTATTGTCAACGGCGGCCCGGGCGCGGCGCTACGTCGTGTCGGGGCGGTGGCCGTGTTCCTGGCCCGGGTCCTCGCGCAGATTCCGGCCGCCTTGCTGCGTCCCCGTCTCGTCGTGCACCAGATCTACAACGCCGGCGCCCGCTCGCTGATCATCATCATGCTGTGCGGCCTGTTCGTCGGCATGGTGCTCGGTCTGCAAGGCTTCGATCTGCTGCAGCGCTTCGGCTCGGAAGACGCGCTTGGAGTCGCGGCCGCGCTCGGCCTGCTCAAGGAGCTCGGCCCTGTGGTGGGCGCGCTGCTGTTCGCGGGACGCGCCGGCACCGCGCTGACGTCGGAGATCGGCCTGATGCGCGCCACCGACCAGCTCACCGCGATGCAGATCATGGCGGTCGATCCGTTGCGCCTCGTCGTCGCGCCGCGTTTCTTGGGTGGCGTGATCGCACTGCCGTTACTCGTCGCCGTCTTCAACGTCATCGGTCTGTTCGGGGCACAGCTGATCGGCGTTCAACTGATGGGCGTCGATCCGGGCGCGTTCTGGTCGCAGATGCAGGCCGCCGTCGAGATCGACGACGTGACCGAGGGCGTCGTCAAGAGCATCGCGTTTGGCGCCGCCTGCAGCGGCATTGCCGTCTACGAGGGCTATCACGCGCCGCCGACCGCCGAAGGAGTCGGCCTCGCCACCACGCGCACCGTGGTGACCTCGTCGGTGCTCGTGCTGCTGCTCGATTACGTACTGACGGCCCGATTCCTGTGAGTCGGCCGCGCAACGGAGGAAGGATCTGATGCGACCCAATCGCGCCCTCGAGATCGGCACCGGCCTGTTCGTGCTGCTCGGCTTCGCGGCACTGCTGTTCCTCTCGACGCAGCTGCCCGGGAGCGGCCTTCGGCTCGGGACGCCGTCTGGCTACCTCGTCACGGCCAAGTTCGACAACGTCGGCGACCTCAAGGTCGGCTCGCCGGTGAGCATGGCGGGCGTGAACATCGGCCGGGTCGAGGCGGTCGAATTCGATGCGCAGCACTTCCGCGCGGTGGTACGCATGCGGATTCAGCCGCAGTTCAGCAGGATCCCGGACGATAGCGATGCGAGCATCCAGACGGCCGGGCTGCTCGGCGGCAAGTACGTCGGTATCGGGCCTGGTGGGTCCGACGTCTACCTGCGGGACGGCAGCACGATCGAGTTCACGCAGTCGGCGATCGTGCTCGAGAACCTGATCAACAGGTTCTTCGCCAGCTTCGCGAACCGGGGCGGCGAGGGACGTGAGGAGGGTGGGGCGCCCGCGTCGCCCTGAGGAGAGTCGAGTCATGTTGACCATAGCGAACCTGGGACACGTCCGCCGCGCACTGCTCGCGACGCTCGCCACCGCTGTGCTGGCACTCGGCGCGATCGCCGAGGTGGGAGCCCAGAACGGTGTCGATGCGCGCAAGGTGGACACCAGTGGCCCGAGTCAGCTGATCGAGAGCGCGGCGAACATCATGCTGCAGGAAATCTCGGCGCGCCGCGCCGAATTCCGCCGTGATCCGTCCAAGCTTTACGCGCTCGTCGACGAAGTGCTGCTGCCGTATTTCGACGTCGATCACGCGGCCCGGCTCGTACTCGGCCGCCACTGGAGCGGTGCGACCGCCGAGCAGCGGCGTCGCTTCATCGATGCTTTCTACCGGTCCCTGCTCAACAACTACGGTGACGCGCTGGTCGAGTTCACGGGCGATCGCATCAAGGTATTGCCCTTCAAGGGCGATCCGGCAGCGAAGACGGCCACCGTACGCACGACGGTGAGGCGCAGCAACGGCGAGGTCGTGCCGGTCAACTACTCGCTGCGGCTCACGGACCGGGGCTGGAAGGCATGGGACGTGGTCATCGAAGGTATCAGCTACGTCAAGAGCTTCCGCGAGGACTTCGGCGCCGAGATCGACCTGAAGGGACTCGACGCCGTCATCGAGCGCCTCGAGGCGCAGCGCGGCGGCCCGCGCGCGTGAAGGCCGCTGCGACAGACAACGGGCACGGCGCCGCGGCTGCTTCGGCGCAGTGGACCATCGAGCGCGATGGCCCGGCCCGGCTGCGCCTGCTTGGCCCGTTGACGTTTGCGAATGCCGCAGAAGTCTGGGCGCGCGGCACGCGCGAACTCGCTGGCAGCACGGGCGACCCGGTCGAGATCGACTGCTCGGGCCTGCAGGCCGTCGACAGCGCAGCGCTGGCCGTGCTCGTCGAGTGGCTGGGCTGGGGCCATCGGCACGGACGCGAGGTGAGACTGCAGCGCGTGCCAGCGACCCTGCTGCAGATCGCGCGGATCAGTGAACTGGACGAATTGCTCCGGCCCGACTGATGCTGAGGCAGTAGGCGTGCCGTTCATCACGCTAGCCCGGCGTCTCACTCAGGCGGGGATTCGTCCTCGGGGAATTCGTCGAGGTCCTCCTCCGGGACCTCGCCGTCGCGCACGAGATACTCGCGTCGTTGCAGATAAGCGCTGCGGACCAACGCGTACCTGTCGCCCGCGCGATCGAGCACTGCGTCGGCGTCGAGCAGGCGGGCGCGCTTCTCCAGTTGCTTGCCTACCCAGAGTCCCCAACGGCTGCTGTCGTCCTCGAGGTACTGACGCGGTTCGGTGAACTCATCCACGAGCGAGCCGAAGCCGTCGCGGACAGTGTAAGGACCGAGCAGCGGGACCATCAGGTAGGCTCCGTGCCGCAGGCCCCAGCGCCCGAGCGTCTGACCGAAGTCCTCGTCGTGGCGCACGAGCCCGATGTTGCTCGCCGGATCGAACAGGCCGCCGAGTCCGACGGTTGTGTTCAGCAGCAGGCGGCCCGTGTCGCTGAGGGCATCGGCGAACTTGCCCTGCAGCAGGTTGTTGACGAGCACCGTCGGGTACGCCGCATTGCTGAAGAAGTTCGAGATGCTGCGTTCGACAGGGTCCGGCGTGATGCGTCGGTAACCGCGCGCGACTGGCTTCGCCACGGCGCGGTCGACGGCCTCGTTGAACGCGAAAGTCGCGCGATTGACGCGCTCGAGCGGATCACGCGGATCCGGCCTGGTGGCGGACTGCGTGACGCAACCGCCAAGCAAAAGGGCACCGGCGGCGAGCCAGAGGGGTCGACAAAGCATCATGACGATAGTGTATCAGCGCGCCGCCGAGTCATCCGACGCGGTCGATTCACGCGGGCGGCGCCGGGGCTGCTCAGCCAGAAAGCGACGAATCTCGTCGAGGCGCGCGCGGAAGCGTTGGCGCTGCACGTGCGTGAGATCCGGAGCGGCCAGAGCGAGCTCGAGTTGCTGTGTGGCCATGTGAAGATCGCCGCTCGCGATGTGATACTCGCTCATGTAGAAATAGGCGTCGCCGGTGTCTCCGGCACTGCTGGCCGCCATCGCCGTCAGTCGGATCTGCGCGGGCGTCGGCGCCACGTTGTTGAAGACGTCCAGCAGCAGTTCGTGCGCCTCGCGATGCCGCCCGAGCTGCATCAGCATTTCGGCATAGCGTACCGACAGCGGTACGTTGCGCGGCGCGACGCGCAGTGCCTGTCGCAGCGCCTCCTCGGCCTCGCGCTGCCGGTTGGCGGCGAACAGGGCCTGCCCGAGCGCCGTCTCGAGCATCGGCACCCCGGGCACGAATCCCGCGACCTCCCGCAGCGGACCGACGGCAGCGCGAGGCTGTCCGGCCGCGAGCAGCGCAAGCGCCTCGCCATAGGTCTCGCCCGGTGTCAGCGCGCGTTGTTCACGCCGAGCGGCGTAGAAGGGGCGCAGATCGGAATCCGGGCGACCGCCGAGCACGCGCACGCGTTCGCGCGCAAACTCGTAAGTCGGCGATTCGATCACGCGTGTGCCGGCGAACTGGGCCGCCCGGTCGCGCGACTCGGCGATGCGGTTGCTGGTGACCGGGTGTGTGCGGAGGAACTCGGGCACACCGGCGCCGGCGAGTCCGTTGCGACGGCTCAGCGTCTCGAAGAACTCGGGCATGCCGTTCGGATCGAAGCCTGCCGCCGCGAGCAGGCTGATTCCGACCCGATCAGCCTCATACTCGTTCGCGCGGGTGAAATTGATCCGCTGCTGCGCGGCCGTGCCCTGCGCGATTGCCACTCCGGCCTGCACGGCATCACCGGATCCGGTTGCTGCGCCGATCAGTATCGCGGCGAGGATGGCGGCTGCGGAGGCGAGACTCTGCCGCCCCTGCGCCCGGATCGAGCGCGCGATGTGACGCTGCGTGACATGGGCCACCTCGTGGGCCAGCACGCTGGCGAGCTGCGACTCGCTCGCGGTCGCGACGATCAGGCCCTGGTTGACACCGACGAAGCCACCGGGCAGCGCGAAGGCATTGATCGCCGCGTCACGGACCACGAAGAAGCGGAACCGCTGTCCGCCGTCCTGCGCCTGGGCGGCGATTCGCGCGCCGAGGTTCTGGATCCAGTCGCTGATCTCGGGATCCTCGACGACGAGTCCCTGGTCGCGCAGCCCCCGGACGATCATCAGTCCGATCTGGTGTTCGTCCTCGAGCGTCAGCGTCGCATTCGCCGGCGTGCCGATGTCGGGCAGGTCGTTGGCGACGTCCCGCGGTCCGCTGTCCTGTGCGGCCGAGGTCGCACCGAGCACGGTCGCGCAGGCGAGGCAGGCGAGCAGGGCGGCCCGGACGGCGATCATGGGACTCCGGCGCAGCGGTGAAGGGTATCCGCTAGGACCTGACGGCCCCCGCGGAGTTCCGCGGCGGCCGCCTGGGTCGCACACGGTTCATAGAATCTGGGACGCATGCTCGGCGAGCCGCGAACGCTCGCCGCGCCGCAGCGTGATGTGGCCCGAATGCGGCCAGCCCTGGAAGCGCGTCACGACGTAGGTCAGTCCACAGGTCGTCTCGGTCAGATAGGGCGTGTCGATCTGCGCGATGTTGCCGAGGCAGACCAGTTTGGTGCCGGGGCCGGCCCGGGTCACGAGGGCCTTCATCTGCTTCGGCGTCAGGTTCTGCGCTTCGTCGAGAATCACGAAGCGGTTCAGGAAGGTGCGACCGCGCATGAAGTTCAGGGACCGGATCTTGATGCGGTTGCGCAGCAGGTCCTGTGTAGCGGCGCGGCCCCAGCTGCCGCCTTCGCTGCTCTGGGTCAGCACCTCGAGGTTGTCCATCAGTGCACCCATCCACGGCTCCATCTTCTCCTCCTCGGTGCCAGGGAGGAAGCCGATGTCTTCGCCGAGTGGGATCGTGACCCGCGTCATGATGATCTCGGCGTAGCGGTTGTGCTCGAGCGTCTGCGTGAGTCCGGCAGCCAGCGTCAGCAGCGTCTTGCCGGTACCTGCCGGCCCGAGGATCGAGACGAAGTCGATCTCCGGGTCCATGAGCAGATTGAGCGCGAAGTTCTGTTCGCGATTGCGCGCGCGGATCCCCCAGACCCCATGGCGCTCACCGCGAAAGTCGCGCACGAGCTCGAGCGTGGCCGTGCTGCCGTCGACTTTGCGGACGATGGCCTCGAGTCCGCCGTCGGCAGATTCGAACACGAACTGATTGACGACCCAGCGCGCGACCTGCTGTCCGCTGACCTCGTAGAAGGTGCGGGTGCCGTCCTTCCATGAGCGGACGTTGCCGCCGAGCGTGTTCCAGAAGTCCTCGGGCAGCGGCTGAAGGCCGGTGTAGAGGACATCGGCATCCTCGATCGAGCGGTCGCTGAAATAGTCCTCGGCGTGGACGCCGATCACCGCTGCCTTGATGCGCAGGTTGATGTCCTTCGACACCAGGACGACGCGCGTGTCCGGGTGCAGCGCCTGCAGCGCCAGGCTCTGCGCGAGGATGGCGTTGTCGCTGCCATGTCCGGGGAGGCTCTCGGGCAGCACGCTGCTGAGCTGCTGAGTCTGGAAGAACAGCCGGCCGGAGCTGGGGTGCTCGACGTGGTTGCCATTGGGCTGGCTCGGCAGCGGCAACCCCCGATCGATCTGCTCCTTGGTCGCGTCGCGCATCAGCTCGTCGAGGAAGCGGCTGACCTGTCGCGCGTTGCGGGCGGATTCGGACAGACCTTTCTTCTGGGCGTCGAGCTCCTCGAGCACGATCATCGGCAGGTGGATGTCGTGCTCCTCGAAACGGAAGATCGCGGTGGGGTCGTGCAGCAGGACGTTGGTGTCGAGCACGAAGAGCCTGCGGTGCTTCACTCCCTTGCGGGCGGCCGCGCGCGGCCCGCGCGGCGCGCCGCCGGCCGTCGCGTCAGAGACCCTTCGCCGCTTCAAGCACTTCCTCCGCATGGCCATCGACCTTGACCTTGCGCCACTCCCGCACGAGCACGCCATCGGCATCGATGAGGAAGGTGCTGCGTTCGATGCCGAGCACTTTCTTGCCGTACATGTTCTTCTCGCGGATCACGTCGAACAGGCGGCACAGGGACTCGTCCTCGTCGGAGAGCAGCTCAAAGTTCAGCTTCTCCTTGTCCCTGAACTTCTGGTGCGACTTGCAGCTGTCGCGCGAGACGCCGACCACGAGCGTGCCGGCCTTGCGGAACGCTTGCGCCAGATCGCGGAAGTTCTGCGCTTCGACCGTGCATCCAGAAGTCATGTCCTTCGGATAGAAATAGAGCACGAGCTTGCTGCCGCGAGCGTCCTTGAACTTCCACGGCGTGCCGTCGGTGGAAGTCGAGATGAAATCCGGCACTTTCCTGCCGACCGTGACCTTGGCCATGGGGATGCTCCTCGCGTATGGATGGCTCAGGACTTGACCGGTTCCATGATCGCATCGAGATTCAGCGAGTCGCACAGGTCCATGAACTCCTCGCGCAGATGCGCGAGGTGCAGGCGGCTCGGTACGTTGACGATCATCTGGACCGAGAACATCTGGGCGCCCGTGTGGGCTGCGGGGTAGGTGCGCGTCGAGACGTCGGCGATGTCGATGCCGCGGCTCGAGCAGAAACCGGACAGCGCCGAGACGATCCCGGTCTGGTCAAGGCAGACCGCGTCGATCGAGTAGGGCAGCATGTCGGTGCGGGCAGCGCGCGGCTCGGTGCGCTTGATGTGCACGGTGAGGCCGCTCGACTCGGACAGTTTCTTGAGCTCTGTCTCGAGCTTGGCGAGCGAGTGCCAGTTGCCGGACACGAGCAGCACCATCGCGAATTCCGATCCGAGGCTCGCCATACGGCTCTCGCTGATGTTGCCGCCGCAGTCGCTGATCACGCGCGTCAGTTCGTGGACCAGGCCCGGCCGGTCGGAGCCGATCGCGGAGACGACGATGTGCTGCTTCATTGCCCGGGAGACTCGCTCGATCGAGTACGGCCAGTGTAGCGACTGGAGTCGACCGTGGCGACAGTCCGAGGTTGCGCGGCCGCGGCCGGGGCACGTACCATGAGCGGCCCTTCGAGACGGGAGTACGCATGTTTGCCGGCAGCCTCGTGGCGATCGTCACGCCGATGGCGTCCGACGGTTCGATCGACCTTGCCGCCTGGGACCGGCTGCTCGATTTCCACCTCGCCCACGGCACCTCGGGCATTGTCGTCGGCGGCACCACCGGCGAGTCCGCGACGCTGACCGACGTGGAGCTGCGCGAGCTGGTGGTTCGCGCGCTCAAGCGGGTGCAGGGGCGGGTACCGGTCATCGCCGGGGCCGGAACGAGCAGCACGGCCACCAGCGTCGAGCGGGCGCGCTGGCTCGGCGAACTCGGCGCCGATGGCCTGCTGGTCGTCACGCCGCCCTACAACAAGCCGACTCAGGAGGGACTGTTCCGGCACTTCAGTGCCGTGGCGGCCGCGAGCGCTGTGCCGGTGCTGCTCTATAACGTGCCCGGGCGCACCGCGGTCGACATGCTGCCGCCGACGGTCGCGCGGCTCGCGGAGCTGCCAAGGATCGTCGGCCTCAAGGAGGCCGTGGCCGACATGCGCCGCATCGCCGATCTGCGCGCGGGCTGCCGCGCGGGCTTCGCGCTGCTGAGCGGCGATGACGCCACCTGCCGTGAGGCGATCGCGCAAGGGGCCGATGGCGTGATCTCGGTGACCGCCAACGTCGCCCCCGGCGAAATGGCGCAGATGGTCGCCGCCGCCCGGCGCGGGGACCGGGCGGGCGCCGAGGCGATCGACCGCAGGCTGTCAGCCCTGCATGCCGACCTGTTCCTCGAAGCCAATCCGATTCCGGTCAAGTGGCTCCTGCATCACCTCGGTCTGATTCGCGATGGCATTCGCCTGCCGCTGACACCGCTCTCGCCGCGGCTGCAGCCACGCGTTCTCGAGGCCTGGGCTCGCGTTGGCGGGGCAATGGCCGTATCCGCCTGAGCGCCGGGCGCATGTCCCGCAGAGGAGATTCGATGAGATCGATGCGCCCGCTGATCGTTGCAGCGGTGACCGTTCTGTTCCTGACCGGCTGCGGGACCCTGTTCAAAGCCACCTGCGTGCAGCCGGGCGACTACGCCGATGCCGTCGACCTGCCGCCCCTCAAGGTGCCAGCCGGCCTGCAGGCGCCAGATTCCCGCCGCGCGTTGCCGATTCCGCCGCTCGACGAGCCGGAGCGACCGCGCAAGCCTGACGAGCCGTGCCTCGACGCCCCGCCACGCTATGCGATCCCGCGCCAGGAGTTGCCCGCAGCCTGATATCATGCGCTCCTAAGTCGTTGATCGGAGAGGTGGCCGAGTGGTCGAAGGCGCTTGATTGGAAGTCAAGTAACATCGCGAGGTGTTCGTGGGTTCGAATCCCACCCTCTCCGCCAAGATCTGCGCCCGAGTCCTATGGCGTCCCGCATCGGTTCCTCCGCAACGATTCCCCGTAAACCCCGCCAGGCCCGGAAGGGAGCAACGGTAGCGGAACGGTCGGGTGCCGGAGATCAGGCTGGTGCGGGCCGCCTCCCTTCCCTCGCAGCACGCTGAGCGGTACTGCCCATGAGCTATCTGGCCTTGGCACGCCGCTGGCGGCCGCACCGATTCGAGGAACTGGTCGGCCAGGAGCACGTCGTGCGCGCCCTGGTCAACGCGCTCGACAGCCAGCGCGTGCATCACGCCTTCCTGTTCACGGGCACGCGCGGCGTCGGCAAGACGACGATCGCGCGCATATTCGCCAAGTGCCTCAACTGCGAGCAGGGGGTCAGCGCGAGGCCCTGCGGGGTCTGCAGCGCCTGCCGCGAGGTCGACGAAGGCCGCTTCATCGATCTGATCGAGGTGGACGCAGCGTCGCGCACCAAGGTCGATGATACGCGTGAACTGCTCGACAACGTGCAGTACGCGCCGACGCGCGGTCGCTACAAGGTGTATCTGATCGACGAGGTGCACATGCTGTCGACCAGCTCGTTCAACGCGCTGCTGAAGACGCTCGAGGAGCCGCCACCGCACGTCAAGTTCCTGCTCGCAACGACCGATCCGCAGAAGCTGCCGGCAACAGTGCTGTCCCGCTGTCTGCAGTTCAACCTCAAGAGGCTGCCCGTCACGCAGATCTTGGAGCGCCTGCGGCAGATACTCGAGAAGGAATCCATCTCGTTCGAGGCGCCGGGCCTGCGGCTGGTCGCCGAAGCGGCCGACGGCAGCCTCCGCGACGCGCTCTCCCTGCTCGACCAGCTGATCGCCTTCGGCGGCGGGCGGGTTGGTGAGGCCGAGGCCCGCGCCATGCTCGGCACGGTGGATCGCGGCCACGTAGTCGAGCTCGTGCGCCGTCTCGCCGCGGGCGATGGCGCCGCGCTGCTCGACTTCGCCCGCTCGCTCGAGCAATGGGCACCCGACTATGCGCAGATGCTCGACGCCGTGGCCGGCCTGATCGCGCGGATCGCGCTCTGCCAGGCGGTGCCCGACGCGGCGGGCGACGAGAGCTACCCGGCGGACCTGCTGCATTCGCTCGCGCGGACGCTGACGCCCGAGGACGCCCAGCTCTACTACCAGATCGCGATCCTCGGGCGACGGGACCTCGCGCACGCCCCCAATGCACAGATCGGTTTCGAGATGACGCTGCTGCGCATGCTCGCGTTTCGCCCGCCCGGCGCTGAAGCCGATGCGCTGCGCGCCGGCATCACCGGCGAGGGCCGCAAGGCCGCGCAACCTCCCGTGACGGGCGCTGCCGCTTCTGCGCCCGGGGCGGCCGCGCCGGGCTCTCTGCCGGCTGGTGCGCTGCCCAGCGATGGCGCCGGCTGGGCCAAACTCCTGCCGCGGCTGGAGCTTGGCGGGGCCGCGCGTCAGCTCGGCGCGCATTGCGCGTGGCTTGGCGTCGAGAACGGCACGGTGCGGCTCGCGCTCGAGCCGCGTCACCAGCACCTGCGCACGCGCGCGCTCGAGGAAAAGCTCGCGCAGGCCCTGTCGCGTCATGCGGGCGCCACGCTGCGTCTCGAGATCGTGAGCGGTGCGGCGCCGATCGAGACTCCGGCCGAGGCGCGCGAGCGCGCTGCCGACGAGGAACTCGAGGCCGCGCGGCGCTCGCTGGCCGAGGACCCGACGGTTCGCGGGCTTCAGGACCGTTTCGGCGCGGTGCTGCAGACCGACAGCGTGCGTCCGCATCGCGGGCCGCGTTCCCCCTCCTGATCAGATCCGGCGCGAGGACATCGCAGTGAGCAACTTTGGCAACATGATGAAGCAGGCCCAGGCACTCCAGCGCAGCATGGAGAAAATGCAGCAGGAGATCGCCGAGATGGAGATTGTCGGCGAGGCGGGTGGCGGCATGGTCAAGGTGACCCTGAACGGCCGGCATGAGGCGCGTCGTGTGCAGATCGAGCCCGCTGCCATCGGTGACGATCGCGAGATGCTCGAGGACCTGATCGCCGCGGCCATCAACGACGCCGTTCGCAAGGTCGAGGCGCGCACTCACGAGAAGATGTCGGGTCTCATGTCCGGCATGAAGCTGCCGCCCGGTATGAAGCTGCCGTTCTGAGCGGCACGCCACCGCCATTGCACGTGCCGCCTTGAAGCATTCTCCCGCCCTTGGCCGCCTGATCGAGGCGCTGCGCAGCCTGCCCGGCGTCGGACCGAAGACGGCGCAGCGGATGGCCTTCCATCTGCTGCTGCAGGGCAGAGGGGCCGCGCGCGGACTCGCGTCTGCGATCGACGCGGCGCTCGAGTCGGTGCACGGCTGCCGCCGCTGCCGGATGCTCACCGAGGGTGATCTGTGCTCGATCTGCGCGACCCCGTCGCGCGATGCGAGCCTGCTCTGCGTCGTCGAGTCACCGGCAGACGTCGTGGCCATCGAGCACTCGGCCGGCTACCTGGGTCGGTACTTCGTCCTGATGGGCCACCTGTCGCCGCTCGATGGGATCGGCCCCGATCAGCTCGGCATCCGCGACCTCGAGGCACTGCTCGATGCGGGCGAGGTCCGCGAGCTGATCCTGGCGACGAATCCGACCGTCGAAGGTGAGGCCACGGCGCACTTCTTGTCCGAGATCGCCCGCGAGCGCGGCCTGCGCGCATCACGCATCGCGCATGGTGTGCCGATCGGCGGCGAGCTCGAGTACATCGACGGCGGCACGCTGGCCCGGGCGCTCGCGGGTCGTCAGGCGATCGGCTGATAGCCGCGCTCAGCGCGGCCGTGCCGCAGCCAGGTCCTCGAACAACCGCCGCAGCCGGCGGTAGCTCTCATAGCGACGCGCGTCGAGTACGCCGGATTCGGTCGCTGCGATCACCGCGCAGCCCGGTTCGCGCAGGTGCCTGCAGTCGAGGAAGCGGCAGCCCAGCGCGAGTCGATCAATTTCGACGAAGCCGAGACTGCGCGGTTCGAGCGCGTCGATTGCCGGCGCGAAGTCACGCACTCCGGGCGAGTCGATCAGTGCGCCGCCGCCGGGAAGGTCATAGAGGCGCGAGGCGGTCGTGGTGTGCCGGCCCTCGCGATCTCGCGTCAGGGAATTCGTCGCGATCTGCACGCCTGGCAGCAGGGTGCTGACCAGTGAGGACTTGCCGACACCGCTCTGGCCGACCAGCACGCCGGTCTGGCCGCGCAATGCGGCGGCGAGTCCCGCGACGCTCCCGGGCCGATCACGACGGCACTCGAGCAACGGATAGCCGGCTTGGGCGTACGGCTCGAGTGCGTTCCGCAGTTCGGTGCGGCCGGCCAGGTCGGCCTTGTTCAGCAGCACCACCGCGCTGATGGCCGAGGAGGCCGCGGCGGCCAGATACCGATCGATCACGAACAGGTCGGGCGGAGGCTCGGGCGCGACGACCGCGACGAGCAGGCTGATGTTCGCGACGACGGGCTCGGTGCGGCCGCGGGAGTCGGTTCGGTAGAGCGTGCCGCGTCGCGGCAGCACCTCGACGACGTGGGTCTCGTCGTGACGCGTGTCGTGCTCGCAGAGCACGCGGTCGCCGCAGACGATATCGAGCTGTCGGCCCCGCGGACGTGCCTCGCGGATGACGCCGCCGGCGGCGCGCACGAGCACGTGGTGGCCAAATGCGGCGATGACCTGAGCCTCGAGGGTGGCGGCCATGGCCGCAGTAGACCAGAGCGGCCGGTCCCTCTGCTAGACTCGCGCGCCATGCCGAGCCGGGACCTGCTGGTCTGGATCGATCTAGAGATGACGGGTCTCTCTCCGGACCAGGACGTCGTGATCGAAATCGCCACGCTGCTGACCAATCGCGACCTCGAGATCGTCGCCGAAGGCCCCGTGATCGCCATTCACCATCCCGACGAGGTGCTCGATCGCATGGACGCCTGGAACCGCCGGCAGCATGGCGGCTCCGGTCTGCTCGCGCGTGTGCGTGCGAGCGACCTCGACACGGCGGCGGCCGAGGCTGCCACGCTCGCTTTCCTCTCGACTCACGTCGAGCCCGGCAGCTCGCCGATGTGCGGCAACTCGATCTGTCAGGACCGGCGCTTCCTCGCGCGCCACATGCCGAGGCTCGAGGCATTCTTCCACTATCGCAACCTCGACGTCAGCACTCTGAAGGAACTGGCCCGACGCTGGGCACCCGAGGTGCTCGCCGGCGTCAAGAAGTCGGATGCCCATCTCGCGCTCGAGGACATTCGCGATTCGGTGCGCGAGCTGCGGCACTACCGCGACGCAATGTTCGCCCCCATCTGCCGACGCAGCGCAGAGCCGGCGCCCTGAGGGCGCCGCGGGTGCTCAGTGCCTCATTCTCTCTCGAGCGGGTGACTCCCGGCCGCCACGCCCGAGGCGCCTGCGGCGAGGAACATCCAGGTCTCGATGACCGTGTCGGGGTTCAGCGAGATGCTCTCGATGCCCTGCTCGACGAGCCAGAGGGCGAGATCGGGGTGGTCGGAGGGCCCTTGGCCGCAGATCCCGACGTACTTGCCGGCGCGTCGACAGGCGGCGATGGCCATCGCGAGCATCGCCTTGACGGCCTCGTCGCGCTCATCGAAGAGGTGGGCGATCACGGCAGAGTCGCGGTCGAGTCCGAGCGTCAGCTGGGTCATGTCGTTGGAGCCGATCGACATGCCGTCGAAGTACTCCAGGTAGCGATCGGCGAGCAGCGCGTTGGTCGGCAGTTCGCACATCATCACCACCCTGAGTCCGTTCTGGCCGCGTGCGAGACCGTTCGCAGCCAGCAGGTCGGTGACGGTCCGCGCTTCCTCGAGCGTGCGCACGAACGGCACCATGACCCAGACGTTCGCCAGACCCATCTCGTCGCGGACGCGGCGCAGCGCACGGCATTCGAGTTCGAAACACGGCCGGAAGTCGCGGTCGATGTAACGCGCCGCGCCGCGGAACCCGAGCATCGGATTCTCCTCGGCGGGTTCATAGAGCCGCCCGCCGATGAGGTTTGCGTACTCATTGGACTTGAAGTCAGACAGGCGCACGATGACGGGCTCGGGGGAAAATGCGGCGGCGATCTGCGCAATACCCTCGGCCAGCTTCTCAACATAGAACTCGACAGGACCCGAATAGCCTGCCATCTGTGCGCGCGCCAGTTCGCGCGTCTCGGCGTCGAGCCTGTCGAACTCCAGCAGTGCGCGCGGATGCACGCCAATCATGCGGTTGATGATGAACTCGAGCCGGGCGAGACCGACGCCGTGGTTCGGGATCGAGGCGAAGTCGAAGGCGCGGTCCGGGTTGCCGACGTTCATCATGATCTTGACCGGAGGAGGCGGCAGGGCGTCGAGTTCGATCTGGCGTTGCTCGTACGCGAGGCAGCCCTCGTAAACGTAACCGGTATCGCCCTCGGCGCACGAGACCGTCACGTCCTGGCCCTCACGGATCGCCTCCGTTGCATTGCCGCAGCCTACGACGGCCGGGATGCCGAGTTCACGGGCGATGATGGCCGCATGACAGGTGCGTCCTCCGCGGTTGGTGACGATGGCCGCGGCGCGCTTCATGACGGGTTCCCAGTCCGGATCGGTCATGTCGGCGACCAGCACGTCGCCGGCCTGGACGCGCGCCATCTCTGCAGCGTCGCGGATCACGCGGGCGGATCCAGCGCCGATACGCTGGCCGATGCTGCGTCCCGTGGCGAGTACGCGCGAGCGGTCCTTGAGCGTGAAGCGCTGAATGCTGCGACCCGCGCGGCTCTGCACTGTCTCGGGACGTGCCTGCAGGATCATGATCTCGCCGGTCTCGCCATCGCGTGCCCACTCGATGTCCATCGGCTGGCCGTAGTGCTGCTCGATGATCAGGGCTTGTCGGGCGAGTGTGATCAGGTCCGCGTCGCCGATGCAGAATCGCTGACGATCGGCCGGCGGAACCTCGACCGTGCGCACACGCTCGCCAGAGCCCGGTTCGCCGTAGACCATGCGGGTCGCCTTGGCGCCGAGGTTGCGGCGCAGGATCGCGTGCTTGCCGGCGCGCAACGCCGGTTTGTAGACGTAGAACTCGTCGGGATTGACGGCGCCCTGCACGACGGTCTCCCCGAGCCCGTAGGAGGCTGTAATGAAGACGACGTCGCGGAAGCCGGAGTCGGTATCGAGCGTGAACATCACGCCGCTCGCGCCGAGATCGGAGCGCACCATGTACTGTACGCCCGCGGACAACGCCACGAGGGAGTGGTCGAAGCCCTGGTGCACGCGGTAGGCGATGGCACGGTCGTTGAACAGCGAAGCGAACACCTCGTGCATCGCGGTCAGCACCGCCTGCTCGCCGCGCACGTTCAGGAAGGTTTCCTGCTGGCCTGCGAAGGAGGCCTCCGGAAGATCCTCGGCCGTCGCGGAGGAGCGAACCGCCACGGCGATGTCGCGACCGCCTGCCATGCGCCGGAACTGTGCGAGCACGGCCTGTTCGAGCGCCGGCGGAAAGGGCGTGTCGAGGATCCAGCGCCGGATGCGCGCACCCGTGGCCGCCAGCGCGGTCACGTCATCGACGTCGAGCGTCGCGAGCGCTGCGCGGATCCGCTCGTCGAGTCCACCCTGTCGAAGGAACTCGCGGTAGGCCGCGGCGGTCGTCGCGAAACCGCCGGGGACCTTGACCCCAAGCCGCGCCAGCTGGCCGATCATCTCGCCGATCGACGCGTTCTTGCCACCGACGCGTTCGACATCGCCGATCTGCAGACGCTCGAAAGGGAGCACGTAATCGGGATCCGAACCAGCCGGCACACGGGGGGAGAATTCGGACATCGTATGGCACTCCACTAGAGCCTGCGGCCGGCTCCTCGAGCCCTTGCCGCGCTGAAGACATGGTGAAACACTGCAATGATGCCGAGGAGCGAAGCGTGAGCAGGAGAACCGTGTTCTTCGTGTCGGATCAGACCGGCGTGACGGCCGAGACGATGGGGCACAGCCTGCTGACGCAGTTCGAGAACGAGGAGTTCAGGCAAGTCACTTTGCCATTTGTATCCACCGTTGACAAGGCGGAGGAGGCCGTCAGACGCATCGACCAAGCAGCGGCGGAGTCGGGGCTCAAGCCGATCATCTTCGGCACTCTCGTGCAGGAAGAGATTCGCGAGATCGTAAAACGCAGCAATGCACTGTTCCTCGATTTCTTCGAACCCTTCGTCGGCGCGATCGAGCGCGAGCTCCAGGTGCGCTCGACGCATCGTCCGGGCCGAGCGCACGGGGTGCCCGACTCGTCCGCCTATACGGCGCGCATCGAAGCCACCAACTACGCGATGGCGAACGACGACGGCTCGGTTCGCGACTACGGGCGTGCCGACCTGATCCTCGTCGGCGTGTCGCGGTCGGGGAAGACCCCAACCTGCCTTTACATGGCTCTTCACTACGGCGTCTTCGCGGCCAACTACCCGCTCACCGACGACGATCTCGAGCACGCCACGCTGCCCCGGGTCCTTCAGCCGTATCGCTCGCGTCTGTATGGATTGACTATACGACCCGAAAGGCTGCAGCAGATCCGGCAGGAGCGGCGGCCGGATAGCCGCTACGCGTCGCTCCAGCAGGTGCAATACGAGGTCAGGGCCGCCGAGGCGATGTTCCGCAAACACTCCGTCCCGTACATCAACACGACTGACTGCTCCATCGAGGAGATCGCGAGCCGGATCATGCAGGCCACGGGCATCGAGCGACGCGTGCACTCATAGAGAACGGCTCCACATCGGCGCCCGGATCGTTTGCCCGACTGCGTGGAAACGCTATAGTGGTCGCATGACGAGTATCCACCCGATCAGTGACTGTCGGGCACCGAGCAGCTGGCGCGCGCGGCCCCGCAGCTTCGTGGCGCTGATGGGTCTGTACGAGAGCAATCATGTGCGGCTTGTGCAGCTGGCCGGCGACCTCCGCAAGCTGCCCGACGTCAGTCGCTCGGTCGTCGATGGAGACTGTGAACTGGTTCTCAGCGTCACGGATCGCACCCCTTACACCTGCGGCCTGAACCTGACCTACTGGCTCGACAGGCCCGGCGGCGATCCGCGCGAGCCGGTGCCGGACATGCTGCTGCGTGTCTACCATGACGCGCGCGTGGTCGAGTGTGCGGGTTTCGCGGCCGGACGCACGCCGGTGGAGCGTGAACTCGATCAGCGCTGGGCGCGCAACGTCATGCTAAACAAATGGCTGGAGTACTGCATGGATCGCGGACACCGGTTCGTGCGGCGCTGAGAGCCATCTCCCCGCCACTCGATGAGAGCCCTCAATCCGATCGAGATTGCGAAGCAGGCCCTGCTTCCCTCGCAGGACGACGAGGAGCAGCAGCGCATATTGCAGCTGTTTCGCAACCGTGCCGAGCTCAAGAAGGCCTATGTCGAGTTGCAGGACGAGGTCCACCGTCTGAAGGACCGGCTCAAGCAGCAGGAAGGCGCCACCGCGAGAGTCAGAGAGCTGCTCGAGCAGCTCGAAGACAGGCTGGGCACCATCGAGACGGGCTATCCGGCGCTGGTGTTTTACCAGCTGCGCCGCCTATGGCGACAGGGGTCGGACCTGCTGCGCGCATTCAGCGCCGATCTGGAGCGCCAGCACGTCGATCGGGAGCAGCGCCGGTTCCTCGCCGAGATCAACCAGAGGCAGTTTGCGCGACGCCAGCAGGCGGAGGCCCGGTTGCGCGAAGCAGAGGCTGCGGCGGCCGAGAGTGCGCGCAGCACCGGCGCTCTGGCGCGCACCGTAGAGTCGCTGAGTCGTCCGTGGCATCACTTCAGGCGGCGCAGACTCCAGGAGCAGCTCGCGGACGCCCGCAAGCGCGAGAGCGCCGCCCAGGCCGAGCTGGCCGACGCACGCACCGAGCTGGAACGCATCCTGAGCGAGGCGGAGGTCCCTTTTCCCGGGCTATCGGTCGCCGCCCGGCGGGCCGTCAATGTCTCCGTGATCGCCTACGCGGAGGTTCTGGCGGAGCGGCTCGCGCGCACGCCGCTGCTGGCCCTGTCACGCGCCGCCGTATTGAGGCGCGAGCCCTCGGACGAATACGGCTCGCGCTCTGACTGCGAGGCGCTGATGGCCGACATCGCCCGTGCCCAGGCAGCACTGGCGAGGCGCGACAACCTCGCGCAGGACATACGCGCACGCGTCGAGCGCATCGCGCGCACCGTGGTCTACCGCGGCGAGGACGACACCGTGCCGGTGCCGGAATCGGTCGCGCTACCGGCCGGCGGCCCGTCGACGCGAGACTCGAATCTGCTCGGCCTCTCGCCGCCATCCCCCGAGCCCGCGTCAGCTGGCTCAGGGCGACCCCTGAACGTGCTCGGCGACGATCTCTGGGACGTATTCAAGGCGCTGCTGCGCTGAGCCATTGCCTCCGAGACGCGCAGGCCCAGGTCTCGAAGCGACGGGGCAGACCCCTGCCGGCCGATCGCGCTAGTTCGACCCGGTGGGTCGATTCTGTGCGCGAATCGTTCGGCTTCCCGGTCGGCTTGGGTCACCGTTCAGCCCCAGCACCATGTCACCCATGACCTCGGTGGCCTGCTCGAGAATCACGTCCGGGGCGTCAGTCGCCTCGGGTTCATCGAGACTCTTGATCGGCGCGAGGCCGAGAGCGCTGCGCCGCTGGTTTTCGCGGGTGAGCCGCTCGGCTTCGAGACGAGTCCTTTCGGCCTGCCGCGACCTGAGGTTCAACGACACGCTCCTCTGCTTGCGCAGTTCGGTGGCTGCGGCGATGTCCTGCACGAGCCAGCGATAGTTGGGATCCCGTTCGGCGCGTGCGCTTTCCTCGAGCGCGAGCCGCGACAGCGCCACCCCGGACTGCCCCGCCGCGCGGAACGGCACGCCGGCGATCCGATCCCAGGGCAGGGCGTCGTCGAGGGCGCTCTCGCCGACGTCCTCGAGACTGATCGGCGACGCGAGCGGCACATCAGGTTCCACGCCACGATGCTGCGTGCTCTCGCCGGTCACCCGGTAGAACTTGCCGATCGTGACGGTGAGCTGGCCGTTGACGGGACGTGAGGACCACCTCGACAGCGGCACGAGGTTCTGCACGGTGCCCTTGCCAAAGGTACGTTGACCGAGGATCACGCCGCGTCGGTAGTCCTGGATCGCACCCGCGAAGATTTCCGACGCCGAGGCGCTGAAGCGGTCGACGAGCACGGCCAGGGGACCCCCGTAGATCGAGCCGGCCTCCGTGTCCTCGAGCACTTCCTTGTCGCCATTGGCGAACTTCACCTGTACGACCGGACCCCGATCGATGAACAGTCCCGTCAGCGACTGCGCCTCCGGCAGGAAGCCGCCGCCGTTGCCGCGCAGGTCGAGGATCAGGCCGTCGATCCCGTCCTTCTGCAGTTCCGTCACGAGTCGCCGCACGTCGCGCGTGGTGCTGCGATAGTCCGGATTGCCAGCGCGCTGCGCCTCATAGTCCGAGTAGAAGCCCGGCACGTTGATAACACCTATGCGCAGCTCGCGCTCGCCGCGCTTGAGCGTGCGCAGCTCCTTCCGGGCCGCCTGCGCCTCGAGCGTGACCTTGCCGCGCACGAAGGACAGCTTCTTCTCGGGTGTGCCCGGGGCGGCGCCCGCCGGCAGCACCGACAGACGCACCGTCGTCCCCCCCTTGCCACGGATCAGTTGCACGACGTCGTCGATGCGCCAGCCGATCACGTCGGTGAGCGGTCCGGAATCGCCCTGCCCGACCGCGACGATCCTGTCGTTGACGTTCAGCGTGCCGGCGACGGCCGCGGGCCCCCCCTCGATGACGTTCATGACCGTCACATAGTCGTCGACGAGCTGCAGCGATGCGCCGATGCCCTCGTAATTGAGGCTCATCTGAATCCGGTATTCCTCGGAGTTGCGCGGAGAGAGGTAGCTCGAGTGTGGGTCGAAGGTTCGCGCGTACGCGTTCATGAGATTCTCGAAGACGTCTTCCGGCGTGACCTGGTCGACGCGCTTGAGCACACGCTCGTACCGCTTGCGCAACAGATCCGCCGCTTCGGGCCAGCTCTTGCCGGCGAGCAGCAACGACAGGGCGTCGTTCTTGACGCGCTTGCGCCACAGCTCGTCGAGCTCCGCGATGGAGTTTGCCCAGGGGGCATCCTTGCGCTCGAACTCGAACGATTCGTCGACGGTCCAGTCGGGCTCGCGCTCGAGCTGCGCGATGGCGTACTGCATCCGCTCGCGGTTGCGCTGCTGGTAGCGCGCGAAGATCGCGTAGGCAGGCTCGAGTTCGCCCGTGCGCAGCATGTCGTCGAGCAGCAGACGCGACTTCTGAAATTCGGCGATGTCGCTGGCAAGGAAGTAACTGCGCTGCCCGTCGAGCGATTCGAGATAGCGATCGAACACGTCCGCCGACATCGCATCGTCGAGCGCCGCGCGCCGGAAATGCTCCTCCTCGAGGATCGTGCCGACCTGTCGGGCGATCATGCGCTGGCGGTCCGTCGGCGCGATCGCGCCAACCGGCAGCGCCTGGGTGCTCGCGGGTGCACGCGAGGAGCTGCCGAGCGCGAGCAACGCTGCCGCGGCGGCAAGGGTCACGATCCAGGCGGGGGAGGAGCGTCTAGCGTGCAGCATCTGCGGCTCGTTCAGTACAATCCGAGCCAAGGCTAGAGGGGTCCGCAAGGCTCGGCAAGTGCGCCGTGCCGCAGAAGCTCCGCCCCCCGGCCGATGGCCTCCGGAGAACCCGCCATGCGCCCGCTCGCAGTGCTGCTCGGAATCGTGATGGGGTCCACGGTTTCGATCGCCGTCGGGCTGGCGCTGACCCTGGTCGTGTTCGCGCTGCTACCCGAGCATACTGACCGGATCGGTGAGGAATTCGGGCCACTGTTGCGCACGTTCGCCACGATGCTGCTTGCCGCCGCCGTTGCGGGCGTGAGCTTCCTCGGCGAACTGCGCCTGCGTCCGTGGCGGCATCTGGCCCATGCGGCGCTGCTAGTGATGCTTGCCGCGGTCGTCTGGCTGTACTGGCCGCGCGAGCCGGGGTGAGGCAAAGACCTCATGCCTTCGGTCGTTCGATACGTCTGCACGCTGCTGGTTCCCCTGACCGTCGCGGCCTGCGCGGCCGGGGCGGGGCCCGGCGGCGCGCCGCCGCGCCCCGTCATCGACGCGGCCGGATTCGAGCGGCATCTGGCGACGCTCGCCTCGGACGAGTTCGAAGGTCGCAAGCCCGGCACGCGCGGTGAGCAGCGCACGCTGGACTACCTCGTGGCCGAGTTCCGACGCCTCGGTCTGGAGCCCGGCGACGGCTCGAGCTACCTGCAGCGGGTACCGTTCGTCGAGATCACCGCGGGCAGCGACGCCGCCTTGCGACTCGGCGCCGACGCGCTGAGTATCGGTCGGGATGCGGTGATCTGGACCAAGCGCGTCGTGACCGAATCCTCGGTGACCGATAGTCCACTCGTGTTCGTGGGTCATGGCGTCGTGGCGCCCGAATACGGCTGGAACGACTATGCCGGGCTCGACATGCGCGGCAAGACCGCAATCATCCTGATCAACGATCCGGGTTGGGACGTCGGTGACCCGACCCTCTTCAACGGTCGGGCCATGACGTATTACGGCCGGTGGACCTACAAGTTCGAGGAAGCGGCGCGCCAGGGCGCGGCAGCGGCGCTGATCGTGCACGAGACCGAACCAGCCGCTTACGGGTGGGAGACCGTGGTCAACAGCTGGAGCGGCCCCCAGCTCGATACGGTGACGCCGGACGGCAACGCGGGCCGCGTCGCGCTCGAGGGGTGGATCACGCGCGAGGCTGCCGAGCGTCTGCTTCGCACTGCGGGGCACGACCTCGACGAGCTCAAGCGACGCGCCGCGCAGCGCGGCTTTCGCGGCATCGAGCTTGGCCTCGACGCGAGCGGCGCGGTGCGCAATGCGATCCGTCGCGGCGAATCGGCCAACGTCGTCGGTGTGCTGCGCGGCGCAAGGCACCCCAATGAGTACGTCGTCTACATGGCGCACTGGGATCATCTGGGGCGCGCGATGAGCGTCGCCGGCGCCGGCGGCGACGTGATCTTCAACGGCGCCGTCGACAACGCCACGGGTACTGCCGGGCTGCTCGAGCTCGCGTCGGCGTTCGCGCGCAGGCCGCGGCCGGAGCGAAGCGTCGTGTTCCTGGCGCTGACGCTCGAGGAGTCCGGGCTGCTCGGCTCGGCGCACTTCGTGGCCCAGCCGCTGTTTCCGCTGGCCCAGACCGTTGCGGCGCTCAACATGGACGCGCTGCACTTTGGCGGGCCGACCCGCGACGTGGCCGTTATCGGCTACGGTGCCTCGGAGCTCGAGCGTTACCTCGAGACGGCGGCGGCACGTCAGCGACGCGTGCTGCGGGCCGAGCCCACGCCCGAGAAGGGCTTCTTCTATCGCTCGGATCATTTTAACTTCGCCAAGGCCGGTGTGCCGGCGCTCTACTTCAAGGCGGGCATCGATGATCTCGAGCGCGGCAGCGCATGGGGGCAGCAGCAGCGCGCCGCCTTCGAAGCGCAGCGCTATCACAAGCCCGGCGACGAGTTCATCGCCGGCGGCTCGGACCTGCGTGCGCCACTCCAGGACCTGGAGCTGCTGTACGCGGTCGGTGCGCGGCTCGCGCGCGAGCGCGCCTTCCCGAACTGGTACGAAGGCAACGAGTTCCGCGCGGTGCGCGACCGCAGCCGCGCGCTGATGCAGAGCCGCTGAGCCTCTCGATCGCGCCGTTCAGCGGGCCGCGCGCAGGATGGCGCGCAGCAGCAGCACGAATCCGTATGGCCCGAGCAGCACCACCCAGAAGGCGGGCTCGGCACGCGCGAGCCCCGCGAGGTAATCGCCGAGCAGCGCCAAAGACCCACCGTGGCGGTACTCACCGAGCGTGCTGCGCCCGACCAGCCAGACCAGCAGCGGCATGACGAACAGCCCCGCGAGCAGGCAGACGCCGGCGATCAGCGCCTCGCGGCGCAGCGGCGACGCGTCGCGCAGAGAGCGGAGCAGGGCGTGGGGTCCTTGCATGGCGACTCGAGACGGATAGGGCGCATAATAGCAACGATGCGGAGACTCAGGACCGCCGTGATCGGCGTCGGCTATCTCGGCCGGTTCCATGCGCAGAAGTACGCCGCGCTCGAGGGCAGCGAACTCGTCGCGGTGGCCGACTCCCGGCTGGAGGCCCGCGAGTCAGTCGCAAGTGAACTCGGTTGCCGGGCTGTCGCCGATCATCGCGAACTGCTCGGGCAGGTGGATGCCGTCAGCGTCGTGACGACGACGCCCGCGCACTTCGCGATCGCGAGCGACTTCCTGCGGGCCGGCGCCCACGTGCTCGTCGAGAAGCCGGTGACCGAGACGGTCGAGCAGGCGCGCGAGCTGGTCGCGATCGCTCGGGCCACGGGGCGAACCCTGCAGGTCGGGCACCTCGAGCGCTTCAATGCCGCGATCCTCGCCGCCGAACCCTGGCTCGAGCGGCCCCGCTTCGTAGAGTGCCAGCGCCTCGCACCGTACAGGCAGCGCGGCACCGACGTCGACGTGGTGCTGGACCTTATGATCCACGATATCGACATCGTGCAGTCCATCGTTCGCAGCGAGATCGTCGCGATCGATGCAATAGGCACCACCGTATTCTCGGGCGAGATCGACATCGCCAACGCGCGGCTGCGTTTCGCCAACGGTTGCGCGGCCAACGCGACCGCGAGTCGCGTGAGCCTCAAGACCGAGCGCAAGATGCGCGTGTTCCGGGACGACGCCTACCTCTCCATCGACCTGCAGCAGAAGATCCTCACGCTGATCCGCAAACGCGAGACCGAGGTGCCGTCAGGGGCACTGCCGGTCACGATCGAGGAGCAGAGCTTCGAGCAGGGCGATGCGCTGAGGGCGGAGATCGAGTCTTTCCTCGACTGCATACGAACGGGCCGCAGGCCCGTTGTCGACGGCGAGGATGGCTTGCGCGCCCTGGAAACGGCCACTCGGATCGCCGCCGAGGTCCACGCGGGGCTTGCGCGCCGCACTTGAAATTCGCCGAGACCGTCTCCAGAGAGGCGGCATGGTCAACGCACTGCCCATACTGCATCGTCCGCCCGCGGGCCTGGTCCTCGACGTCGTGGCCGATTTCACCTGTCCGTGGTCCTTCCTTGGCGTGCGCCGCATTGCGCGCGCGCTGACCGCCGTGCAGGGACTTCCGGCGCCACCGCTGCTGCGCTGGCACGGGTTCCGGCTGCCGCGACCCGTCGCCGGAGGGTCCGCCTGGCAGGCCCATCTCGCGCGGCGCCTGCCCGCCGGGATTACCGTCGAGTTCGCCGAGCGCAGCCTCGAAGAGGCGGGCCGCGCCCTCGGGATCCATTTCGACTTTGCGCGCATCGGCGTCGTGCCCGATACGCTTCACGCACACCGGCTCGTGCTCGCCGCCGCTGCCGAGGGACGCCACGTCGAGGTGGCCGATGCAGTCTTTCGCGCTTACTTCGAGCAGGGTCGCAACATCGGTCTCGAGGCCGAGCTGCTCGCGATCGCGCGCGAATGCGGGCTCGAGGAGTCGGTGATCGACCGCTACGCACGCGGATTCCCGCCGACCTCGCCGCTGGGGTCGCCGCTCGTCGAGCAGCGTCAGGAACAGGATGCATCGGTGGCGGTGGTGCTCGCCGAAGAGCAGCGGCTGCAGTCGCTCGGCGTGCAGAACGTGCCGAATCTTCTGTTGAATGGCCACGTGCTCGTGCCCGGCCCGGCCGAAGAGGCCATCTACGTGCAGGCGCTCGACCAGGTGCTCTTCCCGCAGGCGCCCGACGCGCCGCCGCCGCGCTGGCTGCACTGAGGGCGCCGAGGCCCTACACTTCGGCGGACGCTCTCACGGGAGTTCGCCGATGCTCGCCCAGCCCTCGCACCTTCTGGCGCCGTCACGTCCCGTCACGGTGGCCGCTACGCAGTTCGCCTGCGATTGGGACGCGCGCGCCAACCTCGCGCGGGCCGAGGCGCTCGTGCGACGCGCCGCGGCCGACGGCGCGCAGGTGATCCTGCTGCAGGAGTTGTTCGAGACGCCCTATTTCTGCATCGAGCAGGATGCGCGGCACCTGCGCCTCGCGACCACGCTCGAGGAGAATCCGGCGGTGCGCCACTTTCGTGGCCTCGCGCGCGAACTCGGTGTCGTGCTGCCCGTGAGCTTCTTCGAGCGGGCTGGCCAGGCCTTCTTCAACAGCATCGCCATGGTCGATGCCGACGGCAGCGTGCTCGGCGTGTACCGCAAGGCCCATATTCCGAATGGTCCCGGCTATCAGGAAAAGCACTACTTCAGTCCGGGCGACACCGGCTTTCGCGTGTTTGCGACCCGCTATGCGCGCCTTGGCGTCGCCATCTGCTGGGACCAGTGGTTCCCCGAGACCGCGCGCGCGCTTGCGCTGCAGGGTGCGGAGATCCTGATGTTCCCGACGGCCATCGGTTCCGAGCCGCCGCCGGCGCCACCGGTCAACTCGCGCGATCATTGGCAGCGCACGCAGCAGGGCCACGCGGCGGCCAACGTCATGCCGCTCGTCGCCGCGAATCGCTGGGGTGTCGAGCGTTCTCTGCAGGATCCCGAGAAGCTGTTCATCCGCTTCTACGGCTCGTCGTTCATCGCCGATGCCACGGGTGGCAAGGTCGCGGAGGCGGGCGAGGAGGGCGATGCGGTGCTCGTCGCGGGCTTCGACCTCGCCGAGATCGAGGCGCAGCGCCAGAGCTGGGGCGTTTTTCGCGATCGCCGGCCTGAGCTCTACGGCGCGCTTACGACCTTCGACGGCCGAGGGTGCTGATGCCGGCGCCGAAGGCCGTGACGCCGATTCCGGTGCACGTGATCATCGGCCCGCTCGGCGCCGGCAAGACGACCCTGATCGCCCGGCTGCTGGCCGACAAGCCGCCGCACGAGAACTGGGTCGTGCTGCTCAACGAGTACAGCGAGGCCGGTATCGACGCGCTGACGGTCGCTGCCGCGGCGCGCGGCGCCTACGACGTGCGGCTGATCGCGGGCGGCTGCCTCTGCTGCGCGGGCGAGCAGGACTTTCAACGCAACCTGCGGCGCCTCGTCAGCGACGTACGTCCGGCGCGCATGCTGGTAGAACCTTCTGGGATCGGCCATCCGGCAGGCATCGTCGAGGAACTGCTCGCCTACGAGACGGCGGGCCAGCTGCGGCTCGAGGGCATCGTCTCGCTCGTCGATCCGGCGCGCCTCGGCGCGGCGCTCGAGGGTTCCGACGCGCTGCTCCGCGACCAGCTCGACATCGGCGATGCGCTCGTGCTCACGAAAGGCGATCTCGCGGACGCGGCGCACTTCGAGGCCTTTGCGTCGCTGGTCGCGCGCGCCAGTCCGGCCAAGGCATGGGCGGGGATGAGTGTCCACGGCGCTTTGCCGCTCGCGGCGCTGCAAGCGGGTCGCGGTGCATGCCGCGCGGCCGCACGCGAGATTCGGCGTCCCGACGATCATGCGATGGCGGAGGTGCACTCCGCCGGCCGATCGGACGACCGGCATCACGAGGTCGACTGCGCCGAGTTGGTGCGCCTCGCGGGTGGTGAGCGCCGGGTCGTTCGATACCTTGGGCGCGCCGGCGCCGACTGGTGGTTTGGGCGGGCTGTCTGTTTCGACGAGGCAGCGATTATCGGAACGCTCGGCGCGGCCGCACGTGGCTGCGCCCGCTTCAAGGCCGTGCTGCGCGTCGCCGAGGATCGCTGGCTGCTGGTGCAGCACGACGGCGGTCCGCTGACGCTGCGCGAGTCGAGCTGGCGCCGCGACAGTCGCGCCGAGCTGGTCGCGCAGCCGGGTCAGGACGTCGACTGGTCAGCGCTCGACGCGGCTTTCGCGGCGGCGCAGTGTGGCGATCGATGATCGATGCGGCGACGGTCTTGCTGCTGCGCGGCGGGGCCTCTTGCGCCGAGGTGCTGCTGGTCCGGCGCCACCCGGGCCTGTCCTTCATGGGCGGGCTCTGGGCGTTTCCCGGCGGGCGCGTCGAACCCGAGGATGCGCTCGATCCGGGGCGCGGTGTCCCGCGCAGCGTCGATGAGGCGTTTCGTCATGCCGCCTGTCGCGAACTGCTTGAGGAGTGTGGCATTGCGCTGACTCCGGCGCAGCTTCAGCTCTGGTCTCGCTGGATCACTCCGTCTGCAGCGGCGCGCCGCTTCGATACGCGTTTCTACGCCGCGCACGCAATGATCGAGACGTCCATCGTCGTGGACGGCCGCGAACTCGTCGCGCATGAATGGCTGCACCCCGACCGTGCGGTGCAGCGCGTGCTCGATGGCTCGCTGCCGGTCTCGCCACCAACCTTGGTCGTGCTCGAGGACCTGCGGCTCAGTCTGCTCGCGCACGGCACGCTCGAGGTGATGCTCGCGGCCGAGCGGGACCGCGCGGTGCCGGCCATCCTGCCGAGGCTGCGCGAGACGGGGAGCGGTCCCGAGGCCGTGATGCCGTGGGAACGGGGTTACGAAGCATTGCCCGGTGAGGGTGAAGCGATCGGCGCGGACTTCGCGCCGCATATCGCCCGCCTCGCCGCGCTGCCCACGAGGCGGATTCCCTCGGTGATCGCCGCCGCACGCGACCCGGCGCGCTGAGCTGTCCTCGAACGCCGGACTGGCCGGAGACCCCATGCCTGCTGCGGCCCGAAACGGTAAGGGCGGCCTCCGCCCAGTGTTCGTCGCCGGCGTCGACAATGCCGTCGGTCGGGCCGTCGCGACGCGGTTTCGCGCCGACGGTGCGGCCGTGTTCGAGGCCGGGGTGAAGGCCCCTCTCGACGTGCTCGACCCCGGCTCGTGGCGCGAGGCGCTCGAGCGCTGCACGGCTTCGCTCGGGCCGCCGGGGATCGTCGTGCTCGCGCGTCATCGCGTGCCGCGATCGAACCTCGATTCGACCTCGCGAGCCGCTTTCGAAGCCTCTTTCGTCGATCTAGGAACCGCGGGCTGGCTCGCGCAGCAGCAGGCGATCCTCGCGCTGCGCGCGGCCGGTGGCGGCGTGCTCGTGCACGTCTTGTCGGTGCTGGCCCGGGTGGCCGCGCTGGGCGTCGCAGCGCTCTGCGCCGCGTCGCGCGGACTGCTGATGTCGGCGAAATCGGCAGCGCTCGAGTGCGCGCGGGCGCGCGACGGGGTTGTCGTCAACGTGGTCCTCGCCGGACGCGTCGAGGGCGACGCCGAGCATTGGCCTGACGGCTCGCTGCTGCCGACCGCGCCGGTGGTCACGATCGACGAGATCGCGGCGGCCGTGCGTTTCATGGCGTGCGAGGGAGCGGCTTACATGACGGGTGCGGATCTGCCGGTCGACGGCGGCTTCCTCGCGAGCTGAACGTGGGCATGCTGGACGGCAAGATCGCGCTCGTGACCGGCGGCACGGCAGGGCTCGGCCGCGCCACCGTGCTCGCGCTCGCCGCCGCGGGAGCGCGCGTCGTCTTCACCGGCCGTAGCCGGACCGGCGCCGACGAGACGCTCGCACGGCTCGCCGCCATCGGTCAGTCGGGACGCTTCCTGCCGCACGATGTCACGCGCGAGGAGGACTGGCACGCGGTCCGCGACGATCGTCTCACTCACGAAGGGCGACTCGACATCCTCGTCAATAGCGCGGGCGTCTCGCGCCTGCGCCCTCGCGAGACGCTGACGCTCGAGGACGTGAGGTTCCTGGTCGACGTCAACGTGATCGGCATGTTCCTCGGCATCCGCTGTGCATTCGAGCTCATGGATCGCAACGCTGATCGGCGCGGATCGGTCGTCAACATCTCGGCGCTCAACGCGCTGCGTGGCTCACCGAACTCGACCGCCTATTCCCTCGCGAAGGGTGGTACCAGTCAACTGGCGCGCGCACCGGCGCTCGAAGGTTGCACGGGCGGGCGGCGCATTCGCGTCAATGCGATCCATCCTGGTGTGCTGTTCGAGGAGGGCGACAAGCCGTCGCCGGGGGCGATCAAGCTGTATGGGCTCGAGGGCGCGCAGCAGTTCGTCCGACGCAACATCGAGACGACGCCGATGGGCCGGCTCGGTCACCCGCGCGACATCGGCGCCGCGGTGGTGTTCCTAGCGAGCGATGCCGCCGAGCACGTCACGGGGGTCGAACTGACGGTCGACGGTGGCCGCATGGCCGGCGAGTTCGCAACCCACCACGGCGTCCTTTCGCAGCGCTGAAGCTCCATGCACTAAGTGAGTCCATGCGTCGACGTCCGTACGCAAACCGTCGTAGGGCACACGGATCTCCCGGTGCTCAGCAGCATACCGAGCCCTGCTTGGCGCGGCGGCTTTGATCAAGGATCCGTCGTCACCGGCTAAGCTTCGACGCGTACTCAAGTACGGAAGCAAGCGCCATGAACGAGAAATTCGCAGGCCTGCCGATCGGTGCCCTCGCCCGGGCCGCTGGAGTCAATGTCGAGACGATCCGCTTCTACCAGCGCAAGGGTCTGTTGCCGGCGCCGTACCGCCCACGCGGCAGCATCCGCCGTTATGGGGAATCGGACCTTGCGCGACTGCGCTTCATCCGGTCCGCGCAGCGGCTCGGATTCAGCCTCAGCGAAGTGGCTGAGTTGCTCAGGCTCGAGGATGGGACACACTGCACCGAGGCGCGTGAGCAGGCCGAGCGCAAGCTCGCGGCCGTGAGAGCGAGGCTCGCAGACTTGCGTCGCATCGAGTCGACCCTTAGCGCATTGGTCAAGCGATGCGGCTCGGCTCACGGTGAGGTTCGCTGCCCGCTGATCGCATCGTTGCAGCAGGGCTGATGCGGCGACCCGGCGGCGCCGTGTCGTTGGCGCGCGATGCGCGGTCTTAAGGCACCGGAGGAGACGCCGCAGCCGTCGCGAACCGGCAAGGCTGGTCGCGCGCCACGAAGTGCAGGTCGGCAAATCCGGCGTGCGCCGATTCGCCGGTGTTGTCAGTGTCACTGGCGACGGCCAGCAGGGTGGCGCGCAGGCGCTGGCTGCCGAAGGCGCGCGCGGCATCGGCCAGCACATCGTGGCGTTCCTCGATCCATCGCCCAGCGGCGGCCGCGCCGCTTTGCGCCACGAGCAGGCGCGCGCGGTCGGTATAGGCATTGGCGGCCTCGAACCCGACCGGGTGCCGGTTGTCCCAGACATAGTTGATCGCGGCATCCGGCACGTCCGTGCCAAACAGACGCCGCGCCAGAGCGAGTTTGGCGCGCAGACCGAACCCCAACTCGTCGGCGGGCAGTCGGAACGCGACGTACACGCGCGCCGCATAGTCGTCGCCCGATTTGCGGCTTAGATCGGCCCTCTTCAGCGGTGCGTCGATGCGCCAGCGCCAACACAGCACGGGCGTGCGCGCAAGGTTGGCTTCGAGCGGGCGGGCGAGCAAGGCCATGCTGGCCGCGGCGCTCGCCTCGACAGCTGCGACG
The DNA here is from genome assembly GCA_037444685.1 of Gammaproteobacteria bacterium. Classification (GTDB taxonomy): domain Bacteria; phylum Pseudomonadota; class Gammaproteobacteria; order Steroidobacterales; family Steroidobacteraceae; genus UBA964. Next base: position 135,621 of record JBBILX010000001.1, read on the forward strand.
CCGTCCCATTGGCGCAGGCGGTAGCGCGTCAGCGGCACGTTCTCCGACAGGCGCACGACCCGCCATGGGGGTGGGAGCTCGCCCGGCAAGGCGGTATCGAATCGCCCCACCCAAAGCACCTGGTCCGGGAGGTTCGCGGCACTCTGCGCGGCTGCCAGTCCGGTCAGTAGCCCGCCGATCAGTAGCAGCCATCGAGATCCGTTCATGCCGCCTCCCGCAATGCCTGACCGCCTCACGTGCAAGTGCGCAGCGAAGTGCCGGGTTCCCAGCTGGCCGACCACAGGCATCCCGCGTGCCATTCAGCACAGAGTACGGCAGACGGCAACCTCGCGCTGCGCCCAACTGCCTGGACTTGCCTCGTTCTCGTCTACACCCGGCTCTGGGGATCGACATCAACCACATGAGCTCGGTGGTCGACGTGACCACGCTGGCGCCCGACAGTGTAGCGGCCGCGCGGGAGGACCGCGGCCCCGCCGCAGCACGCTGTTTGGCGTGGCGCTTGATCCATCGCCGCAGTGGGATGAGCAGCGCGCCTTCGTGGAACAATCGAAAAGCTGATCAGCCGGCGCAGCAGGACAATTGCTTCACATCCTGGCTGAAGGTTTGTGCGGCGAGCTTCAGGCCCTCGACCATCGTCAGGTAGGGGAACAACTGGTCAGCCAGTTCCTCCACCGTCATCCGCGCCCGGATGGCGAGCGCCGCCGTCTGGATCAATTCACCCGCTTCCGGCGCGACCGCCTGCGCGCCGATCAGGCGCCGCGTGCCCGCCTCCACGACGAGCTTGATGAACCCGCGCGTGTCGAAGTTGGCGAGTGCGCGCGGCACGTTGTCCAGCGTGAGCAGGCGGCTATCGGTGTCGACCCCGTTGACATGGGCTGCCTGCTCGGAGAGGCCCACGGTGGCGACCTGCGGATCGGTGAACACCACCGCCGGCACCGTGGTCAAATCGAGCGCGGCATCACCACCCGTCATGTTGATCGCCGCGCGCGTGCCGGCCGCCGCCGCCACGTAGACGAATTGCGGCTGGTCAGTGCAGTCTCCAGCAGCGTAGATGCCGGGTGCGCTGGTGCGCATCCTCTGATTGACGACGATGGCCCCTCGCTGGTTCACCGCGACGCCCGTCGCTTCGAGGTTCAGGCTGCCGGTGTTGGGCGAGCGGCCGGTGGCCACCAGCAGCCGGTCGGCTCGCAGCTCGCCATTCGGCAACGTCAGCACGAACTCGTCGTTTGCTTGCGCGACCTGGCTTGGTTGTGTGTTATCCCGCACGTCGATGCCTTCGGCGCGGAAGGCCGCGGTCAGCGCTTTGCCTATGGCGGGTTCTTCGCGGAGAAACAGCGTCCTGCGCGAGAGGATCGTGACCTTTGCTCCGAGGCGGGCATAGGCTTGCGCCAGTTCGACCGCCACCACCGATGAGCCGATCACGACCAGGCGCTTGGGGATGGTGTCGCTCGCCAGCGCCTCGGTCGAGGTCCAGTAGGGCGTATCCTGGAGGCCGGGGATCGGCGGCACCACCGGACTAGCGCCTGAGGCGATGAGGCAGCGGTCGAACGTCACCTGCTGCTCGGCGCCGTCGTTCAGCCGCACCGTCAGACTGCGGCCGTCGTTGAACCGCGCTTCGCCGAGCAAGACCCTGATCGCCGGGTTGCCGTCGAGGATGCTTTCGTACTTGGCGCGGCGCAGCTCTTCGACACGCGCCTGTTGCTGCGCCAACAGTTTCTCGCGCAGGACAGCCGTAGGCGCCGGTGGGAGGCCAGTGTCGAACGGGCTTTCGCGGCGGAGGTGGCAGATCTGCGCGGCGCGGATCATGATCTTCGACGGCACGCAGCCGACGTTGACGCAGGTGCCGCCGATGGTTCCGCGCTCGATCAGCGTCACCCGCGCGCCTCGCTCCACGGCTTTCAGCGCCGCGGCCATGGCTGCGGCGCCGCTGCCGAGAACGGCAATGTGCAGCGGGCATGCGGGACGACCTGAAGAGACCGCGCAGCAATCGGACATAGGGATCTCGTTACTGCTTGGCCGTCGACGGATAGCCCGCGTCTTTGGTGGCCTTGGTCAGCTTCTCCACGCTGGTCTTGGTATCGTCGAAGGTGACGATGGCTTCACGTTTCTCGAAGGGCACATCGACCTTGCTCACGCCTTCTACCCGGGTGAGCGCCTTCTTGACCGTGATCGGGCAGGCGGCGCAAGTCATGCCAGGCACGGACAGGGTGACCGTCCGCGTTCCGGCCCACACGGGCGCAACGACAGCGGCGAAAGAGAGCACAGCAATGAGTTTCATGGCTTGCTTGGAGAAGTGCTGGGTCATAATGAACTCCTGATCAGTAGAGAAGCGGCATGACATAGGGAAAGCCGAGAGCGACCAGAACCAGCGCGGCAACGATCCAGAAAGCCCGCTTGTACGTGCTTCGCACCTGCGGAATGGCGCACCCCTCGCCGGGCGTGCAGGCTTGCGCCGGGCGGAAAATGCGGCGCCAGGCGAAGAACATCGCGACCGCCGCTGCGCCGATGAAGATTGGACGATACGGTTCAAGCGCTGTCAGATTGCCGATCCACGCGCCGCTGAAACCCAGGGCGACGAGAACCAAGGGGCCGAGACAACAAGTCGAAGCGAGGATCGCGGCCAGTCCGCCAGCGAACAGTGCGCCGCGTCCTGCCGGAGGTTCTGGCGCTGATTCGGACATCGGGTTCTCCTAGGCTGGAAGGTGGGGGGCGGCCTGAACTTACTGCCGTACTTGAGTACGGAGTCAAGCGGCATGAACAAACACCACCCGATCCCAACCATCGGCGTGCTGGCCCGACTGCCGGGGTCGACGCCGAAGCGTTGCGTGTCTTCCATCGCCAGAGTCTGATGCAGGAACCTGACCGGCCGCACGATGGCGTGCGTCGCGGCGGCGTGCCAGGTCTGGTGCGGGTGCGCTGCTCAAGGGCGAGGCGCGCTGCCCCTTAGGGAAACTCTGATTTACCCGCTGGATCTGATGCAACATCGGTACGCGGAGGTCCGGAACGATAAAGCAGCAGACGCTGGGTGGATTTGAGAAGTACGGCAGGACGACACGCCGGGCGAAGTTCCTTGGCGAGATGGAGCAGATCATGCCGTAGAAGGCGCTGGCTGCGGCGATCGAGCCGGTGTACCCGAAGGGAGGCGGAGCAGTTGGCGGCAGGCCGCCGGTGCCGCTGGAGCGGTTGCTGCGGATCTACTTCCTGCAGCTGTGGTTCAACCTCTCCGATCCTGCAGTGGGAGAAGCGCTGTACGACTCGGCCGCGATGCGCAGCTTTGCCGGGGTGGATCTGGGCAGCGAAGCGGCGCCGGGCGAAACCACGATCTGCAAGTTCCGCCATCTGCTGGAGCGCAACGGGTTGGGCAAGACGCTGCTGAAGGCGACCAACCAGTACCTGAAAGAGAACGGGATGAAGATCGGCAACGGCACCATCGTCGATGCCACGATCATCAGCGCCCCGAGTTCCACCAAGAACCAGGACAAGGAGCGGGACCCCGAGATGCATCAGACGGCCAGGGGCCGGCAGTGGTATTTCGGGATGAAGGCGCATGTCGGGGTGGACAGCAAGACGAAGCGGATCCACACGATCCTCGCCTCGGCCGGCAACGTGGCCGACAGCGATGCGCTGCCTCACCTGCTGCATGGCAAGGAGACGCGGGTGTGGGGCGATCAGGCGTATCAGCGGCAGACGGATGAAATCCGCAAGGCTGCTCCCGGTGCACGGGACTTCACCAACCGGCGCTATCGCTTCGGTGGCAGGATCGATGCGCGGATCAAGGCACGTAATCGCCGCCAGTCCGCGGTACGCGAGAAGGTCGAGCACAGCATCGGCATCATCAAGCGCGTGTTCGGCTTCCAGAAGGTGCGCTACCGAGGCTTGGCCAAGAACCCGCATCGGTTGGAAGTGACCGCGGCGCTGGCCAACTTGTTCAGGCACGACGCAGGTTGCTCGATGCGCGAGCGTAGGATCGGTGTCGGTGCGTGCCGCCGAAAGCGGCGTTCAGGCCCGGCGGCGGGAGCGATATCCGCGTCCCGCACCGACAGGCATCGCGTTCGCGTTGAAATCCCCGTTGTCATGACCGGTAGATTTGAGGTTCCTTGGACAGGAGCGACGTCCGCGGCGGAAAGGCAATCCGAAAGGCTGAAACGCCCTGGCTTTCGGCATCACCCCATCGGATCGGCGTTCTCCGTGCGTTTTGCATTACCCTGCTAACCCCGCCCGTCCACCCCTCACTTCCGCGTTGATCGCATGCGATGCCGCCGCTGGGGCGCGACGGCATCGCCCGCGAGGCTCAGTTGTCGAGGTTGAACACCATCATCGGCGTGTAGCGCGCGGTGGTACCGCCGTCGGCGAGCTGCCCACCGTAGTTGCTGCCCAGGTCCACAGCTCGCCGTTGTTGCGGCGGACCGCGATCCATGCGCTGCCTCCGTTCCCGCAGGTCGCCTCCGCCACCTGGTCGAGGCCAGGCACCCGGTTCGGAGTTGCCGTGAGGGTCGTAAGCGCCGGATCGCCCAGCCACTGCGCGGTCGAGGAGTTCTGTCCCCACGCGTAGACCAGACCGGTCTCGGTCCAGCCGACCGAGAACAGCGAGCAGCCGCGCACGTTGCGCCAGGTCTGCGGCGCGCCGTTGACCTGCGGCGTCGGCACCGCGGTCGGCGTCGGGATGTTGCTGGTGAACACGCCCACCCCGAGCTTGCCATCGTTGTTGCCCAGGCCCGCAACGCGCGGTCGATGCCGGTGAAGACGCATACAGCTGAATCGGCCGCGGCCACTCCGACCACGTCCGCGAGCGACGCACTAGGGAAGCTCTGCGCAGCCGCCTCTGAGAGCGGTTGCTGAAGCAAAGGTGCCGATGGATTTCATTGGAATGCCGAAAGATTGGTCGTTAAGGGGCGGTATCTCGGGCCTTTCGGCGGCCTTTCTGCGTTCGCTCCGTTCACAAGAGACACCTCTCCCCGGGCCTCAACAACCGTCGCCACAGCAGATAGAGATTCGCCAGCGCAAAGGCGGTAAACAGCCGCGCCGTGTTCTTCGCCAGCCCTCGATAGCGCACTCCCGCCCCCTTCGCGCACTGGCGGTGAAACTCGCTCCAGTACGCCTGGGCCGCCGTCGTCACGAGTGTGTGGACCGTGCCACGCTTGTCAGTGCCCACGTGGCCCTTCATCCCGAAGTGCCAGTCCTTGCCCTTCCTCGTCTGGTGCATCTCAGGATCGCGCGCCTTCTCGGCGTTCTTCGTCGAGGGTGGAGCCGCGATGATCGTCGCGTCCACGATCGTCCCCGACTTCAGCAGCAGGCGCGTTTGCTCCAACAGCGAGCGGATCTGCGCAAAGATCGCCTCGGTCAGGTGGTGCTTCTCCAGCAGGTGGCGAAAGCGCAGGATCGTCGTCTCGTCCGGGATCGTATCCTCGGCCAACTCGATCCCGGCAAAGTGGCGCATCGACTCCGAGTCGTACAGCGCGTCCTCCGCCGCCGGGTCCGACCGGTTGAACCAGTTCTGCATGAAGTCAATACGCAGCATCCGCTCCATCGGCATTGGCTGCGTGCCGTTACCGGCCTTCGGATAATGGGGTTCGATCAGTCTGAGCAAATCCGGCCACGGGATCACCGCGTTCATCTCGGCCAGAAAGCGTTCGCGCCGCGTCACCTTGCCCTGGTGACTCCAGCGCTTCAAACGTCGTTTGCTTTATCGCCACTCGTCCAGATCGGCCGCTGCTGTTCGCTGCACGCAGTATCGGTCATTCAGGATGACCTGTGCAGAGGTTCACTAGAGCTTGGCGTTGACGTACTTCGCCAGGATCATCTTCGCCGCGGTCTGGTAGCCCACTCCCAGCTCCCGTCCGCGGCGCCGCAACGCTTCCTTGAGGTCATCGTTCAACAATATTGAGGTGGGCCGCTGCGCGCGTACGACGACGCTCGTACCGGCGGCCTTGATGTCCGCCCCTAGATCGCGACGCTCGAACTCGCGCAGCGCCGGATCGTTGCGTCGCGCGCTCCTCGCGGTCTTGCGCGGCCTAGTCTTTCGGCTCGATCGCGGCATCGTAGATCTCCTTCTCTTTGCGGCGCATCGCGCGGCAGCTGATGGATCGAAGCCGGTCCCCCCAGCGAGCGAAGACCAGCGCGGCGTGACGTTCATCCGCGCTCGTTCCCAGCAGTAGGTAACGTGCTTCGTCATGAACGGGCTCGACGATTCGGCCAGCGAACAGCACGGGGCCGTCGAGCAGACTGTCAAGGGCCGCAGCGGAGAATCGATACTTGGACTCGCTCTTCGTCGCGTTACCTGCGTCCCATTCCGTTACCGGTCGTTCCTGCAGCCACGCGGCGACATCCGGGGCCGATACGAGCTTCACGTCCGGTCAGTATAGCCATCACATAGCTATGTGTTGAGGGCGAGCTGCGGCGTGCGGTGAGCCGAATGCAGCCGATCGGAGGCCTCGGCAGCGGCTCGTCCCGCTTTCGTGGACACCCGACCGTTCTGTTCGGAGGATTTCTAACCTCATCTCCGATTTCCGGACGTTCTGGTGCTGCATGGGCTCTGCGCTTGCTGGGATACAAGAGGGCCCGCGACAGGCGGCCGCGATACGAACGATCGCAGCCGCCCGTCCCGGGTCGGGCGCTCAGCGGCCAGCGTCGCGCACCTGATCCGCCTTTTCCTCGAGCGCATCTGCGCTGCGTTCGGCGGACTCGCGTGCCGCATCGGCCTGATTCTCCATGGTCTGCTCGGTCGGCGAGTCGACGCCGTCGGCCCGCGCGTCCATCTGATCGGCGTGGTTCTCCGTCGCGTCCGCGGCCTGCGCGGCCTGGTCGTGCACGGTGTCGGCCCGATTCTCCAGCGCGTCCGCCTGCTGTTCGGCCTCGCGCGAGGTGCATCCGGCGGCGATCAGCGCCATGCCGCACAACAGGCGAATCGGCCTGCGATCGATTTCATGCTCACTCCTGGTCTCCCGGCGCCGCGGACGGATCGCAACCGGAGGTCCGGCGGCGCGTACGTTGAAACGTTCATGCGAATGCTGCGATCTCGGCGGCCAGCGTGGCGAGTGCAGCGAAGCGGGTGGAGACGAGGAGGTAGGCTGTTGCAGTAGGAAACGTTCCACCCGGCGCTCGCATGGCTGCTATCGCAGCCGGCGTCGCAGGCCGAGCTGCAGCGTGTCGACGTCGTTGCGCGAGCCGATGCGGTAGCGATCGGCTTCGAATGTGAAGGCCCAGCGCTCGCGCGGTATCCAGGCGAGCTGCAGTCCGAAAGCGGGGTCGCTCTCGTTCTCCGAACGCGTGACGAACGTCGAGCCCGCCGTCACGTCGATGCGCGAGCGCCAGGCGAGCAGGCCGATGCGCGGCTCGAGCTCGAATCCCCTGCCGAGGGCGAAAGCCCAGCCGACGCTCAGCCTGGCCCCGCGACCGGCGTGACCGAGGCCGTCGGCGACGGCGCTGGCGAGCGCCGCCGAGCTGGCGGTCGTCGCCGTGACGTCCACATCGTAGCGGCCGAGCTGCACGAAGGCGGCGCTCAGCGTAGGGCCGGCCGCGAAGCGATAGCCCGCAGACAGCGTTGCCGCGAAGCGTGACCGCTCGGCGTCGACGTCGGCGCGAAACCCGGCCGCCGCCAGGCGCGAGGCGACGTCCTGGCCGCTGAGCGAGGAGCGGGCGACGCCCGCGGAGGCGCCCACGAACCAGCCGGCCTCGTCGGCCGCCACCGCCGGCGCCGCGGACGCACTCAGCAGCATCGCTGCCCAGGTGACGCCGCGCGCGGCGCGGGGCGCCGTCGCGCACCTGTGCTCCGGCGCACGCATGCGCAGCCCCGCACCCAGCAGCAGCGCGAGCAGGGTCAGCAGTCCGAGACTGCCGCCGCCGCCCTTGCCGTACTTGGCTTCGACGGTCACGGTCTGCTGCTCAGGCGCGTCGTTGTCGACGATCGTGACGACGGCACTTGGGGGCGTGCCGAGCGCGGCGCCACCGCTGGGCGCAGAGAGCGTCACCGTCACCGTCTCGTTGCCCTCATTGGCGGCGTCGTCGAGGACGTTGAGGACCACGGTTTTCGCCGCGCCGTCGCCGGCCGCCCAGCTGACGGTGGTGGAGAGAGCGGTGTAATCCGTGCCGGCGGTGGCGGATCCGCCACCGCTGGCCACGCTCACGCCGACAGCGCCGTCGGTGCCGGCGGTGCGCGTCAGGGTGAGGGTGACGGATCCGCCGTTCTCGTTGACGCTGTAGCTCGCCGCGCCGAACTGGATCGTGCCGGGTTGGGACGCGGGCTGCACGCCGGTACCCGTGAGCCCGACGACCGTTGGACTGCCGCTCGCGTTCGACGGCACCGAGAGCTGCGCGGCACGCGCCCCGGCGGCCGTCGGCGCGAACGTCACGCCGAGCGAGCAGCTGGCATTGGGCGCGATCGTCTGGCCGGAGCAGGTGTCGGTGCCGACGGTGAAGTCGGCGGCGTTGGCACCCGTTCGCGTCACCGTGCCGACGACCAGGGCGGCATTGCCGGTGTTGGTGAGCGTGCTCGTCTGCGCGGCGCTGGTCGCGCCGACGTTGACGGTGCCGAAGTTCAGCGCGCTCGCGCTCAGCGAGACGACGGGCGCCGCGACGTCGTTGTCCGTGATGGTGAGTACGGCGCTCGTCTGCGTGCCGAGCGTGGCGCCGCCGCCGGCGTTCGAGAGCGCCAGGTTGATCGTCTCGCCGCCTTCGACGGCCGCATCGTCCAGCAGGGCGACGCCGAAGAACTTCGTGGCGGTATCGCCGTCCGCCCAGTTGAGCGTACCGGAGGCGGCCGTGTAGTCGGCGCCCGCCGTGGCGCTGCCGTTCGACGTCGCGTACTGCACGGAGACCGCGCCCGCGCTGCCGCCGCTGCGCGTCACGCCGATCTGCACCGTGGTGTCGCCTTCCGGCGAGCTGAAGGTCGCGGCCGCAAACTGCAGCGCGCCGGCGGAAGCCGCACCCAGCAGGTCCGGCGTCACGCGCGCGATGAATGCATCGCTTCCGCCCTGCAGCGTCGGTCGCGCGCCGCCGGCGGTGTTGGGAAAGTTGTTGGAGGTAGATCCGCCCGCGATGTACAGGCTGGTGTTGGTGGGATGGACGGCGACCGCCTGCGGCTGGGTGAGGCCGTTGCCGCCCAGGTAGGTCGCCTGAATGATGGCGCCGAGATCGGCGCGCAGACGAACGGCGAGTCCCGGCGTGCTCGAGCCGGTCGGTTGGGTCGGCTGCAGCCCGCCGCCGGTGTTGGGCAGGTTGGGGTTGCCATCCGCGACGGCGAAAACGTCGCCGCTCACCGGATCGATCGTCATGTGGCCGTTGAAGCCCCGCAGTGTCGGCCCGCCGAAGCTGTTGTTGGCATTGCCGTAGAACGTGCCGTTGACGACGGCGGTCAGGGAGGGATTCAGCCGCAGCACCACGAGGCAGTTGAAGGTGCCGCTGCAGGTGCTCTGGCCGCCGGAGGTGGTGGCGTTCGCGGGCAGCTGCGCGCCGGTCTTCGAAGTGCTGAGCACGTAGATGTCGCCGTTCGAGGGATGGCGCTGGATGGCGGCGCCTTCCGCGATATTGCTGGCGCCCAGGCCGGTGATCCAGGTGCTCTGCGGATTCGCGGTCAGCGTCTCGTTCAGTCGGGCGATCCACGCACCCGAACTGAGCCCGTCGAGGGCGCCGCCGACGGTGTTCGGAATCGCGCCGAGGCCGGTGAAGCCGCCCCCGACGAGATAGACCTCGTTCGAGCCTGGATCGGCCGTCATGCCGGTGCAGCGGTTGCGATCGCCGAAGTAGCTGATCTGGGTGAAGCTCGCCAACGTGACGGGCATGCGCACGACGAACGCCGCCCGCTCGCCGCTGACGTTGCTCGCGTCGAAGCCGCCGGCGGTGTTGGGCAAGGTTGCGGAGCGCGTCTCACCGCAGGCGTACAGGGCGCCGTTCGTCGGATGGAGCAACAGGGCGTTGACCTGCGTGTCGAGATTCTGCGTGCCGCCGAGATAGGTCGCGCTCGTGATCGAAGCGAGCGACAGGGGCAGGCGGGCGATGAAGCCATTCTGCGCGGTGCCCGGATTCGGATCGCTCGGCTGTGCGCTGCCGACGGTGGTCGGGAAGCCGCTGACCGTCCGACCGGCGACGAAGACGTCGGTCGCGGTGACGAGCAGTGCGTTGGCGTCGCCGTCCCCCGAGGCGGCACCGATGTAGGTCGCCTGCAGCAGGGTGGTCAGATCGGCGCTGAGACGCGCGATGAAGCCGTTGCCGACGCTGGAAGTGGCCACGGCGCCGCCGGCGACCGCGGGAAAATCCGTGGAGTCCGTGAACCCGGCGACGTACACCTCGCCGTTGGTCGGATGGATGGCGATCGCGCGCACCGCCTCGATGCCGAAGCTCGTGCCACCGCCGCCGAGGTAGGTGGACTGGATGTACGGATCGATGAGCAGGGGGCGGTCGGGATCATGCGCGCCGACCTCGAAGCCGTAGGCGCCGTCCTCGACGCGGTAGCGCGCGGCGACGGCGACGCGCGCCGCCGGATCGTGCAGCGCCCGGGCGGGGTCGGCTCCCGCCACCGGCTGGAAGGCGATCGGCGCGGCGAAACGAACCGGCCCGTGACCGGTTTCGATCACCAGCGATCCGTCGCCCGCGTCGACGCGCAGCGACAATGCGCCTTCGATCGCGAGACGGATCGCATCGGGCGAGGCGCCGGGGGCGATCGTGAAGATCTTCTCGAAGTTGCGCGGGCGCGCGGCGAGCGCGACGTCGACGCCGGGCCATACATCGTTGAACGAGAGGCGCTGGACGGTCGGCACGTCCTCGAGCGACCGATCCGCGCGCAGGAATGCCACTCGAGACGGCGCGAGCTCATCTGCGCGGGGGCGCGGCCGGGATCGCCCGCCGACGAAGCGCTCCGTCAGCACCCAGTCGGTCGCAGCACCGGCGTGCAGCCGATAGACGACGTCGCCGGCATGGGTCACGAACACGCGGCCGGCGAAGGTGTCGGTGTAGTACGCCACGCGCGCATCGGTCTGACCGCGATTGGCGATGAAGGGCAGGCCGGCGAGGCTCGCACCGGCGCGCTCGACGAGGGGCGCCGGCTGCGCCCCGGGTGGCGAAGTCGTCGCGTGGCTCGTCGGCAGACACAGACCCACACAGGCCGCGGCGACCGCGGCCGTCCACAGTTGGCTTCGAAACATGACGGCGCTCTCCCGAAATCCCGGGCAGGCGCGAATGCACGGCCGGGTCACCCACCCGGCCTTTTCTGGGCTGCACGCGCCCGTCCCGTCGGAGCAGACGGAAACGCGCGCGAAAACGGCTCAGCCGTTCAACCGCCTGGCGGTCTCGCGCAGCAGCTCGAGGTAGCGGGCGGCGAGCGAAGGATGGTGGGCCAGGCCGTCGCGAGCCTGCCCGAGGAGGGCACGTGCCGCGTCGCGCTCACCGTTCTGCCAGCGCGCGCGCGCGAGCCACAGGCGGGCCTCGGCGAGCCAGACGCTCTCGGGCGCGTCCATGGCCGCACGCATCCGGGCCGCGTGTTCGAGGTGCCGGAGGGCGTCCGGGGCGAGCGGGCCGGAGGGGCCGGACGGACCGCGCGCCTCCGCGTCGAGCACGGCGAGCTGCCCCAGGCGCAGGTGAACCTCCGCCTCCTGATCGGGCATGTCCGGTCGCGCGCTGGAGCGCTCGATGGCGGCGAGCAGAGCAGCCGCGCGCCGGCGGGCGGCGTCGCGCGCCTGCGCGGCGATCTCGAGTCGCACGAGGCCGAGCGCGGCCGCGGCACGATTCGCGGTGAGCGCGTCGTCAGGCTCGGGCCACTCGTTCCAGACGCGCTCGAACGTACGGCGCGCTTCGTCGGCGTCGCCGCGCGCCGCCGCGATCTGCCCGAGCCGCACGACCGCCGCGGCATGCGACCAGGAGCCACGGCCGAAGACGGCGACGATGTCGAACTCGATGCCCTCGGTGAGCCGCGCGGCCTCGTCGAGCCGTCCCTGATCGAGGCGGATGCGCGACAGATCCATCCGCGGGCGCGTCACCTGCGAGCCCCCCGTGCGCTGCCAGACGGCCATGGCGCGCAGCAGCTCGGGCTCGGCCGCGGCGAACTCCCCACGCAGCAACAGCAGGTTCGCGTAGTCCGAGCGCGCGTGCGTGGTGAGTTCGGGATCGTCCCCTCCCTTGACGCGGGCCTGAGCGGCCAGGACTTCGCCGAGCAGTCGGCGCGCTTCCTGCCGCCGTCCCGTCCACAGCAGGAACACGCCCAGCTCGCGCTTGCCGTCGAGGGTGAAGGGATGCTCCCGTCCGCCGGCGCGCTGGTAGTCGACGATCGCCGCGCGCATGTGCTTTTCAGCCTCGTCGTAGCGGCTGAGCCAGTGCAGGGCGTTGCCGAGGCGCTGATGGATGCCGCCACGCGTCATGCCGTCGACCTTCACTTCACCGCGCTCGACCAGCGCGAAGGCCTGGCGGGCGTAGGCGAGCGAGCGCTCGTGCTGCGAATCGTGGGTCGCGGCGCGCGACAGGCCGTGCAGCATCTCGATGCGCGCGGGATCTGCCGGGTGATGCGTCTCGATGAGCGTGAGGGCACGTCGATAGTGATTGCGCGAGCTGCCGTCCTGCAGCTTGCCGAGCCGCATCGCCGCCTGGCCGAGATGGCCGTAGGCGAGGGCGTAGTCGAGTTCGGAGTCGGCGCCATGGCGTTCGAACAGGGCGATCGATCGCAGTGCCGTGGTCTCGGCCGTCGTCCAGTCGCCGATCTGGATCTGGCTGTAGGCGAGGCGGCTCAGCGTACGCGCGACTTCGAGGCTATCTTCGCCGTGCAGTCGTCGGTCGGTTTCGAGCTTGTCCTGCAGCAGACTGAGTGCCTGCTTCTGCAGATCGAGCGAGGCGTAGAGCCGCGACATGACCCCGAGCAGTTCGCCGCGCAGCTCGGGCGTCTCCGCCAGCCCCGAGCGGATCTCACGCGTCGACTGGGCGAGCAAGTCCTCTGCCGTCGTCTCGCGGGCCCGCGCGCCGTCGGGATGGGCGACGCTGTTGCGTTCGAAGATGCCGATCAGAAAGTTCTGGATGGCCGTGGCGCGAGCCGCCTGCTCGCGCGCGACCCCGGCCTGCCACAGCGACACGACGAGCCCGGCGAGCAGCGCGGCGACGCCGACGGCCGTGCCGGCGAGGATCGCGCGATGCCGCCGCAGGAAGCGAGACGCGCGATAGCCGCGCAGCCCAGCGCGTGCGACCACCGGCTCGTGCCGCAGATGGCGCTCGATGTCTTCGGCGAGCGCCAGCGCCGAGACGTAGCGCTCCACGGGGTCCTTGCGCAGTGCCTTGCCGCAGATGGCATCGAGATCCCCGCGCAGCGTGCGCCGCAGGTCCGGGCGGGTCGCGGCCTGGCTGGGCGGGACCGGGTCCTGCTCCAGGACGGCGCGTGTGAGGTCGGCGCGCGAGAGCGTGGCGCTGTCGCCGAACGGCGGGCGGCCGCTGAGCAGCAGGTAGAGCAGGGCGCCGAGCGCATGCACGTCGGTCGCAGTGGTGATCGGCGCCGAGAGCACCTGCTCCGGCGCGGCGTACTGCGGCGTCATCACGCGACCGTCGAGGCGCGTGAGCGCGGTCAGCGCATCGTCCGTGCGGTGCTCGTCCTCCAGCAGCTTGGCGATGCCGAAGTCCAGCAGCTTCACGGTGCCGTCGCGAGTGACGAGCACGTTCTCGGGCTTGAGATCGCGGTGCACGATCAGCCTGCCGTGTGCATGCGCCACGGCACGACAGACGTCCAGTAACAGCCGCAGGCGCTCGCTTACCCCGAAGGCCCGTCGATCGCACCAGGCGTCGATGCGCACGCCGTCGACGTACTCCAGCACCAGATAGAGTCGGCCGAGCTCGTCGCTGCCGGCGTCGAGCAGCTGCGCGATGTTCGGATGCGACATCTGCGCCAGCAGGCGGCCTTCGCGGGTGAAGCGCGCGCGTACCGAAGACGAAGCGAGATCCGGCCGCAGCAGCTTCAGCGCCACTTCGCGCGTATAACCGCCATGGTCGCGTCGTGCGAGCCAGACCTCGCCCATGCCGCCTGCGCCCAGGGGCCGAAGCAGCTCGTAGGGGCCGAGGCGCTCTCCGGCTCTCGCGCTGGAAGGACCTGCGGGCGCGCCGGCCGAGTCGCGCAGCGCCGCAAGCGCATCGGCCTCGAGGAATCCGGCGGCCGCGGCCTGCGCGTCGGCTTCGAGGAGCGTGCGAACGGCGCGATACGTCTCCGGCTCCGAACGTTCAAGATCGGCGAGGCGTCGACTGCGCTCCGCGGCTTCGAGCGACACGAGCCTTTCAAGCGTGTCGAGGGCCGAACGCCAGGCCGCGACGTCGAGCGAGCCCGCTTCCACGGCTAGCGCCTCAGCGCGCGGAACAGGAACGCGCGCGACTTCATCCAGTCGCGCTTCACGGTGGCCGGCGAGAGCTCGAGCGTCGCGGCGACGTCCTCGATCGACAGTCCGGCGAAGAAGCGCATCTCGACGATGCGCGCACCACGCTCGTCGATGCGGGACAGTTCCGTCAGCGCCGCATCCAGCCGTTCGAACTGCTCCTGATCGACCGGGTCCTGCGCGTTTTCGGTGGACACGGTGACCCGGATCAGATCCCCGCCGCGCTTCAGGGCACGACGTTCCCGCAGCCGATCGACGATGACGCTGCGCATGAGGCGGGCGGCGTAGGCGTAGAACGCACGCCGATCCGCACCGGGCAGGCCGGTCCGGCCTGCCAGGCGCACGTAGGCTTCGTTGACGAGGCCGCAGGCGTCGAGTTCGGTGAGCGCGGGTGCCTGGGCGAGTCGGGCGCGGGCGATCGACACCAGCTCGCTATGGACCCGGCGAAACAGCTCGTCCCGTGCCGCCACGTCGCCGTCCCGCGAAGCGGACAGCAACTCGGTGATGTCGCCCACCTTCGGGTCTCCGCCCTGGATGTCGCGGGACAGCATAGCGCGCCCCACGCGGCCATGACTACGCGCGCAGGACGGCTTCGAGCTCGTCGAGTTCGACAGGCGTGGTCAGGTCAGCGTCGAAGCCGGCGGATCGGGCGCGCCGTTTGTCATCTTCCCGGCCCCAGCCGGTGAGCGCGATCAGGCGCAGATCGGCGCCCCAGGGCTCGGCGCGAATCAGTCGAGCCACGCCGTAGCCGTCGAGGTCCGGCATGCCGATGGCGAGCACGACGGCGTCGGGCCGGAAACGGCGCGCTCGCTCCAGCGCCTCGGCGCCGCCGTGGACCACCTCGACCTCGTAGCCGGACAGCCGCAGCAGGGTGCCGAGCGAGTCCGCGGCATCCCGCTTGTCGTCGGCGAGGAGGACGCGCAGTGCGCGCTCTGCTCCGGGAACCTCGTGCGCGGGCGTTGAATCGCTCGCGGCCGGCGGCGAGCAGGGCCGCAGCGGCAGGCGTACCGTGAACGTGCTGCCGCGGCCCGGGCCATCGCTGACCGCCGTGACCGTGCGGCCATGCAGATCCACGAGATCCTTCACCAGTGCGAGGCCGATGCCGAGGCCACCCTCCGACCAGGGCCCGGCGCCCTGCGCCTGCCAGAACATCTCGAACAGGTTCCCCTGCTGCTCGGGCGCGATGCCGATGCCGTTGTCGATCACCTGAACGAGGAGTCAGTCGCCGTCGTCGAGTCGCGCCCGCAGCACGATGTCGCCGCCCGACTCGGTGTACTTCGCGGAGTTGGTGAGCAGGTTCGAGATGACCTGCGACAGGCGGACGAGGTCCGCTTCGAACGCCGGCAGGTCGGGTTGCAGATCGAGCTGCAGCCGATGACCCTTGCGTTCGATCAGCGGACGGGCGGCTTCGACCGCCGACTCGACGATCTCCGGCGGCGTGACCGACTCGCGGCGCAACTCGAGCTTGCGCTGGGTGATCCGCGCGAGGTCCAGGAGGTCGTCGAGCAGCAGCGCGACATGCCCGACCTGGCGCTGGATCACGCCTCGCGCCCAGTCGATCTGCTCGTCATCGACGCCGGGAGCCGCAAGCAGCTCCGCGGCCGTGCGGATCGGAGCCAGCGGGTTGCGCAGCTCGTGCGACAGCGTTGCCACGAACCTGTCCTTCTGTCGGTCCGACTGCTCGAGGTTGCGCAGCAGGCGCTGCCAATCGATCGTGGCGGCGAACGGGTCGCAGAGAGTCTGGATGAGCTGCACGTCCCCCTCGCGCAGGTGCGTCCGCTCGCGCGAGACGTAGGCCAGCGTGCCGACCAGCTCGCCACGCACCAGCAGCGGGAAGCCGACGTAGCAGCGCACTCCGGCTGCGACCGGGCTATCGCAGCCCGGCTGCGCACTCGCCTGCAGGTCCTCGACGATGAGCAGGTCTCGCGACTCCGCAACCTGCCCGCATAGCAGTTCGCCGAAGCGCAGGGACCGGAACGCCCGACGCTCCGCGTCGCTGACCCCGCCGGCGCTGTACAGGGTGAGCAGTGTCGGGTCCTGAGCCTCGACCCGGAAGTGGAACCAGGACTCCATGCCGATGGCCGCGCCGATCTCGGCGAACACCGCGTCGATCCCGTCGTGTTCGTCGCGTTCGCTCAGGACGAGCTGTTGCGAAGTGCGCGCCAGCAGGTGCAGTTGCCGGTTGCGGTCCGCCAGGGCTTCTGCGGCCAGCCGGCGATCGGTGACGTCGAAGTTGACGCCGTAGACTTCGGCAGGCCGGCCGTCGGCATCGTAGACGATGCGCGCCTGCGCGTTCAGCCAGCGCTCGCCGCGCGGCGTGCACATTCGGAAGTCGTAGGCGACTCGCTCGTCGCGCATCGAATACGCGGCCTCGAAGATCTGCCGGATGGTCACGACGTCGTCCGGGTGTACGATGCGCGCCCAGTCCTCCGAGCTGATGCGACCCGTCTCCGCCATGGTGCCGAAGTAGTTCCGAAGAACCCCCGATACGCTGCCTTCGTGCGCCAGCACCCGCCATTCGAACAGGCCGGCGTCGCCGGCGAGCAGCGCCAGCTCGAGGCGCTCGCGACTGCGACGCAGTTCAAGTTTGTGCGCCTTGCGTCTGGTGATGTTCTGCACGACGGATACGTAACGCGTGGCTCCCCCGTTTCGTCGCGTATGAGGTTGGCGGTGGAGTGCGCCCACGCCGTGTCGCCGCTGCGATTCAGGTAGCGCTTGCCGATCTCATAGCCCTCGATCTCCCCGCGGCCGAGGCGCGTCATGATCCCGGCATCGCGCTCGCGATCCTCGGGGTGGGTGATGTCGAGGACGGTGAGCGACCGCAGTTCCTCCTCGGAGTAGCCCGTGAGGGCCTGGAAAGCTTCGTTGGTCTGCACGAAGCGCAGGGACTGCGAGTCGACCTGCACGATTCCGACGCTCGTGATGCCGAACCTGGCGCTTGGGCTCGCCTGGCTCGCGATTAGCGCCGCCTCGACGAAGTGGCGAACCCGCTCGAAGCGCTGCTCCCCCAGCACGTCCGGGCGCCGGCTCCTGATTAGCGCCCCCGCGTTCCGGTCGAAACGTGCCGCGTAGGCACGGTTGACGAAGCGGTAGCGGCAGTTCCGGTCCGCGTGCGCCAGCATTGCCGGCGCGGTCTCCGCGATCAGGTGAAGGTGCCGCTCGCGCGCCTTGATCTGCGCCTCGAGCTGGAATTCGCGCGTGAGGTCGTAGTAGTGGCACACCACGCCGAATTGGCCGTCGGGCAGGGTCAGCCGCTCGATGCGCCAGTCACAGGCCTCGGTGGCGAGCGAGTCCGCGCGCCGCTCGACGGTGCGGGCGGCGGAACACGGCTCACCCGTGACGAGCGTGTGCTCGAAACACGCGATGTAGCGGCTCGCCGTCGGTTCGGGCCAGAGCGTTCGCAGGGCGTCGTGAATCGTCGTCCCGATCAGGTTGGGCACGGTGGCCAGCGTGCGACGTGCTTCCTTCGAGGCGTAGAGGAAGCGCAGCCGCGAGTGGAGCACGTAGGTACCGAAAGGACTCTGCTCGCTCACTTCACGCAGCGTCTCGATGCTGCGCTGTTTCTGGATCAGGTGCGTGTGCCGCTGGGTGATGTCTCGCACCGAGCCGACGACGCGAGCGGCTCCGGCACCGACGTGACGTTGTCCTCGCAGTTCGATCCAGCGTTCGGCGCCGGAGTCGCGACAGAGGCGGTACTCGACACGCGCCGTACCGGCGAACTGATCGATCAGCAGCGCAAGGGCCTGCTGCAGCCGCGGACGGTCGTCGGGATGAGCGAGGGCCAGCAGTCTCTTGCGGTCGAGGCGGCCGCCTCGTTCCAGGCCCCAGATGGCGGCAGCACGTTCCGAGAAGCGACGCAGCTCGCCGCGATCGTCCAGTTCGAAGACGCCGACATCGGCGCTCTCGAGCGCAAGGCGCAGCGCGGCTGGGTCGTCCTCCAGCGGCAGCGAGTGGACGATCGGTCGCTCGAACACGTGCATGGGCGCAGAGCGTGTTCGCGACCGTGAGTCGCAGCTAGCGGACGAGTCCTACAGCTCGTCGGACTTCTTCACGTCGACGCCGACGTCGCTCGCCTGCTTCAGTCCGAGCTCTTCGAGCGCCGCGCCGAGCGTCGGCGGCAGCGAGGCCATGCCGGGGGCCTCGCGCGGCATGAACTCGCGCACGCTTGCGGGCAGATCCTCGAGATCGTGCACGGGCCGCCAGTTGAGATGCATCAGGTGTCGCCCACCCGCCGGCAGGAAGTCCGTGTTGTTCGCGACCTTGGTCATGCTGACACGCGCGCGATCTTCCGCGCTCCGGGCGCCGGGATGGACACGCATCTCGACCACCTCGAGTGGTTGCTCGACGGGGTTGGGCGGCGCGAGCATGCGGCGGAATGCGAACACGCCGCCCTCACACCAGGCTAACCGGCCCGTTTTGTTTGGTCCAGGTTTGATGTCAGTCTACGCCGCCCTTTGATGTTG
Source organism: Gammaproteobacteria bacterium (assembly GCA_037444685.1). Classification (GTDB taxonomy): domain Bacteria; phylum Pseudomonadota; class Gammaproteobacteria; order Steroidobacterales; family Steroidobacteraceae; genus UBA964. The sequence goes on from JBBILX010000001.1 coordinate 154,408, forward strand.
CACAGGTTTCCGAGGCACGAGGGCGAGCCCTCGTGCCTCGGGCGCCGGCGGGCGGTAGCCCAGCGCGCCGTGCGGTCGGACCCGGTTGTAGTTCTGTCGCCATTGGTCGATCAGTGCCTGCGCTTCGCGTAGCGTGTAGAAGATCTCGCCGTTCAGCGACTCGTTGCGCAGCTTGCGGTTGAAGCTCTCGCAGTAGCCGTTCTCCCACGGGCTGCCCGGCGCGATGTACAGCGTCTCCGTGCCGAGCTTGTCGGGCCACTCGCGCAGCTTCGTCGCCACCATCTCCGGACCGTTGTCCGAGCGGATGTGCGCGGGGATGCCAAGCTCGATCATCACGTCGGCGAAGATGTCGATCACGTCGTTCGAGCGGATGCGCCGCGCCGGCACGATCGCCAGCGCCTCCTTCGTGTACTCGTCGATCAGCGTCAGGATCCTGATCGGCCGGCCATCGTCGGTCCGATCCATCACGAAGTCCCAGCTCCACACGTGGTGGCGCCGCTCGGGCCGCAGCCGGATGCATGATCCATCGGCCAGCCACAGGCGCCCGCGCTTCGGTTGCTTCGGCGGCACCCGCAGCCCCTCGGGCTTCCAGATGCGCTCGACCCGCGATCGGCTCACATCCCAGCCCTCCTGCCACAGCAGGCCCGTGATCTGCCGGTAGCCGTAGCGGCCGTACTGCGCAGCCAGGCGGATGATCGACTGACGCAGCGGCGTCTCGTCGTCCCGCGGCTGCGGCACGTAGCGCAGCATCGAGCGCCCGATGCCCAACGCACGGCAGATCCGTCGCTCCGAGTACCGGTGCTTCGAACGCACCAGAGCAACAGCCTCTCGCCGACGCGTTGGGCTCAGAATTTTCCCTCGGCGACTTCCTTCAGGATGATCTTGTCGACCGTCAGCTCCGCCACGGCCTTCTTCAGCCGGGCGTTCTCGGCTTCCAGATCGCGCAGGCGCTTCGCCTGATCGACGCGCAAACCGCCATGGCTCTTGCGCCAGCGGAAGTACGTCTTATCCGTCACCCCGATCGGCTTCGTTGCCTGCGCCACCGTCTGGCCCTGGCCGATCAGTACATCCGCTTCGCGCAGCTTGTGGATGATCTCTTCCGTCGTGTATCTCCGCTTCGCCATCTTCCAGGTCTCCTCTGTCCCCGCTCACGGAACATCAACCTGGACCAAAAATTGCCGGTCACATCAGCGGTAGACCCGCCGGCTTTGTGGGATGAGCAGCGCGAGAGGGTCGGCCTCTGAGGCGAAGACGCACCTCAGCTCAACATGCCCTTGAGGTCCTTGAACATCAGGAACAGATTGTACGGAACGGTCGGGCTGGGCTCGAATTCCCACGACTCGTACCACTGCCGCGCCGCCTCGTCCTTGGCATGGACCAGCAGGCAGCGTATGCCGGCGATGTCAGCGGCTTGTGCGGTGCGCAGCAGCGCATCCTTGAGTAAGGACTGGCCCAGACCTTTGCGCTGATGCTCCTCGTCCACCGCGAGCCGGGCTAGGATCATGACCGGTAACGGGTGGCGCGCCAGCCCCTTCATCACTCTTGACGGCGCAGCCTCCGGATCGACACTACCGACGACAAGGCTGTAGAAGCCGACCACCACCTCACCCTGACAGCAGACGTAGGTCTGCGCGCTGTTGGCCTTCTGGTTGACGAGCGCGTAGCGTTGCACGAACTGGCTCAGCGCGGCCTGACCGCAGTTGAAAGCATCGACCTGAGCCGTTGCAAGCAGCTTGCGAACGGGCGAGTAGTCATCGCTCAACCCAGCACTCCGGGTTTACGCAGCAACTTCTTCAGGCGCGGCTTGCTTTGCACCGGGCGGTCCAGCGCTTCCTGGAAGGCCTGCCACTGTGTGTCGTCGAGCACGAACTGGCGACGATCCGCCAGCGCCCGCGCGGCTGCCGTCACGCCTGCGTCGAGCAGGAACTCGCTCACGTTCTTGTGGCAGAGGCGCGCGCGGCCTCCTGCAGCAGTTGCTTGACTGGCGTGCTGGCGCGAAACTCAATGCGCTCGGTCCTGGAAAGATTCAGGGTGCTCACGGTGCCCCTCCGGACTGATCTCGAATGTCCTGATCGTCGTTGTCCGGACGATGTCCTGACAAGTGATCTCTGCCGTCAGCCATCCTGGTGCATCCTCTCGATGTTGCAATTTGCCGGTGCATCTCGACAGCTACCGACATGACGCCACTGCAGCGTTTCCTCGGCCACCCGATGCTGCAACCCAATGGCGCGGTTCGTCCGCGCGTAACTCTTTGATCTGTATAGCGCTGACTTATGGCCTTTGCGGACTTCGGGCCAGTTCCAGGGAGCGAGGTCGGAGCGAGGAATGGTCAGGAGAGAGTGGAATGTGGCCCGGAACGGCCGATTCGGGCGGCTGGCGAAGTCCGCAGGCTTCCGCAGGAACCCGCAACAACACGCGGGAACCGGCGCGATTGGGCAAGAAAAAACCCCAACCGAGAACGGTTGGGGTTTCATTATTGGTGGAGGCGGCGGGAATCGAACCCGCGTCCGCAAGTCCTAAGACTACAGGATCTACGTACATAGCTCTCTCTTTGATTCTCGCCTCGCGCTACCCGAGGAGCAGGGAAGACGCTCGGCCAGCGACGGTGACTCTTAGCGGTGCCGCCCGTCGCACGCGGCGCCGCGATTCCGTTAGCGCGTCCCCTGATTCGGTGTAACGGACACCAGCCGGTCAGAGGTCAGCTGCTGATTTAGGCAGCCAGAGCGTAGTTGTCGTCGTTGGCAACTATGTTTTGCACGGTGATTTACGAGGGCCATGCGCCTCGGTACGCCCCTGGAGCTTCGCGACCCGCGTCGAAACCGGTCGCCCCCAGATCTGTGAGACTATACCCTCATTGGGGGCGGCAGGCGCGAGTTCAAGTCCCGCGGCGCAGCAGACGCGCCTTGTCGCGCTGCCAGTCGCGCTCCTTCTCGGCGGCCCGCTTGTCGTGCTGCTTCTTGCCCTTGGCGAGCCCGATCTCCAGCTTGGCGCGGCCGCGGACCCAGTAGAGCTCAAGCGGCACGATGGTGTAGCCCTTGCGCTCGACGGCTCCGACGAGGCGCGAGAGCTCGCGCTGGTGGAGCAGCAGCTTGCGCGTGCGGGTCGGGTCGGTCACGACGTGCGTCGAGCTGGTCTCGAGCGGCGTGATGTGCGCGCCGAACAGGAATGCCTCGCCGTCGCGAACGAAGACATACGCCTCGGTGATCTGCGCCTTGCCGGCCCGCAGCGACTTGACCTCCCATCCCTCGAGCACGAGGCCGGCCTCAAGGCGCTCCTCGATGAAGTATTCGAAGCGCGCGCGGCGGTTCTCGGCGATGGTTTTCGGCCGTTCGTCGGCGGTGCCCTTGGCGGTGTTGGCGGTCCTGGGTTGGGTCATGCGCGCGCTCGAGTGCATTTTAACGCGACCCGGCTCCCGGCCCTTCGGATGAGTTGTCGCACCCGCGGCCATACCGGACAATCGACGCATGCGGCAAGTGATGCGCAGCGCGCTGGTCGGCCACTCGGCGCCGCAGCTCTATGCCCTGATCAACGACGTCGAACGCTATCCGGAGTTTCTGCCGTGGTGCGAGCGCGCGAGTGTCGAGTCGCGCACCGAGGCCGAAGTCGTCGCGACGCTCGCGATCAGCCGCGGGCCGCTGCGCACGGAGTTCACCACCCGCAATGCCCTGACGCGGGATCGGGAGGTCCGCATGAGCCTCGAGCGCGGACCTTTCGAGTCGCTGGAAGGTGCCTGGACGCTGACACCGATCGGCGAGGCGGGCTGCCGTGTCACGCTCACGCTGCGCTTCGAGTTCGCCAACCGCCTCAGCGCCGCACTGCTCGAGCCCCTGTTTGAGCAGACGACCGCGTCGCTCGTCGATGCGTTCGTCCGTCGCGCGCGCGACGTGCACGGAGCGCGCTGAGGTTGGCGGCTGCGATGGTCTCGGCACCGCCGCCGCTGCGCTGCTGCGTCGTCCACGCCTTGCCAGGCGACGAGTTCGTGCTGGAGCTCGACCTGCCGCCGTGTGCGACGGTCTCCGACGCATTGGCCGCGGCGCAGGCGCGCTCGAGTGAGCTCGGCCTCGCGCGCGCGGCGTCGATCGACTGGTCGGGGCCGGTCGGGATTTTCGGCGAGGTCTGCGGCCGCGACCGCGTGCTCGCCGATGGCGACCGGGTCGAGGTCTACCGGGCGCTCAGGAACGATCCGAAGGAGAGCCGCCGCCGACGGGCGCGGCTGGCTCGCGGACTGGCGGGGCGCTGACCGGTTCCGCGCCATCGGTGGAGGGTCGCTCGGGCGGCGGCCCGTCGATGCCGACGCTCTCGAACCGCGCGACACGATCGCCCTCGAAATAGACCGTCAGGCGCTGCTGAATGGGCGTTCCGCGACGCCCGAGCCTCAGGTAGTAGACGTAGTCCCAGCGATCGGCGTCGAAGGCGGTCGGCAGCATGGGCGTGCCGAGCAGGAATCGGACCTGCGAGCGCGTCATGCCCTTCTGGAGCTGGGCGACCTGCTTGGGGTCGAGGAAGTTGCCCTGCTGCACCGCGACGCGATAGACGCAGGCGGAATGGGCCACGGCGAGTGCGCAGAGGCCCAGAACGGCGAGCCCGCGCCGCAGCGTCGGTGGAGTCGGGGGGGCAGTTTGGACCATAATGGCGGCGCATCATACCCGAACGCACGGACCGCCACGGTGGAAGGCAAGGATCTTCGCAAGGCCGGACTCAAAGTGACGCTGCCGCGTCTCAAGATCCTCGACATCCTCGAGGGCAGCGCAATGCGTCATCTCTCGGCCGAGGACATCTACAAGCAGTTGATCGAGTCCCGCGAGGACATCGGTCTCGCCACCGTATACCGTGTGCTGACGCAGTTCGAAACCGCGGGGCTCGTGACACGCCACCATTTCGAGGATGGGCAGGCCGTCTTCGAGCTGAACCAGGGTGAGCATCACGACCACATCGTTTGCCTCGACTGCGGCCGCGTCGAGGAATTCGTCGACGAGGGTATCGAGGCGCGTCAGGAGTCGATCGCGCGGGCGCGCGGCTTCGAGATCCGCCACCACGCGCTCGTCATGTACGGGCACTGCCAGCGCAAGGTCTGTCCACACCGCAACAAGACCGAGCCGCCCAGGAGCTGAGCAGGGCCGTTCAGCGGCGCATCCGGGTGGGGCGCCGCGCGCGCGGCCGCGCGGGCGTCTGTGCCTCGCGGGCGCGCAGCATCTCTTCGGCGTGCTCGCGCGCCTTCTGCGTCACGTCGACACCGCCGAGCATCCGCGCGATCTCCTCGACGCGTTCGGCCGGTGACAGCTCGACGACGCTGGTGCGCGTGGACTGTCCGTCGGTGAGCTTGTCAACGCGAAGCTGGTGATCTGCCTGCGCGGCGACCTGCGGCAGATGCGTCACGCAGAGCACCTGCGCGCGCTGACCCAGCGCTGCGAGTTCCCGCCCGACGATCTCGGCGACCGCGCCGCCGACTCCGGCGTCGACCTCGTCGAACACCATGCAGCGCTGCTCGGCCGACCGCACGGCCACCTGGACCGCGAGCGACAGTCGCGACAGCTCGCCGCCCGATGCGACGCGAGCGAGCGGCCGCAGCGGCTGGCCCGGGTTGGCGGAGACCATGAACTCGACCTGGTCGAGGCCGTGGGCGGCGGTCGCGCCGTCGTCGAGTGCTGCGCGGGACAGCGAAATGCCGAAACGGCCCCCGGTCATCCCAAGCGTCTGCATCCGGTTGGTAATGTCGGCCGCGAGCCGCGTCGCGGCCTGCTGCCGCGCGCTCGAGAGCCGCTCGGCGAGTTCGCGCCAGCGGGCGAGCGCCGCGGCATGCGCGCTGCGCAAGGCGTCGAGATCGCTCGTGAACTGCTCGAGCGAAGCGAGCTCGGCGGCGAGCTCGGTGGTCCGGTTGGGCAAGGCGGCGGCGGGTACGCGGTGCTTGCGCGCAAGCTGCTCGATGCTCGCGAGCCGCTGCTCGATCCACTCCAGTCTTGCGGGGTCGATCTCGAGCGCATCGAGATAGCGCGTCAGCTCGCGCCCGGCCTCGGCGAGGCGGATCGTGGCCTCGTCGAGCGAGGGTACGATCGAAGCAAGGGCCGGATCGATGCCGGCAGCGATACGCAGCTGGGCGAGCGCCCGGCTCGCACTCGAATAGGCACTCCCGCTCTCGGCTTCGTAGGCCAGTTCGAGCGCGGTGCGCGCCGCCTCCGCGAGCCGCCCGTGGTTCGAGAGGCGCGCCTGCTCGGCGAGCAGTTCGGGCAACTCAGCCGGAACGAATCGCAATGCTTCGAGCTCACCGACCTGGTAGCGCAGCAGCTCCAGGCGTGCATCACGGTCGGCCGCGCGAGCCGCGAGCGACTCGAGCCGGCCCCGGGCGTCGCAAGCGGCCTGGTGCGCTGCCTCCACCGCTGCTGCGTCGGCGAGCAGTTCGCCAAACTCGTCGAGCAGCAGCCGTTGGGCCGTCGGGCGGGTCAGTGACTGAAACTCGTGCTGGCCATGGATGTCGATGAGCTGTTCGCCGACGCAGCGCAGCAACGTAAGGGGCACCTGCTGGCCACCGACGTAGCCGCGCGACTTGCCGTCCGCCGTCAGCACGCGGCGCAACACGAGCTCGTCGTCGACGTCCAGTGCTTGCTCATCGAGCAGGGTGCGTAGCGCCGCGCTTGCGCGCGCCATATCGAAACTGGCGACGACTTCGGCGCGAGTGGCGCCATGGCGAACCATTTCCGCGCCGCCCCGACCTCCCGTGAGGAGCTGCAGCGCATCGACGACGATGGATTTGCCGGCACCGGTTTCGCCGGTCAGGACCGTCAGGCCGCTGCGCAGGTCGATCTCGACCGCTTCGACGATTGCGAGATCGCGGATGTGCAGGTGCTGCAGCATGGCGGGGCGGGTCAACGTGGCGGTTCGAAGCTGCGTCGCCCCCAGTTCAGCTTCGAGCGCAGCAGGCGGAAGTAGTCGTAGCCGGGCGGATGGAGCAGCGTGATGCGATGCGCCGAGGGACCGATGACGAGCCGGTCCGCAGGGGCGAACGAACCGAGTGCACGCCCATCGCAGGTCACCTCGGCGCGCGTGTCCGGACGGTCGACGAGGCGGACGTCGACGCGGGAGCGGCCCGATACCACGATGGGACGGTCGGACAGGGTGTGCGGGCAGATCGGCGCGACGACCAGCACGTCGAGCTGCGGCTCGACGATCGGACCGCCGCAGGACAGCGCATAGGCGGTCGACCCCGTTGCGGTCGCCACGACGAGGCCGTCGCCGCCGTGGGTATTGACGTAGCGGCCGTCGATCCAGGTCTCGAAATCGAGCATGTGGCCGCTTTGCCACTTCTGGATGACGACGTCGTTGAGCGCCAGGCCCTGGACGCGTCCGCCGTCGCGGCGTTCGAGCGTCGCGCCGAGCAGAGGCCGGTGGTCGACGAGGCAGTCACCCGACAGTGCGGCGTCGACGCCCGCGAACATGTCGTCCGGCAGGACGTCGGTGAGGAAGCCGAGGCGCCCGCGGTTGATGCCGAGCAGCGGTGTGGCGCGCTCGGCGACGAGGCCGGCGGCGTAGAGAAGGGTGCCGTCGCCACCGACGGCGACGACGAGGTCCGCCTGACGCGCCAGCTCGGCTTCACCGAGCGCGCAGACCCCGGCCTGGCCGCCGAGCGCCGCGGCGAGCTCAGCCTCCTCGGCGGGGACCAGCACCTGCACGCCGCGCGCGCGCAGGTGTTCGGCCAGCAGCAGCGCGCTCTCGAGCACGCGGGTATCGGCATAGCGACAGACCAGCGCACAGGCCTTGATCGATGGACTCATGTGGCTCCCTGACCTCAGGCGTCGTTTTAGCATGCGGGCAGCGCATGTCCAATCCGTTCAGCGCGTGTCTTGACGGACATTTGGCGCGCTGATTAGCTAATTCCGAGGCGTTTCCGACATGACCCACGACTACGACGACATTCTCAGCGAACGGGCGCAGCGCCTGTTGCGTGTGCTCGTCGAAAGCTACATCCGCGACGGCCAGCCGGTCGGTTCGCGGAATCTGTCACGCGAGTCGGGGCTGGCGCTCAGCGCCGCGACCGTCCGCAACGTGATGGCCGACCTCGAGGCATACGGATTCGTCACCTCGCCGCACACGTCGGCCGGGCGGGTGCCGACCGACAAGGGTTATCGGTTCTTCGTCGACACGCTGCTGCGCGTCCAGCCGCTCGACAGCGACTCGGTGCAGGAAATCCAGCGCGAGCTCGAGGCCGCTCCCGACAGCTCGAAGTCGCTGGTTGCCGCTGCGTCGCAGATGCTCTCGCGCGTCACGCAACTCGCCGGTGTGGTGACGTTGCCGCGTGCGCAGCGGGCGGCGATCACGCACATCGAGTTCCTCGGCCTGTCGGAGAATCGCCTGCTGGTTGTCCTGGTCCTGAACGGCCGCGAGGTGGAGAACCGCATCATCAAGCAGGATCGATACCGCACGCCAGACGAACTGCGGCGCGCCGCCAATTACCTCAACGAGCAACTCGCCGGCCGAACGCTCGCCGAGGCTAGACAGGCCATCGTGGCACAGTTGCAGGAGGCCCAGCAGTCGCTGAACGCGATCATGATCGATGCGATCACGGTCGCGCAACAGGCGCTGCAACCGCAGGAGGACAACGAACTCGAGTACGTCATCGCGGGCGAGACGAATCTCATGGGAGCGGCCCAGCTCACGAGTGTTGAGAAGCTGCGTCGCCTGTTCGAGGCGTTCAACGAGAAGCGCGATTTCCTGCACCTTCTGGACCAGTCGCTGCGGGCCGAGGGCGTGCAGATCTTCATCGGCCAGGAGTCGGGCTACCAGGTGCTCGACGACTGTAGCGTCGTCACCGCCCCGTACGCGGCTGGCAGCGACGTGGTCGGCGTGATTGGCGTGATCGGTCCGACCCGCATGGCCTACGAGCGCGTGATACCGATCGTCGACGTAACGGCCAAGCTGCTCGGCGCGGCCTTGAATTCGCGCCGCTGATCCCCATCATGAAAAATGAACGCGTGCTCTTGCTAGCGATCCCGCAGCAGAAGAACTCTTCAAGTTATTGAATAAAAAGGCGTTATTGATGTCAGATAGTCCGCAGCAACCGCCGGCTGGGGCACCGGCCGCGGCGCCGGCAGGCGAGGAGTTCGGTGGCGGCACGACGACCGTGATGCCGGAGACCGCTGCCGCGCTCGTCGAGCTCGAGCAGCTGCGCAAGGAGCTTGCAGCCGCCGAGGAGCGGGCGCGCAACCACTGGGACCAGTACCTGCGCGCGGTGGCCGAGCTCGACAACTTCCGCAAGCGCGCCCAGCGCGACGTCGAGGCTGCGCATCGCTTCGGCATCGAAAAACTCGTTCAGGAACTGATTCCGGTCAAGGACAGCCTCGATCTCGCCGTCGAGAACGCGAGCAAGGCCGACGCGGCGGTGCTCGCCGAAGGGCAGGCTGCCACCCAGCGACTGCTCGCCAAGGCGCTCGAGAAGATCGGCGTCACCGAGATCGACCCGCTCGGCGCGCCGTTCGATGCCAACCTTCACGAGGCGATGGCGGCCCAACCCTCGGAGACCGCCGAGCCGAACTCCGTGATCGCGGTCGTGCAGCGCGGCTACTCGCTGCATGGTCGCCTGCTGCGTCCGGCGCGCGTGATCGTGGCCCAAGCGCCGGCTCCGGCTGCGGATGCTTGAATTCACGCCCAGCCAGCCCCATCTGAGAGGGCAGTGAGAGCCGGGCTGATCCCGGACCCCAATTCAGCGGAGTGACGAACATGGGCAAAGTCATCGGAATCGACCTCGGCACGACCAACTCCTGCGTCGCGATCATGGAGGGCGGCAAGCCGCGCGTGATCGAGAACAGCGAGGGCGATCGCACGACGCCGTCGATCGTTGCATTCACCAAGGACAACGAGGTGCTGGTCGGTCAGTCGGCCAAGCGCCAGGCGGTCACGAACCCACAGAACACGCTGTTCGCGGTCAAGCGGTTGATCGGCCGCAAGTACGACGACGATGTCGTCCAGAAGGACATCGGCATGGTGCCCTACAGGATCGTCAAGGCGGACAACGGCGACGCCTGGGTCGAGGTGCAGGGCAAGAAGATGGCGCCGCCCGAGATCTCGGCGCGCGTGCTCATGAAGATGAAGAAGACCGCCGAAGACTTCCTCGGCGAAGAAGTGACCGAAGCCGTCATCACTGTGCCCGCTTACTTCAACGACTCGCAGCGGCAGGCGACCAAGGACGCCGGCCGCATCGCCGGTCTCAACGTCAAGCGCATCATCAACGAGCCGACGGCGGCGGCGCTGGCCTATGGCCTCGACAAGGCCGGCGGCGATCGCAAGATCGCGGTGTATGACCTCGGCGGCGGCACCTTCGACATCTCGGTCATCGAGATCGCCGAGGTCGACGGCGAGCGTCAGTTCGAGGTGTTGTCGACCAACGGCGACACGTTCCTCGGCGGCGAGGATTTCGACCTGCGCATCATCAACCATCTCGCCGAGGAGTTCCTCAAGGAATCCGGCGTCGACGTGCGCAAGGATCCGCTCGCGATGCAGCGCCTCAAGGAGGCGGCCGAGAAGGCGAAGATCGAGCTGTCCTCCAGCCAGCAGACCGACATCAACCTGCCGTACATCACCATGGACGCGACGGGTCCGAAGCACCTCGCGGTGAAGCTCACGCGCAGCAAGCTCGAGGCGCTGGTCGAGGATCTCGTGCGCAAGACGATCGAGCCCTGCCGCATCGCCCTCAAGGATGCGGGGGTTGCGCCGTCGGATATCAGCGAGGTGATCCTCGTCGGTGGCCAGACGCGCATGCCTCTCGTGCAGAAGTACGTCAAGGACTTCTTCGGCAAGGAGCCGCGCAAGGACGTCAATCCGGACGAGGCCGTCGCCGTTGGCGCCGCGATCCAGGCCGGCGTGCTTGCGGGCGAGGTCAAGGACGTGCTGCTGCTCGATGTCACGCCGCTGTCGCTCGGCATCGAGACGCTGGGCGGTGTGATGACCAAGCTCATCGAGAAGAACACGACGATTCCGACCAAGCATTCGCAGGTGTTCTCCACCGCCGACGACAATCAGACGGCGGTGACAATCCACGTGCTGCAGGGTGAGCGGGAGCGGGCGCAGGACAACAAGTCGCTCGGCAAGTTCGATTTGACCGACATCCCGCCGGCGCCGCGTGGAATGCCCCAGATCGAGGTCACGTTCGACATCGATGCGAACGGCATTCTGAACGTTTCGGCGAAGGACAAGGCCACCGGCAAGGAACAGCGCATCGTCATCAAGGCCTCCTCGGGCCTCAGCGAAGAGGAGATCAAGCGCATGGTCCGTGACGCCGAGGCGCATGCCGAGGAGGACCGGAAGTTCCGCGAGCTGGTCGAGACGCGCAACCGCGCCGACGGGATGGTGCATGCGGTCGAGAAGTCGCTCAAGGAGCTCGGCGAGAAGGTATCGGGCGAGGAGCGCGCCAAGGTCGAGGCGGCGTTGTCGGACCTCAAGGGTGTGCTCAAGAGCGACGACAAGGACAAGATCGAGAAGAAGCTCGAGGCGCTCATGACCGCGTCGGCGAACATCGCGCAGCAGGCTTATGCCCAGGCGAGTCCGTCCGGCGCGGAGGCAGGCGCGGGCGGCAGCCAGACCGGCGGCTCCGGCGCACGCCGCGACGACAACGTGGTCGATGCCGAGTTCGAGGAGGTCAAGGACAAGGATCGCAAGGCGTCATAACCGCCGCCGCGACGACTCATGGCGAAGCGTGATTACTACCAGGTTCTCGGCGTAGCGAAGAACGCGACGGAGGCCGAACTCAAGAAGGCCTACCGTCGCCTCGCCATGAAGTTCCACCCGGACCGAAATCCGGGCGACAAGGACGCCGAAGAGAAATTCAAGGAGGCGAAGGAGGCCTACGAGGTCCTCACCGACCCGCAGAAGCGCGCGATCTACGACCAGCATGGGCACGCTGGCATCGACGCGGCCAAGCACGGCGCCGCTCCCGGTGGCGCGGGCGGATTCGGCGCTGCCGACTTCGGTGACATCTTTGGCGAAGTGTTCGGTGACATCTTCGGCGCGGGCCGTCGCAGCGGCGGACGGTCTCAGATGTTCCGCGGCGCGGATCTGCGCTACGGACTCGAGCTCGATCTGCATGACGCGGTCTTTGGCCGGACGGTGGAGATAGAGATCCCGAAGCTAACGGAGTGCGAGGCCTGTCATGGCACCGGGGCCGCGAAGGGCCATGCGCCCGTGACCTGCGAAACCTGCGATGGCACGGGTCAGGTGCGCATGTCGCAGGGTTTCTTCCAGCTTCAGCAGACCTGCCCGCGCTGTCGCGGCACGGGCAGGATCATCAAGAACCCCTGCGACAAGTGCCTCGGCCAGGGGCGCGTCCGCCGCACCAAGAAGCTGTCCGTCAAGATTCCGGCGGGTGTCGACAGCGGTGACCGGATTCGGCTCGCCGGCGAGGGCGAGGCAGGACGAAACGGTGGTCCGCCCGGCGACCTCTATGTCGAGATCACGGTTCGCGAGCACCCGATCTTCGAGCGTGACGGCGAACACCTCTCCTGCGAAGTGCCAATCTCCTACGCGACGGCGGTGCTGGGCGGCACCGTCGACGTACCGACGCTGGAAGGGGAAGTGTCCCTCAAGATCCCGCCGGAAACCCAGTCGGGACGGGTGTTCCGCCTGCGCGAGAGGGGAGTCAAACCCGTGCGCGGCGGCGCTCGCGGCGACCTCTTCTGTCGCGTCGTCGTCGAGACGCCCGTGAAGCTCAACGCCGAGCAGCGCGAACTGCTGCGCAGGTTCGACGAATCCCTGCGACGCGATGGTAGTCAGCACTCGCCGCGCGCGCAGGGCTTCTTCGATGGCGTGCGGCGCTTTTTCATGGCAGATTGAGAGTCCAGGCGGCTCTGCCGTCGTCAAGTCCGTCCATCGTCGAATGATTCGAGCGATCGTCGCCGGCGCCGCCGGACGCATGGGCCGCGCCGTGATCGCGGCCGCCGCCGCACATCCCGCCTTGCAGGTCACGGCAGCGCTCGAGTGTGCCGACAGCAGCGAGCTCGGCACGGACGCCGGCGCGCTCGCCGGCCTCGGGCGCAGCGGTGTCGTGATCGGCGCCGATCTGCTCGCGGCGCTGGCGCAGGGTGACGTGCTCATCGACTTCACGGACGCTGCGTCGACGCTCAAGCACCTCGATGCCTGCGAGCGTGCCGGTGTCGCCGCGCTGATCTGTACTACGGGGCTCGCGGCCGAGGTCTACGCGCGGGCTGAGCAGATCGCCAAGAGCATTCCTGTGCTGATCTCCGCCAACACTTCGCTGGGTGTGACGCTGCTCGCCGAGCTGGTGCGGCTCGCGGCGCGCGCGCTGCCGCGCGAGTTCGACATCGAGATCATCGAAGCCCACCATCGCCACAAGAAGGATGCGCCGTCGGGCACCGCCCTCGCGCTCGGTCGAGCCGCTGCCGAGGGGCGCGAGGTTCGCCTCGATGCCGTCGCGAATCGCGCCCGAGACGGGATCGCCCCGCGCGCCGACGGCGAAATCGGCTTCGCGGTCGTACGCGGTGGCGACATCGTCGGCGATCACACGGTGCTGTTTGCCGGTCCGGCTGAGCGGCTGGTGCTGTCGCACCAGGCCACCGACCGTGCCGTCTTCGCACGCGGCGCAGTGGCGACGGCCGTCTGGCTGGCGGGCCAGCCTCCGGGCTATTACCAGATGCGGGATTTCGTATTGAAAAACATAAACTTATAGAAGATGTCAGCGCCTCGCGGAGGCCGTTGTGTCCATACTGCGGCCATGCTCGACCGTTGCGCCCGGCAAATCAAATGGACACGGCGGACCCCCGGCTCGTACACTTTGCTTCTAATCCGATAGCCGGGTTAGTCCGTGCAAGGCGGGAGGATGTTCGCGAGAACTCCTCCCGCTTTGTTCATCCAAACCATGCAGCTAGGCGGGCGCTCGGGCGCCGGCTGGCGGGTCTGAGCCAGACGCGCGGGCCCCCTGTGGCTGCGCGCGACCCAGCCGTCGGACGACAGATGGAGCGTTGGTCACGCGGCAGGGCGTAGCCGGGGAGGATGAGGGGTGTTCGTGCCAGCGGTGCTCGCGTTAGCGGACGGGACGGTGTTCAGGGGGCAGTCGATCGGCGCACCTGGCAACACCACGGGGGAAGTGGTCTTCAACACGGCGCTGACCGGCTACCAGGAGATCCTCACTGACCCTTCGTACGCGCGTCAGATCGTCACGCTGACCTACCCGCATATCGGCAATACGGGCACTACGCCCGAGGACCTCGAGTCCGCGCAGGCCTACGCCGCCGGACTCGTGATCCGCGACCTGCCGCTGCGCGCTTCGAGCTGGCGCATGACCGATACGCTCAAGGAGTTCCTCCGGCGTGGCAAGGTCGTCGCCATCGCGGGCATCGACACCCGCAAGCTCACGCGCATCCTGCGCGAGAAGGGCGCGCAGGCCGGCTGCATCATGACGGGCGACAAGGCGGATGCGGCCGTCGCCGTTCGCGCTGCACAGTCGTTTCCCGGTCTGAAGGGAATGGACCTCGCGAAGGTCGTCAGTTGCCGGGCGAGGTATCAGTGGAACGAGGGCACGATCTTCGATCGGCGGGAGGGGCCGCCCATCCGCGCCCACCAGCGCCTGCATGTCGTGGCCTACGATTACGGCATCAAGCGCAATATCCTGCGGTTGCTGGCCGACCAGGGCTGCCGCATCACGGTGGTCCCGGCCCAGACCAGTGCGGAGGAGGTCCTGGCGCTGAAGCCCGACGGGGTGTTTCTCTCGAACGGACCCGGTGACCCCGAGCCGTGCGACTACGCGATCTGGGCGATCCGTCGATTGCTCGAGACCGATGTCCCCATATTCGGCATCTGTCTCGGCCATCAGCTGCTCGGCCTCGCGAGCGGAGCCCGAACCGTCAAGATGAAGTTCGGTCATCACGGCGCGAACCATCCGGTGCAGGAACTGGCCTCGGGCCGTGTGTTCATCACGTCGCAGAACCATGGTTTCGCGGTCGATGAGGCGACGCTGCCGACGACGCTGCGCGCGACGCACCGTTCGCTGTTCGACGGCTCGCTGCAGGGCATCGAGCGCACGGATCGCGAGGCCTTCAGCTTTCAGGGCCATCCGGAAGCGAGCCCCGGGCCCCATGATTTGAAGCCGCTGTTCGACCGCTTCGGCCAGATGATGATCAGGCGCCTGGCTGGCCAGCTCAAGAAGCCCGGCAGCATGCGCTGAGACGCCCGCCCATGCCGAGACGTACCGACATCGAGAGCATTCTGATCATCGGCGCCGGCCCGATCGTGATCGGCCAGGCCTGCGAGTTCGACTACTCGGGCGCGCAGGCCTGCAAGGCGCTGCGCGAGGAGGGGTACCGGGTCATCCTCGTGAACTCCAATCCCGCCACGATCATGACCGACCCGAGCATGGCCCACGCGACCTATGTCGAGCCGATCAACTGGCGGACCGTGGCGCGCATCATCGAAAAGGAGCGGCCAGATGCCTTGCTCCCGACCATGGGCGGACAGACGGCGCTCAACACGGCCCTCGACCTCGTGCGCGAAGGCGTGCTGGATCGCTTCGAAGTCGAGCTGATAGGAGCCTCGCGGGACGCGATCGACATGGCCGAAGACCGCGAGCTGTTCCGCAATGCGATGCGCGACATCGGGCTCGAGTGCCCATGCTCGGCGATTGCCCGCAGCATGGAGGAGGCGCTGTCGATCCAGGCCTCGGGCCGCTATCCGGTGGTGATCCGGCCATCTTTCACGCTGGGCGGCTCGGGCGGAGGCATTGCCTATAACCGTGAGGAGTTCGAGGCGATCGTCGCACGCGGCCTCGACGCGTCGCCGACCAGCGAGGTGCTGATCGAGGAATCGGTGATCGGCTGGAAGGAGTTCGAGATGGAGGTGGTCCGCGACCGTGCGGACAACTGCATCATCGTCTGTTCGATCGAAAACCTCGACCCGATGGGCGTACACACCGGTGATTCGATCACGGTGGCGCCCGCCCAGACGCTGACCGACAAGGAATACCAGCGGATGCGGGATGCCTCGATCGCCGTGCTGCGGAAGATCGGCGTCGACACGGGCGGGTCGAACGTGCAGTTCGCGATCAGCCCGGTCGACGGCCGCTTGCTCGTGATCGAGATGAACCCGCGCGTCTCGCGTTCCTCGGCGCTCGCCTCCAAGGCGACCGGCTTCCCGATCGCCAAGGTCGCGGCCAAGCTGGCCGTGGGCTACACGCTCGACGAACTCAAGAACGACATCACGGGTGGCGCGACGCCGGCCTCCTTCGAACCGTCGATCGACTACGTCGTCACGAAGCTACCCCGCTTCACATTCGAGAAGTTTCCCGCCGCCAACTCGCGTCTGACCACGCAGATGAAGTCGGTCGGCGAGGTCATGGCCATGGGCCGCTGCTTCCAGGAGTCCCTGCAGAAGGCGCTGCGCGGACTCGAAACCGGGCTGGACGGTCTCAACGAGCGCATGTCGCTGCCGCTCGGCGAGGACGCCGAGGCGAAGCTCGCCTACGAGCTGCGCTCGCCGGGGCCCGAGCGGCTGCTCTATGTCGCGGACGCGTTCCGTGCCGGCTGGTCCCTCGAGCGCGTCCACGAGACCACCTGCATCGACCCGTGGTTCCTGGCACAGATCGAGGACCTCGTTCGGGAGGAGCAGTCGGTCGTCGCCGACGGGCTCGCGAGCCTGACCCGCGAGCGGCTGCTGACCCTCAAGCGCAAGGGATTCTCGGACAGCCGCCTCGCGCGGCTGACCGGGATCACCGAGAAGGCGATGCGTCAACGCCGTCACAAACACGGCATCCGCCCCGTGTACAAGCGGGTCGACACCTGTGCAGCGGAGTTTGCGACCGCGACGGCCTACCTCTATTCGACCTACGACGAGGAATGCGAGGCGCAGCCGACCAATCGCCGCAAGATCATGATCCTCGGCGGCGGTCCGAACCGGATCGGCCAGGGGATCGAATTCGATTACTGCTGCGTGCATGCGGCGCTGGCGCTGCGCGAAGACGGCTTCGAGACCATCATGGTCAACTGCAATCCCGAGACGGTCTCGACCGACTACGACACCTCGGACCGGCTCTACTTCGAGCCACTGACGCTCGAGGACGTGCTCGAAGTCATCCACAAGGAGAAGCCGGAAGGGGTGATCGTGCAGTACGGTGGCCAGACGCCGCTGAAGCTCTGTCGGGCGCTCGAGGAGGCTGGTGCGCCCATCATCGGCACGTCGCCGGATGCGATCGACGTCGCCGAGGACCGCGAGCGCTTCCAGAAGCTGGTCGGCGAACTGGGGCTGCGCCAGCCGGCCAACGCAACCGCTCGCACGGAGGAGCAGGCGGTCCAGCTCGCGCGCGAGGTCGGCTTCCCGCTGGTCGTCCGGCCTTCGTACGTGCTCGGCGGACGTGCCATGGAGGTCGTCTTCAACGAGGAGGACCTGCTGCAGTACATGAGCGACGCTGTCAAAGTCTCGAACTCGTCGCCGGTGCTGCTCGACCGCTTCCTCGACGATGCAATCGAGGTCGATGTCGATGCCGTCTGCGACGGCCAGCAGGTTCTCGTCGGCGGCATCATGGAGCACGTCGAACAGGCGGGGGTGCACTCGGGTGACTCGGGCTGCTGTCTGCCACCGCACAGTCTGAGTCCGGCGATACAGGCGGAACTGCGCGAGCAGACCCGCAGGCTGGCGCTCGCCAACAAGGTCGTCGGCCTGATGAACGTGCAGTTCGCGATCCAGAACGGCCTGATCTACGTGCTCGAGGTCAATCCCCGTGCTTCGCGGACGGCTCCCTTCGTCTCGAAGGCGACGGGGCTGGAACTGGCCAAGATCGGGGCGCGCGTGATGACCGGTCGCAGTCTCGAGTCGCTCGGCTTGACCGACGAGCGCGTGCCGCCGTATTTCTCGGTCAAGGAAGCCGTCTTCCCTTTCGCGAAGTTCCCGGAGGCCGACCCGATTCTCGGCCCCGAGATGAAGTCGACCGGCGAAGTCATGGGCACGGGTCGCAGCTTCGGCGAGGCCTACGCCAAGGCGCAGGCCGCTTCGGGTGTCGTGCTGCCGCGCCAGGGTGTGGCGCTGATCAGCGTCAAGGATCGGGACAAGCCCGGCGCAGTCGAGCTGGCCCGGCGCCTCGTCGAGCGTGGCTTCGACCTGGTCGCCACCGAGAACACGGCGCGCCTGATCAATCAATCCGGCGTGCCGTGCAGGCGTGTTAACAAGGTCCGTGACGGCCGCCCGCACATCGTCGACATGATCAAGAACGACGAGATCGCGCTCATCGTCAACACGACCGAGGGCAAGCAGGCCGTACGCGAGTCGAATTCGATCCGCCGCGAGGCCGTCGCGCGGCGCGTCACCTATTACACGACTCTGGCCGCTGCGCTCGCCACCTGCGACGCCCTTGATTCCCTCGATCAGGTGAGCGTCAATCGGCTGCAGGACCTGCACCGCGGAGAGATCGCATGAAGCGAAATCCGATGACGCTGCGCGGCGCCGAGCTGCTGCGCGCCGAACTCAAGCGCCTCAAGAGCGAGGATCGTCCGCGGGTCATCCGGGCGATTGCCGAAGCGCGCAGCCATGGCGACCTGTCCGAGAACGCCGAGTATCACGCGGCCAGGGAACAGCAGGGATTCATCGAGGGGCGCATCAGCGAGATCGAAGCCAAGCTGGCCTCGGCCGAGATCATCGACGTCTCGAAACTCGCGCCGGGTGGCAAGGTGGTGTTTGGCGCCACTGTCGAGATTGCGGACGAGGACACCGGGCAGGCCGTCACCTACCAGATCGTCGGCGAGGACGAGGCCGACATTCGCGCAGGGCGCATCGCCGTGACCTCGCCGATTGCGCGGGCGCTGGTCGGCAAGAGCGAGGGCGACGTGGTGGACGTGGCTGCGCCCGGTGGGACCCGCAGCTACGAGATCATCGCCGTCCGCTACGAATGAGCCAAGTGCCCCTGTCAGGCGTCAGGGATGACGATGCGCGGCATCAGCGGATGGCGCTTGTAGAGCACGGCCACGTGGCCGACCCGCGTCACGAGCGTGCTGCCGGTCTGCCCTGCCAGTTGCTCGAGCAGGGCATCGCGGCGGTTACGGTCTGCGCCGCGCACCTTGACCTTGATCAGTTCGTGGTCGGCCAGCGCGCGGGCCGTCTCGGCCGCCACGGCCGCCGTGAGTCCCGATTGACCGATCAGTACGATCGGATGCAGCGGGTGTGCCTTGCCGCGCAGGAACTTGCGCTGTCTCTCGGACAGCGGACTCGGAGCCGTGGACACGTCGGCATTGTATAGAAGCCCGCACGGCGTCGTTGGGGCGGCGAGGCGTGCATGACGCGCCGTTCCAAGAGCAGTGCGCGCTGGCTGCAGGAGCACTTCAGCGATCCGTTCGTCAAGAGAGCCCAGGCCGGCGGCTGGCGCTCGCGCGCCGTTTTCAAGCTCGAAGAGATCGACAGGCGTGAAAAGCTGCTCAGGCCGGGCATGGCGGTGCTCGACCTCGGGGCCTCCCCCGGCGCCTGGAGTCAGTACGCACAGCGCAAGGTCGGACGCGCAGGCTTCGTGCTGGCAACGGACATCCTCGCGATGGATCCGCTGCCGGGGGTCGAATTCATCCAGGGCGACTTCCGCGACGAACAGGTCTTCGAGGCCATCCTCCAGCGCGTGCCGGCCGGCGGGTTCGATGTCGTCCTCTCGGACATGGCACCGAACCTCTCCGGCATGGACGCGATCGACCAGCCGCGCTCGCTGTACCTCGCCGAGCTCGCGCTGGACATCGCCCGGCGGGCCTTGAAGCCGGGCGGCGACGTCCTCATCAAGACTTTCCAGGGCTCTGGCTTCGACGGACTCGTGGCCGAGGCGCGCAGGAACTTTGCGCGCCTTCGGTTTGCCAAACCAGAGGCCTCACGGTCCCGGAGTCCGGAACTTTATCTGCTGGCCCGGGGCCGCAAGGCCGGCGCCTGACCCGTGCGCCGTCCGCTGGCCTGTGCAGGTCGATTGGTGTAGGGTCGATAACGGCGCAAGGAGCTGCGCCAAGAGGGTGATCCGTTGAACGACCTCATGAAGAATTTCGTTCTCTGGGCCGTCATCGCCGTCGCGGTGCTGGTGCTGTTCAGCCAGTTCATGCCGCGCGTCGGCGAGCCGGAGAGCATGCCGTACTCGCAGTTCCTCGAGGACGTTCGGGCCGGCAAGGTGACCAAGGTCGTACTGCAGGGCAAGATCATTGCCGGCGAGCGCCAGGACCGGACGACCTTCCAGGTCTACAACCCCGAGACCGACAACACGGCGCTGATCGGCGCGCTGCAGAAGGCCGGCGTGCGGTTCGAGGGTCGGCCGCCCAAGGAGCCCAACTTCCTCTCGCAGCTCGTGCTGCAGCTCGCACCGGCGCTGCTGCTGATCCTCGTGTTCGTCTGGATGCTGCGGCAGATGCAGGGCTCGGCCGGTGGGCGCGGCGCCATGTCCTTCGGGAAGAGCCGCGCGCGCCTGCTCGGCGAGGACCAGGTCAACGTCACGTTCGCGGACGTCGCCGGCGTCGACGAGGCCAAGCAGGAAGTCGTCGAGATCGTCGACTTCCTCAAGGATCCGTCCAAGTTCCAGAAGCTCGGCGGCAAGATTCCAAAGGGCGTGCTGATGGTCGGCTCGCCGGGCACGGGCAAGACGCTGTTAGCGCGCGCGATCGCGGGCGAGGCGAAGGTACCCTTCTTCACGATCTCCGGCTCGGACTTCGTCGAGATGTTCGTCGGCGTGGGGGCTTCGCGCGTCCGCGACATGTTCGAACAGGCCAAGAAGCACGCGCCTTGCATCATCTTCATCGACGAGATCGACGCGGTCGGCCGGCATCGTGGCGCCGGCCTCGGCGGCGGTCACGACGAGCGCGAGCAGACGCTGAACCAGTTGCTCGTCGAGATGGACGGCTTCGAGGGCAACGAGGGCATCATCGTCATCGCCGCCACCAACCGCCCCGACGTCCTCGATCCGGCCCTGCTGCGCCCGGGTCGCTTCGACCGACAGGTCGTCGTGCCGCTGCCCGACGTGCGCGGTCGCGAGCAGATCCTGCGCGTGCACATGCGCAAGGTGCCCGTCGGCGACGACGTTAAGCCCGCGCTGATCGCGCGCGGCACTCCTGGGTTCTCGGGCGCCGATCTCGCCAACCTCGTCAACGAGGCGGCCCTGTTCGCGGCGCGGGCCAACAAGCGCACGGTCACGATGGAAGAGTTCGAACGCGCCAAGGACAAGATCATGATGGGTGCCGAGCGGCGCTCGATGGTCATGACCGAGCAGGAGAAGAAGATGACCGCCTACCACGAGGCGGGTCACGCGATCGTCGGTATCTCGGTTCCCGAGCACGATCCGGTCTACAAGGTCACGATCATCCCGCGCGGCCGGGCGCTGGGCGTCACGCAGTTCCTGCCGGAGCAGGATCGCTACAGCCTCAGCAAGCGCCGCATCGAGAGCTCGATCGCGACGCTGTTCGGTGGCCGCATCGCCGAGGAGATCATTTTCGGACCCGACGCCGTGACCACGGGCGCCTCGAACGACATCGAGCGCGCCACGGAACTCGCGCGCAACATGGTCACGAAGTGGGGTCTGTCCGACAAGCTCGGTCCGTTGACCTATTCGGAGGAAGCGGGTGAGGTCTTCCTCGGTCGGTCCGTTACGCAGACGAAGCAGGTCTCCGACGAGACCGCCCATGCGATCGACCAGGAGGTCCGCCGCGTCATCGAGACCAACTACCAGCGGGCGCGCAACATCCTAGAGAGCAACCTCGACAAGTTGCACGCCATGGCCGACGCGCTCATGAAGTACGAGACGATCGACGACTCGCAGATCAAGGACATCATGGCGGGTCGTCCGCCGCAGCCGCCGGCTGGCTGGGACGAGGCGCCGGCGAGCCGGGCGGGCAGGCCGCTTCAGGGTCCGCAGCCGGGTGATCTCGGTTCTCCGGCGGAGGGCAGCGCAAGCTGAGCGAGCCTTTCCTCGACTGCGCCTCGCGTCGACTCGACCTCAGCACGCCCGTCGTCATGGGCGTGCTCAACGTCACCCCCGACTCGTTCTCCGACGGTGGCCGGTATGCGAGCGTGGCCGCTGCACGCGCGGCGGCCGAGGCCATGGCCGAGGCGGGGGCCACCATCATCGATATCGGCGGTGAGTCGACCCGGCCAGGCGCTCCACCGGTTCCGCTCGATGAGGAACGCCGGCGCGTGCTGCCGGTCATCGAGGCGCTCGCCGATCTTCCCTGCCTCCTGTCGGTGGATACCAGTAGCCCCGACCTCATGCGCGAGGCGATCGAGCGCGGGGTGGCGATCATCAACGACGTGCGCGCCCTGTCACGGGAGGGAGCGATCGAGGCGGCTGCCCGCAGTGGGGTGGCGGTCTGCCTGATGCACATGCAGCGCACGCCTGCGACCATGCAGAACGACCCGCGCTACGTCGACGTCGTGAGCGAGGTCAAGGCATTTCTGCTCGAGAGGGTGCAGGCTTGTTTACGCGCGGGCGTCGGGCGCAGCCGCCTCGCGATCGACCCCGGCTTTGGGTTCGGCAAGACGCTGGCGCACAATCTCGCGCTGCTGCGGGCGCTGCCGGATTTCGTTGCCACCGGGCTGCCGGTGGTGGCCGGTCTGTCGCGCAAGTCCATGATCGGCGCGCTGACGGGAAGGCCGGTCGGGGATCGGCTGGCCGGCAGCATCGCACTCGCTGTGCTGGCGGCCGAGCGCGGCGCGCGCATCATTCGCGCGCATGACGTGGCGCAGACGGTCGACGCGCTGCGCATCGTGGCGGCTTTGCAGGCAGGGGACTGATCGTGGCAAGACAGTTTTTTGGGACCGACGGCGTGCGCGGCAGGGTGGGCGATTCGCCGATGACCGTCGACTTCGCGCTCCGGCTTGCGAGCGCTGCCGCGCGCGTGCTGGCGCCGAACGGCGGCACCGTCCTGATCGGCAAGGACACGCGGCTTTCCGGCTATATGTTCGAGTCGGCGCTCGAGGCGGGGTTCGTCGCCGCGGGGGTCAACGTGCTGCTGATCGGCCCGCTGCCGACACCGGGTATCGCTTACATGACGCGACGGTTTGGCTGCGATTTCGGCGTCGTGATCAGCGCCTCTCACAACCTCTACGAGGACAACGGCATCAAGTTCTTCGATGCCGAGGGCGGCAAGCTCTCGGACGAACTCGAAGAACGGATCGAGGCCGAGCTCGCCAATCCGCCCCTCACGCGGCACTCCCGTGCGCTCGGACGCGCCTCGCGCGTCGACGAGTCACGGAGCCACTATCAGCAGTTCTGCGCCTCGACCCTACCGGCCGGTGTCGACCTGTCTGGACTCAAGATCGTCATCGACTGCGCGAACGGTGCAGGCTACAAGGTCGCGCCGCGCACACTCGCCGATCTCGGCGCCGACATCGTGCCGATCGGGTGCTCGCCGAACGGGCGCAACATCAATGATGGCTGCGGCTCGACTGTGCCGCAGCTGCTGCAGCTCACGGTGCCCGGCGTGCGTGCCGACGTCGGCATTGCGCTCGATGGTGACGGCGACCGGCTCGTGATGGTCGATCATTTCGGCCGCGTGCTCGATGGCGATCAACTGCTGTACATCATGGCGACCGCGCGGCAGGCGGACGGCGTGCTGCGCGGACCGGTCGTCGGCACGGTCATGAGCAACCTCGGCCTCGAGCTCGCGTTGCGCGAGCGTGGCATCGAGTTTCGGCGCGCCCCGGTGGGCGATCGCTACGTGCTGTCGTTGCTGCGCGAGAGCGGCGGGGAGCTCGGCGGCGAGACCTCGGGGCACATCCTGACGCTGGACAAGACCACGACGGGCGACGCACTCGTGGCGGCGCTGCAGGTCCTGGCCGTGATGCGGCGGACGGGTCGCCCGCTGGCCGAACTCGCTGCCCCGATGTCGAGGTTCCCCCAGGTCATGGTCAACGTGCGCGTCGCGCGGCGAACCGACCCGATGCAGATCAGCGACATTGCCGCGGGAGTCGAGCGAGTCGGAGCACGCCTCGGGAACGAAGGTCGCGTCGTGCTGCGCGCTTCCGGCACCGAACCGGTGATTCGGGTGATGGTCGAGTGCCCCGACGGGGGGCTAGCGAAATCCTGCGCCAACGAGCTGGCCGATCTGGTCCGGCGCGCCATCGCCTGATACGTTGATCCCCCCCCACGTTGCGCGGACCGCCACGCGTGGCTATCATCGCGCGCCTTTTTCGACCAAGACGGGCGTCGGGCCCGCCGACACTTCACGCTCCATGCGACGGGCGCTCGTAGCAGGCAACTGGAAGATGAACGGCAGCCGTTCGGAGAACGATCGGCTGCTCGATGCCCTGCTGTCGGCGTTGTCCTCCGAAACCTCCGTCGAAGTGCTGGTCTGCCCGCCGTTTGTTTACCTGGCTGACGCCGTGCGCGCCTTGCGCGGCTCCCCTGTCGGCGTCGGAGCGCAGGACGTTTGCGCCGAGGCGGGAGGAGCGTACACGGGCGAGGTGTCGGCTGCGATGTTGCGCGATGTCGGCTGCAGCCACGTGATCGTCGGGCACTCAGAGCGGCGCAGCCTGTATGGCGAATCGAACGCGCTGGTGGCGCGCAAGTTCGCGGCTGCCCAGGCGCGTGATCTGATCCCGATCCTCTGCGTCGGCGAACAGCTCGCCGAACGCGAAGCAGGCCAGACGACCGAAGTCGTTGCGAGGCAGCTCGATGCCGTGGTCGAGCTCTGCGGAATCGAGGCCTTCGCCCGAGCCGTGGTGGCCTATGAACCCGTCTGGGCGATCGGCACGGGGCGGACGGCCAGTCCACAACAGGCCCAGGAGGTGCACGCGTTCATCCGCGAGCGGATCGCGTCCAGAAATGCTAGTATTGCAGTTTCATTGCGAGTGCTCTATGGCGGGAGCGTCAAGGCGGCCAACGCCGCGGACCTCTTCGGCCAGCCCGATGTGGACGGAGGACTCATCGGTGGCGCGTCACTGCTCGCCGAGGAATTCGTCTCCATCGTGGCGGCGGCAGGGTAACGCGGACTCGGCGAGGGCGGCTTCCATATGCTGATCACGGTGCTCACGGTTGTACAGGTCTTTGTCGCCATTGGCGTCATCGCGCTCGTGCTGCTGCAGCGAGGGCGCGGTGCGGACGCCGGCGCAGGTTTCGGCGCCGGCGCCTCGGCGACGGTGTTCGGCGCACGCGGCGCCACGACGGGCCTGTCGCGTGCCACGGCGATCCTCGCAGCGATCTTCATGATCAACAGTCTGGCGCTTGCGTATCTCGGCACTCGGGCGCCAGCCGCGCAGTCGCAGGGGCTGCTCGAATCCGGGACGCCCGGATCGAGTTCGCCGGCGACTTCGGCTGTCGCTCCGTCTTCGTCGTCCGAGCAGTCACCGGGCGACCTGCCGGTGCCGACCGGGTCTGCGCCGTCGGACTCGCCGACGGCGGAGTCGCCGCCGGCGAACTAGCGCTCGGCTACAATGAAGGCGGGCTTCGAGCGATAGGTATTTTTCCCGATCGGCCCGCAGGTGTCGCTCAGTAGTACTTGCCGACGTGGTGGAATTGGTAGACACACTAGCTTGAGGGGCTAGCGCCGCGAGGCGTGGGAGTTCGAGTCTCCCCGTCGGCACCATTCTCTCCGAGCGCCGTCGCGCGCAAGCTGATTCGGGCGGCGTCCTGCCCTGCTACAATTCGCGCGGCTTGCTACCGGCCCGTAGCGGGTTCGACCCGCAGCGGCACCAAACGAGCGGACGAGATGCTGACGAACTACTTGCCGGCCCTGATCTTCCTGGTCGTCGCGACCGGCCTCGCCATTCTCCTGCTGTTGCTCGGCACGGGATTCGGGCGTTACTTCTCGAGGGCGCCCCACGATCCCGAGAAACTATCCGCGTACGAGTGCGGGTTCGAGGCCTTCGAGGACTCGCGCGTCAGATTCGACGTCCGTTATTACCTCGTCGCCATTCTTTTCATCATTTTCGATCTCGAGATCGCATTCCTGTTCCCATGGGCGGTCGCGCTCGATGCGGTCGGCGCGTTCGGGCTCATCGCGATGGGGCTGTTCCTGCTGATCCTGGTCGTAGGCTTCGTCTACGAGTGGAAGAAGGGAGCGCTGGAATGGGACTAGAGGACACCGCTCCGGGCGAGGGATTCGCGCAACGCGGCTTTCTGACGACGACGGTCGATCAGGTCGTCAACTGGGCGCGTACGGGCTCGCTCTGGCCCATGACCTTCGGCCTCGCGTGCTGCGCGATCGAAATGATGCATGCCGGCGCTTCGCGCTACGACACCGACCGCTTCGGGGTCGTGTTCCGGCCCAGTCCGCGGCAGTCGGACGTGATGATCGTTGCCGGAACGCTGGTCAACAAGATGGCGCCCGCGCTGCGCAAGGTCTACGACCAGATGGCCGAACCACGCTGGGTCATCTCCATGGGCTCCTGCGCCAATG
Organism: Gammaproteobacteria bacterium; assembly: GCA_037444685.1. Lineage (GTDB taxonomy): Bacteria > Pseudomonadota > Gammaproteobacteria > Steroidobacterales > Steroidobacteraceae > UBA964. The sequence continues at coordinate 180,726 of JBBILX010000001.1, forward strand.
GCGGCGGCTACTACCACTATTCCTACTCGGTGGTGCGCGGCTGCGACCGGATCGTGCCGGTAGACGTCTATGTACCCGGTTGCCCGCCGACGGCAGAGGCGCTGCTTTACGGCATCATCCAGCTGCAGAAGAAGATCCAGCGCACCAGCACGGTGGCGCGGTGAGCCGGCAGCCTGTCGTCCACGGGAGCTGAACCGACTTGACTGCAAGCATCGATTCACTAGCCGAGGAAGTCGGCAAGGCCCTCGGCCGGCGTGTTCACCGGATCGCGTCGCTGCCCGACGAACTCGCCTATGAAGCGCCGGCGGCCGAATTGCTCGAGGTCGCGCGTCTGTTGCGGGATTCGCCAACGCTGCGTTTCGACATGCTCGTGGACCTCTGTGGAGTCGATTTCCTCGAATATGGGCGCGCCGAATGGAAGACCCAGACGGCCACCTGCACCGGCTTCTCCCGGGGCGTGGATCGAGGCGGTTCGCCCGACCACGCGGCCGGTCCTGCCGCGGGGCGGCGCTTCGCGGTCGTGTACCAGTTGCTGTCGATCGCGCTGAACCACCGCGTGCGCCTGCGCGTCTACTGCCCGGACGACGAAGAGCCGATGATCGCCTCGGTCTGCGAGATCTGGCCTTCCGCCAACTGGTTCGAGCGCGAGGCCTTCGACCTCTTCGGCATCATCTTCAGCGGGCATCCCGATCTGCGTCGCATCCTTACCGACTATGGCTTCGTCGGCCATCCATTCCGCAAGGACTTCCCGTTGATCGGCAACGTCGAGGTCCGTTACGACCCCGTGAAGCGACGCGTGGTCTACGAGCCCGTCAGCATCGAGCCGCGTGTGCTCGTGCCGAAGGTGATCCGTCACGACAACCGCTACGATCCGGCGCTCAAGGACCGGCCGACGAGGGACGGCGCATGAGCGAGATCCGCAACTTCACCATGAATTTCGGGCCGCAGCATCCGGCCGCGCACGGCGTGCTGCGTCTCGTGCTCGAGATGGATGGCGAGGTCATCCAGAAAGCCGACCCTCACATCGGCCTTCTGCACCGCGCCACGGAGAAACTCGCCGAGTCGAAGCCGTTCAATCAGTCGATCGGCTACATGGACCGGCTCGACTACATGTCGATGATGTGTAATGAGCACGCGTACGTGCTCGCGATCGAGCGCCTGCTCGGTATCACGCCGCCACTGCGTGCTCAGTACATCCGCGTGATGTTCGACGAGATCACGCGGATCCTCAACCACCTGATGTGGCTCGGCGCCCACGGCCTCGACATTGGCGCAATGACGGTTTTCCTGTTCGCGTTTCGCGAGCGTGAGGACCTCATGGACTGTTACGAGGCCGTCTCGGGTGCGCGCATGCACGCGTCCTATTACAGGCCCGGTGGGGTACATCGGGATCTGCCGCGCGAGATGCCGCGCTATCAGGCCTCGAAATGGCGCAGCAAGAAGGAGGCGGACCGGCTCAATGAGGCGCGCTCGGCCGGCCTGCTCGAGTTCATCGAAGACTTTACGCGACGCTTCCCACATGCCGTCGATGAGTACGAGACGCTGCTGACCGACAATCGCATCTGGAAGCAGCGCACGGTCAACATCGGGGTCGTCTCGCCCGAACGCGCCGTACAGCTCGGTTTCACGGGGCCGATGCTGCGCGGATCCGGCGTCGCCTGGGATCTGCGCAAGAAGCAGCCGTACGAGGTCTACGACCGCCTCGATTTCGACATCCCCGTGGGGGTCAATGGCGATTGCTACGACCGTTACCTCGTGCGCATCGAGGAGATGCGCCAGTCGAACCGGATCATCGCGCAGTGCGTCGATTGGCTGAAGAGGAACCCTGGGCCGGTCATGGTCGATGACCGAAAAGTGCGCGCGCCGCGCCGCGAAGAGATGAAGGGCGACATGGAGTCGCTGATCCATCACTTCAAGTTCATGACCGAAGGGTATTGCGTCCCCGAGGGCGAAACTTACGCGGCGGTCGAGGCGCCCAAGGGCGAGTTCGGCATCTATCTCGTCTCCGACGGCGCGAACAAGCCTTATCGGCTCAAGTGCCGTCCTCCCGGCTTCGTGCATCTGTCGGCCCTCGACGAGATGGTGCGCGGCCACATGCTGGCCGACGTCGTAGCGGTCATCGGTACGCAGGACATCGTCTTCGGGGAGATCGATCGGTGAGCGAATCCAGCATCACGCTGCTCTCCGAGCACACGCGCGCCGAGATCGACCGCTGGGTTGCGAAGTTTCCGCCCGGACGCCAGCGCTCTGCCGTGATCTCTGCGCTGCGTTTCGCGCAGGAACAGAACGGCGGCTATCTGACGACCGAGCTCATGGACGCGGTTGCTGAGTACCTGCGGCTCCCGCCCATTCAGGTCTACGAGGTTGCGAGCTTCTACTCGATGTTCGAGACGCACAAGTGTGGCAGGCACCACGTCAGCATCTGTACCAACATCAGTTGCTGGCTCAATGGTGCCGAAGAGCTGCTCGCGCACGTCGAGAACCGGCTCGGCATCAAAGTGGGCGAGAGCACCCCGGACCTGCGGATCTTCCTCAAGAAGGAGGAAGAGTGTCTCGCGGCGTGCACCGGCGCCCCGATGATGATGGTCGATCACCAGTATCACGAGTATCTGACGCCGGAGAAGATCGATCGGATACTCGACGAACTCAAGTGAGCAGTGCGCAGATGGGTGCCTGGGACGAAAAGCTGAACCTCGTGGTATTCGAGCCGCTCAAGTACGAGCGGCCCTGGACTCTCGAGACGTACATGAAGATCGGCGGTTACGAGATTTGGAAGAAGATCCTCGCCGAGAAGACCCCGCGTGAGCAGATCATCGAGCAGGTCAAGGCCAGCGGCCTCCGTGGTCGCGGAGGAGCGGGCTTCCCGACCGGCATGAAGTGGAGCTTCATGCCGCGCAATGCGCCGATCCAGAAGTACGTCGTCTGCAACTCCGACGAATCGGAGCCCGGAACCTGCCACGACCGGGACATCCTGCGCTACAACCCGCACTCGCTGATCGAGGGCATGGCCATCGGCGGATACGCGATGGGTGCCACCGTCGGCTACAACTACATCCGCGGCGAGTTCCTCGGTGAGCCCGTGCCGCGTTTCGAGGCGGCACTCGAGGAGGCCTATGCCGCGGGCCTGCTCGGCAAGAACATCCTGGGTTCCGGCGTCGATTTCGACCTCCACACTTTCGTTGGGGCTGGCGCCTACATCTGCGGCGAGGAGACCGCCCTGCTCGAATCACTCGAGGGCAAGCAGGGCAAGCCGCGTTTCAAGCCACCATTTCCGGCCGCTTTCGGTCTGTACGGCATGCCGACGACGATCAACAACACGCAGAGCTACGCCTCGGTGCCGACCATATTGCGCAAGGGGCCGGAGTGGTTCGCGAAGCTCGGCACGACCAATGCCGGCGGCACGGTGATCTTTTCCGTGTCGGGACACGTCTCGAAACCCGGCAACTACGAACTGCCGCTCGGCATCCCGTTCAAGGACCTGCTCGAGATCGCCGGGGGCATCCGTGGCGGTCGCAGGCTCAAGGCAGTGATTCCAGGCGGCTCGTCGGTCAAGGTCGTGCCCGGCGACGTGATGATGAGCGTGACGATGGACTATGACGCGCTGCGAGCGGTCGGTTCTTCGGTGGGCTCGGCTGCGGTGATCGTCATGGACGAGACGACCTGCATGGTTCGGACCCTCGAGCGTATCTCGCGCTTCTACATGTCCGAATCCTGCGGCCAGTGCACGCCGTGTCGGGAGGGCACCGGCTGGCTCAACCGGGTGCTCAGGCGAATCATCGCGGGGCAGGGGCGAATGGAGGACATCGATCTGCTCGTCGACGTGGCGAACCGGATCGAGGGCCACACGATCTGCGCGCTCGGCGACGCGGCCGCTTGGCCCGTGCAGAGCTTCATCAAGCACTACCGGCACGAGTTCGAGTTCATGGTCCGCAACGGCGGCCGGAGCCTCGTCGAGGCGCGCGCGGAGGCGGCGTGATGGCGGCCAATCCCTCGAACGTCCCACCGGCTCAGGACTACCTCAGCGTTGAGATCAACGGCCGGCCGGTCAAGGCCCGCAAGGGCGCGATGATCCTCCACGTCACGGACGCGGAAGGTATCTACGTGCCGCGCTTCTGCTACCACGACAAGCTGCCCATCGCCGCCAACTGTCGCATGTGCCTCGTCGAGGTCGAGAAGGCCCCGAAGCCACTGCCCGCCTGCGCGACCCCGGTCACCGAGGGCATGAAGATCTTCACGAAGTCGCCTGCCGCCATCGGCGCGCAGAGGGCGACTATGGAGTTCCTGCTGATCAATCACCCGCTCGACTGCCCGATCTGCGATCAGGGCGGGGAGTGCGAGTTGCAGGACCTCGCCGTCGGATTCGGCCGTGACATCTCCCGTTTCACCGAGCGCAAGCGCGTCGTCAAGGACAAGAACATCGGGCCGCTCATCTCGACGGACATGACGCGCTGTATCCACTGCACGCGCTGCGTGCGGTTCGGTCAGGACATCGCCGGCATCCAGGAACTCGGCACGACCGGGCGCGGTGAGCACATGGAGATCGGCACGTTCGTCGAGCGCAGCGTCGACCATGAGCTGTCCGGCAACATCATCGATCTGTGCCCCGTTGGTGCACTGAATTCGAAACCGTTCCGTTACCAGGGGCGCAGCTGGGAAATGACCCAGCACGCGCTCGTCTCACCGCACGATGGCTTCGGCACCAATATCTATGCGCACGTGCGACGCGGCCGACTCATGCGCGTGGTGCCGCGACCGAACGAGTCGATCAACGAGACCTGGATCGCCGACCGCGATCGCTTCAGCTACGAGGCGCTGTACTCGCCGGACCGGCTCGAGCGACCGATGCTCAGGGTCGGGGGGCAGTGGCAAACGGTAGGCTGGGAACAGGCCCTCGAGGCCGCTGCCGAGGCGCTCCGTGCGCACGGCCCGGACGTGGCCACTCTGGTCAACCCGTCGGCCACCGCCGAGGAACAGTACCTCGCGGCACGCCTCACGCGCGCCCTGGGCTCCGGCCAGGTCGATCATCGGCTGCGCCAGGTCGATTTCCGCGACGCCGAGTCGGACCCGCTGCGGCCGGATCTCGGCCTGCCGATCGCGGCGGTCGATGAACTGGACGGTCTGCTCGTGGTCGGCGCCCACCTGCGGCATGAGCTTCCGCTGCTCGCGCATCGCGTGCGAAAGGCGGCGAGACGCGGCGCGCGCGTTGCCTTCCTGAATCCGGCCGCGTTCGAGCACCTGTTCCCGGTGACCGCGACGCTGGTGGCGAAGCCTGATCGCATGGTGTCGGCTCTCGCGGGCGTCCTCGCCGCCGCGCTCGACGGCGCGCTGCCCCCGGCGGGCGTGGCCGCGCGCGTCGCGGCGGCGACAGTAGAGGACGCGCATCGGTCAGTCGCCGCCGTGCTGCGCAGTGGTTCGCGTCGCGCGGTCTGGCTCGGCGCCTTGGCACAGCGCCACCCTGCGTGGGCGGATCTGCGTGCGCTCGCGGCCGCGCTCGCCGCGGCCACGGACGCTTCGCTCGGTGTGCTCGCCGAAGGCGGCAATGCGGCCGGCGCGTGGCTCGCCGGCTGCGTTCCGCACCGCGAGGCGGGGGGGCGCCCCACGGCCATTGCGGGCCGGCATGCCCGCGATCTGCTCGAGGCCGGTGCGCCGGCCTGGTTGCTCGTCGGCGGCATCGAGCCCTGGGTCGAGGCGTTACCGGGGGCGGCCAGCGCGACGTTGCAACGCGCTGCGCACGTCGTCGCGATCACGCCCTTCGCCGACGAGGCGACCCGTGCCCACGCCAGCGTCCTGTTGCCCTGCGGGACGTACGCTGAGAGCTCGGGCACCTTCGTCAATCTCGCAGGAGACTGGCAGAGCTTCGCCGGCGCTGCGCGCCTGCCGGGCGAAGCCCGGCCTGCCTGGAAGATCCTGCGCGTGCTCGGCAACCTGATCGGCGCAGACGGCTTCGATTACGACTCGAGCGAACAGGTGCTCGCGGAGTTGCGCGCGCAGGCCGGCGACGCTGCCGTCGCGCCTTTGCGCACCGCGCACGTGGTCGGCGGCGACGTGGCCGGAGCGACGGTTCCGGGCTTCTGCATCTACCGCAACGATGCGCTCGTGCGCCGCGCTCCCGCCCTGCAGGCGACGCGAGCTGGGCGGGAGCCGCCCATCGTGTTCGGCAGCGAGACAGGGCGATGAGCGGGTTCGAGTCGCTCTGGACCGGTCTGCCCGACTACGTTCGCGCGACGGTCTGGATACTCGTGGTCAGCGTCGCGCTGATCCTCTCCGTGGCGTTCACCACGCTGCTCGAGCGGAAGGTCATCGGCTGGATGCAGCTGCGCAAGGGCCCGAACCGTGTCGGCAGCCTCTTCGGGCTGTTCCCTGGCATCCTGCAGCCGTTCGCCGACGTGCTGAAGCTGCTCGTCAAGGAAGTGGTCGTCCCGGCGGGTGCAAACCGGATCCTGTTCCGGATCGCGCCGGCGCTGACTCTGATCCCGGCGTTCGCCGTCTGGGCGGTGGTGCCGCTGTCGCCCAATCTCGTCCTCGCCGACATCGACGCCGGCCTGCTGTATGTGCTCTCGCTGACGTCCGTCGGCATCTACGGCGTGATCATCGCCGGCTGGGCCTCGAATTCCAAGTACGCCTTCCTGGGCTCGATGCGCTCGGCCGCGCAGATGGTGGCCTACGAGATCGCCATGGGATTCGCGTTGGTCGGGGTCGTCATGGTCGCGGGCAGTCTGAACCTCGGCGAGATCGTGCGTGGCCAGTCCGGAGGCTTCCTTGCCTGGAACTGGTTCTGGCTTTTTCCGTTGTTCGTGGTCTACCTGATCTCCGGCGTTGCCGAGACGAACCGCGCGCCTTTTGACGTCGCCGAGGGCGAGTCCGAGATCGTCGCCGGATTCCATGTCGAATACTCCGGCATGGCATTCGCGCTGTTCTTCCTCGCCGAATACGCGAACATGATCCTGATCTCGAGCCTGACCGCCGTGTTCTTCTTCGGAGGCTGGCTGAGCCCGTTCGATGGCTATCTGCCGGCTGACAGCACTCTCGCGCAGCCGAGCTTCCTCTGGCTGTTCGGCAAGTTGTTCTTTTTCCTGTTCTGCTTCCTCTGGTTCCGTGCCACGTTTCCGCGCTACCGCTACGACCAGATCATGCGCCTCGGCTGGAAGGTGCTGATTCCGGTCACACTCGTCTGGATCGCCTTCCTCGGCGCGCTCGCGTGGTTCGAGGCCGGACCCTTCAAGGCCTGAGGACCGTCATGACTCAGTTCAACCCCGTCAAGACCTTCCTGCTCACCGAGCTGCTGACCGGCATGTCCGTGACGGCCCGGTCTCTGTTCCGCAGGAAGATCACGGTGAACTATCCCGAGGAGAAGGCACCGCAGTCGCCGCGCTTTCGGGGACTGCATGCGCTGCGCCGCTATCCGAACGGCGAGGAGCGCTGCATCGCCTGCAAACTCTGCGAGGCCGTCTGCCCGGCTCTGGCGATCACCATCGACTCCGACGTGGCGCCCGACGGCACCCGTCGCACGACGCGTTACGACATCGACCTGTTCAAGTGCATCTATTGTGGCTTCTGCGAGGAGGCCTGTCCGGTCGATGCGATCGTGGAGACGCGCATCCATGAATATCACATGGAGAACCGCGGCGAGAACATCATGACCAAGGACAAGCTGCTCGCCGTCGGTGACCGCTACGAGGCGATGATCGCAGCCGACAAGGCCGCAGACGCGCCGTACCGCTGATCGGGGGAGCCACTTGTTCGTCGAGATCCTTTTCTACGCGTTTTCCGCCGTGCTGCTCGCGGCGGCCGTCGGCGTGATCACCTCGCGGAACCCGGTGCACTCGGCGCTCTGCCTCGTGCTCTGTTTCTTCCAGAGCGCCGCGATCTGGCTGCTCATCGAGGCGGAGTTCCTCGCAATCGTGCTGATTCTCGTCTACGTAGGCGCCGTGATGGTGCTGTTCCTGTTCGTGGTCATGATGCTCGACATCAACGTCGAGGAACTGCGGCGCGGGTTTACGCGCTTCGCCTGGCTTGGATGGCTGACCTCGTTCGTCGTGATCGCGCAGATCGTCGGCGTCGTCTGGTTCAGGGGCTTCGGCGTCGATGCGACCCGGGGCATGGCGCCGCTGCCGCCGGACTACAGCAATACCCGCGCGCTCGGCGAGGTGCTGTACACGCAGTACTTCTATGTGCTCGAGCTCGCCGCCGTCCTTCTGCTGCTGGCGATCGTCGCCGCGATCTCGCTGACGATGCGACGACGCCCGGGTCTCAAGGTCCAGGACGTCGCCAGGCAGGTGTCCGTGCGGCGCGAGGAGCGGGTCCGTCTGGTCAAGATGGACACCGAGAAGAAGCCATGATTACGCTGCAGCACCTGCTGACCCTGTCCGGGATCCTGTTCGCGCTGTCCGTGGCGGGGATCTTCCTTAACCGCAAGAACGTGATCCTGCTGCTGATGTGCATCGAGCTGATGCTGCTTGCCGTCAACTTCAACTTCGTCGCTTTCTCGCGCTTCCTCGGCGATCTCGACGGCCAGGTGTTCGTGTTCTTCGTCCTGACGGTGGCGGCCGCCGAGTCGGCAATAGGCCTGGCGATACTCGTCGTGCTGTTCCGCGAGCGGCGCAGCATCAACGTCGAGGACCTCAACGCGATGAAGGGTTGAGACCGCGATGCCACAGTCCAGCATGAATCCACAGCTCCTGCTCGCCATCCCGGTGCTGCCGTTGCTGGCCGCGATCGTCGCCGGCCTGTTCGGCCGCGCGATCGGCCGCAAGGCTGCGCATTCGATCACGATCGCTGCGGTTGGCGCGTCTTTCGTGCTGTCCGCCATGACCGCGTGGCAGCTTCTGAGCGGACGGGTGGATGTGTACAACGGGGCCGTCTACACGTGGCTCGTCAGCGATGGCATCCGCATGGAAGTCGGCTTCCTCGTGGATACGCTCAGCGTGCTGATGATGTGCGTCGTGACCTTCGTCTCGCTCTGCGTTCACGTCTACACGATCGGCTACATGCACGACGACCCGGGCTACCAGCGCTTCTTCAGCTACATCTCGCTGTTCACGTTCGCGATGCTCATGCTGGTGATGTCCAACAATTTCATGCAGCTGTTCTTCGGATGGGAGGCGGTCGGCCTGGTCTCCTACCTGTTGATCGGCTTCTGGTACACGCGGCCTAGTGCCATCTTCGCGAACCTGAAGGCGTTTCTCGTCAATCGTGTAGGCGATTTCGGTTTCGTGCTCGGCATCGCCGGCGTCGTCTATTACACCGGCTCGCTCGACTATGCCGAGGTGTTCGCGAAGGTACCGCAGATCGAGTCGGCCGTTTTCGCATTGACGGACACCTGGACCGTCTCGGCTGTGACGCTGATCTGCGTCTGCCTGTTCATCGGCGCGATGGGCAAGTCCGCTCAGGTGCCGCTGCACGTGTGGCTGCCGGACTCCATGGAGGGTCCGACACCGATCTCGGCCCTGATCCACGCAGCGACCATGGTCACCGCGGGCATCTTCATGGTCGCGCGGATGTCGCCGCTGTTCGAGGCATCGGAGACGGCACTGTCGTTCGTGCTGGTGGTCGGCGCGACCACGGCCCTGTTCATGGGGTTTCTCGGTGTCGTCAACAACGACATCAAGCGCGTCGTTGCCTACTCGACGCTCTCCCAGCTCGGCTATATGACCGTGGCGCTCGGCGTCTCGGCCTACAGTGTCGCGATCTTCCACCTGATGACGCATGCGTTCTTCAAGGCGCTGCTGTTCCTCGCAGCCGGGTCGGTCATCATCGGCATGCACCACGAGCAGGACATGCGGCGAATGGGCGGCCTGTTCCGGTACATGCCGATCACTGCGATCACGTGCTGGATCGGCGCGCTGGCGCTTGTCGGCACGCCGTTCTTCTCAGGGTTCTACTCCAAGGACCTCATCATCGAGTCGGCGCACGAGTCGAGCCGTTGGGGCGCAAGCTACGCCTACTGGTGCGTGCTGATCGGCGTATTCGTCACCGCGCTCTATACGTTCCGCCAGATCTTCATGACCTTCCACGGTCGGCCTCGCTGGCAGGCGGATGCGCCACATCTCCACGATGAGCACGGGCCGTCGGGTGATGCCTCTGCTGGCGACGATCACGGTCACGGCAGAAACGGTGCCGGGACGCCCCACGAGAGTCCCTGGGTCCTGACCCTCCCTCTGGTGCTGCTCGCCATACCGTCCGTGATCATCGGTGCGGTCACGATCGAGCCGCTGCTGTTCGGTGGCTTCTTCTCCGGTGCCATCACGGTTCGTGAGGTCAACAACGTCGTCGCCCGACTGGGTGAGCACTTCGAGGGCCCGGTCGTGTTCGCCGCTTCCGCGCCGATGCATGCCGCGTTCTGGCTCGCGCTCGCCGGTGGCGTGACGGCATGGCTGGTTTTCCTGAGGAGGCCGGCCATCGCGAACTCGCTCGCGCAGCGGCTCGCGGCCCTGAAGGGAGTGCTCGACAACAAGTACTACTTCGACTGGTTCAATGAGCGCGTGATCGCTGCGGGCAGCCGGGCTCTCGGGCGGCTGTTCTGGCGCGGCGGAGATCAGGCATTGATCGATGGCGCGCTCGTCAACGGGTCTGCTGGTCTCGTCGGCGCGGTCGCGGGCGTGCTGCGTCGCGTGCAGACGGGCTATCTCTACTCGTACGCCTTCTGGATGATGATCGGCCTCGCGCTGCTGCTGGGCTGGTTCCTGCTGCGTCGCTGATCGGATCCCACACGATGCCCAGTTTCGGTCTGCTGTCTCTCCTGATCTGGCTGCCGATCGTCGGCGGCCTCGTGGTGCTGGCTGCCGGTGATCGCAACGCCGCGGCCGCGCGCTGGATTGCCCTTGCAGTGTCCCTGATCACGTTCGTGGCTTCGCTGCAGCTCTACGCAGGCTTCGAGGTGGGCACGGCGGCGTACCAGTTCATCGAGGGCAGCAGCTGGATCCCGCTGCTGAACTCCACGTACTACCTCGGCGTCGACGGCATCTCGTTGCCACTGATACTCCTGACGACCTTCATTACGATCCCGGTCATGATTGCCGCCTGGAAGGTCATCGAGGAGAGGGTGACGCAGTACTATGCCGCGTTCCTGATCATGGAAGGGCTGATGGTCGGCGTGTTCGCGGCGCTCGACGCTTTGCTGTTCTACTTCTTCTGGGAAGCCATGCTGATTCCGATGTTCCTGATCATCGGCGTCTGGGGCGGCCCTCGGCGCGTCTACGCAACCATCAAGTTCTTTCTCTACACCTTTCTCGGCTCGGTGTTCATGCTCATTGCGCTGGTGTACATGTACCTCGAGTCCGGCAGCTACGAGATTGCGAGCTTCCACCGCTTGCCGCTCTCGATGACCGAACAGCTCTGGATCTTCCTGGCGTTCTTCGCAGCCTTTGCGGTCAAGATCCCGATGTTCCCTGTGCACACCTGGCTTCCCGACGCCCACGTCGAGGCTCCGACCGGCGGCTCGGTGGTGCTCGCAGCCGTGATGCTCAAGATGGGCGGCTACGGATTCCTGCGTTTCTCCCTGCCGATCGCGCCCGACGCGGCCCGAGAGCTCGACGTTCTCATCATCACGCTGTCGCTGATCGCCGTCGTCTACATCGGCTTCGTGGCACTCGTGCAGACCGACATGAAGAAGCTCATCGCCTATTCATCGATCGCGCACATGGGCTTCGTCACGCTCGGCTGCTTCCTGATGTTCGACATCTTCGCGCGTACCGGCTCGCTGCAGGGTGCCGGCATGGGCATCGACGGAGCGATGGTGCAGATGGTCTCCCACGGCCTCGTCTCGGGCGCGATGTTCCTGTGCGTCGGAGTCATGTACGACCGCCTGCACAGCCGCGACATCAGCGCCTACGGCGGCGTCGTCAACACGATGCCGAAATTCGCGGCCTTCATGGTACTGTTCGCGATGGCCAATGCCGGTCTTCCGGGTACCTCGGGCTTCGTCGGCGAGTTCCTCGTGATCATCGCGAGCTTCAAGGCCAGTTTCTGGTACGCATTGCTTGCCACAACCACGCTGGTGCTCGGCGCGGCCTACACGCTCTGGCTGGTCAAGCGCGTGATCTTCGGCCCCGTCGCGAACGAGCACGTGGCGGCTCTGACGGATCTCAACTCCCGCGAGCTCCTGGTGCTCGGCGCGCTCGCGATCGGCGTCCTGCTGCTCGGTCTCTGGCCCGCGCCGCTGCTGGATGTCATGCGTGCCTCGGTCGCGCAGCTCGTCGAGCAGGTCATGGTGAGCAAGCTGCCCCTATGAACACCCCCGTGATCACCCTCGCGAGCCTCACCCCGGCACTACCGGAGATCTTCCTGACGGCTGCGATCTGCATCGTGCTGCTGGCCGACGTGTTTCTCGGCCGGCGCGCGCGTAGTGTCACGCCAACGCTCACGCTGCTCACGCTTCTGATCGGGGCCGCACTCACTCTCCTCTGGGCGCAGGTCGGCGCGCGTACGGAACTGTTTTCGGGCCTCTACGTCGCCGATCCGCTCGCGACCTTGCTGAAGCTCTTCGGCTTTCTCGTCACGGCGGTGGCGCTCCTGTACTCGCGGAACTACCTCGAGACGCGCGAAATCCTGCGCGGCGAGTACTACGTCCTCGCGCTGACGGCGCTGCTCGGCATCTTCGTGATGGTCTCGGCCAACAGTCTTCTGACCATGTACGTCGGCGTCGAGCTGCTGGCCCTGTCGCTGTACGCGATGGTGGCTTTCGACCGCGATTCAGGGATCGCCGCCGAGTCGGCGATGAAGTACTTCGTACTCGGCGCGATCGCCTCGGGGTGTCTGCTCTACGGCATGTCGATGGTGTACGGGCTGACCAGCACGCTCGCGTTCCCCGGTCTGGCGCAGACCCTCGTCAGCGAGCCGAGCATCGGCATCGTGCTCGGCGTCGTCTTCATCGTCGTGGGCGTGGCCTTCAAGTTTGGTGCCGTCCCGTTCCACATGTGGGTTCCGGACGTCTACCATGGGGCGCCGTCGGCCGTGACGCTGTTCGTTGCGACGGCACCGAAGATCGCGTCGTTCGCGCTGGCGTTCCGCCTGCTCACGCAAGGTCTCGGCAACATCGCCGAGACCTGGACGCAGATGCTCGCAATCGTCGCGGCGTTGTCCGTCGCCGTCGGCAATCTGGTCGCGATCGCGCAGACGAATCTCAAGCGCATGCTCGCCTACTCGGCCATCGGTAACGTCGGCTTCATCCTGCTCGGATTCGTCGCCGGCACCGAACAGGGGTATGAGGCGGCGCTCTACTACACGCTCGTTTACGTGATCATGACGCTAGGGTCTTTCGGCGTCGTGCTGCTCGTGAGCCGCGCGGGCTTCGAGGCCGACGAACTCGCGCACTACAAGGGCCTGCACGCCCGCGACCCGATGCTAGCGCTGATGATGCTGATGCTGATGTTCTCGACCGCGGGCATTCCGCCTTTCGTCGGTTTCTGGGCCAAGCTGCAGATATTCCAGGCCCTTTGGGCGACCGGGCACGTCAGCCTCGTGCTGCTCGCCGCCACCATGTCGGTGATCGGTGCGTTCTATTACCTGCGAGTGGTCAAGCTCATGTATTTCGACGAACCCGGCAATCTGCCGATGCGCACTGGCGCACTCGCCGTGCGCGCAGCGCTCGGTCTCAACGCACTCGCTGTTCTGGCGCTCGGCCTGCTGCCCAACGCGTTGTTGTCGCTCTGCGCCAGGGTGCTCGGCACGACCTGAGCGGCACCCCGACACGGACCACCGATCGTGGCGCGGCTGGCCCCTTGCGCCCCACGCTGCAAGCTGTACACTACGCGCCCCTACTGGTGCGGGGTGGAGCAGTCTGGCAGCTCGTCGGGCTCATAACCCGAAGGTCGCAGGTTCAAATCCTGCCCCCGCTACCAACCTCCGAGGTCAAGCCGCATCCCCTCCCGAGCACCCCTTTCGATACCAAGGCGCAGGGAGCGGCGCTCTATGCGGGGGAGACAGTCGCGATGCGACTTTTGAGCTGGATAGTCCTCGGTGCGCTCGCGGTGTTGCTGGCCGCGGCACTAGTCGGCTCGCTCGCGCTGTCGCGTGGCTGGCTCGAGATTCCTCTATCCGAGCTCGAGCGGAAATACGCGACGCCCGCATCGCGCTGGATGGACATCGACGGGATCCGGGTGCACTACCACGACGAATCCCCGCCGGGCGTGACGAATCCACCCGTCATCGTGCTGAGCCACGCCTCCTTCATGAGCCTGCGGAGCTGGGACGCTCTCGCCGCCGCCCTGCTGCGCAGCGGCTACCGCGTCATCCGCATGGACTACCTCAATGCGGGGCTTACGAGCTTCGACTCGAAGGGGATCAACGACCTTGGTCGCAATGTGCTGATCCTCGACGAACTGCCGCGGCGCCTCGGCGTATCGCGCTATCACCTGATCGGCACGTCGTCGGGAGGGCAGATCGCGTTCATCCACGCGGGGGCTCATCCGGAGCGGATCGAGCGCCTGATCCTGATCAACTCGGGTGGCATGCCGCGGACGCCGCAGAGCGATCCGAATCGGGGGCGGGGCAGCGCGTTCCAGCGGTGGATCACCCGGCAGTATCGATCGAGGTCGCAGTGGGAGGAGGATCTCGGCCGAAACATCCCTTCGCTGCGGCCGCTGCCGGCGGAGTTCGTTGAGATGGTCTACGACATGAACCGCCGAGCCGGATCCCGTCCAGCCGCGGCGCAGTACCTGAGGAACTTCCGCACCGGCGACACGGCAGCATATCTCGCCAGGGTTCGGGCCCCGACGATGATCCTCCAGGGCATGGCCAATCCCACGCTGGTGCACACGGAGGCGGAGCTGCAAAGCTACTGGATGACGGGGGCCCCGACCTGGATCAAGAAGTATCCGAACTACGGCCACTATCCGTACATCGAGGCGCCCGACGAGGTGGAGGCCGACGTTCTGAGGTTCCTCTCAGGGGGTTATGACGCCGAGCTGCGACGGACCATCCGTGCGCCGTGGGCGCCGGGCGTGGCGGGGTCCGGGGAGGCGGTCTCTCGATGACGCGGGGCGCTCCGCCGCTCGCGGGCCGGTACGGTACCATCTGACCTCGACTTCCTCCTCGGAGCTGCCTGATGCGTTCGTTGTTGGCCACGATCTCGCTGCTGGCCCTGTCCGGCTGTGCCGCGTCCGTCGCTTACTGCGCCGACTACCTTCCCGAGAAATCCATCGCCGAGGTCTCGCGGATCGCCGGGCGTGTGCCGGTCTATACGACGCGGGCTGACGACGAGCGCCTCGTGACGGCCGGCGCGACCCGTTTCACGGGCAGCGCGGCGAAGCTGACGGCACCGGTCGGCATGATCGCCCGTGAGGTCGCCGTCAAGGTCTTCTTGCGAGCGGCGCGCGAGGGGGCGGTCGCCGCTAACGAACTCGCAGACCTCAGTCGTTACTCCGTGATCGTTCGTCCCGAGGTCAAGGATTTCAGCTACGGGTTCCCGCAGCACAAGAACCTCGGTTTTGCGACCACGCCCGAGATTCGTCTGCAATTGCGCCTGTCCATCCTCGACGCTGACGGCAGGGTTGCGCTAGAGAGGGAGTATGACTCCGGCAAGGTCGAGGGTTCGAGCTACATGATCAGCGGCAGTCCCTATGAACGGGTCTCGAGGCTGCTCCATGAGTCCATGCAGGACCTGATGATCAGGGCGGTCGCCGACGTCCGCGCTTTCCAGCGTGCGCGGGCCGCCGCGCCCGTGGCGTCGGCTGCATCCTGAGGTCGCGGTGTCGGGAGTGATCGCACGACCGCGCCGTGCACTGCCGTTCGCCCTGATCGCGTTTGCCGCGCTCTGGGGCGCCGGGGTGCAGGCGCGCGTGCTGACACACGAGGACCTCTGGCTCATGCCGCGCGTCGGCGCTCCGGTCGTGAGTCCTGACGGGCGCTGGGTCGTCGTGGGTGTCATCGAGCCCGACTACGACGAGAAAGCGCAGCGCGCCGACCTGTGGCTGTTGCCGAGCGACGGCAGCGCGCCGCCCCGTCGCCTGACGGGAACCGCTGGCCGCGAAGCCGACGTCGCCTGGAGTCCCGACAGCTCGCGAATCGCGTTCGCGGCCCGGCGCGACGGTGACGAGGCGACGCAGATCTATATTCTGTCGCTCGACGGCGGCGACGCGATGCGCCTGACCGGCCTGTCCGGCGGAGTGCGCTCGCCGGAATTCTCGCCAGACGGGCGTCGGCTCCTGATGGTCGGTGAAATGTGGCCCGGAGCCGCCAACGATGCCGATCAGCGCCGGCTCGAGCACGAGAGGCGCGAGCGTCCATTCAACGCGCGGATCTATGAAGGTTTTCCGATTCGACATTGGGACCGTTGGCTCGATGAGCGCAAGCCGCACGTGTTCGTACAGGAGTTGCCGCTCCCCGGCGCCGCCCCGCGCGAGCCGCGCAGTCTTCTGGCGGGCACGCGACTGATCGCCGAGCCGGGGTTCGCGGGTCGCCAGACCGACTCCGGCCAGACCCTCGACGCGATCTGGACGCCCGACGGCACCGCCGTGGTCTTCGTCGCCACGACCGACCGGCATCGCTCGGCCTACGCCTTCACATCGAGTCAGATTTTCCGCATCTCGCTGCAGGGCGGCGAGCCGCAGGCACTCACCACGGGCGAGCATCAGTGGGCGCAGCCACGTTTCAGTCCGGACGGACGCCAGCTGCTGGCGCGGGTCGAGCGCCGCACCGACCGTGTCTACAATCGGACGCAGCTCGCAGCCCTCGGGTGGCCGGTGGCGGGCACGCCGCGCTGGCTGACCCAGACGGTCGATGTGTCCGTCGGGCGCTACGGGTTTGCGCCCGATTCCCGCACGGTCTTTTTCCTTGCCGAACAGGCTGGCCACGAGAAGTTGTTTCGCCTCGACCTGCGCTCTGGTACCGTCCGGCCCGCAGTGCCGATGGCGCGCGGTGTCTACACGGGCCTGTCGGTCGCCGAGCGGGGGCGCGGGCCGGGCGGGGCGCCGGTGATCGTCGCGAACTGGGAGAGCGCGCAGCGCCCGCCCGAAGTGGTACGGATCGAGCCCGCGAGCGGCACGCACCGGGAGCTGACGGCTTTCACGGCGAGCCGCCTGGCGGGTCTCGATCTGCCGGCGGTGGAACATCTTTGGTTCACGAGCCGCCGCGGCAAGCGCATTCACAGCCTCGTGGTTCGACCGCCCGGCTTTGAGCCGGGCAAACGGTATCCGCTGTTCAACGTGATCCACGGCGGGCCGCATTCGATGTGGCGCGATCAGTGGGTGCTGCGGTGGAACTACCACCTGCTGGCCGCCCGTGGACACGTCGTGCTGCTGACGAACTATTCGGGCTCGACCGGCTTCGGCGAATCGTTCGCGCAGAGCATACAGGGCGATCCGCTGCGCGGGCCGGGCGAGGAACTCAACGAAGCGGCGGACGCGGCCATTGCCACCTACCCCTTCATCGACGGCTCGCGCCAATGTGCGGGCGGTGCCAGTTACGGCGGGCATCTCGCGAACTGGCTGCAGGGCACGACGACGCGCTATCGCTGCCTGATCAGCCACGCCGGGCTCGTCAATCTCGAGGCGCAGTGGGGCACGAGCGACGTGGTCTATCTGCGCGAGGTCAACAATGGTGGACCGGTCTGGGAGCAGGGCCCCGTCTGGCGCGAGCAGAACCCCATCCGGCTCGCTGGCCGCTTCGCGACGCCAACGCTGGTGACCATCGGCGAGCAGGATTTCCGCGTGCCGCTCAACAATGCGCTCGAGTACTGGACGGCGCTGCAGCGCCGCCAGGTGCCGAGCCGGCTCGTCGTGTTCCCGACCGAGAATCACTGGATCCTGGGTGGCGAGAACAGCCGGCTGTTCTACCGCGAGGTCCATGCCTGGCTCGATCGATGGACGGGTCAGACCGCGCCGACCAAGGAGGAGGCCGCGGCGGCCCGTTCCGCCGGTTTGTGAAGCAGCCCGGATTCGCTTACAATCGCGGGCCCCGCGAGGGCCCTCGGACCGCGGGTGGGGTCTGATCGAAAGAGAAGACCGCAAGTGCTTGATTCTTAAAGCCCCCCGAGGGGCTTTTGTTTTTTGGGCCGCGTGAGCGGGCCCGGCTCGAGGTGCAGTGATGACGTCGACGGCGCTGCGGGAGCGGCTGATCGCGCTGCTCGAGCCGCTCGTCGAGCGGCTCGGGTACGAGCTCGTGGAGGTCGAGTGGGTAGTGGGCGCCGCCGTGCTGCGCGTCTACATCGATCAGCCCGAGTCGTCCCGTGGCCACGTCGGCGTCGATGACTGCGAGCGGGTGAGCCGGCAGATCTCGGCGCTGCTGGACGTGGACGATCCGGTGCCAGGCGCTTACTCGCTCGAGGTGTCGTCGCCGGGCTTCGATCGGGTGTTGAGGTTGCCGCGGCACTTCGGCCGATTCGTCGGGCAGCGGGTGCGTGTCGAGCTGCGCATCGCGCGCGATGGCCGGCGGCGGTACACGGGGACGCTCACGAGCGTCGACGGTGAAGGAATCGAACTCGAAGTCGACACGCAGCCCGTGCGGTTGCGCTTCGACGAGATGGCGAAGGCAAGGCTGGCGGGCTGAGGCGCCGGCCGCGCGGAGGAGCGATGGACAAGACGAACAAAGAGATCCTGATGGTGGTCGACGCCGTCTCCAACGAGAAGGGCGTCGACAAGGAAATCATCTTCGAAGCGCTCGAAGCCGCGCTCGCCTCCGCCACGCGCAAGAAGTACGGCGAGGAGTGGGACGTACGCGTCGCGATCAATCGCAAGACGGGCGAGTACGAGACGTACCGGCGCTGGAAGGTGTTCGCCGACGACTCGAAGGAGCTCGAGGTCCCAGAGCGCGAGCTGCGCCTCGAAGATGCCCTCGAGATCGACAAGAACGCCGTCGTCGGCGGTTTCGTCGAGCAGCCGATGGAGTCGGTGGCGTTCGGGCGCATCGCCGCGCAACAGGCCAAGCAGGTGATCGTGCAGAAAGTGCGCGAGGCCGAGCGCGCGCAGGTGGTCGAAGCCTACAAGGACCGCGTGGGCACGCTGGTCAGCGGTGTAGTCAAGCGCGTCGACCGCAACGGCATCTTCGTCGATCTCGGCGGCAACGCCGAGGGGTTCATCGCGCGTGCCGACATGATTCCGCGCGAACTGGTCAAGCCGCAGGACCGCATCAAGGCGTTCCTGCGCGAGGTCCGTCCCGAACCGCGCGGCCCGCAGCTGTTCCTGACGCGCTCCGCACCCGAGTTCCTGATCGAACTGTTCAAGCTAGAGGTGCCCGAGGTGGGTCAGGGTCTGATCCAGATCCTCGGTGCGGCGCGCGATCCTGGTGTGCGCGCCAAGATCGCCGTGCGCAGCAACGATCCGCGCATCGATCCCGTTGGCGCGTGCGTCGGTATGCGCGGTTCGCGCGTGCAGGCCGTCTCGAACGAGATCGCCGGCGAGCGGGTCGACATCATTCCATATAACGACAATCCCGCGCAGTTCGTGATCAACGCGATGTCGCCGGCCGAGGTGATCTCGATCGTCGTCGACGAGGACGCCCACAGCATGGACATCGCCGTAGCCGAGGAGAAACTGTCGCAGGCGATCGGCCGCGGCGGTCAGAACATCCGCCTCGCCAGCCAACTCACGGGCTGGGATCTCAACGTCATGTCGGAGTCGGACGCCGAGGCAAAGAGTGAGTCCGAGGCGCGTGCCCTGATCGAGAACTTCATGAAGTCGCTCGACGTCGACGAGGATGTGGCGACTATCCTCGTGCAGGAGGGCTTCTCGACCATCGAGGAGATCGCGTACGTGCCGCAATCCGAGCTCAGCTCGATCAGCGAGTTCGACGAGGAGATGGTCAAGGAACTGCGCAACCGTGCGCGCGACGTGCTGCTCACGCAGGCGATCGCCAGTGAGGAGAGTCTCGAGGCCCAATTGCCTGCCGACGACCTGTTGCTGCTCGAGGGCATGCAGCCGGATCTCGCGCTCGCGCTCGCGCGCCGCGGAGTACGCACGCGTGAGGATCTCGCCGATCAGGCCGTCGATGATCTGATGGACATCCAGGGGCTGACGCCAGAGGAGGCGGGCAAGCTCATTATGAAAGCGCGCGAACACTGGTTCGCGGAGGGTCGCAGCTGATGGCCGACGTAACCGTTGCGCAGTTCGCCGAGGTCCTGAAAGTCCCGGTGGACAAGCTGCTCGCGCAGCTCGATCAGGCCGGCATCAAGGTCTCCGGTCCCCACGACCGTGTCAGCGACGAAGCCAAGCTCGAGCTGCTGACCCATCTGCGCCGCAGCCATGGCCAGGTCGAGGAGGCGACGGCCGCCAGCAGCGCGCCGCGCAAGATCACGCTGCAGCGAAAGACCCAGAGCGAGCTCAAGCTGCCCGGCGGCGCGGGACGGTCGCGAACCGTGAACGTCGAGGTGCGCGTCAAGCGCACCTACGTCAAGCGTGAGGTGCTCGAGGAGAAGGTCAAGTCGCAACAGGAAGAGCTCGACGCCCGCAAGCGCGAACAGGAGGAGGCGGCGCGGGTCGAACGCGAACGTGCCGAAGCCGAGCGCCGCGAGGCTGAGCGGATCGAGGCCGAGAACCGCCGCCGCATCGAGGAGGAGGCGCAGGCGCGCCGCGCGGCCGAGGAGGCGCGCCGGATCGCCGAGCAGCAGGCGCGCGAGGAGGCCGAACGCGAGAGCGCGCGGCGCAAGGCGGCCGAGGGTGCCCAGGCGCGCGCGGCCGAACCGAGGGCGCGGTTCGTCGAGCCGCCGGTCGCCGAACCGGAGACGGACAAGCGGCGCACGAAGTATGGCCGTGCGGAGCTGCACGTCACGGGCGACGTCAGCTCGCGTCTCAAGAAGAAGAAGCGGGTGGCCGACCGCAAGGTGCCCGTGGGTCTCGAGGCGAAGCATGGCTTCGAGCTGCCCGTCGCGCCCATCAAGCGCGAGGTGGTGATCGGCGAGACCATCACACCGCAGGAGCTCGCGCAGAAGATGGCCGTGAAGGCCACCGAAGTCATCAAGGTCATGTTCGGCATGGGCGTGATGGCGACCATCAACCAGCCGATCGACCAGGACACCGCCGTGCTCGTCGTCGAGGAGATGGGGCACACGCCGAAGGTGGTCAAGGAGAACGAGGTCGAGGCCGCACTCGAGGAGGGCGAGGTGCGTCCGGAGGATCTGCGACCCCGGCCGCCCGTCGTCACCGTCATGGGGCATGTCGATCACGGCAAGACCTCGCTGCTCGACTACATCCGCAAGACGAAGGTCGCCGCCGGCGAGGCCGGGGGCATCACCCAGCACATCGGCGCCTACCACGTCCAGACGCCGCGCGGTGTCGTGACGTTCCTCGACACGCCGGGTCATGCGGCCTTCACGGCGATGCGCGCGCGTGGTGCGAAGGCGACCGACGTCGTCGTGCTTGTGGTTGCCGCGGACGACGGCGTGATGCCGCAGACAATCGAGGCCGTGCAGCACGCGAAGGCGGCCGGCGTGCCGATCGTCGTCGCGGTCAACAAGATGGACAAGCCCGAGGCGGATCCGGACCGTGTCCGCACCGAACTCTCCAAGCACGAGGTCATCTCCGAGGAATGGGGCGGCGACACGATCTTCGTGCCCGTCTCCGCGAAGACCGGCGCGGGAATCGACAAGCTGCTCGACGCGATCCTGCTGCAGGCGGAGGTCCTGGAGCTGCGGGCGCCGGAGACCGGTCGCGCCGCAGGGCTGATCATCGAGTCCTCGATCGAGAAGGGGCGCGGCGCGGTGGCGACGGTGCTCATCAAGCGAGGCACTCTGAAGCTCGGCGATCCGATCATTGCAGGCCAGGAATTCGGCCGCGTCCGCGCCATGTTCGACGAAAACGGCAAGGCTGTCAGTGAGGCGAAACCGTCGATGCCGGTGGTCGTGCTCGGCCTCTCGGGCGCGCCCAACGCCGGCGACGAGATCGTCGTGGCGGAGAGTGAGCGCAAGGCACGCGAGGTGGCGCTGTACCGACAGGGCAAGTTCCGCGACGTCAAGCTCGCGAAGCAGGCCGCCGCGGTCGGGGACGTGTTCTCACAGATGGGCGAGGAGAAGGCTGGAGTCATTGCCGTGATGATCAAGGCCGACGTGCAGGGCAGCGCCGAGGCCCTGCGCGATGCGCTCTCCAAACTCTCTACGGACGAAGTGCAGGTCAAGGTGATCGCGAGTGGTGTAGGCGGAATCACGGCATCCGACGTGCAGCTTGCCGCGGCCTCGAAAGCGCTGATCATCGGCTTCAACGTCCGGGCCGACGCGGCAGCGCGCGACGCCGTCAAGGAGACGGGCGTCGAGATCCGCTACTTCTCGATCATCTACGAGGCGATCGACGACGTGAAGCAGCGCATGAGCGGCATGCTCGCGCCGGAGATCAAGGAGCAGATCGTCGGTACCGCGCAGGTGCGCGAAGTGTTCCGCTCGAGCAAGTTCGGCGTCGTCGCGGGCTGTCTCGTGGTCGAGGGTGTCGTCAAGCGCAATAATCCGATCCGCGTACTGCGGGACAACGTCGTGATCTTCGAGGGTGCGCTCGAGTCGCTGCGTCGTTTCAAGGACGACGTCAGCGAGGTTCGCGCGGGCACCGAATGCGGCATCGGTGTCAAGAACTACCAGGACGTGCGCGTCGGCGACCAGATCGAGTGCTACGCGCGGGTCGAGGTGGCGCGGAAGATCCAGTGATGGGTCAGTTCCGCGCCAGCAAGAGCGCACGGCAGCAGCGCATCGAGTCCCAGCTGCAGCGCGTGGTCGCGGAGCTGGTCTCGCGCGAGGTTCGCGATCCCCGCGTCGGCAGCCTGACGATCACGGGCGTCGACGTGGTGCCCGACATGAGTCTGGCGCGCGTCTACTTCGTGCCTTTCGGTGGTGCGCACACGGTCGAGGAAATCCGTGAGGGCCTCGCGCGGGCGGCGGGCTTCCTGCGCGGCGAGGTCGGTCGCCGTCTCGGATTGCGGCATGCGCCGAAGCTCGAATTCGAGTTCGACGATACGATCGAGCGCGGTGCCGCGCTGGACTCGCTGATTCGCGAGGCGGTGCGCGCAGACCGCGACCGGGCCGCGGTCCGCGGCGAGCCCGCCGGCGAGGACGTCGATGGGGCCCAGGGTCCCGCGTCGCCCGCAGGCCACCGGGACGACTGAGCGGCCATGCGCGCGACGCCAGCGGCGGGCGGCATCATTCTGCTCGACAAGCCGCCGGGGCTCTCGTCCCATGCGGCCACGCAGCGGGTCAAGCGGCTGTTCGGCGCGTCCCGCGCGGGCCACGTCGGCAGTCTCGATCCGCTCGCGACCGGCATGCTGCCGATCTGCCTCGGCGAGGCGACGAAGGTGGCAGGGCAGATCGTCGAGGGCGCGAAACACTACGCGTTCACGATCGCACTGGGCGCGCGCACCGAGACCGGCGATATCGAGGGCAGGGTGGTCGAGCGGGCGGCGGTGCCAGAGTTGACCCAGGTCGGCGTCGAGGCGGTGCTGGCGGGATTTCTCGGTCGCGGCAGCCAGATTCCGCCGATGTACTCTGCCCTGAAGGTCGGCGGTCAGCCCCTTTACCGGCTCGCCCGGCAGGGCCGCGATGTGCCCCGCGCGCCGCGGCCCATCGAGATTCACGCGCTGCAGGGTCGGCTGGTGGCAGCCGACCGGCTCGAGTGCGTCTTGCGCTGCGCCAAGGGACTCTACGTGCGCGTGCTCGCCGAGGACGTCGCGCGGGCGCTCGGGACCTGCGGACACGTCACCGCGCTGCGGCGGCTGCAGGTCGAGCCGTTCGATTCGACCGGCATGCGCACCCTCGAGTCGTGGGCCGCACTGCTGGCCTCCGGTTCAGCACTACCCATCCTGCCTCCAGACGCCGCACTCGGGCTCCTGCCCGCCGTGCGGCTCGGTGCCCAGGACGCCGATCGTATCCTTCTCGGGCAGGCGGTCCGCCAGCCGCTGCCTTCCGCTCCGGTCGTGCGCCTGTACGGTCCGGACGCCGAGTTCCTCGGGCTCGGCAGCGTCACCGACGTTGGCCTGGTCCGGCCGAAGCGGCTGTTCGTCAGCGCGGGCCGGGCCGCCGCGGATCGATCCGCGCCGATCCCTGACGACGCTTGAGACGCCCCCGGGCTGCGAGTAGAATGCGCGGCCTTCAATACGAGCGTAAACACTGATTTTGCGAAAGGATTTTTCCTGATGTCTCTCGATCCTGCGAAGAAGAGCGGAATCGTTGCGCAGTTCCGCCGCGGCCCCAAGGACACCGGGTCGCCGGAAGTTCAGATCGCCCTTCTCTCCGAGCGCATCAACGGGCTCGGCCAGCATTTTTCGACGCACACCTCCGATCACGCCTCGCGTCGCGGTCTCGTCAAGATGGTCAACCAGCGTCGCAAGCTGCTCGATTATCTGAAGTCGAAGCAGCCGGCCAAGTATCAGGAAGTGGTCGAGCGGCTCGGTCTGCGCCGCTGACCGACATGTCGCCAGAAGGCCGCGCCACCCAGAGCGCGGCCTTCTCGCTTTTTCACGGGATCGAGGTAGGTAGCGTGAGCTCCATCAAGCGAAGTTTTCAGTTCGGTGCCCAGACGGTGACGCTCGAGACGGGCGAGGTCGCCCGCCAGGCCGAGGCCTCCGTCGTCGCCTCCATGGGTGACACTGTCGTGCTCTGTACGGTGTGCGCAAAGAAAACGCCGACCCCGGGTCGCGATTTCTTTCCGCTGACGGTCAACTACGTCGAGAAGACCTATGCCGCGGGGCGCATCCCCGGTGGCTTCTTCAAGCGCGAAGGCCGGCCGACGGAGAAGGAGACGCTGACCTCGCGCCTGATCGACCGGCCGATCCGGCCCCTGTTTCCGGATGGTTTTTACAACGACGTCCAGGTCATCGCGACCGTGATCTCGCTCGATCCGGACATCGACGCCGACATCCCGGCGATGCTCGGGAGTTCAGCCGCCCTCGCGCTCTCGGGCGTCCCGTTCAAAGGGCCGATCGGCGCCGCGCGCGTCGGCTACAAGGACGGCAAGTACCTGCTGAACCCCGGAGCCAAGGAGCTCTCGACCTCGCAGCTGCATCTCGTCGTTGCTGGCACCAAGGATGCCGTGCTGATGGTCGAGTCGGAGGCCTTTGAGCTCAGCGAAGAGGTCATGCTCGGCTCCGTCGTGTTCGGCCACGAGCAGATGCAGGTCGCCATCGACGCGATCAACTCGATGGTGCGGGAGGCGGGCAAGCCGCGCTGGGACTGGCAGCCGGACGCGGCAAACGCCGAAGCGGAGAAGGCGGTCGCCGCCGAGGCCGAGGCCGCGCTGAGCGAGGCGTACCGGATCACTGAGAAGCAGGCCCGACAGGAGCGCGTCGGCGCGATCAAGAAGGCGGTCATCGAGAAACTGGCGGGCGGCGAGTCACCGGGCTTCGATGCCGAACTGATCGACAATGAACTGTTCAAGCTCGAGAGCCGCATCGTTCGCGAGCGGATCCTCAAGGGCGAGCCGCGCATCGATGGCCGTGACGCCACTACGGTACGCCCGATCACGATCAAGGTCGGGGTGCTGCCACGCACGCACGGGTCGGCGCTGTTCACGCGCGGCGAGACGCAGGCGCTCGTCGTGACGACCCTCGGCACCGGTCGCGACGCACAGATCATCGATGCGCTCGAGGGCGAACGTCGCGAACCTTTCATGCTACACTACAACTTCCCGCCTTTCTGCGTCGGTGAGACCGGCCTGATGACCGGGCCGAAGCGGCGCGAGATCGGCCACGGCAATCTCGCGCGCCGCGGCGTGATGGCGGTGATGCCTGACATGGCGAAGTTCCCCTATGTCGTGCGCGTCGTGTCGGAGATCCTCGAGTCGAACGGCTCGTCGTCCATGGCCACCGTATGCGGCACCTCGCTGTCGTTGATGGACGCTGGGGTTCCGATCAAGGCGCCGGTCGCCGGCGTCGCGATGGGCCTCGTGCTCGACGGCAGCCGCTACAAGGTCATCACTGACATCCTCGGCGACGAGGATCACCTCGGCGACATGGATTTCAAGGTCGCCGGCACCAAGGACGGCATCACTGCACTGCAGATGGACATCAAGGTCGAGGGCATCACGCCGGAGATCATGAAGGTGGCTTTGGCCCAGGCGAGGCAAGGCCGGCTGCACATCCTCGACGAGATGAACAAGGTCATCTCGCGGCCGCGCGAGAAGATGTCGGAGTGGGCGCCCACCATCATCACGCTGAAGATCGATCCCGAGAAGATCCGCGACGTCATCGGCAAGGGCGGGGCGGTCATCCGCCAGATCACCGAGGAGACCGGCACGACCATCGACATCGAGAACGACGGCACGGTCAAGATTGCGTCGGTCAACGGCGCCGCCGGTCGCGAAGCCAAGGCGCGTATCGAGCTGATCACCGCCGACGTCGAGGTGGGTCGTGTCTACGAGGGCAAGGTCGCGCGACTGATGGACTTCGGCGCCTTTGTCACGATCCTGCCGGGACGCGATGGCCTCGTGCATATTTCGCAGATCTCCAACGAACGCGTGGAGCGCGTCTCCGACAAGCTCAAGGAAGGCGACACGGTTCGCGTCAAGGTACTCGAGGTCGATCGCCAGGGGCGCGTGCGCCTGTCCATCAAGGACGTGGACAACGGACGCTGAGCCGCGAGGACTCGCTGACTGGCTGCCCGCAAGGTTGAAAGGAACGGGTGCCCGGCAATCGCGCCGGGCGCCTGCGATCCTCGCGCGCCCGGGCGTGTCGCTACTCCTCCGGTCGTGACCGCTTGTCGCCGGCCGGCGGCTCGCCGCCGAGCTGCACGCCAGTGACCTTGACGATCGTGCGGAAGATCTCGTCCTGCACCGCACGCCAGCGCTGGTAGTTCTTCTGCGCGACCTCGGCAACCGCTTCGACCGGGTCCACGCCCACCACGGTCTTGACGCGATCGCGTATCTCGCGTTGCTGGGCAGTGAACAGCTTGAGACTCTGCTCGAGGTAGCTGCCGATCAGACCCTGCATGACCCCGCCGTAGGACCGGATGACCTGGGTCAGGAAGTCGCGGCTCAGCACTGGCTCAGCGGCTTCCTCCTGCTCGGCAATGACTTGCAGCAGGATGCTGCGCGTGATGTCCTGGCCCGAGCGCTTGTCGACGACGACGAAATCGACGCGGTCGAGCACCAGCCTGCGGACATCTGCGAGCGTGATGTAGCGGCTTTCCACCGTGTCGTAGAGCCGACGGTTCGGATACTTCTTGATGACCCTGGGTTCGCTCATCGCTCGCTCCCGAGGAGTCTGTCCGGATCGCAAGCCTAGTACAGACGGGGGCATCCCCCCAAGAAACGGAATTCGCGCGGCTCAGCCGCCGAGTCGCACCTCACGCAATCCTCGCAGCCGCACCGGATCCCAGTGCTCGATGGCCCAGGACCAGAAGCGCGCGACCGGCCAGTCTTGATGATCGGGTGGCGGCGTGTGTCGCAGAAGTGTCATGGCCGCGCCCAGGGCTGCTGCGGGCTTGAGACCGGCGACGGGCAGGCTGCGGCGCGATTTGCCGAGCTTGCTCCCGTCGGGCTCCACGATCAGCGGCAGATGCGCATATTGCGGCGTCGGCAGCCCGAGCACCTGCTGCAGACCGAGTTGCCAGGGCGTGCTGCCAAGCAGGTCGGCGCCGCGTACGACGTCGGTCACACCGAGCGCCGCATCGTCGACGACCACGGCGAGCTGATAGGCGATCAGGCCATCGCGACGCCGCACGACGACATCGCGGTAGCAGGCTGGCTCGGCCTGCTGGAGACCCTGGAGGCGGTCGGACCAGCGTAGGGCCCTGCCATCTTCCGGCATGCGGAAGCGCAGCGCATTACCGTCGCGGGGTAGACGTCGGGAACGGCAGTCGGCGACGCAACAGCCATCGTCGGCTCCAGCGGCAGCGATCGTCCGGCGCGTGCAGGCACAGGCGAACAGGTGTCCGGCTCGGTCGAGGGCTGCGAGGGCGCGGTCGTGCGCCTCGCGGTGGCGGCTCTGCAGTTCGATCTCGCCGTCCCAGACGAAGCCAAGGCGCCGCAGCATCTCGACGATACGCTCGGCAGCGCCTGGCACGTTTCGCAGCGCATCAATGTCCTCGATCCGCAACCGCCAGAGACCGCCCTGTCGACGCGCTTCCAGATGACTGCCGATCGCGGCGACCAGCGAGCCGATGTGGAGGTCTCCGGTCGGCGAGGGAGCGAAGCGCCCGATGTAACGAGCGAGCGATGCCCGACCGCTGCCCGCTGCGCCGGTCGACATCGCGGGGGCCGTGCCCCCACCGTGCTCAGCGATAGCGGTCGTCGCGCTCGCCGTACTGCCGCTCGCGGCGCTCGCGGCGCTCCTGTGCCTCGATCGAGAGCGTGGCCACTGGTCGGGCCTCGAGGCGCTTGATACCGATTTCCTCGCCCGTTTCGAGGCAGTAGCCGTAGGTGCCGTCTTCGATGCGCTTGAGCGCCTCGTCGATCTTGCGGATCAGCTTGCGCTCGCGGTCGCGGGTACGCAGCTCGAGGCTGAACTCCTCTTCCTGCGTGGCGCGATCGTTCGGGTCGGGGAAGTTCGCGGCCTCGTCCTTCATGTGAGTGACCGTGCGGTCGACCTCCTCCATGAGGTCACGCTTCCAGTTGAGCAGGATCTGCCGGAAGTGCTCGAGCTGCTCCCGGTTCATGTATTGCTCGCCGCGTTTGGCGATGTAAGGTTTGACGTTGCGCGGCCCGGCCAGCAGGCTCGAACCTTCGTCGGTGTCCTCCGCGTCGGTTTGCGCTTCGGCAGCGCTCGGTGGCAGCGTGCCGCGCGAGACGGCCGTGGCAACCACGGGTGTCCCGCGGACCGCAGAGGGTGCGGGCGGCGATGCGGCCTGGGGTGAGTCGACCGCCACTGGCGTCGGTCGTGCGGGCACTTCGGTGGCCGGCAGACGTCCGACGGGTTTGTCAGCCAACCGCTTCTCGGCGACGGCGCTCTTCTGCTTGACGGTCTCGGCGGTCCTCGATTTCGTCGAAGCGCCGTGGCGTCGCCGGCGAGCCGCGACGGCGGCCTGGCTCGCGTGGCTGGACGGCTTGCTCGGTTTGGACGGCTTGCCGGCTCTCGTCGGTCGGGCCGGCGCCGCCGTCCTGGCGGGTCGCGCGGGCGACGCGCCCTTGCGAGCCTTCGTCGGTGCACCCTTTGCGCCCGAGATCCTCGTGGACTTGTTCTTGGCAGCCGGTTTCTTGCTAGGCATCCATCGCCTCCTGGGGATCGACTCCCCCCGCGTCCGACACGCGGGACGCGCGATTATACCGGCCGACCCCGACCTGTACAGACTGGGCGCCACAGGGGCCCGGACAGGTCAGAATCCCCGCGAAATCAACTGGTTTGCTAGTCGGCGGGCCGCTCTCATCAGGGCAGCACGACGGCCGTCGGGGGACGCCAGCCGCTCTGGATGCGCTCGGCGACGATGGTCGTGTGGATGCCGCCGCGGACATTGAACCTGGCGGTCAGGCGCAGGAAGCGCGGCGAGGTGGCGGCTGCGAGGTGGTCGGCAATCTCGTTGGTCACGGCCTCGTGGAATGCTCCACGGTCGCGGAAGGACCAGATGTATTGCTTCAGCGACTTGAGCTCGACGCATCGGTGATCGGGCACGTACTCGAGTTCGAGTGTGGCGAAGTCCGGCTGACCAGTTTTCGGGCACAGGCAGGTGAACTCCGGAATCGTTATCCGGATCGTGTAGTCGATCTGCGGCTGAGGATTCGGAAAAGTCTCAACGCTGGTGGTGGGTTGTAACGGCATCTTGGTGACAGACGGAAAGTGGGGGGGTGGCGGCTTTTGAGGCCGCGCTACGCGCGGCCGTCACCGGCCCGTCAGATTAAACTACACTAACACGCTTCGCCGGCCGCCCCGACGCGGGCCGGTGCGCCCCGACAGCCGGGTCGCCACACATAACCTTTGGGGGAGCCATCGTTCCATGCGGCTGACGAAAATCAAGCTCGCGGGCTTCAAGTCGTTCGTCGATCCGACGACGGTCTCCTTCCCGAGCAATCTCACCGGCGTGGTCGGCCCGAACGGCTGCGGCAAGTCCAACATCATCGACGCGGTGCGCTGGGTCATGGGCGAGCTGTCGGCCAAGCACCTGCGGGGCGATTCGATGGCGGACGTCATCTTCAACGGTTCGAGCGCGCGCAAGCCCGTTGGCAAGGCCTCGGTCGAGCTGCTGTTCGACAACAGCGACGGCAAGATCTCGGGGCCCTACGCCGCCTTCGCCGAGGTCTCGCTGCGGCGTGAGGTGCTGCGCGACGGCACCTCCCATTACTACATCAACGGGGCGCGCTGTCGTCGCAAGGACATCACGCAGCTGTTCCTCGGCACGGGCCTCGGGTCACGCAGCTACGCGATCATCGAGCAGGGCATGATCTCGCGCGTGATCGAGGCGAAGGCCGACGATATGCGCGCCTTCGTCGAGGAGGCTGCCGGCATCTCGCGCTACAAGGAGCGGCGCAAGGAGACCGAGAACCGCATCGCCGACACCCGCGAGAACCTCGAGAGGCTGCAGGACGTTCGGGACGAGGTCGACAAGCAGATCCGGCACCTGCAGCGCCAGGCGGCGACGGCCCGGCGCTACCAAGCCCTCAAGGAACGGGAGCGACGCCTGACGGCAGAGCTGCTCGCGTTGCGGCTCCGGGAGCTCGACAGCGGCGCGGAGATCCACGACAGCGCGCTGCGCGAGAAGGATCTGGCGATGCAGGCCGCGCTCGCCGAGCTGCGCGCCTGTGAGGCGGCGATCGAGAAGCAGCGCGCGTTCCATCTCGAGCGGAGCGAACGGGTGTCGCAGATTCAGGGGCGCTACTTCGCGGTCGGTGCGGAGATCACCCGCACGGAGCAGCAGATCGGATTCACCCGGGAGGCGCTCGAGCGAAAGCGGGGGGACCTCGCTCAGACCCGCGCGAGCCTTGACGAGCTCGCTGCACACATCGGCCGCGACCGCCACCAGTGCGCGTCGATCGAGGGTGAGCTCGCTCGTCTCGAGCCTGATCTCGACGCAGCCACCGCGACCGAGCGAGTCTGCACGGCCCGCCTCGAGGAGACCGAGGCGGCGCTCGCTGCCTGGCAGCAGCGCTGGGAGGAGTTCAACCGCCAGCTCGGCGCGGCGCACCAGACCACCCAGGTCGAGCGCGCGCGGATCGAGCAGCTCGAGCATCAGCTCCGGCGGCTGACCGGACAGGCGGACCGCCTTGCCGTCGAACGTGACGCACTGATCACGCAGGAGGCCTCGTCGCTGCTCGGCGAGCTCGCCGAGCGTGAGTTGGCGGCGCGCCTCGAGGCAGACGAGCTTGCGCGCTCACTCGGTGCGACCCTCAACGATGTGCAGCTGCTGCGCACCCGCCAGCTGGAGCAGGAACAGGCGCTCGAAGCGGCCCGCGCCGCGCGCGAGCGGCTGCGCGCCGAGGTGCTCTCGCTCGAGGCACTGCAGAAGGCAGCATTCGGCGCCTCTTCGGGCAAGGCATCACAGTGGCTGGAGTCGGCCGGGCTCGCTTCGCGGCCCCGGGCCGCTGAGGCGCTGCAGGTCGAGCATGGCTGGGAGCGCGCCGTGGAAACGGTGCTCGGCGACTATCTCGAGGCCATCTGTGTCGATGGTCTCGACGAGCTCGCCGATTCGCTGGCCGGAATCGGCGAGGCACGCGTCGTCGTACTCGAACCGGGCGGAGACGCACCGCCCGGCGCACCGGGCACGCTGTCTTCGAAGGTGCGTGGCCCGCGGTCGCTCACTGATGTTCTCGGCTCGGTGCGCCTGGCCGGGACGCTCGGCGAGGCGCTGGTCGCGCGTCGCGGCCTGCGACCGGGCGAGTCGATCGTGACACGCGACGGCGAATGGCTCGGTGCCACGTGGTTGCGGGTCAATCGCGGCAACGATGCCCATGCGGGCGTCATCGAGCGCGAGCAGAGACTCAAGGGTCTGCGCGAGGAGTTCCGCGCGGCCGCTGCGCGGGTCGCGACGCTCGAAGACGACCTGAGCGGACTGCGCTCCCGCCTGGCGGGGGCCGAGGCGCTCCGTGACTCGATCCAGGGGCGCATCCAGGCGGCGCACCGCGCGCACGCCGACTTGCTCGGTCAGCTCGAAGCGACGCGGGTACGCTCCGAAGAATCGGTATTGCGCCGCGAGCGTATCGATCTCGAGGCGGCAGAAGTGACGCGCGAGCGCGGCGCGGCGCAGGAGGCCATCGCTCGCGCGCGCCTCGAACTCGAGCGCGGGCTCGCCGAACTCCAGGCTCTGGACGCCCGGCGCGCCGATCTCGACGCGGAACGCGAGGAGCGTCGCGAAGCGCTGGCGCAGGCGCGCGCCGCTGCAACCGCGGCCCAGATCGCGGCCCGTGACCTGTTGGTGCGGATTGAGAGCCGTCGGTCGACCCTGCAGTCGATGCAGGTCGGTCTCAGACGAATGGCTGAGCAGCAGCAGCAACAGCAGGCCCGGCTCGCAGAGCTGGAGAGCGAACTGGCCAGTGGCGATGCGCCGGTCATCGAGCTCGAGAATCTTCTCGGCGGATATCTCGCTCGCCGACTCGAGGTCGAGAGCGAACTGCAGTCGGCGCGCCGCGCGCTCGAGGAGGCCGACGCGGAACTGCGTGCGCTCGACGAGAAGAGGCTCGGCGCGGAGCAGCGTGTCAACGCCGCTCGCGAGCAGATGGAGCAGGCAAGACTCGCCGCGCAGGAGACCCGCGTCCGCCGCGAATCGATCGCCGAACAGTTCGGCGCGACTCAGTTCGTGCTAGAAGAGGTTCTGGCGGCTCTACCGGTCGAGTCAGCCGTGCCGGCCTGGGAGGACAACCTCGCCAGCGTGCGCGCCGAGATCGACAAGCTCGGGCAGGTCAACCTCGCGGCGATCGACGAACTCAAGGAGAACACCGAACGCAAGGAGTACCTCGATCGGCAGCACGCCGACTTGACCTCGGCGCTGGACACCCTCGAACAGGCGATGCGCAAGATCGAGAAGGAGACTCGCGCCCGCTTCCAGGAGACGTTCGATCGGATCAATGCCGGTCTCAAGGAGAAGTTCCCGCGACTCTTCGGTGGCGGACATGCCTATCTCGAACTCGTCGGTGAAGATGCGCTGGAGGCCGGCGTTGCCGTCATGGCGCGGCCTCCGGGCAAGCGCAATGTCACGATCGCGCAACTCTCCGGCGGCGAGAAGGCACTGACCGCGGTGGCGCTCGTATTCTCGATCTTCGAACTCAACCCGGCGCCGTTCTGCCTCCTCGACGAGGTCGACGCGCCGCTCGATGAGAACAACGTCGAGCGTTTCTGCGACATCGTGCGCGAAATGGCGCAGCGGGTGCAGTTCATCTTCATCACTCACAACAAGGCAACGATGGAGC
The DNA here is from genome assembly GCA_037444685.1 of Gammaproteobacteria bacterium. Lineage (GTDB taxonomy): Bacteria > Pseudomonadota > Gammaproteobacteria > Steroidobacterales > Steroidobacteraceae > UBA964. Next base: position 213,893 of record JBBILX010000001.1, read on the forward strand.
TCGCCTCGCAGCTGCTCGGCGTGACCATGAACGAGCCCGGCGTCTCGCGTCTCGTTGCGGTCGATGTCGACGAGGCGCTGCGCCTCGCGGCGAACTGAACGATGTCGGAACTGCGCTGGTCGCTGCTCGCGCTCGGCGTCCTGTTCATCGTCGGGCTGCTCATCTGGGAGCGGCGGCGGCGCGGCGGCATCGTGCCTGGCGCAGACACGGTCGGCCCCGCCGAGACGGCACCGGCCCACGATGCTGGTCGCGGCTCGCGCGAGGCAGCGGAGGACCCGCACGGCCCGGGGTATGGAGCCGCGACAGCCGTCGCGCGTCGCGAGCCGATCCGCGAGCCGCCCGTCGTCGAGATCGTCGATCCTGCCGTCGAGGGGCTGACAGAAGGTCCGAGTGTCTTCAGCTTGCCGGTGGTGTCCGCTTCCCACGGCCCCGAGATCGGCGCGGGGGCAGTCGAGCGCGCGGCCCAATGGCTCGCGGAGACGCAGCCTTCGGTGCAGCGCGACGCCGGCTCGACGCGTCCGCGGTTGCGCCTCGACTGGCCCGACGACGCCTCCCGCCGCATTGTCGCGTTGCGCGTGGTGGCCCGGGCGGGTGAGCGTTTGACGGGTGGCGCGGTCCGCCAGGCGCTCCAGGGCGAGGGGTTCGAGCACGGCGAGTTCGGGATCTTCCATCTGCCGCTCGACGACGGGCGCGTGCTGCTCAGCGCCGCCAATCTCACCAAGCCGGGCAGCTTCGACCTCGAGAAAATGGACACCGAGCGACTGTTCGGTCTGAACGTCTTCGCCGTCCTGCCCGGTCCCCTCGAGTCGACCGAGGCCTTCGACCGTCTGTGCGCGGTGGCCGGCACACTCGCGCAGCGCCTGCGTGGCGAACTGCGCGACACGCAGGGTCAGCCGCTCAGTCCCGCGCGACTCGCCGAGTTGCGCCGCGAGGCGCAGGGTACGGCCGCGCCGGGGCCCGCGACGTGAAGTCCGGGAGCGCGGCCGCACGGCGCGCCGCCGAACTGCGCGCGGCGATCGAGCATCACAACTACCGTTATTACGTTCTCGACGACCCCGAGATCAGCGACGCCGAGTTCGACTCCCTGCTGCGTGAACTGCAGCAGATCGAGGCAGAGTATCCGGAGCTCGCGACGCCCGATTCGCCGACGCAGCGCGTCGGTGGCACGCCGGCGACCGCTTTTCCGACCCTGCGCCACCGCATTCCGATGCTGTCGCTCGACAATGCCTTTTCGGACGAGGAGGTCATCGCTTTCGATCGCCGTGTCCGCGAGCGTCTCGGGCGCGACGGGCAGATCGATTACGCCGCCGAGCCCAAGCTCGATGGGCTCGCTGTCAGCGTGGTCTACGAAGGTGGCCGGCTTCGCCATGCCGCGACGCGCGGCGATGGCGTGACCGGCGAGGACGTGACCGCGAACGTACGCACGATCCGCTCGGTGCCGCTACGCCTTCGGCCCGGTGCGCCGACGCTTCTCGAGGTGCGCGGCGAGGTGTACCTGCCCGTGGCGGGTTTCCTCGCACTGAATGCGCGGGCCGCGGAGCGCGGCGAAAGGACGTTTGTGAATCCGCGCAATGCGGCGGCAGGCAGTCTGCGGCAACTCGACCCGCGAGTCACGGCCGCGCGCCCGCTCGATGTGTTTTTCTACGCGGTGGGCGTCGTCGAGGGCGGCGCGGTGCCCGACCGGCAGAGCGAACTCGCCGGCGCGCTGCAAGAGTGGGGGCTGCGCACGTGTCCGGAGGCCGCTCTCGTGGTCGGCGTCCGGGGCTGTCTCGATTACTTCCACCGCATCGGTGCGCGTCGCCCTGAGCTGCCGTACCAGATCGACGGCGTCGTCTACAAGGTGGACAGACGAGCCGATCGCGAGGCGCTGGGATCCGTCTCGCGCGCGCCGCGCTGGGCCATCGCCCACAAGTTCCCGGCCGAGGAGACCCAGACCCGCGTGCTCGACGTCGAGTTCCAGGTCGGCCGGACGGGTGCGGTGACGCCGGTGGCGCGTCTCGCGCCCGTGTTCGTCGGCGGCGTCACGGTCAGCAACGCCACGCTGCACAACATGGACGAACTCGAGCGCAAGGACGTGCGTATCGGCGATACCGTCGTCGTGCGCAGGGCGGGTGACGTGATTCCCGAGGTGGTGCGAGTCCTCGTCAAACAGCGACCGCACGACGCGCGGCGCGTGGGCCTACCGTCCCGCTGCCCGGTCTGCGGCTCGCTTGTGAAGCGTGAGGAAGGGGAGGCGATAGCCCGCTGCACGGGCGGCTACGCCTGCGCTGCCCAGCGCCGCGAGCGCATCCTGCACTTCGCGTCGCGACGTGCCATGGACATCGAAGGTCTCGGTGACAAGCTCGTCGACCAGCTCGTCACGGCGGGCCTCGTCGACGATCCGGCCGACCTCTACGAACTGACGGTGGATCAGCTCGCTGCGCTCGACCGGATGGGGCAGCGTTCGGCCGAGAAGCTCATTGCCGCGATCGAGCGCAGCCGCGAGACCAGCCTGCCCCGATTCCTGTTTGCGCTTGGAATCCGCGACGTTGGCGAGGCAACCGCGCTTGCCTTGGCGCAGCATTTCGGTGCGCTCGAGCCGCTGATGCAGGCCGATGCCGCAGAGATCGAACAGGTTCCGGACGTGGGGCCCGTCGTGGCGGCGCGGGTCACGGCCTTCTTTGCCGATCCGAGGAATCGGCGGATCATCGAGCGCCTGCGCAAGGCCGGCGTGCACTGGCGCAATCTCGCGGCTACCGCTGGGGCCGCCCAGCCGCTCGCCGGCAAGACCTTCGTGCTGACCGGCACCCTCGCGTCGCTGACCCGCGACCAGGCGGGAGAGCGGTTGCGCGCGCTCGGCGCCAAGGTGGCCGGCAGCGTGTCGCGGAAGACGGATTACGTGGTGGCCGGTGCCGATGCCGGCTCCAAGCTCCAGAAGGCCCACGAACTCGGGGTTCCTGTGCTCGACGAGCGGGCGCTGCTCGAACTGCTCGAGCGCGGGCGCCTGGGCTGAGCGCGAACGGGACGCAGACGGAGCAGGCGGCCCCGCCGCGCCCGGTTTGCGGCCGCGGCCTCAGAGCTTGGTCTCGATCTTCGCCGCTTTCTGCAGCTCCTCGGCGTAGCTGCGGAACTTCTTCGCGAGCACGACCTGACTGAGTTGATCCTTGACCTGGTCGAACGGAGGAGGCTGCACCTCACGCGTGTCGTCGAGCCGGATGACGTGCCAGCCGAACTGGCTCTGCACGGGTTTCATTGTCATTTCGCCTTTCTTGAGCGACATCACCGCGTCGGCGAACGGCTTGACCATGGACTGCGGCGCGAACCAGTCGAGGTCGCCACCGCGTTCCTTGGAGGCGTCGATGGAATCACGTCGTGCGACATCCTCGAAGCGGGCGCCCTTGCGGATCCGCTCGATCACGTCGTTGGCGAATGCCTCGGTCTGCACGAGGATGTGCCGCGCGCGATACTCGGTCTTCGGCATCTGCGCCACCTGCGTCTCGTACTCGGCCCGAAGTTCGGCCTCGGTCGGCGTCTTGTCTTTGAGGTATCTGGACTGCATCGCGCGCTGCAGGACCTCGAGCCGGACGAGTTCGAGCTGTGCCGCGACCTCCTTGTCCTGATCGACCTTGTCCTTGACGGCCTGGCCAGCGACGGCGAAGCCGCGCAACAGGGAGTCGAGCGCCTCCTTGCGCTGCTCGGCCGACAACTGCGCAGGATCGCGACCGCCGCTCGCAGCGCGGATGTAGAAGTCGAGCAGACCACGGGAGATCGTCTTGCCATCGATCGTCGCGACGGCCTCGCTGCCCGGATCCTTGGCCATGTCGCCGCCGCCCGCGCCGCCCTGGCAGGCGGTGAGTCCGAGCGCAAGGCCTACCCACACGATTCTGGAGATCTTCATGCTGGATTTCTCGGGGTGTTGTGAAGCGGTGAAAACCGAAAGCTAATCCGCCTTGGCATCGATGGACAGGGCGTGCACGTCCCTGCCCATGAGGTCGGCAACGGCGGCGTAGACGAGGCGATGGCGGGCCAGCGGCGCAAGGCCCGCGAACTTACTCGAGACGATCCGAACGTGGTAGTGCCCCCCCTCGCGGGCGCCGGCGTGTCCGGCGTGCAGGGCACTGTCGTCGCGCAGTTCGAGTTCGCTGGGTTCGAGCGCGAGCAGTCGCTCGCGGAGACGGTCGAGGCGGCTGCAGGTCAAGGGTTCGGTCCTCGACCGGCAGGAGCGTCGGTCGCCGGCGCCTGGCGTTGCAGCCAAAGGGCCTGGGCGATCACGAACAAGAAGGTCAGGGCCGTGATGCCGAACACCTTGAATTTGACCCAGGTCTGCTCGTCGAGCAGTCTCGCGACGGCGAGATTTGCGGCACCCATCGCGACGTAAAAGGCCACCCACGCGCCGTTGAGTCGGAACCAGACTGTCCGGGAGACGTGCAGGTCGGGCATCGCGGCCCCGATCAGTCGCTGTACCAGCGGTCGGGCGGCGAACCACTGGCTGACGAGAAAGGCGAGGCCGAGGCCCCAGAAGAACACGGTCGGCTTCCACTGGATGAAGCGTTCATCGCGGAGCAGCAGCGTGATCGCGCCGAAGACGAGCACGAGCGCCGTGCTGATGCCGAGCAGGGAACTGACCTTGCGCGTGCGAAGCCAAGTGGCCGCCACGAGCAGGCACATCGCGATCATCAGGACGCCCGTCGCGACGTAAATGCCGTGCTGGTAGTACGAGCCCACGAAGGCGACGAGCGGCAGGAATTCGAGCAGGGCATGCATGAGCGGGGGCGGACGGGAGAGGAGAGCCGCGTATGATATCGGAGGTCGGCGCGGGACGGGACACCGTGCCGGCCACCGAGGTTCCCTTGCCCGCTGCCTACCTGCCCCTGCATCCGCAGACGCCCCAGACCCGGCTGATCCGGCAGGCGGTGGACATCGTGCGTGCGGGCGGCGTCATCGCCTATCCCACGGACTCCTGCTACGCGCTCGGCTGCCACATCGGCGACAAGGATGCCCTCGAGCGGATCCGCCGCATCCGGCAGGCAGATCGCCACCACCACTTCACGCTCGTCTGCCGTGACCTGACCGAGATCGCGCGCTACGCGCGCATAGAGACCTGGCAGTTCAGGATGCTCAAGGCCGCCACTCCAGGGCCCTACACTTTCCTGTTGCCGGCCGGCCGCGAGGTCCCGCGCCGGCTCCAGCACGAGAAGCGCCGCTCGATCGGCTTGCGTGTTCCGGGTCATCCCGTGCCTCGACTACTGCTGCAGGAACTCGGCGAGCCTCTCATGAGCTCGACTTTGATATTGCCCGGCGAGCCGCTGCCGTTGACCGACGGACGGCAGATCGAACAGCGCCTGGGGCACGAGCTCGACGCCATCCTCGATGGTGGCCATTGCGGCATCGAGCCGACGACCGTGATCGACATGGTTAGCCAACCGCCGATCGTCACCCGTGTTGGCAGGGGCAGCGTCGCGCCCTTCGGGATCGCAGGCTGAGGTTCGCTATACTTCGGCAGGGCGGCCGAGGTGCGGGCCAGCGGGCGCATTGGGTCGCCGAAGAAAAAGTCATTAAAACAAAAGCTTATGTATTCTTTTTCATGTGAATTGCGTTTGACGTTGCCGGGCGGCAGCGCATGAATGCCGTCGTGCGGACTCGCCGCGTGCTCTCCGGCATGCGACCGACCGGACAACTGCACCTCGGTAACTATCACGGCGCCCTTCGCAACTGGGTCGAACTCCAATACGAACACGACTGTTTCTTCTTCGTGGCCGACTGGCATGCGTTGACGACGGGCTACGAGGACACGGCGCGACTGCCCGAGTACGTTCACGACATGGTCGTCGACTGGCTCGCCGCGGGCCTGAACCCGAGCGTGTCAACGCTGTTCGTCCAGTCGCATGTGCCCGAGCATGCCGAGCTGCATCTGTTGCTGTCGATGATCACGCCGCTCCCATGGCTCGAGCGCGTGCCGACCTACAAGGATCAGCAGGAGGAACTCAAGGACCGGGACCTCGCCACTTATGGATTCCTCGGGTATCCGCTGCTGCAATCCGCGGACATCCTGCTCTATCGTCCCGACTATGTGCCGGTCGGGGAGGATCAGGTGGCGCATGTGGAGATCACCCGGGAGATCGCCAGGCGCTTCAACCATCTGTTCGGCCGCGAGCAGGGCTTCGAGGAGAAGGCCGAGAAGGCCGTCCGGCAACTCGGCGGCCGCAACGGCGCACTCTACAGGCAGCTGCGCAAGCAGTACCAGGAGACCGGCGATCAGACGGCCCTCGAGAAGGCCCGCAGCCTCGTGCTCGGTAATGCAAGGATCACCGTCGCCGATCGCGAACGCCTGCTCGGCTACCTCGAAGGGGGCGGCGTCTCGATCCTTCCCGAGCCGCAGGTGCTGCTGACCCGCACGCCGCGGCTGCCTGGACTCGACGGCCGCAAGATGTCGAAGTCCTACGGCAACACCATCGGGCTGCGCGAAGAGCCGGACTCGGTCGCGCGCAAGCTGCGGACGATGCAGACCGATCCGGCGCGTGTGCGGCGCTCGGATCCCGGCGATCCTGACAAGTGCCCGGTCTTCGACCTGCACGAGATCTACTCGGACGAGGGGACACGTCAGTGGGTTCAGCAGGGCTGCCGCAGCGCGGGCATCGGCTGTCTCGACTGCAAGAAGCCGCTGATCGACAGAGTAGTCGACGAGATCGGCGGCATGCGCCGGCGCGCGCAGGAGTTCGAGGACAGCCCGGAGCTGGTCGGCAACATCCTCGCCGAAGGGGCAGAGAAGGCCCGCGAGGCGGCGCGAGAGACGCTCGTCGACGTGCGCCGTGCCATGCACCTGAGGACGGACTGATCATGCCGAGGCCGGAGCTTCGCATCGTGGTTTCGAACGAACCCTCGCCGGAGGCGACCCCGGCCGCCGCGACACGTGCCCCGGAGCAGCAGGAGATGCCGTTCGCGATCGTGCAGGGCGAGCCGGTGACGCAGCTTCCGAGCGACCTTTATATCCCCCCGCAGGCGCTCGAGGTCTTCCTCGAGGCCTTCGAAGGACCGCTCGATCTGCTGCTCTATCTGATCCGCCGGCAGAACCTGAATATCCTCGACATCCCGCTCGCCGAGATCACCAGACAGTACATGAACTACATCGAGCTCATGAACGACCTGCAGCTCGAGCTCGCCGGCGAGTACATGGTGATGGCCGCGACGCTGGCCGAGATCAAGTCGCGCATGCTGCTGCCACGCTCCAGCGAATCGGCGACCGCAGACGACGCGGATCCGCGCGCCGACCTCGTGCGCCGCCTCCAGGAGTACGAGCGCTTCAAGCGCGCCGCCGAGTCGATCGACCGGCTACCGCGCCTCGAGCGCGACACGTGGGGCGCGAGCGCTGGAATCGAGCTCAAGCGTGGCGTGCGCGCGCTGCCGCAGGTCGCGCTGCAGGAGATGATCCTGGCTTTCCGCGACGTGGTCGCCCGCGCGGAGATGTTCGCGCACCACCACGTGCAACGCGAGCGCCTCTCGGTGCGGGCGCGCATGACGGACATCCTCTCGACACTCGAGACCGCCTCTTTCGTAGAATTCACGCGGCTGTTCCGGCCCGAGGAGGGCCGCATGGGCGTGACGGTGACCTTTGTGGCGATCCTCGAGCTGGTCCGCGAGGGTCTGCTCGACATCGTGCAGACCGAAGTGTTCGGGATGCTGCACGTCCGTGCGGCGAAGGCCCGTCCCGAGCTGCATCTGGTGGCGGACGACTCCGCCAGCGAGTCTCCGGACGTCGAGGAATCATGAGCGAGCACTACACCCGCAACGTGATCGAGGCCGCACTGCTTTCGGCGGGCAGGCCATTGAGTTATGCCGACCTCGCCGGCCTGTTCGAGGAGACGTCCCGTCCAGACAAGGCCGAGTTGCAGGCCGCGGTGGAGCAGCTGCGTGCCGAGTATGAGGGCCGCGGCATCGAGATCCGCGAGGTCGCCAGCGGCTTGCGCATACAGGTGCGCGGCGAGTACGCGCCCGAAGTCGGTCGTCTCTGGCCCGAGCGTCCGCAGCGCTACTCGCGCGCGCTGCTCGAGACCCTGGCGCTGATCGCCTACCGCCAGCCGATCACGCGCGCCGAGATCGAAGCCGTCCGCGGCGTGGCGGTCAATCCGAACATCGTCAAGACGCTCATGGAGCGCAACTGGGTCAGGGTCGTGGGGCATCGCGACGTTCCCGGGCATCCGGAGCTGCTCGGGACGACGCGCGACTTTCTCGACTACTTCGGCCTCAAGTCGCTCGACGATTTGCCGCCGCTGTCCGAGCTCCGCGACATGGCCGATCTCAATCCACAGCTTCCGTTGCCGGGCACGCAGCTCGAGGCCGCGGATCCGAGCGGCGTGTTCGTGGCTGAGCCGGCGCCTGACGCCGAGTCGCCGGGCAGCACCAGGGTCGCCGGAGCCACGGCAGCCGGCACCGCCGAGGCCGACGCGGGGGGCGACGATGAAGGCGACTCGGCGCCGCAGGAAGCCGCGGCGGACGCGGCCACCGGTCTCGTCGCGGCGCCACGCGAAGTCGACTGACGGCGCGCCGCTCGCGCCGGCCGCCGTGCCCCGTCGTGCCCGCCGCCCGATTCCGCTGCCGCCGCCCGAGCGGCTGCAGAAGCGGCTCGCGGCCGCGGGCCTCGGCTCGCGCCGTCAGGCCGAGCAGTGGATCCGTGCCGGACGCGTCACCGTCAATGGCGAACCGGCGCGGCTCGGGCAGCGTGTCGCGGCAGGCGATGACGTTCGCCTCGACGGGCGGCCCTTACGTCTGGCGCCTCCGGTCAGCGTCGCCGTCACGCCGGCCGCGTTCCTGCTGCACCGGTCGCCAGGTGAGTCGCTCGCGGACGGCCTGCTCGAGCGGCTCCCGCGCCGGTCTGGGCGGCGGTTCGTTGTCATCAGTCCGATGCCGCGTATCGACGGTGGCCTCGAACTCGCCACCGCCGATGGGGTGCTGGCCGCGCAGCTGCAGCGCCGCGTCCATGGGCTAGCCTCCGAGTTCAGCGCGCGCGTGCGCGGCGAGCTCGACGAGCCACGACTCGCGGCGGTCCGGGGCGGGGAGCTCGATGATGGCAGCCGCGTCGAAGTCCTCGATGTCGAGCCCGGGGAGACAGACGAGTTGGCGAGCAACCGCTGGTACCGCCTGGTCGTGCGCGGGGCCAGCGGCAGACAGGTCCGGCAGCTGCTCGAGCGTCAGGGCGCCGTCGTCAGCCGGATATTGCGCGTGGCGATCGGGCCGGTCAGGCTCACTCGTGACCTCGCGCGTGGCCATTTTCGCGCCTTGACGGCCGAGGAGATTGCCGCGCTGCGCGGTGCGGGCCCGCCCGAGCCGTCGCGCCCGGCACGCGCCGTCAGCCCTGACAATCGAAAGCCCGACCCGTCACGCCGCGCGCCGCGGCGCCCAGCAGCGCGAGGTACGGTTCGGTCAGCGACTCCGGGGGAGGCAGCGAGTCGAGGTCTTCGGACGGGTAGGCCTGGCGGCGCATCGCCGTCCGTGCGTGGCCGGGGTTCAGTGAGTTGACGCGTACGCTGGTCGCGTCGAGCTCGTGCGCCAGCACCTGCATGAGTCCCTCGACCGCGAATTTCGAGACTGCGTAGGCACCCCAATAGGCGCGCCCACGGCGTCCGACGCCGCTCGAGGTGAAGACGATGGAGGCGTCGGTCGAGGCGCGCAGCGAGGGTAGCAGCACCTGCGTCAGCGCGAACGCGGCGGTCACGTTGACGTGCAGGACGCGCACCCAGGTCGGTACGTCGTACTGCTCGATCGGTGCCAGGTGCCCAAGCAGCGCGGCGTTGTGCACGAGGCCATCGAGCCGTCCCCATCTGGCGGCGATCGCCTCTGCGATCGCATCGTAGTCGCGCGCGAGCGCGCGCTCGAGGTCGAGCAGGCCGATGACGGGCTCGCGCAGCGTGGGACCGCCGGGCGACCGTTCGAGAGCGCAGAGTTCGGCGTGCAAGGCCTCGAGTTTGCGCTGATTGCGACCGATCAGCAGCACCTCCGCGCCGTGGCGGACGCACGCGAAGGCCAGGGCGCGCCCGATCCCGGCGGTCGGTCCCGTGATCGCGATCACGCGCCCGGTCAGCTCATCGGGTCGCGGCGTGATGCGGCGCGGATCGAACTCGGGAGCGGGCGCGGCGGGGCTCAAGGGCAAATACCTCGGTTGGATCAGATCAATGCGTGGCGTGCGTGTCAGGTAAGGCGCGGCAGACGGCCGCGCAGGCAGCGCCGCGCGGCGCTCCACGCCGCGAACGTCTCGGCGATCGCGAGGAAGCGCGGCGGAGCATACTCCATCGGCAGCGCAGCGGCCGATCGCAGAGAGTGACGCAAGGCCTGCGAGGTCCACAAGAGCCCGGCGCGGGCCGCGGTCCGTGCCGAAGCGGGCAGTGTCCGCACCGCCTCGCGCAGTGTGGCGGCGCAGGTCGCGAAGCGCGCACGCAGCAGCGCAGCGACCGGTTCGGGGAAGGGCTGCAACCGGCAGTCCGCATGTGCGCAGCCTGCGGCCTCGAGATCGGCGAGCGGCAGGTAGACGAGCCCCTGGAGCGCATGAGTGCGCAGCTGACCGAGCAGCTCCAGCTCGCGGATCGCCGCGCCGGCGCGCAGCGCGAAGCTGCGCGATGGAGCGTCCCGAGCGTCTCGCAGGTGCGCACGGCCAATCGCAAGCGTCGTCGCAAAAACGGTTGCCGCCCAGTGGCCGAGCACGGTGTCGAGCTCGCCGCGGTGCTCGAAGGCGAGCTGTGCAAAGCGCCAGCGCGCCGCATCGACGAGCGGCCGCAGGTCAGGAGGCCCGAACTCGCGTCGCGCGAACGCCGCCGCGAGCCGGCACGTCGCGGGGTGGCGCGGGCGGCCGTCGGCGAGCAGTCCGCATTCCTCCTGCCACCAGTCGAGGCGCGCGTGACCGACGGCATGGTCGAGCCCCGGCCTCGCGCTGTCGTCGATTTCGCGTTCGATCGCAAACAGGGCGGCCAGCGCGTCGCGCCCCGGGCCCGGTTCGAACAGCCAGATCCGGTAGCGCACGCCATCGGGCGGCGGCGGGTCGATTCCGCTCATGACTCCTTGGTACTGCCGGCAGGCGCGAGTGCACCGGTCGAATCGGCCGCCACGTCGGGCGGCGCCGGCAGGTCGCTCGCGGTCGCCGGCGGCTCGCGCGCAAGCCGGTCGATCGCGGACGGCGCGGCGAGCGTCTCGGCATCCCCGACTCCGAGTTCGGCGAAACGCCGCGCCTGCGGCATCACGCTGCGTTCCAGCGATCCGACGGCGCTGTTGTAGGCGTCGACCGAGCCGGTGAGGCTCTTGCCCAGCCGGCCGAGGTGGCCGAGAAAGGCGCCGAGGCGGCGGTGCAACTCCTGACCGAGGTCACGGATCGCGACCGCATTGCGCGCGACGTCGGCCTGCCGCCAGCCGTAGGCCACGGCTCTGAGCAGCGCGATCAGCGTCGACGGGGTCGCGACGATGACGTTCTGCCGCATCGCGGAGTCAAGCAGCTCCGGGTTGTGCGCCAGTGCAGCCGAGAGGAACTGGTCACCGGGCAGGAACAGGACCGCAAAATCGGGACTGGTCGCGAACTGTGACCAGTACGCCTTGGAGGCGAGCTGGCGCACGCGCGCCTCGACCTGCAGCGCATGACGCCGCAGAGCCTGTTCCTTCTGCTCCTCCGTCGCGGCTTCGAGAGCCTCGAGGTAGGCGTCGAGCGGTGTCTTGACGTCGACGACGATGTCGCGCGCATCGGGCATGTGCACGACGAGGTCGGGCCGGAGAGCACCGTCTGCACCGCTGGTCTGCAACTGCTCGGTGAAATCGCAGTGTGCGGACATGCCGGCGAGCTCCACGCAGCGCCGCAGCGTCAGCTCTCCCCAGCGGCCGCGCACCTCCGGACGGCGCAGCGCCGTGACGAGATTGCGTGTCTCGCGCTCGAGCTGGGACTGGCCGGCGGCCACGGACGCGAGTTGCGCGCGCAGGTTGCTGAAGTCCTCGCGGCGCTCGCGTTCGAGCGATTCGACCTGCCGCTCGGTCTTCTCGAGCGTGGCGCGGATGGTCGCGAGCAGCTGTGCGATCGCCGTCTCGCGCTGCGTCAACGTCGCCTGCGCCTCGGCCTGCTCACGGCCCAGCGTCTCGCGAGCAAGCTGCAGGAACAGTTCGCTGTTCGAGCGCAACGTCTGACCCGCGAGTTCCTCGAACGCGGCCCGCAACTGGGCCTCGCTGCGCTCCAGCAGTTCGAGCTGCGCCGTCTGCCGCTCGGCGTCGGCCGCGAGGCGCGCGCGCGCCGCTTCCAGATCGGCCCGGAGCTGCTCAGCGCGCTGGCTCGCGCCGAGCCGCCCGGCGAGCCAGCCGATCAAGCCACCGGCTGCGAGGCCGAGCGCCAGCGCAAGCACAAGCCAGAGAGGGGACTCGATCACGTTCATGTCGAAACCGCTGGCGAAGGGCCTCGCATCCCGGCGGCGGTACGCTCCGCCGCAGGCGAACGGCCGGCGAGCCAGTGCGCGAATTCGCTGAGGCTCTCAAAGGCATCCTGCGCGTCCCAATGATCGTCGGGCGGCGACTCGTGATAGCCGTAGCGGGCAAAGGCGGCGTGCATTCCGGCGGCGCGCGCTGCGCGCATGTCCCTTTCCGCGTCGCCGAGATAGACGCAGTGCGCGGGCTCGATGCCGATCTGCGCCGACGCATGCCGCAGGGGCGCCGGATCGGGCTTGCGCGACGGCAGCGTGTCGCCGCTGACGACGCTGGCCGCGCGGCCGCGCAGCGCCAGGCGTTCGAGCAGCGGCTCGGTCAGCCAACCGGGCTTGTTCGTGACGATGCCCCACGGCAGGCCGTCGCCCTCGAGCTGTTCCAGCAGTTCGTGGCCGCCCTCGAAGACCCTGGTTTCGTCGTGCAGACGCTCCGAGTGGAGCTCTAGGAAGCGCAGCCGCAGGCGCTCGAACGCGGCGTCCGAGACATCGGGAAAGCCGAGCCGCACCAGCGCAAGCGAGCCGTTGGAGACCTGCGGCCGGATCCGCCCCACGGGCAGCGCCGGCCGGCCGTGCTCGGCCAGCAGCGCGTTCAGGGCCGCGCCCATGTCGGGCGCCGTGTCGAGCCGCGTACCGTCGAGGTCGAACAGTACGCAGCGGACGAGCGGGCCGGCTCGGCTGCTCATGCGGTGGGGCGCGACAGCCAGGCGAGGTAGTTGACGCTCGGGTCGCGTGTCAGGCTGGCCTGCCTCGTGAGCGGGTTGAACGCGAGTCCGGCGAGCTCGCGCAATGTCAGTCCACAGCTGCGCGCCCAGCCTGCGAGTTCCGAGGGCCGGATCAGCCTCTCGAACTCATGCGTGCCGCGTGGCAGCAGGTTCGCGACGTACTCGGCGCCGACGATCGCGAGCGCAAACGCGCGTGCCGTCCGATTGATCGTCGAGACGAACAACGAGCCGCCCGGACGCAGCAGGGCGCCGAGCTCGGCGAGCGTGCGGTCGGGTGCGGGCACGTGCTCGAGCATCTCCATGCAGGTGACGACGTCATACGCGCCGGGCTCGCTCGCCAGCAGGTCGGTGCTCGAGGCGACGCGATAGTCGATCTCGAGTCCTGCCTCGAGCGCGTGCAGACGCGCGACCTCGATCATCGACGGCGCGAGGTCGATCGCGCTCACCCGGGCGCCGGCCCGGCACAGCGATTCCGCCATCAGGCCACCGCCGCAGCCGACGTCCAGTACCCGCGCAGAGCGCAGCGGCACGCGCGCCTGCACGAACTCGGCGCGCACCGGATTCAGCCGGTGCAACGGCATGAATTCGCCTTGCGGGTCCCAGAAGCGGTGCGCCAGCGCGTCGAAGCGGGCGACCTCGGCTGGATCGGACGACGGCGCGTGGCTGTCTGTGCGAGCGGTCATGCGGCGGCTCCCAACCCCATTCGGACCATCCACTGGCGTGCCTGCTGTTCGACTTCGGCGAGATCGAGCAGTTCTAGTTGGCGGCCGTTCACGACCTGCCGCCCGGCCAACCAGACATCGGTGATGTCGGCACGCGTGACGTCATAGAGCACGGATTCGGCGACGAGCGGCGGACTGATCCCGGGCAAGCGTGCGAGATCCACCGCGATGAAATCGGCGGATTTGCCGGCGACCAGCGAGCCGACGTCGGCATCGAGACCGAGGGCGCGCGCGCCGCCCAGCGTGGCGAGGCCCAGGGCCGCGTGGCCGTCGAGCCGGTTCGCCTCGCCGCTGGCGCCCGCCGCAAGCAGCGCGGCAAGCCGCGCCTCGGCGAGCAGGTCGGGAACGCCCGCGCTCGGGGCGCCGTCGCTGCCGAGCGCGACGGGCACGCCGCGGTCGCGCAGCGCGGCCAGAGGCGGCAGGCCGCTGCCGTGACGCAGATTGGAGGCTGGGCAGTGCACGGCAGAGATGCCCGAGCGCTGCGCGGTCTCGAGGTCCGTCTCGTCGAGCTCGATCATGTGGATGCCGGTAAAGCCCGGGCGCAGCAGGCCGAGCCGGGCGAGGCGGGCGATCGGGCGCAGGCCGTGCGCCGCGAGTGATTCGCGCACTTCGGCTGCGGTCTCGTGCAGGTGCATCGCGAGCGGCGCGTCGAGCTGGTCGGCGATCCGCCGCAGGTGACTGAGCGTCTCGTCGCCGACCGAATACGGAGCGTGCGGGGCGAAGTACAGCCGCACCCAGGGACTCGCGCGGTGGGAGTCCCACAACGATGCGCCCTTGACGAGGCAGTCGCGGGCATCCTCGGCCCAGGCGGTCCGCGCGTCGGTCACGGGCAGGCCGACGGCGACCCGCAGGCGCAGTTCGACGGCGAGCCGCGCGACCTCTTCCGGAAACAGATACATGTCTGCAAAGCTCGTGATCCCGGCAAGCAGCATCTGGGCAATGGCGAGACGCGAACCGGCGCGCACGAACTCCGCGCTGAGCCAGCGGTTCTCCAGTGGCCAGACCGACTCCCGGAGCCACTGGCGCAGGCTGCCCTGCGGCGCCGCGACGCGCAGCAGGGACATCGCGGCATGCGTGTGCGCATTGACGAAGCCGGGCAGCAGCACGTGGTCGAGCCGCTCGATCTGCACGGCCGCCGTGTAGTGGCTTCGCAGCGAGCTGCTCGGTGCGACCGCGACGATCCGGCCACCGGCGACGGCCAGGCCGTAACCCTCGAGTACGGCGCCGGCGGGCTCGATCGGCACCAGCCAGCGCCCATGAACTAGGAGGTCGACGGACTGCATCGAAGGGGGAGCTCGCTGCGCGGGATCAGGAGGTTTTGGCAGTATATCGGCGCCGGGCCGTTGCGGGTATGCGAGCGGGCTTGGTCAGGGGGCGCTGTGCTAGACTTTTCGCTTCCTTTCGGCCCGCTGCAGCACGAGCTCCGATGTCGGACATCGCCCGCGAAATACTGCCCGTCAGCCTCGAAGACGAGATGAGGCAGTCGTACCTCGATTACGCGATGAGCGTGATCGTCGGGCGCGCGCTACCGGACGTGCGCGACGGCCTCAAGCCGGTGCATCGTCGCGTTCTATACGCGATGCACGAAGCTAACAACGTCTGGAACCGGCCCTACGTCAAGTGCGCGCGCGTCGTCGGCGACGTGATGGGCAAGTACCACCCCCACGGCGATTCGGCGATCTACGACTCGCTCGTACGCATGGCCCAGGACTTCTCACTGCGCTATACGCTGATCGACGGGCAGGGCAACTTCGGCTCGGTCGACGGCGACCCGCCCGCGGCGATGCGCTACACCGAGTGCCGCCTCGAACGCATCGCTGGCGAGCTGACCGCCGACATCGACAAGAACACCGTCGATTTCGTGCCCAACTACGACGGCAAGGAGATGGAGCCGTCGGTGCTGCCGGCGCGCATCCCGAACCTGCTCGTCAACGGATCGTCGGGCATCGCGGTCGGCATGGCGACCAACATCCCTCCGCACAACCTGACGGAGGTCATCAACGCCTGTATCGCCGTCATCGATGAGCCGGAAATCGGCCTTGCGGCCCTGATGCAGCACATTCCAGGGCCCGATTTCCCGACTGCGGGAATCATCAACGGCGCTGACGAGATCGTCGCCGCGTACAAGAGCGGCCGCGGTCGGCTGTCCATTCGGGCGCGCACGTCCATAGAGGATGTGGGCAAGGGCGACCGGCAGGCCATCGTCATCACGGAGCTCCCGTATCAGGTCAACAAGGCCCGGCTCATCGAGCGCATCGCGGAGCTCGTGCGCGAGAAGCAGCTCGACGGCATCGCAGGTGACGGTCTGCGCGACGAGTCGGACAAGGACGGCATGCGCATCGTCGTCGAGCTGCGCCGGGGCGAGAACGCCGAGGTCGTGCTCAACAAGCTCTACGCACTGACGCCGCTCGAGACCGTGTTCGGCATCAACATGGTCGCTCTGGTGGACGGGCAACCCCGCCTGCTGTCCCTCAAGGAGATGCTCGAGGCGTTCATCGCGCACCGTCGCGAGGTGGTCGCGAGGCGCACCGCCTTCGAGCTCGAGCAGGCCCGCGAGCGGGCGCACGTGCTCGAGGGCCTGGCCATCGCGCTCGCCAACATCGATCCGATCATTGCGCTGATCAAGGCCTCGCCGTCGCCGCGCGAGGCTCACGACGCGCTCTGCGCGCGGGCGTGGCCCGCCGGCGCGGTGCCGCAGATGCTCGAGCGCGCCGGCGCCATTTCGACTCGCCCGCGCAGTCAGACGGGCGACTATGGTCTCGTCGCCGATGGCAGCTATCGGCTCTCGGAGACGCAGGCACAGGCCATCCTCGAGATGCGCCTGAACCGGCTCACGGGACTCGAGCAGGACAAGATCATCTCGGAGTATCGCGAGCTGCTCGATCGAATCGTCGATTTGTCCGACATCCTGGCGCGCCCCGAGCGACTGACTGCCGTGGTGAAAGCCGAACTCGTCGCGATCCGCGACAGCTACGGCGACGAGCGTCGCACCGAGATCAATCGTGACCACATCAACCTTGCCACCGAGGACCTGATCGAGCCGCAGGACGTGGTCGTTACGCTCTCCCATGCCGGCTACGCCAAGTGCCAGCCGCTCGGCGAGTACCACGTGCAGCGACGCGGTGGGCGCGGCAAGGCCGCCACGGCCGTCAGGGACGAGGACTTCGTTGAGAAGCTCTTCGTTGCGCATACGCACGACACGCTGCTGTGCTTCTCGAACCGCGGCAAGGTGTACTGGTTGCGGGTGTTTGAGCTGCCACAGGCGGGTCGCAACGCGCGTGGCAAACCACTCGTGAACCTGATGCCGCTCGAAGACGGCGAGAAGATCAACGCGATCCTGCCGATCAAACAGTTCGACGACGAACACTTCGTGTTCATGGCCACGAGTCATGGGACGGTCAAGAAGACACCGCTGTCGGCCTACTCGCGGCCGCGACCCTCGGGCATCATCGCGGTAGACCTTCGCGATGGCGATCGTCTGGTCGGCGTGGCGCTCACGGACGGGTGTCGTGACGTAGTCCTCTGTTCCGACGCCGGCAAGGCGATCCGCTTCAATGAAGGGGAGGTTCGCCCGATGGGCCGCGACGCGACGGGCGTGCGCGGCATCAGGCTCGGCGCCGGACAGCAGGTCATCTCGCTCGTCGTCGTCGACGAAGGCCACATCCTGACGGCGTCCGAGAATGGCTTCGGCAAGCTGACGCCGATCGACGAGTTTCCGGTGCATGGCCGCGGAGGCCAGGGTGTGATTGCGTTGCAGACCACCGAGAGGAACGGCGCGATGGTTGCCGCCTTGCAGGTGCGACTCGACCAGGAAATCATGCTGATCAGTTCCTCCGGCACGCTGGTCCGGACCGCCGTTGCGGACATCCCGGTGCTGGGACGCAACACGCAGGGCGTGCGCCTGATCCGGCTCGATGAAGGCGAGCGGCTCGCAGGCGTCGGTCGGATCGAGCGGCTGTCGGGCGACGACGATGAGTCGGAGCCCGATGCGGAACCGCGGGCGGGCAGTCCGCCTGCCGACGTCAGGGCGGGTGCCGGCGACGGCTCTGCGCCTGCTGGCTGAGGTCGTTCCCCATTCGTCTCTACACCGGTTCAGGATCGACTCGAGTGCGTGTATTCAATTTCGCCGCTGGCCCGGCCACCTTGCCGCTCGAAGTGCTGGAGCAGGCTCGTGATGAAATGACCGACTGGCAGGGCAGCGGCATGTCGGTCATGGAGGTCAGCCACCGCAGCAAGGCGTTCGTCGCCGTCGCGGAGCAGGCCGAAGCCGATCTGCGCGAGCTGCTGGCCATTCCTGCCCACTACAAGGTGCTGTTCCTTCAGGGCGGCGCGACGGGCCAGTTCGCGGCGGTCCCGCTGAACCTGACCACGCCGGAATCGGTGGTCAGCTTCATCAACACCGGTGCTTGGTCCAAGAAGGCGATCGGCGAAGCCGGCAGGTACTGCCGCACCCAGGTCATCGCCGATGAGGCCGCGAGCAACTACTCGACCGTACCCGACCCGGCATCGCTGCGGATCGACCCGCAGTCGGCGTACCTGCACTACACGCCGAACGAGACCATCGGGGGAGTGGAGTTCCCCTACGTGCCACATTCAGGCGACGTGCCGCTCGTCGCCGACATGTCCTCGACGATCCTGTCGCGCCCGATCGATGTGTCGAAGTTCGGGCTCATCTACGCAGGGGCGCAGAAGAACATCGGTCCTTCAGGTATCTGCGTCGTGATCGTTCGTGAGGACCTGGTCGGTCGGGCCCGTCCGGACACCCCCTCCATCTGGAACTACGAGGCCATGGCGAAAGAAGGCTCGATGCTGAACACGCCGCCGACCTTCGGTCTCTATGTCGCGGGCCTCGTGTTCAAGTGGCTCATGAAGGCCGGCGGTCTCGCGGCGATCGGCGAGCGCAACCGGCAGAAGGCGGAGAAGCTGTACGCGGCGATCGACGGCTCCGGCTACTACCGCAACCCCGTGGCGAGGCACTGCCGCTCGTGGATGAACGTGCCGTTCACCATCCCCGATCCGCGGCTAGAGAAGACCTTCTGTGCCGAGGCGGCGAAGGCGGGTCTGACGAACCTCGAGGGACACCGGTCGGTCGGTGGCATGCGTGCCAGTCTCTACAACGCGATGAGCCTCGAGGGAGTGGCAGCGCTGATCGCCTTCATGCAGGACTTCCAGCGCCGGTACGGCTGAGCGATCGCACCGATGAACCGGTTCCGTATCCTCACCCTCAACGATATCAGCGTCCGCGGGCTCGAGCGCCTGCCGCGCGAGCGCTACGAGGTCGCGTCAGAACTGTCCCGCCCGGACGCGATCCTGGTGCGTTCCGCGGACATGCACGGCATGGCGATCCCGGAGAGCGTGCGAGCCGTTGGACGCGCCGGTGCGGGCGTCAACAACGTGCCGGTCGAGGCGCTGTCGCGTCGCGGCGTCGTCGTTTTCAATGCGCCCGGGGCCAATGCCAATGCGGTCAAGGAACTGGTGCTCGCCTCGCTGTTCCTCGCCGCACGCAACATCTGCCAGGCCTGGGACTTCGCGCGCTCGCTGCGCGGCGACGACGCGGCGATCGAGGAGGCCACCGAGAAGGGCAAGAAGAAGTTCATCGGCTTCGAGCTCCCGGGCCGGACGCTAGGCGTGATCGGGCTCGGTGCCATCGGCGTCGAGGTGGCCAATTCCGCCGAGCGGCTCGGCATGCGCGTGCTCGGCTACGACCCGCAAATCACCGTCCAGCGTGCCTGGCAGCTTTCGTCGACGGTCCAGCAGGCGCTGTCGCTGGACGACCTGTTCTCGCGCTCGGACATCGTCACCGTCCACGTACCGCTGACGGAGGCGACGCGCGCGCTCGTCAACGAGGCGCGGCTCCGGCTGTTGCCGAGCAAGGGCGTGGTGCTGAACTTCTCGCGGGCACCGATCGTCGATGACGCGGCGGTCGTCGAGGCGCTGGACGCAGGACGGCTCCATGCTTACGTCTGCGACTTCCCGAACAACGCACTCAAGGATCATCCGCGCGTCGTCACGCTGCCGCACATCGGCGCTTCGACCGGGGAAGCCGAAGAGAACTGCGCGGTCATGGTCGCCGAGACGCTGCGCGATTATCTCGAGAACGGCAATGTCCGCCACAGCGTCAATTTCCCGGAGGTCGTGCTGCCGCGCCTGCCGAACACGACCCGCCTGGCGATCGCCAACAGCAATGTTCCGAACATGGTCGGACAGATCTCGACGCTGCTCGCGGCCGAGAGGGTCAATATCGCCGAGCTGCTCAACAAGTCACGCGGTCAGTACGCCTATACGCTCGTGGACGCCGACGGCCAGATCAGCGAGGCTTTGCTGCAGCGGATCCGGGCGATCGAGGGCGTGCTCGCCGCGCGTCGGCTCTGAGGCCCGGTGCCGATAGGGAGTGCCCATGGCGGCGAGGAAGCGTGCCCGCGGCAAGACGCAACGCGTGAAGTCACCGCGGCGGGATCTCGAGAGCCTGCGGAGGCAGATCGACCGCGTCGATGAGCAGTTGCATGCGTTGATCAATGAACGGGCGCGGCTCGCCCGCCTGGCCGGCGTCTCGAAGCACGCCGACGGCCACCTCGTCGACTTCTACCGCCCCGAGCGCGAGGCCGAGGTGCTGCGGCGGGCGATCGAGCGCAACCAGGCGGTACGGGCCGAGGGGGCGCTGCGCGACGAGGAGATCGTGCGCCTGTTCCGCGAGATCATGTCTGCCTGTCTCGCGCAGGAAGAGCCGCTCAAGGTCGCTTTCCTGGGTCCCGAGGGCACCTTCACGCAGGCGGCGGTGTACAAGCATTTCGGGCACTCCGTGCGCGCGCTGCCGCTGGCGGCCATCGACGAGGTGTTCCATGAGGTCGAGAGCGGGCAGGCCGACTTCGGTGTGGTGCCGATCGAGAACTCGACCGAAGGCACCGTCAATCACACGCTGGACCGCTTCCTGACCTCGCCACTCAAGATCTGCGGCGAGGTCGAGCTCAGGATCCATCAGTACCTGATGGGACGCATGACCGAACTGTCGCAGATCGCGCGGGTCTGCAGCCATCCCCAGTCGCTGGCCCAGTGCCGCGGCTGGCTCAACGAGCACCTGCCCACGGTCGAGCGCATCGCCGTCTCGAGCAATGCCGAGGGTGCGCGCCGCGCCCGCGACGAGAACGGCACGGCTGCGATCGCCGGTCAGACCGCGGCCGAAGTCTACGGACTCAACCTGCTCGCCACGGAGATCGAGGATAGGTCGGACAACACCACGCGCTTCTTCGTGATCGGCCGGCGACTGTTCGGCCGCAGCGGAGCGGACCGGACCACGCTGCTCGTGTCGACCGCGGAAACAGCGGGCGCCGGCGCGCTCTACCGGCTGCTCGGTCCGTTCGCGAAGCACGGCATCAGCATGACGCGAATCGAGTCGCGGCCATCGCAGCGGCGCAAGTGGGACTACGTGTTCTTCATCGACATCGAGGGTCATGTCGATGAGCCGAATGTCGCGTCCGCGCTCGCCGAGCTCAAGGCGCAGGCTTCTCTGTACCGAGTGCTCGGGTCCTACCCGCGGGCCGTGCTCTGAAGGGGCTCTGACGTGTTCGAGCGGTCCTGGCCCGAGGCGTCGTGGCGCGTGCTGCCGGCCCGGCACGTTGCCGGTGAGGTGGTCGTTCCGGGCGACAAGTCGGTATCGCACCGCGCGCTGATGCTCGGTGGCATCGCCGAGGGCGTGACGGACATCGAGGGTTTCCTCGAGAGCGAAGACTGCCTGGCCACGCTCGGCGCACTGCGCGCGCTGGGCGTGACGATCGAACGCGGCGAGCCGACCCGCGTGCGCGTGCACGGCGTCGGACGGCACGGCCTGCACGCCGCGCCCGGCCCTCTCGACATGGGGAATGCCGGAACGGCCATGCGGCTGTTCATGGGGCTGCTGTCCTGGCGGCCGTTCGACTCCACGCTGGTCGGTGATGCCTCCTTGATGAAGCGACCGATGGAGCGCGCCGCCGCGCCGCTGCGGGCGATGGGGGCGGCGATCGAGACTCGCGAGGGTCGCCCGCCGGTCGTGATCCGCGGCGGCCGCGCGCTGCATGCGATCGACTTCACGATGCCGGTGGCGAGCGCACAGGTGAAGTCGGCGGTCCTGCTGGCGGCCCTCGGCGCCGAGGGCACGACCCGGGTCACGGAGCCGGCACCCACACGCGATCACACCGAGCGCATGCTGGCCGGGTTCGGCGTCGAATTGGAGCGCCGCGGCGCGACGGTCGCGCTGCGCGGTGGGCAGACGCTGCGCGGCACCCGGGTCGCCATACCGGCCGACTTCTCGTCGGCGGCGTTCTTCATCGTCGCCGGGCTGCTCGGCGAAGGGCCTGGTCTCGTGTTGCGACGAGTCGGCGTCAACCCGACGCGCACGGGGCTGCTCGCGATGCTCGAGGCGATGGGGGCGGACATCCGTCTGACTCCGGTCGAGGCGGGCGGTGCCGAGCCGCTCGCCGACATCGAGGTTCGGCCCTCGCGCCTTCGCGGCATCGACGTGGCCGAAGCGCTGGTTCCGCTCGCGATCGACGAGTTTCCGGTGTTGTTCGTCGCAGCCGCCTGTGCCGAGGGCGGAACGCGGGTGCGCGGCGCCGCGGAACTGCGGGTCAAGGAGAGCGACCGGCTGGCCGCCATGGCCGAGGGCTTCAAGGCGCTTGGCGTCGAGCACGAGCTGCTTCCCGATGGAATGCGGATCCGCGGCCGCGCCGACGGGCCGGCATTCGCGGCAGGGCGGGTCCACAGCCATGGCGATCACCGAATCGCCATGGCCTTCGCCGTCGCGAGCCTGCGCGCCGCCGGGCCGATCGAAATCGACGATACGGCCAATGTCGCGACGTCCTTCCCCGGGTTTGCGTCGCTTGCGCGCTCGATCGGCCTTCAGATCGAGGAATCCTGATGGCCGGCGACGTGCCGGTGCTCGCGATCGACGGCCCGTCGGGGTCCGGCAAGGGCACCGTGAGCCGTCGGCTCGCCACGACGCTGGGCTGGCACCTGCTCGACAGCGGCGCGCTCTACCGCCTCGTGGCGCTCGCCGGCGCGAGGCGTGGCCTGCCGGCCGACGATGCGCTCGCCCACGCCGTGCTGGCCCGCGCCATGGACGTGCGCTTCGGCACGCACGGGGATGGGTCCGAACGCATCACGTTCGAGGGAGAGGACGTGACCGAGGCGATCCGCGAAGAGGCGGTCAGCCGGGGTGCGTCGCGGGTCGCGGCCTGGCCGGCGGTTCGCGAGGCGCTGCTCGAACGGCAGCGGGCCTTCGCGCAGCCGCCGGGGCTGGTCGCCGATGGGCGCGACATGGGCACGGTCGTCTTTCCGGCGGCGGCGCTCAAAGTCTTCCTGACGGCAAGCGCCGACGAGAGGGCCCGCCGTAGATATAAGCAGTTGAAAGAAAAGGGGTCCGCTGTTAGTCTTGCGGCCCTTTCGCGGGAGATAGCCGAGCGCGACGAGCGGGATTCCACCCGCGCCATCGCCCCCCTGAAGCCTGCGCCGGACGCGCTGCTGCTCGATTCGACCGGACGGTCTATCGAGGAAGTGGTCGCGAGGGTGCTCGCGGCCGGGAGGGCTCGTTCGCTCTGGCCTTGAGACCGCGACGGGTCGAGTCAGTTTTCGAGGTCGGCGACGCACGGATGCGTGGCCGCGTACGAGGGCAACCCCGCAAGACCCACTGGATGAAGGGGCGGGACAGATGGGCACGGGCTTTCCGTGCATGGAAACCATGACTGAATCTTTTGCACAACTGTTCGAGCAGAGCCTCGCGAACCAGCGAATCCGTCCCGGCATGATCCTGACAGGGCTCGTCGTCGACGTGACCGACGACGTCGTCGTCGTCAACGTCGGTCTAAAGTCCGAGGCGGTCATCGACATCGGCCAGTTCAAGAACGAACGCGGTGAGGTCGAGGTCAAGGTCGGCGATTCCGTCGAAGTGGCCCTCGACTCCGTCGAGGATGGGACCGGCGAGACCCGGCTGTCGCGCGAGAAGGCCAAACGCGCCCGCACCTGGACACGCCTCGAGGAGGCGTTCGCCAAGAGCGAGATCGTCACGGGCGTCATCACCGGCCGCGTCAAGGGTGGCTTCACGGTCGAAATCGACCACGTGCGCGCGTTCCTGCCGGGCTCGCTCGTCGACGTGCGTCCGGTCCGCGACACGGCCTATCTCGAGAACAAGCCGCTCGAGTTCAAGGTCATCAAGCTCGACCAGAAGCGCAACAATGTCGTCGTCTCGCGCCGCGCGGTCGTCGAGCAGGAGTTCTCCGCCGAGCGCAGCGCGCTCATGGAGAACCTGCAGGAAGGCTCGGTCGTGCGCGGGACGGTCAAGAATCTGACCGACTACGGTGCATTCGTCGACCTCGGCGGCATCGATGGCCTGCTGCACATCACCGACATGGCCTGGAAGCGCGTCAAGCACCCGTCCGAGGTCGTCAAGGTCGGCGACGAGATCGACGTCCGCATCCTCAAGTTCGACCGCGAGCGCTCGCGCGTATCGCTGGGACTGAAGCAGCTCGGCGCCGATCCGTGGGAGAATATCGCCCGCCGCTACCCGCCCAACACGCGCGTGTTCGGCAAGGTCACGAACATCGCCGACTACGGCGCGTTCGTCGAGATCGAGGACGGCGTCGAGGGTCTCGTGCACGTCTCGGAGATGGACTGGACCAATAAGAACGTCAACCCGGCCAAGGTCGTCTCGACCGGTCAGGAAGTCGAGGTCATGGTCCTCGACGTCGACGAGGAGCGTCGCCGCATCAGCCTCGGGCTCAAGCAATGCGCGCCGAATCCCTGGAAGGAGTTTGCCGAGAACTACAACCGCGGCGATCGCGTCTCCGGCCAGATCAAGTCGATCACCGATTTCGGCATCTTCATCGGTCTCAGCGGCAACATCGACGGCCTCGTCCATCTCTCCGACATCTCCTGGGACGTCCCCGGGGAGGAGGCCGTGCGCAGCTATCAGAAGGGCCAGCAGATCGAAGCGATGGTGCTGTCTATCGATCCCGAGCGCGAGCGCATCAGCCTCGGCATCAAGCAGCTCGCCAAGGACCCGTTCTCGGCGTACATCGCCGACCATCCGAAAGGCAGCATCGTCCGCGGCGTCGTCAAGGAAGTGGACGCGCGTGGCGCGGTCATCGACCTCGGCAATGGCATCGAGGGTCAGCTGCGCGCATCGGAGCTCGGACGTGACCGGGTCGAGGATGCGCGCCAGTTCCTCAAGGTCGGCGACGAGGTCGAAGCGAAGTTCATCGGTGTCGATCGCAAGACGCGCACGATCTCGCTGTCGGTCAAGGCCAAGGAAGCCCACGAGGAGCAGGAGGCGATGCAGAACTATCGTTCCGAGCAGACCGGCACAGCCGGCATGAGCCTCGGCGAACTGCTCAAGGCGCAGATCAACAGCGGAGATCGCGACCGCGGCTGAAGCAAGAATGGCGGCGCCCGGGACCACCTCGTCCCCGGGCAGCCGTCCCGCCAGGGGTGTCGGGGGCGACGCATGACGAAGTCCGAACTCATCGAGATCATCGCTGCGCGACAGAAGCATCTGCCCGCCAAGGACGTCGAGCTCGCGCTCAAGCAGATGCTCGAGATCATGAGCGACGCACTCGCCACCGGGGAGCGCATCGAGATCCGGGGATTCGGCAGCTTCTCGCTGCATTTCCGCCCGCCGCGTCAGGGGCGCAATCCCAAGACCGGGGAAGCCGTGGCGCTGTCGGGCAAGTACGTGCCGCACTTCAAGCCTGGCAAGGACCTCCGCGAGAAGGTCAATCAGGGCGCCGACAAGCCGATTCGCGACTGAACTTCCGCCGTTTCGTGGGCGGGAGGTCCCTCCCTGGCGCCGAGTGCGCACGAATTCGGGTGATTGCGGCGGATTCGCGGCTCCAAGCAGGCGATCATGCCAACTAGGCTGCCTTCCCGCGGCGCCTTGCCGCGAAGGAGGCTGTCACCATGAATCCATTGCGATGCCTGTTCATCATGCTCCTCGGAGCAAGCGCACTGCTCGGCGTGCCGCAGGCCGTGGCGCAGGCCGCGCCGCGTGTCGTCAACATCAATACGGCCGATGCGGCGACGCTCGCCCGCGAACTCACCGGCATCGGCGAGTCGCGAGCAGCGGCCATCGTCGCTTACCGGAAGCAGAATGGTCCGTTCCGCAGCATCGAAGAACTCACGCTCGTCAAGGGAATCGGGCCGGGGGTCATCGAGCAGAATCGGTCCATCCTGCGCGCGGAGCTGCCGCGCGGTCCTGCTGCGGGTGCGCGCAGCGTGCCGACCGGAGCGCGTTCCATAGCCGACGGTCCGGCCCGCAAGCCTGGCGTGACACCCCCCGGACGCTGACCGCAACCGGGCCGCGCGGTCGTGAACGCCTCGGGCCGGCGAAGCGTGATGGCGTTCACGCCGCCGCGGCACCGGCGTGAGGCGCATCGCTTATGATGAGCACTCGTTCGGTGGCATCGGATGCCGTGCATGTCCAAACGTGGCCTCATCGAAACCGCCGTGTTCCCGGTCGCCGGCCGCGGCACGCGCTTCCTGCCGGCCACGAAAGCCAGTCCGAAGGAAATGCTGCCGATCGTCGACAAGCCGCTGATCCAGTACGCGGTGGAGGAGGCGCTCGAGGCCGGCGCACGACGTCTCGTGTTCATCACCGGCGCCTCCAAGCGCGCGATCGAGGATCACTTCGACACCGACGAGGAACTCGAGAAGCTGCTAGAGTCGCAGGGCAAGTCCGATCTCGTGCGCCAGCTGCGCAGCGTGCTGCCCTCCTATGCGTCCTGCATCTACATCCGCCAGCCCGCGCCGCTGGGCCTCGGCCACGCCGTGCTCTGCGCGCGTCCCGCGGTGGGCTCCGAGCCCTGTTTCGTACACCTGGCCGACGACCTCATACAGGGCTCGCCGGGCTGCCTCAAGCAAATGGCCGACGTGTTCCAGGCGCGCGGCGCAAGCGTGCTCGGCGTCGAGGAGGTGCCGCGCGCGGACACCGACAAGTACGGAATCGTCGCGGTCGACACGCATAGCTCGCAGATCAGCCGCATCCGCAGCATCGTCGAGAAGCCTAGGCCCGCCGCCGCGCCGTCCAACCTCGCCGTCGTCGGGCGCTATGTGCTGACTCCGGGCATCTTCGACCACCTCGCCCAGATCGGCCGCGGGGCGGGTGGAGAGATTCAGCTCACCGATGCGATCGCCCGGCTCATGATTGAGGAGGCGATCTATGCCTATCGCTTCACGGGCAAGCGCTTCGACTGCGGCAGCAAACTGGGCTACCTGCAGGCGACGGTCGAGTTCGCGCTCGCCCATCCGCAGGTGGCCGACGGCTTCCGCCGCTACCTGAACGCCCTCGTGACCTCGGGCGCGCAAGCGGGATCGCGCCGTCGTGCCGGACGCCGCCGCGGCGGAGCGACGAGGACTCAGGGGCGCCCAAGGAACAGGTAGAGCGAGGCCTCACCCTCCTCGGCGAAACCGGCGCCGAGGTAGAACGGGCCGAGTCGAGAGTCGAGTGACAGGAACAGCGAACCACCGAGTCCGCTGAACGTCGGATCGAGCGAATTGACGCGCTCGCGCACGTCTGCGTACTCGATCGAGCCGCCCAGATAGACGCCGCGCAGCACGGCACCGCCCCGGCCAAGCTGGCGGCTGTAGGTGACGCGACCGAGCAGCACCTGGCTGGCGAGAATCTGACGAGGTCTCAGCCCCGAGAGATTCTCGAAGCCGCCGACGGCGAAAGCCTCGCTGAGCGGCAGCGTCGGCCCGAGCGAATCCTCGTAGCGCAGAAGTGTCGACAGGCTGTGCTTCGGGCCGCCGCTCGCTCGCCGCCATTCGAACGCCAGCCGCCGATAGTCGAGGTCGCCGCCCAGCGAGTCGTCCGCGAATTCGAGCTCGGAACGCAGATACCAGCCCGATCGCGGGAAGTCCCAATTGTCGAGGCGATCGAGCGTCAGGCGGGAATACAGCGAGCTGGTATTGCGCGAGGCCGACAGCACGTCGCTGATGCGCAGCAGCCGGTCGTCGCCGCCCGTGACTCGGCGCGTGCCGAAATGCTTACGCTCGATTCCGATCCGCCATTCGCCGGACGTGCCGAGGCGCCTGCCCAGAGAGGCGGTCGCGCGCCACGCGCTCTGCCGCAGCCGCGCCACGGACTCGGTCTCGACGAAGGCCTCGTCGATACGCTGCTGCCATTCGAGTGCGGCGCCGATGTCCCAGTGGCGCGGCAGATCGAGCGGCTGGCGCAATTCGGTGCGCACGGAGTTGACGTCGCCGAGGCTGGCTGTCGTGCGCAGCTCGAGCCCGCGTGCGTTGAGCCAGGTCGCGCGGTGATCGCCGAGCACCGTGAATGCGCTGTCCCCCTCGAGGTCGGTGGACAAGGTCATACCGAGTCGCACGTAGTTCGGACCCCAGCTCTTCTCGCGTGGTTCGACGACCAGCGTGTCGAGACCGTCGCTCGAGAGCCCGGTGCGGACGGTGATCTGCTGGAAGTCGTCGGTTGCGTACAGCGCATCGATGGCGCGCGCGAGGGCTGAGTCCGCGGGCCCGCTGCCGAAGGTCGCCTCGAAGACGGCCTGTGCGCTTGCCGGGTTCACGCGCTGCAGGCGCGAGGTATCCACCCGAATCGCCTCATAGGTGGGTGAGCGGCCGATCCTGCGCGCGAGCGCCGCACGCCAGCTGTCGTAGCCAGTCGCGTCGAGCGCGAGGGCGCGCAGGCGCGGCACGGCGTCCTGCGCCGCGCTCTCGCCGCGGTCGACGATGCGGGCCGCGCCGGCGAAGTCGGCCGCGCTGAAGTTGCCGAGCGGGGGCGAGATCAGCACGTCGTCGGCGCCAAGCTGACCGAGTGAGGCCTCGACATTCTGGTCGGTGAGGATCGCGATCATCTGACCGGTCACACCGAGCAGCGAGTCGAGTGCGTCGCGTCCAGCCAGGGTCGTGCCTAGGTTTACGGCGATCACCCGCTCGGCGCCGAGTCCGCGCGCGACGTCGATGCCGAGGTTGCGGACCAGGCCGCCGTCGACGAGAAGACGTCCACCGATGTCCTTCGGCGAGAATACGCCGGGCACCGACATGCTGGCCCTAACCGCCTCGTTGAGCGTGCCGCGATCGAGCACGATCAGACGACCGGTTTCGATGTCGGTGGCCAGAGCACGGAATGGGATCGGCAGGTCGTCGAAACTCGCGCGCTGCACGGGCGGCCCGTACAGCTGCGCAAGGAACATCTCAAGCTGCTGACCGATGACCGCGCCGCGGGGCAGTACGGCGCCCCCATCGCGAATGCCGAACTCCGCCGCGCCGAAGCGTCGCCGCTCGAGCTCCTTCTCGCGAATCGAGCGCTGCGGGCGGTCCGGGTCGTCGGACAGCACGCGGTCCCAGCGAGTCTCCCGCAGGATCTGCTCGATCCTTTCCGCGGGTACACCGGCAGCCCACGCGCCGCCGATGATCGCGCCCATGCTCGTACCGACGACGCAGTCGATCGGGATGCGCTCGCGCTCGAGGACCTTGAGCACGCCGATGTGTGCGGCACCGCGTGCACCGCCGCCACTGAGCACGAGGCAGGTCCGTGGACGCAGCCCCTCGGCCGCGGTGAGGGGGGAGGCAAGGATCGCGAGACACGCCGCGACGAACAGCAGGGCAGGTGTCAGGGCTCTCATGGCTCAGACGGGCTCCGGATGCACGGCTGGACGCTAGCCTGCCCGCCGCCGTCGTCTTCGCCAAGAGGTGCTCCGGTAAGCTGTCTGTGGCAGTCTTGCAGCAGTCTCGGTCACCGAGTGAGCAGCATGCAGCGTCTTGTGCATCGTCAGAGGGCGCGCAAATGTCGAGCCGGCGGCGTGTGGCTCTGGGCCGGCATCCTCTGCGGTGTCCTGCCGCTCGTCGCGGGGACGCAAACCGCTCGCGGCATGCCGAGCGAGTTCCGCGAATGCCCGGATTGCCCGCTCATGGTTCGCATCGCGCCCGGGAGTTTCGTGCGCGGGTCGACCGCCGCGGAGACCACGCGCGAACGGACCCCGGAGCGCGACGCGGCCAACGAGAAGCCGCAGATGCGGGTCACCATCGGCTACCCGTTCGCTGTCGGCAAGTACGAGGTCACGCGGGCCGAGTTCGCGCGGTTTGCGACCGAGACACGGCTCGCGCCGACGCGAGATTGCCTGTCCTGGGATCGAGCCAATGCCCGGTGGGGCCGGTTTCCGGGAGACCGGAACTGGCAGTCACCGGGATTCGAGCAGGGCGATGACCATCCCGTCGTCTGCGTGAACTGGCCGGAGGCCAAGGCCTACGTGGCCTGGCTCTCGCGCCGCACCGGGCAGCCATACCGGCTTCTTACCGACGCCGAGTGGGAGTACGTCGCGCGCGCCGGCACGACCACGGTCCGATGGTGGGGCGACGATCGCGAACGGGCCTGCGCGTTCGGCAACGTCTCGGATCTGACCAAGGCAGAGGCCTTGCACGCCGGTGACGCCGCGGCAATCGCCGACCGGGAGCGACACTTCGGCTGTCGCGACGGCTACGTATTCACGGCGCCGGTCGGGAAATTCAAACCGAACCCTTGGGGAGTTCACGATCTTTTCGGCAATGCCTGGGAGTGGACCGAAGACTGTTTCGGCCGTTCATACGTCGGTGCGCCGATCGATGGCTCGGCGCGCGAGCCTCCAGGAGGAGCGGGAACTGCCTGTGCCGAGCGAGTCATGCGCGGCGGTGCTTGGCACGCGGACGCCTTCTACATCCGTGCCGCGAAGCACGACTTCGCGCCACCGGCGCTACGCAGTGCGCGGATGGGATTGCGTGTGGCGCGGGATCTGCGGTGAACGAGCAGCGCGGCTCGGCCTGTCTTGCCGCGCTGCGGCCGCTAGCGGCCGCGGCGCTGTTGCTCGCAGGCTGCGTCGCCGGTCCGCAAGCGCCGCGATCCGCGGCGCCGGCACCATTGCCAGCCGTCGTCGAGAGCGTAGCGGGCGAGTACGACACGAAGCGTCAGTTCGAGGCCGCTCCGGTCGAGTGGCGCCGTGAGCCGGTGGCAGGCTATCCATACGACTGGCTAGACCGGCAGCACGCCGTGTTTCGGTGGGTACGGGCTCCTGCGCTCGGTGAGCATGTCCTGTTCCTCGAGTGGAGGCGCGGCGGCCCCGAAGGGCCGATCAGCCGGCAGCGCATATGGGTCTTCGAGCGGCGGCAGGGCAGGTGGGTCATGGATTTCTATACCCTGCCCGCGAGTCCGGCCAGGGAGGTGACGTCGCTGCTCGATGCCGACTTCTCCGCGCTGCGGCGCGAGCAGCTTACAGGCTATGGCTCGACCTGCTCGCTGACGGCCACCTCACGCGGGCGGGCGGTGGAGTTCTCGATTCCGGAGGGCTGCAGCATCGTGGCGCGGAGCGGCCGGCGCATGCGCCTCGCCGCCGTAGTCCGCTTCGAGGACGATGCCGTGCGGTATCGGGAACAGGGCGTGCTCGACGACGGGGCGATCGCCTTCCTCGTGCCAGGACGTGTCGGCCTCGACTACCTGTTCGAGCGAACCGGCAGCGATTGAACACGCGTCAGCGGACTACCAGCACGTCCATGGCTGCGCGGTCGATCACCTGTTGTGTGACGTGACCAAACGTGGCGAGCGGTTTTCTGTCTGCGATCGAGCGGCCTGGTGAACCCAAGGTCAGGCAGTCCGCGGCGATTCGCCGCGCGTGCTCGGGCAGTTGCTCGCGCGGATCGCCGCGCAGGATCTGCGCACCGGCGTAGCGGTTTCGCGGAACCTGCGTGCGACCGACTCTGCGCAGCTCGCGCCGCATCGAGAGTTCGTTGCGACGAGCGGCTGCGACGAGACTGCGCGGGTCGATGCCGTAAGCAACGGCCCGCGCAGCATAAGGCAGGTCGTAACAGGTCGCGAGAGCGAGGCGGGTGGCCGGCAACAGCCGGGCAGCGTGCACGACGGTGTGCATCGAGCGCGGTGTGAGATCGACAGCCACGAGCTGCAGCGCATACTCCAGTCGGGCCGGTCGACGCACGACCACGAGGTTCGCCGGCATCTCGGCGAGCAGGCGCAGCGCCGTGCTGCCCGTTAGCCGACCCAACAACCGCTCATGCTCTCCGACCGCTCCAACGACGATCAGGTCGGATCCGTCATCGGTCGCGACTCGCGCGATCGTTGCGTGAGCCGCGCCCGCGACCACGCTCAGCGACGGGCGTATGCCTGTCGTTTGTGCGCATTCATCGGCGACCCGTTGCAGTGCAATCCGCGCCGCGCGGTTCATGGCCGACCGATTCGCCGTGCCGCGGCGCGTCAGCAGCGAGAGCCGCGAGGCGGATGGCACGACGTGGAGCAGGCGCAGCTCCGCGCCGTGGCTGACCGCCAGAAGCGCCGCGCGCCGCACCGCGCGCAGCGATGCCGCCGAAAAGTCGGTCGACGCAAGAATCCTGCGCAGCGCCGGGGACTCTCTCATTTGACGAGCGTGACCGGCACCGGGGCGAGCTGCACGACCTTTGTTGCCACGGATCCGAGCAGCAGTCCACCGAGGCGGCCAAGGCCGCGCGTGCCCATGACGATCTCGTCACCGCGGGTCTTGCGCACGGCGGCGACGATCTCGGCGGCCGGTTCGCCGACGACCATGCGGCAATCGAGCGGGACGTTGCAGCGTGCCGCGAGCGCGCGAGCCGGAGCGAGCGCTTCGTCGGACTGCTGCGCGTGATGCTCGCGAATCATCCGCCGCGAGACGAACGCACTCGAAGGCATCGGGGTCTGCACGTTCAGCGCCACGAGAGTGCCGTAGCCGCCCGCCCGAAAGCGCCTGCACGCGTGCCTCAGCGCTCGCAGCGCGGTGTCGGAACCATCGATCGGGACGAGCAGCAGGCTCTTCGTGCGCATCGCAGAGCTCCTCATCGGCAGTCTGCGGCAAGGTCGCCGAGGAGTCACGCTCGCGGCGCCGGCCGGGCCGCGGCAGGGAACCGAGCGCGCCGTGGGTTCGGTGGCAACGAAATGGCTCCCCGGCCTGGACTCGAACCAGGGACCTGCGGATTAACAGTCCGACGCTCTACCGACTGAGCTACCGGGGAACGGAAGCGAAAGCGGGGGCGGATTCTGCGGAAACGGGGCGGGTCCGTCAAGCGACTGCGAGCCGATCCTGCCACCCCGCGACGGTTCGCCTACGCGACCCGCCGACGGCGGTGCCATACACCTGCATAAGCGACCCCGTTCACCGCGATCAGCAACGCGGCGAGCACCCATTGGGTGTCGCGGGTCAGGCCAGGCGGATAGACGAGTGGGACGATGTAGTGCTCGATGAACCCGCCCTCGTAGCCCTGCTGCCCGGCGAGGTGGCGAAAGTGGTTCTCGAGCGGGGTCAGCGGGCACACGCCTCCTGACGCCTCGATGTAAACGCCCCAGGCGAGCATCGGCAGGTGCCAGAACGAAAACCTCGGCCAGCGCCACGCGAGGAACGCGCCACCCACGACGAACGCAATGAAGACGAGGTGCAGTAGCAGGACACCGTCGGCGAGCAGGCGGTAACTCATGGCGGCGGTGGTTAGGCCTCAGACGGCGCGGACCGGACCCTGATGCCGCAGCACGCGGCCGATGCGCTCGAGAGCCTGCTCGAGCAGCGTGCGGCTGGTCGCGAACGATATGCGCATGTGCCCCGGCGCACCGAAGCCCGAGCCCGGCACGACCGCGACTCCGGCCTGATCGAGCAGGTAATCGGCAAACGCCTGGTCGTCGCGCAGCCCGAGCGCGGCCATGGCTTCGTGAACGTCGGCGAACGCGTAGAAGGTACCCGTTCCGGGCGGGCAATGCACGCCTGGCAGCGCATTGAGACCCGCTACGACGAAATCGTGTCGCTCGCGAAACGACCGGGTCATTCGGGAGACGCACTCCTGATCGCTGGTCAAGGCAGCGACGGCGGCCTTCTGCGCGATGCTCGAGGGATTCGATGTCGACTGGCCCTGCACCGTGGCCATCGCCGCGATGATCTCGCGCGGCCCAGCGCAATAGCCGATCCGCCAACCGGTCATCGCGTAGGCTTTGGAGCATCCGTTGATCGTGACCGTGCGCGAATAGAGTTCGGGAACGGCGCTGACGAGAGAGCAGAACGGTTCCTCTCCCCAGTGGATCTTCTCGTAGATCTCGTCCGTGCCGATGACGATCCGCGGATGTCCGATCAGAACGGTGCCGAGCGACTGCAATTCCGCGCGCGTATACGTGGCGCCCGTCGGGTTGCAGGGGGAGTTCAGCAGCAGCAGGCGTGTACGCGGCGTGATCGCCGCCTCGAGCTGGCGTGCGGTGATCTTGTACCGCAGGACGGACGTCGCATCCGGCGTCACGGGCAGTCCGTCGGCGAGCATCACCATGTCCGGATACGAGACCCAGTACGGCGACGGGATGATCGCCTCGTCACCGGGATCGAGCACGGCCATGCAGAGGTTGTAGAGCGTCTGCTTGGCGCCGGTCGAGACCAGCACCTGATCGCGCGCGTAGCGCAGGCCGTTGTCGCGCTCGAACTTGGCGATGATCGCATCCTTGAGTTCGGGGATGCCACCGACATCGGTATATCGCGTGAAGCCGGCCTCGATTGCGGCAATGCCGGCCGCTGCAATGTGCGCGGGCGTGTCGAAGTCGGGCTCACCGGCCGAGAGGCTGATGATGTCCCGACCCTCGGCTCGAAGCTGCGCCGCGCGGGCAGTCATCGCGAGGGTCGGGGAGGGCTTGACGCGCTGGATGCGTCGGGCGACTGCGAGGTTCACGGTGACTATACTAATCGATCACCGTCCACTCGCGCCGAGACACCGCCGACAATGGATGCAGCGCCGTTTCGACTCCTAGCCCCCTATGCGCCGGCCGGCGACCAGCCCGCCGCGATCGCCGCGCTCGTCGACGGGCTTCGCAGCGGGCTGGCGCACCAGACACTGCTCGGCGTCACGGGTTCGGGCAAGACCTTCACGATCGCCAATGTCATCGCCAGCGTGCAGCGCCCGACGCTCGTGATCGCGCACAACAAGACCCTCGCCGCGCAGCTCTATGGCGAGTTCAGGGAGTTTTTTCCGGACAACGCCGTCGAATACTTCGTCTCCTACTACGACTACTACCAGCCCGAGGCCTACGTGCCGGCCAGCGACACGTACATCGAAAAGGATGCCTCGATCAACGAGCACATCGAGCAGATGCGCCTCTCGGCGACCAAGGCGCTGCTCGAGCGCCGCGACTCGATCATCATCGCGACGGTCTCGTCAATCTACGGCCTCGGCGACCCGCAGGCGTATCTGGCCATGGTGCTGCACCTCGTGCGCGGCGACCGCGTCGACCAGCGGCTGCTGCTGCGGCGACTCGCCGACATGCAGTACACGCGCAACGAGCTCGACCTCTCGCAGGGCACCTACCGGGTGCGCGGCGACGTCATCGACATCTTCCCCGCTGAGAGCGAGCGCGAGGCGGTCCGCGTCGAGCTGTTCGACGAGGCCATCGACTCGATCGCACTGTTCGACCCGCTGACCGGGGCGATCACTCGGCGCGTGCCGCGCTTCACGATCTATCCCGGCACGCACTATGTGACTCCGCGGGAGCGGCTCCTCGCGGCCATTGAGCAGATCCGGGAGGAGCTGCGCGAGCGGCTCGCCGAACTGCGCGCAGCCGACAAGCTCGTCGAGGCGCGGCGGCTCGAGCAACGCACGATGTTCGACATGGAGATGATGAAAGAGGTCGGCTACTGCGCGGGCATCGAAAACTATTCGCGCTACCTGTCGGGGCGTGCACCCGGCGAGCCGCCTCCCTGTCTGTACGACTACCTCCCGGCCGATGCGCTGCTGATCGTCGACGAGAGTCATCAGACCATCCCGCAGCTCGGCGCGATGTACAAGGGCGACCGGTCGCGCAAGGAGACGCTGGTCGAACACGGCTTCCGCCTACCGTCGGCGCTCGACAACCGGCCGCTCAAGTTCGAGGAATGGGAGCGGCTGGCGCCCCAGATGATCTTCGTCTCGGCGACGCCGGGGCCCTACGAGACCCGTCTGAGCGGGCAGGTCGTCGAGCAGGTCGTCCGACCCACCGGGCTCGTCGACCCCGAGGTCGAGGTGCGGCCGGCGCGCACCCAGGTCGACGACCTGCTCTCGGAGATCAACCACTG
Organism: Gammaproteobacteria bacterium; assembly: GCA_037444685.1. GTDB lineage: Bacteria > Pseudomonadota > Gammaproteobacteria > Steroidobacterales > Steroidobacteraceae > UBA964. The sequence goes on from JBBILX010000001.1 coordinate 249,799, forward strand.
CGTGGCGCGCGGCGAGCGCACGCTGGTGACGACACTGACGAAGCGCATGGCCGAGGACCTCACCGAGTATCTCGACGAGCACGGCATCAAGGTGCGCTACCTGCATGCGGACGTCGAGACGGTCGAGCGCAGCGAGATCATCCGCGACCTGCGCCTCGGCAAGTTCGACGTGCTCGTCGGCATCAATCTGCTCCGCGAGGGCCTCGACATGCCGGAGGTTGCTCTCGTGGCCGTCCTCGACGCAGACAAGGAGGGTTTCCTGCGCAGCGAGAACTCGCTGATCCAGACCATCGGCCGCGCCGCGCGCAACCTGCACGGCCGGGCGATCCTTTACGCGGACACGGTCACGGGCTCGATGCGCCGCGCGATTGACGAGACCGAGCGCCGGCGCCGCAAGCAGCTCGCCTACAACGCGACTCACGGCATCACGCCTCGCGGTATCCGCAAGGCGGTGGCCGACGTCATGGAAGGTGCGCGGCCCGAGACCCCGGCGGACCGCCCGGGGCCGGGCGCGGGCCGCAAGCGCGGTCGGCCCGGGGCGAACACCCAGCGGGCCGTCGCGGCATCGACGGCGGAGCTCGCGGAAAATGTCATCGAGCTGCGGCCGGAGCAGATCGTCCGGCGGATCCGGGAACTCGAGGCGCAGATGCATCGCAAGGCGCGCAACCTCGAGTTCGAGGCGGCGGCGCGCCTCCGTGACGAAATCGCGCGGCTCAAGCGCGCGGAGCTCGGACTGCCCGCGACGCGGGCGGGCTGATGGGCGGACGCCCGACCGCGCGAGGCACGTCCGGCCAAGCCCTTGATCTGCAGCGTTTTCGCTTGCGCCGAAACCGCGGCTTCGGTATCTTTCGCGGCCTTTTCCGCAGGCGCGTAGCTCAGTGGTAGAGCATCACCTTGACATGGTGGTGGTCGGTGGTTCGATCCCACTCGCGCCTACCAGATCCGAAGGAGGGCGCTTTCGCGCGGCGGAAGCGCCCTCTTTCGCTATGGCCGCAAGACGGAGCGAGGCGCGATGCCCGTGATCACGCTGCCGGATGGCAGCCAGAAGACCTTCGCTGAACCCGTGACCGTCGAGGCGGTCGCGGCGAGCATTGGCGCCGGTCTGCGCAAGGCAGCACTGGCCGGACGGGTGGACGGGAGGCTCGTCGATACCTCGTTCGTCATCGATCGGGACGCGACCGTCTCGATCATCACCGACAAGTCGCCGGAAGCCCTCGAGATCGTTCGTCACTCGACCGCGCACCTGCTTGCGCAGGCCGTGCAGTCCCTGTTCCCGGACGCCCAGGTCACGATCGGCCCGGTCATCGAGGACGGCTTCTACTACGACTTTGCCTACAAGCGTCCGTTCACACCCGAGGACCTGGTCGCGATCGAACGGAAGATGATCGAACTCGCGAAAGCCGATCTGCCGGTTCGCCGTCGTGAGATGCCGCGCGACGAGGCGGTCCAGTTCTTCCGGAATCTCGGCGAGCACTACAAGGCCGAGATCATCGCCGGCATCCCCGCCAACGAACCGATTTCGTTGTACGGTCAGGGCGACTGGGTCGACCTCTGCCGCGGGCCCCACGTGCCATCAACCGGCCGCCTCAAGGTCTTCAAGCTCATGAAAGTGGCCGGCGCCTACTGGCGCGGCGATTCCCGCAACGAGATGCTGCAACGCATCTACGGCACGGCCTGGCTCAACGAGAAGGATCTCAAGGACTATCTGACGCGCCTCGAGGAGGCCGAGAAACGCGACCACCGGAAGATCGGTCGCGAACTCGACTTGTTCCACATGCAGGAAGAGGCGCCGGGCGCCGTGTTCTGGCACCCGAAGGGCTGGCGGATCCTCCAGACGCTGATCGCCTACATGCGAGAACGGCAGCAGGCCGCGGGGTTCGAGGAGGTCAACGGACCGGAGCTCATGGATCGCAGCCTCTGGGAGGCGTCGGGTCACTGGGCCACGTTCGGCGAGAACATGTACACGACCCAGACGCCGGACGAGCGCGTCTATGCGATCAAGCCGATGAACTGTCCGGGTCACGTGCAGATCTTCAAGCAGGGCATCCGCAGCTATCGCGACCTGCCGATCCGCTTCGCCGAGTTCGGCAAGGTGCATCGTTACGAGCCCTCCGGAGCTCTGCATGGCCTGATGCGCGTGCGCGCATTCACGCAGGACGATGCGCACGTGTTCATCCCGGCCGGCGCGATCACCGACGAGTCGGTGCGAATCATCGATCTGTTGATGGGTATCTACCGCGACTTCGGCTTCGACGACGTGCAGGTGAAATTCGCGGACCGGCCTGCCAAGCGTGTGGGAGCCGACGAGATCTGGGACCAGGCCGAGCGGGCGCTGCAGGAGGCCGCCCGCGCCGCCGGCATCGACTGCGCATACAACCAGGGCGAAGGCGCATTCTATGGCCCCAAACTCGAGTTCCACCTGCGCGATGCGATCGGCCGGACCTGGCAGTGCGGGACTCTGCAGGTGGATCTCAACATGCCGGCCCGTCTCGGCGCCCACTACATCGACGAGCACGGCCAGAAGCAGACGCCGGTCATGCTGCATCGGGCGATCTTCGGCTCGCTAGAACGCTTCTTCGGCATCCTGCTCGAACACCACGCCGGCCGGCTGCCCGCCTGGCTCGCACCGGTCCAGGCCGTCGTCATGACGATCACGGACCGGCAGGCCGATTACGTGGCCAAATCGGCGCAATTCCTTAAGAATCAGGGGGTTCGAGTCGAAGCCGACTTGCGCAACGAGAAGGTCGGCTATAAGATTCGCGAACACACGCTGCAACGCGTGCCCTACCTATTGGTGGCAGGCGACAAGGAAGTAGCAGCGGGTCTCGTATCCGTGCGCACTCGTAGCGGCAAGGATCTGGGCACGATGTCGCTGCAATCCTTCGTGGATCGTCTGCGCGTCGAGCTCGACAGCCGCGGGCGCCAGACTTTGGAGGATTGACTTATCTCGACTGCAACCAAGCGCATTCGGCGCAACGAGGAGATCACGGCCCCGCAGGTGCGCGTGATCGCGGCGGACGGATCCCAGGCAGGCATCATGACCCGTTTCGAGGCTCTCCAGCTCGCCAACTCGAGTGAACTCGACCTCGTCGAAGTGTCCCCGATGGCCGACCCGCCCGTCGTGCGCATCATGGACTTCGGGAAGTTCCTCTTCGAGCAGAAGAAGAAGACCCACAGTGCGCAGAGGAAGCAGAAGCAGCAGCAAGTCAAGGAAGTGAAGTTTCGTCCGAGCACGGAAGAAGGTGACTATCAGGTTAAGCTACGCAACCTGATCCGCTTCCTGACGGACGGCGACAAGGCCAAGGTGACCCTGCGGTTCCGAGGCCGTGAGATGGTGCATCAGGAGATCGGACGCAAGCTCCTCGCCAGGGTGGCGGCCGACCTCGCGAACTTCGCGACGGTCGAACAGCACCCCCAGATGGAGGGCAGGCAGATGGTCATGATGTTTGCACCGAAAAAGAAGTGATCCTCGGCGCGAGTCGAGGGTTCCGCCCGTAGCGGTCCGCTCCGGTGGACCTGCGACCGGGGCTACAAAACAGGAGTCTGACATGCCCAAGTTGAAGACCAACCGGGCCGCGGCGAAGCGTTTCCGCAAGACTGCCAAGGGCTTCAAGTCCTATTCGGCAGGCCGCCGGCACAACCTCGGCCACAAGCCGCGCAAGACCAAACGTCAGCTGCGCTCGGGCGGATCGAGCCTCGTGCACGAGAGCGATGTCGGTCGCCTCGTCCAGTTGCTGCCGCATCTCAAGTAATCGAGCGAGGACCAGAGCATGGCAAGAGTGAAGCGCGGCGTCACCGCAGGGCGACGCCACAAGAAGGTCCTCGGCAAGGCCAAGGGCTACTACAACGCACGGCGGAAGGTCTACCGCGCAGCGAAGCAGGCGGTCATCAAGGCCGGCCAGTATGCGTACCGCGGTCGCCGGCTCAAGAAGCGCGATTTCCGCGCGCTGTGGATCCAGCGCATCAATGCGGCGGCACGCGTGCACGGCCTGTCCTACAGCCGCATGATCAGCGGGCTCAAGAAGGCGGCCATCGAGATTGACCGCAAGATGCTCGCCGACATCGCCGTTCACGACGAGGCGGCATTCGCGGTTCTCGCGGGCAAGGTCAAGGCAGCGCTAGGCACCGCCTGAAGCCGAGATCGCGACGATGAGCGATCTCGCGTCCCTGACGGCGCAGGCACTCGAGGAAGTGGCCGCGAGCGGCGAGCTCGCGGCTCTCGACGCCGTGCGCGTCCGCTGGCTCGGCCGGAAGGGGCTGCTCACCGAGCGGCTCAAGTCGCTCGGCAGTCTGCCGGCGGCGGAGCGGCCGGCGGCCGGTGCACGCATCAACGAAGCGAAGCAGCGGGTCCAGGAGGCGCTCGACGCGCGCCAGCGGGAGCTCGAGCAGGCCGCGATCGCCGAGGCCCTCGAGTCCGGGCGCATCGACGTGACGCAGCCGGGGCGCGGCGAGGCGCAGGGTGGACTGCATCCGGTGACCAAGGCGCGGCTGCGCATGGAGACGCTGTGCCGCGAGGCCGGGTTTTCGATCGCCTCGGGTCCGGAGATCGAGGACGACTTCCACAACTTCACGGCGCTGAACATCCCCGCGGATCATCCGGCCCGTGCGATGCACGACACGTTCTACTTCGGGGACGGCCGGCTGCTGCGCACGCACACCTCACCGGTACAGGTGCGGGCGCTGCGCGCAGCGGCCGCGAGTGCCGGATCCGGTGACGCGCCGCGGCTGCCGCTCGCGATCGTCGCGCCCGGGCGGGTCTACCGCTGCGACTACGACATGACCCACTCGCCAATGTTCCACCAGCTCGAGGGGCTGCTCGTCGACGAGAACGTCAGTTTCGGTCACCTGAAGGCCATCCTGCGCGGTTTCATGGAAGCGTTCTTCGAGCGGCCGCTGCGGATGCGCCTGCGTCCCTCGTACTTTCCGTTCACCGAGCCCTCGGCCGAGGTCGACATCTCCTGCGTGTTCTGCGGCGGGGAAGGGTGCCGGGTCTGCAAGCAGACCGGCTGGCTCGAGGTCGCGGGTTGCGGTCTCGTGCATCCGCACGTGCTGACCGCCTGCGGCATCGATGCGGAGCGCTGGACGGGCTACGCGTTCGGACTCGGCATCGAGCGGCTCGCGATGCTGCGCTACGGCGTCGACGACCTGCGACTGTTCTTCGAGAACGACGTGCGCTTCCTGCGCCAGTTCCGCTCGCTATGAAGATCCCGCTGCAGTGGCTGCGCGAGTGGGTGGACGTACCCTGGCCCGCCGCCGAGCTCGGCGCGCGCCTGACCATGGCGGGTTTCGAGCTCGAGTCGCTCGCGCCGGCCGCACCGGCCTTTTGCGGCGTCGTCGTAGGCGAGATCGTCTCGGCCGAGCCTCATCCGCAGGCCGACAAGCTCAAGGTCTGTCGCGTGGCGATCGGCGGCGGCGAGACGTTGCAGATCGTCTGCGGCGCGAGCAATGCGCGGGCCGGCGTCAAGAGCGCGCTCGCACGCGTCGGCGCCGAGTTGCCTGGCGGACTTGCGATCAAGGCCGCGAAGCTACGCGGCGTCGAGTCGTTCGGCATGCTCTGTTCGGCCCGCGAGCTCGGTCTGTCCGATCCGTCGGAGGGTATCCTGGAGCTGCCCGAAGAGCTGCCGCCAGGTGCCGATCTGCGCGAGGCGCTCGCTCTCGACGACACGATTCTGGATCTGGCGATCACGCCGAATCGCGGCGATGCGATGTCCGTGCTCGGAATCGCGCGCGAGGTCGCGGCGCTCACCGGCCGGCCGCTGCGCGGCCCGCTGTTGCGGCCCGTGCCGGCGTCCGCCGGACTGCGTCACGCCGTGCATCTCGACGCCGCGGCGGCGTGCCCGCGCTTCGTCGGCCGCGTCGTCAGTGGCATCGACAACCGCTGTGTCTCGCCGTGGTGGCTTCGAGAGCGGCTGCGGCGCGCCGGTCAACGCCCGATTTCGCCGGTCGTCGACGTCACCAATCTCGTGATGCTCGAGCTCGGTCAACCGATGCACGCCTACGATCGCGGAAAACTGGCGGGCGACATCCGGGTGCGTCATGCCGCAGACGGCGAGACTTGCCTGCTGCTCGATGGACGCGCGATCGCGCTCGAACACGACGTGCTCGTGATCGCGGACGCCGCGGGGCCCGTCGGTCTCGCCGGCATCATGGGTGCACAGCGCACGGCCGTTTCCGCCGATACGGGCGAGGTCCTTCTCGAGGTGGCTTGGTTCGCGCCCGGCGCGATCGCCGGGCGCGGACGGCGCTTCGGCCTGAGCACGGACGCGAGTCAGCGCTTCGAGCGTGGGGTCGACCCCGAGCTGTCGGTGCGCGCGATCGAGCGTGCCACCGAGCTGCTGCTCGAGGTGGCCGGAGGCGTCGCGGGACCCGTGGTCGTCACCGAGCACGCGGCCGCACTGCCACCCCTGCGCCGCGTCCGGCTGCGCCGCTCGCAGATCCGCCGCTTCCTCGGCCTCGATCTCGAAGCCACCCGCGTACGCGGACTGCTCGAGTCGCTCGGCATGAGCGTCGCCGAGCACGTCGATGGCTGGGAGGTGACGGCCCCGAGTCACCGGTTCGACATCGCCATCGAGCGCGACTTGATCGAGGAGCTTGCGCGTCTCGTTGGCTATGAGCAGATTCCGGAGGTCGATGCAACGCTCGTGCAGCGGTTCCGGGCGCTGCCGGAACGCGAGCCACGCGAGCAGCGACTCCTCGACCTGCTGGCGGCACGCGGTTACCACGAGGCGATCCACTTCGCGTTCGCGGACCCGGCACTGCAGTCGCGCCTGCTGCCGGAATCGCGCGCACTCGCGCTGGCCAATCCCATCTCCAGCGACCTCGCCGTCATGCGGGTATCGCTCTGGCCCGGGCTCGTCCGCAGCCTGCTCGAAAACCAGCGCCGGCAGCAGGACCGCGTGCGGCTGTTCGAGCACGGTGTCGTCTTCGTCGGCGAGGCCGGCGAACGGGAGCGCGCTCGTCTGGCAGGCGTGATCGCCGGTTCGCGCTGGCCAGAACAGTGGGGCGCCAGCCGAGAGATCGCGGACTACTATGACGCACGCGCGGATCTCGAGGCGCTGTTCAGCCTCACTGGAGAGCTGGACTCATTCGAGTTCGTCGCAGACTCCTCGGCGCCGGCCTGCCTGCATCCCGGGCGCTGCGCGCAAATCCGACGCCGTGGCCAGCCGGTCGGTTGGCTTGGCGAGATGCACCCGGAGCGGGTGCGCGAACTCGGTTTGACATGTGCGCCGGTGCTCTGGGAGATCGATTGGCAGGACGCGTTGCAGGTGCAGGCGCGTGCCTACCGTGCCGTGTCGCGTCAACCGCAGGTGCGGCGCGATCTGGCCATCGTCGTCGATGAGAACGTACCTTTCAGCGCGATTCACGAACGTGTAACCTTGATTGGGTCGAGTCTGCTGCGCGAACTCCGACTATTCGACGTATACCGAGGGAAGGGCGTTGAGAAAGATCGAAAAAGTGTAGCTATCGGCTTGATTTTTCAGGATGATTCTCGCACCCTGACCGATGAGGACGCGGACCGGCTCGTGGCCGCGATCTGTGCGGACCTGGCGGCGAGTTTCTCGGCGAAAATAAGACAATAAGAAGGTTCGGGCAACCATGGCGCTCACCAAAGCGGAGATGGCCGAAGCGCTGTTCAACCAACTCGGTCTGAACAAGCGCGAAGCCCGCGAGCTCGTCGACTTGTTCTTCGAGGAAGTGCGGACGGCACTCGCCAATGGCGAGCAGGTCAAGCTGTCCGGCTTTGGCAACTTCGACCTGCGCGACAAGAATCAGCGGCCGGGCCGCAATCCGAAAACGGGCGAGGAGATCCCGATCAGCGCACGACGCGTCGTCACGTTCCGGCCGGGTCAGAAGCTCAAGGCGCGGGTCGAGGCCTATGCTGGAACCCAGGAATAACGACGAGCTGCCACCGATTCCGGGCAAGCGCTACTTCACGATCGGTGAGGTCAGCGAACTGTGCGCGGTCAAACCGCATGTGCTGCGTTACTGGGAGCAGGAGTTTCCGCAACTCAAGCCCGTCAAGCGCCGCGGCAACCGTCGCTACTACCAGCGTCAGGACGTGCTCGTGATACGGCAGATCCGCAGCCTGCTGTACGAAGAGGGCTTCACCATCGGCGGCGCGCGCAACAAGCTGCAGGGCGAGGAGGCGCGCAGCGACGTCAGCCAGAGCCAGCAGATCGTCCGCCAGCTCCGTATCGAGCTCGAGGACGTGCTGCGTATCCTGCGCCGCTGATTTATCATCCGCGGCGGCGCCGGCCCCTCCCCAGTCGGCGCGTCTGCAGTACTCCGGTCGGGGCGTGGCGCAGCCTGGTAGCGCACTTGCATGGGGTGCAAGGGGTCCCGAGTTCAAATCTCGGCGCCCCGACCAGTTCCAGATTGCGGCCAGACGATAGCGCGGCGCTGCACCTCAGAACGGGTTGATGCGCTTCCTGGCCGAGAAGTTCATGTAGCCGACGCCGATGCCCTGGCGCCAGCCGACGCCGAAGCGCACCGGTGCGATCGTGATGTCACCGCTCTGGACGTAGTTGACGCCGAAGCCGCCGACGAAATAGAGGCTGCCTTCGACGCCAGGGAAGCGCTGGAACAGCTTGTCGATGCTCGGCAGGTTGTAGACGAGTGCGAAGACCTTGACGACGTTCGCGCCGACGTCGAAGCCGATCGACGGGCCTTGCCAGTAGACCTTGCGTCCGCCGCTGCCGCGGTAACTGAACTGCCCGTTGCCGTAGCGCAAGCCGACGCCAATGGCGCCCCCGCTCTCGGTGCCCTTGATGATGGCGTTAGGCTGTCCCTTGTCCTTGAGGACCTTGGCGAGGACGTCGGACAGTTCCTGCGCGCCGGTCTCGAAGAACTCCTTGGCCTCGCGATAGACCTCGTCCTCTCGATACGGTTCGCGCTTCGCGGCCAGTACGAGACGCGGATTCATCGCAAACGGCGCGGCCAGCAGGGCGGTCGCTCCGAGTCCAAGCAAGCGGCGGCGTTCGTCGTTCATCGGCTGACTCCTCTCGCGTCAGTTCTCAGCGTGCCTTGACCGGGATCTTCGCCGCGATGCGCTGGCTCCACTCGGCGGGGCCGCTCTGGTGCACGGACACGCCGCGCGCATCGACGGCGACGGTGACGGGCATGTCCTTGACTTCGAACTCGTAGATCGCCTCCATGCCGAGGTCCTCGAACGCGACGACACGCGCGGCCTTGATCGCCTTGGAGACGAGGTAAGCCGCGCCACCGACGGCGATCAGGTAGGCCGCGCCGTGCTTGCGGATGGCCTCGATCGCGGCAGGACCGCGCTCCGCCTTGCCGACCATCGCAATCAGACCGGTTCTATCGAGCATCAGTTCCGTGAACCTGTCCATGCGCGTCGCGGTGGTCGGCCCTGCAGGCCCGACGACCTCGTCGCGCACCGGATCGACCGGACCGACGTAGTAGATCACGCGATTTCGGAAGTCGACGCCAGCCGGCAAGCCCTGGCCACTCGCGAGCAGATCGGCGATCCGCTTGTGCGCGACGTCGCGACCTGTGAGCATGCGACCGTTGAGCAGCAGGCGGTCGCCGGGCTGCCAGCTCGCGACTTCCTGCCGCGTCAGGCGGTCGAGGTCGACGCGTTTCGCTGCCGCCGAAGGTTTCCAGTCGATCTTGGGCCAGCGCGCGAGGTCGGGTGGCTCGAGCTTCGCGGGGCCGCTACCGTCGAGCGTGAAGTGGACGTGGCGCGTCGCGGCGCAGTTCGGGATCATCGCGACGGGTTTCGAGGCCGCATGCGTCGGATAGTCGAGGATCTTGACGTCGAGGATCGTCGACAGGCCGCCGAGCCCCTGCGCGCCGATGCCGAGCGCGTTGACCTTGTCGTAGATCTCGATGCGCAGTTCCTCGAGCGGGGTGCGCGGACCACGCGCCTTGAGCGTGGCCATGTCGATGGACTCCATCAGCGACTGCTTCGCGAGCACCATCGCTTTCTCGGCCGAGCCGCCGATGCCGATCCCGAGCATCCCGGGCGGACACCAGCCGGCGCCCATCAGCGGCACGGTCCTGACGACCCAGTCGACGATCGAGTCGGAGGGATTCAGCATCGCGAATTTCGACTTGTTCTCGGAGCCGCCGCCCTTGGCTGAGACGCTGATCTCGATCGTGTCTCCGGGAACGATCTCGGTGTGGATCACGGCCGGCGTGTTGTCACCGGTGTTGCGGCGGCTGAAAGCAGGGTCGGCGACGATCGAGGCGCGCAGCTTGTTGTCGGGGTCGAGATAGGCGCGGCGCACCCCCTCGTTGATCATCTGTTCGAGCGACAGCGAGGCCTCCCAGCGCACGTTCATGCCGACCTTGACGAACACGATGACGATGCCGGTGTCCTGGCAGATCGGCCGATGGCCCTCGGCGCACATCCTCGAATTGGTCAGGATCTGCGCGATCGCGTCCTTGGCGGCAGTCGATTCCTCGAGTTCGTAGGCGCGGCCGAGCGCCTCGATGTAGTCCATCGGGTGGTAGTAGCTGATGTACTGCAACGCGTCGGCGACGCTGTCGATGAGATCCTGCTGTTTGATGACGGTCATGCTGCTCTGGCTCTCGTGGTGAGCGGGCGGTGAGTCGTGGCGGCTATCTTAGACGGCGATCGAGATCTCGAGCCGGCCGACGCCTTCGATATCCGCCTCGGCCCGATCGCCGGGCACGAGCGGACCGACCCCGGCCGGCGTGCCGGTGAAGACGAGGTCACCGGGCGCGAGTTCGAACAGCGTCGACAACTCGCTGAGGATCTCGGGAACGGCCCAGATCATCTCTGACAGATCGCCTCGCTGGCGCAGTTCACCGTTGACGGTGAGCGCAATGCGTCCGCGCGTCGGATGACCGATCCGCGCGGCCTGAACGATGGCCGAGACCGGCGCCGACCGGTCGAAAGCCTTGGCAGTATCCCACGGTCGGCCATTCTGGCGAGCTTCGGTCTGCAGGTCGCGCCGCGTCAGATCGAGGCCGACCGCATAGCCGTAGATGCAGTCGAGTGCCGCGGCGACCGGAATGTCGTGACCGCCGCGTCTGAGGGCGAGCACCAGCTCGACTTCATGGTGCAGACTCCGCGTGCGCGAGGGGTAGGGCAGCTGGCCTCCGCCGCAGACGACAGCGTCGGCAGGCTTGGTGAAGAAGAAAGGCGGCTCGCGCTCCGGGTCCATGCCCATCTCGCGCGCATGTTCGGCGTAGTTGCGCCCGACGCAGAAGATGCGCCGGACCGGAAACCGGCCCGCCTCGCCTTCGACGGCGAGGCTCGGTGTGGCCGCAGGAGGAATGACGTATCGCACACGGCCCTCCGCTGGAATCGGGCAGCGTGTATGGTAGCCGTTGGAGGGCCATGCATGAGTCTGACGCGACGACGTTTCGTTTTGCTGGGGGGCGCCTGGGTGGCTGCCGGCAAGGCGCGGGCTGCGGACCGCGACGCCGACGTGATGGTCATTGGCGCCGGATTGGCCGGGTTGCATGCTGCGCGGCTGCTCGAGGAGGCCGGACTCTCGGTGCGCGTGCTCGAGGCCGACAACCGTGTCGGCGGCCGCGTGCGAACCTTCCTCGCGCTACCGGAACGGCCTGAAGGGGGTGGTGCCGAAGTCGGCTCCTACTACGCGCGCGTTCTCGACGAGATCAGACGGCATGGCATCGCGACGCGGCGGATCGAGTTCGGCGGTCTCGACTATGCGCTACACATCGACGGTCGCCTCGTGCGCGCGAAGGACTGGCCGACGAGTGAACTGAACCGCACCGAGGAGGCCGCGCGTGGGGTGATTCCGCCGGCGATCGAGTCGGTTTATGCGCGGGGCGATACCGGTCTGCCGGAGCTCGACAGCTGGTTGACGACGGCGCGCAACGCGCCGGATCCCTCGCTCGAACAGGCCTATCGACGCGCCGGGGCCAGCGAGCAATCGCTGCGCTTCCTGCGGCTCGCGGCGCAGGCCGACGACCTTGCCGGGCAGTCGTGGCTCTGGAACCTGCGCCAGCGCAACGCCAGCGAATGGGGTCGGCGCTCCGCCGGCTCGGCCTTCTACCAGGTCGTCGGCGGCATGAGCCAGGTGCCGATCGCGATGGCCGCCAGCCTGCGCGAGCCGCCCGAGCTCGGCACCGAGGCGCGTGCGCTCGAAACCACCCCGAACGGCGTGACCGTCACGGTGCGGCGCGGCCGGGCCGGCGCACGGCGGCTGCGCGCCCGATTCGCGATCTGCACCGTGCCACTGCCCGTGCTGGCGCGGCTGCCGATCACTCCGTCACTGCCGCCGTTGCAGGCAGAGGCGGTGCGCAGCGTGCCGCTCGGGCAGGGGGTCAGCGTGTTCCTGCGTATCCGCCGAACTTTCTGGGAGGACGACGGGTTCGGCTCGTCACTCTGGAGCGACGCAGCGGCGGGGCGTGCCTACGACTGGACGACGCCGAGCGGGCGCTACATCTGGGCCTTCCTGTCGGGCATCGCGAGCCGGCCCGTGCGCGAACTCGACGATGCCGCCACGGCGCGTTACGTGCTGCGAGTGCTCGAGCGTGCGCGACCGTCGATGAAAGGCGCCGTCGAACCGATCGGCGTCATGAACTGGTGCCGCCACCCCTGGTCGCGCGGCACTTTCTCGTACCGGCGTCCGGGCCAGATCGCGAAGTACGGCAACGTGGTCGCCGAGCCGCACGGCCGTTTGCACTTCGCCGGCGAGCACACTGCCGTGCTGCTGCCGGGTCTCGAGGGCGCCATGGAGTCCGGCGAGCGGGCTGCGCTCGAGGTGCTGGAACGGGCCTGAAGCTTGTACGCCCCGTCGCCGTCGCCGTCTTTGCTGACCTCGCCCGACGTGATCAGCCTGGTCGTGGCGCTCGGGGTGGGCCTGCTGATCGGCGTCGACCGCGAACGTCGCAAGGGCGAGGGTCCGACCCGGGCGGCAGCCGGCGTGCGGACTTTCGTCGTCGTGGCGCTCTGCGGTGCGATCACGGCGCTGTTCGACTCGCTGCTGCTGATCGCCGTCGGCGCAGGGCTGGTCGGCCTGCTCGCGATCGCTTCGTACCTGCGCACGCGGGAGCGCGATCCGGGCCTGACCACCGAGTTTGCTCTGATCGTCACCTATCTGATCGGTGCGCTCGCCCACCGCTCTGCGCAGCTCGCGGCGGGACTCGGCAGCCTGATCGCGCTGTTGCTCGCCTCGCGCCACTTCCTGCACGAGTTCGTGCGCCGCCGTCTCAGCGATCGCGAGGTCTTCGACGGTCTGCTGCCGGCCGGCGCCGCGCTCGTGATCCTGCCGTTGATGCCGAACCGTGCCGTAGACCCTCTGGCGGTCGTCAATCCGTACGTCGTCTGGAAGCTGACCGTGATCGTCCTGCTGATCAACGCCTTCGGCTACATCGCGCAGCGGGCCCTCGGACCCGGTCGCGGTCTGCCAATCGCCGGCTTCTTCGGCGGCTTCGTGTCGAGCTCCGCAACGATCGCCGCACTCGGCGCCCGCGTACGCGAGCGGCCAGTCCTGCTGCGCGCCTGCCATGCGGGCGCGGCGCTGTCGAACGTCGCGACGGTCGTGCAGATGGTGCTGGTACTCGGCGTGGTCAACCCGGCGCTGCTCCGCCGGCTATGGCTGCCTCTGCTGCTGATGGCGATCGTCGCAGTCGCCGCCGGCGTGATCGGCGTCTGGAAGGCGCGTGCTCCGGACTCCGAGGTCATCACGGGCCGCGCGTTTCAGCCGCGTCAGGCCCTCGCCTTCAGCGTCACCGTGACGACGCTGTTGATGCTTGCCGCGGCCCTGGAGCGTGGGATGGGTGCACCCGGGGCCCTGCTCGGCATTGCGCTCGGCGGCTTTGCCGACACGCATTCGGCGGCGGCCTCGGCCGCGACTCTGGCGGTCAAGGGCAGCCTCACCGAGGCGGCCGCGACCGTCGCGACCGTGGTCGCGCTGTCGACCAACACCCTGACGAAGCTGATCGTGGCGGCGGTCACGGGCGGGCGCGACTATGTGGCCTCGCTCGCGCCTTCGCTCGCGCTGATGGTCGCAGTGGTCTGGGTCGGCGTCGCCTTGACTTTCTGGGCCGGTGCGACTTGAGCGCGCCCTCAGCCCGCCGTCGTGATCGGTATGGTCATGAGCTGGGGGCCACGCGATCCGCGTGGGACCGGAGTCTTGAACCGACCGGGCTTGACGACGAGCACGTCGCAGGGCAGCGCATCGAGCACGGTTTCCGCCGTGTTGCCGACGAAGAAGCGCTTGAGCCCGGATCGCGACATGACACCCATGACGACTATGCTGGCCTTGGCGCGTCGCGCCTGGTCCGGGATGACCTCGCGCGCGGGGCCGCAGACGATGGCCACTTTGTGCGGCGGCATCGGCAGACGCGCGATTTCTTCATCGAGCGCCCGGCGGATCGCCTTCTCGGTGTCCGTCGTGGTCCCGACGGGTGTGACCACCGGGCCGGACACCCAGGCCCCGGTGACGACGACTGGCGGAGGATAAGCGTGTACGACCGTCAGTGACCCTCGAAGCGTTTCCTTGAGCGTCGCTGCGGCCTTGAGGATCTCGGTGTCGAGCTTCGCGGGCTTGGCATGCGTGTGCAGAGGGTCGACGGCGGCGACGATCGACGGATGCAGGTAAGGTCGCGGCGACTTCACGACGAGCACGGGGCAGGGCGCGAGTCGCAGCAGGTCCCAGTCGGTGTAGCGGAGGATCGCGCCGGCAATGCGACGGCCCGCGTGCCGCTCGGCCACGATCAGGTCGGCTTTCGTCTTGAGGGCGCGGCGTACCACGGCCTCCGAGGCGGGATGGTCCCATTCCGCCGCCACGACGACCTCGACCTTGTGTCGCCGCACCTGGTCGGCGATCTTCTCGAGACGCGCAACGGCCTTGGACTGCACGTCGGCTTCGTAGCGACGCAGTCCTTGTCCGCCCCCGCTGACGGCATCGACGAGCACGGTCTGCGCGAGACCGTGGAACAGCTCGAGGTCGGCACCAGTCGCGCGCGCGAGCTGGGCGGCCTTCTTGACCGCCGGCAGCGAACGCGCCGCGGGGTCCTTGACCGCGACCAGAATTTTTCGAATCGCCTGCATAACGCACTCCCCCATCTGCCGTGCGACCGGTTTCGGATGTTCGTCGAGCGGCCAGCGCAGTGCCATCCGCAACTCTGCGTATGTCTGGAATTGGCAATGCGGAGCCGCTGTCGCTACATTGCATCGGTCACGGACGAAACGCCAGTGCCCGCGACAACGGAGTCCGCATGAGTCTCGATACCCTTTTCGCCGACGTCCTCGAGGGCGATGAACTCAGTGTCGACCTCCACGATCGGCGCACCGCGTCGAGCGACGTCTACGCGACGGGCCTGCTCGTCGACGCCGTGCTGCGGCCGCGCGACAAGCAGCGCCTCGCGCGCGCCGTCGGGGTCGCCACGCGCGCCGGCTACGCAATCGTCGCGCGTGGCGGCGGGATGTCCTACACCGGCGGCTACGTGCCCGCCGTCGAACGCACGCTGCTGATCGACACGGCACGGCTCGATCGCATCGTCGAGATCAATGCCGAGGACATGTACATCACGGTCGAGGCCGGCGTGACCTGGAAGCGCATCTACGAAGCGCTCGACCCGCTGAGCCTGCGGCTGCCTTTCTTCGGCACCTTTTCCGGCGCGCGCGCGACCGTCGGCGGCGGCCTCTCGAACGGAGCGTTGTTCCTCGGCACTGCGCGTTACGGCACGGCGGCCGACTGCATGCTCGGGCTCGAGGTCGTTCTGGCGGACGGCACGCTCGTGCGTACCGGTCAGGCCGCGTTCCGCAATGTGCGCAAGCCGTTTTATCGCACCTATGGGCCGGACCTGTCGGGCCTGTTCATCCACGACTCGGGCGCGCTCGGCGTCAAGGTCCAGGCGACGTTCAGGCTCATCGAAAAGCCCGCCCACACCGGTTTCGTCTCGTTCGCGTTTCGGGACATGCGCACTGCCGGGGCGGCGCTGTCGGCGGTCGCGCGCACGGGTGCCGCCGAGGAGGCCTATGTCTTCGATCCGGAGACGACGCGCAAGAACCTAGACAGCACCTCTCTGCAGCAGGGCGCGAGGACGCTGCTCAACGTCGTCAAGGGCGGCTCCTCGCTGCTCGACGGTCTCAGACAGGGCGCGCAGCTCGTGGCCGGTGGACGGCACTTCGTGCCCGAGGGTGCCTACTCTCTGCACGTCGTCGCGGCCGGCCGATCGGTCGCCGCCGTCGAGGCCGATCTCGACGCGGTGCGGCGTGCCTGCGCCGACCAAGGCGGCGGCGAGATCGCCAACTCGATCCCGAAGGCCGTGCGCGCCAGTCTGTTCCCCGACCCCGACGGCGTGCTCGGTCCCAGGGGCGAGCGCTGGGCGGCGCTCAACGCCAAGGTGGCCCACTCGGACGCCGCGCGGGTCATGGCAGCCGCGGAGGCGGCGCTCGCGCCGCACCGCGAGGCCATGCAGCACGCCGGGGTCTGGATGAGCTACCTGCTGATCGCGATCAATACGCACGCATTCAGCTTCGAGCCGGTGTTCCACTGGTTCGACGAGTGGCTGCCCCTGCACGAGCAGTTGCCGCGCCCGGAGCTGCTGGCAAGCTTCGAGCGGCCGCGGCCGAACCCCGAAGGACGAGCGCTCGTCGCAAGACTGCGGGAGGAGCTGGTGCGGGTGTTCGCCGAACTCGGCGCCGCATCGAACCAGATCGGCAAGACCTACCTCTATCGGCAGTCGCTGGAACCGGCCACCGATCGCCTGCTCTCTGCGCTCAAGTCGACGGTTGACCCGCAGGGTCTGCTGAATCCCGCCGCGCTCGGCTTCGAGGCGCGAGCGCGCGTCGGCTGAGCGCCACGATGCGCACCCGTCTCAGGCGCGCGTTGACAATGCCGGCTCGAGCCGGTCGCGCGCGACGAAACCCTGCGGTCCGTACAGCGTGGGCGCCGCACGCTGACCCGTCAAGACGTTCAGAAGTCCCTGCACACGTCGCATCCTGGCGCTGACGAGCGCTCCATTGCGGTCATTGAGCTCGCGGCAGAGGCGAGCCTGATCGAGCGTGGCCGTCCAGCGCCTGCGCAGGCTGCCGTCCGCGTCGCAACGTGCGAGCAGCGCATCGAGCGAGGGCGGCGAATCGGAGAGTCCGAGCAGGCGCAACATGCCACGGCGTTCGTCCTGGATCCGCAGCAGGGTGCCCATGCAGATCTGGCGCGCTTCGCAGGCGTCCTCGAGCGCCTCCACGCTGCCGCCGCCCACGAGCACAGCGTGTTCGCGTTCGAGCAGGACGGCCAGCTCGGCAAGTGTCTCCGCTTCTTCGTCGACCAGCCGAGCCAGCAACGGAGCGCACTGCGCCGGATCCACGCGTCAGGGCTCCTTGCGGCGCGCGGCGGCGAGATCCTGGTCCATGCGCAGCAGACGGTCCGCCACTCGCTGAGGATCGACGCTGTAGCGGCCTTCGCGGAGCGCACTCGCGACGGCGTCGACCTTAACCTGGTCGACGACCGGCAGCGCCGCGATGGCTTTCTCGAGATTGGCCAGCTGGCGCGCGGTCTCGGTGATCCGCACGCCGGTGTCGGCGCCGTCCGGAGCCGGCTCGCCATTCGCGGGAGCACGTCCGCGGCCGACCGGCGTGGCCGCAGACACAGGGCCTAGCCGCGAATCGACTCCATTGATCTTGTTCGTCATGGGCTGCTCCTCGCGACCTCAGTCCGGGTATCGGCCGGATCTTGCCGCACTTGAGGAATGTCGCAAAAAATATGTCGGCATCTTCTCGCGGCCCTCATGGATCGAGTCGAACGACGCCGCCCTCATCGGCCACGCCCTCGACGACCTTCGACGAAGCGACATTCTGCACGCGAACGCGCTGCCCGGCCGCCGCGTCGGCCAGGGCGCGCCCAGCGGCGTCGACCCGGAAGCCAGCTGTCCCGGTGCGCAGGGTCACGAGCGACCCTCGTTGCACTACCGGAGCCGGCTCGAGCGCATCGCGCGCCAGCAAGGCGCCAGGAGTCAGCGGTCGACGCAGACGATAGCGGGGCAGCTCGTCGACCGACTTGACGTAATTCTCGGAAACGCCGGAAAAGCGGCGCCACTGCAGCTGGACGTCGGCGGCGGTGACGGCGCTGCCGCGTAGCAGTGGCCGCGAGGTCACGAGCACCTCGGTCTCGGTCTCGACGCGAACCGGCACGAAGAGGCTCCAGGCAGGCTGGTCGCAGCTTACGCGCACGAGCGATCGGCCGTGCTCCATCCGGTCGGACTCGAGACGCCCCGCCAACGGCCGGTCGCAGGCTGCCAGTCGCAGTCGTAGGTCGGGCATCTGGGCGCGCACGTGCAGCACCGTGCCCCGGTCCCGGGTCTGCGCCGTAGCGAATCCCAGCCTCGCGCGTACCGCTGCTTCGGCGGTGGCGGCGATCGCCGGCGGCGCCGTGACACTGTTCTCGCGCGTTTGCGGCGCGGCGAGGGCCACTGCCGCGCCGCTCATCAGCGCGAGGGTGAGCAGTGGCGGGGTCTGCGACGATTTCCCGACGGTGGCGGCCATGATGCGCGTGAAAGCAGCAAGTCGCGTGCCACGACTCAAGTCCGGCCCGTTCGCGCCGATACGCGACTCGTCTACCCCCGGCGCCTGCGGGCGGCCGAGACATGGCCGCCGCGGCACGTCTTTGCCGCCGAGGTGTGCGCCGCATCCGGCTTCGGCGTGCTGCCGAGACGCGTTCGCGGGGCCGAGGCGCACGAAGAGCGGCATTCGCGGTCCTGGCACGGCCTTTGCTTCGTCTCTCCGCGAGTCGGTTCACCGGCGGAGGAGACGATGTTCGACATCCACGCACATCTCGGGCTGCACGCCGAAGCGTTGCGCCTGCGCGCAGCACGTGCCGAGCTGATTGCCGAGAATCTTGCGAACGCGGATACGCCGGAGTTCAAGGCGCGCGACCTCGATTTCCGCGCGGCGCTGGCGGCGGCCGCTGGAGACGCCAGGGGCGTCAGCCTCGCGACGACCAGCCCGCGCCATGTCGGCGGCGTCGGGACGAGCAGCCCTGACGCGCCAGTGCGCTATCGCGTACCACTCGCGCCCTCGCTCGATGGCAACACGGTCGATGTCCAGGTCGAGCAGGCGGCTTTTGCCGAGAACGCGGTGCGCTATCAGGCGACTCTGACCTTCCTGAGCTCGCGGCTGCGCGGCCTCATGACGGCGATCACGGGGCAATAACGCATGTCCACGTTCAAGGTCTTCGACATCGCCGGATCGGGCATGGCCGCCCAGTCGGTCCGGCTCAATACCGTCGCGAGCAATCTGGCCAACGCCAACAGTGTCAGCGGCGATGAAAGGTCGGTCTATCGCGCCCGCCATCCGGTCTTCGAGGCCGTGCGCCACGCGCTCGGCGCCGACGGGGCCGCGGCGGCAGCCGTGCGCGTGCGCGGGATCACGGAGTCCGATGCGCCGCCTCTCGCGCGCTATGAGCCCGGCAATCCTCTCGCCAATGCCGAGGGCTACGTGTTCGCGCCGAACGTGAACGTCGTCGAGCAGATGGTCGACATGATCTCGGCCTCGCGCTCGTACCAGAGCAATGTCGAAGTGATGAACACGTCCAAGGAACTGCTGCTCGCCACCTTACGGCTGGGCCAGTAAGCGACTCGGTCGAACGGAGAGCATCGATGGCGGTAGGTCAGGTTCGATCAGGCAGTGAAGCGGGGTCGGCGACGGCGCCGACGCAGCGTCGACAGAGTTTCGGACAGGACGAGTTCCTGAAGATGATGCTCGCACAGCTCAAGAATCAGGACCCGCTCAAGCCGCTCGAACCGGCGCAGTTCCTCGGCCAGCTCGCACAGTTCAGCACGGTCACCGGCATCCAGGCGATGCAGCAGTCGCTCGCTTCGCTGAACGCGACGCTCGGTGCCGCGAGCCTCATGGAGGGTGCGAACCTGGTCGGGCGGGACGTGCTGTCCGCGGCCACGACCGGACGGCTCGGCGCCGTCGGGGGAGTGCGCGGGGCGGTCGTGGCTCCACCCGGTGCCAGCGTCGTGCAGGTCGCCGTGCGCGATCTGTCGGGGGCGCTGGTGCGCCGCTTCGAGGTGCCTGCCGGCAGCGGTCTGGTGGACTTCCAGTGGGATGGCGTCGATCAGTCGGGCCAAAGGGCAGCGCCCGGGCTGTACGCGATCGAGGCCATCGGCGTCGTAGGCAGCAAGGGCGAGTCGCTCGAAGTGCTGCTCGAACAGCGTGTGAACAGCGTGACGGTCGACGCGACGGCCAGCGCCCTCGTACTCAACACGTCGGGTGGTCCGGTGCCGCTCGACCGCGTCCGGCGCGTGATGTAGCGCCACTCGGATCCATCCTAATTAAGGAGTCTCAGATGGCTTTTCGGCTCGCATTGTCAGGGATCAACGCGGCTTCGACTGATCTCGCGGTGACGGCGAACAATATCGCCAACACCAATACGATCGGCTTCAAGAGCTCGCGTGCCCAGTTCGCCGAGGTGTTCTCGGTCTCGGCCCAGGGGGTGAGCAGCAGCGCGGTCGGCAACGGCGTGCGCGTCGCCGACGTCGCGCAGCAGTTCAAGCAGGGCAATATCGATTCGACCGGCAACTCGCTCGACCTCGCCCTGAGCGGGCAGGGATTCTTCATCCTCAGCGACAGCGGTGCGCTGCTCTACACGCGCGCCGGCGCTTTCCAGGTCGATCGCGACGGGTACGTCGTCAACAGCAACAACCACCGGCTGCAGACCTACCCGCCGAACCCGGGCGGAGGCTTCAACACCGGTGCGCTCTCGGACCTGCGCCTCGTCACCAGCGAGAGCCCGCCGACGGCGACGTCCAATGTCGAGACGGTGCTGAACCTGCCAGGCAACGCCACGCCGCCCTCGGTCGCTCCGTTCAGCGTGACCGATCCCGACACCTACAACCACTCGACCTCCATGACGGTCTACGACTCGCTCGGCGCGGCACACACCGCGACGCTCTACTTCGTCAAGACCGCCAATACGAATGAGTGGGAGCAGCGGCTCTACATCGACGGCAATGCGGTCGGCGGGCCGCAGTTGCTGCAGTATTCGACCTCGGGTCAACTGACGACGCCGGCCAACGGCCTGCTGACCTACCCGCCCTACAGTCCGGCCACCGGTGCCGCGCCGATGACCATCACGTTCGACGTCGGTGGCACGACGCAGTACGGCAGCAACTTCGCGGTCAGCGCGATCACGCAGGACGGTTACACGACCGGCCGGCTCATCGGCATCGACATCGAGGCCACCGGTGTCGTACAGGCACGCTTCACCAACGGCCGCTCGACGCCGCTCGGCCAGGTCGCCCTCGCGCAGTTCGCGAATCCTAATGGATTGCAGCAGCTCGGCGACACCAACTGGGGAGAGACGTTTGCGTCGGGGCAGGCGCTGCGCGGCGTGGCGGGCAATGCGGGCCTCGGCCTGATCCAGTCCGGCGCGCTGGAGGCGTCGAACGTCGACATCACCGAGCAGCTCGTCAACATGATCACGTCACAGCGCAACTTCCAGGCTAACGCGCAGATGATCTCGACGTCCGACCAGATCACGCAGACCATCATCAACATCCGCTGAGGACGCTGAGTGGACAAGTTCCTCTACGTGGCGATGTCGGGTGCGAAGGAGATCCTGCGCGCCCAGGCTGCGAACAGCCACAATCTCGCCAATGCGTCGACGACGGGCTTTCGGTCCGATCTGACCGCGTTCATGACACGCGCGGTCGCCGGTCCCGGCTACGACTCGCGCGCCTATGCGACGACTTCGACCGTCGGCTGGAAGCAATCGCCCGGCGCGCTCGTCACGACCGGCCGGGAGCTCGACGTCGCCGTGCAGGGCGACGGCTGGATCGCGGTGCAGGACGAGCGCGGCAACGAGGCCTATACCCGCGCCGGCGACCTGCGCCTCGATCCAAACGGTCAGCTCCGTACGGGCGCTGGATACGCGGTGCTCGGGGACGACGGGCCGATCGTCGTGCCACCGCACAGCTCGCTGCTCGTGGGAAGCGACGGGACGATCTCCGTCGTCGCCCAGGGCCAGGGCCCCGAGACGCTCGCGACCGTCGCCCGCATCAGGCTCGTCCGTCCGGAAGCCGCGCGGCTCGAGCGCGGTGCCGACGGGCTCTTCCGGCTGCGCGACGGTGGCCCCGTGGTGGCCGACGCCGCGGTGCGTCTGGCGCCCGGCACGCTCGAGTCGAGCAACGTCAATACGGCCGAGGCGATGGTCAACATGATCGAACTGGCGCGCCAGTTCGATCTGCAGGTGCGTGCCATGCGTGCGGCCGAAGAGAACGCGCGCAGCTCGGCCACGCTGATGCGAATCGGCTGACAGATACGAGGAGACATCCGATGGAACCAGCACTCTGGGCAGCAAAGACCGGACTCGACGCGCAGCAGACGCGGATGGCGGTCACGGCGAACAATCTCGCGAACGTCAGTACGACCGGCTTCAAGAAGGGCCGGGCTGCTTTCGAGGATCTTCTCTACCAGAACATCCGCCAGGTCGGTGCCGCCGCCTCGCAGGACACGCAGCTGCCGTCCGGTCTGTCGCTCGGCACCGGCGCGCGCGTCGTCGCAACCGAAAAGACCTACACGCAGGGCAGCCTGAACGTCACGGACAATGCGCTCGACGTCGCCGTGAACGGGCGAGGTTTCTTCCAGGTGCTGTTGCCGGACGGGACCGCCGCCTATACGCGCGACGGCAGCTTCCAGCTCAATTCGCAGGGTCAGCTCGTCACTTCGAGCGGCTACGTCGTGCAGCCGGCCATCACGATCCCGGAGGGTGCGCAGTCGATCTCGATCGGCACCGACGGGGTCGTGAGCGTACAGGTGGCCGGGCAGACCGCGCCGACCCAGGTCGGTACGCTGCAGCTCGTCGACTTCGTCAATCCCGCTGGCCTGCAGGCCCGCGGCGAGAACCTTCTGCTCGAGAGCGCCGCGAGTGGCGCGCCGCAGTCAGGGACACCAGGTCTCAACGGCCTCGGGACGGTCGTGCAGGGAGCCCTCGAGGCGTCGAACGTCAACGTGGTCGAGGAACTGATAGGCATGATCGAGACGCAGCGGGCCTACGAGATGAACTCGAAGGCGATCTCGACGACCGACCAGATGCTCGAGTACCTGACCAACCGGCTCTGATGGCCATGAAAAGGACAGATGCGGACTCGCTGACGGCGCGCCCAGGACGGCTGGGGCGGCACGCCGCAGCTGTGCTCGGGTCGCTGCTGCTGGCCGGCTGCAGCCTCGGCGGCCGCATGGCGGAGCAGTACGATGCACTGCTGCCTGCGGACTCCGAGCCTCACGGCGCGCCGAGCGGCGCCATCTATCAGGCAGGCTACGACGTACCGCTGTTCGAAAACGCGACCGCCCGTCGGGTCGGCGACATCGTCACGATCCGCCTCGTCGAGAACACGAACGCTTCGAAGAGTTCGAGCACCTCGACCAAGAAGACCACCGAAGCGACGCTCGCAGGCCCCACCGTCGCCGGGCGACCCGTGACCGTGAACGGCATCGAGGTGCTGTCGGGCGGTATCGCCAACGACAACAGTTTCGAAGGCGCGGGCTCGAGCCGGCAGAGCAACCGTCTGACCGGCGAGATCACCGTGACCGTGGTCCGCCGCTTCGCGAACGGCAACCTGCTCGTCCGCGGCGAGAAATGGATCGGCATCAACCAGGGCCGAGAGTTCGTGCGTCTGACCGGCATCGTGCGTCCGATCGACATCGAACCTGACAACAGCGTTCCCTCGCCGAAGGTCGCCAACGCCCGCATCGAGTACGGCGGCCGCGGCACGCTGGCGGATGCGAATGCGCCGGGTTGGCTCGCGCGGTTCTTCAACTCGCCGCACATGCCGTTCTAGGAGGCTCAGCATGCGTCGTCGCCTCATGAGTCAGCACTGCAGCGTAGCCGTCGGCGTGCTCATACTGCTCGCCTCGGCCGGCGCGGCGGCTGAACGCATCAAGGACCTCGCGAGCGTCGCAGGGGTGCGCTCGAATCAGCTCGTCGGCTACGGCCTCGTGGTCGGCTTGGATGGCACTGGCGATCAGACGAGCCAGGCGCCGTTCACGGTGCAGAGCATCAAGAACATGCTGGCGCGCTTCGGCGTGACCATCCCGCCCAACGTCAATCCGCAGCTCAAGAACGTGGCGGCCGTGACTGTCACCGCAGAGCTGCCACCGTTCGCCAAGCCGGGACAGGCGATCGACGTCACGGTGGCATCGATCGGTAACGCGGGCAGCCTGCGCGGCGGAAACCTGTTGATGACACCCCTGCGTGGCGCCGATGGCGAGGTCTACGCAATCGCGCAGGGCAACCTGGTGGTCAGCGGATTCGGCGTGTCCGGCAAGGACGGTTCGCGCATCGCCCTTAACGTGCCGAGCGGCGGACGCATCCCCAACGGCGCCACGGTCGAGCGCACGGTGCCGACCCAATTCGCGACGGCGCCGCACGTGACGTTGAACCTGCATGCCCCGGATTTCACTACTGCGACACGCATGGCCGAGGCGATCAACCGACTGCTGGGCGAGGGCACGGCGGTGCCCGAGGATGCCGTTTCGGTCCGTGTCCAGGCCCCGGTCGATCCCGCTCAACGGATCGCCTTCGTCGCGGCGCTCGAGGACATCGACATCGAGCCCGGGGTCGCACCGGCGCGCGTGATCGTCAACTCGCGCACTGGGACCGTCGTGATCGGCGCTGGTGTGCGCGTCATGCCGGCAGCCGTCTCGCATGGCTCGTTGTCGGTGACGATCAGCGAGCGGGCCGAGGTCAGTCAGCCCAATCCCCTGGCGGGCGGCGAAACCGTGGCGGTGGCGCGCTCGGACATCACGGTCGAGCAGCCGCCCGCGCGGATGTTCAAGTTCGACACCGGTGTGAGCCTCGATGAGATCGTGCGGTCCGTCAACAAGGTGGGTGCGGCGCCCGGCGACCTGGTCGCGATCCTCGAGGCGCTCAAACAGGCCGGCGCGCTGCGTGCCGAGCTGATCGTGATCTGAGCCGGCATGAACGTGCGTGACATCGGTCCAGCGGCCTACACCGATCTCGGTGGGCTGGCCGCACTCAGACGCGGCACGAACGCGAGTTCGGCGGATGGCGTGCGCGAAGCGGCGCGGCAGTTCGAGAGCTTGTTCGCACGCATGCTGCTGTCGAGCATGCGCGCGGCGAGTCCCGGCGATCCGCTACTCGATTCGAACGCGAGCGGCTTCTACCGCGAGATGTTCGATGACCAGCTGGCGGTGGAGCTGACGCGCGGACACGGTCTAGGGCTCGCCGAGATGCTGGTCGAGCAACTGGTGCGCAGTGGCGCGGTCCAGGGCAGCGGGGCGCAGGCATCGGCGGCGAACGACGAACCCTCGGCGGTCCGGTCCGTAGCGGGTACGCCACTGCCCGAAGAGGGTAGCGGCCCTCGCGACTTCGTCGAGCGATTCCTGCCGCTGGCCAAGGTCGCCGCGCGGCGCCTCGGCGTCGCACCCGAGGCGGTGATCGCACATGCCGCACTCGAGACGGGCTGGGGGCGTCATGCTCCGGCGCGTGCCGATGGCGGGCCGTCCTTCAACCTCTTCGGCGTCAAGGCGACCGGAGGCTGGCGCGGGGCGGAGGTGGCCGCGCGCACCGTCGAGTTCGAGGATGGCGAGCGGCGGCAGCCCATCGAGCGCTTCCGGGCGTATGGATCCGCGGAGGCAGCAATCGACGACTACGTGCGCGTGGTTGGCGGTAACCCGCGCTACGCGGCGGCCCGCGGCAAGGGGGCCGATACGGCGGGTTTCGCGCAGGCGCTGCAGGCCGGCGGCTACGCCACCGATCCCGACTACGCCCGCAAACTCGAGGCGGTCGCCGTCACGGTGCGTCAGATCCTCGATCGGGATCTCAAGGGCGGCACGGGATTGCCGATACAGACCCTGCGGAGCGAGGCGTGAACGTTGGCCGCCGCCCCTGCCTGATCGTGCGCAACCCGGAGGACCGGAGCCGCCATGCCTGACGTGTTGTCCACCGGTCTGTCGGCGCTGCTCGCGTTTCAGCGGGCGCTCGACACGACCAGTCACAATATTGCAAATGCGAACTCGCCAGGCTACGTCCGCCAACGCACCGAGTTCGGCGCGCGCGAGCCGCAAGCATTCGGCAACGGGTGGGTCGGTCGCGGCGTCGATGTACTGACCATCACGCGCCAGTACGACCAGTTCCTCGTCGAGCAGGCACGCGGCTCCGCGAGCAGTTCCGCGAGTCTCGAAACGTTTGCGGCGCTCGCCGAAAGGGTCAACAACCTCTTCGGCGACAGCGGCAACGGGCTCGCCGCGACGATGCAGCGGCTGCAGTCTGCCTTGCAGGGCGTGGCGACCGAGCCCACCTCGATCCCGGCGCGGCAGGTGCTGATAGGCGAGGCGCGCGGCGTCGTCGACCGGTTCGCGTTCTTCGACGGCCGGCTGCGCGCGCTCGAGACCGAGACCGAACTGCGGCTCGACGTCGAGATCGACGAGGTCAATGGCCTGGCTGCAGGCATTGCCCGTCTGAACCGCGAGATCGCCACGGGCTTCGCCGCGACCGGCCAGCCGCCGAACGACCTGCTCGACGAGCGCGACCGACTGCTGGACCGCCTCGCGACGAGACTCCATGTCACGCTGGTGCCGCAGGACGGCATGGTCGTCAACGTCTTCGTCGGGCGTGGGCAGGCGCTCGTGCTGAATCAGGGTGCCGCGCGCCTCGAGACGCGGCCTGACGGATTCGACGCCACGCGCTCCAACGTGGTGCTCGTATCGGACCAGGGCGTCGCCGATGTCACGGCCGCCGTGACCGGTGGGTCGATCGGTGGCCTGCTCGATTTCCGGCGGGAGTTTCTCGATGCGACGCGCAATGCGCTCGGCCGGATTGCGGTCGGAGTGGCCGAGTCCCTGAACGCCCAGCATCGAGCCGGGCAGGACCTCGTCGGGGATGCCGGCGGCGATCTGTTCCGGATCGGGCCGGTCGGCGTCAGCCCGAACGGCGCCAACGCGGGCAGCGCCACGCTGGCGGTCGGCCGCTCGCCGGTCTCGGCACTGACCGGTGCCGACTACGAGCTCGAGTTCGGTGGTGGCGGCTGGAGCCTGAGGCGCTTCGATACGGGCGCGACGGTGTCCCTGTCGGGGGCCGGTACGCTGGGAGACCCTTTGCGCGCGGACGGCCTCGAGATCGTCGTCAACGGTACTGCGGCAATAGGCGACCGCTTCCTGATCCGCCCGACACGCGAGGCCATTGCCGGCCTTGCCTTCACCATCGCCGATCCGACCCGCATCGCTGCCGGCGTGCCGATCCGCGCCGAGGCGCTGGCTGGCAATAGCGGCGCGGCGACCACGACCTCGGGCGAGGTCATCGATCCGGACCATCCGCAACTGCGCGCGACGGTGGACATCGAGTTCCTGACGCCGACGACCTACTCGGTCAACGGCTCGGGCAGCTTCGGCTTCACGAGCGGAGCGCCGATCGAGATCAACGGCTGGCGCATCGTCATCTCCGGCAATCCCGCGCCCGGCGATCGCTTCCGGGTCGCGGACAACGCGACCGGTGTCGGCGATAACCGCAATGCGCTGGCGCTGGCCGGTTCCCTGGGCCGCAAGCTGTTCGATAGCGGAGCGGTTTCGCTCAACGGCGCCGTCGCCCGTCTGACGAGCGACGTCGGATCGATGACGAAGCGCACGCAGATGAGCCGCGACGCGGAGCAACTCGTCTACGCGGAGGCACTCAAGGCGCGCGAAAACGCCAATGGCGTCAACCTCGACGAGGAGGCGGCGAATCTGCTGCGCTACCAGCAGGCCTATCAGGCGGCAGCGCAGCTCGTGCGAATCGCCGGTCAGATGTTCGACACCCTGCTCGACGCGACCCGTTGACGGGCAGACTCACGAGGGCCAGGAGATGAGAGTTGCCACGAGCACGATACAGCAGGCAGCCCTGAGCGGCATGCTGCGCCAGCAGGCCATGCTCGCGCGCACCCAGAACGAGGTGGCGAGCGGCCGGCGCGTGCAGGCGCCCGCCGACGACCCGGTCGCCGCAGCGCGCATCGCCGAGCTCGAGCGGATGCTCGCCGAGAACGGCCGCTACGCCGCCAACGCCGACGCGTTGACCAACCGCCTCAGCTACGCGGAGCGCGCGATCGCCGACGCGTCCCTGGCGCTGCAGCGGCTGCAGGAACTCGCGCTGCAGGCCAACAACGGCATCGTGGACATCAACGCGCGCCGCATGATCGCGGCCGAGATGCGGACGCGCGCCGCCGAGATCGTCGACATCGCCAATCGCCAGGACGTCAACGGCGAGTATCTGTTCGCGGGCTTCCGCAGCTCCACGCGTCCGTTCGAGCGCACCCCGACTGGCGTCGAGTTCCGTGGCGACGCGGCGAACCGTTACGTGCAGGCGGACGTCGCGCAGTTCATTTCCCATGGCCACTCGGGGGCCGAGGTGTTCGTCGAGATCCCCGCAGGCAATGGCACGTTCACGACGGCCGTGGCGGGCGCGAACGCCGGCACCGGCATCGTCGACCCCGGCTCGCTGCTCGATCCGGGTGCCTGGATCGCGGACGACTACGACATCGTCTTCACGACGCCGTCGACCTACGAAATCCGGGACTCGGCCAACGCGCTCGTGCAGACCGGGACGTTCCAGAGCGATGCCGAGATCGCCTTTCGTGGCATCTCGGTGCGCATCAGCGGTGCTCCGGCGACTGGCGACCGTTTCGAGGTTCGGCCGGCCGGAACGCGCGATCTGTTCGCGGCGCTCGATGAACTGATCGCCACGGTCGAGTCGGCCACGGTCACCGCGCCCGAGCGCGCGCGTTTCGGCTCGCAGATGGCCGCCTCGATCGCGCAGATCGGCGTGAGCCTCGACCATCTCGCGAAGATTCGCGCCGAGGTGGGCGCGCGGCTCAACGCCGTGGAAACCAGCAACACCGCCCGGCAGGATCTCGAGGTCGAGGCGCGTGCCGTGCTGTCGAGCCTCAGGGATGTCGACTACGCAGAAGCCATCACGCGGATGAACCAGCAGCTCGTCGGGTTGCAGGCTGCGCAGCAGTCCTACGCCCGGATCGCGCGGCTGAGTCTGTTCGACTATCTGTGATCGGGGTCGCAGTTCGCGCGGCAAGGCCGCGCCGACCTCAAGTCGGCCCGGGCAGGTCCGATACAGGGGTCAGAGAGAGGCGCTGGGAATCCAGGCTGGCTCGATCTCACGACGGCTCCGGGCGGTCCGGAGCAGGAACCAACACCAGGAGTTTGCTCCATGCCCCAAGTCATTAACACGAACGTGATGTCGCTGAATGCCCAGCGCAATCTGTCGACGTCCGGCAGCTCGCTCGCCACGGCACTGCAGCGTCTGTCGTCGGGTCTGCGCATCAACAGCGCCAAGGACGACGCGGCGGGCCTCGCGATCAGCGAGCGCTTCACCACGCAGATCCGCGGCCTGAACCAGGCCGTGCGCAATGCCAGCGACGGCATCTCGCTGTCGCAGACGGCCGAAGGCGCGCTGGCCTCGGTCGGCAACAACCTGCAGCGCATTCGTGAGCTGGCCGTGCAGTCGGCCAACTCGACCAACAGCGCCTCTGACCGCGCCGCGCTGCAGCAGGAGGTCTCGCAGTTGATCGCCGAGATCGACCGGGTCGCGACGCAGACGCAGTTCAACGGCCTCAATCTGCTCGATGGCAGCTTCTCGGCGCAGCAGTTCCAGGTCGGCGCCAATGCGGGGCAGACGATCACGATCTCGGCGATCGCCAGCGCCCGCTCGAGTGCGCTGGGCCAGTTCCAGGGCTTCCAGCTCACGAACCAGTCCATCGGCACTGCGACCGACACCGCGGCTGCCAAGAGCGTGACGGTGGGTGGCACGACCTACTCGCTCGGCACGATCGCCAACGACGCCAAGGCGCTCGCGGCGGCGATCAACTCCGCGGGCGTCGCCGGCATGTCCGCGAGTGCCAATGCGACCTCCGTGGCCGCGGGCACCTCGGCCGACAACGCGACGGCCAGCGGCAACGCGACGCTGACGCTCAACGGCATCGCGATCACGATCGCCGGCGTCGACGGCAACCTCGCGCAGAATCGCGCCAACGCGGTGGCGGCGATCAACGCCCAGTCGTCGGTGACCGGGGTGGTGGCGAGCGATACCGGCTCGGGCGTGGCCCTGACCGCGGCCGACGGCCGGAACATCACTTTCTCGTATGCGGCGGGCGGGTTCACGGGCTCGGCACTCGCCGACTTCGGCCTCACGGCGGCGGGCACCTACGGCGCGACGATCAACGTGACCTACCGGGCGCCGGCGGGCATCACCGGCAACGTGACCTGGACCGGTGCCTTCAACCCCGGTCCGAATGCGATCGCCGCGACGGGCACAGCCGTCTCCGCCGTCGACATCTCGACGCTCGCCGGGGCCAATGCCGCGATCAGTGCGATCGACGTGGCGCTGACGGCGGTCAACTCCAGCCGCGCGTCGCTCGGCGCGATCCAGAACCGCTTCGAATCGACGATCGCGAACCTGCAGACCACCGCCGAGAACCTCTCGGCGTCCCGGTCGCGGATCCTCGACGCCGATTTCGCGGAGGAGACGGCGCAGTTGACCCGCGCCCAGATCCTGCAGCAGGCGGGCACCGCGATTCTGGCGCAGGCGAACGCCGTGCCCCAGAACGTCCTGACCCTGCTGCGGTGATGGACGGCTGAGACTGCGATGGCCACGCTCCGCTGGAGCTGGCGAATCGAAACGGCGGGCGACGGCCTCGGCAGAGGCCGTCGTCCGCCCGCATTGACGTGACGGGGGCCTCATGAACGTAGCTCCGCTCGGCAGCCCGACACCCGTCCCCGCGATCGGGGAAGGGCGGCGATCCGCGACGCCGGTGGACGGCGGCGCCGTACCGGGCGCTGCACCCGCTGCGCCCCCCGTGACCCGCGAGGAACGCGCGACTCTGCTCGAACGTGCCCGCACGGCGGCGCAGCAGATCGAGTCCTTCGTCCGCAGCCAGGGTCGCAACCTCGAGTTCCGCGTCGACGATGCGACCGGCGTCGTCGTGGTCCGGGTGCGCGACGCGCGTACTGGCGAGGTGATCCGCCAGATTCCGAACGAGGCTGCGCTACGCTTCGCCGAGCGTCTCGCGCGCGCCGCGCCCGACGAAGGCGCGGCCAGCCTGCTGCTCGATGAGATGGTGTGACCCATGCCCGTGATCCAGTCGCCAGGGCTCAGTTCCGGCATCGACATCAACGGCCTCGTCGCCCAGCTCGTCGCGGCGGAGCGCGCTCCCGCCGAGCAGCGGCTCAGCCGCCAGCAGGCCCGAGTGGACGCGCAGGTGTCGGCACTCGGGCAACTGCGCGGCGCGTTGTCGACGCTGCAGTCGACCTTGACTCCCTTGCGCACAGTCGGCGCATTCCAGACCCGCGCCGCGACCAGCTCGGACCGCTCGGTCTTCGAGGCCACGGTCACCCCCAACGCCGCGCAGGGCACCCACTCGGTCGAGGTCGACCGACTGGCCTCGGCGCAGCGGCTGGTGTCGGCAGCGTTCAGCGGTGGCAGCGGCAGTGCGGTCGGCACCGGGACCCTCACGCTGTCGCTCGGCGCGACGTCATTTCAGGTCTCGGTGGCCGAGGGCAGCGAGTCGCTGGCCGCCATCCGCGATGCGATCAACGCCGCCGCCGATAATCCCGGCATCCAGGCCAGCATCATCACGGCTGGCGATGGTGCGCGACTGATCCTGGCCTCGCGTCAGACCGGCGCGGCAAACACGATGCGGATCACGGCGAGCGGTGGGGACGGGGGTCTCAACGCTCTGGTCTACGATCCGGGCAATGTCACCAACCTCACGGAGCTGTCGGCCGCGCAGGATGCACGCGTCCTGATCGAGGGCTTCGAGGTCACGAGCTCGACCAACTCGATCTCGGGCGCGATCGAGGGCGTCACACTGAACCTGCTGGCCGCCGAGCCCGGCAGCGTCAAGACGCTGACCGTCAGCAACGATACGACTCAGGCGCTCGAGAAGATCCGCAAGTTCGTCGCCGACTTCAACACGGCAGCGACCACGATGGCCAAGCTCCGTGCCTTCGATCCGGCGACCCGCGTCGGGGGCCCGCTGCTCGGCGACGCCATGTTGCGCGGGATCGAGGCAGCACTTCGGCGCGAGATCTCGAACCGCGTCGAAGCTGCGACGGCGCCCTATGACACGCTCGCGGGAGTCGGCATCACGACCCAGTCGGACGGCACGCTGAAGCTCGACGAGACGCGGCTGTCGAACGCGCTGCGCAACGGCTTCGACGTGGTGGGACGGCTGTTCGGCAGTGAGAATGGCGTCGCGGCGCGACTGTACGGCATTGTCGACGCGGCCATCCGCGCCGATGGCCAGGTGACCACGAGAACGGAGCGGCTGCAGCGCGACAAGCGCGCGATCGACCAGGATCGGGCCGCGCTCGATCGCAGGATGGAGTCCGTGGAGCGCCGCTACCGCGCGCAGTTCATTGCGATGGACACCTTGCTCTCGCAGTTGCAGTCCACGGGCAGCTACCTGGCGCAGCAGCTGACGCAGAAGCCCGGCTGAGCGGGCCGGGCTCAACTTCGTCGCGCGCGGGCCGTTACAGGACCAGGAGCGACGGAGTCGGAGTCCAGCGCATGAGCCCGCAGTCCAGAGCATCGATGCTCGCCGCGTATCGAAGCGTGGCCACGCATGGCGGCGTGGCGGCGGCCGATCCGCACCAGCTGATCCTGATGCTGCTGGAGGGGGCACTCGAGCGCCTGGCCAAGGCGCGTGGCTGCCTCGAACGCGGCGCGCCGGCCGAGAAGACCCAGCACGTCAGCCGGGCCTTGGCCATCGTCGGCGAACTGCACGCCTCGCTCGATCCGACCCAGGGTCCGATCGCCGAGAGGCTCGACTCGCTCTATGACTACATCGCGCGTCAGCTGCTGCGCGCACACGTCGACCACGATCCGCGCCTGATCGATTCGCTGAGCGGTCTGCTCGGCGAGATACGCGCCGCATGGGTGGCGATCCCGGTGCCGGAGCGCTCGCGGGCGCAAGCGAGCCGCCGCTGATGGCTGCCGCGTCGCGCGCTGCGCTCACACCACGGCAGCGTTTCGTCGCCCGCTCCATCATCGCCAGCACGCAGCGCGTGGTCGACGCGGCGCTCGCGCGCCGCTGGCAGCGCCTCCCGGCGCTGCTGGCGGAGCGACGCTCGCTGCTTGCACAGCTGCATGCGCTGCGGGAGGACGCCGGCGAGGTGTGCTGCTTCGAGGCCCTGCGGGCGGCGGTGAGCGAGTCCGACCGGTTGGTGGACGGGATGATTCGCTGCGCGATGCGCGACCGGCGGGGTTGAGGCCATGGCCGACGGCGTGGACACCGTCATCCTTCACAACGAGTTGGCCTATGCCGACCAGCTGCCTGTGCGCTTTCGCGAGCAGGCGACGCCGCTCGACGCCGGAGCGGAGGCGGCGCTGGTCGAGCGAAACCTGATGCTGCTGCAGGCCTGCGCCGCACTCGAGGACCATGGTCAGCACGACAAGCCCGACGAGGATTCGCCGCATGCCGCCGACATCATGCGCATCGACCTCAAGATCAACCTGCTGCTCGAGCTGGTGGGTCACATCGTGGCGCGCAGCCAGTCGCGGCCGCAGGCGGTGCCGGTGCGTTTCAACGCCCACGGCATCGTCTGGCACCAGGCTCCGCCGGTGCCGGCCGACGGCAGTCGCGGGCTCGTCGAGATCCATTTGCGTGAGGCGCTGGTCGCGCCGCTGACGCTGGCCGGTGTCGTCGCCGAGGGCGCGAGCGACGGGCATGTGAACGTCCGTTTCGAGGCCTTGCACGAATCGGTCGCCGACCAGATCGAAAAGCTCGTCTTCCGCCGCCACCGGCGACAGGTCGCCGGAGTACGGGCGACGCGTCGCTGACGCCTAAGGTGGGGAAAACCCTGAAAATACAGGGTTTATCTGATTTTTCATCGTATCCCTGAATCCGGACGAAATGTGAGCGAGTTGACGCGTCGCAGCGCTGCCTCGCCGCCTACGTTCACATCGGCCTGTTGCGCGACTGGACAGAATCCGGTCCGACGAGGCCTCAGGGACGCCACTCATGCTTCAGCGCTCCGCGATTGCCGACACCCCACCGACGAATGTGCGACTGCCCACGGGCCGGTCGGCCGCCATTCGGGAAGTCGTGTACCTGCTCGCGCAGGTCGCTGCTCACGACTCGAGCGTGCTGATACTCGGCGAGTCCGGCACCGGCAAGGAGGTCGTGGCGCGCGCGATCCATGACAGCAGTCCGCGTCGACGCGGTCCGTTCGTCGCGGTCAACTGTGGCGCGATTCCCGCCGACCTGCTCGAGAGCGAGCTGTTCGGCCACGAGAAAGGGTCGTTCACGGGTGCCTACACCGCCCGCAAGGGCCGCTTCGAGATCGCCGAGGGCGGAACTCTGTTCCTCGATGAGATCGGCGACATGAGTCTGCCGATGCAGGTCAAGCTGCTGCGCGTGCTGCAGGAGCGTGTCTTCGAGCGCGTCGGCAACCATCAGCCGATCTGGTGCAATGTACGGATCATCGCCGCGACACACCGCAACCTGGAGGAATCGATCCTCACAGGTGAGTTCAGAGGCGACCTCTTCTATCGTCTGAACGTGTTTCCGATTGAGATGCCAGCCCTGCGCGAGCGTCTCGAGGATCTGCCGGCCCTGATCGACGACTTCATCGCGCAGAATGCCGCGGCCGGCCGCGATCGGATTGAATTCTCGGACAAGGCACTCGCTGCGCTGCGCCTTTATGCCTGGCCCGGCAACGTTCGGGAGCTCGGCAATCTCATCGAGCGCCTCAGCATCATGTATGGCGGTCGATGCATCCGGGTCCAGGACCTGCCGCCGCGTTACCGTCCGGTCGGTGAACTCGAGTCCGATCCGGATCCCGCTGGGCCGGCCACGCCGGTCGAGGTCATTACCGCGCACGCTCGCTTTGCGCCCGTGGCGGACGACGAGACGAATGGGCCGGCGGAGCAGACCCTCCAGGCACACGAAGTGCTGGATCTGCTCGAGACGGCGAGCACCCCTGCGGCGGCATTGGGCCCCGTCACCGAACTGCCCGCGGCGGGCCTCGACCTCAAGGCCCACCTCGCCGCGATCGAGTGCGGCCTGATTCGCCAGGCGCTCGAGCGATCAGGAGGTACCGTCGCGCAGGCCGCGCGCCTGCTCGGTCTGCGTCGAACGACGCTGGTGGAGAAGCTTCGCAAATACGGCTTCGGCGCCGAACTGGCGACGGAAATCTGACGGCGGAGGGCGTCGCGCTGCCATGGGCCGTGACGGGCTTCACGGCGGCAGCGGCCAGCGGCAGCCGGCATGTTTCTTGCTCCCCAGCAGTCGGAAAGGCAGTGAACCTGGCACATGGAGATTCGCATGCAGAGTCCGGTTGAATCGACGGCAGGCGCCGTGCAGCCCTGTGAGGGACCGGAGCCGGTAGCCGTCGCCGAGGTCTCCCGCCGTCTGCTCGATCTGGGCCGTCGGGTTGCGGCGAGCGACTGCACGGTGCTGATTTCCGGAGAGTCGGGGACGGGCAAGGAAGTCCTCGCGCGCTACCTGCACCGACACTCGCCGCGCGCGCAGCGCGCCTTCGTCGCGGTGAACTGCGCGGCGATCCCGGAGAGCATGCTCGAAGCGCTGCTGTTCGGTTACGAGAAGGGCGCGTTCACCGGCGCACACGCCGCCCATCCCGGCAAGTTCGAGCAGGCCC
This sequence comes from Gammaproteobacteria bacterium, assembly GCA_037444685.1. GTDB lineage: Bacteria > Pseudomonadota > Gammaproteobacteria > Steroidobacterales > Steroidobacteraceae > UBA964. The sequence continues at coordinate 285,374 of JBBILX010000001.1, forward strand.
AAGGCGGCACGCTGCTGCTCGACGAGATATCGGAGATGCCGCTCGGTCTGCAGGCCAAGCTGCTGCGCGTGTTGCAGGAGCGAGAGGTCGAACGTCTCGGCGGACGCGCGTCGCTGGCCCTCGATGTGCGGGTGCTTGCTACCACCAACAGGAGTCTGCGCGAGGAAGTCGCGGCAGGGCGTTTCCGCGAGGATCTCTATTACCGCCTCAATGTGTTTCCTGTCACGATCACACCGCTGCGGGAGCGTCGCGACGACATCCTGCCGATCGCCATGCAGCTGCTCGCCCTGCGGACCCGGCCGGGGGAGCGGATCCCGGCGCTCTCAGCGGATGCAGCCCATCTGCTGCTGACGCATACCTGGCCCGGCAACGTCCGCGAGCTCGACAACGTCCTGCAGCGGGCGTTGATCCTCTGCGGCGGACCGGTCATCGAGGCCGAGCACATCGAGACCGAATCGGCGACATCCGGCCGAACGCCGCCGGCAACGTTCATGGCCGAGGCCGACGGTCGAAGCCGCGGCGGAGCGCTCGCACGTACGCTCGAGCGAACCGAGCGGGAGATCCTGCTCGAAGCCCTGCGCTCACCGCGGGTCACGCGCCGCGCCATCGCCGCGCACCTCGGCATCAGTCCGCGCACCTTGCGTTACAAGCTCGCCCGGCTACGCGCAGCGGGCGTCGACGTACCAGCGGCCTGAGCATGAGTCAGATCGAGATCGACCGGGTTCTCGGGCAGATCCGCGCGCTGCGCGCGCAGGCTGGCGGCAGCCTCGGAGCGCTGCCCCAGCCAGCGCAGCCCCTAGTGCGCGCCGAGGATCGCAGCAGCGTCAGCTTCTCTGCGGTTCTCAAGAACGGCCTAGACCAGGTCAACGCCGCGCAGCAGCGGGCTCGGGCCGCCGCAACGGCGTTCGAACAGGGCAAGCCGGATGCGGATCTCGCGCAGACGATGCTGGAGATGCAAAAGGCGAGCATCGCCTTTCGAGCGGCGGTCGAGGTGCGCAACAAGCTCGTCAGTGCTTACCAGGAAATCATGAACATGCCGGTCTGAACCGGCCGCCAGGAGTGAGGAATGGCCGCGGAAGCTGCCAGTGTCGGAGACGTGCAACGATTGACTGCGGGCTTCAGGCCACTGCTCTTACTGGTCGGGCTTGCGGCAGCGGTCGCGGCGGGCGTCGGCGTCGTGTTGTGGTCGCAGGGCCCCACCTACAATCTCCTTTATGCGAACCTCTCACCCGAAGACACCGCGGCGGTGACGCAATCGCTCGCCGCAGCGGGCATCCCGTACCGCCTCGAGAGTGGAGCGGGCGCCGTTGCGGTGCCAGTCGATCGGCTCAACGATGCGCGACTGCTGCTCGCCGGGCAGGGATTACCCCAATCGGGTGGATTCGCAGCGATGGCCAAGGACGCCGGATTCGGCGTCAGCCAGTTCATGGAGTCCGCGCGGTACCAGCACGCACTCGAGACCGAGCTGGCGCGCACCATCGCGAGCATGCAGCAGGTCGAAGGTGCCCGGGTGCACATCGCGGCGCCGCGCAATTCCAGTTTCGTCCGCGATCGCCACCCGGGCAGCGCGAGCGTGTTCCTGCAGCTGAAGACCGGGCGGAGACTGTCGGGTGAACAGGTCACGGCGATCGTCAATCTGGTCGCTTCTTCGGTTCCAGAGCTCAGCGCCGAGCAGGTCACCGTCGTCGATCAACAGGGTCGCCTGCTGTCCTCCCCTCAGGGACGGGACGAATTCGCGATTCGCGATCGGCAGATCGAGTTCGCGCGTCAGCTCGAAGAGGGTTATGCCCAGCGCATCGAGGCCTTGCTCGCACCTCTGGTCGGTGCCGGTCGAGTGCGAGCCCAGGTCAGCGCGCAGTTCGACATGTCCGCTGTCGAGGAGGCGCGCGAGCAGTATCGCCCCGACAGCCAAATCGTGCGCAGCGAGCAACTCGCCGAAGACGTCAGCCGCAACGGCGCCGTTGCCGGCGGCGTGCCCGGGTCCTTGACGAACCAGCCACCCGAGCGCGCCGTGGCACTGCCTCCCGGCGCGGTTCGGCCAGCCGAGACCGCCGTCGCGGAGGTTGAGGCGACGACACCAGAGAGTTCTTCGCGCCAGACGACCCGCAACTACGAAATCGATCGCACGGTGGCCTACACGCGCCAGCCAGCCGGTCGGCTGCGGCGTCTGACAGTCGCGGTGCTCGTCGACAACGTCCGCATCGTCGGGCCGGACGGAAAGGTCACCGAGTCTGCATTGTCGCCGGAACAGCTCGAGCGCATCACCGCGCTCGTCAAGGACGCGGTGGGATTCGATGCGGCGCGCGGTGACTCCGTGAACGTCATGAACGCGCCGTGGAAGGGGGAACCGCTGATCATGGGCGGCGAGGTCGAGTCGGTCCCACTCTGGCAGCAGCCGTGGGTGCAGGATCTCGCGCGGGTCGTCGCGGGGCTCGTGCTGGCGCTCGTCATCATCTTCGTGGTGCTGCGGCCAACGCTGCGTCAGTTGCTCGCCACTCAGCGTCCAGTGCTTGCCGTCGCGACTGCCGGGGTCGGCGCCGCGGGAGCCAGCGCTCCGGTCGGCGCAGGCGTGATCGAGGGGTCGGCGGTCGCGGCGCCGGGCGCGGCGACCCCGGTCGTCGGCGCCGCGGCCGGCACGTCGCTGGCCTACGAGCAGCAGCTGGCCCAGGCCCGCTCACTGGTGGCGCAGGACCCGGCACGGGTCGCGCAAGTCGTCAAGAACTGGGTGGCGAAGGATGACTGAGGCGGCAACGGGTACCGGCGGACGCTCGGGCGTCGAGCAGGCGGCGATCCTGCTGCTGTCGCTCGGCGAGAAGGAGGCCGCCGACGTCCTCAAGCACTTGAGCGCTCGCGACGTACAACGCGTCGGCGCCGCGATGGCCCAGGTCGCCAACGTCAGTCGCGCCGAGGTCATGAGCGTGATTGGCGAATTCACGGCGGCGGCGGAGATGCAGTCGTCGCTTGGTATCGGGTCGGAGGAATTCATCCGCAAGACGCTGGTCAGCGCCCTCGGCGAGGACAAGGCGGCCGGACTGATCGACAGGATCCTGCTCGGTCACTCGAGCAAGGGACTCGAGCAGCTCAAGTGGATGGACTCACGCGCGATCGCCGAGATGGTCCGTTTCGAGCATCCGCAGATCGTCGCGATCATTCTCGCCTATCTGGAGGCAGACCAGTCGGCCGAGGTCATTTCGCAACTGCCTGAGAACGTGCGCGCCGAAGTCCTGCTTCGGATTGCGACGCTCGACGGCATCCAGCCCGCGGCGCTGCGCGAGCTCGATCAGATCATGGAGCGGCAGTTCGCCGGCAACAGCCAGGCGCGCTCCTCCGCGCTCGGTGGCCCGAAGTGCGCCGCCGACATCGTCAACATGCTCGAGCCGCGGATCGAGAGCGCGGTCATGGAGGAGATCAACAAGGTCGACGAGGTGCTCGGCGCCAAGATCCAGGACCTGATCTTCGTGTTCGACAATCTCGTCGATGTCGACGACAGGGGCATGCAGGAACTGCTGCGGCAGGTGCCGAGCGACAAGCTGCTGCTCGCTCTGAAAGCGGCCGATGACAGACTCAAGGAGAAAATCTTCAAGAACATGTCGCAGCGCGCTGCCGAGATGCTCAAGGACGATCTGGCGTCGCGAGGTCCGGTGAGGCTCTCGGAGGTGGAGGCGGCGCAGAAGGAGATTCTCGCCATCGCACGCAAGCTCTCGGAGGAAGGCACGATCAGCCTGGGCGGCAAGGGCGGCGAAGCCTATGTCTGACGCCAGTCGTTGGCGTCTACCCGATGTGCGGGGTCCCGTGGTCGCGCCGCGTGGACGCACCCCGAGCGTTGCCGCGCTGGTCGAGGCCGAACGCGAGGCGTGGCGACAGGGCTTCGAGCGCGGACGCGCGGAAGGGCACGCCGCAGCGGAGGCCGCACAGGCGGCACAGGCGGCGCGGCTCGACGAGCTGGCCGCACGGTTCGCTTCGCTCTGCGATCAGCTCGCGAGGCCGATCGAGCCGCTCGATGACGACGTGGCCCACCAGCTCGCGAGGCTCGCCTTGCAGGTCGGGGCCCAGCTCGCCCGACGGGAGCTCGCCGTGGATCCGGCCCAGGTCATCGCGATCATCCGGGAAGCAGTGGGGCTGCTGCCGCTCGGCGCGCGCGAAGTGCGCGTCTACGTGCATCCCGCCGACGGTGCGGCGATTCGCGCGCGGCTCGCCGAGAGTACCGGCGAGCGCGCGTGGACGCTGCTCGACGACCCCGTCATGGCGCGCGGCGGATGCCGTGTGGCGACGGACCATTCGAGCATTGATGCGCGCCTCGACAGCCGTCTGGCGAACATTGTCGCGGCGGTGCTCGGGGAGGAGCGGGTTGCAGGCCGTGCGGCCGGCACGCCGGAGAGCAGCGATGAATGAGAGACCCGCGACGGTTGCCCGGCGGGACGGCGGACTGGAGAGGCGACTCGAAGCACTTGCGCGTCGCCTGGCAGGCGTGCCGCCGCCCGCGGTCGAGGGTCGCCTGATGCGCATGGTCGGCTTGACGCTCGAGGCGGTCGGCGTGCAGGCCGCCATCGGGGACCGCTGCGAAGTGCGCTCGGGCCAGGGCAGGTGGGTGGACACGGAGGTCGTCGGTTTCGCCGGCGACCGTCTGTACCTGATGCCGGTCGGGGACCTGCACGGCATCGAACCGGCGGCACGCGTGGTACCGGTACGGCGTGCAGGCACGATCGCAGTGGGTCCGGAGCTGCTCGGCAGGATCATCGACGGCGCGGGCCGGCCGCTCGACGGTCGACCGATGCCGGGTTGCGTCGCGCGTGCCCCGCTGGCCGGCCATGCAATCAATCCGCTCGAGCGCCAACCGATCCACGAACCGCTCGACGTTGGCGTGCGCGCCATCAACGCGCTGCTGACCGTCGGCCGCGGCCAGCGCATAGGACTGTTTGCCGGCAGCGGCGTCGGCAAGAGCGTGCTGCTCGGCATGATGGCCCGCTACACGACGGCCGACGTGATCGTCGTCGGCCTCATCGGCGAGCGCGGTCGCGAGGTCAAGGAGTTCGTCGAGCGCATCCTCGGCCCGCAGGATCGGGAGCGGGCGGTCGTCGTCGCCGCGCCTGCCGACAGCCCACCGCTGATGCGCTTGCAGGGGGCGTGGCTCGCAACCGCCGTTGCCGAATACTTCCGTGAGCGCGGCCGGTCCGTGCTGCTTCTCATGGATTCACTGACGCGCTTCGCGCAGGCGCAGCGTGAAATAGGCCTCGCGATCGGCGAGGCGCCTGCGACCAAGGGGTATCCACCGTCGGTGTTCGCGCGCCTGCCGCAGCTGGTCGAACGGGCCGGCAACGGCGCGAATGGTGCAGGCTCGATCACGGGCTTCTATACGGTGCTGACCGAGGGCGACGACCCGCAGGATCCGATAGCCGATGCGGCCCGCGCCATCCTCGATGGACACATCGTGCTGTCGCGCCGACTGGCGGAAGCCGGACATTTCCCCGCGATCGACGTCGAGGGCTCCGTGAGCCGCGTCATGCAGGAGATCGTGTCGGACCGGCAGATGGCCGCCGCACGTCGCCTTCGTCAGGTGCTGTCGGTCTACAACCAGTCGCGCGATCTGGTCGCTTTCGGCGCATGGAAGCCGGGTGCGAACCCGGCGCTCGACAGTGCGGTGGCGCTCTGGCCGGCCATTGAGCGCTTTCTGCAACAGGATCTTCGCGAACGCGCGGACATGGAGTCGAGCCTGGCGGCACTCGAGGCGGCGTTGACGTCGCACGCCTCCGAGGTGCCCTCGGAGGCGGCAGCATGAAGCGCTCGGAGCGACTCGGGCAGCTGCGCGAGGCGCTCGTTGCGGAGCGCAAGATGCTCGACGAGCGCGTTGCTTCGGTCGAGGTCCGGGCGCAGCAGGCGGTGCGGCGCCTCGAGGAACTGCAACGCTACCGCGAAGAGTACGTCAGCGGATTCGCGAGCCGGGCCGCTGCGGGAATCGGCGGCGCCGGGCTGCGCGATTATCAGGCCTTTCTCGCGCGTCTCGACGAGGCCGTGCGTCAGCAACAGCAGATTGCGGCCCGGATCGCTGCGGAGCTCGAGTTCGAGCGCCAGCACTGGCGCGACGCCGCCGTGCGTGTACGGGCGGTGGAAGTGGTCGGCGAGCGCTGGCGTGCGGAAGAGACCCGCGAATCCCAGCGACGCGAACAGAGAGAGTGCGACGAGCGCGCGCGCACCCTCGCCTCCGGACCGGGGAGCGACAGAACGACATGATCTCCGCCGTGATGATGCCGCCGGCCGATGCGCCGACGCGTTCGAACGCACGCGAACCGGCGCAGGACAGCATGGATTTCCTCGCCACGCTGCAGGGTCTGACTGAATCCCAGCCTGCCTCCGGATCGCAGCCGCGAACGGTGCTGTCTGAGGCCGATTCGCCCGTGGCGTCGCCGGGCGAGGGCGCCGCCGATCCGACGCTTGCGGCCACGTCCGCCCCGCTGGCGCTTCCGCTTGCCGCCGACGCGACGGACGATGATCCGGTCGAGTCGTTGCCCTTGCTCTCGACGGGAGAACCACTCGGCACTTCGACGACGATGTCCACTACCGTACAACTGCCCGGCGTTCGTCGCACCCCTGCCGAGGCGGCCGTGGCGCCACTGCAGTCTCGCGACGTCGGGCGGAGAGCTCAAGTCGAGTCGACTGGCACGATGCACGGCCCGCCGGCGGCCAGCACCGTCGATCGAAACGGACTGGCGGAGCTGGAGCGTGCCATCAAGACCGCATCAGGCGACGCGCAGCGCGGCGAGGCTGGGATGATCGGCGCTGGCGAAGATCCGGCCGCCGGCGAATCGGGCGACGCTGGCGCCGAACCGGCGCACGGCAGCATCCGCGCCGAGGTGGCGCAGGTCGCTGTTCGTTCAACACCCGAACCCATCGTCCGCGCGCCGTATGGTCCATTGACCTCAACCATCGGGACGCCGCAGTGGAGCCAGGAGTTTGTCGCGCGCATCAGCTGGCTGGTCGATCGCCGCGACCAGTATGCTTCGATCCGCCTCTCACCCGAGCAGCTCGGTCCGGTCGAGGTGCGTCTCGCCATCCGCGAGGGCGAGGCCAGCATATGGTTCGGCGCCGCCCAGCCCGAGACGCGCGCAGCGATCGAGCAGGCGCTGCCGCGCTTGCGCGAGATGCTCGCCGGCATGGGTCTGGCGCTCGCGGATGCAGGCGTCTTCCATCATGCGCCATCCGATCCCCAACGCGGCTTCGTCTGGGCGGACGCGCGTCGCGCGGCCCGCGACGGCGTTTCCGTCGATGTCGTCGAGGCGATCGTGCGCCTCGACCATCGCGGCTTGATCGACGACTACGCCTGAACCGCACTCGCGCCACGCGTCGGGATTCCGTCGCTGCGCCCCTGCCGACGTCCTGTATTCACCGGTAACGTGATGCGCGTCACGCGCGCATAGAACGATACCTGACAGCGCGCACGGTCGCAGCACTGGCACGCCGATTGCTGCTGTTCTGTCGGATCCCTCAATACGACGGAGTCAGTCATGAGTGCGCCAACGAGCGCGGCCGAGGCGGACGGGACGGCGACGGCAGCGGCGTCCAACGGCAAGGGCAAACTGCTGCTGGTCGCGGTGGCGGCGATCATTCTCGCCGGCGCTGGTGGCGGATTCTGGTACTGGCAGTCGCGTCACGCCGGCGCCGAGCCGGCCGAGGCCGATGCGAAACCGCTCGCGCCGCTTCAGTTCCACGCCGTCGATCCGGCCTTCGTCGTGAACTTCCAGTCACCAGGCCCGGCTCGATTCCTTCAGGTCGAGGTCCGCATCGGCAGTCGCGACGCCGGGACGATCGAGCTGCTGAAGGCCAACGACCCCGTGATCCGCAACGATCTGCTACTGCTGTTTGGCGCGCAGGACCAGGCCTCGCTGGCAACCCGCGAGGGCAAGGAGAGGCTGCGCGCCGACACGCTCGAGGCGATCAGGCGGATCGTCAAGGCGGCGGGTGGCGAGCCCGCGACGGCCGAGGCGGTGTTCTTCACGAGCTTCGTGATGCAATGAGTAACCAGTCGATCCTCGATCAGGCGGAGGTCGATGCACTGCTGCACGGAATGAGCTCCGGAGCGGTCAGCACGGCGGCTCAGCCGGTAACCGGCGACGTCCGCCTCTACGATCTTGGCAAGGAGGCGCGCATCGTCCGCAGCCGAATGCCGACGCTCGAGATGATGAACGAGCGCTTCGCCAGGCTCTACCGCATGAGCATCTACAACATGCTGCGGCGAAACTCGGCGATCTCTATTCGCGGCGTGCAGACGCTGAAATTCGGCGATTACCTCCAGCGTCTGGAGATACCCAGCAGTCTTAACCTGATACGGATCGCGCCGTTGCGTGGCACGTCACTGGTGGTGCTGTCGCCAAGGCTCGTATTCACGGTCGTCGACAACTTCTTCGGCGGCAAAGGGCGGCACCTCAAGATCGAGGGACGCGACTTCACGGCGACCGAGATACGTATCATCCAGATGCTGCTCGAGTCGGCGTTCAGCGATCTCAAGGAGGCGTGGTCGAACGTCCTGCCCATCGAGATCGAGTATCTGGCCTCCGAGATGAACCCACAGTTTGCCAACATCGTCGGCCCGACCGAGATCGTGGTCGTTGCGACGTTTGCGATCGAGCTGGAGGGCGCGATCGGCGAGCTGCACCTGACGATTCCGTACTCGACGATCGAACCGATGCGCGAGATCTTCGACGGCGGTGTGCAGAGCGACCGCAGCGACGACGACGGGCGCTGGCGACAGAGCCTGCGCGAGGACATCGAGGACGCGGAAGTCGTGCTGACCACACTCGTAGGACGGTCTTCGGTCACGATTGCCCAGTTGCTGAACCTGAAGCCCGGCGATGTGTTGCCGTGCGACTTCGACGGCAAGGTCACGGTCTACGCCGAGGACACGCCAATCCTGCGCGGCACCTTCGGCATCTCGCGCGGGCAACAGGCAGTCAAGGTCGAGGAGCACCTGGTCCGCGGGCGGCCCGCCGGCGCCGCGGCTCCCCAGCGCTTTCGAGCGGGGCTATGAAATTTCACGAGAGGACAGCATGAGCACATCCATGAACGACGCGGCCGCGCAAGCGGCCACCTTCGAGAAATTCGCCGCGGAGCCGTCGGCTGGCGCACGCGAGGGCCCCAACGCCGAAGTCAATCTCGAGGTGATCCTCGACGTGCCCGTCACCCTGTCGATGGAGGTCGGCCGTACGCGCATTCCGATCCGCAATCTGTTGCAGCTCAACCAGGGTTCGGTCGTGGAGCTCGAGCGGGCCGCCGGCGAGCCCCTCGACGTCTACGTCAACGGGACGCTGGTCGCTCATGGCGAAGTCGTCGTGGTGAACGACAAGTTCGGCATCCGACTGACGGACGTCATCAGTCCCGCCGAGCGGATCCGTCGGCTCAAGTGAGCGCCCACATGCCGGACGTCCAGGACGCCTCCGCCGCCCCGTCGCACCCGCTCTTCGCAACGCCGCAGGCACAGCAACCTGCCGACGTGATCCCGGGCGTCGGTTCGCTGGTCGAGGTCGTGATCGCGCTGCTGGTGGTGCTGGCCATGATCATGGCCATCGCGTGGATCGCACGGCGCATGCGCGTCACCGGCGCGGACGGTTCGGCCATCCGGATCCTGGCCGAGGCGACGCTGGGTCCGAAGGAGCGCGCCGTGCTGCTGCAAGTCATGGGTCGACAGCTGCTGGTCGGCGTCGCAGCCGGATCGGTGACGACCCTGCATGTGTTCGACGGCAGCAACGCGTCCGAAGCGCCCGCGGGCACCAGTGCGGCGCAGGCCGGATTCGACGACGGACGCCCTTCGTTCGGATCGCTGCTGCGCAGGAGTCTCGGGCTGCCATGACTCGGCGTCAATGGATCAGGATCGCAGGTTCACTCGTATTGACGCTGGGGCTGCTCGGACCGGCCTGGGCACAGCAGGCGGTCGGTGCGCTCCCTGGTCTGCCGGCTCTGACTGTGCAGCCGGCGCCAGGCGGCGGTCAGTCGTACTCGCTGACGCTGCAGTTGCTGCTGCTGATGACGGCGCTGACCCTGCTGCCGGCGATCCTGCTGATGATGACAGCATTCACCCGCATCGTGATCGTGCTCGGCATCCTGCGTCAGGCGCTGGGTGCAGGGCAGACCCCTCCCAATCAGGTCATCGTCGGCATGGCGCTCTTCATGACCTTCTTCGTCATGGCACCGGTTTTCGAGCGAGTCAATGCGGAGGCGATCAAGCCCTACATGGAGGGTCGAATCGAGACGACCGCCGCGCTCGAGCGCGCGATCGTGCCGCTGAAGCGCTTCATGCTCGATCAGACCCGCGAGTCGGACATCGCCACTTTCGTGCGTATCTCTGGTGGCGAGGGGTTTGCGACGCCTGAGGACGTGCCGCTCTCGATCCTCGTGCCGGCCTTCGTCACGAGCGAGCTCAAGACGGCCTTCATGATCGGCTTCCTGCTCTTCATACCCTTCGTGATCATCGATCTGGTCGTGGCGAGTGTTCTCATGTCGATGGGTATGATGATGCTCTCACCGGTACTCATCTCCCTGCCGTTCAAGCTGATGCTGTTCGTCCTCGTCGACGGCTGGTCGCTGGTCATGGGTACGCTGGCCGAGGGCTTCTTCCGATGACACCGGAAACGATCATGTCGATCGGCCGTCATGCCCTCGAAATCATGTTGCTGCTCGCAGCGCCAATGCTGCTCGTGGCCCTGGTCGTTGGGTTGCTGGTGGGCGTGTTCCAGGCCGCGACGCAGATCAACGAGATGACGCTGTCGTTCATACCGAAGCTCGTCGCGATGGCGGCCGTCATCGCGATCACCGGTCCCTGGATGCTGAAGGTGCTCGTCGGCTACACGCGGGCCCTGATAGAGAGCATTCCAGCCTTGATCCAGTGATTTTCGATCTTGATGCTGACGGAAGCACAGCTCAACGAATGGATCGCGGCCTACTTCTGGCCGTTTGCGCGCATCGCGTCGTGCCTGATGGTCGCGCCAGTGTTCGGCGCGCGCTTCGTGCCTGCACGCCTGCGCATCGTGCTGGCGGCTGCTATCACCGTCATCACGGCTCCGCTACTGCCACCGCTGCCCGAGATCGCAGTGTTCTCGGTGGAGGGGGTCCTGATCACGGTCCAGCAGGTACTGATCGGCCTCGCTCTCGGCTTCATGTTGCAGCTGATCTTCGACGCGATCGGGCTCGGTGGCCAGTTGATCGCCAACAGCATGGGACTGTCGTTCGCGTTCAACGTCGACCCTATGCGCGGCGCGGCCACGCCGGCGCTCGGCCAGTTCTACCTGCTGCTCGCGACCATGACCTTCGTTGCGCTCGACGGACATCTGGCCCTGATCGAGGTGCTGGTGCGCGGGTTCGAGACGCTGCCCCCAGGCGCGGGCGGCCTCGGAGTCGGAGGTCTCTGGAGCGTGATCGGCTTTGCCAGCCGCATGTTCGCCGGTGCGCTCGCCGTGGCGCTCCCGGGCATGACCGCCCTGATCGTGGTCAACCTGGCGTTCGGCGTCATGAGTCGTGCATCTCCGACTTTGAACCTGTTCGGCGTCGGCTTCCCGATCATGCTTGCCTTCGGGCTCGTCATATTGCTGGCCGGACTGCCAACGGTGCAGGCGACGTTCGCGGCGCTGCTGGCCGAGGTGTTTAGCGCGATCGCCGCCTTGCGGGGCGCAACGGGCTGAGAGCGTCGTCATGGCCGAAGAGACGGGTCAGGAACGCACTGAACGTGCCACACCGAAGCGCCTCGAGGACGCGCGTCGGCGCGGACAGATCCCGCGCTCGCTGGAACTCAACGCCGCTGTGGTCACGCTCGCGGTCGCCTGCGGGCTGTATGGGCTCGGCACAGGGCTGTCCGCGGATCTCGCCGCACTCATGCGCGAGGCGCTGACGATCACCCGCACGGAACTGCTCGATGCCCGCGCGCTGCCCGAGGCCTTCGCGAGTCTGCTGCTGCGTGCGTCGTGGGTCCTGCTGCCGGTGCTCGCGATCGCTTTCGTAGCGGCGCTGTTCGCGCCGCTCCTGATCGGCGGCTGGAATTTCAGTTCGGAAGCCATCGGGCTCAAGCTCCAACGGCTCGATCCCGTCGCGGGCTTCGGGCGCATATTCTCCTTGCGCAGCCTCGTAGAGCTGGGCAAGTCACTCGGCAAGTTCGCGGTCGTCGGCACGCTGGCGGCCGTCGTGTTGTGGCAGCAGAGCGCAGCCTTCGTCGCACTCGCGCACGAGGCCACTGCGCCGGCGCTCGCTCATGCCTTGTCCCTCGCAGGGCAGGCGCTGCTCGCCTTGGCGAGCGGCCTCGCGCTGATCGCGGCCATCGACGTGCCATACCAGCTCTGGCAGCACCAGCGCGACCTGCGCATGAGCCGTCAGGAGATTCGCGAGGAGCTCAAGGAGACCGAGGGCGCGCCCGAGACCAAAAGCCGGATCCGCTCGCTGCAGCAGGAGTTCGCGCGGCGCCGCATGATGCAGGAAGTGCCCACGGCCAGCGTGGTCGTCACCAACCCGGAGCACTATGCGGTGGCGCTCCGGTATGTCGAAGGCCGGCATCGTGCGCCGCTCGTGGTTGCCAAGGGCGTCGATGCAGTAGCGGCCCGCATACGACAGATCGCACGCGAGAACAGCGTGCCCATCTTCGAGGCACCGCCGCTCGCGCGAACGCTCTACCGAAACGTCGACCTCGGGGTCGAGATACCGGCGGAGCTCTACGTTGCCGTCGCCCAAGTGCTGACCTACGTGCTGCAGCTGCAACGCGCTGTCGCGGCCGGCCATGAACCGCCGGTCCGACCCGAGATCGATCCCGATATCGAGACGTTCGACCGGCGCCGCCGCCATTGAGAGCCGGAAAGGGAACCATGTCGACCTCCAGCGATGTACGCAAACTGCCTGAAGTGCTCGCGTTGCTGACGCGGGGCGCAGGTGTGCCCCTCGGCCTGGTGGCATTGCTCGCGATGGTGGTGCTGCCGCTGCCGACGCTGATGCTCGATGTGCTGTTCACGTTCAACATCGCCCTGTCCTTGATGATCGTCATTGCGGTGTTCTCGGTGGCACGGCCGCTGGACTTCGCGATCTTCCCCACCGTGCTGCTGGTCGCGACGCTGTTCCGGCTCGCCCTGAACGTGGCTTCTACCCGCGTCGTGCTCATGCACGGCCACACCGGCACGGGAGCGGCGGGGCACGTGATCGAGTCGTTCGGCGAGTTCGTGATAGGCGGCAACTACGCTGTGGGGCTCGTCGTGTTTGTGATCCTGACGATCATCAATTTCATCGTGGTCACCAAGGGGGCGGGCCGGATCTCCGAGGTCAGCGCCCGCTTCACGCTCGATGCGATGCCGGGCAAACAGATGGCGATCGACGCCGATCTGAACGCCGGTCTCATCACGCAGGACGAGGCGCGCGCGCGCCGTGCGGAGATCCGCGCGGAAGCGGATTTCTATGGCGCCATGGACGGTGCCAGCAAGTTCGTGCGCGGCGACGCGACGGCGGGGATTCTGATCCTCCTGATCAACATGATAGGCGGCATGGCCATCGGCACCATGATGCACGAGCTCGCCGTCGGTGAGGCCGCAAGGCTCTATGTGCTGCTGACGATCGGCGATGGCCTCGTGGCGCAGATACCGGCGCTGCTGCTGTCCACCGGCGTGGCGCTGATCGTCACACGCATGTCGCGCGAACAGGATGTCGGCCGCGAGTTCGCCCGGCAGCTGCTCGCGGCGCCGCGGCTGCTGCTGACTGCGGCGGCCGTGCTGGCTGCGCTCGGCGCAATCCCCGGGATGCCGAATCTCGCATTCCTGTCGATGGCAGCCTTGTGCGGCTTCGGGGCGTGGTGGTACGGACGGCCGAGGTCCGAGCCCGAGCCGGAGCCTGTCGTCGCGGCGCCGCCCGTCGCCCCGGACACGCGCGACCTGACCTGGGACGACGTGCAGGCAGTCGATCTGCTCGGACTCGAAGTCGGCTATCGACTCGTGCCGCTGGTCGATCGCGGCCAGGGCGGCGATCTGCTGGCACGCATCCGTGGCGTGCGGCGCAAGCTGTCGCAGGAGCTCGGCTTCCTCGTCCCGGCGGTGCACATCCGCGACAACCTCGATCTCGGTCCGAACGCCTACCGCATCACGCTCTCGGGCGTCCCGGTCGGGGAAGGGTCCGTCTACCCGGAGCGGGAGCTGGCGATCAACCCGGGTCGCGTCTTCGGGGGTCTCACCGGCATCGAGACGCGTGATCCAGCATTCGGCATGGAGGCGGTCTGGATCGAACCGGGTCTGCGCGATCACGCGCAGACGCTCGGCTACACCGTCGTGGACGCGAGCACCGTCGTGGCCACGCACCTCAGCCATCTCGTCCAGCAGCATGCGCACGAACTGCTCGGCCACGAGGAGGTGCAGCAACTGCTCAACCAGCTCGCCAAGACGATGCCCAAGCTCGTCGAGGACGTCGCTCCCAAGACCTTGCCCCTCGCCACCGTCGTGCGGGTACTGCAGGGACTGCTCGCGGAGCGGGTGCCAATACGCGATCTGCGCAGCATCCTCGAGTCGCTCGCCGAACACGGGCCGCGAACCCAGGATCCGCAGCAGCTGCAGGCTCAGGCCCGCATCGCGCTGAGTCGCCATATCGTCCAGGAAATCGCCGGCCTCGCGGAAGAGCTGCCCGTCATCACGCTGGAGCCGGAGCTCGAGCAGCTACTGATGGGTTCAATGAGTCCCGCCGCGACGACCCCTGGCCTCGAACCGGGTCTGGCAGAGAGATTGCAGAGAAAGCTCCAGGAGAGTTCCCAGCGTCAGGAAGCCGTCGGCGAGCCGGCGGTCCTGCTGGTACCGCCGCCACTGCGTCCGGCCCTGTCGCGCTTCCTGCGCGCGGCCGTGCCGCAGCTGCGTGTGCTGGCCTGGAACGAGATCCCTGACAGCCGACGTGTGCGGCTGGTCGCCACCGTAGGAAAGTGAGATGCAGATCAAGAAGTACTTCGCGCCGGACATGCGCCAGGCGATGCGGGCGATCCGCGAGGAGCAGGGTCCCGATGCGGTCATCCTCGCGAACCGGACGCTCGCCGATGGCGTCGAGATCTCGGTGGCCATCGACCATGATCTCGGGTCGACACCGGCTCCCACGGCGGGCCGGCCGGCGGCCGAGGAGCCATCAGGATGCAACGGCTTGCAGGGATTTCGCGAGCTGCTCGCGAGGCGGGAGGCGGCTCAAGCCGCCGAGGCCGCCGCGACCGGCACGCCGATCAACGAGGAACTGCGCACCTTGCGGCGCATGCTCGAGACCCAGCTCGCCGCGCTCGCCTGGAACGACCTGACGCGCCGTGCGCCGCTCGCGACGGAGCTGCTGCGCGAGCTGTCCGAGATCGGCTTCACCCCGGAACTGGCGGCACGGGTCGCCGACGCGCTGCCGCCAGGAGTCGACTTCACTGCGGCGCGTCGCCTCGCGATCGCGCGCATCGCCGACCAGCTGGCGACGACCGGCGACCGTTGGTCGGAGTTCGGCGGCCTGGTGGCCTTCGTCGGCCCACCGGGCGCCGGCAAGACCAGCGTGATCGCGAAACTGGCCGCCCGCTGGGTGCTGCGTCACGGCAACGGCGAACTCGCACTGATCAGCGCGGACGTCGACCGGGTCGGATCGATCGAGGAGACGGCGCACCTCGGTCGGCTGCTCGGGGTCCGGGCCTACAACGTAGAGACGCTCGACGAGCTGCCGGCCGTGTTGACGCGGGTGGCCAGCGCGCGGCTCGTGCTGATCGATACGACCGGTGTCGGGCCCCGTGACGGAAGGTTGGCCGCCACGGTGCGCGCATTGCGCAGCACGAGTGCGACGCTGGAGGTCGCACTCACGCTTGCTGCAAGTACGCAGGCCGGCGCGCTCGAGGAGGCGGTCGGTACGTTCGGCGACGCCGGCCAGTCTGCCTGTGTGCTGACCAAGCTCGACGAAGCGGCCAGCCTCGGAGGCGCACTCTCGGCCCTGATCCGCGCGCGCCTGCCCATCGCCTACGTCAGCGAGGGACGACGCGTGCCCGACGATCTGCGCGTCGCGCGGTCACTCGACCTCGTCTCGACGGCCGTGCTGCTGGCCGAGAGGCTCGGTGCGGCGGCCGACGAGGACCTGCTGAGCCGCCGCTTTCACGGGGTCGCGCATGTCTGTGCTTGAACTGCGCAAGGGACTGCCCCGTGCGCGCGGCTCGGCCCGCCGGCCGGTGCGCGTGATCGGAGTGACCGGCGGCAAGGGTGGGGTCGGCAAGACCAGCATCGCGATCAATCTGGCCACGGCGCTCGCGGGAATGGGTCGCAGGGTGCTGCTGCTGGACGGCGACCTCGGGCTCGCCAACGTCGACGTGCTGCTCGGCATCGCACCGCGCCACAACCTCGCCCACGTGATCAGCGGCGAACGTCTGCTCGAGGAGATCGTCGTCGAGACGCCGCAGGGGTTCCGCGTCGTGCCGGCGGGGTCCGGGGTCGAACGGCTCGCGACACTGGGCGAGGCCGAACATGCCGGCCTGGTGCGCGCCTTCAGTTCGCTGGGCGGCGACCTCGACACGCTGATTGTCGACACGGCTGCCGGCATCGCGCCCTCTGTGCTGCAGCTGTTGCGAGCCTGCCAGCACGTCGTCGTGGCGGTCTGCGACGAACCCGCTTCGCTGACCGATGCCTACGCGATCGTCAAGGTCCTGAGTCGCAACTATGGTGTCGGCCGGTTCCAGGTGGTCGCGAGCATGACGCGGGTGCACGGCGCGGGTCAGTCAGTCTTCCGGGCATTGAGCCGTGTCGCCACGCGGTTTCTTGACGTAACGCTCGACTATGCCGGGGAAATTCCCGAGGATCCGCTGCTCAGGCGCTCGATCCGCGAGCAGCGACCGGTCGTCGAGGCCTATCCGTCCTCGCCTGCAGCGGCAGCGCTAAAGCAATTGGCGCGGCGCGCCGATACATGGGCTGTACCGGAGGGTGCGCGCGGTCACATCGAGTTCTTCGCCGAACGCCTGGTGCAACAGCCCGCCGTCCGCCTGGAGATCGTCCGATGAGCGCGGTCGACGCGTACGTGAACCAGGCCGGCCGGCGCCGCGAGACCGACGAGCTGGTCATGCGGCACGCGGAGCTGGTGAAGCGGATCGCCTACCACCTGGCGGGGCGACTGCCGCCCTCGGTCGACGTGGAGGATCTGATCCAGGCCGGGATGCTCGGTCTGCTCGAGGCGGCCTCGAACTTCAGCGCCGGACGCGGCGCGAGCTTCGAGACCTATGCCGGGATCCGCATACGCGGATCGATGATCGATGCGCTGCGCAAGCTCGACTGGGCCCCGCGGTCGGTGCATCGCAAGGCGCGGGAGGTTGCTCAGGCGATACGCGAGCTGGAGAAGGAGACCGGCCGTGAGGCCAGAGACATCGAGATCGCCGCGAAACTCGGCATGCCACTCGAGGAGTATCACCGCGTCGTGCAGGACGCGGCGAACTGTCAGCTCTCGAGTCTCGAGGAGGTCCAGATCGCAGAGCACGGCGATGACACGTTCGACCCGTTCCGCGAAACGGCAGATGACAGCTTCCGCGAGGCCCTGGCGCGGGCCATCGGTGAGCTGCCGGAGCGGGAGAAGCTCGTGATGTCGCTGTACTACCAGGACGAGCTGAACCTCAAGGAGATCGGCACGGTGCTCAAGGTGACCGAGTCGAGAGTCTGCCAGTTGCACGGTCAGGCGCTGAGCCGCCTGAAGGCACGCCTCGCCGACTGGCGCGACAGGGTGGACGAGCGCGCCTGAAGGCGGGATCGGTCCATGAGTACCGACATGAATATCCTGATCGTCGACGACTTCTCGACCATGCGAAGGATCATCAAGAATCTGCTGCACGACCTCGGCTATCAGAATGTCAGCGAGGCGGACGACGGCAACACTGCCCTGCCGCTGTTACGCAGCGGCAAGTTCGACTTCCTGATCACGGATTGGAACATGCCGGGCATGCACGGCCTCGAGCTCCTGCGGCAGGTCCGATCCGATCCGAACCTCGCGAAGTTGCCCGTGCTGATGCTCACGGCCGAGGCCAAGCGCGAACAGATCATCGAGGCAGTGCAGGCCGGTGTCGATGGCTACGTCATCAAGCCGTTCACTGCGGTGACGCTCAAGGAGAAGATCGACAAGATCCTTGCGGCCCGTGCGGGCGGGTGAGCACCGATGGATGCGCTCGCACACCAGTCGCGGTCGATCGAGCCGGCGCTCGCGCGGCTCGCGCACGCATACGGTGCGCGCGACGACGCGGCGTTCGACGCCGCGCTCGCCGAGCTGCTCTCCCGACGGGTCGAACCCGGGACGAGCGTCCCGGCCGCCACGCTCGAGCGTCTGCGACGCATCACGCTGGACTTGCAGGGAGCGCTCGAGCGCTTCAGCGTCGATTCGCGCTGGGCCGATCATGCACGACAGGAGATACCCGATGCCCGGGCCAGGCTCGAGGAGGTGCTGCGCCTGACGGAAGCAGCAGCCCACCGAACGCTCGATCTGATCGAGCGCAGCGGCCCGCTGCTGGCGAGAGCGGCCGCCTCCGCGGGTGCCGTGCGGGCGAGGCTCCGGGCGGACGACTGCCCGCCAGCCGCTGAGCTCGATGCCCTGCTCGAACACTCTGTTCGGGACATGGATGACGTGCGCGGCAATCTCGCCGAGGCGTTGCTGGCGCAGGAATACCAGGATCTGACGGGCCAGATCATCCGCAGAGTGATTGACCTCGTGCGCGAATGGGAACAGGGGCTTGGGGCGCTCTGGCGGCTCGGTGGCGGGACCCCAGATCGCTTGCGGCCGAACGCCGGCGAGGATCCGCGCGGATCGGGTCCCACCGTGCCGGGCGTGAACGACGCCGGGCGTCTGCATGCGCAGCGGGATGTCGATGACCTGCTGTCGGATCTCGGTGTGTAGCCCCCGAAAAGCACCGCCATGGACGTGCTGACCCTCGTCGGATTCCTGTTCGCGGTGCTGGCCATCGGGGTCGGATCGATGCTTAAAGGGGCAGGACTGTCCGCGCTCCTGTCCGGGGCCGCATTCATGATCGTCGTCGTCGGCACCCTCGCGGCGATCCTCGTGCAGACTCCGCTGCGCGTCCTGCGTCACGGGCTGCGGATGTTCGTCTGGGTCCTGCGACCCCCGCTCGTCGATGCGCAGGCGATTATCAGGAAGGTCGTCGAGTGGAGCCAGCTCGCGCGCAAGCAAGGCCTGCTCGGACTCGAGCCGCAAATCGATCGCGAATCCGATCCCTTCCTGCGCAAGGGGCTGCAACTGGTCGTCGACGGCGCCGAGCCGGAGCAGATCCGCTCGATCATGGAGGTGGAGCTCGGAGTCCGAGAGCACGCCGACCTGGCCGGAGCCAGGGTGTTCGAGGGAATGGGGGTGTACGCCCCGACGCTCGGCATCATCGGTGCCGTGCTCGGCCTGATGGCGGTGATGCAGAACCTCGCGGACCCATCCAAGCTCGGCGCCGGCATCGCCGCCGCATTCACGGCAACCGTGTATGGAATCGGCCTTGCGAACCTCCTGTTCCTGCCTACGGCGGCCAAACTCAAGACGCTGATCGCACATCAGACCCAGGTGCGCGAAATGATGATCGAGGGCCTGATCTCGATCGCCGAAGGCGAGAACCCACGCGCGATCGAGACCAAGTTGCAGGGATTCCTGAGCCCGTGAGGAAGACCATGGCGCGCCGTCGGAGACACGAGGAGCACACGAACCATGAGGCGTGGGCCATTCCCTACGGCGACCTCATCACGCTGTTGCTCGCATTCTTCGTCGTGATGTACGCGATCTCGTCGGTGAACGAGGGCAAGTACCGCGTGCTGTCGGACTCGCTGTCGGCCGCCTTCAGCGGGACACCGCGCACGCTCGAACCTGTTCCGGTCGGCGATCCGGCGGTGGGCGCGGCTTCGACGATCCAGATCAGCCGGGTGACGCAGGCCGGACTCGAGGCGAGCGCACGGCGCGTGCTCGAGCGGGTGCCCGTGCCGGGCGTGAACGACCAGAGTGGAGAGAGTGACGCCGCGGCAGCGCGCCTCGCCAGCGCCCTGGCCGAGCGGCAGCGACGACTCGACGGCATCGCGGCCGCGGTCGAGACGGCCATGCAGGAACTGATCCTCGCGGATCAGCTCGAGGTCAGGCGCGCCGACGCATGGGTCGAAGTCGAGATTCGCACCGATCTGCTGTTCGCGAGCGGTTCCGCCGAACTCGGTCGCGGGGCCGTCGTGGCGCTCGAACGGCTCGCTGACGTGCTGCGAGCCAGCCCGAATCCGATTCGCGTCGAGGGACATACCGACGATCGGCCGATCAACACGGCCGCATTCCCCAGCAACTGGGAGCTTTCGGCCGCTCGAGCAGCGAGCGTCGTGCGCGTCCTCGCGGCGCGTGGCGTGGCTCCGACGCGGCTCGCGGTGCTCGGGCTCGGCGAGTTCCGGCCGGTGCGGCCGAACACCACTGCCGAGGGACGGCGGGCCAATCGTCGCGTGCTGCTCTTGATCCTCGACGACGAGGCGGCGTCCGCGATCGCGCCCGGGCCTGACAGGACAGAACCTGCCGCGACAGAGGTCGCGGACGTTCCGGCAGTCGCCGCCGCCGGCAATTGAGCCGCGACCATGACCATCGAGCTGAAGCAGTTCCATGACGCGTTCTTCGACGAGAGCTTCGAGATGCTCGAATCGATGGAACAGGCGCTGCTCGGGCTGGGCACGGGTGTGGACGACATGGAGCTCGTCAACACCGTGTTCCGCGGCGCACACTCGATCAAGGGCGGCGCAGCGACGCTCGGATTCGAGGCGGTGGCTTCGCTGACGCACAGTCTGGAGAGTCTGCTGGACGCCCTTCGGTCGCGGCGCATCGCGGCGACCCCGAGTGCTGCCGACCTGTTGCTCAAGTCGGTCGACGTGCTCCGCGCGATGCTGCAAGACACGCGGACCGGCCGCGCGACGGACGCGCAGCGAGTGGCGGACCTGCAGTTCGACATCGAGCTTCTCGTGGCGCGATCGGCCGAACCGGCGCGCACGGCGTCCGGAGAAACCGCAAGCCGGGCGCTGGCGACCGTCGCAGAGACTGGTGCTCCACCATCGATCGAGGCACGTGTCTGGCGCATAGATTTCAGACCCACGCCGTCATTGCGGCAGCGGGGCGGCGATCCACTGCGTCTGTTCGCGGAGCTGAGCCGGCTCGGCGAACTCGAGCCGACCGTTGACACGAGTGTGGTGCCGGAACTCCACGAGCTCGATCCGGAGCGCTGTTACCTCGGCTGGTCCTTGCGTCTCGCCACGAATGCCCCGCGTGAGGCGATCCTGCAGGTGTTTGACTGGGCCGAGGGTGACTGTGAACTCAGTATCGAACCCGTGCTGCCGCTCACTCCGGCCTCCGCCATGATCACCGGCGAGCGCGCCGACGGACCGGCGGGCGCGTCCGGCCCGACGGCTGGACCGGATCCGCCCGTCGCGCCTGGCGCGGGCACGACACCGGGCGGAGCCAGCATACGTGTCAGCGCGACGAGGATCGACGAACTGATCAATGAAGTAGGCGAACTCGTGATCACTCAGTCGATGCTGATCCAGTTGGCGGCAGTGTTCGCGGGTCCGGCCGGCGATCGGTTGCGTGCGGGCTTGGCGCAGCTCGAGCGCAATGTACGCAGCCTGCAGGAAGCGGTGATTCGGATGCGGATGGTGCCGGTCTCCGCCGTACTGAACCGGTTGCCACGCATGGTGCGTGAACTCGCGCAGAAGCTTGGCAAGCGTGTTCAGTTGCAGATGAGCGGCACCGGGACGGAGCTGGACAAGTCGCTGCTCGAGAAGCTCGGCGACCCTCTCGTCCATCTGGTCCGCAACGCGATCGACCATGGTCTCGAGACACCTGAAGCGCGTCGCGCTGTCGGCAAGCCCGCTGTGGGCACTGTGCGGATCGATGCGACACAGCATGGCAGTGAGGTCGTCATCGAAGTCCGCGATGACGGCGCCGGCATCGATACTGCCCGTGTACTGGCCAAAGCGCGTCGCGTCGGGCTCGTTGCAGCGACGGCGACGCCGAGCGACGCCGAGCTGCTCGGACTGATCTTCGCGCCGGGGTTCTCGACGGCGGAGACAGCGACCGAGGTGTCCGGCCGCGGTGTCGGGCTGGACGTCGTCCGCAACAACGTCGAGTCGATCGGGGGACGCGTCGAGGTCTCGAGTGTCCAGGGCCGGGGTACATGCATTGCGATTCACCTGCCGCTGACACTGGCGATCGTCGATGCGCAGATGATCGAGGTCGCCACGGAGACCTACGTCGTTCCAGTATCGGCGATCGTCGAATCCGTGCGGGTCAGACCCGGTCTCCTCGAACGATTGGTCGGCCACGGGGAGGTGATGCACTTTCGCGGCGAATACCTGCCGGTGCTGGACCTGGCGGAGCGGCTCGGCCTGCGCGGCGCGCGCACCACCGGTGTCGGGCGTGATCTCGTCATGGTCGTCGAGGCCGAGGGTCATCGCGCTGGTTTACGCGTCGATGGCCTGCTGGGACAGCAACAGGTGGTGGTCAAGAGTCTGCAGCAGAACTTTCGCTGTGTCGACGGCATCTCCGGTGCGACCATTCTCGGCGACGGTTCGATTGCCTTGATCCTCGATGTCGGCTACTTCACGAGGCGCACACCTGTGCGAACTGCCGCATGAAGAAGCCTGCGAGGCGTCGATATGCCCTGCTGCGGCGCCCGCTGCAGGCTGCCCTGATCGTCGGTGCTGCTGCCAGTGCGGGCGTGCTGCTCACACGCGACCCGCCGTGGGTGCTGAGTGCGGTCGCAGGCGCAGCCTGCTGCCTCGCCGCGGTGTTTGCATGGCGGCAGCAGCGCGCAGGCGAAGAGGCGGTCCGACGCGGGTTGCGCGCGCGGCGCCTCGTGCTGCGACGGTTGCGCAGCCGACGTGCCCGCAAAGCCGCGGACCGATTGCAGGCCTCGCGTTTGCGCGCCGCAGTCGCTTGTGCCGAACAGGCACTCGTCGTTCTCGATCCTCGGCTGCGAGTCGTTGAGGCCAGTCGCGGCGGGCTGCAGCGGCTGCCGGGGATAGAGCCGGGCCAGCCGCTGCCCGGATGCCCGGCTGTTGAGGTCGCGCCGGATGACGCCGATCGGGCCATGCAAACGTTGCGCAGCGCGCTCTCGAAGGCTCGGGCGACGGCTGGTGGCGCGTACATGGCATCGCTGTCTTCGCTGACAGGAGAGGATGGCGCCAGGCTTGGTTACCTCGTGGAGTGGTCGGTCGCGCATGCGGCGCATCGGGTGTCCGAGCTGGAAAGCGAATGCCAAAGACTGCGCGAGGAGTTGAGGCAAGCCCGCGAGGCGGCCGCCCGCATCGGGGCAAGATACACGGAGGGAGTCGCCTCGGCCGAGCTCTCGGCCGATGTCCTGCTGTCGAGCGCCCATGGCCTTTCGCTGCGGATGGGCACGCTGGTGCAGCGCACGCGCGAGCGGGCAGCGGCATTCGAGGCGACCGCAGCGTCGATAGAGCAACTCACGGCGACCATCACGCAGACCGCGGACCATGCCAGCGAGGCCGATCAGCTGGCCGGCGCGACGCGCGAATTGGCGCTGCGCGGCGGTGAAGTCGCCATGCGGGCCGTTGAGGCCATGCACGCCATTGATCGCTCCAGTCGCAAGATCGCTGAAATCGCAGGAGTCATCGATGAGGTCGCCTTCCAGACCAGCCTGCTCGCGCTGAACGCGGCGGTCGAGGCGGCGAGGGCGGGCGAGCAGGGCAAGGGATTTGCCGTTGTCGCCTCGGAGGTGCGCACACTCGCGCAGCGCAGCGCGGAGTCAGCGCAGCAGGTCAAGGAGCTGATCCGCGACACCGTCGCGAAGGTCGGTAACGGGACGCAGCTCGTCGACGAGTCGGGGCGTGCGCTCGGTGACATCGTCGCCAGTCTCAAGCGCGTGACGGACCTGCTCGCAGAGATCAGTGCGGCGAGCCGCGAACAGGCGAGCGGCGTGAAGGGCATCGCCGGAGCGCTGGTGCAGACCGGTCAGATCGCGGGCGAGAACGCATTGCTGGCCGACGAGGCGCTGCGGGCCGTCGACCTGCTGGTCGAGCAGACGTCGACACTCGTCGAATCGGTCCGGCAGGTTGTTGCCGGCGGGCCCGCGAACCTGCCGCGCAGGGGGGTGATTCCGCCTGCGAATCCGGTCCCACAGATGTCACGGGGCTGGAATCGCTTTTAGGCTTGCTTCACAGGCTGACAGAGGCATGCAGCGTCCAGGCACCAGTGTGAATCCAGAAGACGACCGCGGGAGCGGTGCGTCAGGCGGCCCGCTGCGTCAGTTTCTCCGGTTCGATCTGGCGGATCAGGAGTACGGTGTCGAAATCCTGCGCGTACAGGAGATCCGCAGCGCCGAGCGGGCAACCCGCCTACCCAATGCTCCCGAGCACGTGCTCGGAGTCATCAACCTGCGTGGTCACGTCGTGCCCGTGGTCGACCTGCGACGCCGCTTCGGGCTGCCTGCCGTGAACGTGCAGGCGTCACGGGTGATCGTCGTGGTGCGAGTGCCGTTAGCCGGACGCGACGTGACCGCCGGTCTGCTCGTTGACTCGGTCTCGGAGGTCTGCAGCCTCGAGACCGCGACGCTGCGACCGGCGCCACCGCTCGGCAACGCGTCGGAGGCGCAGTTCATCGACGGCCTCGCCGTCTCCACGCGCGGACTCGTCATAATGCTCGACGTATGCCGACTGGTCGAGGCCAGTCTGTCCGAGCCGACGAATCCGCCGGAGGCGTGAGCCCATGTCAGCATGCAGATCGGCATCGAGGAGTCGGCATCCTGCTCCCTCGAGCGTGGCGGTGGTCGAGCTACCGGCCAGGATGACCACCGATGGAATCCGGGCGCTGCACGCGGAACTGAAGACGCGCCTGCGGACCGGCAAGGCACCGCCCCGGCTGATCATCGACGGCACGAGAGTCGAGGAGGTCGATACGGCCGGCTTGCAGCTGCTGCTGGCGATGCGTCGCTCGGCGGACGCCGCGGGATCGACGATCGAGTGGCGTTCCCCGTCCGCGGCGCTCGTGCGTGCCGCTCGGAATCTTGCCCTGACCGATGCGCTCGGCTGGCGAGACGGTGCGTGAAAGGATCGGGGCTCTGGCGGCCGATGTACTGAATCTGGACGTCGAGCTGCCGCGCATGGACGGACGGCCGTGTCACCGCACGCTGGTACGCCTGCGGCCGATACCGGTCGTCAAGTGCTCATCGCTGACCGAACGGGGTGCCGATATCACGCTCGAGGCGCCCAGGCCAGTCGAGGGCAGCGCTGATCCGGTGGTCACGGCGGCGACAGAGGGATCATGGCACGTTTCGTGCTGCTCATCGGCTGTCGGCGCGTTTGAAGCGTCGGAATTCCGACGCCCCGCCGTGAACGGCTTCACAGGAGACCTGCGATGGAGACGATCCTAGCCGACCGACCTCTCGTGCAAGCTCTGTTTGCACTTCTGGTTGCAACCCTTTTCTCCTCGATCGGTTTCGGTCTCGCATGCTGGCGTCATCGGCGGGCTTTGCGAGCCCGCGAGACGGCCCGCGCCGAGCTCGATCGCCTTCAAGACGCAAGAACCCTGCTTGCAGAGTTGCGTGGCCATGGGAGGGCACTGCAGGCGCTTGCGGCCGGTGTCGAGCGGCTCGAGCGTCAGTGGTCGCTCGACGCACGTCATGCCCTGACGCCAGGCCGGCCGTCGCGTGCTGGCTATGAACTCGCGATCCGGCTCGCACAGGGCGGTGCCTCGGTCGATGAGCTCTGCGCGAGTTGCGCCCTCACGCGCAGCGAGGCCGAACTGGTGCTGCGGCTGCACCGTGACGGACATTCGCCGTCGAGCGTCCGTCGGCTCGCGCTGGCCGGTTGAGGCACCCTACAGGGCGACGGGCGGTGGCCGATAGCAACAGAGTGAGGGTCTTGCCCCAATGAATCAACCGGGAGGATCGAGGCCGGTCGCGACTCCGCCACGTGAAGCGGTGTCGAGCGCCGCGGCATTCGAGTTCGTCCGCGAGCTGGCTGCCGAGATGTCGGCGGGCCAGGTGGACCTGCCGAGCTTCCCCGACGTAGCGATGCGGGTGCAGAGGGTCCTGACCGACGAACGAGTCGGGCTGGAGCGCGCCGTGCGCGTGATTGGCGCCGAGCCTGCGCTGGCCACGAGAGTGCTGCAGATGGCCAATTCGGCGGCGCTGGGTCGTCCCGGCCAGCCGATCACCGACCTGCGGGGGGCGATCACGAGACTCGGATTCGACATGCTGCGCAGCGCCACAATCGCGTTCGCGATGGCACAGCTGCGACGCGCCGACGCTCACCGGAGCATCGAGAAACCATTGAATAGGCTCTGGCGTCGCAGCGTGGTGGTCGCGACGACGAGCTTCGTCGTCGCCAGACGCGCGCGCGAACCCAGTGCCGACACCGCGCTGCTCGCGGGACTGCTGCACAACGTCGGCAGGCTGTACATCCTGACCCGGGCAGCCCGCCATCCGGCCCTTTTCGAGGACGCCGTCAGTTATGAGGCCATCGTGCGCGACTGGCATGCGCAGATTGCCAAGGCCTTGCTCGAGAACTGGGGGGTCGCCGGCGACATCGTCGATGCGATCCACACCGTCGAGGGCGGCGAACCCGAGCCTCGTGGCCATGTCTCGCTCGTCGACGTGCTGTCGGTGGCGAAGGAGCTCGCGAGTTTCGGCGATCAGCCCGAACTGCTCGCGCTGCGCGTCGCCGAGTCGCGTTGCGCGTTCAGGCTTGGCCTCGAGCCAGCGGAGGCCATGAAACTGCTCGAGGACTCGCGAGCGGAACTGCAGGCCCTCAACGAGGCTCTCGGCGGCTGAACCAACGGATAACGTCGATATGAAACAGATGCAGACCCTGACAGCCGGCACCGGCCACGACGCCGCCTTCGCTTTCGTTCAGGAACTCGCCGAGGGTCTGTCACGGCGGGAGGTCGAGCTGCCGAGCTTTCCTGACGTCGCGCTCCGCGTGCGCAAGGTGCTCGCCGACGACGACGTGACCGCCCAGGACGTCGTCCGGGTCGTCGGTGCAGAGCCCGCGCTGGCAGCGCGTATCATGCAGATGGCGAACTCGGCGGCGCTCGGACACGTCGGCAAACCGATCTCGGACCTGCGTGCCGCGATCACGCGCATCGGCTTCAATCTGGTCCGCAGCGCCGCAATCGCCTTCGCCATGAGTCAGTTGCGACGCTCGGATGACCTGCGGCCGATGAAGGAGTCGCTGCAGGCGCACTGGGAACGCAGTTCCTACGTCGCTGCATTCTCGATGGTGGTGGCCCGTCGATTCACGCGCCTGAGCCCGGATATGGCGCTGCTCGCCGGGCTCCTTCATGGGGTCGGCAAGCTCTACATTATGACGCGCGCCGTGCGCCATCCGGCGCTGTTCGCCGACCAGGCCACCTATCATGAGATCGAGCGCGACTGGCACACACCGATCGCCATCGCGATGCTCGAGACCTGGGACATCCCTGCCGAGATCGTCAGCGCGGTGCGCGATCACGAGGACTTCGCGCGCGAACACGACGGGCCGCCGGACCTTGCGGACGTGCTGACCATCGGCAGTCTGCTGGCGACGTTTCATCAGTATCCGGACACTCTCGAACTCAATATGCAGGGCGTGCGGGCGGCCGAGCGCTTCGCGCTCGTTCGAGCGGCGCTGGACCAGCTCATCGCCGAGTCCTCGGGCGAAGTGCAGCAGGTCCGCCAGACCCTGGGTCTCTGAACGCGGGGCGCGCGGACCGGCTTGAAGCGCGGCTCCCGTCGTCCGCTAGAATGCGACGATGGATCGGATCACGCGGCGGCACGCCGGCTCGCTCCTCGCCCTGGTCGCGTCAATGGCTGGCGCGACGGGCGACGGCGCGGTCTTCGAATTGCGCGAGGATGGCGGCGGCGTGTTCGGGCGTGTCGAGGCGATCGAGACCCGCTACGAAGACACTCTGATCGAACTGGCCAGACGCTACAGCCTCGGTTACGAGGAACTGACGCGCGTCAATCCCGGGGTGGACCCCTGGTTGCCCGGTGAGGGCACGCGTGTGCTGATTCCGGGACAGCGCCTGCTGCCACCCGGTCCTCGCGAAGGCATCGTCGTCAACCTGCCGGAGCATCGCCTTTACTATTTCCCCAAGCCACGCCGCGGCGAGAAGCCGGTCGTGATGACCTTCCCGGTCAGCGTCGGGAAGATGGACTGGCGCACGCCACTAGGGGTCACGCGCATCGTCGACAAGCGCCGCAACCCGTCCTGGTATCCGCCCGAGTCGGTGCGCCGCGAGCGGGCCCGACGCGGCGAGCCTCCGCTTCCAGCCGTCGTCCCGCCAGGGCCTGACAATCCGCTCGGTGCGCATGCGATGCGTCTCGGCATCCCGGGTGGCGCCTACCTGATCCATGGCACCAACAATCCCGATGCGGTCGGCATGGCGGTCACGCACGGCTGTCTCCGTATGTACCCTGAGGACATCGCCAGACTGTTCGAGGCTGTACCGATTGGCACCCCGGTCGTTCTGATCAGCGAGCCGATCAAGCTGGCCGTCGTCGATGGCGAGGTCTGGCTCGAGGTGCATCCGCCCGTCGATGAGCAGGGCCAGACGGTCGAGGCCGATCTCGTCGAATTCGAACGCCGCCTCGACGCGGCGCTCGGCGGTCTCGAGGTCGCCATCCACTGGGACCGCGCGATCGAGACATTGCGCGAGGCCAAGGGGATTCCGACGGTGATTGGACTCGAGCTGCTGCCGGAGGCTCCCGAATTCGACGCAGGCGAGGGCGACATCGTGCCGCCCGAACTCGGCGGCCCGCAGGAAACGTCGGTCGGCGATTGGACCGACTCGCCGCCCGATGACCCGGACGCGGAACGCGCCGCGACGGTCACGTCCCCGGTCGATCAATCGCCCGGCACGGCGAGCGGCGGCTGAGCGGCGCTCGCGTGACGGCGCCTGGCGTCGACGCCGAGAGTCGCGATCAGCCGCTGCGCTGGTGGGCCCTGCTGCCTGGTCCGGCGCTGTTCGCCGTGACCCTGCTGGGGCCTGCGCCGGACGGATTTCAAGGCCTCGCCTGGCCCGTTCTCGGCCTCGCCGCCTGGATGGCTTGCTGGTGGGCGCTCGAGGCCGTGCCGCTGCCAGCCACGGCCCTGCTGCCGCTCGCGATCGTGCCGCTGCTCGGCTTCGCGGAGCCCACGTCGATCCTCTCCGAGTACGCCAATTCCTCGATTTTCCTGATTCTCGGCGGTTTCCTGGTCGCACTCGCGATGGAGCGTTGCGGCCTGCACAAGCGCATCGCCTACGGGATCGTCGCGCGCGTCGGCGAGCAACCCCGTCGTCTGGTGCTAGGGGTCATGATTGCGACGGCGCTGCTGAGCATGTGGGTGTCGAACACCTCGACCACGCTGATGATGCTGCCGGTTGCGACGTCCGTCGCGACCCTGCTTGCCCAGGAGACGGCGTCGGACGATGCGCGATCGGTGGGGAACTTCCGCGCGGCCATGACGGTCAGCGTGGCCTATGCCGCGACCATAGGCGGACTCGGGACGCTGATCGGCACCCCGACCAATGCGCTGGTGCAGGGTTTCGCGGCTCGCAACCTCGGGATCGACCTCAGCTTCGGTGACTGGCTGCTGTTCGGCCTGCCGACCGTGTGCGTACTGCTGCCGCTCGCATGGTGGGTACTGGTCAGGGTAGCGCTGCCTTTCGAGCTGCGGCCTGCCGCTTCGACTACGCTGCTCGTGCGCGACTCGCTGCGCGGACTCGGGCCGATGAGCAGCGCCGAGCGTCGCGTCGCACTGGTCGGTACCTGTGCCGCCATGGCCTGGGTCTTGCGTCCGCTCCTCGACGACCTGCCGGGCTTCGGGCGTCTCAACGACACCGTGATCGCCATCGCGGCCGGCCTGTCGCTGTTCCTGCTGCCCTCCGGCCCCGGCTCGCATACTGCGCTCCTCGATGTCGGCAGCTTTCGACGCGTGCCCTGGGACGTCCTGCTGCTGTTCGGCGGCGGCCTGGCACTCGCCGCCGCGATCCAGGCCAGCACGCTGTCCGATACGATCGGTGCGGCACTCGCCACACTCGGCGGCTGGCCGCTGTTCGCGCTCGTCGCGCTGGTCGTGGCGGTACTCGTACTGTGGACGGAACTGAACAGCAACGTCGCGGCGGCTGCCACGTTCCTGCCCGTGCTCGCGGCGCTCGCCGCGGCGACCCAGCACGATGCGTTGTCGCTGCTGGCACCGGCAGCGATGGCAGCCTCGGCCGGGTTCATGCTGCCAGTGGGCACGCCGGCCAACGCAATCGTGTTCGCGACCGGGCAGATCAGTCTCAGACAGATGCTGCGAGCCGGTGCGTGGATCGACGTGACGGCAGCCATAGTGATCACTCTCGTCGGCTACTACACTGTGCCTTTGATTAGCCGGGGGCTGCCCATTGACTGAGCTGACGGAAGTGCCCGCGGCGGCTGCGACGGCCTTCGACAGCCGCGTGCTCCGCGCCGCGTTCGGCGCCTTCGCGACCGGAGTCACCGTGGTGACCGCAGTCAAGCCGAGCGGCGAGGCGGCTGGCGTCACCGTCAATTCGTTCACGTCGGTATCGCTCGACCCGCCGCTGGTTCTTTGGTGCCTGCAGAACTCGAGCACGAGCCTCGCGGCGTTCGCGAAAGGTCGGCGGTTCTCGGTGAACATGCTGACCGCACAGCAGGGGCGCACGGCCATGCAGTTCTCGGGCAAGGCGCCCGCAAAGTTTCCCAACATGCCGCGGCTCGATCCCGACGGTCCGCCGCCGCGGCTCCTGGGATGCCTTTGCCGACTCGACTGCATCGCCGTCGAGGTCTACCCCGCCGGGGATCATCGCATCATCGTCGGGCGCGTGACCGGCATCGAACAGGGCACTGGCGAGCCGCTGTGCTTCCATGCCGGACGCTTCGGTCGCTTCGAGATGGATCCGACGTCGCGAGAGGTCACGACCTGGGAGAGCCACAGCGACGAGTGGTACTGAGCAGTGCTAGACGAGCGCCGCGTGGTGTCCACCGTCGACGGGAAGCACGACTCCGTTCAGGTACGATCCCGCGTCGCTTGCGAGCAGCAGCAACGGACCGATCAGTTCCGGCAACTGGCCCGTCCGGCGCGGCGGGATCCGCTCGACGTAACTCCGGCCGGCCTCCGAGGCGAAGAACTGCTCGTTCATTTCGGTGACGAACCAGCCCGGTGCGAGCGCGTTGACGCGTATGCCGTAGCGGACGAACTCGAGCGCCAGCGTGCGCGTGAGCTGTATCACCGCCCCTTTCGACGCCGAGTAGGCGGCATAGCCCGGCGCCGAGCCGAGTCCCAGCACGGAGGAGACGTTCACGAGACTGCCGGGACGCCTCGCCTCGACCAGTCGTCGCGCCGCCTCCTGGCAGACGTCCCAGACACCGATGAAATTGGTCGCCAGCGTACGGTCGCGAGAGTCCGATTCGGTCTTGAGGAACAGGGCGGGCTCGGCGATGCCGGCGTTGTTGACGACGATGCTTGGCAGGCCGACCGCCTCCATGGCCGCATCGAACGCCGCGACGATGCTGTCCCGATCGGTCACGTCGAGCGCGACGCTGACCGCGCGCCCGCCGGCGCCGTTGATGCGCGCCGCGAGTGTCTCGCACCGTTCGCGGCGGCGCGCCGCGAGCACCACGGTCGCCCCGGCGCCGGCCAACCCCTCGGCGAGCGCTGCACCGATACCGCTCGATGTCCCGGTCACAAGCGCGACGCGACCGTCGAGCCGAAAGGCCTGCAGTGGGTCCATGTCACCCCCGTCAATGGATGCGCCGATTCTGCCAAACTTGCGCAATGAGCGAACTGCGCGCCTCCGATATCGTCGGCTCCTGGCTGCTCGTCGAATGGCGCATCGATTACCCGGATGATCGTCCTTCGGCATGGCCTTTCGGCAAGGAC
Organism: Gammaproteobacteria bacterium; assembly: GCA_037444685.1. Classification (GTDB taxonomy): domain Bacteria; phylum Pseudomonadota; class Gammaproteobacteria; order Steroidobacterales; family Steroidobacteraceae; genus UBA964. The sequence continues at coordinate 317,203 of JBBILX010000001.1, forward strand.
GCGGTGGGCTTGCTCGTGTACGGCGCCGATGGCTGGATGACGGCCACGATGTCGCGCCGTGAACGAACGGCGCTGTCGGCCGTCAGCGCCTTGCAGGCCGACGAGGCGGGCAAGGCACGCGCGTTCCAGGAGTATCTGACGTACGCAGGGCGGTGGCGGGTCGCCGCTGGCCGGATCGCACACGACGTGGAAATGTCGCTGAATCCGGTGCTGATCGGCACGCGTCAGTGGCGCGAGGCCGCGTTCGACGGTGCGCGGCTCGTGCTCGGCGCCGTCGAGCAGCTCGGCGCGGGTCTCTCGCGTCATCACCGCATCGTCTGGCGCCGACCCTGAGCGGGGTCGCAGCGCGAACCGAGCACTCTCGTCAGTAGGCGCCCGGCACGAGCCGCTGCAGCTCGCTCGGCCGCTCGTAGTCGAGCGGGATGAGACGGTCCGTGTCGAACTCGGCGGCCGCCTTGCGTACCGCACCCGCGCCGCCGGCGACGGGGAGGCCGCTGTCGGCGATCGCTCCCGTCGGGCAGACACCATTGTTGATCCAGTTCAGTGCCGCGGCCGTCATGGTCTCCACAGGATCGCCCGGGAGGCGCGTGAGGTCGTCGCGCGCAGCACAGCTCTGTCCACCGGCCGCCGCAAAGCCGGGGTCGGGAAGCCCGCTGAAGTAGTCGCCATCGCCGCGCGCGTTCACCGATTTGAAGGTGACGAGCCGCAGGCGGAAGTCGCAGGCGGCGATGTCGAAGGCGAATTGCCCGACGGGCTTGCCGAAGGTTCGCGCACCGACCAGCACCGTCTGCGCGTAGGGGGCCAGCGAGTTGGCGACCAGTTCGCTCGCCGAGGCGCTCTGTCCGGTGGTCACGAAGGCGACGCGCAGCGTCGGGATCGTCTGCGCCTGCGCTTGGAATCTCACCGTCTGCTCGCTCGATGCCTTGCTGGGGTTGAACCGCGTCGCGTACGACACCTGGTTCGTCCGATCTCCGGCCAGCAGGTTCAGCAGCAGCTCGGCGATGCTGACCAGTCCGCCGCCGTTGTAGCGCAGGTCGATGATCACGTCGCGCACGCCGCTTGTGCGGAACGTCTCGAATGCGGCACGCAGTTCGGCATCGGCCGTGCTGATGAAGGTTCGTAACGTCAGGTGACCGACCGGCGCGAGGCCCGTGCGCTGGATGAGCCGCACCTGTGCCGGTGGCACGGGCAGGATGTTGAAGATCCGCTTGACGATCTCGCGCGTGAACTCCTGACCCGTGAGGTTACGCCAGCGCAACGTCCGGGCCGTGCCGCTCGTCGAGGGTCCGAGAGCCTCGGTCAGGCCGTTCGGTGTCGCGAGCAGCGTCGCGACCGGTTGCAGCGTCGCCGTACTGGTGCCGACTGCGAGGATCTCGTCGCCACGCGCGAGGCCCGCATCGGCCGCCGCCGAGCCCTCGAAGACCTGACCGAGGAACACGCGCCGCGCCGACTCGTCGATCAGCAGCGAGATGCCGAAGCCTGCACTTTCCCCGCCGGCGAGCAGTGCCTGCTCGGCCGCAATCGACGTCACGTAGCTGTAGAAGCGGTCCCGGCCTTGGGCGCGCGCCGTCGCGGTCAGCGCATCGAGGAAGCTGTTCGCGTCGGCGTAGGCGCTAGGGTCGATGCTGGCGGGCAGCAGTTCGGGGAACAGGTACCATTCGCGCGCGGTGTTGAGAACGAACTGTTTCTGTGCGGTGACACCGCAGCTGCCGCCGCCGACCACCTGTCCGCTGCCGGTGCCTGCCCCCTTGCCGCCGCAGGCGACCAGCAGGGCCGAAGCGAGCAGCGTGACGAGGGTGGTAACGAGCCTGTTCTCAATCGGTACTGTCTTCATGACGGCGGTCCTCCAAGGGAGGCGCGGATACGCTCGCGGACTTCGGCAATCCTCGCCTTGTCGACTCGCGAATCGCTGTCCCGGCCATCGAGCAGCGACAGCAGCTCACGCAAGGTCGTGGCGCTGCGCTGCTCGGTCGCGGGATCGCTGCGCGCGAGCGCAGTCGTCCATTGCGCGATCTGCGCGACGGCTTCTACCAGCACGTCGGGACGGTCTGCGGTCAGCGCCGCGCGCGAACGCAGCACGTGCAGACCGAGACTCGGTTGTACGACCGCGAGCCGGTCGAGCATGGCGATCGCCTCGTCGGCGAGAGCCTTGGAGACGCCCGGGTTCGTTACGCGGGATCGCCATTCGGCACGCAGTTGCAGCGCGTCGGCAAACCAGGGCTCGGTCCACGCCGCGGCGGCGAGCAGGGGGTCGAGACGCGCGAGTTCGTCGAAGCGTTGCGCGCGCAGCAAGGCGACGCCGCGCAAGGTCGCCTGGGCGCTCGCCGGCAGCGCCGCGATGGCCGACTCGAGCGGGCCCGGTGCGCGTGTGTCGGTGCGTACGCGGGCCAGTTCCGCCTGCAGCGTCACATAGCGGAGACGCGGGTCACGCGGGTGAAGCGCGGCGAGTTCGCGCGCCAGTGCGGCGGCGCGCTGCTGTTCGCCGAGCGCAGCGAGCAGCACGACTTCGATGTAACCACGCGTCGCCGGATCGGGTACCGCCTGTGCCATGCGACGCACGCGGTCGACGACACTGCCGTCGAGCACACGGAAGAACGTGAGCCGGCGCGCCATGTAGCCGAAATCGAGCACCGACGCGTATTCGCGGAAGATCACGCTGTCGCGCCGCTGCAGCGGATCGTATGCCGCGAGCGCACGTCCGGCTGCGTCGGCACTCAGGCCACGACCGAGCTCGTAGACGCTCGAGGTGGCCATACGGTTCGTGTCGTCGGTGATCAGCGGCGCGCCGGCTGCCAGCGCTGCCGCGCCAGCTTCGTCGGCAGCTAGCGCGATCACGAGGTCTTCCGGAGTGTTGATGCCGAAGCGGCCATAGTGCAGCGGGTGCAGCGACAGCGGTACACCCGTGCGGAAAAGCCGCTCTTCGGGTGCGAGCGTGCCGCCTGAGGCCACGAACACGAGCGTATTCGGATCGGGCCGGTAGATGCGTACGGCCCCGAAAACGTCGATCAGCGTCGCGGTGAGCGATCGCAGCAGCGGCTCGTCGAGAAAGGCGACGTTCATCCACTGGACGAAGACGCCGTCGGCCGCGAGTCGTGCGCGCGCGAGCTGCATGAACTCGCGCGTGTACAGGTGCGAGGCGCCGGCGGTCCAGGGGTGGGATGGCTGGGAGACGATCGCGTCGTAGCGTCGGCTGGTCAGCGTCAGCGCACCCCGCGCATCGTTGGTAATGACGTTGACGCGCGGGTCGCGCAACGGATCGAACTTACGATAGGCACGTGTCGCCGCGTTGGCGTCGATGACCTTGGGCTCGAGTTCGATGACATCGACCCGCCGCACCGAGGGCGGTACACCCTCGAGAACGACGCCGCCGCCGTAGCCGACCACCAGCATCTCGCGCACCTCGGGGCGCGTGATCACGGCGAGCGGCGACATCCAGAACTCGCCGCTGAACCGGGCCGTCATGCCCGGACTGTCCATCAGCGCCTCGGGCAGGCCGTTGGTCCGCAAGGCCAGCCCGCCATCCTGGCGCAGCACGACTACGCTCGCGCTGCGTCCGACGTCGTAGTAGAGGATGGAGCCCGTGCTCGGAATGTTGAGCGGTGAGGTCAGCAGTAGTCGCTCCGGCATGGCCGGGCGAAACAGCAGCAACGCCGGGAGGAGCGGGACCGTGGCGAGACCCCAGGCCCAGACGGGCCGGCGTTCCACGGCGAGCAGCGCCAGCAGAGCGAGCAGCGCGCTCGTGATGACCGCGATCTGCACCGTGCCTTCATAACGCAGGGCCGGGATCAGCATGAAGCCCGCTGCAAGCGAACCGACGATCGCGCCCACCGTGTTCCACGCGTACACCCTGGCACTGGCCGGAGCGGCATCCGTCGCCCGGTCAGCGAGTATCCGCACCGCGAGCGGGTAGGTCATGCCGATCGCGAACGTCAGGGGCAGCAGCAGCAGGAAGGCCAACGCTGCATTCGCGTACAGGCCCGTGCGCTCGGGAATCAGCCGATCGAGCACCAGAAAGGCGACAGCGGCCCAAGCCGCGGCCAGCAGTTGCGCGCCGACCCAGGCGTTGAGGGCCCGAGAGCGACTGCTGGCCAGCCACGCACCCATACCGCCGCCGAGCGCGATGCCGGCGAGGAAACTGCTGACCATCACGCCGAAGGCGTAGATGCTGCTGCCGACGATGTGCGAGAGCATGCGCGTCCACAGCACCTCGTATGCGAACGAGACCGCGCCCGAGATCAGCATCAGCGGCAGGATCCATTGCGCCGCAGGCGGCCTCCAAGAGCGATCCGAACTGCCTTCGTCGGCGCGATCGTCCACGGACGAGGCCGGGCCTGCTGGTTCGGCGAGCGGGCGGCGCTGCGCGAGGGTGGCAGCGAGCAGGAAGACGATGCCATTGAGCGCGGCGCCGGTCCAGACGCTGCGCTGCAGGCCGAGCGCTGGCAGCAGCAGGAAAGCCGCGAGCAGCGCACCGAGCACGGCGCCGAGCGTGTTGCTCGCGTACAGCAGGCCGATGCGGCGGCCGATCTGTTCGCGGGCGTGAACGGCATGCCGGGCAAGCAAGGGTAGTGTCGCGCCCATCAGCGTGGTCGGCAACGCGAGCGCCACGAAGGCGCTGAGGAGATGAATCGTCGAGGTCGACAGTTGCTCGCTCGACGGCGGGTCGCTCTGGCCGCCCGCGACAGCGATCAGGAGCATGCGGGCCGCGGCGAGCAGCAGCGGCACGACTGCCAGGGCCGCCACGGCGATGCCGAGCTCGAGCACGGCGTAGGTCAATACGGGACGGCGAACCCGTGGCAGCCAGCGCTCGACCAGCCAGGCGCCGAGCGCGAGGCCGCCCATATAAGCGGCCAGGACGGTGGCGACCGCCAACTCCGACGTGCCGAACACGAGCGCGAACTGCCTCGTCCATGCGGTCTGGTAGATCAGAGCGGCGGCACCGCTGAGCACGAAGCACAGGACGGGCAGCAGCAGTTCCGAGGTCGCGAGGTCACGGGTCGATTTGACACAGGTCTGGGATCGGGACATGGTCGCGGCTTTGTGCCTGCGCGCCCCGGGATTGTCAAACGGTGGCGGCGCGGCGGGAGTCGTGGGGCCCATGAGCTGGAACGCTGCTTCGGGAGTGGTCACGCTGACGACCGATTTCGGCCTGCGTCAGCCCTTCGTCGGCGTCATGAAGGGACGCATACTCGAGCGCTTCCCGGCCGCACGGATCATCGACCTGACGCATGAGATCCTGGCACACTGGCCGGCCGAGGCCGGCTTCTGGCTGTCTCGTTCATTCGAGTACTTCCCGCGGGGCACCGTGCATCTCGCGGTCGTGGACCCAGGCGTTGGCACGGCTCGCGACATCGCCATCGTTGCGGCGGCCGGTCATCTTTTTCTGGCTCCGGACAACGGTCTGTTGGCGCCTATCGTCGAGGCACACCCCGAGGCGGCAATCTGGCGCCTCGATCCGGCGCTGTTCGGCTCACTGGGGATCGAACGGGCCAGCGCCACCTTCCACGGTCGGGACATCTTCGCGCCGATCGCTGCGCTGCTCGCCGCCGGGCAACTGCATCCCGAGCGGCTCGGGCCGCGGATCGACGCCCTGGTGCCTGGCTGGGTCGAGGCGCCAGTGGTCGCGGCCCAGGCCATCACCGGCGTCGTCATCACGGTCGACCACTTCGGTAATCTGATCACCAACATCGAGGGTCGCTGGCTCGCCGGGTGGGTGGAGCCCAAGGTCTACGCGGGTGCACACGTACTCGCGCTGCACCGTACCTATGGGGACGTGCCCCCAGGGAGCCCGCTGGCGTTGATCAACTCCTTCGGCATGCTCGAGATCGCAATCGCCGAGCGGCGCGCGGACGAGCAGCTCGGACTGTCGAGGGCCGCGCCGGTGGTGGTCCGCGACACCGTTCGCCACGGCTGAGGCCGTCGCGGCGCCGCGACTTGCAGCCACGGCGGTTTCCGCTATAGTTCGGGCTCGCCGCGGGCCGCACGGATCCCTAAGCATTTGATTAAATTAGGTTTTATTAGAGATGAGCCAGAGAGACTCCGAGAGCTTCGACCTCTACGACGACTACCTCGGTGACGCGACCCAGAACGAAGAAAGCGCCGACTACGACCGTTTTCTCGAGAAGGTCGACCGGCGCGTCCGTCCCACGCCCGGCAAGAAACGGGGCAAGGCGGCGTGGAGCAAGCTCGAGGAGGTCCTCGCCGATCGCAAGCTCGAGAAGGACCTGCGCGACATCTACGACGAAGAACCCTGAGGGCTCATGAGCGGCTCGTCGCCCACGGCGTCGCCGGAAGGCGGCTGGGTCGTCCTGAAATTCGGCGGAACCAGCGTTTCGAACCGCGCGAACTGGCTGCGCATCACCGATGTGGTACGCGCGCGTCGCGCGGATGGGGCGCGCGTTCTGGTCGTGCACTCGGCGCTGTCCGGCATCACGGACCGGCTCGAGCAGCTGCTCGTGGCCGCGCTTGCCGGCGAGCCTGAACCGGCGGTGGCGGCCATCGAGGCGCGCCATCGCGAACTGGTCGCCGAGCTGGGACTCGCCGTCGGCGACCGATTGGCCGCGCACCTAGCGGAGCTGCGACAGGTGGCAGCCGGCGTGGCCCTGATGGGCGAGGCGAGCGACCGTGTCCGCGCGCGGGTCATGGCGATGGGCGAGCTCATGGCCACGGACATCGGCGCGCAGTTTCTTCGGTCGCAAGGCCTCGACGCCCAGTGGGCGGATGCGCGTACGATGCTGCGCAGCGAGGAGCGGCGCGAGCTGACCGAGCGCGCGTCTTACCTCTCGGCGACCTGTGCTTTCGCACCCGACCCCGAACTGCGGCAGCGGCTCGAGGCAATGGGACCGCTGATCGTCACCCAGGGCTTCATTGCCAGCGACGCCCATGGTCACACGGTGCTGCTCGGAAGGGGCGGATCCGATACCTCGGCCGCTTACCTCGCCGCCAAGCTGCGTGCCGCGAGGCTCGAGATCTGGACGGACGTTCCCGGCATGTTCAGTGCCAACCCGCGTTCGACGCCGGCAGCGCGCCAGCTCCGGTCACTGACGTATGAAGAAGCTCAGGAGATCGCCACCGCTGGCGCCAAGGTGCTGCACCCGCGCTGCATTCTGCCGGCGCGCCAGTACCAGATCCCGCTCCATGTCTTCGCGACCCAGGCGCCCGAGCTCGCCGGCACCCTCGTCTCCGCCGTCGCTGGCAGCGACGCGGCCCAGGTCAAGGCCGTCTGCATCAAGAAAGGCATCACGCTGATCTCGCTCGACAGCCCTGGCATGTGGCACGAGGTCGGCTTTCTCGCCGACGCCTTCGCAGTCTTCAAGCAGTGTGGGATGTCGGCGGATCTGGTCTCCACCTCGGAGACCACCGTGACCGTCTCACTGGATCCACAGGCCAACGCGCTCGACCAGGCGGCACTGGAGCGGCTCGCGGAAGGCCTGTCGCGCCTCTGTCGGGTGCAGCTGATCGGACCTTGCGCCTCGGTCAGTCTGGTCGGCCGCAACATCCGTGCGATCCTGCACCGGCTAGGTGCAGCGCTCGCGCTGTTCGAGGAGCAGCGCATCTACCTCGTCACTCAGGCTGCCAACGACCTGAACTTCACGTTCGTGGTCGACGAGTCGCAAGGCGATCGGCTGGTCGAGGAGCTGCATGAACTGCTGGTCGCGCACGTGCGTGCCGGAGACGTGTTCGGCCCGACCTGGGACCAACTCATGGCCCAGCGCGGCGCCACCGTGACGCCAGCACCGTCGAGCGCCTGGTGGGAGCGCAGACGCGCGGAGCTGCTCGCGGCGATGCAGGGACGTGACTGCGCATATGCCTACGACCTCAAGGTCGTGCGCCAACGTGCAGCCACGCTGCGCGCGCTCGGCTCGATCGACCGAGTGCTGTATGCGATGAAGGCAAACCCGCATCCGGGGATCCTGCGCACCGTTCACGAGGCCGGGCTCGGGATCGAGTGCGTGTCGCGCGGTGAGATCGAGGCGGCGCTGTCGGCTGTACCCAGTCTCCAAGCTTCTTCCATCCTCTTCACGCCGAATTTTGCCGCGCGCGAAGAATACGAGTGGGCGCTGGCGCGCGGCGTGCGGGTCACCGTCGACAACCTCTACGTACTCGCGGAGTGGCCGGACCTGTTCGCCGGGCGCGAGATCTTCGTTCGCATCGATCCCGGCTCGGGTCGCGGACACCATGCGCACGTGCGCACCGGAGGTGCGCATGCGAAATTCGGCATTCCCGCAAATGACGCCGACGAACTCGCGCACCTGGCCCGGGCAGCCGGCGCCTCCGTCGTCGGCCTGCATGCGCATGTCGGCAGCGGCGTGTTCCTCGTGGAGAGCTGGTCGCAGACGGCGCAGGTGCTCCGGGAGGTAGCCGGTCTTTTCCCGCGCGTACGTGTGCTGGACCTCGGCGGCGGCATCGGCGTGCCCGATCGTCGCGGCAAGGCGCCTTTCGACCTCGCGCGCCTCGATCAGACCCTTGCGGGGCTTCGCCAGAGTCTCGCGGGTCTCGAGCTGTGGCTCGAACCCGGCCGTTATCTGGTGGCCGAGGCCGGCGTGCTGCTGGCGCGCGTGACGCAACTGAAGGCGAAGGACGAGATCCGCTACGTCGGCGTCGCCACCGGCATGAACTCCCTGATCCGTCCCGCCTTATACGGCGCGTATCACGAGATCCACAATCTCACGCGCTGGGGCGAACCGGAAAGCGAGCTCGTCAACGTCGTCGGCCCGATCTGCGAGAGCGGTGACTATCTCGGTCACAACCGGCTGCTGCCACCGACGCGGGAGGGCGACGTGCTGCTGATCGCAGCGGCCGGGGCCTACGGCGCCGCGATGAGCTCGCGGTACAACCTGCGCGAGCCGGCGGCGGAGATCCTCGTCTAGCGTCGCGGGTCCGCGGCGGTCAGACGCGCCCTCGCCGGGTCCTATGCCGCGCCTCGAGTTCGGCGGCGACCCGGGCCAACGACAGTCCGCGCGAGCGCAACAGGACGGCGAGGTGGAACACGAGATCTGCCGCTTCGTTGACGAGGGCCGCATCGTCGCTGCCAACGCCGGCCAGTGCGACCTCGACGCCCTCCTCGCCGACTTTCTGCGCGATCCGTCGCGGGCCGTCGCGGAACAGGCGCGCCGTGTAGCTGTCGTCCGCGCCAGCGCCGATGCGCTGTTCGATCACCTGCTCGAGAATGCCGAGAAAGCCGAGAGTCTCGGCGCGGCTCAACGGTCCCTCGCCAAAGCAGGTGGCCGTGCCCTCATGACAGACGGGTCCGGCCGGTCGAGCCAGCACGAGCAGGGTATCGCGGTCGCAGTCGGCATGCATCGCGACGAGCTCCAGCGTGTGGCCCGAGGTCTCGCCCTTTTCCCAGAGTCCGCCGCGGCTGCGGCTCCAGAACACGACCCGGCGGCGCGCGAGGGTCTGGGCCGCCGCCTCGCGGTTCATGTAGCCGAGCATGAGCACGGCGCCGCGCTCCGCGTGCTGGACGACCACGGGCACGAGTCCGGCACCCTTGTCAAAATCGACGCGATCGACGTCCTGTTCCGAGACGATCATGCTAGGCCTCCTGCACTCGGCGGCCATGGTCTGACCGTGACGCCCTCGGCCGCGAGCCGCTGCTTGAGCTCGGGGATGGCGATCGCGCCGGTGTGGAACACGCTGGCCGCGAGCGCCGCGTCGACGCTGGCCTCGCGGAACACCCGCGAGAAATGTTCGGCGGCGCCGGCCCCACCGGAAGCGACCAGAGGCACGCGGCAGATCTCACGCACGGCGCGCAGCTGCGCGAGATCGTAACCCTGGCGGACGCCATCGCTCGACATGCAATTGAGCACGATCTCGCCGGCACCACGATCCTGCACCTCGCGCACCCACGCGAGTGTCTCGCGTCCACTGTCGCGGACGCGCCCGGGATCGCCGGTAAACTGATGTACCCTCCACCCCGCAGCCGTGGTCTCGCTGTCGATGCCGACCACGACGCACTGCGCGCCGAAGCGCGCCGCGAGGCGGTCGATCAGCGTGGGATCCGCGAGCGCCGGAGAGTTGATGGAGACTTTCTCGGCGCCCGCGTTGAGGGCGGCTTCCGCGTCGGCGAGCGAGCGGATGCCGCCGGCGACGCAGAAAGGAATGTCGAGGATGCGGGCGATGCGGCGCACCCACTCCCGGTCGACCGAGCGACCCTCGGGACTGGCCGTGATGTCGTAGAAAACGAGCTCGTCGGCGCCCTCGTCGCGGTAGCGAGACGCCAGCTCCAGGATGTCACCGACGACGCGATGGTCGCGGAACCGCACGCCCTTGACGACCTGACCGTCGCGAACATCGAGGCAGGGGATGATCCGACGGGCCAGCATGTCAGCCGAGGAAAGGCGCGAGTTCCGCCGCCGTCATGCGCTGTTCGAGCAGCGCCTTGCCGCTGACGGCCGCGGCCATGCCGAGCGCGGCGAGGGCGGCGAGATCGCGTGCGTCGCGCACTCCGCCCGAGGCCTGCCAAGCAAGGTCCGGGTGGCGGCGGATCGCTTCGGAATATAGTTCGAGGTTGGGACCCTCGAGCGCGCCATCGCGCTCGACGTCGGTGCACAGCAGGTGTCGCAGGCCGCACTCGCGGTAGGCATCCACGACCTCCCAGAGCGTCCGCCCGGTCGCCTGCGTCCAGCCGCGGGTCTGGATCAGCGGGACGCCGGCAGCGTCGAGCCGGACGTCGAGCGCCAGACACAGTCGCTCGGCGCCGAAGCGCACAAACCATTCGCGCACCTGCGTGGGCTGCTCGACCGCCGCACTGCCGATCACGAGCCGGTCGACGCCGTGCCGCAGCAGGTCATCGGCGATCTCGAGACTGCGCAGCCCGCCGCCAACCTGCAGGTTGACGGCCCTCTGGCTCGCCAGCGCGATGATCGTGTCGCGATTCGCGAGGCGGCCGTCACGCGCGCCGTCGAGGTCGACGATGTGCAGCCACGTGGCCCCGAGGGCGCGATATCGCGACAGCAGCTCGTGCGGTTCGTAGTCGTAGCGGGTCTCGGCTGCGAAATCGCCGCGCAGCAGCCTGACGCAGCGGCCGCCGCGCAGGTCTATCGACGGGATCAGGAGCATCAGCAGAGCCTCAGGAAGTTCTCGAGCAGGCGCGCACCAGCCACGCTCGAGCGTTCAGGATGGAATTGCGTCCCCCAGAAGTTGTCGCGACGGACGACCGCAGCGAACGGTACGCCGTAGTCGGTGTTCGCGAGAGTCGTCGGGCCCGGGCGCACCGCATAGCTATGGACGAAGTAGAACCAGGAGTCGTCGCCGATGCCCCCGAGCAGCGGGTCGGGCTTGCGCCTGGTCAGAGAATTCCAACCCATGTGGGGTACCGGTAGTCCGGGCGCCGGTTCGAGGCGGCGTACGCTGTCGTCGATGAGCCCCAGGCATTCCGTGTCACCTTCGTCGGAGTGGCGGAACAGAAGCTGCATCCCGAGACAGATGCCGAGCACAGGTTGCCGCAACGCAGGGAGCAGGGTGTCAAGGCCCGTCTCGCGCAGCCGTCGCATCGCCGCCTGCGCCGATCCGACCCCCGGCACGATGATGCGCGGCGCCGCAGCGATCAACGCGGGCTCGGACGTCACCAGAGATCGGCCACCGATGCGCGCGAGCGCATGTTCGAGCGAGGCGAGGTTCGCGCCGCCGGAGTCGACGATCACGACGTCCACGTCGGCGAGCTTGCCTGGCGCGCTCACAGCATCCCCTTCGTCGACGGCACGTCGCCGGACGATTCGCGGCGGAAGGCCTGTCGCAGGGCGCGACCTACGCTCTTGAAACAGGCCTCGACCATGTGATGTGTATTCTCACCTTGGACGCGAACGTGGATCGCGGCCCCGAGCGAGTCGCCAAGCGAGCGGAAGAAGTGCGGCACGAGCTCGGTCGGCAGACCGCCGACCTGGTCCCTGCCGAACCTGCCCTCGAAGACGTGATAGGCGCGGCCGGACAGATCGATGGCGACCTGCGCGCTCGCCTCGTCCATGGGCAGCAGGAACCCATAGCGCTGAATGCCGCATTTGTCGCCGAGCGCCCGCCGCAGCGCCTCGCCGAGCGCGAGGGCGCAGTCCTCCACGGTGTGATGCTCGTCGACATGCAAGTCACCACGACAATCGAGTTCGAGGGCGAAGCCACCATGCTTGGCGATCTGTTCGAGCATGTGGTCGAAGAAGCCGATACCCGTGGAGATACGCTGCGGATCCGGCCTGTCGAGATCGACCCGGACCGTGATGCGGGTCTCGCGCGTCGATCGCTCGACCGTTGCGCGACGCGCGAGCAGGTCGTCGGCGATGGCGTTCCAGCGAGTCTGCGGCGAGCCGTCGCGCAGCACACGGAAGCCGCGCACCCCGAGGTTGCGCGCGAACTCGAGGTCCGTGTCGCGATCGCCGATCATCGCGCTCGCCGCGAGGTCCACTTGCATCTCGCGGATCCAGTCCTCGACGAGAGCGGTACCCGGCTTGCGACAACGACAACCCTCGGTCCGGAAGTGCGGGCAGACGAATGTCCGCTCGAACTCGATGCCCTGGCTCGAGAACGCATCGATGAGGAAGCGTTGCGCGATCTCGTAGGAGGCGGTTGGGAAACTCGCAGTCCCGAGACCATCCTGGTTGGTGACGATCGCGAATCGGTAGCCGGCGTCGCGGAGCCGCGCGAGCGCCGCGAACACGCCGGGCATGAAACGCAGCTTCTCGAGGGAGTCGACCTGTTCGTCAGGCGGTTCCTCGATCAGCGTCCCGTCGCGGTCCAGAAAGACGACTTTCATGGCAGACTGTCCAGCATTCTCGAATTCTGTGCCGGCGTGCCGATCGTGATGCGCAGCGCCTCGCCGAGCCCGGCCATGCCGCGGAAGTCGCGGACGAGGAGGCCCGCGGTGGCGATCCGTTCGAGAGCACGGCCAGCGTCTGCGAACTCCACCAGCAGGAAGTTCGCATCGCTGGGCCAGACGCGGCGCACGCCTGGGCGACCGGCGAGCGCCGCGGCCACCCTCTCGCGCTCGCGGAGGATGTCGTCGCGGCGGACGCGCATGATCGCGAGCCGCTCGGGCTCGAGCGCCGCGAGCGCGGCTTCGACCGCCGGCTGGGCGATGGCATACGGCGGAATGATCCGACGCAGCAGTCCGACGATCCTGGGATCTGCGACGAGCGCGCCGATCCGCGCCCCTGCCAGCCCGTGCGCCTTCGAAAGCGTGCGCAGCACGACCACGTGCGGGTGCGCTGCGATCCGCGCGACAGCGCTCGGTGCCGTTGAGAACTCACCATAGGCTTCGTCGATCACGACGAGCGCGCGGCCGCGGGCCTGCTCGATCACGGCTTCAACGTCTGCCGCAGCGAGCAGGTTGCCGGTCGGGTTGTTCGGCGTACACAGATACACCAGCTTCACGCGCGCGATCGCGCCGAGTACGGCCGGCAGGTCGAGCGCAAAGCCGCGCTCCGGATCGAGCGGGGCCTCGATGACCCTTGCTCCCTGGATACGCGCGGCCACCGCATACATCCCGAAGGTCGGCGGGCAGACGAGCACGGCATCGCGGCCGGCGAGGCAGAACGCCCTCGTGATGAGGTCAATGCCCTCGTCACTGCCGCGCCCGACGAGCACCATGGACGGCTCGACTCCGTACAGCTCTGCGAGGCGCGCGAGGAGCTCGCGGGGTTGCGGTTCCGGATAGCGATTGAGACCGGCGATGCTCGTATCGCCTTGCACGCGCCACGGCAGCTCGTTGGCATGCAGCCGTTCGAGACGCGGATCCCAGGCGGCATGCGAGTACGGTTTGAGCGCCACAATGTCCGGCCGCGCCAGCGTGAGCGGATCGGTCATGCCGGCGCCTCGGAATCGACTGCGCCGGCGAGGCGGTCGAGCTCGACGAGACGCAGGCGCACGGCCTGCGCGTGGGCGTCGAGCCCTTCGAGATCGGCCAGTGTCGCCGCCGTCGGGCCGAGATCCCGCAGTCCATACGTCGTCAGTTCCTGTACAGTGATCCGCTTGACGAAATCGAGCAGCGACAACCCGCTGTACGCCCGCGAGTAGCCGTAGGTGGGGAGCACGTGATTCGTGCCGGAGCAGTAATCGCCGATCGGTTCCGGCGTCCAGTGACCGAGGAAGACCGAGCCTGCATGCACGACCTTCGGCAGCCAGCGGCGCGGCTCGGCGACCTGCAGCAGCAGATGCTCGGGTGCGTAGAGATTCGCGACCTCGATCGCTTCGCCGATGTCGGCGACCACGATCGCTCGGCTGTGTGCGACGGATTCCCCGAGTATCTCGCCGCGGGACAGCGATCGTCGCTGCGTCTCGAGTGCGGTCGCGACCGCTGCGGCGAGCTCCGCGCTGTCCGTGACGAGGATGGCCTGCGACAGGCGGTCGTGTTCGGCCTGCGCGAGCAGATCCGCGGCGATGAATGCCGGCCGCGCGAACCGGTCGGCGACGACCAGAACTTCGGACGGGCCCGCCGGCAGGTCGAGCGCGGCACCTGACGGGTCACTCGCGACGATCTGTTTTGCCGCCGTGACCCACGCCGAACCGGGCCCGAATATCTTGTCGACCTTGGGCACACTCTCGGTGCCATAGGCCATGGCGGCGATCGCCTGGGCGCCGCCGATTCGGAATACGGTATCCACTTCGCAGAGATCCGCTGCGACGAGAATGGCGGGGTGCACCTTGCCATCGGCGGCCGGTGGGGAGCAGAGGATGCGTTTGCGGCAACCCGCAATCTGGGCCGGCACTGCGGCCATGATCAGCGCGGACGGGAGCGGCGCGCTGCCGGCCGGCACGTACAGACCCACTGCGGGGATCGCGCGCACGATGCGCTCGCAGGTCACGCCGGGCGAGGTCTCGACGAGGATGGGTGCGAGCTTCTGCGCCTCGTGAAAGCGGCGGATGTTGCCGATCGCACGCTCTAGCGCCCGGATCTGGTCGATCGGCACTGCGGCGCGCGCGCGCGCGAACTCGCGCCGGTCGACCTGCAGCTCGTCGACCTGGACGCCGTCGAAGCGTGCCGTCAGTTCGCGCACCGCAGCGTCGCCGCGCAGCCGCACTGCCGAGACGGTCTCGCGCACGCTGTCGTGGATGCCGGCCCGCTCCGCCGCTAACGGGCGCGCCAGCGCCTCGCGCCTTGCGGACTCATCCAGGGTCTGCCAGTCGAGTATCTGCATTTCAGGCGAGCATCTTCTCGACCGGCAGCACGAGCACTGCGCTCGCCCCGGCCTTCTTGAGGCTCTCCAGCGTCTCCCAGAAGACGTTTTCGCGGCAGACCGCATGGATCGCGACCTTGTCGGGATGACCTTCGAGAGGAATCACCGTCGGGGTTTCGCTGCCCGGCAGCAGTTCCCTGATGGCAGGCAGGGCGGCGCGCGGCGCGTGCAGCATGATGTACTTGCTCTCCCTGACCTGCTGCACGCCATCGATGCGCATCAGCAGCCGGTCCACCCACTCGTCCTTGATCGGCGTCAGCGGCAGGGGAGTCCGGATCAGCACGGCATGGCTCTCGAGCACCGTCTCGACCTCGCGGAGGCGGTTGGCGACCAGCGTCGACCCCGTCGACACGAGGTCGCAGATCGCATCGGCCCGACCGAGCCGCGGCGCGATCTCGACCGCGCCCGAGAGGTTGACGATCTCGGCGTCGACACCCCGCTGGGCGAGGAAGTGCTCCAGCAGGAACGGGTAGGTGGTTGCAATCCGCCTGCCGCGCAGCGACGAGGCGCCCTCGTAGATCGCGCCTTCCGGCATGGCGATGGACAGACGGCAGCGCCCGAAGTCCAGGTCACGCAGCACCTGGAAGTTCGCGCGCGCGTGACGGACCGCCATTTCGAGGCGCTTCTCCTCCAGCACGTTGAGACCGACGAGTCCGAGGTCGCAGACGTCTTCCTGCACGAGATCAGGGATGTCGTCGTCGCGGACGAACAGCAGGTCGAGCGGCATGTTCTCGCCGAAGGCGATCAGCTGATCCTTGCCGCGCGAGACTTTCAGTCCGCAGCGGGTCAGCAGGTCGACCGAGGGGTCGGTCAGTCGGCCCGACTTCTGGATCGCGAGCTTGAGGCGGATGTCCTTGTCCATGCGGAGTGCCGGGAGCGCGTTCGCAAGGATCAGCGGGACGTGCCGCCGCCGCTGCGCGACGCGACATTCTCGAGGCGCTGACCCTCGAGGCGGCGCGCAGCGAGCTGGTAGCCGCCATTGCCGTCGGAGAGGTAGCGGGCCACCCGGCCCACGGTCGTGACGCTGACTCCCGTCGTGCGGTGCACCTCGCGGTAGGGCAGACCGCGCTCCAGACCTTCGACACAGGCCCAGCGGTCGGCCATCGCCTCGATTTCGGCCGGCGTGCAGAGGTCGCGGAAGAAGGCGCGACACTCCTCGACGGTACGCAGGGTCAGTATGGCCTGGTACAGGTTGCGTTCGGATAGCGCCTGCTGCCGAGGCGTCTGATGACGGTGCTGCTTCATCGTCTGCTTGAGCGGGAGCCAAATGTGCTAATGTATTAACACGCTAACACGCTGGTACAGCCGGCGTCAAATCACCGTTGACGCAGCGGAGCGTGTCACGGACAATCGCGCCACTCATCGAGACCGGCTGAGGGAAAGGCCCTTCGACGCCGGGGCAACCTCCGGAGCCCGATCTCCGGAAGAGGTGCCAACTCCTGCCGCGCCGCGCGCAGCACAGATGAGCGGTTCGCCGGTCGGGCCCGATCGTCACCGGTTCCCGGGGGAGGGCGAACACCCGCCTTGCGGGCGCTCCGGAGTTGCGATTGGAGTCGGCCCCGTGCGGCATCGGCCAAACGGAGTCGCGACGAGAACGCTGGAGACGGTTACGGATCGTCGCATGAGCCAACGCGAGGACTTGAACGCAGCAACGCTGGCGGAGCGCCAGGCCAGCGATGCCACTGGCACCGCTGTGCTTCTCACGCGTGAAGGCATCCTTGAAGTGCCGGGCGAGGTGCGGCTGCATCATGGCGGCGTCCTCGATGGCGTCAGGGTGGCCTGGCGGATCGCCGGGCCCGCACAGGCGCCCGTGATCGTTGCACTCGGCGGTATCTCGGCGGGGCGTCGCGTCTACTCGACCGACGATCCGGGTTCGGGCTGGTGGCATGAGGTCGTCGGACTCGGCCTCGCACTGCCAGCCGAGCATCTGCGCATCCTGTCATTCGACTTCCTCGGTGGCAGCGGGGATAGCACGGGCCCGCGCGGTGGCCAGGTCTTTCCGAGTGTCTCGACCTACGATCAGGCGGACCTGCTGCTGCGGCTGCTCAACCACCTTGGCATCAAGGCCCTGCGCGGGGTCGTCGGCGCTTCTTACGGAGGCATGGTCGCCCTCGCGTTCGCCGAGCGCTATCCGGATCGCGTTGCGCAGCTGGTCGTTATCAGCGCGGCTGATCGCACGCATCCAATGGCCACGGCCTGGCGCAGCGTGCAGCGGCGTATCGTGCGCCTCGCCAGCGATCTCGGTGCCCCGCGTGAAGGGCTGGTGCTGGCCCGTGCGCTCGCCATGTCGACCTATCGCAGTCCCGAGGAGTTCGCCGCACGTTTCGCCGGCAGTCCACGCTGGACGGATGCCGGCTTCGTGTTTCCGGTGGAGGAATACCTGATGGCGCGCGGCCGCGACTATGCCCAGCGCTACGAGCCGGACGGCTTCATGTGCCTGTCGGAGTCGATCGACCTGCACAGGGTCGATGCGACACGGATCTTCGTGCCGACCATCGCCGTGGCCGTGCGCGAAGACCAGCTGGTCCCGCTCGCCGACATGCGGGCGATGGCGGCGCGGCTGCCGAATGCGCGACTGCACGAAATCTCGTCAGTGTTCGGCCACGACGCTTTCCTCAAGGAAGCCGAGCAGCTCAAGCCGGTGTTCGCGCGTGCTCTCGCGCCACTCGGTGGTACGGGCCCGTGAGCGCGCCACAGGACCCCGCGACGCGCGCGGTTCGCGCGGGTCTCGAGAGCGACCCGCTGACGGGCGCGGTGGTGCCGCCGATCCACCTGACCTCGACATTCGCATTCGAGTCTTTCGGCGTCAAACGGCGCTACGACTACTCACGTTCGGGCAACCCGACGCGCGATCTGCTCGCCGACGCGCTCGCGGATCTCGAGGGTGGCGCGGGCGCCGTCGTGACCGGTTCGGGGATGAGTGCCATCACGCTCGTCGGGCATCTGCTCGGGATCGGGCAACGCATCGTCGCGCCGCACGATTGCTATGGCGGCACATTCCGCCTGCTGACGGCCTGGGCCCGCCGCGGCGACTTCCGTGTCGAGTTCGTCGATTTCGGCGACGCGACGGCGCTCGAGCGCGCGCTGGCGCAGCCGGCCGCGCTGGTCTGGATCGAGACGCCCAGCAATCCGCTGTTGCGGATCACGGATATCGCCGAGGTCGCTGCCCTGGCACATCGTGCGGGCGCGCTCGCCGTGGTCGACAACACCTTCCTCTCGCCCGTCTGGCAGCGGCCGCTCGATTTCGGTGCCGACCTCGTCGTCCACTCGACGACCAAGTACCTCAACGGCCACAGCGACGTCGTCGGCGGTGCCGTGGTCGCGGCGACGCACGAACTCGCGGAGCGGCTGGCCTGGTGGGCGAACTGCCTCGGTCTGACCGGCGCGCCGTTCGACAGTTTTCTGACGCTGCGCGGCGTCCGCACGCTGCACGCTCGGCTCGCCGTCCACGGCAGCAACGCGCAGGCGATCGCTGAATGGGCGAGCGCGCAGAGCGGCATCAGCTGCGTGCTCTACCCCGGACTGCCGGCTCACGCCGGCCATGAGCTCGCAAGGCGTCAGCAGCGAGGTTTCGGTGCGATCGTCACGATCGAACTAGAGGGTGGTGCGCCGGCCGTGCGTCGCTTCGTCGAGGGTCTCGAGCTGTTCTCGCTCGCGGAATCGCTAGGCGGCGTCGAGAGCCTGGTAGCGCACCCGGCCAGCATGACGCACGCAGCGATGGAACCCGCGGCGCGCGCTGCGGCCGGACTCAGCGACGGACTGTTGCGGCTGTCGATCGGCATCGAATGCGTCGATGATCTGCTGCGCGACCTCGATGCCGCACTCGCGCGCCTCAGGAGCTGATCGCCTCGAGGGGCAACTCGGTCGTGTTCTTGGTCTCCTCGAGCACGATCCGCGAGTCGATCGACTGGACCCCGGGCACCTGCGCGAGCTTCCTCTGCACGAAGTTGTTGTAGGCGTCGATCGTCGGCGTGGCGACCAGCAGGATGAAGTCGATGTCGCCCATCAGCACGAAGCACTGTATGACTTCGGGAAAGCTCACGACCTGCTGCTTGAACTTCGGCAGTGACTGCCAGCCATTGCTGGTCAGCTTGACGTGCACGAAGACCAGTACCTCGAGGCCGAGCTTCTCGCGCGACAGCAGCGCGACGCGGCGCTTGATGACGCCCTGCTGCTCGAGCAGGCTGATGCGACGCCAGCATGGTGACTGTGAGAGACCAACGCGCGAGGCGACCTCGGCCGTCGATAAGGTTGCGTCTCTTTGCAGTGCGTCCAGAATCTGCAGATCAAGTCGATCGAGTTTCATAAATCAGGGCGCGCCAGATTTCACTATCTGATCGATAAACTATTCAAATTGCCCTCGAACAACAACCAATTCGGTCAGCGCATTGCGCCGCCATGGGCGTAGGCTGATCGTCATGAGCCCTGCATCACGCCTGCATGTCCCGACCGTCCCCGCGCGGCCCGGCCAGAAACCTGATTTCAGCTACGTGCACCTGTCCGACGCCGGCGCAGTCCCGCGCCCGCCCATCGACGTACCGGTTCGCGACACCGTATCGCTCGCCGAGGAACTCGTCCGCGTGCTCGACGGCGAAGGGCGCGCCGTCGGACCCTGGGATCCCGGGCTCACGCCGGAGGTACTCCGCGGCGGCTTGCGGCACATGCTGCTGACGCGCCTGTTCGACGACCGCATGCACCGGACCCAGCGCCAGGGACGCATCACTTTCTACGTACGCTCGTACGGCGAGGAGGCCGTGTCGGTCGCAGCAGCGATGGCGCTGCGCGATTCGGACATGCTGTTCCCTTCGTACCGCAACCAGGGACTGTTCCTCGCCCGCGGGATGCCACCGTTCGAGATGATGTGCCAACTGCTCTCGAATACGGCCGACATGTGCAAGGGCAGGCAACTGCCCGTGATGTACCACTCGGCGCGCCGCCGTCTGTTCTCGATTTCCGGCAATCTCGCCACGCAGTTCCCGCAGGCAGTCGGCTGGGCAATGGCCGCGGCGATCAGGGGCGATACCGACGTCGCTGCGGCGTGGCTCGGCGAGGGCAGCACCGCGGAGGCCGACTTCCATCACGCCCTGCTGTTCGCCAAGGTGTACCGGGCGCCGGTGATCCTCAACGTGGTCAACAATCAGTGGGCGATCTCCACGTTCCAGGGGTTCGCTGGCGGTGAGCAGCGATCGTTCGCCGCGCGCGGGCCGGGAGTCGGTATCGCCGGGTTGCGCGTCGATGGCAACGACTTCCTCGCGGTCCATGCCGCGACGAGCTGGGCCGCTGAGCGCGCGCGGGCCGGGCACGGAGCCACATTGATCGAACTCGTGACCTATCGCGCTGGTGCCCACTCGACCAGTGACGATCCGAGCCGCTATCGGCCGCGGGATGACTTCGAGCACTGGCCGCTCGGCGATCCGGTGGAACGGTTGCGCCGGCATCTCGTGACGCTCGGCGAGTGGGACGACCAGCGTCACGCAGCCCTGCTCGCCGAGCTCGAATCAGCGCTCGCCGCAGACTGGAAGGCTGCGGTCCGGCACGGCACGCTGACCGAGGGGCCGCGGCTCGATCCCGCGCTGATGTTCGAGGACGTGTTCCGCGAACTGCCCGAGCACCTGCGCAGGCAGCGTGAGGAACTGGCGGCGGAGCGAGCCGCCCTGGCCGGCGCCACGGCCGAGTCAGGCGACGCGAGCAGGGGGCCCTGATCATGCCGCGCATGAACATGGTCCAGGCGCTGAATTCGGCCATGGACGTGATGCTCGAGCGCGATCCGACGGTCGTCGTGCTCGGCGAGGATGTGGGTTACTTCGGCGGCGTGTTCCGCGTCACCGAAGGACTGCAGCGCAAGTATGGTTCGCACCGCGTACTCGACACGCCGATTGCCGAGGGTGGCATCGTCGGCGCCGCGATCGGCATGAGCGTCAACGGGCTCAGACCGGTCGCGGAAATCCAGTTCGCCGACTACATCTATCCGGCCTACGATCAGATCGTCAGCGAGCTGGCCCGACTGCGCTACCGCAGCGCCTCGGATTTCTTCGCGCCGGTGACCATACGCACCCCATGCGGCGGCGGCATACGCGGTGGTCAGACCCACTCGCAGAGCCCGGAGGCCATCTTCGCGCATGTCAGCGGGCTCAAGGTCGTCATGCCGTCCAACCCCTACGACGCCAAAGGCCTGCTGATTTCGGCGATCGAGGACGACGATCCGGTGATCTTCTTCGAGCCGAAGCGGATTTATAACGGACCTTTCGATGGCGACCCGAACAAGCCCGCGGTAGCCTGGGATGCCCACCCGGCCGGTGAGGTGCCGGCTGGTCATTACCGCGTGCCGCTCGGCCGTGCGGCCATCGTTCGCGAGGGCTCGGCGGCGACGATCGTCACCTACGGCACGATGGTGCACGTCTGCCTGGCGGCCGCCGCGGAGCTCGGGGTCGATGCCGAGGTCGTGGACGTGCGCTGCATGGTGCCGCTCGACATCGACACGATCGCTGCCTCGGTCAGCCGCACGGGGCGCTGTCTGATCGCGCACGAGGCCACGCGTTTCGGCGGTTTCGGCGCCGAACTGTCCGCCTCGATCCAGGAACGGTGCTTCTGGGATCTCGAGGCGCCGATCGCGCGGGTGGCCGGCTGGGATACCCCCTATCCACACGCCTTCGAGTGGGAATATTTCCCTGGCAAGCCCCGCGTGAAGCTCGCGCTGCAGGCACTCATGGAGGTCGCATGAGCCGGTTCGTCTTCAAGCTGCCGGATCTCGGCGAGGGAACGGTCGCGGCGGAAGTCGTCGCGTGGCGCGTCCGCCCCGGCGAATACGTGGCGGAGGACCACCCGCTTCTCGAGATGTCGACCGACAAGGCGGTCGTGGAAGTACCGTCGCCTGTCTCCGGCCGGCTGCTCTCGGTTGCAGCAGAGCCCGGACAATCGGTCGCGGTCGGCGCCGAACTCGCGGTGTTCGAGCTCGACGAACAGGCGATCACTGCGGAGGCGCCGATTCGGTCGCCGGCGGATGGCGAGCAGGGCAGGGAGGCCGCCCAGGCGGGCGCTACGCCGCCTGCGCCGGCCGCCGGCACGAGAGAGGGCACGGAGCCGCGCCCGGCCCGCGTCAAGGCGTCGCCCGCGACGCGTCGGCGAGCGCGCGAGGCCGGCATCGATCTCGCGCGGGTGCGCGGCAGCGGACCGGGCGGGCGCATTCAGGCCGCCGACCTCGAACGCGCGCACGGCACGGTGGCCGGCACGGCTGAGGTCGAGGAGATTCCGGTCATCGGTGTCCGGCGCTTGATCGCGGAGCGAATGAGTGAGGCCAAGCGGCGCATTCCGCACTTCAGCTATGTCGAGGAAGTCGACGTCACGGAACTCGAGGCGCTGCGGCAGCATCTGAATGCCTCGGCGCCGGCAGATGCCGCGCCGATGTCGCTGCTGCCGTTGATCGTAGCGGGACTGGTCAGGGTGCTGCGCGATTTTCCTCATTGCAACGCGCACTATGACGAGTCGCGCAACGTCATTCGCCGCTATCGCGCCGTGCACGTTGGCATCGCCACGCAGACGCCGGACGGTCTCAAGGTGCCGGTGCTCCGCGATGCCGACAAGCTCGACCTCGGGGCTCTGTCGGCCGGGATACGTCGGGTCGCCGAAGCGGCCCGCGGTCGTGCCGCACCGCGTGAGCTGTTCACGGGTTCGACGATCACGGTGACCAGCCTCGGCAAGCTCGGCGGCATCGTCTCGACGCCCATCCTCAACGCCCCGGAGGTAGCGATCGTGGGCATCAACAAGGCCGTCGAGCGCGTCGTCGTCCGCGATGGCAAGATGACGATCCGCAGGATGATGAACCTGTCTTCGTCGTTCGATCACCGCTTCGTCGACGGTTATGACGCCGCGGCGATGATCCAGGCGCTCAAGACACGGCTCGAACATCCCGCCACGATCTTCCTCTGAGGAGTCACTTCGATGAACGCCCAACCGGCCCCCGTCCATCCGGCGCAGAACGCTCCGTTCGGCAGCGTCCTGGCGGCCCAGATGGCCGTAGCCTGGTACCGGGACGGGGCCTGGAGCCCGATGCAGATCCAGGACACCGCGCCGCTGCCGCTCCACCCGGCCCTGCATGCACTGCATTACGGCAGCTCCTGCTTCGAGGGTTTCAAGGCCTACCGGCATGGCGATGGCAGCATCCACGTGTTCCGGCTCGATCGCCACGTCGCGCGCTTGCAGCAGAGCGCGCGCGCGCTCGTGCTGCCGGTGCCCGACGCGGAGCAGCTGTCGACCATGGTCCTCTCGCTGATCGACCGCGTGCGCGCTGACGTGCCGGAGGCGCCCGGGGCGTTGTACCTGCGGCCGCTGCTTTTCGGCACCATGCCTAACATCGGCGCCGCCGCGACGCCGTCGACTGAGGCTTGCCTGCTCGTGCTCGCGAGTCCCGTCTGGGACTACTTCGCCGGCGGCATGAAGCCGCTCAGGATCCTCGTCGAGGAGCACGCACAGCGCTGCGCGCCGCATCTGGGAGTCGTCAAGACGGGTGGCAACTACGCCGCAGCGATGGGACCCACGCTCGCCGCCAAGAAGGCGTATGGCGTCGACCAAGTCCTTTTCTGTCCCAGTGGCGAGGTGCAGGAGACGGGCGCCGCCAATTTCCTGCTGCTCGCGGAAGGGCGGGTGCTCACGCGCAGTCTCGATTCGACGTTCCTGCACGGCGTGACCCGTGACTCGCTGCTGATGATCGCGCGGGATCTCGGCTACACGGTCGAGGAGCGTGTCTTCCGGGTCCCGGAGATGATCGAGTGGGTCAGCAGCGGGGAGGCCGCGTTATCCGGTACGGCAGCCGTGCTCGCGGGAGTGGGCACGCTCGTGCGGGACGGCCGCGAGATCCGCGTCGGCGACGGGCAAGTCGGTCCGCAGACGCGACGACTGCGTGCTGCGCTGGTGGCGATCCAGCAGGGCGAGGCACCGGACCGCTACGGCTGGATGCGGCGCGTCTAGGCAAGCTCCGCAGGGATAGTGCCTAGCGGGCCAGCCCTGCCAGCACCGCATCGCCCATTTCGCGCGTCGTCAGAACGGTTGCACCCTCCGCGGCGATGTCTGCGGTGCGAGCGCCCGCCCCGACGGCTCCGCGCACAGCCTGCTCGACGCAGGCAGCCTCGGCCTCGAGGCCGAGCGAGTGGCGCAGCAGCAGGGCAGCGGAGAGGATCGTACCGATTGGATTGGCGATGCCTCGGCCCGCGATGTCGGGCGCCGAGCCATGGATCGGCTCGTACAGTCCGCGGCGACCGTCGCCGAGCGAGGCCGACGGCAGCAGGCCGAGCGAACTGGCGAGCATCGCGGCCTCGTCGGTGAGCACGTCACCGAAGAGGTTCTCGGTCAGCAGGACGTCGAAATCACGGGGACGGCGGAGCAGATGCATGGCCGCGGCATCGACCAGCATGTGCTCGATTCGCACTCCGGGAAACTCCTCCCGGATCACGCGCTCCGATACCTCGCGCCAGAGCTTGGAGGTCTCCAGCACGTTCGATTTGTCGATCTGTGTGACAAGTCCCCGACGCCGTGCGGCGATCCGGCCGGCCACACGCGTGATCCGTTCGATTTCGCCGACCGAGTAGGCGCACTCGTCGACCGCGCGCTCGACCGTGCGCGACTTGGCGCCGAAGTAGATGCCGCCGGTCAGCTCGCGCACGAAGATCAGGTCGACGCCGGCCAGGATCTCTGGCTTGATGACCGATGCCGCACGCAGCGGCTCCATGATGCTGATGGGGCGCAGGTTCGCGTAGACACCGAGTTCGCGGCGCAGTCGCAGCAGCGCGGGTTCGGGCCGCACTGGCGCTGAGGGGCCCCAGCGCGGACCGCCGATCGCGCCGAGCAGGACCGCGTCGCTGTCGAGGCAGGTGCGGAGAGTCGCGTCCGGCAGCCCATCGCCGTGGGCATCGATGGCAGCGCCGCCGAAAAGGGCCGGCCGCAGTTCGAAGCGATGACCGAACAAGCCGGCGACGTGTTCGAGCACGCGCATGGCCTCTGCCGTGACCTCGGGTCCGATTCCGTCCCCGCCGAGTACGGCGATCCTCGCGTCCATCGGCCGTGCTCAGCGGCGGCGCGTTTCGTAGGCAGCGATCTCGGCCTGCTTCGACAGCAGGAAACCGAGTTCGTCGACGCCGTTGACGAGGCAATAGCGCGCGAATCCGTCGATTGGAAAGCTCACGCTGCGCCCGTCCGGCAGGCGCAGCTCGGCGCGCTCGACGTCGATCTCGACCTCGGCACCGGGGTTCGCGAGCAGCCATGAGTGCGTCGCTTCGTCGACGATCACGGGCAGCAGTCCGTTCTTGAGGGAATTGTTGCGGAAGATGTCGGCGATCTCGGTGCTGATGACGGCCTGAAAGCCGTAGTCGAGCAGTGCCCACGGCGCGTGCTCGCGCGAGGAGCCGCAGCCGATGTTCCGGCCTGCCACGAGGATCCTGCACCCGGCCGCCTCCGGGCGGTTGAGGATGAAGTCCGGGTCCGGCGTGCCGTCGGACCGGTAGCGCCAGTCCGCGAACAGATGCGCTCCGAGACCGGACTTGGACGTCGTGGTCAGGAAGCGCCCGGGGATGATCTGGTCGGTGTCGATGTTCGTCGCCGGCATCACGACCGTACGCGAGCGGATCGTCTTGATCGGTTGCATGGTCTGCGCGCCCCTCTGCTCAACCGTGGATGAGCGTGCGCGGGTCGGTGACTCGACCGCGGATCGCCGAGGCCGCCGCAGTCTCGGGACTCGCGAGCAGGGTGCGTGCACCGATGCCCTGGCGGCCCTCGAAATTACGGTTGCTGGTGCTCACGGCGTACTGGCCCTTGGGGACCGTGTCGCCGTTCATGCCGAGGCACATCGAACAGCCCGACTCGCGCCACTCCGCGCCTGCGGCGCGGAAGATCTCGTCCAGACCCTCGGCCTCGGCGGCCCGTTTGACCGCTTGGGAGCCTGGGACCACGAGCATGTGCACGCCGCTCGCTACCCTGCGACCCTTGATCATGTTCGCCGCGGCGCGCAGGTCCGACAGGCGGCCGTTGGTGCAGCTGCCGACGAACACGACATTGACCGGAGCGTTCTGGATCGACTCACCCGGTTGCAGGCCCATGTACTTCATCGCGGCATCGAACACCGGGTCCCCACGGCGGTCCGGTATGCTCTGCGAGATCGGAACCACCATGCCCGGATTCGTGCCATAGGTGATCATCGGTTCGAGGGTGTTCGCATCGATCTCGACACTGCGGTCGAAGCGCGCGCCTGGATCCGTCGGCAGTTGATTCCACTGCTCGAGCGCGCGGTCCCAGGCTTCGCCCTGCGGCGCGCGCGGGCGGCCGCGCAGATAGCCGTAGGTGGTCTCATCGGGCGCGATCATCCCGGCGCGAGCCCCGGCCTCGATGCTCATGTTGCAGACGGTCATGCGCTCTTCCATGGTGAGCGCGCGGATCGCCTCGCCGCGATACTCGATCACGTGCCCCGTGCCGCCGGAGACCCCGATCCGGCCGATGATCGCGAGAATCAGATCTTTTGCCGTGACACCGGCCGGCAGCCGGCCGTGCACCTCGATCGCGAGAGTCCTCGGCTTCTTCTGCAGCAGGCATTGAGTGGCCATCACGTGGCCCACCTCGGTCGTCCCGATGCCGAAGGCGAGCGCGCCGAAGGCACCGTGCGTGCTCGTATGGCTGTCGCCACAGACGATGGTCTTGCCAGGCTGCGTGAGGCCGAGCTCGGGTCCGATGATGTGCACGATGCCGCGCAGCTCGTGCTGCAGTCCGAACAGCTCGATGCCGAACTCGGCGCAGTTGTGCTCGAGCTGCCGGATCTGTCGGGCGGCGGAGTCGATCGAGATCGGCGCACCGCCGAAGACCTGCTCGGTCCGGGTCGGCGTCGCGTGATCCATCGTTGCCAGCGTGAGGTCGGGTCGGCGCACCTTGAGACCACGCTCGCGCAGCACGGCAAAGGCCTGCGGCGAGGTGACTTCATGCGTCAGATGCAGGTCGACGAAGATGACCGCGGGCGTGTCGGCCGTCTCGGGCACCACCTCGTGTGCCGACCATACCTTCTCGAACATCGTGCGGGGTGTCGTCATACAGCTGCCTGAGCGGCACGGGTTGCGCTGCCGCGTTCCTCCACGTTGCGGGTCGCACCGGACCTCTGGGCGAGCTCGATGCGATTGATGACTTCGAGAAAAGCGCGGGCGCTCGACTCGACGATGTCAGTGCTGACACTCGCGCCGCGATAGCTGCGCCCGTTGTGGTCGACGTAGACGATCGCCTCGCCCTGGGCATCCTCGCCCTCCGAGACACTGCGCAGCTCGAACTTGCGCAGCACGGCGCGTATGCCAGTTGCTTCTTCCATGGCCTTGAAGGCTGCATCCACGGGACCGTCGCCGGTTGCGCTGCGCTCGACCGACCGCCCATCCACGTGTCGCAGGGCGACAGTCGCCCGGGCGCCGCTCTGGCTGGCGGACTCCGTGCGCAGCGACTCGAGCGACCACGGTCCGGTGGCGGAGCCTTCGGCACGCAGCACGAGCGCCTCGATGTCACCGTCGAAGAGCTCCTTCTTCTTGTCGGCGAGGGCCTTGAACTCGGCGAAGACCCGGTTGAACTCGACGTCGTCGAGCTCGAAGCCGAGCTCCTTGACGCGCTCGCGGAAGGCATGCCGGCCGCTGTGCTTACCGAGCACCAGGCTCGAGCGGCACAGACCGACGTCCTCCGGCCGCATGATCTCGTAGGTGCTGTGGTGCTTGAGCATCCCGTGCTGGTGTATGCCCGATTCGTGGGCGAAGGCGTTTTCGCCGACGATGGCCTTGTTGCGCGGAATGGGCATGCCCGTGATGCTGGACACCAGGCGCGCGGTCGGGTAGAGCCGGCTGGTCTGGATACCGGTGCGCGCGTTGAAGAAGGCCTCGCGCGTCTTGAGCGCCATGACCACTTCCTCGAGCGAGCAATTGCCGGCGCGCTCGCCGATGCCGTTGATCGTGCATTCGACCTGGCGCGCCCCGTTCACGACGGCCATGATGCTGTTGGCGACCGCCATCCCGAGATCGTCGTGGCAGTGCACCGAGAGGGTCACACGGTCGATGCCGCGCACGTTCTTGCGCAGGTATCGGAAAAGCTCCGCGAATTCGTGCGGCACCGTGTAGCCCACCGTGTCCGGGATGTTGACCGTGGTCGCACCGGCCTCGATCACGGCTTCGACGACCTGCGCGAGGAACTCCAGCTCGGTGCGGGACGCGTCCTCAGGCGAGAACTCGACGTCGTCGCAGTACTCACGGGCGATCCTCACGCCTTCGACGGCGGCCCTGATGATCTCGGACTGCGCCATGTTGAGCTTGTACTGCCGGTGGATGGCGCTGGTGGCGAGGAAGACGTGGATCCGGTGCCTCGCTGCGTCGCGCAAGGCCTGCGCGGCGAGCTCGATGTCATCGCGGTGGCAACGCGCGAGACCGCAGACGATCGGTCCTTCTATCTCGCGCGCCACGGCATTGACGGACTCCCAGTCGCCGCGCGAAGCGGCCGGGAAACCGGCCTCGATCACGTCGACGCCGAGTTCCGCGAGTGCACGCGCGACACGGAGCTTTTCTGGCTGGGTCATGCTGCAGCCGGGCGACTGTTCGCCGTCGCGCAGCGTCGTATCGAAGATCAGGACACGATCGGGACTCGGTGACATCGGTCTCTCCTCGCGGCGGGCGTCGATTCAGCGCGCCTGCTCCAGCCACGGCATGCGGGCGCGCAGCTGCGCGCCGACTTTCTCGATCGGATGAGCGAGATCGGCCGCCAGCAGCCGGTTGTATTTCTTGCGTCCGGTGGCGTTCTCGCGGATCCACTGCCGGGCGAACTTGCCCTGCTGGATCTCCTTGAGCACCTTGCGCATCTCCGCCTTGCTGGCTTTGCCCACCACGCGCGGACCACGGGTCAGGTCACCGTACTTGGCGGTTTCGCTGATGAACCGGTGCATCTTGGCGAGGCCGCCCTCGTGCAGCAGGTCGACGATGAGCTTGAGCTCATGCAGGCACTCGTAGTAGGCGACCTCTGGTTGATAACCCGCTTCGACCAGCGTCTCGAAGCCCTTGACGACCAGATCGGTCGCACCACCGCAGAGCACGACCTGCTCGCCGAACAGGTCGGTCTCGGTCTCCTCGGCGAATGTCGTGGCCAGCACGCCGCCACGCGTGCCGCCGATGCCGTCGGCGTAGGCGAGGGCGCGCGCAAATGCCGTGCCGGTCGCATCCTGCGCGACAGCGATCAGGCACGGGACGCCACGGCCCTGCTGGAACTGTCTGCGCACGAGGTCGCCGGGACCCTTGGGCGCGATCAGCACCACGTCGAGGTCCTTGCGCGGCCTGATCTGCTTGAAATGGACATTGAACCCGTGGGCGAATAGCAGAGTGGCGTTCGGCTTCAGGTTGTCGACGATCGCCGCGTACGTGACCTTCTGCGCGAGGTCAGGCACGAGCATCGCGACGAGGTCGGCGCCCTTGACGGCCGCGGCGGGCTCCGCCACGGCGAGCCCGTCCTTCTTGGCCTTCTTCCAGCTCTCGCCCTTGCGGACTCCGATGACGACGTCGTAGCCGCTGTCCTTGAGGTTCAGCGCATGCGCGCGGCCCTGGCTGCCGTACCCCAGCACGCAAAGGCGTGCCCTGGTCAGCGCTTTCTTGTCGACGTCCTTCTTGCCGTAGATCTTCATCGGTCCGCTCCCGTTGTGCTCAAACGAAAAACCCCGCATCGGCTGCGGCCGGTGCGGGGTCTGGTGTTCTGCTCCGCTCGCCCGAAGGGCGTCAGTCGGACAGCCCGCACCGGCTGCATCCGAGGAGGAGCAGTGCAAGTCGCGGCGACTGGCTGACCGGTGCGGAAATCATCGGCTCCGAAGTTCAACACAGGCCCAGCGTGGCTGTCAAACGGGTGGCGCCGCCTGCGGCCGCGCGGCAAGCGCATCGCTTGCGTTATCCTCGCCCCATCGTGAGCGCGATCGACACCCTCCGCCTCGGCGACGACGCCGCCGGTGCGCGCCCTCTTTTCTTCGTCTGCGAGACGGATCTCGGTCCCTGGCGCGATTCGCTGCCGCCGATGCAGCGTGCCTGGGTGCTTGCCCAGGGCTTCGCCGCCGAGCGCTTGCGCATGCTCTCCCTGCCGGATGAGCGTGGCGGGATCGCAGCGCTCGCCATGGGCCTCGGCGCGGCGCGCAGCCCCGACGAGCTGACACTCTGGCAGGGGGCCGCGCTACCCGATCGTCTGCCCGAAGGCGATTACCTGCCCGTGCAACCCCTGACGCCTGCAGCCGCGACCGCGCTGGTGCTCGGCTGGCTGCTCGGCGCGTACCGCCAGGACGGCTACCGCTCACAGCCGTCGACCCCTGTCCGGGCGCGGCTCCATCCTCCCGCTGGCGCAGATCTGGCCTATGCGCTGGCGGCCGGCACTGCGCTGAACGCGGCGCGCGACCTGATCAACATGCCCGCGAACGAGCTCGGCCCGAGCGAACTCGGCGATGCCGTCGTCGCCGTCGGCGCGCGCTGCGGCGCACGGACGCGCATCGTCAGAGGGCCCGAACTCGAGCGCGAGTACCCCCTCGTCCATGCCGTAGGGCGCGCCAGCATGCGTGCGCCTTGCCTGATCGACTTGCGTTGGGGCGACCCCGCGGCGCCGCGCGTGACGCTGGTGGGCAAGGGCGTCTGCTTCGACTCCGGCGGGCTCGACCTGAAGCCCGCAGCGGGGATGCTGCTCATGAAGAAAGACATGGGCGGCGCAGCGGTTGCGCTCGCGACCGCGCGCCTGCTCATGGAGCTGGCCGCGCCCGTGCAGCTGCGATTGCTCGTGCCTGCGGTTGAGAATGCCGTGAGCGGCAACGCCTATCGGCCAGGCGATGTGCTGCGTGCGCGCAGTGGTCTGACGGTCGAGGTCAACAACACCGACGCCGAGGGACGCCTGATCCTCGCCGACGCACTGGCCGATGCCGACGCCGAATCGCCCGAGCTTCTAATCGATTTTGCGACGCTGACCGGCGCGGCGCGCACCGCGCTCGGTCCCGAGCTGCCGGCCGCATTCTCGCCCGACGAGCTGCTGCTCGAGCAGGCGCGTCGACTCGGCGACGCCGAGTGCGATCCGGTCTGGCCGCTGCCGCTGTGGAGCGGCTACGACGAGGACCTCGCGAGCAAGGTCGCCGACCTCAGTAACGTTGCTGGCCACTCGTTCGCCGGCGCGATCATCGGTGGTCTGTTCCTCAGACGATTCGTGCCGCGCACTGCGCGCTGGCTGCATCTCGATCTGCACGCCTGGAATACGCGCGAGCGACCGGGCCGGCCGGTCGGTGCCGAGGCACAGTGCGCGCGCCTCGCCTACCGACTGGTCCGCGCCCGCTGCGGGTGAGCCCCATCGACAGCCGCGCGCGGCGCTCGGTCCATGCCGGCCATCCTGCGGCGGTGCTTGCCGCGCGGGGCGGCTGCGGCTTCAATGCCGCCCTGAGCCGATGTGCGCTTGAATCTTTGGAAATCCGCGGGAGTGAGGCAATGGCAGGTCAAGGTCGCAAGGGCAGTGTAAGCGGACGCGAGACGGACCCGAGGCGTTACTCGCGCCTAGTCGTCGACGGCGTCAAGCAGACACCGTCACGCGCGATGCTGCGCGCGGTGGGATTCTCAGATGCCGATTTCCGCAAGCCGCAGGTCGGCATCGCCTCGACCTGGGCGAACCTGACGCCGTGCAACATGCACATCAACGAGCTCGCGCTGGCCGCCATCGCCGGCGTCGATGCCGCCGGCGGCAAGGGCGTGCTGTTCAACACGATCACCGTTTCCGACGGCATTTCGATGGGCTCGCCGGGCATGCGTTACTCGCTGGTCTCGCGCGAGGTCATCGCCGACTCGATCGAGACCGTCGTTGGCGCGGAGGGGTTCGACGGGCTCGTCGCGATCGGTGGCTGCGACAAGAACATGCCCGGTTGCGCGATCGCGATGGCCCGGCTCGACCGGCCGGCCGTATTCGTCTACGGCGGCACGATCCGGCCCGGCGCGCAGCGGCGCGACATCGTCGCGGTGTTCGAGGCCGTCGGCGGGCATGCCGCAGGCAAGGTGTCGGATGCCGAGTTGCTCGAGGTCGAGCGCACGGCCATCCCCGGGCCCGGCAGCTGCGGCGGCATGTACACCGCCAATACGATGGCCTCCGCGATCGAGGCGCTCGGCCTGTCACTGCCTAACAGCTCGGCCCAGGAGGCTGTCAGCGCCACCAAACGCGCCGATGCAGAGCGCGCCGGCGAGGCCGTCATGCGGCTGATCGAGGCAGGCATCACGCCGCGCCGGATCCTCACTCGCGAGGCGTTCGAGAACGCGATCACCGTGACGATTGCGCTCGGCGGCTCCACCAACGCCGTGCTGCACCTGCTGGCGATCGCGCGGGCGGCTCGGGTGCCGCTGACGCTCGATGACTTCACGCGGATCGGCAAGCGGGTGCCAGTGCTCGCGGACCTGCGCCCTAGCGGCCGCTATCTGATGTCCGAGCTGATTGCGATCGGCGGGATCCAGCCGCTGATGCGACGTCTGCTCGAGCGCGGGCTGTTGCATGGTGACTGTCTGACCGTCACGGGCAGGACATTGGCCGAGAACCTCGCCGGCGTGGGCGACTATCCACCCGAACAGGACATCGTCATGCCTTTTGAGAGGCCGATAAAGAAAGATAGCCATCTGATTGTTCTATATGGCAATCTTTCTCCCGAAGGGGCCGTCGCCAAGATTACGGGCAAAGAGGGCCTGGCGTTCACGGGCAGCGCCCGCGTATTCGACGGCGAGGAGCGGGCGACCGCCGCGATCCTCGCGGGCAAGGTCAGGGCCGGCGACGTGGTCGTGATCCGCTACGAGGGTCCGCGTGGCGGTCCCGGCATGCGCGAGATGCTCAGTCCGACCGGCGCGATCATGGGCCGGGGCCTCGGTGAGCGCGTGGCGTTGATCACCGACGGCCGCTTCTCGGGCGGCAGCCATGGATTCGTGGTCGGCCACGTGTCTCCCGAGGCGGCCGTCGGCGGACCGATCGCGCTGCTCCGCAACGGCGACCGGATCACGATCGATGCGCGGCGTCGCACTCTGGAGGTGGACCTGCCAGCCGCGGAGCTCAAACGGCGTCGGAGAGCGTGGCGGGCGCCAAAGCCGTACGCAACGGCCGGCGTGCTCGCAAAGTACGCGCGAGTCGTCAGCAGCGCGTCACAGGGAGCCGTGACCGACTGATCACGACCTCGAGTCCCATGACGGAAATATGTCGGCGCGATCTCGCGGTTGTCAGTCAGCGCCGCTGCGGTTAGAGTTCGGCAACTCGTGGGTCAGGGGCTTCGAGAGGACGCCGGCGACAGCCAGAGCGAGGAAGAGGGCGCGCGGGCGTTGCCGTGGTGGCGGCGTGTAGCCTCGAACACTTGCATAAAGTGCTGCGTGGTCGACCCTCGTCGGGAGTCGGCTGCGTTGTTGAGGAAGGGGATCGGTGTTGCGAGTTCGCGAGAATGTCCGTACATTGCCGCGCCCGTTCACGCATTGTTGACGTTCACATCCACGCCTAACTGGTAAGCCATGTCCGCATACGTCCAGCACAACAGTCAGCGCCGCGCGGTGGTGTTCGCGGCCATCATCGCCTTCCATGTGCTGCTCGTGTACGGGCTGGTTTCTGGCCTCGCTCGCAAGGTCGTTGAAGTCATCGCGCCGCCGATCGAGACGGACATCATCGAGGAAGTGCGCACCGACGAGCCTCCGCCGCCGCCCCCGCCACCGCAGATGGAGCGGCCACCGGTCGAGGTGCCGCCCCCGGAAGTGACGATCGACATTCCGATGGAGACCTCGCAGACGACCGCGATCACGAACGTGACCGACCGTCCGCAACCGCCGGCACCGCCGCCGCCGCCGGCGCCGAAGGGCCCGACCTATCCCGCCAAGATCGACGCGCGTCGATTCCCGAGCTCCGAAGAGTATTATCCGGCCAGCGCCAAGCGCCTCGGTCAGGAGGGCAGCCCCGCTGTCCGGGTCTGTGTCGGTCCGAACGGCCGACTGGTCGGAGAGCCGACCATCCAGACGTCGTCGGGCGTCGAGGCTCTCGACCAAGGCGCGATCAAGCTGGCCAAGGCCGGGCGTTATATCGCCGGCATGAACGATGGCCAGCCCGTCGAGAGCTGCTTCGCGTTCCGCGTGAAGTTCGAGCTCAAAGACTGAATCAGACTCGATGATTGAAGGGGATCCGATTCTTGTCCCTGGGGTAGTCGGCGACGGGTCGAACCGTTGCGCTTGTGCGTAGACACGTTGAGGAAAACATGGAAAGCACCACCGTTGTAGAAAATCCGTATGGTCTTGGCGCACTCTGGGCGCAGGGCGATTTCGTGGCCAAGGGTACGCTGATCATCCTCGTGATCATGTCGCTGTACTCGTGGTACATCATTCTCATGAAGGCTTGGGACCAGCGCAAACTGGCCCAGTCGGCGAAGCTTGCGGAACAGAAGTTCTGGACCGCGGGATCGATCAAGGAAGCCGTCGAGCGCCTGCCCAAGGGTGACACGTTCCGACTGATCGCCGAGGACGGCATGCGAGCTGCCTCGCATCACGAAGGCCGCCTGACCGATCGGATCGATTTGCACGAATGGGTCACGATGTCTCTGCAGCGCTCGCTCGACCAGGTCAACACGGTGCTGACCTCTGGGCTCGGTGTGCTGGCGACGGTCGGTTCGACGGCTCCGTTCGTCGGACTGTTCGGCACGGTCTGGGGTATCTATCACGCACTCGTCGCGATTGGCGTCTCGGGCCAGGCGTCGATCGATCGCGTGGCGGGTCCGGTCGGTGAGGCCCTGATCATGACGGCCATCGGCCTCGCGGTCGCCGTGCCGGCGGTCATGGGTTACAACTGGCACCTGCGCCGCAACAAGGCGGTCCAGGAGAGCCTGCGCAACTTCACGGGCGATCTGCACGCGCTGCTCGTCAGTGGTGCGCGCGTCGCGTCGGCCGGCCAGCCGGCCAGCGCGCCGGCGGCGACGGCGGCGACAGCGAAGAAGTGATCGGCTTGCGGGGCCGGGCCTCGTGGCCCGGTCCTGCCGCCCGAGACCCCGTCAAGTGGCAGATAGGATCATTCCTCCATGGCAATGAGCGTCGGCACCTCGGACACCGAGGAGCAGGTAGAGAAGTCTGACATCAACACGACGCCGCTGGTCGACGTGATGCTCGTGCTGCTGATCATCTTCCTGATCACCATTCCGGTCATCACCAAGACCGTCAAGGTCGAGCTGCCCAAGGCGGCCAACATCCCGACCCAGACGAAGCCCGAGAACATCACCATCGCAGTCGATGCCAACGGCAACGTCTACTGGAACAACGCGCTCGTCCCCGATCGGAATCGGCTGCTCGAGATGGTGAAGGCGGAAGCGGTCAAGGTGCCGCAGCCCGAGATCCACATCCGCGGGGACGCGCAGGCCCGATACGAGGCGATCGGCCGCGTGATGTACACGATCCAGCGCGGCGGTATCGTCAAGGTGGGGTACATCACCGAGCCAGATCGCGGTATCCGGGGTACGCGCTGAGCGCGGCATCGAGAGGAACTCGCCATGGCAATAAATGTGGGTGGAAGCGGCGATGAGGCGATGTGTGACATCAACACGACGCCGCTCATCGACGTCATGCTGGTACTGCTGATCATGTTCATCATCACCATCCCGGTGATGACCCACGCCGTGAAGCTCGACATGCCGCGGCCGACCGATGCACCGCCCCCGCCCGTGCAGCCCGAAGTCATTCAGCTCGAGATCGACTTCGACGGAACGGTGCTGTGGAACGGAACCGTCGTGCCGAATCTCGAGGCACTCGAGAGCTACTTCCGGCAGGAAGCGGGCAAGGATCCCCAGCCCGAGCTGCATCTGCGCCCGGACAAGCGCGCCCGGTACGGTGTCGTCGCCCAGGTGCTCGCGGCGGCGCAGCGGAACCGGCTGCAGAAGATCGGTTTCGTGAACGTGGCGGAGTTCCGCGAGTGACGCATCGCGGATGGGCGGGCGCGGGCAGGGAACCTGCACGAGCCCAGTGACTCCAATCCAGTCAGTAGGCAGACGGGTCCGGGGCCCGCCCGCCTCGTTTTGGCCAGTCTCTAGAGGACAGTCATGATGAAGAAATGGGCAGTGGCTGCAGCGTCAGTCGGCATAGTCGCCGGTGCGACGACCGGGCCCGTCTCGGCGCAAGAGAAGCAGAGCGTCAGCAAAGCGGTGGCCAAGACGCTGCAGGCGGCACAGGAAGCGACGAAGAAGAACAACTGGAAGGAGTGCCTGGCCAAGACACGCGAGGCCGAGGCGGTTGCCAACAAGACGCCTTACGACAACTTCGCCGTGTCCGAGCTGACGGGCTTCTGCGCGATTCGCGTGAACGACTACGCGACCGCAGCGCGGGCCCTCGAGGCGGGCCTCGAGTCGGGCTTTCTCGCCCAGGATCAGGTGCCGAGCCGCGTTCGGGCGCTGTCGCAGGTCAATTATCAGATCAAGAACTACCCGAAGGCGATCGAATTCGGCAATCGCGCGATCAAGGGCGGATATGCCGATGCCGATCTCTACACGCTGGTCGCGCAGGCTTATTACATCCAGGGCGACTACAAGATGACCAAGGCCTTCGTCGGCGACTGGGTCGAAGACACCAGCAAGCGCGGTCAGAAGCCGCGCGAAGGCGCGCTGCAGCTGCTGCTGAGCTCGTGCATCAAGCTCGACGACAGCGCCTGCACGACCGACGCGCTCGAGCGTCTCGTCGATCATTATCCGAAGGATGAATACTGGCAGAACCTCATGCGTTCGATGTTCCGCACCGGCGGCTCGGATGCTGTCATGCTCAACATCTATCGTCTCGCGGCCGAGGTCAACGCGATGCGGCGCCCCGAGGACTACACCGAGATGGCGCAGCTCGCCATCGAGCAGGGCTTGCCTGGCGAGGCCCAGTCGGTGCTCGAGAAGGCCTTCGCCGCGAAGATCTTCACCGATCAGCGCGACATCGATCGCAACAATCGCCTCCTCAATTCGGCCAAGACCCAGGCCGCGCAGGATCGCGCCAGTCTCGCTTCGGACGACAAGACGGCCGCTGCCGCCAAGACCGGCGAACCGGATGTCCGGGTCGGCATGGCCTATCTGAGCTACGGGCAGGTGCCGCAGGCGTTGACCGCCATCCAGCGCGGAATCGGCAAGGGCGGGCTCAAGAACCCCGCGGAGGCCCAGCTCGCACTTGGCATCGCGCACCTGCGGTCCGGCAACAAGGCGGAAGCCGCCAAGGCGTTCAGGGCGGTCAAGGGCGACCCGACGCTCGAGCGCCTCGGCAATCTCTGGGCGCTGCGGGCCCAGTAGTCGGGCGCTCACGACAGAGAACGGCAGTCCGTTCGTCGCGCCGAGCGCTGCGGCGGGCGGCCGACGGATTCGAGCAGGGGCCGGGAGACCGGCCCTTGTGCGTTTTCGGCCGCCCGCGTTCGACTCCGTGCCGACACGGACGCCGCAGACTGACGCGGCAAGCGAACCCGGCCGACCCTAGCCGACACGAAAAGGCCGGGACGGTAGCCGCTCCGGCCTGAAAGCCAATGGCCCGGGCCGCGGCCCGGGCACTGCCATCAGCGGTTGCCGAAGTTGTACTTGAAGTTGACCTGCCAGGTCCGCGGGTCCTGGATGTAGGGCAACTCCGAGAGCGTCGAGACGATCTGGATCTCGTCGGTGCAGTTGCGACAGCTCGCCTGGATCGACCAGCCCGCGTCGGCATTCTCGAGCGTGAGACCCGCATCGATCGTGTCGTAGGCATCGACCAGCGCGACCGGCGAGCCGTTCGTGCCGACGTTGGTGTCGCCCGTACGTGCCCAGACGACGTTCGGCGTCAGCGTCAGCGACTCGCCGAGACGAAAGCGATAGCTGCCGCCCAGGGTCAGCGTGTCGGGCGTGCGCACGGGCGGAGCGATATCGCCGACGGGATTCACGATACCTTGTGAGCACTGCGTGCCCGTCGTCCGGCAGGTGTTCTGCTGCGCAACGATCGCGGCGTCGAGATTCGTGTACTCGGCGCTCTGGCTGCCGACGAACGCAAAAAACGTGAGGTCCTCGAGAGGCTGCCAGATGAGTTCGGCCTCGACGCCCTTGTTGTCGAGGTCGGCGAAGTTTCGGGTGATGAAGGAGATGGCGCCGGTCACGGGGTTCGTGAACGCCGACGGCGTCTGCAGATCCTCGACGTCGAGCTGGAAGGCCGTCAGGTTGAAGCGCAGCTTGCGGTCGAACCACTCGGAGCGCAGTCCGACTTCATAGGACCACACCTTCTCGGGTGCGAACGGCTGGTTGGCGACCGGCGTCGTGCCGCGCGCGTTCCAGCCGCCCGACTTGAAGCCGCGGGTCGCGCTCGCGAACACGTTGACGTCGTCGTTGATCTCGTACTTCAGCGCGACGCGCGGCGTGAACAGACGCGTCTGCTGGCTCAGCGGGATGCCCACGGCGAGCAGGTTCGCCGAAGTGATGCGGCCACTCGTGATCGGCGCGGCCAACATCGGATTGAGGTTCGCGATGAAGTCGATCTTCTTTTCCTCGTCGGTGTAGCGGCCGCCGAGCGTCAGCGTCCAGGCATCGGCAAAGGTGAAATCCCACTGGGAGTAGGCCGCCCATGCGGTCGCCCGATTCTTGAGTACACGATCCTCGAGAACGAGCGAAAGGGTGGGTCCGAGACCGAGGATATCCGCGAAGTCGGTGCGGTTGTCCTCGCGGAAGTAATAGAGACCGGCCACGTAACGCACGTCGTCGCGCAGGTCGCCAGTCAGCTTGATCTCCTGGCTGAACTGCCGATGGTTGCCGTCGTTGACGATCGAGAAACCGCCCGCCGGATTGCTGGCCTGGGCGACACCCATGTTGTTGACGACGGTGCCGTTGAAGAAGTCGAGCGCGAACTCCTGCTCGAGGTCGACGGAGCCCGTGATGAAATTCACGGTGCCGAAGCCCGCATCCCACTGCAGGTTCGAGGTCAGCAGCACGTTCTTGACCTCGTTGCCGAGGTTCAGATTCCGCTTCGATCCTGTGACCAGATTCGCGAACGGAGTGCCGGTCTGTCGCAAGCCGGTGCAATAGAAGCGCGACCGCGTGATCGTGCCGGCGCAGCGCGCCTCGATGAACTGCGCGGCCGTGCTGGTGGGCGGCGCGGTCGGAGTCAGGCGTTCGAGCTCGACCTGCGGTCCGGTCGCGGGGATCGGCACCAGCGGATTCGCGGTGTTGCCGAACTGATAGGCGCGACCGCCGCTGCCCGCGACGAAATTGAGCAGGTTGGCGCCATCGTCACGCGTGTACTGTGCCGAGAGGTCCCAGGTGACGGCCTCCGAGACCAGGAAACGCACGGCGGCACGCAGGCCGAGATTCTCGGCGGCGTTGAGGTTGTCCTCGCCCGTGATCGGGTTGGAGACGTATCCGTCGTCCTTGACCGAGTAGGCCGAGAACTTTGTCAGCATGCGGTCGCTGATGGGGAGGTCAACGGAGCCACGCGCCTGGAACAGGCCGAACTGGCCAAAGCCGACCTCCATGTAGCCGCCGAACTCCTCGGCCGGCTTCCTGAGGATCACGTTGATGGCGCCGCCCGTCGTGTTGCGGCCGAACAGCGTGCCCTGCGGACCTCGCAGCACCTCGATCCGATCGACGTCGAATAGACCGAGGTTGTTGGCGTTCTGGCGACTGATGAAGATGTCGTCGGCGTAAGTGCCAACCGGCGGATCGAACGTCGCGATCGACTCGGTATTGCCGATGCCACGCAGGTAATAGCCATTGGCTGTTCCGAGCCCCGTATTGTTGAAGCCGAGCAGGTTCGGAATCAGTCTGACGATGCCGAGGGCCTCATTGACGTTGAGCTGCTCGAGCTGGGCGTCCGAGAAGGCGCTGATCGCAATCGGCACATCCTGGACCTTCTCCTCACGGCGCTGCGCGGTGACGACGATCTCCTCGAGCAGGCCGCCCGCGCCGGGCTGGTCCTGTTCCTGGGCCTGAACACCCGAGGAGGCGAGCAGCGCGGCACAGCCGAGCGCGCTCAGCGTGGTCTTGCGGACTTGAGACATGAGAACTCCTTCGAGAACGTTTGCACAAAGGACCCGCATGTCGAGCCGGGCCCGCTGTTGTTCCCTCGCAACAGCGATTGAGAATCGGCGCGCCAAGCGTAGCGGAGTTCCGTCAACCTCGACAAGCGGGCCTCATTCGCGCCAGGCAGGCTTGTAGCGCCACAGTCCGGCCAGGGAATCCGGCGCGGGCGTCGGTGCAGTCCGGTGGCGCGTAAGGAGCGTCAGCTCGAGACAGCGGCGACCGGATCTTCCGCGCCAGCGTCGCGACGAGTCCCGGCGATCTCCTCGAGTTCGGCCTCGACCGCTCGCATCATCCGATCGACGTAGGCGGCGCGTCGCGCGCTGCGCTCGCGCTCGGCAGCACCGCGCGGCACATAGGACTCGATATCGCGGCGGCGCAGCACCCGGCGCGACTCGAGCAGCCGTTCCACGGTATCGAGGCGGTCGCGCGTGACGGAGAGCTCCTCCATGAGAGTCATCGTCATCCACAGCAGCTTGTCGATCGCCGGATCGCTGAAGTAAACGGGCTTCTTGCCCTTGGCGATGCGCGCGATACGCGGCGGTGGCTCCCCGACCTGCGGTTCCTCACCGCGGCGTGGTGTCGGCTTGGCGGAGCGGGTAGTCTGCGGGCGGGCGAGGGGTTTGGTTTTCTTGGCCACGGGGACTCCAAGGGATGGATGGGGTCAGCGTCGGGCTTCGAGTACGCGCCAGAGCCCGTAGTCGGAATAGAGCCGCTGCGAGGCAGGGCGCGGTCGGGCGTAGTCGACGCAGCGTGTTCGCGCGGGCTCGAAGCCCGCGTCGCTGGCCTCGGCGGCGAGATCGATGTCGGTGATCAGGTCGGCGAAGGTTTCGTTGTTGTTCCAGCTTTCCCAGTTCATCAGGAACTGCTCGAGCGGAGTCTTGCCGCGCGGTATCTCGAGATGCAGCATCCAGCCGTCGGGACGCAGCAGGCGATGACATTCGCGCAGGATCTGCCGCAGCGCGCTGCGCGAGGTCTCGTGCAGCACGATGTGCGAGACGACCAGATCGAAGCTGCCGTCCGTGAGGTCCGTGTGCTCGGCGTTCTGCTGGCTGAAATGTACCGCGACCCCGAGCGCTTCCGCGCGTGCGTGCGCATAGCGCAACTGGGGGGCCGCGACGTCGATGCCCTCGACACGGGCGCGCGGAAACGCCAGCGCCCAGGGCAGCGTGCTGTTGCCGATGCCACAGCCGAGGTCGAGGATCCGCCGCGGCTCGAAGGCCGGATCGCGCTCCCTCAGGTAGTCGACCAGCAGCACACCCATCGCGTCATTTTGCGGACCGGTGCTGCCAGCCGAATAGATCTGCAATCCACGGTCGTAGATCGCCCCGGCCGCGACGTCGTCTGCAGCGAAACCCGTGTGATACCCGCCTGGTTGCAGGTGGATGTCGACGGCGGTGTGATAGCGCGGCACCCGCAGTGCGTCATCGAGACGCAGGGAGCCGCGCCGGCGGCGTCGACCCGCAAGCCGCCGATAGCGCGAGACGAGCGCGTCGGCACAGCGCTCCACGGGGTCGATGACCGATTCCCACATGAGCTCCTGGCTGCGTCGCTGCATCGCGCTCCAGAACCGGTAGTACGGATCCTGATCCATGACTGCACGGACCTCGAAGCGGTCGGCCGCCGCGCGGCCGTATCGGGCCTCGATGGCCGGCGCCACGCGCTTCTCGTAGACGATGCGATGGCCCGGAACGATCCGGCTGGCAAGGTGTGTTCGCAAGGCGCCGACGAAGTCCTGGCGCGCCCGCTCGTCATGGACGGGACACGGCAGCATCGTGTGGTAGCGGGCCGGATCGGCCGCCGCGGCAGCGCGCGCAGCCATGCTCAGCGCACCGCGGCGAGGATTTTCCAGAAGAAGTGTTCCGTATAGTTCATCTGGGCCACGTCGAGTTGGGGCACAAATTCGTCCACGCGGATTCGCGCCGGTTCGAAGCCACCCTTGGCGGCTTCGGCCGCCAGGTCGATGTCCGTCATGTAGCGGCAGAAGGTCTCGTTGTTGTTGTAGCTCTCCCAGTTGTGCATGAACTTCTCCATCACCGTCTTGCCGCGCGGAATCTCGAGATGGAGCATCAGTCCGCCGGGGCGCAGCAGGCGATGGCATTCGCGCATGATCCTGACGAGGGCGGACTTGGACGTTTCGTGCAGCATGATGTGGGAGACCACGAGGTCGAAGCTCGCGTCCGCGAAGTCGGTGCGTTCGGCGTTCTGCTGGCTGAAATGGACTGGCACCCCCAGGGCCTGCGCGCGTGCGTGGGCGTAACGCAGCACCGGCGCGCCGACATCGATGCCATGCAGCTCCGCCCTCGGGAACGCACGGCCCCACACCAGAGTGCTGTTGCCGATTGCACAGCCCATGTCGAGCATGCGCGCGGGTTCGAAGTCGGGGTGTTTCTCGCGCAGATAAGCCACGAGCGTATTGCCCATCAGATCGTTCTCGGGGCCGAGCGCGCCACCCATGTAGAGGTTGATGCCCCTGTCGTAAACGACGCCAGCGGCAACATCGTCAGCCGTGAAGTCCGTGTGGTACCCGCCCGGTTGCAGATGAATGTCGACGGCGCGGTGGTACCGGGGGATCTCGAGCGTAGGGTCGAGACGCAGCGAGCCGTTTCGCCCCTTTGCCAGTCTCTTCCTGGAGAGTTTCCGTGCACGCGTGATCAACTCCGGCAGCTGCCGCTCCGTGGGATCGATCACCGATTCCCAGAGCAGTTCCTGGCTGCGCCGCTGCATCGCACTCCAGAACTGGTAGTAGGGGTCCCGCGTCATGACCTCACGCACCTCCTCCTGGTCCGCCGGGGATCGACCGTGTCGGGCGCGGAAGGCCGGTTCGACGCGGGCCTCGTAGATCTTGTAGGCGCCGGGCATCAGGCGACCCGACAGGTGTCCGCGCAGACTGGCGACGAACTCCTGGCGCGCCAATTCATCGTGATTCGGCTTGGCGAGCATCGCGTGCTCGTGGAACGACGTCATGTTCGGCTCCGTCGGCTAGGCAGAGCCATGATCCTAGCGAGCGCCGCTGCGCTCGCAGGCGGCGCAGAGCGCGGCGTCCGGAAGGCGGACGTCGCAGGACCTTCAGTCCGCCGACTCGCGGCGCTCGCGGACCGCGCGCGCGAACAGATCCTCGCGATAGTCGCGGAATGGCTTCAGCAGCCTGGCGGCAATGTCCGCGTGCCGAGCTGCGCGTTGGGCCGCCACTGCTTCATCGGCCACGTACCCGTCGATGTCTGCCCGCGGCACGCCGAGGCGGGTTTCGAGCAGCCTTTCCAGCGTGTCGATCCGGTCGAAGGCCACGGCGAGCTCGGTCGCCATGGCGAGCAGGGCCGCATGCAGCTGATCGATCGCGGGATCGTCAAAGTAGTAGGGGCGATGCCCCTTGGGTCTGTCCGGAGGGGTGGCGCTCATCGTCTACTCCTGCAGCACCTCGAAGAATTCGAGCCAGGCGCCGTCCGGAGAGCGAACGGCGAGCAGGCGCACTCGGCCGTAGGGCGCGAGTCGAACCGTGGTCGGGGTGCGCTCGAGCGGCCAGCCGGAGGCGGCGAGCCGCTCCTCGACGTCGGCGAGGCGGCTCACGGGGAAGCGGAGCGCGAACAGGCCAAGATTCGGTGGTCGCACCCGGGCGCTGAGATCGCGACCCTCCATGCCCCGCAGTTCGACCAGTTCGATCTGGGTCGGCCCGTCACGGCGCGGACCGAGGATCGCGAACGGGATCGGGTGCGTCGCGACGACGTTCGCGGGCATGCCGAAATTGTTCGGTTCGCGTCGCGCATTGACGAAGTCACCCGAGCCGATGACCTCGAATCCGAGCGTCCGTTCATAGAACTGCCGGGCGCGCGCGATGTCGCGAACCGACTGCATCGCATTAAACGGCCGGCGCAACCGCCTCAGGTCTGCGTCGTCCGGCAGGCGCGGTGCGATGCGTTCGTAGACCGAGATGTTCACGCCGTCCGGTCCCCGCAGGATCACGTTCGTCAGTGTGACGCCGGCGTCGCGCAGCTCGAGCACCACCGGATCGTTGTACGCGCTCCAGCCTAATCGTTGCGCCGCTCGATAGACGGCATCGGTCGCGTTCGAGCGCGTCATGAGGCTCAGCAGGCC
This sequence comes from Gammaproteobacteria bacterium, assembly GCA_037444685.1. Taxonomy (GTDB): domain Bacteria; phylum Pseudomonadota; class Gammaproteobacteria; order Steroidobacterales; family Steroidobacteraceae; genus UBA964. The sequence goes on from JBBILX010000001.1 coordinate 361,474, forward strand.
ACCGGTGTCCCAGGGTTGCGCGGCCGAGCGGATCTGCTGGGCCTCGGCGCGGTCGAAGGCGACCAGGCGCACGTGACCCGGTGTCTTGCTCGCATCGGTGATGAGCCACTCGCGCACGGCGGTGCCGCTGGCCGCCGATCCAAGGTAGAACTGCTCGAGCTCGCTCGGCATCCGGCCGCGCCCGGCGACCTGCCAGCCCGCCACCTGAGTCGCAAAGCGCTGCAGGGGTGCTGGGTCGGACACGCTGATGACGGCCTCGATCCAGCCCGAGTCGCGCGCCTGCTCGAGCGCCGCGAGCCATGCGCGCGGCGGCGGCGAGGCAGTGGCGAGTGGTGTGCAGGCGAGCAGCGCCGCGCGCAGCAGGATCGAGCGGGCCACCTGTATTGCCCGCCCGCGTCCATGCTCCAAGACGCGCGGGCTCAACGTTCGATCAGCTCGATCAGTTCGCCGGCTGCACCGACGCAGACGGCGGCGCGGCGGCCGTGGTACGGGGCGATCGCCAGCGCGGCGGGCGGCACGAGCCAGTTGAGCCCGGACGGCAGCGCGTCGATGGCGAAGCTGACCATCGCAATCGCTGGCGGCAGTTCTCCGGGCTCGGCGCTGCGTGGCAGCGTACCGCCCGGCATGGTGTCGGCCTCGATGTAGGACTGACCGGTCAATGCCAGTGCGGCCAGATCGTGCTTGGTCTCGGCCGGCAGGCCATGCGCATTCGAGAGCACCGAGATCACGGCCGGTATGACGGGCGCGACCGGGACGCCGAAGTGCCGGTGGTAGAAGTCGTTGAGGAGCGCGACGGTCGGTCCGCCACAGATCACAATGAAGACGCGATCGACGAAATGGTTGGCGTCAGGAGTGTCGAACTCGGGCAATTTCTCCTTGAACGAAGTCAGGTATAGCGACTCCTTCGAAGGCCCGAGTACCTGCATCGCGCGGATCTTGTCGGAGAACGAAAGATCCGCTGGGGGGCCGATGACCTGGAATGGCGAACCCTCGAGCTTGCGCGCAACGGCGTCCGTGTCCTGCACCATCAGCTCGGCCGCGTTCCAGCCCATGTGACGGAACGGGATGTAGTCGGGGTTCGGCCGGCTCTCCACGAACCGGAAATACGTCTGTCCCTCGCCGCCGGGCAGCATCAGCGCATGCCGGCGGCCGGCGAGGCCCGGGCGGCCCCAGAGCGCCGCGAGGGCGGGTGGCAGGCGGCCATGGTCGACCAGCTCGTAGCCGAGATAGAGCCGGTACGTGTCGATCATGTGCTGCAGTTCCGGCGTCGCGATCGTGACGCAGCGGATCGGCCCGATGCGGCTCACGCGCGCACCTGCGCGAGCCAGCCGAGAACTTCGTCGAGCCCGACGACGTCGCCGTACTTGGCCTGTATGTCGAAGAGGTTGGCCTCGTGTGGACCCGCCGCGCGATCGCCAACGGCCTCGGCAACCACAACCGGGATGAACCCGTGCTGGCAGCAGTCGACGGCGCTGGCGCGCACGCAACCGCTCGTCGAGAGTCCGGCGATCAGCACGGTGTCGACACCGAGCGCCGTGAGTGTCGAGGCCAGCGACGTGCCGAAGAAGGCGCTCGCATACTGTTTCGAAACGACGGTCTCTCCCGGCAACGGTTCGAGACCCTCGGCGAAGGCCGCCAGTTCCGGGTGCGCCCCCGCCTCGAAGCACGACAGCGCGGGTACCTTCCTGAAGAACACGCCGCCATCGCGGCCCCCCGGCTGGTAGACGACATTCGTGTGGACGATCGGGATGCCCGCGGCGCGCGCGGCCCCGAGAAGCCGCGCGCAGCTGTCACGTGCGGCTTCGACGCCGGCATAAAGCGGCGAGTTCTTGACGAGATAGGCGCGGACGAAGTCGATGACGAGCAATGCCGGGCGATCGCCGAAGCCAAGCCGCTTGCCGAAGCCGCCGCGTGCATAGTTCTGCTGCAGGGATTCGACACTCATCGGTCAGATCACTTTCTGGGCCTTGAGCGCGGCGATTCGGGAGTCGTCGAGTCCGAGCAATCCGCGGTAGATCTCGTCGTTGTGTTGACCGAGCTCCGGCGCCGGCGAGCGGATGCCGCCCGGGGTCTCGGAGAGCTTGGGCGCCACGTTCTGCATCCTGAGTTCGCCGAAGTACGGATGCTGGGTTGTGACGATCGCCTGCCGGGCCTTGAAGTGAGGGTCCTCGAGCATGTCCGGCGCGCGATAGATCAGGCCGGCTGGCACGCCATGCTTGTCCATGAGATCAAGCACGGTTGCCGTCGGCAGCGTGCGGGTCCATTCCTCGATCAGGCCGTCGAGCAGCCTCTGGTTCGAGCCACGTGCCTGGTGATTGACGAAGCGGGGATCCTTGGGCCACTCCGGCTTGCCCATGGCCTCGCAGAGCCGGCCAAAGACCGTGTCCTGGTTCGCCGCGATCAGCACGAGACCGTCCTGCGTCTTGTAGACGTTCGACGGTGCGACGTTCGGCAGGATCGCTCCCGTGCGCTCGCGGATGTACCCGGTCTTGTCGTACTCGGTGATCAACGATTCCATCATGTTGAGCACGGCTTCGTAGAGCGCCGAATCGACCATCTGCCCGCGCCCGGTCTTCTCGCGATAGTGCAGGGCCGCGAGGGCACCGAGGCAGGCGAACGTGGCGGCCAGTTCGTCGCCGATGCTGATGCCCATGCGCGAGGGCGGCGTCGACGGGTCGCCGACGACATAGCGCAGGCCACCCATCGCCTCACCGATCGCCCCGAAGCCTGCACGGTGGGAGTAGGGCCCGGTCTGACCGTAGCCCGAGACACGGATCATGATCAGGCGCGGGTTGATCTTCGACAGCTCTTCCCAGCCACACCCCCATTTCTCCATGGTGCCGGGGCGAAAGTTCTCGAGAAGAAAATCAGCTTTCTTCACTAACTCTTTGAGAATACTCTGGCCTTCAGCCTGGCGCATGTCGAGGGTGATGGCCTTCTTGTTGCGGCCGACGACTGGCCACCATAGCGAGGGCTCACCGGCCTTCTGCCGTCCCCAGGCGCGCATCGGATCGCCCTGGCCGGGCGGTTCGATTTTGATCACTTCTGCGCCCATGTCGCCCATGAGCTGGCCGCAGAACGGACCCGCGAGCAGTGTGCCCAATTCAATGACGCGCAGGTCCGACAGGGGACCGTTCTTGAAGGCGGGATCGGCAGCCATGGACTGTCCTCTTCTGATGGCGAACGCGACCGCTTGCGGGCGGTCCGGGCGAAGCGGCTCCTTGTACCGAGCACCCGCTGAGCGGTCAAGCAAGGGCGGCGATCCTGTCCGGACAGCTTGCTAGAATCGGTATCGGAGTCGCCGCCACGCCACGAGGAGCATGGAATGAGCCAGCCTGTCCGCAGCATCGAGATCGTCGAGGTTGGGCCGCGCGACGGCCTGCAGAGCGAGCCCGGCGTCATGCCGACCGCGGCGAAGATCGAGTTCATCCACCGCCTCGTCGATGCCGGGGTACGGCGGCTCGAAGTGACCAGTTTCGTCAATCCGAAGAAGGTGCCGCAAATGGCCGATGCCGAGCAGGTGCTCGCCGGCATCCGGCGCGAGCCCGGCGTCTACTACGTAGGCCTCGTGCTGAACCGCAAGGGTTTCGATCGCGCGGTCGCCGCCGGCTGCAACGAAATCGGCATGGCCGTCGTCGCCAGCGACACCTTCAACCGGCGCAATCAGGGCGTCAGTACCGAGGAGTCGATTGCGGCCTGGCTCGAGATCGCGCGGGCGGCCCATGCCGCCGGGATCCGGCCGCAGGTGACCGTGTCGGCGGCCTTCGGCTGTCCGTTCGAGGGCGAGATCGCCGTCGATCGCGTCATCGAGATCGCGCGGCGGGTCGCCGAGGGTCGGCCTCACGAGATCGCTTTCGCCGACACGATCGGCGTCGGCGTGCCCTCGCAGGTCACCGAAATTCTGACACGCGCGCGCGAAGCGCTGCCCGGGATGCGTCTGCGGGCGCACTTCCACAACACCCGCAATACGGGACTCGCGAACGCTTACGCCGCCATCGAGGCCGGTGTCAGTGCGCTCGACTCGAGCGCCGGTGGCGTGGGCGGCTGCCCGTTTGCGCCCGCGGCGACTGGCAACATACCGACCGAGGACCTGGTGTACATGCTGCACCGCTCCGGCGTCGCGACGGGTCTCGACCTCGAGAAGCTGATCGCTACCGGCGTATGGCTGCAGCAGGTGCTCGGCCGCAGCGTGCCGGGCATGCTGATCAAGGCGGGGAGCTTCCCGCGGCCTGCGCAACAGGCGGCCTGAGTTGCCAGCGGTGGCGCCACCGCGTTGCGCCGGCGTCGCGCACGCAGGATACTTCGGGGCCCGGTCAAGGGCTCGGTTTTCAATAGTCAAGGGGATCGCATGTCATATCGATTGGGAGTAGACGTCGGCGGCACGTTCACGGACCTGCTGCTGGTCAACGAGAAGACCGGCAAGACCTGGTCTGCCAAGGTTCCATCGACGCCGGCCGATCAGTCCATCGGCGTTCTCAGTGGCATCAAGCGGGTCTGTGAGCGCGCCGGCATCGATCCGACCGAGATCGATCACGTCATGCATGGCACGACGGTCGCGACCAATACCGTGCTGACGGGCACCGGCGCCCGCTGCGGTCTCGTGACGACCAAGGGCTACCGCCAGGTCCTGCAGATCGCGCGTTCGTTCGTGCCGGGAGGCCTCGGCGGCTGGGTCATCTACAACAAATCCCTGCCGATGGCGCCGCTTGCGCTGACGATCGAGGCCGACGAGCGCATCAGCGCGAAGGGCGAGATCGTCCGCAGTCTCGACGAAGGGGCCTTGCGCGAGAGCCTGCGCAGCCTGCGCAACAAGAACATCGAAGCGCTGACGGTCTCTCTGATCAACTCTTATGCCAACCCGACGCACGAGAAGAGGGTGCGCGAGATCGCGCGCGAGGAGCTGCCGGGCGTGCCGATCTCGCTGTCTTCCGACGTGGTGCCGGAGATGCAGGAATACGAGCGCACCGTCACGACGGTGGCGAATTCCTACGTCCGCCCGCGCGTCGAGCGCTACGTCAAGAACCTCAGCGCCAAGCTCCACGAGGTCGCCAAGGACGTCAAGCTCTCGATACTGCGCTCCGACGGCGGTCTCGCGTCGGCGAGTTCGGCCGAGGAGTATCCGGTCAACCTGCTGATGTCCGGACCGGCCGGCGGCGTGACAGGCGCGCTCTGGGTCGCGGTGCAGGCGGGGTTCCCCAACCTGCTGACCGTCGACGTCGGCGGGACGTCGACCGACGTCGCGCTGATTCAGAACGGTGAGCCGCGCCTGCGCCGCGAGACGACGGTCGGAGACGTGACGGTGCGCGCTTCCTCGGTCGACATCCGCACCGTCGGAGCCGGCGGAGGCTCGATCGCGCACGTACCCGAGCTGACCAAGGCGCTACGCGTCGGACCCCAGTCCGCGGGCGCCGATCCGGGCCCGGCCGCGTACAACCGCGGTGGAACCGAACCGACCGTGACCGACGCGAACATCGTGCTCGGCTACCTGCCCGAGATGCAGAAGCTCGGCGGCGATATGGTTCTCGATCGCGCGCTGGCCGCGCAGGCCGTGCAGAAAATCGCCGATGCTCTCAAGCTCTCGCTCAAGGACGCGGCGCTCGGCATCTACAACATCGTCAACGAGAACATGGTCGGCGCCTTGCGACTGGTCTCCGTCGAGCAGGGCTACGATCCGCGCGACTATGCGCTGATCGCCTTTGGAGGCGCCGGTCCGCTGCACGCCAATGCGCTATCGCGTCTGCTCGGCTCCTGGCCATCCATCATTCCCCCGGGTCCAGGAGTGCTGTGCGCACTCGGCGATGCGACGACGGCCATCCGCGACGAACGCGCGCGGACCTTCGTGCGGAAGTTTTCCGATACCAGCGCCAAGGAGATCGAGAAGATCCTCAAGGACCTCGCGAGCGACGCCTCGAAGGGTCTCGAGAAGGAGGGCGTCGCGAAGTCCCAGATCCAGACGACCTATCAGGTCGACCTGCGTTATCACGGGCAGGGTCTACGCCTGACCGTCAACATCGAGCTCAAGGATCTGCAGAAGCGCGGCCTCAAGGCGATCTCGGAGCAGTTCGACGAGGAGCACAAGCGGCTGTTCACGTTCGCGCTGCCGCTCGAACACGAGCTCGTCACGTTGCGGGCGGCCGTGCAGGGGCAGGGCATCCGGATCACGCGCCAGATCCTCGCCAAGGGAGGCCCGGACCCGAAGGCCGCGGCCGTAGGCAAGCAGAAGGCTTACATGGACGGGAAGGACGTCAACGCGATTGTCTATGACCGGGCCCGGCTCAAGGCCGGCAACAAGATCCGCGGCCCGGCCATCGTCATGGAAATGGACTCGACCACGGTGATCCTGCCGAAGCACACCGGCACGGTCGATCAGTACGGCAACATCCTCATCTACCCTGACGGCTATCGCGCGGCCAAGAAGCCGGCGACGAAGAAATCCGGTGCCGGCAGGTAAGCGGCGCTCCTAGAGCACACCAGCAAGGAAACAGTCATGCCAGCCACGATCATTCAGCGCAACAAGAAGCCGATGAAGAAGGTGAAGGTTGACACCGTCACCATCGACATCATCGAGAGCGCCCTGCGCAATGCCCGTTATGAAATGGACACGGTGCTGTTCCGCACGGCGATGTCCCCAGGCATCCGCGAGCAGCACGACGAGTTCCCGATGATCGCCAACCTCGAAGGCAAGATGGTCGTCGGCCAGTTCGGCTCATTCATTTGGGGCTTCATGCAGGGATACGAGGGCACCGTGGAGGAAGGCGACATTTTCCTGACCTCCGATCCCTACTCGGTGAACGGCGCGATCAGCCACGCCAACGACTGGCTCATGCTGATGCCGATCTACAAGGACGGCCGCATCATCGCCTGGGCGGCGATGTTCGGCCACATGACCGACGTCGGCGGGAAGGTGCCGGGATCGCTGCCGACCGACGGCACGACGATCTACGAGGATGGCATCGTTGTTCCGCCCGTCAAGATCTACAAGAAAGGGCAGCTCAATGAAGACGTGCTGAAGGTCGTCCTGCACAACTGCCGCCTGCCGCACTGGAACCTCTCGGATTTCAACGCGATCGTCGCGGCGCTGCGCACCGCCGGAATCCGCTGCACGGAGATCGCGAAGCGCTTCGGCGATGACGTGTTCTACTCGGCGATGGATGCGATGCTCGAGCGCAACAAGCGCGCGATGCGCGAGCTGATCCGCCGCACCGTGCCCGAGCAGAAGCAGTACTTCGAGGACTACGTCTGCGACGATGGTCTCGGGATGGGGCCCTACAAGATCAAGTGCGCGATGTGGCGCGAGGGTGATAAGTGCATCTTCGACTTCGCCGGCACCGATCCGCAGTCGATCTCCTCCATCAACTTCCTCTTGAACGAAGAGATGTTCAAGATGTTCGCGGGCGTCTACATGATCATGGTCTTCGACCCGCAGATCCTGTTCAACGACGGCTTCTATGACCTCATGGAGGTGCGCATCCCGGCCGGATCCCTGCTCAAGCCGCTCAAGCCCGCGGCGCTGTCCTGCCGCACGCACGCGCTCGGCCGGATCTTCGACATCCTTGGCGGCCTGCTGGGCCAGGGCAATCCAGATTTCATGTGCGCCGCCGGCTTCTCCGACAGCCCGCACTTCATGTACTCGGGCTACGACAAGAACGGCGAGTGGTACCAGCTGTACCAGATCACGTTCGGCGGCATCCCCGGCAAGCCGTTCGGCGACGGCCCCGACGGTCACTCGCTCTGGCCGTCGTTCACGAACGTACCGAACGAGTTCCTCGAAAGCTACTTCCCGTTGCGGATCGACATCTACGAGACCATCATCGACACCGGGGGACCGGGCAAGCATCGCGGCGGCAATGGTCTGCGCATCGGTTATCGTTTCCTCGAGCCCGGTGAGATCTCGATCCACGACGATCGCTGGCTCACCTATCCCTGGGGCGCGAACGGAGGCTTGCCCGGCGCGCGCAGCCGCAAGCTGCTGATCCGCAAGGATGGCACCGAGGAGTTGCTGCCTTCCAAGATCGACCATGTGAAAGTGGAGGCCGGCGATCTGCTGATTGCCGACACTTGGGGCGGCGGCGGCTGGGGCGACCCACTCGAACGTGATCCGAAGCAGGTCGCGTTCGACGTCGAGGCGGGTCTCGTCTCGGTCGAGGGCGCGCGGCGCTACGGCGTCGTCATCAAGGCGGACGGCTCGGTGGACGAGGCGGCGACCGCTGCGCTGCGCAAGGAGATCGCCGCGAAGCGTGGACCAAAGAAGATCTTCGATCGCGGTTTCGAGACTATCGAGGAGCTCAAGGCTCGCTGCAAGGCCGAGACGGGACTCGAGCCGCCAGCAGCGCCCCGATTCACGCAGTGGGCCAAGGTCGCTGCCGAAGCCCTGTCCAAGAAGGGCGCGAAGGCGGCCTGAGCATGGCGGCGTCGCCTGCGCGATGGCGCAGATGATCGATCTGGACCCCGCCAGTGACGGCGGGGTCTTTTTTTCGAAGGAGACCGCAGATGTCGGATGCCTATGTTCATGTCGGCTATGCGTCCGGCGAGATCGGCTTCGGTGCCCGCCCGGCGGTGCTCGTCGTCGACTGGCAGACTGCATTCACGGAGCCGAAGTACCCGCTCGGCGGCCTGCCGCGCCTGCACGCCGCGCGCGACAACACCGCGAAGCTGCTCGCGGTCGCGCGCGAGCGCGGAGTCCCCGTGGCCGCTTGCTACACGGCCTATTGCAGCCAGAAGGACATGCCCTTCTGGAAGGTCAAGGCCGTGCGGGACCAGTTCTACTATGGCCATCCGTGCACGCAGATGGATCCCTTGATTCACGACGCGCGCGATTTCACCTACTGCAAGAATGCGCCGTCGATGTTCTTCCAGACGCCTCTGATCACGTTCCTCGTGCGTCAGCAGGTCGACACGGTGATCGTCACCGGCTGCACCACGAGCGGCTGCGTCCGCGCGACCGTTGTCGATGCCTTCTCTTTTGGATTCCGCGTGCAGATCGTCGCCGATTGCTGCGGTGACGCCGAGGAGCAGCCGCACCTCGACACACTGCGCGACTGTGGCCGGCGTTATGCGGACATCACCGATCGGGCAACGGTCGAAGCGTGGCTGCGCGCACGACCGACGGAACTCGCGGCCTGAGGCGAGACGATCGAGCCCTCGGTACGAGCACCACGCACCTCGTCTCGGCTATCTTCGTCACTGGACGGACTGATCGACAGAGGCTCAGCATGATCTCGCGACGGTTTGTTCTCGAGGCTGCCGCGCTCACCGGCGGCGGTCTGCTGGTCGGCTGCCGAACGACGCCGCCGCCCGGGCCCGACTCCGCGGCTGCCGCGGCTGTTTCGGGCACGCCATCGCCGGTCGCCTTCGGCATCTATCTGACCATTCGACCGGACGGCGGCATCGAGATCGTCACACCGCAGTCGGAGATGGGGCAGGGCGTCCATGACGGCTTGCCGCGGATCCTCGCCGACGAGCTCGATGCCGATTGGGCCCAAGTGAAGGTCATCATGCCGTGGGCGGATGACGGCTTCATCAATCCGACGACCCGCCGGCATCGCACCGCAAACAGCGAATCGACGATGGTGTATTTCGAACCCCTGCGCCGTGCCGGAGCCGCTGCTCGCGAGATGCTCATCGCCGCCGCGGCGGCTCGCTGGGGCGTCGCTGCCGCAGAGTGCCGCGCGGCGAATTCGCGTGTCGTACATGTGCGGAGCGCACGAAGCGCCACCTATGGTGCGCTTGCCGCCGACGCCGCGAAGCAGCCCATGCCCGCCGAGCCGCGGCTCAAATCTCCGGCGGACTGGACGCTGATCGGTCGCAGCCTGCCGCGCAAGGACACGCCGCCGAAGTGCGACGGCTCCTTGCGGTTCGGTATCGACGTGCGGCTGCCCGGCATGCTGTACGCCGCGCTTCGGCGTTCGCCGGCCGTCGCCTCGAGTGTGCGCCGCTTCGATCGCGAGGTGGCGCTCGCGCTGCCCGGCGTCGTCGACGCGTTCGCGATTCCCGACGGCGTGGCGGTCGTCGCCACGAGCACCTGGCAGGCATTCAAGGCGGCCGAGTCCCTCGACGTGGACTTCGACGAGAGCGCGGCGGAGTCGGTCGAATCCGAGACAATGCGGATCAGGATGCGAGCCGCGCTCGACGACGACTCGGCGGCGCAGCCCGGGCGTCGCGCCTTCGGGGGCCCGCCATACCAGCGCGACGCGGCGCTCGGCGCCATCGCGACGGCGCCGCGGCGCTTCGAGTGGAGTTACGAGGTGCCTTTCCTCGCGCACGCGGCGCTCGAGCCGCTCTGTGCGACGGTGCTCGTCGAGGACGACCACTGCGAGGCCTGGGCACCGTCGCAGCAGCCGGACCGGGCGCGCGACGTGCTCGCGGAAGTCTCGGGACTGCCGCGCGAGAACTGCCGTCTCAACATCACCTTCCTTGGCGGAGGCTTCGGCCGCAAGTGGGAGGTCGACTTCGTACGTCAGGCGGCCCAGATCGCCCGCAAACTCAAGGGGCGCCCGGTCAAGCTGACCTGGACGCGCGAGCAGGATTTCCGCCACGACCGGTTCCGTCCGGCTCATATCGTGCGCACTCGGATCGGCGCCGATCGTCAGGGCCGTATCGTCGGCATGCACAGCCGGACGACCGGCATCAGCATGTGGAGGTACCAGGGCCGGGCGCCGATTCCCGGGTACGGCGACCCGTTCTCGACCGGCTTGCTGATCAACGACCGTTACGATATCCCGAACCCTTACGTCGACGTCGTCGATACGCCCTTTCCGATCCCGGTGGGTACCTGGCGCTCGGTGTCGCAGTCGATGAACAGTTTCTTCTCGGAGAGTGCTCTCGACGATTTTGCCGCGGCGACCGGCCGTGATCCGCTCGAGCTACGGCTCGAGCTGTTGCATCGGGACACACGCGCGCAGGCCGTGCTGCGGCTCGCCGCCGAGAAGACCGGCTGGAGCCGCGCGAGAGTCAAGGGCCGCGGTCTTGGCATCGCGCTCGGCGTCGGCTACGACGCCTACTGTGCGGAAGTGATCGAGGTCGAAGTCCGGGGCCGGCAGGTCAGGATCGAACGGATCGTCTGCGTATTCGACTGCGGCATCATGGTCGATCCGCGCTTCGTCGAGGCTCAGGTCGAGGGCGGGATCGTCTGGGGGCTCAGCGCCGCGCGCGATGGCCAGATCGGCTTCGAGAACGGCGCCGCGCGCGCGACCAACTTCCACGACGCGCCGATCATCCGTCTCAATGAGCTGCCGCCCATCGAGGTCCATCTGCTGCCGACTCCTCACAAGGCCGGCGGTTGCGGCGAAGCGAGTGTGCCGCCGGTGGCGCCCGCTCTGGCCAGCGCCATTCACGCGGCGACCGGGCAGCGTCCTCGCCGTCTGCCCCTGGTCGCCGACGGCTGGGAATTCGTGTGATCCACACAGAGGTGCGGTCCATGCGCTCCGGTATTGCTGCCGCCATCGGCCTGTGGCTCGCTCTCGTTGGTGCGCCGACTGTCGCGGCGCCGGCGCGTATCGCCACGCAGAAGCACGAGGTTCGGGTCGAACCGGTGGCGACGGGGCTCAGGGCGCCATGGAGCCTCGCCCTGCTTCCTGGCGGCGACATCCTCGTGACCGAAAAGGCAGGCGCGCTGCGGATCCTGCGCGGCGGCCGAGAGCCGGCCGCTCCGGTTGCCGGGGTGCCGCAGGTCGCCGCGCGCGGGCAGGGCGGGCTGCTCGACGTCGTGGCGCATCCGCAGTTCGAGCAAAACCGGCTCGTCTACCTGAGCTACTCGGCGGCCGGCTCTGCGGGTGGCGACGCCATCGGCACGGAGGTAGCCCGCGGCCGTCTCGATTGCTCGGCCGAACAATGCACGCTGAGGGGCACGGAGGTGATCTTCCGTCAGCAGCCCAAGCTCGGGACGGCATTCCACTTTGGCTCACGGCTCGTCTGGGCGCGGGACGGCTCGTTGTTCGTCACGCTCGGCGACCGTGGCCATCAGGACCTCGCCCAGGCGCTCGACAATCACATCGGCAAGGTCGTGCGCATCGACGAGAGTGGTGCGCCGGCAGCTGGCAACCCGTTCCTGGACCGGACTGACGCACGGCCCGAGGTGTTCAGCTACGGCAATCGCAACGTCCAAGGTGCCGCGCTGCACCCGCTGACCGGCAAACTCTGGAGCCACGAGCATGGCCCGCGCGGTGGCGACGAGCTGAACATCATCGAGGCCGGGCGCAACTACGGCTGGCCCGTGATCACGTTCGGACGAACGTACGACACGAACCAGCCGATCGGCGAGGGGACCGAGCGGCAGGACGTCGTCAAGGCCGTGCGCACCTGGGTGCCTTCGGTGGCACCCTCCGGACTCGCTTTCTACGACGGAGATGCCTTTCCCGGGTGGCGCGGCAGCCTCTTCCTCGGCACGCTGCGCGAACAGCGGCTGATCCGGCTGACTCTGGACAGGGAGCGCGTGACGGACGAGGAACGCATCGAGGGCTTTGGCCGGATCAGGACCGTCCGCGTCGACGCGCGGGGTCACGTTTACGTGCTGTCCGAGACCGACGGCGCGCTGTACCGGCTCACGCCGGTGCGCTGAAGCGACCGCACTCGGGCCGCAAGTGTGAGACGCTCCGGATTCTGGCTGGGCACACTGCTGTTCGGTGTCATGCTCGCGACACCGCCGCCGGATGGCCTGCCGATCGAAGGCTGGCGTACGGCTGCGGTCGCGGTCCTGATGGCCTGCTGGTGGTTCACCGAGGCCGTGCCCGTGGCGCTGACCGGTGCGCTGCCATTCCTGCTGTTGCCGCTGCTCGGCGTCGCCAAGGCCGATGCGGTCGCGGCCGAGTACATGGCTCCGGTCATCTTCCTGATCCTCGCGGGATCGATGCTCGGCGTCGCCATGGAGAAGTGGGGTCTGCATCGACGGCTCGCGATCGCGGTGATCCGTCGAGTCCGGCCGGAGCCCGGCGTGCTGCTGTTCGCGATCATGTGCGTCACCGCGCTGGTGTCGATGTGGGTCAACAATTCGGCGACCACCGTGATGATGCTGCCGATCGCATCAGCGACGATGTATGCCGTCACCCGGACACTGGACTCGGCGCAGCCCGAGATCAACGAGATGCGTTTCGCCGCCGCGATGGTGATTTCGGTCGCCTATGCATCGAACATCGGCGGCTTCGCAACGCCCATCGGTACACCTGTCAATCCGATCGCGATCGGCCTGATAGACCAGACCTTCGGTGTGCAGATTTCCTTCGTCGAATGGATGGCGTTCGGCGTGCCGATCATGCTGCTCGCGCTGCCAGTGACCTGGTGGCTGCTGTCGCGCGTGAGCTTTCCGTTCCGGCTTCCCGTCGGGGATCGCTCGCGTCTGATCGAGTCGATCGGCGATGTCGGCGCGATGACGACGGCCGAGAAACGCGTCGCCCTCGTGGTCGTCACGACGAGTGCATTGTGGATCGTGCAACCGGCGCTGATGCCTCTGCTGCCCGGCCTCAGCGATGCAGCGATCGCCGTCGTCGGCGCACTGTCGTTGTGCCTGATCCCTTCTAGTGCGCCCGAGCGTGGCCGCTTCCTGCTCGAGTGGGCGGAGGCCCGCACCGCGCCGTGGTATCTGATCATGCTGCTGGGGGGCGGGCTCGCGATTGCCGACTCGATCATCGGCACCGGACTCAGTGACTGGCTCGGCGCCGCCCTCGGTGGAGCAGCAGCCCTGCCGCTGGTCGTGCTGCTGACGCTGGTCGCGGCGCAATGCGTGCTGGTCACCGAGGCGGCGAGCAATCTCGCCACGGCCGCGACCTTCATCCCGATTGCATCGACACTGGCCGCAGCGGGAGGGCACGACGGCGTCGCGCTCGCGCTGGCGGCCGGCATGGCCGCGAGCTGGGGTTTCGCCAACCCCGCGGGGACGTCCTCGAACGCGATGGTCTATGGCACCGGGCGCGTCAGTGTCCGGCAAATGCTGCGCGCCGGACTCTGGGTCGACCTGCTCGGCGTGTTGCTGATCGCGGCGGCCTGCTGGCTGATCGTGCCGCTGCTGGGCTTCAGCGCCGTGCCCTGACGACGCGGCGCCACGGCCCTGCCGGTCGCAGCCGGATCACCAGATCCGCACGCGCTGCTCCGGCGGCAGGTAGAGCCTGTCGCCGGGCTTGACGTCGAACGCTTCGTACCAGGCGTCGATGTTGCGCACGACCCCGTTGACGCGGAACTCGGCCGGGCTGTGCGGTCCGGTCATGATCTGGTTGCGAAGACGCTGCTCGCGGAACAGGGTTCGCCAGACCTGCGCCCAACCGTGGAAGAAGCGCTGCTCGCCGGTCAGCCCGTCAAGGACGGGGGCCGTCTGGCCGGCGAGCGAGAGCCGGTAGGCCTCGAGCGCGACCGACAGGCCGCCGAGATCGCCTATGTTCTCGCCGAGTGACAGGCGGCCGTTGAGGCGCAGGCCGGGCAGAGGCTCGAACTGCGAGTACTGCTCTGCGAGCCGGTCGCCGAGCGCCTTGAAGGCCGCCTCGTCGCGCTCGTTCCACCAGGTACGCAGTACGCCACGCGCGTCCGACTTCGCGCCTTGGTCGTCGAAACCATGGCCCATTTCATGACCGATGACGCCGCCGATCGCGCCGTAGTTGACGGCCGGATCCGCCGCCGGATCGAAGAAAGGGGGTTGCAGGATCGCCGCGGGGAAGACGATCTCGTTGAACACCGGGTTGTAGTACGCGTTCACCGTCTGGGGAGTCATGAACCACTCGTCGCGGTCTGTCGGCTTGTCGAGACGCGCGAGGTCGCGTTGCCACTCGAACAGCGCCGCGCGCTGCGCGTTGCCGAAGGCGTCTCCCGGCACGACCTCGAGGGCCGAGTAGTCGCGCCAGCGCTCCGGATAGCCGATTTTCGCGCGGAAGGCCTCGAGTTTCTCGAGCGCGACCCGCTTGGTCTCATCGGTCATCCAGGGCAACGCCCGGATCCGCTGCGCGTACGCCTTGCGCAGGTTCTCCACGAGGGCCGCCATCTGCTGCTTGGCCTCCGCGCTGAAATGCCGCTCGACGTAGACCTGACCGACGGCCTCGCCGAGCGCTGCGTTGACGGCGTCGACGGCGCGCTTCCAGCGCGGCCGCTGCTCGGGCTGACCGTTGAGCTGGCGGCCGTAGAATGCAAACACCTCGTCGTCGATTGCCTTGGGCAGCACGCTGGCGTTGGCGCGCAGATAGTGGTAGGCGAGGTAGTCGCGCCAGGTGGGTACGGGCGTGCGCGCAAACAGGCCCGCCAGTGGGGCGAGCGTATCCGCCTCACGCACGACGAATTCTGAGGTCTTGCCGAGCCCGGCGGATTCCAAGGCTTCCGCCATCGGAAAGCCTTTCGTCATTTCAATAAGTTGAGATAGATTCTTCAAATTGTAAGTGAGCTCTCGTTCGCGCCGTTTCGCGATTGGCCAGTGCCGCTTCGCGATCTCGGTCTCGAGCGCGAGGATGCGTTCCGAGGCGCGCGCGGCCGTCCGGCCACTCGCGACACCCGCGAGCTCGAGCAGCCGCGCGACGTGCGCCCGATACTGCTCGCGGATCTCGAGGAACTGTGAGTCGTCGCGGAGGTAGTACTCACGCTCAGGAAGGCCAAGCCCGGCGTGGGTGACGACGACGACGTAACGGTCCGGGTTCTTCTGGTCGAACGAGATGCCGACGCCGATCGGGACGTTCGTGGGTATGTCTGGCCGATACATCAGCCGTGCGACCTCGACATGCGTCTTCAGCCGACGGATCTGCTCGAGGACCGGGCGGGCCGGCGCGAGTCCGCGCTGCTCGATGGCCGCCGTGTCGAGGAAGGCCTGGTAGAAGTCGCCGACCTTGCGTTGGGGCGTTCCCTCAGGCGCCAGGTGCGCCGCGAGATCCTCGATGATGCGGCGGGTGTCCCGTTCGGCACGTTCCGCAAGCTGGTCGAAGGTGCCCCAGCGGGTACGGTCCGACGGCAGGGTCTCGCGGCGCATCCATTCACCGCCTGAATACCGGAAGAAGTCGTCCCCCGGGCGGACGGCGGGATCCTTGCCGCTGAGGTCGAACCCCCAAGTACCGATCTGCGGCGATGCCGCCTGCGTCGGTAGCGACAACAGCAACAGCGTGCCCAGCAGCGAGCCGGGCTTCAGGCGAACTGGGCGGGGAGTCTGTTTCATGCGCGAGAGGGCTCCGGGGACGGTGGCGCAGACAACGGGGAGACCGATGCGAGGGAATCCGGTTCCATCGCCGGCGAGCAACCGGGGTCAGAAGATCGCTCGAGATATTAGCCGGTCGCCGGCACTCAGTCCGGCTGCGGATGGAAAATATTTAACTTAATAAACATTATACGCAGGGCAGACAAGTCACCGTTGGAGCCAGCGCTGCGGCAGTGGCGCGCTGAAGGCCTCCCCACCTCGGGCCGCGATCTGCTTCAGAAGCACCTGGCAGGCGTCGGCCGGGAGCGCGGCGCTGTAGTAGCCACCCTGCGCAAACGAGCAGCCGAGACTTGCGAGCCGCATCGCGTGCTGGCGCGATTCGACGCCTTCGGCGATCGTCTCGAGGCGCAGGCTGCGCGCCATGCTGATGATGGCGCTGACGATGGCGGCATCGTTGGCGTCGACCGCCATGTCGCGGACGAAACTGCGGTCGATCTTCAGGTGATCGATCGGCAGATGCTTGAGGTAGCTGAGACTCGAGTAGCCCGTCCCGAAGTCGTCGATCGAGACGCGCACCCCGGCCGCCCGCAGGCCCTCCAGCGCAGCGATCTGCCGGTCGACGTCCCGCATCAGCGCGCTCTCGGTGAGTTCGATCTGCAGCAGCCTGGGCTGCACGCCGGCCTCGCTGCAGATCGCCAGCACGCGGTCGCGGATATCACTGCGCTGGAGCTGTTGGGCCGAGACGTTGACGGCAACGGGCACCGTGGGCATGCCGGCCAGGCGCCAGGCAGCGAGCTGTCGGCAGACGCCGCGCATGACGCGCTCGCCGAGCTCGACGATCAGGCCCGCTTCCTCGGCGACCGGCACGAACTGCGATGGCGGCACCCGCCCTAGTTCCGGATGCTGCCAGCGCGCGAGCGCCTCGAGCGCCGCGAGCCGACCTGAACGCAAGTCGATTACTGGCTGGTACTCGATGCCGAGCCGGTCTTCGACAAGCGCCTCGCGCAGCGCCTGTTCGAGACGCATCCGCTCGCGGACCTTGGCGTTCATTTCGGGTACGAAGAACTGGTAGGCGTCCCGACCCCTCTGCTTGGCCTGATAGAGCGCGATATCGGCATTGCGCAGCAGTTCGCTGGCATCGGCACCGTCCTGGGGGAACACCGAGATGCCCATGCTCACGCTTGCCGGCAGGTCGCGTTCACCGATGCGGATCGGCGTGCGCAGATGGCCGGTGATCCGTCGCGCAATCGCATCGAAGATCCGGCCATCGCGCGCCATCGAGACAACGACGAATTCATCACCGCTGATGCGCGCCACGAGGTCGCTCGCGGAGACCACGTGACGCAGCCGCTCGGCGATCGCCCGCAGGTACTCGTCGC
Source organism: Gammaproteobacteria bacterium (assembly GCA_037444685.1). Taxonomy (GTDB): domain Bacteria; phylum Pseudomonadota; class Gammaproteobacteria; order Steroidobacterales; family Steroidobacteraceae; genus UBA964. Next base: position 378,943 of record JBBILX010000001.1, read on the forward strand.
CGACATCGTGGCCACTGGTGTCGTTGACGTTCTTGAAGTTGTCGACGTCGAGATAGCAGACTGCCAGGGTCCTGCCCTCGCGCGCGGCTTGCGCGATGATTCCGGGCAGACGCTGACTCAGGTGCAACCGGTTCGGCAGGCCGGTCAGCGGATCGTGGTGAGCGAGATGTTCGAGCCGCCGCTGCTGGTCGAGGAAGTGCGCCTCGGCCTGCTTGTGTGGTGAGAGGTCCCGCAGTACGACGCAGAGTATCCTGCCTTCATCCACTGCGAGCGGGCGCACGGAGCACTCGACGCTGCTGACCTGTCCATCGACGCACCGCAGCGCGATCTCGCAAGGCTGCGTGACGCCGCCGTTGCCCCCGGGAAGCGCGCTCAGGAACAGTGGAACCGAGGACGGGGCCAGCCAGGACTCGATCGCTGGCGAGTCGCGCACTGCGTCGACCTGCCGCGTCAGGCGGGCAAAGGCCGGGTTTGCGTGCAGGATACGGTGGGTCGTCGCGTCGACGAGCAGGATCCCTTCCTCGGCCTCCTCGATGACGGCCCGAAACAGTGCCGCGTCGAGACGCGAGCCGTGGACTGTCCCGGTCCGGGAGCGGAACCGGGCGGCGAGGCTCGCCAACCAGCGTTGCAAGGCGGGGTGCGGCATTGGAATTGCGCATCCTCAGGGAATGCCTGAGGGAGCGGGTGGACGCAGTTCCCATTAACGCCGCCTCGAAGCGACAGGCGGGCACAGGTCACAATCACGAAAAATCGCGTTGGCATAATCGGAACGCGGGTTTATATTTGCGCTGCAGGTCACTGAATCCGCGACATAATCGCCAAGTCTACGCATTAAAGTCGAAGCTTAGGTCATACGCCCAAGACGAACTGCTGAGCGACCTCCTGGGGGGCACATGAACATCGCCGTGCAGAAGTTCCGATCGGCCGCGCTGGTGCTGGCTCGCTCCGGCACCGTCAAGGAACGGTTGCACGCGGCCTACCGGCAACACCTGTGCGACCTTGAGGCAGAGTCGCTCCCGGGCGAGATCCGCGATGACTTCAACGCCCTGCTGCGCTGCCTGACACGCGAGCGGCCGCTGCGCGGCGAGGACGCCGCGACAGCGACGATCCGCAAGCTCTCTGCGGACGAGGCCGAGCAGCTGTCGGCATTGATGATCGACCTGTTCGCGCGGCTTTCCAGCCTCGGGAGTGCCGAGGACGTGCATGTCGTGCCGACCGCGCCCGGCGCGCAGGTGATTCCGCTCTTCAGCGCCGAGTCGCGCGCCTGAGGCGTTCAGTCGAGCTTGAACTCGATCGTCTCCCAGCGTTGCGTGTCCTCTCCGCGCGCGAGCCTGCGTATCGCGTCGACCAGCGACCGTTGATCCCACTCCGCGGTCTCGGTCACCATCGACAGCAGGTTGCGCGACGGCGTCCTGCTCGAGCCGAAGTGCGGCAGCAGCAGCACTGGCTTGGAGGCACTCTGGGCAAACGCGATCTGAAAGGTGAGCAGATCGCGCTCGGTGTCGTCGAGTTCCGCCAATGCGACCACGATCTCGGCACGGGCCATCGCCGCGCGTAGACTTTCGCGCAGGGCCTGGCCCCCGACCGCACGGTCGAGCGGACTCGTGCCCGTGTTCCGGTAGAAGAAGCCCCGGGCACTCTCGAGGTATTCGAACACCCGCGAGTAATCCGCGGGCTCTTCGAGACCGGTCGTCACGTAGAGGCGAATGGGATCGGCTTCCAGTGAACTCGACGCTGCCATGTTCGAAAGCCCCCTCGAGCAGGTCTCGCAACCCGGGATTTTACACGTCGATCCGGCTTACACTTTAGAGGTCCGGAAAGGAAGCCGCTGGCATGCGCCTGCTGATTTACAACATCCGGTATGCGACGGGCTCCGGGCCGACGTTCCACCTGCCCGTCCCCGGTGCCGGGTATCTGCGCAGCAGCCGCAAGGTGCTCGACGGCATCACGCGCTTCATCCGCGAGCAGGACCCCGACATCGTCGGTCTGCTCGAAGTCGACACGGGCTCGATCCGCACCGGGATGCTGAACCAGGCGGAACACATCGCCTCCCATCTCGGTCACTATACCGCCTACCAGTGCAAGTATGGAGCGACGTCGATCAATCAGCTCATGCCCATCGTGCGCAAGCAGGGCAACGCGATCCTCGCCGCGCCGCGGGTCACGAACGAGCGGTTTCATTACTTCGAGACGGGGATCAAGCGGCTGATCATCGAGCTCGAGCTCGACGACTGCTGCCTCTTCCTCGTACACCTGTCCCTGAAGTATCGCCATCGCCAGCAGCAGCTGCGCTCGCTGCATGACCTGATCGTCCAGTCGCACAAGCCGGTGATCGTCGCCGGCGACTTCAACACGTTCTGGGGCAACAACGAGCTGTTCCTGTTCATGCGCGCGGCCGGGCTGCGCAATGCGAACTCGCGCGGCCTCGCCTCGTTTCCGGCGCGACTGCCGCGCGTGGAACTCGACTTCGTGCTCGTCAGTGAAGGCATCGAGGTCCGCGACTTCCAGGTGCCTGACGTGCGGTTCTCGGACCATCGGCCGCTCATCTGCGACTTCGAGGTCACGCGGCGTCGGGCCGCCGCCCTGACCGCCGCCTGACATGAGCGCCGATTCGGGCCAAAGCGAGGCTGCCGCCGCACCGTGGACCCTGGAGCGCGACGCCGAAGGCATCGCCTGGCTCACGCTCGATATCCCGGGAGCCTCGGCCAATACGCTCGGGCGAGCCGTGATGAGCGCGCTCGATGCGCAGTTGCAGGCGCTCACCGCAGCGCCCCCGCGAGCGCTCGCGATCCGCTCCGGCAAGGCGGGTGGCTTCATCGCCGGGGCCGACATCCGCGAGTTCGCCGACCTGCATTCGACCGAAGTCGCCTACGGGATGGTCCGTGCCGGCCAGCGCATACTCGACCGGATCGAAGCGCTGCCCTGCCCCAGCGTCGCGCTGCTGCACGGATACGCGCTCGGTGGTGGACTCGAGCTCGCGCTCGCCTGCCGCTATCGCATCGCAGTCGGCGACGACAAGCTCGCGCTCGGTCTGCCCGAGGTCATGCTCGGCATCCATCCGGGATTTGGCGGCACCGTACGCGCGGTGCGTCTGCTCGGCGCACCCGCGGCGCTCGATCTGATGCTGACGGGGCGCACGGTGCGGGCCGACAAGGCGCTCAGGCTCGGTCTCGTGGACGAACTCGTCGAGAGCCGCGAAGAACTCGAACCGGCGGCCCGCGCCCTGCTGCGGCGCGCACCGCCTCCACGCCGACCATCGCTGCGTGACCGCGCGATGTCGTGGGCTCCGCTGCGACCGCTGGTCAGGCGCCCGGTGCTGGCCCAGGTGCGCCGCCGGGCCCGTCGCGAGCATTACCCGGCGCCCTACGCGATCGTCGACCTCTGGTCGCGCCACGGCGCGCGTGGCGAGGCGGCCTATGAGGCCGAGGCACGCTCGATCGCAGAGCTGTTCCTGACCGGGACCTCGCGCAATCTCGTCCGCGTTTTCGGGCTGCAGGAGCGACTCAAGAACCTCGCCGGACGCGAGCGCCATTCGGCCTCGCACGTGCATGTTGTCGGCGCCGGAGTCATGGGTGGCGACATCGCCGCGTGGTGCGCACTGCGCGGGCTGTCCGTGACCCTGCAGGATCGGGAGCTGCGCTGGATCGAGCCGGCACTGTCTCGGGCGCGCGAGGCGTTCGAGAAGCGTCTGAAGGACCCGGTACGCGTCAGCGCTGCGCTCGCGCGCCTGCGCCCGGACGTGGAAGGGACCGGTGTCGGCGAAGCGGACGTCGTCATCGAGGCGATTTTCGAGGACCTCGCGGCGAAGCGTGAACTTTATGCCCGGCTCGAGCCCCGCATGAAGGCCGATGCGCTGCTCGCCACGAACACTTCGTCGATCGAGCTCGAGCGCCTCGCCGACGGTCTCGCGGATCCCGGCCGCCTCGTAGGACTGCATTTCTTCAACCCGGTCGCGCAGATGCCGCTGGTCGAAGTCGTCTCGTCGGTTCGGACCCGCCCGGAGTGCGCCGCGCGTGCGCTGGCATTTACGCGGCAGATCGACAAGCTTCCCCTGCCCTGCCGCAGCGCGCCGGGCTTTCTCGTCAACAGGGTCCTCGTTCCCTATCTGCACGAGGCGATGTATGCCGCCGCCGAAGGCGTACCGCTGGCGACGATCGATCGCGCAGCCGTCGAGTTCGGAATGCCGATGGGCCCGGTCGAGCTTGCCGACGTGGTCGGCCTCGATGTCTGCCTGCACGTCGGCGAGATCGTTACTGCGGCCTTGAAGCGGCCAGGGCCCTCGACGGCGCCACTCGATGCACTGATCGCGGCGAAGAAACTCGGGCGCAAGAGTGGAGCCGGATTTTACGTCTGGCGCGATGGCAAGGCAGTGAAGCCGGCGCAGGTTGCGGCGCCGCCACCCGAACTCGGGGACCGTCTCGTGCTCGCGCTGGTCAACGAATGCGCCGCCTGTCTGCGGGAGGGCATCGTCGCCGACGCCGACCTCGTCGACGCCGGCATCGTATTCGGCGCCGGATTCGCGCCATTTCGCGGTGGTCCGCTTCATTATGCGGGCGAGCGTGGCTACGGGGAGGTCGTGGCGCGGCTCGAGCAACTGGCTGGCCGCTTCGGCCCCCGATTCCAACCTGATCCGCTCTGGCGCCAGATGCCGCTCGAGGGCGGGAAAGGGTGAACGCGGTCGCGCGGGTTCCATCCATCGCTGTGCTAGCATCCGGCGCGCTGGGCGAGGATCTCGGTGACCGCTCGCCCCTGCTGAGCCAATTGGATGAACGACGACCAGAGCCCGGTCAGCGTCGAGCTGCTGAAGTCCCTGGCCCCCCTCGAGGGCATGAAGCGGGACAACCTCGCCGCGCTCGCCCGTAAAGTCGGGCTCCGCCGGGTGATGGCAGGCAAGACGCTGTTTCGCGAGGGCGAGACCGACAGGAGAACCCTCTGGCTGATATCGGGCATGGTCGAGCTGCGCGAGCGCGATCGCACGGTCGCGATGATCCGTGGCGGCACCGCCGAGGCGCGCCACCCGCTCGCCCACGCGCAGCCGCGCAAGTGCACGGCGTGCGCGGTCGACGAGGTCGAGTACCTGTCGATCGACAGCGAGCTGCTCGACGTCATGATCACTTGGGATCAGACCGGTACCTATGAAGTCGCCGATCTGCGCGCGGCCGAAGGCGGCCCGGGCAGCGACGACTGGATGACGACGCTGCTGTCGAGCAGTTCCTTTCAGCGCATTCCGCCGTCGAACATCCAGGCGATCTTCATGCGGATGCAGCGCCAGTCCTACCGCGCCGGCGAGATCGTCGTCAAACAGGGCGACGAGGGCGACTTCTTCTACGCGATCGTCAGTGGCAGGGTCGCGGTCACTCGCGAGACGCCGCTCAACAAGGAGGGAATACGGCTCGCCGAACTCGGTCCGGGCGACACCTTCGGTGAAGAGGCGTTGATCGCCGAGGCGAAGCGCAATGCCACGGTGCGGATGCTGACCGACGGGGTCCTCGTTCGGCTCGCCAAGCAGGACTTCCGCGAGCTCATGAACGAGCCGCTCGTGCACTACGTCGATGACGTCCAGGCCCGGCAGATGATCGAGCGCGGCGCAAAGTGGTTGGACGTGCGCCTGCCCAGCGAGTTCCAGAACCTGGCGATCGAGGGCTCGATCAACATCCCGCTCTATTTCATCCGGCTCAAGCTCGGCACGCTCGACCCGGCGACTCCGTACATCGTCTGCTGCGACACGGGTCGCAGGAGCGCCGCAGCCGCCTACATCCTCGTCGAGAAGGGCTTCGACGCTTACGTGCTCAAGGGTGGCATCACGCAGGCTCAGGTGCCGCTGCGCCGGTCGGCCTGAAACATCCGACCAATCCCGGGCTCACATCGTGTGGGTTGCTTTGTCCCCGGCGAGGGCGCCGGCGAGATAGGTCTCGATCTTCTTCTGCGTCTGGCCGCGATCCTGCTCGCTGAACTGCACGCCTATCCCGGCCGTCCGTTTGCCCTGCGCACCCTTGGGCGTGACCCAGATCACCTTGCCGGCCACCGGCAGCTTCTCGTCTTCGCCCATGAGGTTCAGGAGCATGAAGACCTCATCGCCGAGACGGTAGTTGCTGTTGGTAGGGATGAACAGGCCGCCATTCTTCACGAACGGCATGTAGGCAAGATAGAGCGCGCTCTTGTCCTTGATCGTCAGCGTCAGCAGTCCGGGCTTTCCAGCGGCGCGCATTCTCTGCGACCTCTCGTCTCGGTGGGTTTCCAATGCAGCCGGTCAGGAGGCACGGCGCGCATGGCGCGCATGGGCGAGCATCCAGAGCAGGCGTTCGAGTACCAGTGTCCTGTTGACCGGCGTGTCCGACAATGTGCGCGCCTCCCGGGTGGCGTCCAGGACCGCGAAAAGCTGCCGTATATTCATGCCCGAGTCCGCGCCAGACAAGTGCGCCACGGGCCGCAGTTCGGACCCGTGCGTCAGCGGTCGAGCCGCGTCGCGCAGCTGATCTGTGATCCAGTTCTCGATGGCGGCGAGGCGCAGCTCGTAGTGCTCGCGCGACCAGGCGTCGGCCAGAGCGATCGGGTCGAGGCGCCCCGCGGCCTTGCCCGCCAGCGTTGCGCGAGTGTCGCGGGCGATGCCGGCGGCCGCGGCGACGTCACAGTCCTTCGCGGCCAGCGGTTCACCACCAAAGAGTTCGAGCACTCTCGGCCAGTCGGCGTGGGGTTTGAGGTTGTTGAGCCAGGCGAGAGCCATCCGCGATGCGGGCCGCGGCACGCGTAGACGCAGGCAGCGGCTGCGGACCGTCGCCGGCAGACGTGAGGATTGCGCTGCGACCAACAGCAGCAGGCTGTTGGCGCTCGGCTCCTCGAGCGTTTTCAGCAACGCGTTGGCCGCATTGCGGTTGAGGCGATCGGCCGGCGTCAAGATGGCCACCTTGTGCCCGCGGGCGTGCCGCGTCAGCGCGAACTCGCCGATCAGCTCGCGCACCTGGTCGACGCGTATCTCGCGGGAGTCCTCCCCCGGACAGATCCAGTGCACATCCGGCTGCTGGTCGGCGAACACACGCTGGCAGTCCGCGCAGGCGAGACAGGGCGGCGATGCCGCCCGGCAATGCGTCAGCGCGGCCGCCCAATGGGCCAGCCATTCCCCGCCCAGCCCCCTTCCTCCCTCGATCAGGACTGCGTGAGCGAGGCGTCCCTGCGTCCATGCGGCGCGCAGGTCCGCGCATGCCGGCTCGAGCCAGGCGGGCATAGGGTCTATCGGCATCGGTCGAACCCTGGCAGTTCACTCAGTGCAGCGAGTGCCGCCTCCGTCAGGGCGACGGGCGGCAGGGTCGCGTCCAGCACGCGAAAGCGTTGCGGCTCGCGCTCCGCGAGCGCCAGGTACGTCGCTCGGACCCGCTCGAAGAACTGCAAAGTCTCGCCCTCGAACCGATCGGCAGCCGCACCGGCGCGTGCCCGCGCCCGGCGCAGTCCGACGTCGACCGGCAGGTCGAGCAGCAGCGTCAGATCGGGCGATAGATCGCCGTGCACGGTCCGCGCCAGCGATTCAATCCAGGTCGCATCGAGCCCACGGCCGCCACCTTGATAGGCGCGGGTTGCATCCGTGAAGCGGTCGCACAGCACCCAGGCGCCGCGGGCCAATGCCGGGCGCACGAGATTGTCCAGATGCACCGCTCGTGCTGCGAACATCAGCAAGGTTTCGGCCACGGGAGACAGCCGTTCGTCGCCGCTGTCGAGCACGGTGCGCCGGATCCGTTCGGCGAGAGGCGTGCCTCCCGGCTCGCGGGTCAGGGCAGCCTCACAGCCCAGCACACGCAGGCGCTCTGCCAGCGACACGATCAGCGTGCTCTTGCCCGCTCCCTCGATACCCTCGAGCGTAATGAAGCGGCCGCGCATCAGAGCACGCCCCGCTCGCGCTGCCGCTCGAGCATGCGCTGCACCGCTGCGCGGTGTTCGGCATAGGTCCGTGAGAAAACGTGAGCCCCGTCGCCCTCGCCGGTCGCGACGAAGAACAGCTCGCCGGTGACGTCCGGCATCGCGGTCGCGATGAGCGCGTCGCGTCCGACCAGCGCGATCGGCGTCGGCGGCAGTCCGCCGCGGGTGTAAGTGTTGTAGGGCGTATCGGCCGCGAGATCGCGCGAGCGGATGTTCCCGTCGTAGCTGTCGCCGAGCCCGTAGATCACGGTCGGGTCGGACTGCAGTCGCATCCCCCGCCGCAGGCGCGAGACGAATACGCCGGCTATGCGGGGCCGCTCGGCCGCGAGCGCGGTCTCCTTTTCGACGATCGAGGCGAGCACGAGCAGTTCGCTGGCGGAATTCAGGGGCAGGTCGGGCCTGCGCTGTGACCATGCGGCCTCGAGCGCGGCACTGAGCTCGCGGTGTGCCAGACGGTAGATCTCGAGGTCCGCCGTGCCGAAGGCGAAACGGTAGGTGTCTGCATAGAACCTGCCTTCGGGATGCAGATCGGGCTGACCCAGGGCCGCCATGATCTGCGAGTCAGGGCGTCCGCGCAGTGTCGGGCGAATGCCCGGATGCGACTCCACCGCGCGGCGCATCTGCCGGAAAGTCCAACCCTCGACGATCGTCAGCGACTCGAGCACGACCCGCCCGGCGGCGATCTGCTCGAGTGCCGCTCTGGCCGAGGCCCGCGCCGGGATCTCGAAAGTCCCCGCCTGCATGCGCAAATCGTCTGCATGCAGCCGCAGCCACCAATCGACCGGACGGCCATCGGCGATGACGCCACGCTCGGCGAGCAGCCGCAGAACGCCGCGCACGGAGGTCCCTTCCGGCACCTGCACGCGCACGGGTTCGGCGTGAGGTCCGGGCTGCTCGACGCTGCGCACCAGCGCCCGGTCGGCGAGCCAGAGCGCCGCCAGCATGAGGATGAGGCCCAGGATGGCACTCGCCAGCCCGCGAGAGCGCCCCGTGCTCATTTCGATGAGCTCGCGATGTGCTCGCGCAGCCGTCGCGCACACGGACCCGGCGCATAGTCGACGCCGCCGAGGCGACGGACCGGCCAGACGCCGATCCGGGCGTTGGTCAGGAAGACCTCATCGGCCGATTCGACATCCGCGCGCCGCAGTGTCGATTCGGCGACCGACAGACCGAGCGCCGTCGCATCGCGGAGGATGACCGCACGGATCACACCGGCGACGCCGGCGCGATCGACTTGCGGCGTCCGAAGTCTGTTCTGGCAAACGATGAACACGTTGCTCATGGTGCCACAGACGACGCGTCCGTCCTCCGTGCACATCAACGCCTCGTCGGCGCCCTGCACCGCGACGAGCCCGCGGGCGAGTACCTGCTCGAGACGGTTCAGGTGCTTGAGTCCCGCGAGCCGCGGCTGCTCGGACACGGTGACCTCGCTCCAGACGCAGACGGCACCCGGCGCGGCCGCGGCGGCTGCGTCCGCGGGCCACTCATAACGCATCACGATGCGTCGGGTCGGACCCGCGCCGCGCGGCGCATAGCCGCGACCCCCACTACCCCGTGTGACGATGACCTTGACGAGGGCCCGTTCACCCGTCGCAGCGCGCAACGCCTCGTCGCGCAAGGCTTGCCAGTCGGGCGCAGGGAAACCGAGTCGGGCGCAGCCGCGCGCGAGCCTCTCCCAGTGCAAGGCCTCGAAGCGCAGCCGGCCGTTGACGGCGGCGATCGTCTCGAACAGGCCGTCCCCGTAGTGCAGGCCACGGTCGCTGACGGGCAACATGGCGCCTTCGACGCCATCCACCCACAGTTGCAGCGGTTGCGAGTCAGCCCCGGCGACGCTCACGGGACCGCCTCGCCGCCCGACTGGCGTGGCGACACCGACGTCGCCGACTCTTCGAGCGCGCGCAGCAGGCCACGCGCCTTGGCGCGCGTCTCCTCGAGCTCGCGCTCGGGGATGGAGTCGGCGACGATGCCCGCTCCGGCCCGCCAGTGCAGCTGGCCGTCGTGCGCGGTCAGGGTCCGGATCAGGATGTTGAAGTCGGCGCTGCCGTCGAGGCCCAGCTGGCCGATCGAGCCCGTGTAGGCTCCTCTGCCCTCGGTCTCGATCGCGCCGATGAGTTGCATGCAGCGCAGCTTCGGGCAGCCGGTGATGGTGCCTCCCGGAAACATGGCTGCCAGCACGCGCACGGGCGATACGTCGTCGCGCAGCCGGCCTGCGACCTCGGACACGATGTGGTGCACATGCGCGTACGATTCGATCGCCATGAACTCGCGTACCTGCACGCTGCCTGCCTCGCAGACGCGCCCGAGGTCGTTGCGTTCGAGGTCGATGAGCATGATGTGCTCGGCCCGCTCCTTGGCGCTGGCACGCAATTCGGCTGCCAGGGCGGCGTCTCGTTCGGCGGATCGGCCGCGCGGCCTCGTGCCGGCAATCGGTCGCGTACTGGCGAGCCCGGCCTCGATGCGCACGAGCCGCTCTGGTGAAGAACTCAGGATCGCAAGGCCACTCCAGCGCGCCAGCACGGCGAAAGGCGCTGGATTCGCGGTCCGCAGCGCCCGGTAGAGTTGGGCGACACAGCGTTGTTCGGGCCAATCGGCCGGCAGGGTCGCACGCCAGCCCCGGGAAAGGTTGAGTTGGTAGACGTCACCGGCCGCGATGTGCCGCAGCGTGCGCCGGACACCACGCAGGAATCGCTCGGGATCCTCCTCTGTGATCCGCCACGCCGGCAGAGGCGCCGCAGGGTCCGCGGCGAGCCGGCGCATTGCCCGGTTCGCATCGGCCTCGATGCGGTCGAGCCAGGTTGCGGCACCGAGCTCGGCGCACGCCCAGACAGCGCCCGTGACCGGCTCGTGCACGAGCGCTGCGGGCGTACGCAATGCCCACGCGCGCCACGGTTCGGATCCGGATGGCAGCCGTAGCGAGGGTTCGATCTCGCTCGCGAGTTCGTACCCGAGAAACACCGCGAAGCCGCCTTGCCAGGCGGCCGGGCCGGCCGCCTCGCTACGCGAACGCGACCGGTGGCCGAAGTCGGACAATCGCTGCCACCAGCGATCCAGTGCATCGAGGAAATTGCCCGGCTCGCGTCGGCCGTCGCGCCAGAGCTGGCCGTAGCGGTCCAGCGCAAGACTCTCCCCATTTGTCGCGACGAGAATGGACCGCTGCGCCATCGGGCCGCTCGATGCACTGTCGAACAGCACGGGGTAGCGCTCGGGCTGCGCCTCGGCCAGCGCGAGAAGCGCGTCGCTCGGAAGGTCGAGTCGTCTGCGCAGCACGCGACACGCCACGCCCGCCGCGGTCAGCCCGAGAAGCGTCGCAGCACCAGGGTGCCGTTGGTGCCGCCGAATCCGAACGAGTTCGACATCGCAACCTCCATCGGCATCTGCCGCGCGGTGTGCGGGACGTAATCGAGATCGCAGTCAGGGTCAGGGTGGTCGAGATTGATGGTCGGCGGCGCGACCTGGTCGCGGAGGGCGAGCACGGTCAGAATGGCCTCGACCACTCCCGCCGCACCGAGCAGATGGCCGGTCATCGACTTCGTGGAACTGACGGCAAGGCGGCGGGCGTGATCACCGAAAGCCTTTTTGATGGCGATCGTCTCGGCCTTGTCACCGAGCGGTGTCGAGGTCGCGTGGGCGTTCAGGTAGGAGACCGACTCCGGCGCCAGTCCCGCGTCACGCAGCGCGTTGCGCATGGCCAGGCAGGCGCCCGAGCCGTCCTCGGGCGGCGCGGTGATGTGATACGCGTCCCCGCTCATCCCAAACCCGACGAGCTCCGCGTAGATGCGCGCGCCGCGCGCCTTCGCGTGCTCGAGCTCCTCGAGCACCATCAGGCCACCGCCGTCGGCGGCCACGAATCCGTCCCGATCCCGATCGAAGGGTCGACTGGCCTTCTGCGGTTCTTCATTGCGCGTCGACAGCGCCTTGGCCTGACTGAAGCCGCCGATGCCCAGAGCCGTCATCGAGCTCTCCGCCCCTCCGGCGAGCATCACGTCCGCATCGCCGTACTGGATCGTACGCAGGCCCAGCCCGATCGCATGGGTCGAGGTCGTACAGGCCGTGACCACGCCAAGATTGGGCCCCTTGAGGCCGTACTTGATCGACAGGTGGCCCGAGATCATGTTGATGATGGAGCCAGGAATGAAGAAGGGTGAGATCTTGCGCGGTGTGCCCGCCTGCAGCAGCGCGCTGTGCTCGCTCTCGATCGTGGCCAGGCCGCCGATTCCGGCGCCCGTGATCACACCGCAACGTTCGGGGTCGAGCCGCGCCACGTCGAGCCCGCTGTCGTCGAAGGCCTGGATGCCAGCGGCCACGCCGTAGTGCATGAACTCGTCCATGCGCCGGGCTTCCTTCGGCGGGATGTATCGGGCGACGTCGAAGTCGCGCACCGCGCCGCCGATGCGGGTCGGGAAGGCCGACGCATCGAAGCGGGTGATCGGACCGATCCCGCTCTCACCGCGCAGTGCCGCAGCCCAGGTCGATTCGATGGTGCTGCCCAGCGGCGAGACGATGCCGAGGCCAGTGACGACGACGCGGCGCTTGCTCACTCGGTGCTCGTTGAATCGGGGTAGTTGAAAGCCAGCCGAACCATCGGGATCGGCTGGCCGGCAGAAGAACGACGAGGTGGGATCAGGCCTTTCGGCGAGCCATCACATAATCGATGGCCTGCTGGACCGTGGTGATCTTTTCCGCATCCTCGTCGGGGATCTCGGTCTCGAACTCTTCCTCGAGGGCCATGACGAGTTCCACGGTGTCGAGGGAATCGGCTCCCAGATCGTCGACGAACGAGGCATCGTTCGTGACCTGCTCGGGCTTGACACCGAGCTGTTCCGCGACGATGGCCTTCACCTGCTGTTCAACGGTGCTCATCTTTGACTGTTCCTCTTTCACACCATGAGTACCCGGCCCTGCCCGGCAGCATGCCCCGTGGGCCGAAGGGCGCGTATTGTAGGGGAAGCGTCCGCGACCCGCCATCGGCGCGGCGCGCGGTATAAATCTCTAAGTATTCGTAGAAATATAGTCTAAGTATATCTTTTTTATTGACTTACTTTCCCACGTCACCAAGGGTGATCAGGGCATGTGCATGCCGCCATTGACGTGCAGGGTCTGGCCGGTCAGATAAGCACCCGAGGGCGACACCAGGTAGAGCACGGCGGCTGCGACATCATCGACGCTACCGAGCCGCCCGAGCGGAATCTGCGAGGCGAGCGCCGATCGCTGGGCCTCGCTGAGCGCGCGGGTCATGTCGGTGTCGATGAAGCCCGGGGCCACGGCATTGACGGTGACGTTGCGCGAGGCGAGCTCGCGCGCGAGCGACTTGGTGAAGCCGATCAGACCCGCCTTGGCCGCGGCGTAGTTCGTCTGACCCGGGTTGCCGATGCTGCCGACGATCGAGGTGATATTGACGATACGCCCGCGTCGCTCCTTGACCATGCGCCGGACGCAGGCTTTCGAGAGGCGGAACACCCCCGTCAGGTTGGTGTCGATCACGGCCTGCCAGTCCTCGTCCTTCATGCGCATCAGCAGGTTGTCGCGGGTGACCGCCGCGTTGTTGACGAGGATCGTCGGCAGGCGGCCCGCCGCCTCGAGCCGCGCGACCAGCGCTTCTATCGACGCCGGATCGGCACTGTCGAGCACCTCGCCGAAGCCGGGGATCGGCACCTGTGCGAGCGCCGATGCGATCGCCGCCGCGCCTTCGGCGCTCGTCGCCGTGCCGACGACCGCCGCTCCGGAGGCGGCTAGCCGCTCGGCGATCGCACGGCCGATACCGCGGCTCGCCCCCGTCACCAGTGCGACTTCCCCTTCGAGCATGGCTGGTTTCTCCGTGCTTGGCATCAGGCGGGCGAGCGCAGCGCGTCGAGCGCGGCGGCGAGCGAGCCCGGATCCTCGACCGCCAGACACTGCACCTCGGAGCGTCGGTCGATGCGTCGATTGAGTCCCGTGAGCACCTTGCCAGGGCCGCACTCGACCAGCATCACGGGCGCAGAGGCCGTGAGCGCCTCGACGGTGTCGATCCAGCGTACCGGACTGGCAAGCTGTCGAATCAGCAGTGCGCGGATCGACTCAGGGTCGTCGCGCTCTCGCGCGTCCAACGAGCTCAGGAAGCGCACGCGTGGCCGCCGGATCGCGACGTCAGCCAGCCGCTCCGCGAGCCGCGTGGCAGCACCTCGCATCAGACTGCTGTGCACCGGCGCGCTGACGGGCAGCAGGACAACCCGTCGCGCCCCACGCGCCTTCGCCGCGTCCATGGCGCGCCCGACCGCGGCGGCCGCGCCGGCAATCACGATCTGGCCGGGGGCGTTGAAGTTCACCGGCTCGACGATCTGGCCCTGCGCCGCTTCGGCACAGGCGGCCTCGACCTCGGTCGGTTCGAGACCGATAACGGCCGCGACCGAGCCCTCACCGATCGGGACGGCCTCCTGCATGAAGCGGCTACGCCAGCGAACGAGATCGACCGCGGAAGAAAAATCTAGGCTGTCAGCCGCGACGAGTGCCGTGAACTCGCCGAGACTGTGTCCGGCGACCAGTTCCGGTGTCGGTCCGCCAACCTGTTGCCAGACCCGCCAGACTGCGATGCCTGCGGCGAGCATGGCCGGCTGTGTGCACTCGGTTCGGTTGAGCCGCTCCTCCGGACCCTGCTGAGAGACGGCCCAGAGGTCGTAGCCGAGCACGGCCGACGCCTCCGCGAAGGTCGAAAGCACCACGGGATGTTCCGCGGCGAGCGCGGCCAACATGCCCACGGACTGCGATCCCTGACCAGGGAACACTAAGGCAAGCCTCATCGAGACTCCCTGCGGCAAACCTCGAATTATAGCGGCGCCGAGTCGCGCGGCGCCGCGGAAGCCGGGCCCGTGCCGCAGCCAAGCAACGCCCCGCAGCAGAACCCGCCTGCAGCGCCGTAGGCATGTGCGTCCACGATCACCGGGACCGAGCCACCCCCGAGCGGGCCCACGAACTGCTCCCAGATCAGCTTGCCGGCGAGCACCAGCAGCACGATGCGCCCAAGCCGGTCGCCGCGCGATCTGGCAAGCCGCAGCGCTCCGGCGGCCAGCATGCCATGCAACCATCCCGAGGCGCCCACGTACCAGACCACCTCAGGCGAAGCCCACCAGAGCCCTGCGGCCACCGCTGCGAGCGCGGCTGCGAGGATCGGTATCCAGACCGTCACCCGGTACGTCGACCCGACCAGCGCCCAGACCAGCACTGCACCGGCGGCGTTGGCGAGCGTGTGTCCCGCATCGAGGTGCACGAACTGCGCACCGAGCAAACGCCACCACTCACCGGTGGCAATCGACGACCGGTCGTACTGCAGCGCCTGGGTCAGCGTCTCGCCTCCGAGCAGCGTCGGCAGGGACACCAACGCCACGAGCGCGGCGAGGAACCATCCGCGGTGCCCGCTGGCATGCATGCTCCCAAGAGCGTCGCGTAGCACAGACAGTCGGGAGGTGGGCGTCATTTGTTATGATCGACGCCGTGGGAGCCGCAGTACGACGCGGCCGGAATCGAGATGCAGCACGCCCAGGATCGCCCCGTCGCCGGCTGGCAGCGCGGCTTCACTCTGATTGAGATCATGGTGGTGGTCGTCATCATCGGCCTGCTCGCTGCGTTCATCGTGCCCCAAGTCATGGGACGCGTCGACGAAGCCCGTATCACCAAGGTCAAGGGCGACATCCAGATGCTCGAGACCGCGCTGTCGATGTACCGCCTCGACACCGCCCGCTATCCGACCACGGAGCAGGGTCTCATGGCCCTTGTCACGAAGCCCGACGACCCGGCCGTGCGCAACTGGAAGCCGGGCGGATATCTGTCCCGCGTCTCCAAGGATCCCTGGGGCAATGAGTATCGCTATGTGTACCCAGGTACGAAGGGGCGCGAGTACGACCTCTACTCACTCGGTCCCGATGGCCAGGAGGGCACTCCCGAGTCCGATCAGGACAACGTCGGCAACTGGAATCTCGACAACTGACGAGCCGCCGCGCCTATCGTCGCCGGCGTGGGCGCCGGGGTTCACGCTCGTCGAGATGCTGGTGGTCGTCGTGATTATCGCGGTGATCATCGCCGGAGCGGTGCTCGCGCTCGGTGTGGTGGGTCGTGATCGCACGCTGGAGACCGAAGCGCGCCGCCTGGAGGCCTTGCTGGTGCTGGCGCGCGAGCAGGCCGAGCTGCAGACGCGCGAGTACGGTTTGAGGCTCGCACCGCGCGGCTACGTGTTCGTCGTCTTCGAACCGCGTACTGGTCAGTGGCTGGCCGCCGCCGACGAAGCGCTGCGCGAACGGCAGCTGCCCGAAGGACTTCGTTTCGCCTTGGTGCTGGAGGGCCGTCCCGTGGTGCTCCGCGACCCAACCGGTCCGGCGACCCTTCAGCCGCAGATCGCCATCGCCTCGAGCGGTACCTACACGTCTTTCGAGATCACCGTCGAGCGCGAGAGCGGCGACCGAATCACGCTGCGCGCGACCGAGGACGGCGGGCTCGCGCTCGCGGAGGAGCCGGCATGACCCGTCGCCCAGCGGGTTTTACGCTGGTCGAGGTTCTGGTGGCTCTGGTGCTGGTCGCCGTGGGCGTCGCCGCGCTGTTGACGGCGCTGAACACGGCCGCTACCAGCACAGGCTATCTGCGTGACAAAGCCTTCGCGCACTGGGTGGCCACCAACCGCATCGTCGAGACCCGTCTTGCGACCAACCCGCCAGCCAGCGGCGTCTCGACCGGCGAGGTCGAGTTCGCCGGCCAGCGCTGGCAATGGCGACAGACGATCGCGAGCGCCGACTTCCCGAGTCTCAGGCGTATCGACGTGAGCGTACGTCCGATTCGCTCGAGCGCAGTACCACGGCGGGGTCTTGCGCCGAATGCCGACGACCCCGGCGACTGGACCGTGACCGTCAGCGGGCTGCTCGGCGCCGCCGTCGCGCTGGCCAATGGTGCCGAGCCGGATTGGGAGCCGCCGCCGCAGGAAGGCGCGGGCCGCGACCAAGCCGCGGCGCCAGCGGGACCAGACGCTGCGACGCCGACACCGGGTCAGGCGACATGATCGGCCTGCCCCGCGGCTTTACACTGCTCGAACTGCTGGTCGCGCTGTTCGTGTTTGCCGTGCTGACGGCGCTCGGCTACGCGGCGATCACGCAGGCCCTCGACAACCGTGACCGCTTCCGCACGCAGCAGCAGCGTCTCGGTGAACTGCAGACCGCGATGCGCGTGCTGGTACAGGACTTCGCGCAGCTGGCTCCGCGACCCGTGCGCGACCTCGTGGGCGCTGACGACGAACCGGCAGTGCGCGCGTCAGGGCCGGGAGCAACGCTCGTCGCGTTCTCCCGCAACGGTCTGGCGAACCCGGCCGGTATCGCCAGGCCCACTCTGGAGCGCGTCGAGTATCTGCTCGAAGGCGAGACCCTGATACGCCTGACCTGGCCAGTGCTCGACCGCACCCAGGCCGTCGCGCCGCGGCGGCAGGCGCTGCTGGCGGGGGTTCGCAGCGTCCGCCTGCGCTACATGGACGCCGCGCGACAGTGGGTCGAGCAGTGGCCGCCGCCCTCCTCGCCGCGTCCGCCAGGGCAGCGTCTGCGGATGCGTCCGATAGCGGTGGAGATCACGCTAGAACTCGGCGACTTGGGACGCATCGTGCGTCTGGTCGAGGTGGCGGGGTGAGGCGGCAGCGCGGCGTCGCATTGCTGACGGCCGTGATCGTAGTGGCCCTCGCGACCGTGCTGGCCGCGGCGATCGCGTTCGACACGACGCTGGTCGCGCGGCGCGGCGCTGGTGCGACCGCGCTCGACGAGGCCTTGCTGCTCGGCGGCGGTACCGAAGCGATTGCGGCCTATGCGATTCGCGAACAATTGCGTCAGCCGGGATCAAGCGTGCACGCGGATCAGCTTTGGGCGCAGCCGATCGGGCCGGTCGAGGTGGAAGAAGGCAGCGGGCGATTCATCGAGGCCCGCTTGTTCGACCTGCAGGGTCGCTTCAATCTCAACGACCTCGTCGATCGCGCCGGCAGTCGCAATGAAGTCGCGGTGCAGGTGTTCGAGCGACTGCTGCAGAACGTCGGACTCGAGCCGATCTGGGCCGAACAGATGGTCGACTGGCTCGATGCCGACGACCAGCCGCAGCCCGGTGGCGCAGAGGATGCCGTGTATTCGAGCGCCACGCCGGGGTATCGCCCACCCAACCGGGCCATCACCTCGCCGAGCGAATTGCTCGCGCTGCGTGACTTCGGCGCCGAGCGCTATGCGCGTATCGCGCCGTTCGTGACGGCGCTGCCGCGCGGCACGCCGATCAATCTCTGCACGGCAAGCGCTGCCCTGCTCGACGCGCTCAGCGCCCAGCAGCAGTGGACTGCCGCGCCCGAGGCGCTGGAACGCAATCGGGCCGGCAAGTGCTTCCCGTCGGTCAGCGTGTTCCAGGCCTCGTTCTCCGACCCGCAGGCTTACTCGCGGCTGACCCAGGCATTGGCGGTCGCGGAATCCTCGACGTGGTTCTCGCTGCGCAGCTTCATCAGTATTGGCACTGCCGAGTTCGCCTTGTACAGTCTGCTCCATTACGAGGGCACGGCGGGCGGCACACCGCGGGTGCGCACGGTCCAGCGCGGCTTTACGGAATGATCCATGGTTGAGTGGCTGCTTATCCGGCTCCCTGCCCGAACGACGGCGCCAGCCGAACCCGATGCCGTACCGTGGATGGTCGTCGACGAGGCGGGCCATCAGATTGTGCCACCCGGAGCCGCGACGCTCGCCAAGATCGCCACGATGGTCGATCAGCGCCGCGTCGTCGTCATCGTGCCCGGCGCCGACGTACTCGGCCTCGAAGCCGAGCTGCCGCCGCTGTCCGGCGCGAAGCTGCTGCAGGCGATCCCGTTCGCGGTCGAGGAGCAACTCGCCGAGGACGTCGACACGCTGCACTTTGCGGCCGGTTCCCGACTGCCGAGCGGGCGCACGCCGATCGAAGTCGTGTCGCGGCCGTTGATCGAGGGGTGGCTGCAGCAGCTCGCTGCAATCGGCATCGCGCCGCGGGCGATGTATGCCGATACCGGACTGCTGCCGGCCGTCCGCGGCCAGACCGTGGCGCTGCTCGAGTCGGCAGACCTCGCCATCCGCGTCGACGATCGCCCCGTCCTGCGATTGCCGGCCACTCCGTTCGCCGAGGCGCTGCTAGTGGCCTTCGCGGCCGAGACCGCCTCGCCGCTGCCGCCGCTGACCCTCTACGCGAGCCCCGCGGACTGGCAGCTTGCGCGTTCCGAGATCGAGCCGATGCGCGAGCGCTTTGCAACCTTCAAGGTTCAATTGCTGCCGAATGGACCCCTGCCCCTGTTCGCCCCGCGCGCCGTCGGTGCCGAGGCGGGGGATTCGCGACCGGTCAACCTGCTGCAGGGAGCGTACGCGCCGCGTTCGCGCGCGCTCACGGAATGGCGTACTTGGCGGCTAGCGGCCGCGCTCGGTGCAATCGCGCTCGCCTTGCATGCCGGCGCGCTCGCTCTCGAGTATCGAAACCTCCGCGCCGCCGAACGCGCCCTCGATGCGGCCATCGGCGAAGTCGTGCGCGTCACGCTGCCGGGTGACTCCGATGGGGCGAACCCGCGTGCGCGGATCGAGCAGCGGCTGCTCGCGGTCCGCGCCGGTCAGGGCGACACCGGACCGTGGTTGCGGGCGTTGGCAGCGCTCGCCTCGGCGCGTATTGCATCGCCGGAAGCCGAGCTCGAGTCGCTGGGGCTCGAGTCGGGCGCAGTGAACGTGCGCATCAAGGCCGCCAACGCGGAGAGCCTCGAGCGCATCAGCGCCGCGCTGCGCGCGAGCGGCTGGCAGGCTGAACTCCAGGGTGGGAGCGCTTCCGAGAATGCCTACGAGGGTAGGATCCGGTTGAGCGTCGTGCGGAGCGACTCATGAGACTCCCGTTGCTCGACCGGCTGCGCCGGCGAGTCGATGGCCTCGACGAACGCGACCGGCGGGTGCTGGGCTGGGGCGGCGCCACCGCGCTGGCAATCCTGGTGGCCGGCGGGCTCTGGCAGGCGCAATCGTCGGTCGCGCGAATGCGCGAGGCGGTCGAACGCAAGCGCCTCGACCTCGCCTTCATGCAGGCGGCCTCGGCCGAAATCGTCGCCGCAGGGCCCACGCGCGCGTTCAGCACCGAAGAACCGCTGCTCGTGATCGTCGATCGCGCGGCGCGCGAATCGGGACTCGCTGGCGCGATCGGCGCCAGCGAGACGGTCCCACCGAATGCACTGCGGATCCGGCTTGGCGGCGCGTCGTTCGACGCCGTCGTCGCCATGACGTCGCGTCTGGCGCAGCAGCACGGCGTCAGTGTCGTCGCGGCGAGCATCGAACGGGCTGCGCAGTCCGGGACCGTCAACGCCACGCTGACACTCCGCGCCGCCACACCCTGAATGAGCGCCCGGCGCCTCGCCTCGATGCTCGGCACGGCCGGCTTCCTGGTCGCCTTGCTGGCCACGATGCCGCTGCGTTGGATCACGCCCCTGCTGCCCGGCTCGATAGAGTGCGCGGCGCCGGCGGGCACGATCTGGCATGGTCGCTGCGCTGCGCTGCGCATCGGCAGCGCAGCGGTGGGTGGCACCACCTGGCAGTGGCGTGCACCGGAGTTGGCGCGCCTGAGGCTGTCCGTCGACCTGGCCGTTGTCCAGCCCGGTCTCGAGCTCTCCAGTCGGCTGACGGTGCTGCCGACGGGGCGCGTGGTGGCTCGCGACCTGTCCGCGGCTCTCGAGCTCGGCTATGCCCTGGTCGAGCGTCTTGCTCCGAACCTGCGCGGCTCGGTCAGTGTGCAGGCCGAGGAGGTCGTGCTCGCAGACGGTTGGGTACGTGACTTGCGAGGCGAGATTCGCGTCTCCGGACTCGAGCAGACCTATCCGCTGGCGCTCGCGCTCGGTTCGTACCGGATCGTATTCGCGGACCCGGCGACGGCCGACGGACGCCTTGTCGGACGACTGACGGACGTTGGCGGACCTCTCGACGTTCAAGGCTTGCTGACCCTGCTGCCTGAACGTGCATACGAGCTCTCGGGCACCGTCGCCGTACGACCCGAGGCCAGCCCGCTGCTTGCGAATCAGATTCGCTTTCTCGGCTCGCCGGATGCAACTGGCAGGCGCGCGTTCGCGCAGAGCGAAACGTTCTGAAGACGGCTTGCCGTGACCGTCATCGGCGCGATCACTGCGTAGAACGGCTCAGTCGCGCTCGACATCGACTTCCTCGAAGCGGGCCAGCAACGGAAAGTATAGCGCCGCACGCACCGGCTCGGGGCCGAGTTCGCGCGCGAGCGCGGCATATCTTGTGAGTTGCTCACGGTAGCGACGTCGCTCGCTGGCGATGAAGCTCTCGAGATCGCTGCCCTCATGAGCGCTGGTCTTGTAATCGACCACCCAGCGCGTGCCAGTGGCGTCGATGAAGCTGCGATCGATGACGACGCTCAAGAGGTGGCCGGAAACGACACCGGTCAGGGCCAGTTCGCAGCGTGAGTCGCGGTGCGTCGGGTCGAGCAGCCAGCGACCGCGGACATCGCCTAGCGTCGCGCTCAGGGCCGCCACGGCACGCTGCACCGATCGCGAGAGCTCATCGGCGGCGACGCCCTCGGACTGAAGTTCACGACGTACCCGCGCCGCATCGGGTCGATCGGGCGCACCGAGCTGCGCCCAGCGCTGCAGCTCGCGGTGAACGACTACGCCAACCTGACGGGCGGCCGTGCCGACCCAACTGAATTCGACCGCCTCGCGCAGTAGTCCGGCGCCAGTGACCGTCCCGCTGCGGCTTATCGGCCCCGGCCAATCGGGTGCCCGCCAAGTCGCTCCGAGCCGCCATAGCGGGGCGTCGCGTGGACGAGCGCCTGCATCAGCTTTCTGCGGCAGTCGCACTCCGTCCCCGGCCCCTGCGGTTTCCGGGACCGCCATCCAGCGGGCCCCAAGCGCTGGCCAGAGCGTTGCAAGGGCCGTCCCGGCGCGGGGGTTGCCACGCGTGCCATTCCTGCCGGAAGCGGGCGTTTCGCCGATCAGGTGCAGCACCCTGCGCGCGCGTGTCGCGGCGACGTAAAGCAGTCTGGCGCGCTCGTGGTCGCGTCGCTCGCGGCGCAGCGCCTGAAGCCATTCTGCCAGCCGCCCTTTCGGCTCGCTCGCCGCGCCGATCGGCGCCAGTACGAGCTCCGGCTCGTCGTCCGCAGGTGTCCACTCGAACCAGTCGAGCAGGGGTTCGCCATCGGAACGAAGGCTGCGCCCCAGCCCTGGCAGGATCACGCAGTCGAACTCGAGGCCCTTGGCGCGATGAATGGTCATGATCTCAACAGCTCCGCGACCGCCCCCGGGACTCGCAAACAGGCACTCCGCGACGCGTTCGATATCCGCGGCCCGCCACGCAGTGCCTGGCGTCTCGGCAAGACGCAGCGCCGCAAGAAACGCCTCGGCGTCGGCGCAATCGCTCTCGCTACCGGCGGTCAGCGGACCTCCGAGCTGGAGCCACGCGGACTCGACGGCCGAACACAGTGACATCGATCCGAGCTGCGGGGCGAGTGCGGCGTAGACGTCGGCAACGCGGGCGAGTCGCTCGGCGTCCGCCGGGTCGCACCCGTCGAGGTCGCGTGCGAGCAGCCGCTCGGCGATCCCCCTCTTGCGGTCGCGCTCGAGCCAGGTCGTGAGCGCCGGCAGCGGAAGTCCGCACCAGGGCGCACGCAACACCGCGAGCCAGGCAATCCGATCGAATGGGCTCGCCAGCGCGCGGCTCAGCGCAATGAGGTCGAGGACCCCTGGCACTTCACCGAGTGGCACGAGATCGACACCGCGGACGGCCACACCCGACGCCCGCAGCAAGGCCGTGATGCGGCGCGCGTGCAGCCGGTTGGCGACCAGCACGGCGATGCTGCAGTCCGGTGCCTCCGCGCGCGCCGCGCGCACGATCTCGAGTAGCTTCGAAGCCTCGGCATCCCGATCGCCGGCCGCGACGCGGTGCAGGTGCACGCCCGCCGCGAGCGCGCCGGCTCCGCCGGCCGGTTCGCTGGGCAAGTAGCGCACGGCGCCGGCACGGCGCTCGTCGGATGCCGGGAAGACCTGCGCGAACGTCTCGTTGACGAACCCGACGATGGCCTCGCAGGAACGGAAGTTGCGCCGCAGCGCGAGCGCCTCGAGCCGCCAATGCCCGACACCTCGATCACGCGCGCGCATGAACAGCGCGACCTCGGCTTCGCGAAACTGGTAGATCGACTGCATCGGGTCGCCAACCAGGAACAGACTGCGTGCCTCGCCGGGTTGCCAGCACTGCACCAGCCGTTCGAGCAGCTCGAACTGTTCGATCGAAGTGTCCTGGAACTCATCGACGAGCACGTGGTGGATCAGGTCGACCTCGTCGAGCGCCGCCGGGGCCTCGTCAGCCGTGGACGTCAATGCCTGCCGGGCCGCTGCGCTGATCGCTGCATGGTCCGCCAGGCCGGTCTCGGCGAACGCCAGCAGCAATTGCGCAGCCGCATACTGCAGCAGTTCGATCAGTGACGCGAGGGCTCGAGAGTCCGTCGTCGAGAGCGTGGCATCCGGCAGGCGCCGCAACCGACGCAGCGCCTCGAGCACTCTGGAGTCGTCGGTCGCTGTCGAGAGCCAGGTCAACACCCGGGACTTGCCTGCGGATCCGCGAGCGAAACCGTAGCGCTTGTCGACGCTTCGGCGGCGCTCGCCGCTGCGCTCATTCGTCAGCGCGAGATCGGCCACGGCCCGCAGGGCCAGCACGCGGCGCTGCAACGGCGGCGGACCGGGCGCGTCGCGGCCGGCCGCCTGGACGTACTCGAGCCACGAGGCCGGTGGACGATCCCCCGCCGCCAGCAAGGCGGCGCAGCCCTCGCGAACGTGGCTCTCCCCCTCGGCAAGCCACGGCGCGGACAGAATCGCCTCGGCCGCGGCGATTTCGTCACTGACGAGCCGCGCGAGGCTGGCCGCGACGCGCTCGCGCAGCCAGCGCGATGCCCCGCCCGCAACGTGGCGCAGCCAGTGATTGCGGCGCCCAAGCATTTCCGCGATCAGCGCTTCGAGGCGGGCCCAGTCATTGCCGACACGGGCCAGCCAAAGGCCGGAATGCGGCTGCATCGAGGGATCCTGCTCGGCCTCCTGCAGCGCAGTCGCGGCGGCACGGCGGTACAGCTCGCCGGCATCGTCGGTCGTCTCGATGGCGCCACCGAGTCGGGCCGCGACCGGCAGCGCCGCTGCGAGCCGTTGATTGAATGCGTCGAGCGTCTGGATGCGCAGCCTCCCCGGCTGGCGCTCGAGGTCCCAGCCGAGCCGTGCGGAGCGCTCGAGCACGGCACGCGCCAGAGCCTGCGTACGGGTCTCGGCCGCATCGCGGGCGGGTGTCACCGGCCGCAGCGCCGCCATGACGCGGGCGCGCATCTCCGCCGCGGCCTTGCGCGTGAACGTGATCGCGAGCACCTGCTCGGGTCTTTCGACCTCGGCCAGCAGCCGTAGCAGCCGCTGGATCAGCACGGTGGTCTTGCCTGAGCCAGCCGGGGCCTGCAGCAGGACCGACCGTCGTGGATCCGTCGCCCGCCAGCGGACCTCGTCGTCGTCGAGCCCCGTCACGTCTGTTCGGCCGCCTCGTCGGCCCCCTCGTCCGTGACCGCCTCGACTTCGTCCGTGTCCGGATCGAGCACGGCTTCCACCTCGGCGCGACGACAGAGCAGTGCGAGATCGCAGTGCCGGCAGACCGTTGACCTCGGTTCGACGGTCGCCTCGCCCGCACGGATGCGCCGGGCAAGCCATTGCAGGTGAGCGTCCCAGCCGGCCACCCGTTGCGCCCAGTCAAGTCCCCTGCGGCGCGGTCGCGTCGGCGCGAACACCAAGGGATCGCGGGCCACTCCGCTGTAACCGACACTGCCGTCGCTGAGCTGGAGGTAATACAGGGCCGCCACGTCGACGCGTGCAGCGCCGGGCGAATCGGGTCCGGCGCGATGCTCGAGCGCGGCCCGGTAGGCGATCATCTGCACCGTATCAGGGCGCTCGCCATTCCAGTCGACCGGCACGCCGCGCCCGGTCTTGTAGTCGATTACGGCCAACGCACCATCGGTCAATCGGTCCACACGGTCGATTTGACATTGCAGCGCGAAACCCTCGAGCGCCAGCGGCACGCGAGCTTCGAGCTCGACGACCTCGAAAGGCGCGCGCCTCAGCTCACAGTCGATCGCGGCAGTGACCAGCTCCGCGGCGCGCGCCAGTTCGCGCTCGATCGCACGGCGGGCCACCACCGTGCTTCGCCCGTGGCCGAAGCGTTGAGCGGCCTCTGCAAGGGCCGCGCGCACCGAGTGCATCCGTTGCTCCGGATCGAGTGATCGCAAGTTCCCCTGGCTGCGCCACGCACGCCACAGCGATTCGAGCGCCGTGTGCAGCAATCGGCCGCGCAGCCGCGCGTCGATGCCCGTTTCGAGGGAATCCGCCGCTCGCGCCTGCAGGCGCCACTCGGCATAGCCGCGGAATGCACACTGGCCTGCGCTCTGCAAAAGGGCCGCGCCGCCCTCGAGCTGAGCGCCGGCGGGCACCTCGAGACCCCACGAGTCAAACCAGCGCTCAAGGCTTCCAGTCGGCGTCCGTTGCCGCAGCCAGGCCGACGGGGACCGCGATGCGAACGCGACGAGCCGGTGTTGCGCATCATCGAGCCAGGGTCGCAACAGAGGACTCGGCGACTGCTCTGCGCCGTCGTCTTCGCGCGCCCAGGACAACACGAGTTCGCCCCCATGGACGCGCCAGGCCTCCAGCTCGCGCTCGGCGCGCGCGAGCAGCCGCTGCGGGTCCGCCTCGACGACACCGTATGCGCGCTGCAACGCGGCCGGCAGGAATCCCTCGATCCGCGCCGGGCGCGGCCATGCGCCGTCGTGCAGACCGGCGATCCAGATGCCGTCGTAGTCAATGATCGGATCGCTGGTCGCCGCCGTGACGAGCACGGGCACGTCGGGTGACGCCGGCGCGAAAAGCATGTGCTGGGCGATCGCGCGCAGTTGGCCCACGGCCGTGACTGCAGAAACCGGGCCCAGCAGCGAGGAGGCCGCTGCGTATTCTTCGAGCATCCGACACCACCGCTCGCGAACCTGCCAGGCCGCGCTGTCGAGGGGCGCCGTCGCGGTCCCGAGCGAGCGCAAGGCCTGATCGAACGCTTGCGCCCAGTGCGCCGCCGGCGCCAACTGCCCGTCGAGCAGGCGCGCAGCCCGCATCATCCGCACGAGACACTCTGGCCAGGCCGACTGGTCGCTGCTTGCCAGCGTGAGCAGCGTGGCCAGATCGATCGGCCCAGCCTGCCAGGCGAGCAACTGCCGCTCGATGGCGACACGCCAGCTCCCCTCTGCGACGCCCAGCTCCGGGGAGCGCAGCCACGTGAGCCAGCGCTCGCGGTCGAGCCGCGCGACCAGCCGCTCGAGCGTCGCGAGGTCGGCCGCGACGCGCGGCTCCGAAATGAACGGCGCGCCGCCTTCGAACGCGAAGGCGGTACTCGCCTTGCGTCCCGCGGCCAGGGCCTGCGGATCCAGTTCGGCCAGCAAGGCACGCTCGAGCTGCGCTCGCTTCCCCTCTAGATCCAGTGCGATCACGAGCAGGCGCGCGCGCGGTTCGCTCTCGAGCCGCGCGCGACACCAGCGCGCGATCTGCTCGAGCTCATCAACGGGATGACTCGCGGCGTAGAGACGCGGCGACCCCATCGCGGCGGTGCCGCTCGCCGCCGGGCTCTCACCGCAGGTCGCGCCGCCCAAGTTATCGAGGAATCGCCGCTGTGCCGGCGTGAAATCGATGAAGCCTGCCAGGTAGATGGGGCGTTTCGCGGTCGCCCGGGGAACGCTCTCGTCCGACCAGTCCAGCCGCGCATGCCACCGCCTCAGCCGGCTGTCGACTCGCGCGCGGGCCTCGCGTAGCCAGCGCGCCTCGGGTGAAGGCTCTGCCTCGAGCGTTGCTGCCGGTATGGCGTACCGGCGCATCAGTCCGTCTGCTCGCCGCAGCGCTTCGGCCAGTCGACCCGGCCCCGTCAGCAGCTGGGCTCCTCCCTCCGTCAGGGACGTGGCGACCTGATGCCACAGCAGCTGTTGCTCCACCCGTGACAGCGACCGTCGGCGCGGCTCGAGCGGCTCTGAGGACTCACGCAGGCAGCGCTCTGCGAAACCGTCGAAAGGCAGGATGTCCGGGGTGGCCCAGACGCGCCGACCGGCCGCAAGCTGACGGTGTGCCCACGCCTCGCGGAGGGCGGCGGCGCGCTGTGGGCTCGGCGTGACCACCGTCGCGCCCGCCTCGATCGCCGCGACGATGCTCGCCGGCAGACGCATGGCTCACCTGCTGGCGCGCGTATGTCCTTCGGCGAAGCGGTCCTGGGCTGACACGACCTGGCCGCGTACGACTGGCCGGGTGCCGGCGTGATACTCGGCCAGCAGTTCATCGATGCGCTGGAATACGGTACGCAAGGTCGCGGGGTCCGGCAGATTCGTGATCCGGAAATGCGTACGGTAAGGAACGTTGAAGCTGACCCCCGGGGCCACCAGCACGTGTTTCCGCTCGAGCAGGTCGAGGGCGAAGACCTGATCGTCGAAGTCGGGCAGCGCCTGCATGTCGATGCCGGGAAACGCGTACAGCGCCCCGCGGGGCCGCCGCAGCGTGAGGTAGCGGCTCGCGGCGATCGACTCGACGATGACACGGCGAGATTCGTAGAGTCGCCCGCCGGGCGCCACGAGTTCGCGAATGCTCTGGTATCCCCCGAGCGCGGTCTGCACGGCCCACTGCCCCGGCACGTTCGCGCAGAGTCGCAGCGAGGCTAGCAGCTCGAGCGCGCCGACGAAATCCTGGGCGCCGCGCAGCTTGCCCGACAGCACGCTCCAGCCCACCCGGTAGCCGCAGGCGCGGTAGACCTTGGACAGGCCGGACATCGTGACACAGAGCGTATCGTGCACCAGCGTCGCCATCGGCACGAACTCGGCTTCGTCGTAGAGAATCTGGTCGTAGATCTCGTCGCAAAGCAGCACGAGCCCGCGACGCTCCGCGATCCGTGCGATATGTTCCAAGGTGGAGCGAGGATAGACCGCCCCGGTCGGATTGTTCGGGTTGATCACGACGATCGCCCGGGTGCGCGGCGTCACGAGCGACTCGAGCTCCTCCGGGTCGGGCACGAAGTCGTCGGAAGGGTGACAGGGATAGTGAACCGCGCGCCCGCGGTTGAGATTGACCGCTGCAGTCCAGAGAGGGTAGTCCGGGCTCGGCACGAGCACTTCGTCGCCGTCGTTGAGCAGCGCCCGGAGCGTCAGGTCAATGAGCTCGCTGACGCCATTGCCGATGAAGACGTCCTCGGCACTGACGCCCTGAACGCCGCGCGCCTGCTGCTGCATGACGACGGCCTCGCGGGCCGGGAAGATGCCCTTCTGATGGCAGTACCCTTCGCTCTCGGCAAAGTTCTCGATGACGGCGAGACGCATGGTCTCGGGCGTACGGAAGCCGAACAAGGCCGGATTGCCGATGTTCAACGAGATGATCTCGTAGCCCATGCGGCCGAGCTCCTGCGCCCGCCGCGCGAGCCTGCCGCGGATCTCATAGCGGACGTTGCGCAATGCCTCACTGGTCCGGATCGTCGGCTCGGCGTTCATCCAAACAGAATAACCCGTTCCGACCGCCTTGGCACGACCCCGCTATCGGCAATGCGCGCTGTGTCTCGTCGTCATGGGGTGTTAGGCTTGGAACATGACGCTCTCGATTCGCGTACCCCGTTCCCGTCAGCCGAGGATCGATCAGATCGCCGTTGCGACGCACGACGAGAAGGCGCGGCAGCGCTTCGTCTCGACGCTGCGCAAGCGCCTGATGGTCGACATGGCCGTCTCGATGAGGAGGCGCTACGAATCCGTGGTGGAACCCGAGTTCCGCAGGCGGTATGGTCGACGGCCGCGCGATGGCCGCGAAGTCCGGAGGGCGATGCTGAACGAGCCGTACTTCCAGGCTTGGTCGTCGCTTCGGCACGCGGCCCAGCAGATGACCTGGTGGTCCGTCATGCCGCAGGTCGAGAGGAATCTCGACACGCTGGTGGAAACCGCCCGGCAGGTCGCCACCGAAACGGGACCTGGTTCCTTGCGCCTCGACCCTACCTTGCCGATTCCACGTGATGTCACCGCCATGGACATCCACCTGATGCCGGGTTGCTTCCACAGCGAGTATCGTCCCGACGATGTCGGCGTCGGGGCAGTCTACTGGTACGGTACCGAAGTCTTTACCGCCGGCCTCAAGCTGCGCCACCTTGGCGGCGGCGTAGCGCGTTCGATCGCGCACTGGGTGCGCCTGCGCCATCCGGAGCTGCAGCCGCGCCGACTGCTCGACCTCGGCTGCAGCGCGGGCACCCAGCTCTTGCCGTACCTCGACGTGTTCCCGGATTGCGAGGGGCACGGTGTCGATGTCGGTGCGCCGTTGCTGCGCTTCGGTCACGCGCGCGCCCGCGCGCTCGGCTACAACGTGCATTTCTCTCAGCAGGATGCAAGGCGGCTCGACTATGCCGATGGCATGTTTGACCTCGTGGTATCCAGCTTCTTCCTTCACGAGCAGTCGGCGGATACGATCCGCAAGGTCCTGCGCGAAGCCCGCCGCGTGCTCCGCCCCGGCGGTCTCATGGTCCACATGGAGCTGCCACCGGCGAGCGAGGTGGATCCCTACTACAACTTCTATCTAGACTGGGACGCCTATTACAACAACGAGCCCCACTACGCGGGTTTTCGCGCGGCTGACCCTCGGCGCCTCTGCATTGCCGCCGGGTTTGCGCCGGAGCGCTGCTTTGCGACCCGCATCGCCAATTACGGCACGGTCAGCGACGAGGAATTCCGTGCCGTGGCCCTCGGCGAGCGCCCTGCCCCACCCCACGGCAACGGCGCCAGCTGGTTCATCTTCGGCGCGGTCAAGCAGCTGAGGGAGCAGCCGGTCGCTCAGACGGCAGCCTAAGCCTCACCGACGGGCTACCGACGCTTTTTTTGAGCTCTTCGAACCGGGCCGGCTATTTGCGCCGCCGCTTCCTGACGTGTTTGTGGTCGACCTGGCCATCGCCGTGGTGGTGCGGCACGTCGCCGTGCGCATGTCCGTGGTCGTACTCGAAGTCGACGGGGTGATTGTGTCCGTGCGTGTTGATCCACTTGTATAGGTCCGGCATCCAGTGCTGGACTCGACTCGCCGCACGCTGCCGGTTCTCCTCGACATTGGTCCACGGGTTGAAGTGGAAGTGGTTGTAGAGACGGCTGTCGGTACGGCCTATGGCCAGCGTACCGAGCTTGCAACCGAAGGCACCGTGGTTGATGTACGGCGGACGATAGAAGTAGCCGCCGGTCGGCAACTCGCCGAACTGCATCATCCACGAGGTGCCCCAGATGTGATACGCCTCTTCGGCGCAGTCGTGGTAGGAAATGTTGTCCTGCCAGAAATTCGGAGTCATGCAGTAGAGGAACGTGAACGCCTGCGTTCGCTGGTCGAAGTGCAGCACCTTGACCATGCAGCCCGGCGCCGTCGCCGGGTAGAAATGGGTCGAGGTCCACTGCATGTTGTCGTAGGCGTTGATGGCCGCGAAATGATGCCGCTCGGCACGAGGGTGATCGCTGTCCGACTCGACAAAGGACGGCTCACCGTAATTGTAGAACAGCAATCCCGTCGCGCCGCGGGGCGAGTTCAGCGCCTCGAGAGCGACACCGGCCGGGACGAAGAAGTAGCTGCCGGGCCCCCAGGTCTTGCTGCCGACGTTGATCGAGCCCGACATGATGAACAGCTCGTACTCGCTGTAGCTCATGCCAGGGGGCTGCTTGTAGCCGGGCTCGAACATCACGGTCATCGAGCAGGCGCCGTTGTCGGGGTCCAGCGACAGCATCTTGTACTGCATGCCTTTGGGGAAACCGGGCATGCTGAATTTCTTGAACGGGACGTCGCGATCGACGAACGGTTCGATATGCGGTCTGGCCATCGCGATACCCTCAGAAAACCACTTTGAACTTGCGACGCGGCTTCACGGGGATCTCCTCGGGCCGGATCTTGCGGAGCTGATCGAAGTGCACGTGGAAGCCGCGGGTCTGGATGCGGTGCAGGAAGTCGGCGATCCACTTGTCGCGTTTCGGCGCGAGATCGTCCATCTCCTTGACGATCTTGCGGTACCTGACCTTCTGCTCCTGTATCTCGCGGTTTAGCCAGGCCTGGGCCTCTTTGCTGCGCTTGTATGGAATCAACTTCATCGTCCGCCCTCTGGGGTTTGAGACGAGCCCCCTTTGGGTGCTTATACCGAAGCAGCCGCATCTAAACAACGGCGACCCTTCAGCAGCGCCGCGCTTCGGGCGGACGACACCGCGTGGGATCAGCGCTTCGGCACGCTCATGTAGCGCGAGAGATGGATGCCTCGGGCGTTGTGCTCCCAGCCGAGAAGTCGCGTCGAGACGAGCCGCCGTCCCACGAAATAATAGAGCGGCGCGACGGGCTGTTCCGCCAGGGCGACCTGCTCGGCCTCCCGCAGCAGGCCCGCTCGTCGCTCGAGGTCGGCCTCGGCCGTGGCGCGGGCGAGCAGTCCGTCGAAGCGCGCGCTGCGGTACCCGGACTGGTTCATGGTCGTTCCGGCGGCTGCACCGTCGAGACGCTCGAGGAAGGCGAGCGCATCGCTGTGTCCGGCGAGCCAGAGTGCGCGTACGGAGTCGAACTCTCCGCGGGCCACGTCGGCGGACAGCGCGCGCTGCTCCTTGGCCTGCAGCTCCGGCCGGACGCCGATCGAGCGCCACATCGCGTCGATTACGACCGCGATGCGCCGATTGATGTCGTTGGCGGGAAAAGCGAGCCGGATCCTCAGCGGATTGCCCGGCCCATAGCCTGCCTCGGCGAGCAGCCGGCGCGCCTCGGCGCGGCGTCGCTCCGCTGGCCAGGTCGCGAAATCGACCCGCGCTGGCGACGGATAGTTCGTCGCCCCGGGGGCGACGAAGCCGTAGGCCGCGAGCCGTGCGTCGCCGAGCACGTTACGCGCGATTGCCTCGCGTTCGAGCGCCATCGACAGTGCACGTCGTACCCGCAGATCGCGCGTGACACCCCTGTTGACGTTGAAGGCGATGACCTCGACACCGAGTCCCTGATCGACCTTGAGCTGGTTGCCGAACTCGCGTCGCGCACGCTCCATCTGATCGGGCGGCACGGTCAGCACGAAATCGAGTTCACCCGCCTGGAAGCGACGGATTGAGGTCGTCGCCTGGGTCACCGGATAGTGCACGACCTCGTCGGCCGGGACGTTGGCAGCATCGTAGAAATTGGGATTGCGGCGCAGCCGGATGAACGCGTTCGGGCGCCACTCGGCGAGCACGAAGGGACCATTGCTGACGATGCGCCCGGGGCGGATCCACTCGTCGCCGAATCTCTCGACGACCGCGCGCGGCACCGGCATCGCGAAACTCGCCAGCACTTCGGGAAGATACGGTGCCGGATGCTCGAGTGTGAGCACGAGCGTGCGCCGGTCGATCGCCCTCACCCCGAGCGTCTCGACAGCTGCCTTGCCGGCCGAGACGGCGCGCGCATTGCGAATCGCGAACAGCCGCCCGGCGTACGGGAACGCGGTGGCCGGCGACAGCGCGCGGCGTAGCGAGTACTCGAAGTCGCGTGCATCGAGTGCCGACCCGTCGGACCATTGGAGCCCGGCCCGCATTCGGAACGTCCACGTCAGGCCGTCGGGACTGACCATCCAGCTCTCGGCGGCGCCCGCGATCGGCTGCGCGCGTACGTCGAGTGTGGTCAGGCCGACGAACAGGTCCGACATGATCGTCGTCTCGCCCGGAAAGCCGACCTTGTGCGGATCGAGCGTCGTCGCGTCGTCGGTGCCGGCCCGGTGGACGACGTTGCGCGCCACGGTCTGCGCTCCGACCGTGGCTGGCCCAACGGAGACCAGCAGCGCCGCCACGACGCCGAATACAGCGGGAGCGAGGCGCCGCATCGTCAGCACCTCGTCGTGAGCCGCTGGCGGCGGCCGAACAAGGCGGCGCGCGCCTTGCGGTCCGGATTGCCGATCTTCATCTGCTGCTCGAGCAGGGCCACGCCGCGCTGCACGGCCGGCCGCTGCTCGATGGTCTCGTACCAGCGCCGGACGCGCGGAAAGTCCTCGAGATCGATCCGATGCAGCCAGCGTACCCGCACCCAAGGCCACGTGGCGATGTCGGCGATCGAATAGTCGCCGGCGAGAAACCGGGCGCGGCGCAGCCGGCGATCCATGACGCCATAGAGACGCAGGGTCTCGTTGCGGTAACGCTCGATCGCATAGGGGATCTTCCTCGGTGCGTAGCCGAGGAAATGTCCGCACTGGCCGAACATGGGGCCGACGTTCGCGATCTGGAACGCGAGCCACTGCAGCACGATGTAGCGCTCGCGAGCCGCGCTGGGCAGGAACATCGCCGATTTCTCGGCGAGGTACTGCAGGATCGCGCCCGACTCGAACAGCGCTAACGGGCGTCCGTCCGGCCCGTCGCGATCGACGATCGCAGGTATCTTGTGATTGGGGTTGATACGCAGGAACGCGGGACGGAACTGCTCGCCGCGCAGGATGTTCACCGGCCTGAGCCGGTATGGCAAGCCGCACTCCTCGAGCATGATCGAGGCCTTGTGCCCATTCGGCGTGGGCCAGTAGTACAGATCGATCAAGCGGGACCTCGCGGGCCGTCGATGTGGGCGCTGCTATGATGGCAGGGTGACGCTCGTCGTGTCGAACGGGCGCGGGAGAACCAGCATGCTCAGCGCCATCGTTGCCGTCACGCTCTCGGTGCCCGATCTCAACGCGGCCGAGCAGGCCTATGCGCAGTGGCTCAGCTATCGCACGGTCGAGCATGGGCTCGTTTCCCGCGAAACGGCGTCCGCATGGGGTGCACCCCTCGCCGAGGGGCGCCGATACGCCGTGATGCAACCGGCGAGCGGCGAGCGGGTCTACCTGCGTCTCGTGCAGTCGCCGCCTACACCCGGCTACGAGGTCATGAAGACCTACGGCTGGAATGCGAACGAGATCCTCGTGCGGGATCCCGATGCCCTCGCGGCACGCTTCACTTCGCCGAACTCGCCATTCCGGGTCATCGGGCCGCCTCGTCCGCTGGCCTCCAATTCGGCGGTCCGCGCCATGCAGGCCATCGGGCCGGCCGGCGAGCTCAACTATTTCACGCGGATCCCTCCAGAGGGCGGGGCGCTGATCAGCACACCTGCCCGCTCCGAGGTCGACCGGACCTTCATCGTCGTGCTGGGCGGGCCGGACATGGACGCCATGCGCAAGTTCTACGCCGAGGTCATCGGCGCCCAGGTCACGGACCCCTATCCGACCACCGTCAATGTGCTGCAGGACGCCTATGGCCTGCCGCGCGAGCATCGGACGAAGCTCGCTCTCGTGACGATCTCACCGGGTTTCCTGATCGAACTCGACGAGTACCCGCCTGCAGCCCGGCCGAGACCGACCCGCACCGGCGATCTGCCTCCGGGCCTCGCGATCGTGAGCTTCGCGGTATCGTCTCTGGATGCTCGCGCGCTGCCTTGGTCGGTGCCCCCCGCGCCCCGGCAGGGCCGCTTCTACGCCGGCAGGCGAAGCGGCATGTTGCGCGGCGCTGCCGGCGAGTGGGTTGAACTCATCGAGCACCCGGCGCCAGCGACAGCCAGCGATTGACGTGCACGCCGCGCGGATTGTCCACCCAGCCTCGCACGCGGGGCGAGACGAGACGGCGACCCACATAGACATAGAGCGGGGCGACGGGCTGCAGTGTCATGGCGCGCTGTTCCGCCGCCCACAGCGCCGCGGCACGGGCGACGGGATCCACGAGTCCGTCTGCACGTGCGAGTTCTCGGTCGTAGACGGCATCGCGGAAGCCGGACACATTCATAGGACCGGCACGGCTGTCGAGCAGGCGCAGGAACGACGAGGCGTCGGTATCCTCGGCATACCAGGCCGCGCGCGCGACATCGAAATCACCTTGCTGGATCGCGAGCTGATGGGCCCGCAGGTCGCCACTCAGCAGTTCGGTGCGGATGCCGACCGTTTGCCACATCGCCGACACGGCCAGCGCGACGCGCCGGTGGGTCTCACTGTTCGGATGCCGAAAGCGCACGGTCAGCGGGCGCGGCGGTCCGAAGCCCGCGGCGGCCAGCAGCCCACGCGCCTCAACCCGCCGGCGCTGCTGACTCCATGACGCAAAGTCGGCGCAAACACCCTGCGGGTAGTTCCGCACGCCGGGCGGGACCAGGCAGTAGGCGGCCGGCTCGCCAGCGCGAAGGATGCGCTCGCCAAGCACGTCGCGATCGATCGCCATCGAGAGCGCGCGCCGCACGCGCGCATCGTCGAGCGGCGGACGGCGGGTGTTGAAGGCGAGGTACTCGAGGCCGATTTGCCGAACGAGACGCAGTTGCGGACCGAAATCGCGGCGCAGTTCGTCGATCAGATCGGATGGCAGGCTGATCGCAATGTCGAGCTCTCCGGCCCGGTAGCGCGTCAGGGCGGCGCGGGGATCTTCGATCGGGATGTGCAGCACGGCGTCAAGATGCACGTTCGTGGCGTCGTGGAAGCGCGGATTGCGCACGAGCCGCACGAACTGGCCCGGGCGCCACTCGGCGAGCGTGAAGGGTCCGTTCGAGACCAGGTTCCCCGCGCGGGTCCAGGCCCGCCCATGCCGCTCGATGACGTGGCGCGGTACCGGAAACGCCCGGTGCACGAGCAGCTCGGTCAGGTAAGGCGCTGGGTGCTCGAGCTCGATCACGAACGAGCGCGGGTCCGGAGCCGAGACAGCGAGCGCGTCGACCGGCCGCTCGCCCGTGTTCACGGCCCGGGCGTTGCGAATCACGTAGAGCAGCGCGGCCGAGGGCGAAGCCGTCGCGGGATCGAACAGCCGGCGAAACGAGTAAAGGAAGTCACGGCTGTCCAACCGTGTGCCGTCGGACCACTGCAGGCCCTCCCGCAGCCGGAACGAGTACTTCAGGCCATCGGCCGAGACGCTCCAGGACTCGGCGAGTCCGGGGATGGTGCGTGCCGCCGCGTCGACGGTCGTCAGACCCTGGAACATGTCCTGAGCGAGATTGCCGTCCTGTCCATACAGCCAGAGCTGCGGATCCAGCGTCTGCGGCTCCCCTGGACTGGAACGGCGCAGGACCTGCTCGGCGAGTGCCGGGGTCGCAGCGAAGGCGACCAGGCCCATGCAGAGCACCGCGGCCAGCGCCGCGCGTTCGAGCCGCAAGAGCGAGTGGATCTGGATCATGGCCGCGCTTCGACGCGCTCGTACTCGGTCAGTTCATAGCGGGTCATCATGTACCCCGTGACATACGCGAGCAGCATCACGTACTCGCCATCCGCCGTGACCCAAAGGTGATACGGCGGGTGCTTGCCCGGTTCGTTGCGCGTGTCGGTCGCGTCGTCGGCGGTCTCGGTGAGCCGGAAATGCAGTGCGTCGAACGTCCCCGCCGCAACATTGATCCGTTCACGGCCGACGAAGGCGATCGGCACCCCGAGCGGATGCGGCATGAGGGTCGGACCGGTGGCGCCGCGATGGTCCAGCGAGCACATCAGCACATTGTGGTACGTGTGCAGTACGTTTGGTTCCTCGAGCGTCACCATGCTCATGAGCCAGGCGTCGCCCTGGATCGGATGGGTGCCGAAGGCATCGATCGGCGCCCGGAGCGCCATACGCTGCGAAATGCGTCCCTCGTTGACCGTATAGCCCTCGCAGAGCGCCTCGGTCTCGGTGAACTGAAACCAGCTCGAGCCCATGAAGCGGTCGCCGACCGACAGACGCACGAAGCAGTCGCTCGGTCTCCAGTCGGCGCCGACGCTGAGCGTGACATCGCGCATGACATTCGGCGCATCGTCGATCTCGACGTAGGCTCGCAGCGTGCGGCGGCCATCGCCGTGCCGTGTGATGGTGAAGTATTCCCGGCCACGCTCCTGCCCTTTTCGCTCGGGCTTGTCACTCGTGTAGCGCAGGGTGCCACGGATGCGCACGTGCGGAATCGGCATCGATCTACTCCTCGGGAAGCAGGGGCTGGCGGAAAATCCTCTCCTGCGACGCCACGCGGAACCAGGCTGCCATGCTGGGACGGCCCGCGAACGGGTCGTACGCCGGATCGAGGTCGACCGCCGCAGCGCCAACCTGCGCCATCTTCAGCTGCAGGAACTGCAAGGCACCGACCGTACGGACCTGGCCGATGTCGAGGCGTCCGTAGCCGGCGACGTCGCGCTCGATCTGATCGAGCATCGCGATCACCTTGGACCAGCAGCGACGGACGTGTTCGGGCCGCTGCTGCTCGCGCGGCAACCACGACTCGACGATGATCAGCACGAACGTGTCGAACAGGCCGTCGGCCATCCACGCCTGACGCAGCGTCGTCCAGCGCCGCGGTCCGCGCGCCGGGAACAGCCTGCGCCGCCGATGCAGACTGTCGAGGTATTCATAGATCACGGGACCGCCAGCGAGGTACTCGCCGCTGTCGAGCACCAGAGTGGGCACCTTGCCGAGCGGATTGACCTCCGGCAGCGGCGAGGCGGGCTCGAACGGCCGAGTCGGGATCGGTTCGATCCGGTGCCGCAGTCCGGCGTAGTTGATGACCGCCTCGACGGTGTGAACGTAGCCCTTGATCGGCGTATAAAGCAGCTTCATCGCGGCCGTCGAAACGAGGGGGCCGCGACAGTGACTGCCGCGGCCCCGACCGTCAAGCGTCCAACCGAACGGCGTTCAGAACTTGATGCTGACGCGGATGCCGTACTGGCGCGGCACCTGCGGGGTCACCGCAATGCCCTGGAACGTGGTCAGCTGACCGATCGTCGGCGCCGAGTCGAAGTCCGTCCAGCGCGCGCAGGCTGCCCAGCTGTCGTCGTCGAACAGGTTGCGGACGAAGCCCTCGATACGGAGCCCCTCCTTCTCGCCGCCGACGCGCAGATTGGTCAGCGAGTACGCCTTGCAGTAGCCGAGGTTGCTCTCATCGACGAAGGTCTTGCCGACATAGCTGACGTCCGTGTTTGCGAACCAGGTCCAGTCGCTGTTGGCGATCGGTGCGTTGTAGCCGAGCGCGACACTGCCCGACCACTCGGGGAAGCGGGCGTTCTGGTTGCCGGCCATCTGCTGGAAGCCGGCGATCGGTGTGACGAAATTGAAGATGAAGTCGTCGTACTCGCTGCTCGCCCACGTGGCCGTAACCCGCACGTCCCAGTTCTCGGTCAGGCGCGCCGCGCCCTCGAATTCGACACCCTTGAGCGTCGAGTTGCCGGGCACGTTGGCATTGCGCGTGTTGAGGAACGGCGCGCCCGCGGACGGACCGCTCGCAACCACGGCCGGGTTGCCGTCGGGGCCATTGGCGCAACCATTGCCCGGAGTGGCACCCGTCACGCCGCCATGCGCGAAGCTGCCGCAGTCCTCCTGGATCTGGAACGCCGAGCGGCCCTTCTGGTTCTTCCACTCGGCCCAGTAGACGGCGAGGTTGATCTGCGCGCGGCGATCCCAGAACTGCTGCTTCCAGCCGATCTCGTACATGTCGAGTTCGTCGCCGGCGACGACGGCCGGTACCTCGGGCGCCGCGACGCACTGCGGCAGCGACGGGTTTGCCAGACACGGGAAACCGCCCGCGTTGTACTGATTGAGCTCGCGTGGCGTGGCGCGCGCGACCTCGGCATTGATGATCGGCGGCAGGAATCCCTTCGCGTAGCTCGCGTAGACGTTGGTCTCCTCGCTCGGCTGCCAGCGCAGGATCGCGCGCGGTGAGGTCTGCTTCTCTTCGATCACGAACGGGTTGTTCGTGAGGATCGCCTTCTGCGTCTCGTCGCGCGAGTAGCGGGCCTCGAGGCTCGCCGTCCAGGCGTCGGTGATGTCGTAGCTGACCGAGGCGAAGACGCCCTCGGTCTTGACCTTGTCCGTGTTCTGCGCAAGTGAATTGGCGGTGAAGAAGAAGCCGCCGATCGCGCCCGTCGGATTCGTCGGTGACGGCCGACCGCAGGGCGAGCCGACCGGGCGTGCCGGCCCGAAATCCGGGCAGAGCCAGATCGCGTCACCACCGGAGCCCGACTGCAGGAAGGTCTGGTCGTACTTGTTGACGCCGACCAGCCACTTGAGCCGCCCGTCCTGCGGCGAAGCGATGCGGAACTCGAAGCTCTCGTCCTCGGAGTCCTGCGGGTCGCGCGAGAACCAGCGTCCGAGTGGCGAGAGGCCGAAGGCGCGAATCCAGTTGGCCTTCAGTTCGTTGATGCCTCCCTGGAAGGTCGCCGTGTAGCCGCCCGCGAACTCGTAAGTCGTCGAGAGGGAGAAACGCGTGACGGTGCGGATCAGGCCCATGTGATCGATGGTCGGCACGTCGAGCTGCGCTGGAATCGGTCGATTCACCAGGTTGTCGATCAGGAAGTTCGCGTTACCGTTGATCGCCGCCTGCGGCGGGAACAGCGACGTGACCGTGTCGATGATGTTACGTGAGCCGTTGAGCGAGATCGCCTCGCCCTGTTCGGGTACGGCGCCACAGATGTAGTTCATCGGCGAGGCGACCGGGAACAGCGGGTCATTGGTCGAGATGGTCTTGCCCGTGCAGCTGTCGTTGCGCCAGCCGCTGACGAGGCCGCCGGTCGACGGACCATCCTCGTCCTGCGCGTGGAAGCCACGCAGGCGAACGTCCCAGGCGTCGGTGGGCTTGAAATAAAGCGTGAACTGCGCCGACTTGCTCGTCTCCTCGCCGAGGCCGCCGCCGTCGGTGGCATTGAACAGCGCGCCGCGCGTGTAATAGCGCGCGCCGACCCGGAATGCGAGCCGGTCGGCGACGATCGGCCCCTCGAAGCTCGCCGACACATCGGCCTCGCCGTAGTTGGCGCCCGAGGCATTGAGCTTGCCGGAATAGTCGGTCAGCGAGGGCGTGCGGGTGATGTAGTTGATCGCGCCGCCAAAAGTGCTGCGACCATAGGTGGCCGACTGCGGACCCTTGATGACTTCAATCCGCTCGACGTCGTCATACGGGATCGACTGCGTGCCGCCGAGCACGTAGATGCCGTCGACGAACAGCGAGCCGAGCTGCAGCGAAGGGCTGTCGGAGTTGACGTTCATGCCGCGGAAGCGGATCGCCGACGTGAAGCGGCCCGGGATCTGGCCGCCCTGCTGCGAGTACTGCACGCCTGGAGCGCTGCGCGCCACATCCTCGAGCGTCGTGAAGCCTTTCTTCTCGATGTCGTCGGCCGAGAAGGCCGTGATCGACAGTGGCGCATCGATCAGGCGCTCTTCGGTCTTACGCGCGGTGACGACCACCTCCTCGAGGCCGAGCGACGCTTCCGCTTCCTGGGCGGCGGCGGTCGGCGTGACGGTCGGCGAGACAAAAATGAACGTGGCGAGGGCCGAACTCAGCCCCGTGATTGGTCTTGATGACATCTTTGCTCCCCTGTGCAGACGGCTGCGAGGCCGAACCAGGCCCCGGCAGACTCCGATCTAATCGTTATGTCGGCATAATGTCAACGTGATCGCTGCGGTCCCGGCCCTGCCGTTGCCACAGCGCAACATCCGGGTCACCAACCGGCTCAACCGTCCTTCTCGAGAACCTGGAAGACACGCTCGATCAGCCCCTCCCGCGCCTGCAGCCGGAGAGCCGACTCCGCGTCGTCGATCTCATGGGACTCGATCGCATCGGGAGCGAGCTGACCGCGACGCACGAGCACCTTCTCGAGCGTCATCAGCCGTTCGCTGACCACCGAGAGCTCTGCCGTCAGTGCAGCGACGATCGCGAACAGTCGATCGACGTTCGGATCGGCATGAAAGCGCGCCCGCTTGCCCTTCGGCACGCGCGGCATCCGCCGCTCGGACTGCAGAACGGATGGCCGGTGCAACGCTCCGCGTCCCTGGCTTGAAACCGGGCGGCGCGCGGTCGCGGATTCCCGACGCTTACGCGCGGCCATACTCAGTGCATCTCCTGGCCGCCCGACACGTTCATCGCCTCACCTGTGATATAGACCGCCTCGTCGGAGCAGAGGAAGGCGCAGGCCTTGGCCGTGTCTTCGGCCAGGCCGACGCGACCAAGCGGGATGCGCTCACGCATCTGGCGCAGATACTCGTCGACCGTCAGGCCGCGTTGCGCAGCCCGATAGGCGTTCTGGAGGCTGCCCAAGCCGGTGGTGACGTGATTGGGACAGATCGCATTGACCGTGATGCGATGTTCGCCGAGTTCGAGCGCGGCGCTGCGCGTCAGGCCGATCAGGCCGTGCTTCGAGGCCGAGTACGCCGACAGGTGCACCGAGCCCGACTTGCCGGCGACGCTCGCGATATTCACGATGCGTCCGCCCTGTCCCTGGCGAACCATCTGTGCCGCCGCATGCCGGGTGCAGAGGAAGGCGCCCGTGAGGTTGACATCGAGCACGGCCTGCCACTTGTCGCGGCTCAGCTCGAGCACCGGCTCCATGAGATAGCCGACGCCGGCGTTGTTGACGAGGATGTCGAGACGACCGAAGGTCTCGACGGCGCGCGCAACGGCCGCTTCGACCTGCCGCTCGTTGCGCACGTCGAGCGCCACGCCGATGGCCCGCGCGCCGCCCGTGACGAGTTCCTCGACGATCTGCTGCATTTCTGCCGTGGTGCCGATGCGATCGGCCGGCAGATGGTCTGACGGCGCACCGATGTCGGTCACGACCACGGCCGCTCCTTCGGCGGCGAGGCGCCGGCAGATGGCCTCCCCGAGACCCGCACGCCGCCCCGCGCCGGTGACCAGCGCGACCTTGCCGGCGAGCCGCGGGGGACCGCCCCATGCCAGCCCGGTCATGCTGGCTCGATCTCGCGCCAGCGGTGGCAGGCGACGCGCCGCGCGCTGTCGTCGGCCTCGGCGAACGCGGGCGCGACGTCGGCGCAGAGCGCAATGGCGTGTGCGCAGCGCGTGCGGAAGACGCAGCCCGACGGCGGCGACAGCGGCGATGGCAGCTCGCCCTCGAGCGCGGCGCCGAGTCGCGCGGGCTGTATGTCCGGGTCGGGAACGGGCACGGCCGCGAGCAGTCCCCTCGTGTAGGGGTGCAGCGGACGGGCGTAGAGCTGCTCGGTTGGCGCGAGCTCCATCGTGCGCCCGAGATAGAGCACGAGGACGCGATCGCAGAGGCGGCGCACGACGGCGAGGTTGTGACTGACGAACAGGATCGTCATGCCGAAGTCGCGCTGCAGATCCTTGAGCAGGTTGATGATCTGCGCCTGGATCGAGACGTCGAGCGCAGACACCGGCTCGTCGCAGATCAGCAGCTTCGGTTTCAGGATCATCGCACGCGCGATACCGATCCGCTGGCACTGCCCGCCGCTGAACTCGTGCGGATAGCGATTGATCACATCGACCGAGAGCCCGACGCGCTCGAGCATGCCCGCGACCTCACTGCGTCGCGCCGCGCGGTCGAGCCCGGGACGATGCACCCTGAGCGGCTCTGCGACGATCTCGCCGACCGTCATTCGCGGATCGAGACTCGCGAGCGGGTCCTGGAAAACGATCTGAAGGTCGCGGCGCAGTGGGCGCAGCTCGGCTGCCGTCATGCCCTCGAGCGGTCGACCCATCCAGACGACCGATCCTGACGTCGGTCTGACGAGCTGCAGAACGGCGCGCGCCAGCGTCGACTTGCCACAGCCCGACTCGCCGACGATGCCGAGCGCTTCGCCGGCCCGCACGTCCAGATCGACTCCTTCGACCGCGTGCAGCTGCCGCTTCGGGCCGAATAGCCGGTCGCCGACGGGAAACCAGACGCGCAGGCCGCGCAGTGAGAGCAGCGTCTCGCTCATCGGGCGTCCCCCTCCACGGGATGATGGCAGGCCACGGCCGAGTGAGGCCCGTCGACGAGCGTCGGACGCTCGCTGCGGCAGCGCGCCGAGGCGTGCTCGCACCGTGGGTGAAACGCGCAGCCGGGCGGCAACCGACGCGGGTTCGGTGGCTGGC
Organism: Gammaproteobacteria bacterium; assembly: GCA_037444685.1. Classification (GTDB taxonomy): domain Bacteria; phylum Pseudomonadota; class Gammaproteobacteria; order Steroidobacterales; family Steroidobacteraceae; genus UBA964. The sequence continues at coordinate 421,658 of JBBILX010000001.1, forward strand.
CCGTGATCGCCAAGAGTGGCCGGTCCGCCGGTTCATCGACGCGGGGCATCGAGCGCAGCAGCGCGCGCGTGTAGGGATGCCGCGGGGCCTTGAGGACGCTGCGCACGGAGCCAAGCTCGACGATGCGTCCGCCGTACATCACGGCCACCCGGTCGGCAACGCCGGCAACGACGCCGAGATCGTGGGTGATCAGCGTCATCGCCATGCCCTTCCCTCGCTTGAGCTCCGCGAGCAGCTGCAGGATCTGCGCCTGGATGGTCACATCGAGTGCCGTGGTCGGTTCGTCCGCAATCAGCATCAGCGGATCGCAGGCCAGCGCAACGGCGATCATGACCCGCTGACGCATGCCACCGGAGAGCTCGTGAGGATACTGGTCGAGGCGCCGCTCGGCGTCCGAGACGTGGACCTGCCGCAACAGTTCCAGCGCGCGGGCGCGGGCCGCAGCCGAGGAAGTGCCATGGTGACGGATCAGGGACTCGGCGATCTGCTCCCCGACCTCGATGTGCGGCGTCAGGGACGTCATCGGGTCCTGGAAGATCATCGACAGCTTGACGCCGCGCAGTTCGTTGAGCTCCCTGCCCCGCAGGCCGATGAGCTCCCGGCCTTGCAGTCGCGCGCTGCCGCGCACCGTCGCGTTGCTGGCGAGCAGCCCCATCACCGCCAGGAACGACTGGCTCTTGCCTGCCCCCGATTCGCCGACGACGCCGATGCATTCGCCCGCGTGTACCGAGAGCGTGAAATCATTGACGGCATTGATCACGCCGTCCGGCGTCTCGAAACTGACCGAGAGCGCATCGATCTCCAGGATGGGTTCGCGCGACTGCATCTCAACGGTCCCGCGGGTCCAGCGCGTCGCGCAGTCCGTCGCCGAGGAAGTTGAAGCAGACGAGCAGTGTGACCAGAAAGCTCGCTGGCACGAGCAGCATCCATACGGCGGACTCCATCTCCTGCGCACCCTCGTTGATGAGGCTGCCCAGGCTGGCCTCCGGCTCCTGTACGCCGAGCCCTAGGAAAGACAGGAAACTCTCGAACAGGATCATCTGCGGGATCGTCAGCGTCGCATAGATGATCACCGGACCGATCACGTTGGGAACGATATGCCGCAGCAGGATGCTCGACGTCGAGACGCCGCTCGCGAGGGCCGCCTCGATGAATTCCTTGCGCTTGAGCGAGAGTGTCTGGCCGCGGACGATACGCGCCATCGTCAGCCAGCCGACGGCACCGATCGCGAGGAACAGCACGAAGATGTTGCCGCGGTCGAACAGGGTCGAGAGGATGATGACGATGAAGATGTAGGGCAGCGCGTACATGATGTCGACGAAACGCATCATGAGGTTGTCGATGCGTCCGCCGAGGTAACCCGCGGTGGCGCCATAGGTCAGGCCTATCGTCAGGCTCACGAGCGTGGCGAGCAGGCCAATCTGCAGAGAGATCTGCACCCCGTGCAGTGTGCGGACGAACAGGTCGCGGCCGAGCCGGTCGGTGCCGAACCAGTGATCGTTCGGGCCACCGGGCGGCACCGCCATGTGATCCCAGTCGATCGCGTCGAAGCTGTGCGGCGAGAGGGCAGGTCCGAAGAATGCGAGCAGCGTGATCAGCACGATCACGACCGCTGCGATCATCGCCGCCCGGTTGCGGCGCAGCCGGCGCCACGCATCCGCCCAGAAACCGCGTGCGCCGACCGCGCCCGAAGCACCGCTGTCCACGGCCGTTGCCACGCCCTCACTCATAGCGCACCCGCGGATCGAGCCAGCCGTAGAGCAGATCGGCGATGAGATTGAACAGCAGAGTCAGCGCGCCATACACGATGATCATGCCCATCACGAGCGTATAGTCACGGTTGATCGCACCCTGCACGAGGTACCGGCCACTGCCGGGCAGACCGAAGACCGTCTCGACCACGAGCGATCCGGTGACGACGAAAGCCGTCGCGGGGCCGAGATAGCTCACCACCGGCAGCAGTGCGGGGCGCAGCGCATGCCGGAACAGCACCTGGGCCTCCGAGAGCCCCTTGGCCCGCGCCGTGCGTACGAAGTTCGAGCGCAGCACCTCGAGCAGGCTGCCGCGCGTGAGTCGCGCGATGTAGGCGATGACCGGCAGTGCCAGCGTGACGACGGGCAGCACGAGGTAACGGAGCTGCCCGGTCTCCCAGCCCGCGACGGGCAGCCAGCGCAGGTAGAGACCGAACACCAGCGCAAACAGCGGTCCGGTGACGAAACTCGGCAGGGCGATGCCGAGCACGGCAAAGCCCATGATCGAATAGTCCGTGCCGCTGTTCTGGCGCAGAGCTGCGATCGCGCCGAGCGGCACGCCGACTGCGAGTGCGAGCAGCACGGCCGACAGGCCGAGCGCGAGGCTGATGGGTAGCCCCTGGGCGATCAGTTCGGTGACCGAGAAATCCTTGAACTTGAACGAGGGCCCGAAATCGCCGCGAACGAGCCCGGACAGATAGCGCAGATACTGCTCCCAGAGAGGTTTGTCGAGCCCATAGGCTGCTTCGAGGTTGGCCTTGATTTCGGGCGGCAAGGCCTGCTCCTCGTCGAACGGACCACCCGGCGCGATGCGGATCACGAAGAACGACAGCGTGACGATGATGAACAGCGTCGGAATCACGCCGGCCAGTCGCCGCAGCGCGTAACGGATCATGACTTGCGCACCTCGACGTCGGGCGTCGCGACCCGCAGTAGAGCGGCACAGACGAATGCGACACCGATCAGGCCCGTGACCCCGAGGAAGCCGAGCTGATAGTCGCCGTGGGCGTCCGCGAGGCGCGCCGTCAGATACGGACCCAGTGCGCCGCCGCCGGCATCCAGCACGGTCACTGCGCCCATGACGCGACCAAGCGAGCGGGCGCCGAACACGTCGCCGGCGACCGCCTGCAGCAGCGTGTAGTTCGCACCCCAGCCGAGCCCCATGACGATTGCCGCGAAGGCGACCAGCGTCGGGCGCATGGCCGTCAGCGCGGCCGCGGCGACCAGCATGCAGCCGAGACTGACGAGCCAGACCGGCTTGCGGCCGAACAGATCGGTGAGCCACCCCGAGGCGAGTTTGCCGACCAGGCCGGCGAGGAACAGTGGCACGGCGACCAGCGCGCCGACCTCACGGCTCACGCCAAGATTCTGCATGTGCAGGATCATGTTGTTGTTGACGGCGAGTATCGAATAGAACGTCGCGAAGGCGGCCGTTCCCATCAGCCAGAACTCGCGGCGCCCGAGAATCTGTGCGTAGTCGAGCTGCTCACCCTGGACGTCCGACCCGGGCGTCCTCGCGGCGAGCCGGTCGGCTCCATACGGCTCGAGGCCCATCGACGCCGGCCACTCCCGCAACGACAACATCACGAGCAGAACGAGTCCGAGCAGTGCCCAACCCGCGTACTGACCCGCCTCGCGCCAGCCATCGAGGTCGATCAGACGCGTGAAGACCCAAGGGAAAAAGGCGTTGCCGAGGCTCGTCCCAGCGAGCACGATGCCGAGCGCCCGGCCGCGCCGCAGAACGAACCAGCGCGACACCGCGACCACGCAGATCGCGAGACCGGCACCGGACAGCCCGATGCCCATCCAGAAACGCGACCAGTAATAGTCGGACAGCGACTGCACGTCGCCGAGCGAGAAGAATCCCCAGGCCAGTGCCAGGCTGCCCGCCACCATGACCGGGCGGACGCCATAGCGATCGGCGAGCCAGCCCGAAGCGACCGTGGCGATCGCGGTCACGCCGAGCTGGATCGCATCGCCGAGCTTGATGTCGGCCCGCTGCACCCCGAGCTCCGCGATCAGCAACGGGTCGAAGGCCGCGATGCCCCCGACCGTCAGGCCATTGGTGACGAGCAGGATGACGAACACCGCAGGCACGATGGCCCACCAGCCGTAGAACCAGCCTGTAGCCCGGCCTCCCGGGCGCGGCGCGGCCGCAGCGCTCACAGCGCCGATGTAACGATGAACAGCGGGTTGTCCGCCATGCCGCGGAACGTGCTGACCACCTGCTGCATCACGGGAGACTGGACATCCTGGCCCAGCATCGCGAGGTCGCGCACTCGCAGGATCTCGATGTAGGCATACGGCGACTCGCCGCCGCCCATGAGACCGGTCGCCTTGAGGACCTCGAAACGCTCGACGGACGGAAGACGATTGACCTCCGGAATGTCCATCTCGCGGGCGAACTTTTCATAGTCCGCCGCGCTGATGCCCGGCCTGAGATTGAACAGCACGACGATTGTGGTCATTCTGCGCCCGTCCGTGATGGTGGATTCCTCCGTGAGCCGTCGAGTCTAGAAAGACCGATCCCTGACCGCAAGGCAAACCGATGCCCCCCGATGAAGCGACACACTCCGCGCTGCTGATCACCCCCGCAGAGCTCGAGCCGCGCCTCGCCGATCCGCCGCTGCGCCTGTTCGACACGACCGTGCTGATGACGCCTCGCCCGGGTGGCTACGACGTGCGCAGCGGCCGGGCCGAGTACGAGCAGGCACACATCCCGGGTGCGGCGTTCATGGACCTGCTCACGGAACTGTCCGACACCACGCATCACCTGCGTTTCATGCTGCCACCCGAGGAGCAGTTCTCGGCGGCAGCGGGTCGGCTCGGTATCGGCTCCGGGACCGAGGTCGTGCTATACAACTCGGGACCGAGCTGGTGGTCGACTCGCGCGTACTTCATGCTCCGCGCCTTCGGATTCGACGCGGTCCAGGTCCTCGACGGTGGCCTCGACCGATGGCGGCGCGAGGGCCGCCCGCTCGAATCCGGAGTCAGGTGCTATCCGCCAGCGCAGTTCGAGGTCGCTCAGCGACGCCCGATCTTCGTCGATCGTGACGCGGTGCTGCAGGCGGTGCGGACCGGCGATCGACTGCTGATGCATGCGCTCGCGCCGGCCGTGTTCCGTGGTGAGATCGCCCCCTACGCTCGCCCAGGACGGATCCCGGGCAGCGTCAATCTGTTCGCGGCGGATCTGCTCTGCGGTGAGGACCGCGTGTTCCTGAGTCCGCCGGAACTGCGCGCGAGGTTTGCGGCGGCCGGCGCGCTCGGTGAGCGTCCGACGATCGTTTACTGCGGAGGCGGCATCTCGGCGACGACCAACGCCTTCGCGCTGCTCATGCTGGGTCGAGACGACGTGCAGATCTACGATGCGTCGATGAGCGAGTGGGGCCCGGATCCATCGCTGCCGATGGAGTCCGACGTGTGATCGCCGAGTATTCGCTCTGGCAGTACCTGCACATCCTGCTGTTCGTCTACTGGCTCGGGGCAGACCTCGGAGTCTTCCTCGCTGCCCGATACGTCGCTCGCGGCGACCTGCCGCTGCCCGAGCGGCTGCGCTTCCTCGAGTTGCTGCTGCGGATCGACATGGGACCGCGAACGGCGCTGATCCTCATGATCCCGGTCGGCGCGACCCTCGGCACCGAGCTGGGCGCCCTGCCGATCCACGGACCATGGCTCGCGGCGATCTGGACTCTCGCCCTGCTGTGGCTTGCCATGGCGTGGTGGATCGTGCTGCGCCCGCACGCCGCCGCCACGGCGCCGCTGACTGCGATCGACCGCTGGCTGCGGATCGGCGTGGTCGCGGGCTTCACCGCGCTCGCGCTGGTCTCGCTGGCGCGTGGCACACCGGTTGCGGCCCCGTGGCTTGCGGGCAAACTGCTGCTGTTCGCTGGCGTTGTGCTGCTCGGACTGCTGCTGCGCGGCGTGCTGCGCGAGTGGAGCACTGGCTTCGCGCAGCTCCGCGAGGCCCTCGACGGGCAGGATGAGGCCGGGATACGCGCGGCTGACGCGCGCATCGGCGCGGCTCACCGCCGCTCGACTCCCTATGCGATGCTGCTCTGGCTGCTGGTTGCCGCGATTGCCTTCCTCGGTGTGACGAAGCCGCTGTGGCCATGAGCGACGCGACGAATCGCTGGCCGCAGCTCCTGTCGCCCGTTCGTATCGGGCCGATGGAGCTTGCGCACCGGGCGATCATGTCGGCACACGGCATGGGTCTGGGCAGCGGTGGGCCGGGCGTCAGCCCGCGCTACCATGCTTATCTCGTCGAACGCGCCCATGGCGGCGCCGCGCTGATTGGCACGGAGTCGGCCCCCGTCCACCACAGCACGTTCAGCCGCAGCCTCGTGATCCGGCTCGATGACGACGCCTGCATCGACAGTCTCGCGCGCCTCGCCGCCGACGTGCACGAGGCGGGCTCGAAACTGTCGATCACGCTCTGGCATGGCGGCCACAAGGACGGCTCCTTGCGCGGGCCCTACAGCGTGGCGCCCTCGCCGATCCCCAACATGAGCGGCGACGTCCCAAAGGAGCTCTCGCTCCGGGAGATCCGCGAGATCGTCGCCGCCTACGGTGCGGCCGCGGCCCGCTGCCGGCACGCCGGACTGGACTGCCTCGAGGTGCAGACCGCGACCGATTACCTGCTCGGCTCGTTCCTGTCGCCGGCGCTCAACCACCGTCGTGACGCTTACGGCGGCTCGCTGGAGAACCGCACCCGCATCGTCCGCGAGGTGCTGGAGGCCGTTCGCGAAGCCGCCGGTCCGGCCATCGCGGTCGGCGTGCGCTGCTCGGCCCGGCACGACATCCCCGGTGCGACGCTGGACTACACGCTCGACGAATCGGTTGCCGCGATGGCCCGAATCGCCGCAGACGGCCTCGTCGACTACGTCAGCGTGATGGCGGGCTCCGGCTGGGCCGAGGGGGTGTCGATCCCGGCGCTTCATCATCCGCGCGCCTGTCTGCGCAGGGAGAGCCGCGCATTTCGCGCAGCCCTGCCGGTTCCGGTGTTCGTCGCCGGTCGCATCCGCACACCCGATGAAGCCGAAGCCCTGCTCGCGGCCGGCGACGCCGACGTGATCGCCATGGCGCGAAGCTGGATCGCCGAGCCGCAATGGGCAGCCAAAGTGAAGGCCGGTCGCCCGCAGACCCTGCGCCCCTGTCTCTCGTGCAACCAGGGCTGTGTCGGCTCGGTGTTCCGCGGCATGCCCGGCACCTGCGTCCTCAATCCGCGCGCTGGGCGCGAGCTCGACTGGCCGGCCCTCGACAGCGGCGCCGGGTCGCCGCGGTCGTCCGTGCCGGTGCGGCACCGCACGCGGTTCCGGGTCGCGGTGATCGGTGGCGGACCGGCGGGACTCGAATCCGCGCGGCTGGCCGCCGAGGCGGGTTATTCGGTCACGCTGCACGAGGCGGATGACGCGCTCGGTGGTCAGTGGCGGCTCGCGGCGGCCACGCCGGGACGCGAGGAACTCGGACTCGCTCTCGACTGGTGGCAGCGCGAATTGGAGCGGCTCGGCGTCCGGGTGGAACTTGGCTCACGCGTCGATCCCGCGACGCCGCCGCCGGCCGACCATGTCGTCTGGTCCGTCGGTGCCGCCCCCGCACAGACTGCGGTCTGGCGCCTGCGGCCATTCCTGTTCGACGGTCTGCCGGGCGCCGCGCACGCGGTCCACGGGCGCGATGTCATGGCTCGCCGGGTGAACGTCGAGGGCGTCGTCGCGGTCATCGACGAGGAGGCCGGCTGGCCGACCCTATCGCTCGTCTATTGGCTCGCGGCGCAACCGGCCGTCCAACGCATCGTTGTCTATACGCACGAGGCCGCGCTCGGCGCCGCGACGGCGGCCGTGACTTTCGAGACCGGCGCACTCGCCAAGCTGGCGCAGTGGAGCGAGCACGGGCGGTTGACAATTCGCACGAAATGTCTTGTTCAACGAATTGTTTCAAAAAAAGAATTGATACTCGAGAGCGGGGAAATGGAGAGCGAATTCGACGCGCTCATCCTGCAGACGGGGACCGCCGCGCGAGCCTGGCCCGAAGGCGCCTTGGCCGCTGGCGACTGCATTGCACCCCGCGGCCTGTGGTCGGCGACCAGCGATGCACGACGCGTGCTCATGGCACTTCAGAGCGGCTCGTAACCGATCAGGCTGACAGGGATGCCGTCGGGGTCGAGAAAGATCGTCTCGGCATAGCGTCCAGGCGGCGTCGCGTCCCCCGCCGTGGTCTTGACGTACTCGGTCGGTTCCGTCACGAACCGTATCGCCCGCCGGTTTCGCAGGCGCGCCACGACCTCGGCGAGGCGGTCGGTCGTGAACACGAGTGTCGCCTGTCCGTAGCATGGGAAACCCACCGTCGCGGGCACTTCAGCCATCGGGCGCGGCGCCGTGTGGGTGATCGCATAGAGCCCGACCCAGCCGTGCGTGGCACCGGAGGAGGCCAGGTGAACGATGCGCAGGTCCGCCTGCTCTAGACCGACCATTCGGGCAATCTGCGGCCCGGACAAACGCTTGTCCTCGAGGACAGCCAGACCGAGCGCGTCGCGATAGACCTCGAGCGAGGCATCGATGTCGCGCACCCAGAGCGTGACGCGCTTGAGCGGACCGACGCTCATCCGCCGAGACCGAGTGCGCCGGGGTTCATTCGTCCCTGCGGATCGAGCAGCGCCTTCAACTGCCGCAGCAGTCCTTGCGCGCTCTCTTCGAGACCCTGCTGGTAAAGATAGAACTTGCCGAGCTGAAAGCTCACCGCTCCGGCCTGCATGAACGCCTCGGCCAGCTCACTGCGGATGCGGTCGACCAGTGCGGCGGCTTCCGGGTTCGGCGGGTAGACGGGCAACCTCGCCAGATAGTCGGCATCGAGCACGCGTTCGTGGAAGACGTTGCGCGCGTCGGGCCAGTACATCACGGGTTCGAGCAGGGTGCCGCTGCCGCCGACCGTGCAGAGCAGGTAACCGTGGTCGATCCCGTGCTGCTCGACCGCCTGCCGATGCCGCTCGAACACGGCCTCGCAGGCCTCGTACATCGCGGTCGCCCTGGAGAACGGTACGGTGCCATGGACCGGCACCCAGCGCTCGCCGTTCGGACCGAGCATGCTGGTGAGCTCTGCAAACGGGTTTGCGCGCATGACCTTGGGGACCGTGTTCTCGACCTCCCGGCCGCCTCGCGCCATGATCTCGCGAACGATGCGCGCCTTGGCGTCGGCGTCGGCCGTATCCCGCCCATCGACGGCGAGATGCGCAGAGAAGCTGCCCTCCTCGAGGAAGCTGCGCCCGGCGATCGCCATCTTCGCGCCTTCCTTGAGCCCTTTGAGCACGCTGCCTGCCCCTGCCATGACCTTGAGACCGGCCTTGAGGTCCTCGGCCACGCTGACACGTTTCATGCGCACGGCCTGCAGTCCCGGATCAAAGGCGAACTGCTCCGACGCCACGTCCGCCCGCGCCACCTCGGCCATGGCCGAAAACAGTGCCGCATGGGAGTCGAACGAGAACGACAGGTATCGCGACTCGGGTTGCGGGCGGATCAGCCGGAACGTGGCAGTCGCCTTGACGCCGAGCGCGCCGCAGTCGGAGAGGAACATGCCGAGGAGATCCGGGCCGAACTGGCGGAAGAAGGGCTCGCCGTGCCGGTTCGCGTGGCTGCCGAGCCTGAGAACGGTTCCGTCGGCGAGCACGACGTCGAGACCGGTCACGCTGTCGGCGACAGGGCCGTAGCGCCCCGAACCCAGAAAGATGCTGCCCTGCGACAGCGCGCCGCCGATGCTCGAACGGAGCCCCGACAATGGCCCCCAGTACGGGGTGCGGACACCTCGTGGCGCAAGCTGTTCGAACAGCGCCTTCCAGGTCGCTCCGCACTCGACGGTCACGTAGCAGTCCTCGGCGTCGATGTGCAGCACGCGGTTCATGCGCAGCATGTCGATCATGATCGCCTCGCGGTGCCGCGGCAGGTATCCGTCCGTATAAGACATGCCGCCGCCGCGCGGGACGACAGGTAGCCGCGCGGGTGCAATCGCGCGCAAGGCCGCCGCGAGCTCCTCCGTGCTGCCCGGCCGGACGATGGCCGCCGGCGGCTCGCCGCGGCGGTAGACATCGGTGGCGTAGAACTCGCGATCGGCGGCCGCAGTGAGCACGTTCTCACGGCCGAGCAGTCGCTGCAGTTCGGCGATGGCGCCGTCGACGGCGCCGGGCATCAGTTGAAGGGCCTGCTGCATGGCGGCATCCACGTGGAGACTCAAACGGCCGCAAGGGTAGCAGAGGCCGGCTGGCGGGGCCTGCGCCACGATCGCGAGGTCCCAACGCGCGGACTCCAGTAGACTTCCTGCCCGTCACAGGGAAGTACAGGCAGAACGGGTCGATCGCATGGGCGTGATCCAGGATCCATCGCGCGTTTTCGATTACACGATTCCGGTGGTGGTCGTCGGCGCAGGGGCTTGCGGGTTCACCGCCGCGCTCTCTGCGTGCGATGCCGGTGCCGAGGTGCTGATCCTCGAGCGCGACAAGCGCCCGTGGGGCAGCACGTCGATGTCGCTCGGCGCGATGTGCGCAGCCGCCTCGGCGCAGCATCGGCGACATGGCATCGACGACAGTCCGGAGCTCTTCTTTCGGGACGTCATGGAAAAGACCGAGGGACGCGCCGATCCGCTGCTCACGAGGACCGTTGCCGAGGAGTCGGGCCCGACGGTCGACTGGCTGACGGCCCGGCACGGTGTGCCCATGCTGCTCGACTTCAAGTGGACCGGCCTCGGACACTCGCGGCCGCGCCTGCACATTCCGCCCGGTCGCAACGGCGAGGAACTGCTCGCGCTGCTGGGTAATGCCGCCGAGCGGGCAGGCGCCCAACTGATGACCGAGGCCCGCGTCACGGACCTCTACACCGACGGCACGGGACGCGTCACGGGTGTGCGGATCGCGCGGCCAGGCGGCGAGTTCGAGGAAGTCGGCGCCGGTGCCGTCGTGCTGGCCTGTTGTGGTTTCGGCGGCGATCACGAGATGGTCGCCCACGAAATCCCGGAGATGGCGCGAGCGCGCTACTTCGGACACGAGGGCAATCAGGGCGATGGCATTCGCTGGGGCGTCGAACTCGGCGCCGCGACGGCCGACATGACGGCCTATCAGGGCCTCGGCACACTCGCCGACCCGCAGCAGATCATCGTTCCGCACCCGCTGCTGCTCGAGGGCGGGATCCTGGTGAATGTCGAGGGTCGCCGCTTCACTCATGAGAACGAGAACATCTCAGGCATGTGCGTCCCAGTGCTGCAGCAGCCGGAAGGCCTCGCGTGGGTGGTGTTCGACGAGCGGCTGCACCGCGCCTGCCTCGAGCACTCGGTCGAGCAGCGGCAACTCCAGGAGGTCGGCGCGATCCGCCGCGGCGCGACGCTCGGCGACCTCGAGCGCGTCTGCAACCTTCCCGCCGGCTCGCTCAGCGAGGAACTCCGCGCGGTCGACGCGGCCCGGCACGGCGGCCGGCCGGACCGCTTCGGTCGGCGCTTCGACGACGTCGAGCCGTTGCGGGCACCGTTCTGCGCGGTCCGCGTCACCGGCGCGCTGTTCCACACGCAGGGCGGCCTCGTCGTCGACCGTCGTGCACAGGTGCTGCGTGCCGATGGGTCGCCGCTGCCGAATCTGTTCGCAGGCGGCGGTGTCGCGCGCAGCATCTCCGGACCGGCCGTGACGGGCTACCTGCCCGGTGCCGGTCTTTGCATGGCCATCACGCTCGGTCGCCTCGCGGGAGCCTCGGCCGCGTCCGTTGCGCGCGCGGTCGAGGCACTCGGCGTCGCGGTGCGCGCATGAGGCCGCACGCGGCGCAGCGTCGCCGGCTGGTCGCGACGGGGCTGACGCTGACCGCTGCGTCGCTGCTCGCGACCGGGTGCACGACGGCAGCCGAGCCGCGGGTTGCAATCGTCGACATCCGGCTGCGCGTGGATGCGGCGCGCGAGCTGCCGCTGCGCATGTTCCACCCGCAGCACGGCCGGCGACTGCCCGTGGTCCTGTTCTCGCACGGGGCCTATTCGTCGGGCGAGGACTACGACCCCCTGCTGCGCGCCTGGGCCGCTGATGGCTTCGTCGTGCTCGCGCCGACGCATCGTGATTCGACGCGACTCGGCGTGAAGCGCGGCAGCAATGATCCGCGCTATTTTGGCTGGCGCCTCGACGACATGGAGGCGATCATCGCCGGGCTCGCCGCCATCGTCGAGCGCGTGCCCGCCCTCGCCGGCCGTCTCGATGCGACGAGAGTGGCGGCCACCGGGCATTCTTTCGGTGGCCTCGTCGCGCAGACGCTCGGCGGCGCCACGTACCGAGATGTCTCGAGCGGGCAGCCGGTCTCGCGCCGGCTCGCCAGCGTTCGCGCCGTGATCATCTTCAGCGGTGCCGGCGTCATGGAACCTCTGTTGGGCACCTCGGACTTCGCCACGCTGTCGGTGCCGACGCTGGTGACCGTCGGCACCGACGACCTCGCTCAGGCACCGGGCCTGACCGGCTATGCCTGGCGGCGCCAGCCGTATGACCTCGTGCCGCCCGGTCAAAAGTATCTGCTGACGCTCGAGGGCGCCGATCACTATCTCGGTGGATCCGTGGGCCGCAACGACCTGCCGCGCTCGCCAAACGCGGCCCGATATCTCGAGGCCTTCAACGTGACGAGCCGCGCGTTCCTGCGCCGCTATCTCCGGAACCCGGGCCACCTCGGCGCCCCGCTGCGCACGCCGGCGCTGCCGCTCGCACGACTCGAACGGCGCTGACCCCCGCGAGGCCAGCGCTCACTTCGTCGCGGCCTTGAGCGCCGCCACGATCTGTCGCCGCGCCTCCGGGTCTTCGATGGGCGAATAACGCATGCGGTGCCGGCCGCCCAGGAATGCCTCGGGATTGGCGATCAGTTCCTCTACCCTCCGGTCGTCCCAGACCAGGCCACTCCGGCCGGCCTCGACGAAGGCGCGCGAGTAGTAGAAGCCCGGTGCGCTGCCCGCGCGACGGCCGAACACACGATGCAGATTGGGACCGACGCCGTGCGGGCCGCCCTGTTCGAAGCTGTGGCAGAAGCGGCACCACATGAAGTCCTTCTCGGTCTGGCCACTCAGCACGGGTGGCTCGCCGACCCCGAGATAGGGATCGACCGGCGGCGGCGGCCCAGGCTCGACCAGCTGCTTGCTCGTCGTGAACGGCACGACGCCGAACACACGGTAGGGCGTCCACGCGGCGAGCGCCAGCAGCGCCGCGAAGACGAGGCCATGCACGATCTTCCAGCCGATCGGGTAGGCGTCCGGGTGGCTCATCTCAGTGTCCCCAGCCGAAGCCAGGCAGCATGCGCCATGGCGCGATCCGGTATCGCAGCCACTGCCAGAGCGCGACGCAGATGCTGAGGCCGCTCAGATAGAGGATCCAGAAACCGAGCACGCTGTGCAGGTAGCCGAGCGTCACCGAGACGCGATAGCTCGGCGCGATCAGCGCGGGAACGCTGAAAACGCCGTACCAGCTCACCGCGTGGCCCTCGGACCAGGCGAACAGCGGTCCCGTCAGGCAGAGCGCGAAAACGGTCAGGTAGAACGCGAAATTGCAATGCCGCGCAAGCGCATCGGCCGGCGCCGGCACGCGCGCCGGTCGCGGCGGCCGCGGCGTGCGCGCCCAGATCCAGAGCCGCGCGCTCACGAGCAACAGCAGCGTGAGCCCGAGAGAGATGTGATTGTGCTGCAGCGCCTCACGCGCGGCGGTGCCGCGCGGCGTCACGCCGACCTTGGTCGACTGATACAGCTGCCAGATCACACCGATGAAGATCAGCACTGACAGGATGCGCTCCGCGGCGACCCAGTTCGCGCCCGGTGGCGCCGCTCGCTCAGTCTGCGACATCGTCCCCCTCCCCTTCGGCCGGTCTCAACCCGCGCAAGATGGCGTTAGGAATCCGTGCGTCGTCGTAATCCATCAGCGCCTCACCGGTCCGCACAATGATGAGGTCACGCGAGGGCACGATGTAGACGCGCTGGCCACCGAAGCCGTCGATGTAGATCATGTCCTCGGCCGCGAACGGCTCCGAGTGGAACGCCTTGACGGTCTTGTCGTTGTAGCGGCGCAGCTGGCCCGGCGGTGAGCCGAGCCAGACCTGCAGGCCGTAGTTGGGGTTGGTCGGCGCCGGTGTCGTCATCTCGCGGATCCACTCGGCGGGCACGACCTGCTCGCTCCCGACCCTGCCCCGCTCGAGGATCAGACGACCGACGCGCAACCAGCCGCGCGCCGTCGTGTAGAGGCAGCAGAACGTCCGGGCGAGACCGCCTTCGCGGTCCAGCCAGACGTGAGCCGTCGGCGCCCCGAGCCGACTCCAGAGTCGCTCCGAGAGATATTGCGCATAGCGTTTGCCGGTCGCGCGCTCGAGGATGATGCCGACGAGCTGCGAGCTCGCATTGCTGTACTGGAAATCCGTGCCGGGCTGCTTGACGAGCGGCAGTCCGAGCACCGTGCGTTCGAGCTGGCTACCAAGCGTGACGCTGAGACCGGTCCAGGTGCCGAAACGTGGCGTCTCGAGGCCGCTCGACATCTGCAGCAAATGCCGGATCGTGATCGTGCGCCGATCGTCTGCCGCCCACTCGCGCAGATACTTCGACGCTGGCTCGTCGATCGAGCCGATGTAGCCGTCGGCTACGGAGGCGCCGACCAGCAGGCCCATCACCGTCTTGTGGGCAGAGAAGGGATCGGTGATGGTGTTGCGATCGAAGCCGGGCCAATACTTCTCGTAACGGAGCGCGCCGCGATGGAAAACCAGTAGCGCGACGCTGCGGGTCTCGGCGGCATAGCGCTCCGCGGCCGCGAGCGCATCGGCGGCGATCGTGTCCGCCGGAGCGACCGGGATATCGTCGCGTTCGACACCCGGCACGGGCTCCTGCGGCGAGTTCTTCTCGGTCTCGATGACGACCCCCATCCCGGGCCCGGTCAGCAGGCGTCGCATCACTGCCGGGTCGCGGAAGTAATAGAACAGCACCACGAGCAGCAGGAGGCCCAGCAGACCGAGGAGGATGGTGCCGAGGAGCTTGAGGACTCTCATGCGCGGCGGATCTCCAGTGCGCGCCGGATCTCGGCATGGCGTTTGGCGTCGATCGGGAACTTCCACATCAGCAGCAGCGGCGGGACGAGCAGCAACACAGGCAGCCACGAGGCCGCGAGGCGAATGCCGAGCGCACTGTCCGCGTCGAGCGCCTGTCCGGTCTGCTGATAGCCGAAAGCCGCCAGGAACAATCCGCCGACGAGCGGGCCGAAGGCCATGCCGGCCTTGAAGACGAAGGCGAGGAACGCCATGTGACCGCCCATCTGAGCGTTACCCGACTGCAGCTCGTCGTGATCGGCCGTATCGGCCGCCATCGCCGGCGGAGTGATCATCGTGCCGCCATTGCCGAACCCCATCACGAGATTGGCCGCAACCACGAGCCCGAGCGCGCCGGGCGTGGCGAGGAACAGCATCACGTACGAGAGCATCGTGACGAGGTTGGCGAGGCAGTATGTGCGGTGCTTGCCGAGCCGACGCGTGATCGGTACCCAGAACGGCGCGAACAGCACGGCGGCGATCGTGTTGGCGAGGGCGACGACCAGCACACTGGCCTGCAGGTCGAGTGCCGCGCCGATCAGGATGGGCTGCACGAAGAAATAGGTGCCCATGGCCAGCCGGTCGATGAAGTATGCCGTCATGAGTCTCGCGAACGGCTTGTTGCGTCGCAGGATGACGAACAGTTCGCGCCAGGCGGGCACGTGTTCGGCCGCGGCCACCTGCCCCACTGGAACGACCGCGAAGCACCAGAGCACACCAAGCGGCAGCGCGACCATGAAGAACCAGCCGACGGCCTGGACGATCTGACTGAAGGACGGCGCGGCGACGCCTTCGATGACCTGCCAGTAGACGAGGGGCACGAGCGTCGCAAGCAGATAGCCGACGAAGGCGCCGGTTTCGCGAAAACCGGCGATCCGTGTGCGGTCATCGTAGCGGCCGCTCAGCTCCCCTCCCCAACTCTGGTGGGGAATGAACACCATGGTCCAGCCGGCGTAGAACAGGAGCAGCCAGCTCAACAGGTATGCCGGGCCGTCGTCGCGCGAGGGGTTGAGCAGGAAGCCGGTTGCGAGCAGCGCAATCGGTACGCCGGCCGCCATCCAGATGCGCCGACGCCCGAACGCGTGGCGCGTCCGGTCCGAGAGCGCGCCGATCATCGGATCGGTGAAGGCCTCGAAGGCGCGCCCGAGCGCGAACATCAACCCCACGACGGCGAGCGACATGCCGGTGACTTCCGAATAGGTCGGAGGCAGGAACATCAGCAGCGGCACCATCATCGCCTGCAGCGCGACCGTGGGCGCCGCGTAAGCGAGCAGTCGCGTGGTCGTCAGGCCGTCGGCTGCACTCATGCCTGCTAGCGTCTGGGCGCTTCAGCGTCGCGATCGTTTGACGCGCCGCACGGGACGCGCGCGGGACCTCGGGCCTCGTCCGGCGCGAGCCGCGGGCCCGATGTGGGCCGCGTGGTGCTCGAGGTACCAGCTCGCCACTTCCTCGCGGGTCGTCCACCAGACGCCTTTCAATGAGCGCGCAAACCTCAGGAACTCGCGCAGCGCGCGCGCTCGGTAGGCGCGTCCGCTGACGTGAGGATGCAAGCCCACGTTCATGAGTCGGCCCGTTTCCGCCCCTTCGCGGTGCAGCTCGCGCAGTTCCTCGATGAGCACATCGCGGAACTCGTCGGTGGTGTGATTACGGCGTGTCAGCAGCGTGAAGTCATTGATCTCGTTCGTATACGGGGTCGAGACGATCGGACCATGCGCGGTTTCGATCAGATAGGGCTGATCATCGTTCATGAGGTCGCAGTAGAAGAGCAGCCCGTGTTCGGCGAGGATGTCGGCCGTCTGCAGCGTGCCGCGGAGCGAGGACGACAGCCAGCCTCTGGCCTTGCGTCCGACTGCCTGCTCGTAGACCTCGAGCGTGCGGCGTATCAACTGACGCTCGGCCGCCGGATCCTTGGCGAAGTCGGTCAGCAGTTCGCCCTGCTCGTAGTTGTGCGCGAGGATCTCGCAGCCGCGCGAGAGCGCGGCGTCGAGCATGGCGCGGCGCCTCAGCGCCGTGACCGCGTTGATCGTGCAGGAGGGGCGCACACCGAAGCCATCGAACAGTTCGAACAGCCGGAAGGCACCGACCCGCTGCCCGTACTCCCGCCAGGTGTAGTTCGGAAGATCGGGGATGTTGCCGGGCAGTACATCCGGAAGGATCGGCGGCCCGCCGGCGTAGTACGGGCGGTCCGTGTCCTTGACCAGATCCCAGGTCTCGAGATTCAGCGTGATGATCAGCGCCACGCGGTTTCGACCAGGCCAGCGGAGCGGCCCGCGCTCCGTGATGGGAACGTACTCGTAACGCATCGATTCAGTGATCCGCCAGCAGGCTGCCGAAGCCTTCGATTCGATCATAGATGCCGTTCTGACGCAGCGCATACCAGTACGTCGCGGTATTGATCGCGATCACCGGTTTGCCGAGCCAGCGTTCGGCGCGGGCCGCGACTGCGGCGCAGGCGAGATTCGTGCCGACCTGCACGATGGCCTGCACGTCCGGGCCATCGACCTCACGGATCGCCTGCTGCAGCGCGGCAGGCGTCTCGTGGGCGATCAGCATGGGGCTCCGGCACCTGAGGCCCTTGAGGGCCACGATCGTGAAGCCGTTGTCCTCGAAGAAGCGACGGACCATGCCGTCGCCGACCGGCATGTACGGTGTGATCACCGAGATGCGGCGCAGGTCACTGCCGTAGCGGCGCAGCGCCTCGAGAACGGCATGCGAGCCTAGGCCGACGCCGACGCCGGCTTGCCGCTCCATGCGACGATGCAGTTTATCGGCACCCTCGGCACCGTCCCAGAAGGTCTCGGCAGACATACCCATGATCACGTAGCCGGGCGCGCAGGTCATCACGGCGTCGATGGCCTGCTCGGTGGCGCCGCGGATGTTATGCATCATGGCGAGGAACTCCTCGTCGCTGCGCACGGGTGTGTCCGGAATCACGATTCGCGAGAAATGGTTGGTCACGCCGCGAGGCCGCATGTCGTCGTACTCGGGCTGGACGCTCGTGTTGGTTGAAGGCGCGACGACGCCGAACTTCATCCGCCAGCCGAGCGAATCGGTCACCGTTCCTGTCCTCCCTGCCGCTGGCCCGATTATGGGGAGCGTGTCCGCTCTGCGCCCCGACCCGAAGGCAATGACCGCATGTTGGACAGCAGCGCCCGCGCTTCCTAAACTTGGCCGCGTCGGCACGCTCCGCTGGACCAGACAAGGACCCGCACCGTCATCATGGAATCCACCCGACCGATCCGCGCACTCATTCGCGGCCTCGATGCCCTCACCGTACTGAACCTGCGCAACGGCGCGACCGTGTCGGAGGTCGCGCAGGAGATCAAGCTGCCGCGCACGACGACCTACCGCATCCTCGAAACCCTGAGCCACGCCGGGTTCGTCTATCGGGACGCGATCGACGACCGTTACCGCCTGACAATCATGGTCCGTGGGCTGTCGGACGGCTTCGACGACGAGGCCTGGGTCACGCAGATCGCGCGTCCTTACATCTACGAACTCGGCAAGGACATCGTCTGGCCCGTGGCGATCGCCTCGCTCTCGGGCACGTCGATGATGGTGCGTGAATCGACCGATCATCGTTCCCCGCTCGCCGTCGAGCGCTACTCGGCCGGCTTCCGCGTGCCGCTGCTGACCTCGTCCTCCGGCCGCGTCTATCTGGCGTTCGCGCCACAGGCACAGAGAGAGTCGCTGCTCGAGATCCTGGCGCGCTCCAATCGCGAGGAGGACAAACTCGCCCGCAATCGCGCCGAAGTCATGAAGCTGCTCAGCGAGGCCCGCCAGCAGGGTTACGCCTCGGCCGTTCGTCCGCGGCGCGTCTCCGACGAGATCAGCATCGCGGTGCCGATCCTGATCGAAGATCGGGTACTCGCCGCCGTCTCGATCCGCTTCTCCGGCACGGCAGTCCCGCTCAAGATGGCGGTCGAGCGCTTCCTGCCCAAACTTCGGGATACGGCGCAGAAGATCCGCCAGAGTTTCATCGAGCAACAACGCGATCCGCCGCATCATCAGCACCGCGCTGCGCCGGCCCGTTGACGTCGACTGCAAGGAGATCCCGCCATGAATGCCGAGCTCTCTCCCCAGTTGCCCGCCGTCCTGAACCAGCTTGAGTCCCTGCTGGGACGCGAGCACGTCATTTCGGACGAGACCGAACGGAGGTTCTACTCGACCGACATCTATCGGGAGGGGCGACTGCCGATCGCGGTGCTGCGCCCCGCCTCGACCGCCGACGTCTCACAGATCGTGCAACTCGCGACCGCGCGCGGACTGTCGGTCGTACCGCGCGGCGGCGGTGCCTCGTACACCGATGGCTATGCCCCGACCGAGAGCGAATCGCTGCTGATCGACACCTCGCGGATGGACAAGATCCTCGAGATCAACACCCGCGACATGTACGTCGTCGTGCAGGTCGGCGTCACCTGGGCGCGCCTGAACGAAGCGTTGCAGGCGGAGGGCCTGCGCACGCCGTTCTATGGCCCCTTCTCAGGTCTTGCCGCCACGGTCGGCGGATCGATGTCGCAGAACAGCGTCACGTGGGGTACGGGCGTGTTCGGCATCTCGGGCGAGACACCGCTCGGGGTCGAAGTCGTCCTCGGTAACGGCGAGGTGATTCGCACCGGCAGCTGGGGCGCAGCCAACTCGGTGCCTTTCCTGCGCTCGTACGGACCCGACCTGACGGGACTGTTCATGGGGGACTGCGGGGCACTCGGCATCAAGACCGCGGTCGCGCTGAGGCTCATGAAGCGCAACAGCCACGTCATGGGCTTGTCTTTCGGCTTCAAGGACTTTCGCAGCATGGCGCTCGGCATGGAAGCCGCGGCCAAGGAAGGGCTCAACCTGACGAACTTCGGCCTCGATCCGGCACTCCAGCAGGGACAGCTCGGCAAGGCCGACGCGGCGACCGCCCTCCAGTCGGCAGTGGCCGTGTTCCGGACGTCGCGCAACGTGTTCGACGGCACGAAGCAGGTCCTGAAAATGGCCCTCGCGGGCCGTGGGTTCCTGCGCGGTGCGGTCTTCTCGGCGCACTGGCTCGTCGACGGCATCGATGACGTCTCGTGTCGGGCCGCCGTCGCGAGGCTGCGGTCCGCACTGCAGCCGTATGGTGCCGAGGTGCCGGCGACGGTTCCGACGGTGGCCTACGCGATGCCGTTCATGCCGCTCTACAACGTCCGCAGCCCGCTCGGCGAGCGGTGGGTGCCGGTGCACGGCATCCTGCCATTCTCGCGCGTCGAAGCTTTCCGCGCCGATCTGTCGGCCTACTACGAGGACCACGCCGAGGAGATGAAGAGACTCAAGGTGCGTTACGGTGCGATGTTCATGACGGTCAGCACCAACGCCTTCCTCTACGAGCCGGTCTTCTACTGGGAGGATGTCACCAACATCACGCAGGAGCGGCTGCTGCCCGAGGGCTACGCCGCAACGCTGCCGAAGTTCCCGGACAACCCCGAGGGGCGCCGCCTCGTCGACGAGATGAAACACGGCATCGCCGATCTCTTCCACAGGCACGGCGCCGCCCACCTGCAGATCGGCAAGTTCTATCCGTACATGCGGGGTCGCGATCCAAGCACGGCCAAGCTGATCCGCGAGATCAAGCAGCTGGTCGACCCGAAAGGCCGGCTGAACCCCGGGGCACTCGGGCTCTAGAGTCCGTTATCATGGGAGCCGCGGCGCGAACCGGCGCGGCTGTTTCACGTTTTGAATCAATATTTTATAGACTTTTCCTCCTATGAAGCGCATCCTCGTTTCGATCAAGCGCGTCGTCGACTACAACGTGCGGGTACGCGTCAAGCCAGACGGCAGCGGCGTCGTCACCGACGGCGTCAAGATGAGCATCAACCCGTTCGATGAGATCGCGGTCGAGGAGGCACTGCGCATCCGGGAGCGCGGACTGGCCGAAGAGGTGGTGGTCGCGACCATCGGGCCGGCTGACTGTCAGCAACAGCTGCGCACGGCGTTGGCGATGGGCGCCGACCGCGCGTTGCACGTGCAGACCGAGGCCGCCATAGAGCCCCTGACCGCCGCCAAGGTGCTGCTCAAGCTCGTCGAGCGCGAGCAACCGCTGCTCGCGATCCTCGGCAAGCAGGCCATCGATGATGACAGCAGTCAGACCGGGCAGATGCTCGCCGCGCTCTGGAATCGACCGCAAGCCACGTTTGCCTCGAAGGTCGAGATCGATGGCGACATGGCGCGCGTCACGCGCGAGGTCGACGCCGGCCTCGAGACGCTCGAGGTCGACCTGCCCGCCGTGATCACGACCGACCTCAGGCTGAACGAGCCACGCTACGTCAAACTGCCCGACATCATGAAAGCGAAGAAGAAACCGCTGGAAACGCTCGATCTCGGTGCACTCGGCGTCGCGGCAGTCGAGCGCATCCGCCTGCTGCGTTTCGAGCCGCCAGCTCAGCGCACGAAGGGGACGATGGTCAAGGACGTCAATGAACTGGTCGACGCGCTGCGCAAGCGCGGTCTCGTCTGAAGGATCCGGGAACTTCGCTCATGCCGAACAAGATTCTGTTGATCGCCGAACACGATGGCGCCCGCCTCAACCTGGCCACGGCCAAGTGCGTGACCTGTGCGCGCTCGATCCCCGAAGCGGAAATCACCATCGCCGTGTTCGCCGCCGACGGCGCCGCAGTGGCGGCCGAGGCCGCCGCTCTCTCCGGCGTGGCGCAGGTCCTGCGCATCGATCATCCGGCGCACGCGCAGCCGCTTGCGGCGACGATCGCGCCGCAGGCGGCGAAGCTCGCCGTGGACTATGGATACGTGCTCGGCCCGTCGACCACCTTCGGCAAGGATCTGATGCCGAGGATCGCCGCGCTGCTCGATGCGCCGCAATTGTCCGACGTGATGGCCGTCGAGAGCGCCACGCGATTCCGCCGCCCGATGTACGCCGGCAACGCGATCGTCACGGCCGAGGTGCCGACCGGAGCGCGGCTCGTCGCGACGGTGCGTACGGCTTCGTTTGAGGCCGCCGGTACCGGCGGCAGCGCAGTGATCTCGACCGTATCGGTCGACGCCGATCTGCCGTCGCATACCCGCTTCGTGTCGCTGTCAGCCGCCAAGAGCGATCGCCCCGATCTGCAGACGGCAGCGCGGGTGATCTCCGGCGGCCGTGCCCTCGGCAGCGCCGAGAACTTCCAGATGCTCTACCGGCTCGCGGACCGCCTCGGCGCCGCAGTCGGCGCCTCGCGCGCGGCCGTCGATGCGGGCTACGCCGCCAACGACATGCAGGTCGGACAGACCGGAAAGATCATTGCTCCCGAACTCTATATGGCCTTCGGCATCTCGGGCGCCATCCAGCATCTGACCGGTATCAAGGACGCGCGCACGATCGTCGCCGTCAACAAGGATCCCGAGGCGCCGATCTTCGAAGTCGCGGACATCGGCCTGGTCGGCGATCTCTTTCAGGTCGTACCCGAACTCGAGAAGCTGCTCAGCCAGAGCCAGTAGTGCGGGAATGGGCCGCGACGACGGGGCCCTGACGGGGTGAAGGCGCGTCCGCGCTGGGGCCTGATCGGACTGCTGGGCTGCATCAGCGGCCTGTCGGCGTTCGGGATGGCGAGCGTGGTGCCGGCCCTGCCGGTGCTGGGCAAGGCGCTGTCGGCCGACGCGGCGACGGTCCAGTTCCTGGTCTCGGCATACCTGCTGGGGCTCGGCTTGTTGCAACCGGTGCAGGGCCTGCTCTGCGACCGATTCGGCCGTCGCCCGGTGCTGCTCGCCGGATTCTCACTGTTCGCGCTCGCGAGCGTCGCCGCCGTCGTCGCCAACGGCCTCGCGACGCTGGCCATCGCGCGCTTCGGGCAAGCGATGGGCGTCAGCGTCGCCACCGTCGTGACGCGGGCGATCGTCCGCGACACCCACAGTCCCGAGGAAGGGGCCGTCGCCCTGTCGTTCATCACCGCAGTGATGGGCATCGCCCCGATCGTGGCGCCGATCGCCGGTGGTCTGGTCACGGCCGAATGGGGCTGGCGCGCGGTGTTCTGGCTGCACACGGCGATCGCGCTCGCCCTGCTGACGTGGATGGCGCTGGCGCTGCGCGAATCACGACCGGTCGCGACGCAGGCCATGACACTGCGACAGCTGCTGGCGGGCTTCGCGACGCTGCTGCGCGATCGCGTGTTCGTCGCCTTCACGCTCGCCTACTCGTTCATCAGTGCCGGTTCGTTCGCATTCATCACCGTCGGCGCTGCGCTGTTCGAACGCCTGTTCGAAATGCGCGCCGCCGCCTTCGGTTCACTCTGGGCGGGACTCGCCCTCGCCTACCTCGTCGGCGCTGCGGCTGCCGGCGCCCTCTCACGCCGTTTCGGCAGCCGGCTGATCATAGAGCGTGGACTGTGGCTCAATGTCGCGGCCGCAGTGTGCTTCCTCTTCGCGGCGCTGCAGTCCACCCCGATGCTCCCCGCCTTCATGCTGGCCCTGATGCTGCAGATGGCCGCCAACGGCCTCGTCTCGCCGTCGTGCCTCGCAGGGTGCGTCAGCGAGCGTCCCGATCTCGCGGGGGTCGCTTCGGGTCTCTCCAGCGCGGTCGCGATGTTGCTCGCGATGCTTTGCGCAGCGGCGTCGGGCGTAGTCTTCGACGGCACGGCACATCCCGTCGCGATTCTGATCCTGCTCTGCGCAGGCGCGGCCAGCCTCAGCGTCCGCCCGGCGCTTGTCTGGCTTGCCGCGCGTGAAAGACCTCTGGGAGGGCAAACTCCATGACGAACTCGGTTCCCGTTCGGGGTGGCTTCGCGAACCTCGGCCACGGACAGGTGCACTTCCGCTATGCGGGCCATGGCCCACCAGTGGTGCTGCTGCACGATTCGCCTCGCTCGTCGGCGATGCATCGCCCGATGCTGCAGGCGCTGGCTGGCGAGTTCACCGCCATCGCCGTGGACACACCGGGGTACGGTTTGTCGGCGCCGCTGCCATCGACACCGCGTCCCGAGATCGAAGACTTCGCGCGCGCCCTCGCCGAGACGCTGACCGCGCTCGGCATCGTGCGCTGCCCCGTGTACGGATTCCACACCAGCTCGAAGATCAACCTGCAGTTCGCGATCGATCATCCGGATCGTGTCTCGCTCGCGATCCTCGATGGCCTGAATCTGCCGCCAGGAGGCCCCTCGGAGGAATTCATCACGCGGTACATGAAGCCGTTCCAACTGTCCACAGACGGCAGCCATCTCGCCGTCGCCTGGGCCAAGGCACGCGACCTGTTCCGCTTCTTCCCGTGGTTCGACACGAACCCGCAGGCGCGACTGCCCATTGATTTCCCCGATGAGAAGTTCCTGCACGGCTATGTGCTCGATATGCTGATGTCAGGCGAGCACTATTCCTCAGCCTATGCGGCGGCGATGCGCTATCTCGCGCTGCCACGCGTGCGCAAGGTGGCCGCGCGAACGGTCTTCCTGTGCCGCCAGAACGATCCGCTCTACGTCTACCTCGACGCCCTGCCGCCGGATCTGCCGGCGCACTGCTCGATCGAACGGCTCGGTCCGGACACTGACGCCTGGCGCGCTCGCATCATAGAACTGCTGCGCTCGGCCGCCGGCGCGGCGCACGACCTGCGCCTTCCAGACCCGCTCGCCCGCGCCGGCGAGCGCGAGACGCGTGGCTACGTCACGACACCTCTGGGGCAACTGCACCTGCGTCGCTACGGACCACGAGACACGACGGCGCGGCCCTGCCTGCTGCTGCCCGAACAGCCGGGCTCGACTGCACTGACACGCTCCCTGGCCGCCGCGCTCGCTGCCGACCGCCCGGTGTACGCGGTGGATTTGCCCGGCATCGGTGAGTCCGATCCACTTGCCGCACCGGACGCCGATGGCTTCGTCGAGGTGCTGCTGGCTGCTCTCGACGCGCTGGGCCTCGCGAGCGTGGACGTGATCGCCCAGTTCACGGCGGGGCCGCTGGCGCTGCGGCTGGCGCTGCGAGCCTCGAACCGCGTGCATGCTCTGGCGCTTGACGGACTGCCGCCTGCGGGCGCAGCCGAAAGGCGCATGCTCTGGAAAAAGTATTGTCCATCGATCGCGCCGCGCTGGGACGGTGCGCACCTGCTCGCCCTGTGGCACCGCCTGCGCGATCAGGAACTCAGCTGGCCATGGTTCGAGCGCGCGGCCCGCGGCATCCGCCGTCGCCCCGCCGACCTTGGTGCCGAGCGTCTGCACGAGGCCACCACCGATCTCGCCAAGCAGCCGGAGCACTATGGCGATGCTGCGCTGGCGGCGCTCGAGGTCGACGTTAAGGCGGCCATGCAGGCCCTGCCGCACTCTGTCCTGCTGCTCGAGGACCCAGCCGACCCACGCGACGCCCAGCTGGCCAAGCTCGCACGGGTTTCGCGCAGCTGTCGACTCTTGCAGCGCCCGGCGGGCGCCGAGGAACAGGCCGCAGCGGTCCGGGCTTTCTTCGGTTAGTCGCGCGGCCGACGCGCGCGGCCCCTCTGCTATCCGACTGGCGCCACGCGCACCAGCGCCTTGCCGAAGTTCTGCCCACGCATCAGCCTGCAGAACGCCTCTGGCGCCGCTGCCAGGCCTTCAGTCACGTCCTCGCGGTAACGGAAGCTGCCTCGGCGAATCCAGCCCCCGACGACTTTCAGAAACTCGGGCAGCCGATGCAGGTGATCGTAGACGACGAGGCCCTTCATCGTGGCCCGCGCTCCGACCACGGGCCCGAGGAAGGGACCGGGCGGTGGACTGTCCATGCTGTACGCCTCGATCATCCCGCAGAGCACGATGCGCGCGCCGAGGGCGAGATTTCGCAGGACTGCCACCAGCGTCTCGCCAGCGACATTGTCGAAGTACACGTCGATGCCGTCCGGGCAGGCCTGCTTGAGCTGGGCGGCGAGGTCGCCGTCCCGATAGTTGACGCAGGCGTCGAAGCCGAGCTCGCGCACGGCGTAGTCGCATTTTTCAGCCGTTCCGGCGATCCCGACGACACGCGCGCCCATGTGACGGGCCACCTGGCCGGCCGTGCTGCCCACCGGTCCTGTGCACGCGGAGACGACGAAGGTCTGGCCAGGCCGTGGCTCGCCAAGGTAGACCGTGCCAGCGTAGCCAGTGAGCCCTGGCATACCGAGCACACCGAGCGCAGTGGACAGTGGCGCGAGAGCGGGATCGAGCTTGCGGACGCCTTGCCCGTTCGACAACGCGTACTGCTGCCAGCCGTTGCGGACGGCAACGAACTCTCCAGCACGGAAATCCGGATGCCGAGACTCGACCACCTGAGCCACGGTCTCGCCGACCATCACGTCGCCAGGCGCCAGCCGTTCGGCATAGATCTGGCTGTTCTTCATGACGTTGCGATAGTACGGGTCGAGCGACAGCCAGAGGGTGCGTGACAGAAACTGCCCCTCCGCAGGTGCCACAACCGGGACTTCATCCGTTCCGAAATCCTCGGGGACCGGCAGCCCGTGAGGGGTCCGGGCGAACAGGATCCGTCGATTGCGCAGGTTCACGCGCGGCTCAGAGCTGGCCGAGCACGTATTCCGCAGCCGAGACCTCGAACTTGCCCGGCGCCTCGACATTGACGTGCTTGGCGATGCCGTCCTCGACGATGATTGCGAACCTCTGTCCGCGATGCCCCATACCGAAGCCGCGCGCATCGAGTTCGAGCCCGAGCGCACGAGTATAATCGCCGTTGCCGTCGGCGAGCATGAGCACCTTGTCGCCGACGCCGGAAGCCTTGCCCCAGGCGTTCATCACGAAGGCGTCGTTGACGGCCATGCAGGCGATCGTGTCGACGCCCTTGGCACGCAACGCATCGGCATGCTGGATGTAGCCCGGGAGGTGTTTGGCGTCGCAGGTCGGCGTGAAGGCGCCCGGCACCGAGAACAACACGATCTTGCGGCCCTTGAAGAGCTGCTCGGTCGAGACTTCCTGCATGCCATCCTTGCCAATCGTCTTGAAGCTGCCCGCAGGCATCCTGTCGCCAGCCTTGATTGCCATGATCGTGGTCCTCCAGTCGATTACGGTGCGAAGGTGTTCAGCCCGAGTAAGGGCGGTGCAAGTAACGGCCAGAGGGCTTGCCGATCGCGCCCTTGGCGCCGTCGTAGATCAGTTTTCCGCGCAGGAAGGTGCTGTCGACGCTCGCGGACATCTCCTTGCCTTCGAAGACCGAGTAGCCCTGCTTGGACTCGGAGTGCTTCGCGCCCGCGACGAACGATTTGTTCGGATCGACGAGCACGAGGTCCGCGTCGAAGCCCACGGCGATGTCGCCCTTCCCCGCGAGCCCGTAGCGCCGGGCCGCATTCCATGAGAGTAACTCGGCCATGCGATTGTAGGACAGGCCGCGCGGCTTGCCCTCCGTGATCAGGGCCGGGAGCAGATACTCCGTGCCGCCAAAGCCGGACTTGGCCATGAAGATGTTCTTCTTGTCCCTACCAAGCTTCTTCTCGGTCTTGCAGCAGGCGTGGTCGGAGCACACCCAGTCGAGCTTGCCATCCAGCAGTGTCTCCCAGAGGAACTCGACGTCCTCGCGCGAGCGGATCGGCGGATTGACCTTGGCGAGGTTGCCGACCTTGGCGTCATAGTCGAGGCAGAGGTGCGCGATCGTCACCTCGCGACGGAAATTGATGTGCGGAAAGGCCTTGGCCATCTTGAGCGCCGCCTCGACCGCCTTGCGCGAAGTCAGGTGCAGGAGGTTGATGTTGAGGCAATTCGTCTCATGGGCGAGGTAGGACGCGATCGTGACCGCGAGCCCTTCGGAATGTGGCGGCCGAGCGGCGCTGTAGGCGCGCAGGCCCGTCAGCGGCCTGCAGTCGATGCACTCGGGGTCGTGCGTCTCCCCCGTCAGGTAGGTGTCGAGGTCCGTGACCTTGGCTCCGCCCTCGACCATCCGCGTGTACGCATTGAGGATGTCGGCGATCTCGCAATGCAGCGACAGCGAGATGTAGTCCTTGAGCCTGGGGTTGCGCTGCATCGCGCGATGGACACCGCGCATCACGAATTCGAAGTGGGCGAGATCGTACTTCTCGTTCTCGCCGATCATCAGGAACTCCCGCTGTGAGCTCGAGGCGCCGTGCAGGCCGTAACCGCCGTAAAACATGAAGATCTTGAACGAGGTCACGCCGTACTTGCTGATCAGCATGTCGATCTCGCCGATATGGGTGCGATCGAGCGGGGCGAGGTGATAGGCATAGTCGACCCAGAACCGGTCCTTCGAGATCTCGAGCACCTCGGGGTAGACCTCGGCGTACGGTCCACCCTTCTCCATG
Source organism: Gammaproteobacteria bacterium (assembly GCA_037444685.1). Taxonomy (GTDB): domain Bacteria; phylum Pseudomonadota; class Gammaproteobacteria; order Steroidobacterales; family Steroidobacteraceae; genus UBA964. The sequence goes on from JBBILX010000001.1 coordinate 449,641, forward strand.
TAATACCCACCCGTGCGCATGTAGTTGAGGCTGGACGTCACCCCGCCCTGGGCGGCCGCGAGGCTCTCGCTGTAGGCGTCCTCGCGCAGCGGGGCGTAGATGCCGCAATGCATGTGCGGATCGACGAGACCGGGGAAGGCCAGACGGTTCCTGCCATCGACAACCTCGGCCGCGTCCTGCGGCTTGAGACCCTTCGCCACCTTGGCGAACTTCCCGTCCTTGACGGCGATGTCCATCTTCTCTACCGACGTCTTGCGCGGCCGCACGACGCGGACGTTCTTGATCAGCAGATCGTACTTCGGGGTGGCTTGTGGCATGGAAGGCACCTATGGGGTCAGCAGGAACAGGGTCACCGGTGGCCAGGCCACGACGATCAGGAGTCCGAGCAGCATCAGTGCGATGAACGGGACCACGGCGCGGCAGATGAACCAGAAATTCTCGCGAAACGCGGTCATGGCGACGATGATGTTGAGGCCGAGCGGCGGCGTCAGGTAACCGATCTCGAGGTTGACCGTCATCATTATGCCGAAGTGCACGGGGTTCATGCCCTGCGCCTCGGCTACCGGCTGCAGGATGGGCGCGAGGATCAGGATTGCGGAGCCGATGTCCATCAGGCAGCCGACCACGAGCAGCAACAGGTTGGTGGCGAGCAGGAACTCGGCCGGCGACTCGAGCCAGACGGACAGCAGCTCGACGATGCGGGATGGAACCTGCTCGAAGGTCAGGAACTTGTTGAGCGCCAGTGCCATCATCAACACCGGGAACAGTCCGCCGAGCAACCGCGTCGTCTCGCCGGTCACGCGCATGAGTCCGCGGGCGTCGAGCTTTCGATAGACCAGGAGTTCGACGATCAGCGCATAGACCACTGCGACGGCCGCAGACTCCGTGGCCGTGAACTGCCCGGAGTAGATGCCGCCGAGAATCAGCAGGGGCATCAGCATGGCCCAGATGCCGTCTCGCAGCGCAGCGCCGAGTTCGCGCAGGTCCCAGGATCCGGTGCGCAGTCGCCAGTTCCTCGCCACCGAGTAACCGGCAAACAGCCCGAGCATCAGGAGTCCCGGGCCCACCCCGGCCAGGAAAAGATCGGAGATCGACGTCCCAGTCATCACGCCATAGAGGATCAGCGGAATCGAAGGCGGGATGATGATTCCCAGGGTCGAACCGGCGCAGATCAGCCCGATCGCAAAGGCCTTGCCATAACCGGCCTGCAGTAGCGCCGGGTACATGATCGACCCGACTGCGAGCAGCGTCACCGTGCTCGAGCCGACGATGGCGGCGAACAGTCCGCACGACAGGCAGGTCGCGATAGCCAGTCCGCCCGGAAATGGCCCGGCGATCGCACGCATGACGCGGATGAGCCTGCCGGCGATCGCTCCCTCGGCCATGATGGCGCCGGCAAGCAGATAGAGCGGAATTGGCAGCAGCACGTCCTGGTTCAGGGCATCCCAGCCGTCGATGAGGATGTTGTCGATGCGTCCGTCGCCCCAGACCAGATAGACGTAGGCGACCACGACGGCGAGCACGATCACGAGGTACTGGCGCAATGCCAGCAGCGCCAGCACGATGGCCGCGAGCAGCAGGGCGCTCACGCGACGTCCCCTTCGCCGCGTTCTCGGGGTCGCAGGTCCGGGCGCAGCGCGAACAGCCCATGGCGGATCGTCGCGACCGAGAACGCAACCGGCAGACTGGCCTGCACCGGCCAGACCACCCAGCGCAGGACGATGGACCGGTCGTCCAGCTCGATCGTCTCGCGCACGACCATCACGGCGATCACCGCGAGGGCGGCGAACGCGAGCGCCGTCAGCGCCTCCTGGACGCGCGTCATTGCCCGATCCCACTGCTGCGGGACCAGCCGGTCGAAGACGCGGGGTCGCAGGTGCGTACCGTCGGCCGAGGCCAGTCCGATGCCGACGATGGTCAGCACGATATTGGCCATCACGCCGATCTCGCGCGCCCAGACGATGCCGCTGCCCGTGACGCGCCGCACGACGACGTCTCCGAAGATCACGGCAATGAGGACGACGAAGGCAGCGGTCGTGACCGCGAGTTCCGCGCGGCGCAGGCCCGCGAGCAGCGCTCTCAACGCGTGGCTCCCATGGAGCGGCGTCGCTCGTCGATCAGCTTCTTGAAGAAGGTCCAGCTTGTCTCGTCGGGCTCGCGGAACTCGGACGGTGCCTCGAGGTAGGCCGGATGCCGGCGGCGCACCTCCTCGACGAGACTGGCCGGAATGCCGGCGAGACCGTCGACGGGCTTCAGTGCCCGGCTGTGGTAGAGAAGATAACCCTGGTGCGCTCCCATCTCCATCCACGGCAGCCACGGACCCATCCGCGACCAGGAGCCCGTGCTCGGCACCGACGTCAGACGCCGGTTCTCAAGGTCACGTCGGCGCGCGAACGTGTTGAACATCTCGATCGCTTCATAGAAATCGCCACTGGAATAGAGCGGGTAGTTCGCGCGGTCGAGAGGGTTGGGATAACGGAGCGGCACCTCTCGGTAGAAGGCGACGTCGTCGCCGGTCTCGTTGATCCTGAAGCTGATCCGGGAAGCGAGGAACTTGCGGTTGACCGGGTCGTTCTGGATGTGCACGACGTCGACCTCGCGCTGCAGCCACGGGTTGAACCAGCGGTCGATGACCTTGCCGGTCTCGAGGTCCGTGTAGTAGCCCACCTCCTTGTGCAGTCTCTGAAAACCGCCTTCGATCCGCAGGAAGCGGGACATGCCGAGGACCTCGAGCCCGAACAGCGGGCGTGGCGGCTCGCCCGGCACGTAGGCATAAACCGTCCCGGTCGCCCACGTCGCGACCGGCTTGCCGCTCGTGTCGCCATTGGCGCGGACGTAGGCCTCGATGGCCTGCTGCGGATCGGCGAAGTCGAGCCTCGCCGCGCCATGGACGGGCGCACCCAGCGTCGAGGCCATGAACGCGAACAGCGTGAACCGTCGCAGCAAGCGAACCGTCATCCTCTTGATCGTCATCGCGACTTCTCCTCGCGGCTGGCACGGCCAAGCCGCATGCGGTACTGGTAGGCATCGGCGCGATACAGCGCCACGACCCGTTCGACCGGACGGGACTTCGAGTCGAAAACGACCCGGGTCAGCCGCAGCAGTGGCGCTCCGACCTCGACACCGAGTGCGCGCGCCGCCTCGACGCCTGCCAGCGTCGCGCCGATCAGCTGTTCGGCTTCACCGATTTCGACGCCGGCACGCCCTAGCAGCTCGAACATGGGCTGACGGGCCATCTCGGCTGCATCGACGCGAGCGGCGATGTCGAGCGGCACGAAGGTCGTAATGCAGCCGAGCGGGACGCCGCGCAGGACGCGCACGTGGGTGGCGCGCTGCACGCGCGCATCCGTCGGCAGGTCCAGTGCGGCCCGGGTCTCCTCATCGGGCTCGACGTCGCGTACCACGAGGCCGCGAACCTCGGTGGCCGCGGCGAGGTCGGCAACATGTCCGCGGACCTCGTTCAAATCGAGCGACGCCACTCCACGTGCCGCGGAAAGCTGGACGAAGGCACCGCGCCCCTGTTGCCGAACGAGCCAGCCCTCGCGGGCGAGATCCTCGATCGCTTTGCGGATCGTGATGCGCGAGACGCCGAAGATCTCGCAGAGCTCGGGCTCCGTCGGGATCTGCGTTCCCGGCGGATAGGTCCCGTCGCGAACCCACGCGCGCAGCGTCACATACACCTGGTGATAGCGTGGCGCGACGAGTTCGCGCACGTCATGTCGCGCGGGCAGCCGCTTGACGGGTCGCGTGGACTTCGTTGAACGGCCGGCCCGCGACGACCGCCTGACGTCGCGCACCACGGCTCAGTCCAGCACCAGGCCGCCGGAGAGGTTCATGACCGTGCCCGTCACGAACCCGGCGCGTTCGCTCGTCAGGTAATCGATCGCATGGGCGACGTCCTCGGGACGGCCGAGCCGTTGCAGCGGCACGCTGCGAGTCAGTCCTTCGATCGTCCCCGCATCGAAACGTCCCGTGACCATCGGCGTGTCGATCGGTCCCGGCGCGAGGCAGTTGACGCGGATCGCGTCGCCGCCCCACTCCTTCGCAAGGTAGCGCGTCAGGTTGACGATTCCGGCCTTGGCGACCGCGTAGGCCGGACCCGACAGCGCGCTGCCTCCATTGAGGCCGTTCGTCGAGGCCATCAACGTCAACGTACCACGCGAGGCCCGCAGCGCACCGTGCACGGCCTTCGCGAGCAGGAACGCCGAAGTCAGATTGACATCGATGAGCGCACGCCATTCGTTGAGCGAAACCGCGTCGATCGGCCCCCGCCCTGCCCGTCCAGCCAGATGGACGACGTGATCGAGACGACCGAAAGCCGCCAACGCTGCAGCGACGGCATCGCCAACCGCGTCCTCGGAGGTCACGTCGAGCGCTGCCGTGACGAAGGTCGGGTCGCCGCAAGGGATGCTCGACAGCGCAATGTCTGCACCGAAAACGCGCATGCCCCGCGCACGCAAGGCCGTCACCGTCGCACGGCCGATACCTCCGGCCGCCCCGGTCACGAAGGCGACGGGCGTCGTCACGCTCAGGCGGCCTGCTTGAGAACCACGCGGTTGTAGATGCCGTCGAGCATCGAGAATCGCATTTCAGCCGAGGCTCGAACCGCGGCGATCGCGCGCGCCTGCAGTTCTGCGGTGACGGCATAGCGGGCCGTCAGTTCGAGTCCGACGTGCGCATGCTCGGTATCGCCCTCGATGTGGACGTGGAAGAACTCCATGTCGTCATCCGAGAAACCCATCTTGCGCATCGCTTCGACATATTTTGGATAGAGCGTCGGGAGCTGTCCCTCGAGCGCGACCATGATGCCGGCACAGGCCTCGCCGAGCGGGCGGATACTGGACAGCTCCCAGATCCACGAGCGCATCGCACGCGTCGTCGGCAACACCTCGCCGTTCTCCTCCGCACGCAGGATGCGCTCGTCGTTGACGCCACAGGCGCGCGCGAACTTGCGCAGCAGATCCGGGTGGCGCTTGCCCGGCGCATGCGGCATCTCCTCGCCGAGCAGGTTCTCGAGCAGGTGCTGGCGCGCATCCAGGTCGGGCAGCCGCGCAAAGAGCGCCGCGAACTGCTGCGGGATCGGATCGATGTAGTAAAAGTGCTGCACGGCCCAGTCGCCGAGCTGCGCCCGCGTCAGCTCCCCGGCGGCCCACGCGCGGCTGAACGCATGCCCTTCGCCGTGCTTGGGTTGGCGCGCCGCCTCGAGTGCCGCGAAGAATTCGGTCTGTCCCATGAGCTTGTTCATGCTGGATTCTCCTTGAGCGAATGCGATCAGCGCGGCACCGCCGCCGAGACTTTGAACTCTCGATGGCAGTGAGGGCAACAGGCAGGCGGAGCCTCTGGACGCGCGAGGACCGGGCTGACGGGAAACCAGCCCTGGCAGCTCGGGCAGCCGACCCAGAGCGTGTTGCCTCGCTTCTCCCACGACGCACCCGGCGAATCGCGAATGATGATGGGTGCGGCGATTGGCTGGACCGTCGCTGTGCCTCCACGCTTGGTGCTCATGAGCGTGGCCATCCCGTTCCGGCAGGTTCCGCCTCTGCCAGCAGCGATTTGGCGCGCTCGGCCGCCGCGCTCGGTACGGTTGCCACCGGCGGCACAGCCCGGGGCACGCCCGGTCGTGCTGCCGGCGGCAACGTCGCGTCGAGACCCAGCTTGGACGCCGTGTTCGCGCCCTCGGGCAGCGAAGGGTCGAGGTTCGAGCCCGAGAGACCATCGACGATCAGCGCATCGCGCGACCACTGGACGCGCGTCGCGACCGCCCAGAGCACGGACTGTGGCGAGAAGATGTCGATGTCCTCGTCCACCGCGACGACCGCCTTGAGGCGCCGATAGGCGAGCGCCGCCGTCAGGGCATCGCGGGCCTCGCCGCGCGCCGGCTGATGCAGCTGCAGATAGGCGTGGAAGCGTCGTCCTTCGGTCGGCACGTGCACGTTGAGCAGCGAAGGGGCGACCGCCTTGACCAGCTCGTAGACCTTGCCTTCCATGGCCATGTTGTCCGGCACGAGCATGTCGGTCAGCCCCGAGCCGTAATCATGGTAGATCGCGTCGCGGCGCATCGTGATGCAACCGACCTCGACCCGCGGCGACTGAACCTGCGCCCCGAGATATCCGGTGTACTCGCCGAAGGGTCCGTCGGCGACGAACTCGTTCGGCGGTGCGAAGCCCTCGATGACGATCTCTGCATCGGCCGGGACCATGATGCGCTCCCCGTGCAACAGCGAGGGCACGAGCCGCAGCGGTTCGCCGAGCACGCCACCCGCAGCGCGCCAGTGACTCTCCGGGTAGCGTAGCTTCGCCTGCGAGCCGAGCAGCACAGCAGGGTGATGGCCGATCCAGAACGCCACCGGGCACGGCTCGCCGCGAGCCCAGAACTTGCGCAGGTTGCGCATGTTGTGGGTGGTCGGGTAAGGGAACCACGTCATGCGCCGCGGACTCTGTACCCAGCAGCGCTGGATGGCCGTGTTGTCAATACCCGTGTCGGGATCGCAAGTGGTGGCATGCGCGGCGGTCAGGTAGGGGCCCGGCTCGAGTTCGTGCTGTGTCAGTACCGGCAATCGGTGCAGATCGGCCTCCGGACCGCGCCAGACGATCTCCTGCACCGGGGCCTGTTCACCGCCCAGCACGACGGGGTCGATGCCCGCCGAGGTGCGCGCGGCGAACCACCGCGCCGTGTCGCGGTGATCGGGGATGCCGAGCGCTCTCGCCGTCAGCTCGCGACTCGCGGTGAGGTTGGTCACAACGCTCAGCGCACTCTCCCGACCTGCGAGGTCGCTGACGCGCCGTGCGTGGAGGATCGGATAGCGTCCGCTCCGGTCGAGTTCGTGCTGCAGGGCGGTCAACTCGTGGCGCAGCGCGATGGGCGCGTCGATGCGCCAGGTCGCCCCCGCATGTTCGGACAGGAACTGACGCAGATCGCGCATTGCCCACCTGTCAGGGCTTCGCAACACGCCCCTCGATCGTTATAGTGGCATGATGACTTGTCCGGAGACAATCACCGGACGGTTGACGGTGGCCGACCGTGCGTTCACGATCGACGCGGCTCCGGCCCTACAGAGCCGGGATTGACAGGGGGACTTGCATGACCCAATTGTTGTATCGAGGCCACGTCGGCCTCGTCGCGGCCGCAGTGGCCGTCACGATCGCTCACTCGCCTGCGGCTGCACAGGGCAGCGCCGCCGACAGCGACTCCTTGGCTCTCGAGGAAATCGTCGTCACCGCGCGCAAGCGCGAGGAGTCGCTGCAGGACGTGCCCGTGGCCGTCACCGCGGTCACGGCCGATTCGATCGCGGAGCGCAACATCCAGGACCTGCGCGACCTCGCGGCCTACACCCCCGGGTTTTCATACACGACGGCCTTCGGCCGCAACAACAACGAACGTCCCGCGGTACGTGGGCAGTCGACGATTCTCGGCGCGCCGGTCGCGGCTTTCTTCATCGACGGCGTGTTCCTCTCGGGATCGATCGCGCAGACCGAACTCTCGAACGTCGAGCGCGTCGAGGTCATCAAGGGACCGCAGTCGGCCTTGTACGGCCGAGGCACCTATCAGGGTGCGGTCAATTACATCACCAAGCGGCCCGCCCGTGAATTCGAGGGCAAGGTCTCCGCAACGTATGCGCAGCACGATCAGCTGCAGCTCGACGGCTCGCTGTCGGGTCCGCTGCCGATCGATAACCTGTTCTATTACATCGGCGCCAGCCATTACGAATACGGCGGCGAGTACACGAACACGATCACCGGCCGCAAGTTCGGCGACGAACAGTCCGACGCGGTGACCGTGAAGCTGAACTGGGCGCCCGGCGACAATGTCGACGTCAATCTGTTGACGACCTACCAGAAGGACAACGACGGCCACGCGGCGATCTTCTTCCAGGGATCGAGCTTCAACAACTGCTTCCCGTACGATCCGGTCAACCGTCCGCGCGGTCGCGGCTACCACTGCGGCGAGGTCGTGGATCTCGACCTGCTCGAGCGTGCTGCCCGCGAGGACGTCTTCCCGAGCAGCCTCGTCGGCGTGCAGCGCGAGCGCCTGCGCTCTTCGCTGATCGCGAAGTTCGGCTTCGCCGATGGCTACGAGTTCACCTCGGCCACGGGCTACAGCGACGAGGACCTCGCCAATGGCATCGACGTCTCGTACGCGGGATACGACGCGCAGGCCGCTTTCTATTTCAGCGTCGTCGCCGGCATGGCCGTGCAGCGTCCGCCGACGGACGCGACCACGGACCTCGCGCGGCAGTTCGCGGCTCCAGGCGCGTTCTGGCGGCTGACTGGCGAGGACCGCGAGGACTTCTCGCAGGAGTTCCGACTGACCTCGCCGACCGATCGCGCCTTCCGCTGGACAATCGGCGCCTACTACTTCAAGGCCAACGACGACACGGTCCGTGACGACAAGATCTACCCGAACCCTGTGGTGATCGTGCCAAACGGCGCGTCGACGCTGTCGGTCCGCGGCATCGAGAATCGCGCCGTGTTTGGCGGTCTCGAGTGGGACTTCGCCGAGAACTGGACGCTGACCGCGGAGGCGCGCCGCAACGAGGACGAGTTGACGACCACGACCTTCGCCTACCCGACCAACGGCACTTCTCGTTCGAACGTCCAGCGATTCGCCGCCGAGTACAAGAGCACGACGCCGCGCTACACGCTGCGCTGGCAGCCCACGGCCAGCAGCACCTACTACTTCAACTATGCGAGGGGCACGCGCCCAGGCGGCTTCCAGGCCGGCGCGACGGCGACGCTGCTGACCCAGCTCGGGCGTGAGGACGAGATCGGCTACGACGAGGAGCGCGTCAAGGCGTTCGAGCTCGGCGCGAAGTACACGCTGCTCGGTGGCCGCCTGTCACTGAACCTTGCGGCCTATCACAACGATCTGTTCAACCAGCAGCTGACGACGAATCTCGTCAACCCGAGCACCGGGCAGGCCAACTCGCTGATCACGAACCTCGGCGAGACCGAAATCCGTGGCCTCGAGCTCGAGCTGACAGCGCGTCTGACGGAAAACTGGAGCGCGAGCCTCGGCTATGCCTACAACGACGCGGAGATCACCGCGGGCGTCAACGAGGATCAGGCCGCGTTCTTCAGCCCGCGGCCAGCCAACAACTTCTCGCCGTACAACGCCACGACGAATCCAAACGGCTGCGTCACGGCGACGACCGTCAACCCGCCGCCCGGCCGGCTGAGCTGCCAGGCGCTGCGCGATCTCGACAACGCGACCTATGGCAGTATCGTCGGCAAACGTCCGCCGCGTGCGCCCGAGCACCAGGGCTTCGTCGCGACGCGCTTCGACGGCGCGCTCGGCAATGGCTGGGGCTGGTATGTCGGTGGCGATGTGACGTACGAAGGCTCGAAGTTCGCCCAGGTCCACAACCTGATCGAAACCGGCGATAGGACCTATCTGAACCTGCGCGCCGGAATCGAGACTGACGCCTGGTCGATCCAGATCTGGGGCAAGAATGTCACCGACGACGACACGCCGCTCGACATCCTGCGCTACATCGACACGCGCGGGCAGACCTCGCAGCAGCTCATCTTCCAGGCTATCCCGATCGCGCGTGGCTTCGCGATCACGCCGCCGCGCGGGCGCCAGTTCGGCGTGACGGCCAACTATCGATTCTGAGCGGCTCGGATACCGGCGCATCGTACGCCACATCGCGGAGCGGGCCCTCGGGCCCGCTTCGCTTTTACGGTTCGCTCGATTAGCCTACGTTTGCCGCGATTGACCCGGAGCCCAATCATGGTTCGCAGTGTCCAGCACGAGATGCTCCCTCGCCCGACCGCCGACGAGGCCAGCCGGCAGCAGTTCATCGTCGCTTTCAAGCAGGCCATCAACCGCACCGTGAGGCCGACCAACCAGAAGCTCTTCGAACAGGTGGTCGCGCCGAAGTTCGCCGCCGAGCATGGCTACGCACCGGCTACGCGTGACGAGATTCGTGACGCGATGTACGCCCACCCGGCCTACCGAAGCTGGTCTGCGCTGCATCGGGCCGCACAGGAGCAGATGTGGATAGCGATCGGCGACAGCGTCTTTCGCGAACGAGCGCGCCTCGCAGAAACGGCCGCGCGCCTCGACGATCCCAGGACGCGCCGGGGCAGTCTCGAGCTCGACCCCGATTTCACGCCGCCGCGCGGCGTCACGGCCGTCGACATTCACCTGCAGACTGGCGGCTACGCGCTCGATCTCGGCGACGGCGACTGCTCGGCGGGGGCGCTCTACGAGTGCGGCGGCAACCTCTATGCGTTCGGCCAGGGCATCAGCCGCACGGACAGCAAGGCCGCGCACGTGCAGCGCTACATTGCCGAGCACTTCCCGGACCTCAGGCCGCGTCGCATCCTCGACATGGGCTGCTCGGCGGGTTCCGCGAGCGTGCCATACGCGTTCGCTTTCCCCGATTCGGAGGTGCACGCGATCGACGTAGGCGCTGGCATGCTGCGCTACGCCCATGCCCGGGCCGAGGCGCTCGGGGCCGCCGTCCACTTCCACCAGCGTGACGTCGCCGACACGCGCTTTCCAGACGGCTGGTTCGACCTGATCGTCTCGCACAACCTGATGCACGAGATCTCCGACGCGACCCGTCGCGGCATGTTGCGCGAGAGCTGGCGCCTGCTCGCCCCGGGAGGCGTATGCGTGCATCAGGACGTGCCGCTGCGTTTCGCCGGACTCAGCGAGTTCCAGAAATTCGAGCTGTCCTGGGACACGCTCAACAACAACGAACCGTACTGGGAGGTCTACGCGAACGCCGATCTGGCGGCGGACCTCGCCGCCACCGGCATTCCGGCCGAGCGCACGCTGACCGGTCACCTTCCGGCGGCGCCCGGCAGCCTGCCGTGGTACGTCGTCTCGTTCAGCAAGCCCACCCTTTGACCCCGTGAGCCACGATCCGCGCGCCGAGGAAGCCGCCCATGAATGCCGTCACGATCACCCGCAGTTTTCCCGTCAACCCCCACGTCACGAGCATCATCGACGGTGAATCGGTAGCGCCTGCCGCACGCGGTGAGGACATTCCAGTAGTCAATCCGACCACCGAGGAGGTCATCAGCAGGCTGAGGGAGGCCGACGCCGATGAAGTCGATGCGGCCGTGCGCGCGGCGCGTCGGGCTTTCGACTCCGGCCCATGGCCAAGGATGGACATCAACGAGCGCAAGGACATCCTCTATTCGATTCGTGATCACCTGCGCAAGAGCGCCGAGGAGCTCGCGTATCTCGAGTGCCTCAATACTGGCCTGCCCCTGCGGAGCGTGCGCGTGCACGTGCAGCGCATGGCACGCAACTTCGAGTTCTTCGCCGAGGTCGCGAGCACCATGCACGGCGAGACCTACACGCAAACCAGGGGCTATCTGACCTACGTGACCCGCGAACCGAAGGGCGTTGCCGCGGCGATCGCGCCGTGGAACGCGCCGCTCGCGCTCGCCTCGATGCGCGTGGCCACCTGCATCCCGTGGGGCAACACCTGCGTGCTCAAGCCCTCCGAATACACACCGCTGTCCATGCGCCGCATGGTCGAGATCTTCCATGAAGCCGGCTTGCCGCCCGGCGTGGTCAATCTCGTCAACGGCCGTGGCGCCGTCACCGGCAATGCGCTGGTCTCCCACCCGGGCATCGACATGGTCGGATTCACAGGCGGCACGGTCACGGGCCGCGCGATCGCGGCAGCGGCGGGACGCAATCTCAAGCCCGTCGCGCTCGAGCTCGGTGGCAAGAGCGCGAACATCATCTTCGACAGCGCGAACATCGAGCGGGCGCTCGACGGCGCCCTCGCCGGCATCTTTGCCAACAATGGCCAGCAATGTCTGGCCGGCTCGCGCATCCTCGTGCAGCGCTCGATCGCCAAGGACTTCGTCGCGGCGTTCGTCGAGCGCGCGCGTCGCATCCGGCTCGGCGATCCGATGCTGCCGTCGACGGAGGTCGGTCCGCTGGCGTTCCGTCAGCACATGGAACGCGTGCTCTCGTACGTCGACGTCGCGAGGGCCGACGGCGCGAAGCTGCTGACCGGAGGCCGCCGCGCGGCGGAATTCGGCAGGGGCTGGTTCATAGAGCCGACCGCCGTCATGGCTCCCGCCAATGACGCGCGCGTCTGTCAGGAAGAGATCTTCGGGCCCTTTGCGACGCTGCTGGAGTTCGACACCCTCGAGGACGCCATCCGCATCGCGAACGAGTCGAAGTTCGGTCTGGTCAGTTACGTCTGGTCGGACGACCTCACCACCGTGATGCGCTGTTCGCGCGAGATCCGCGCCGGCACCGTGTGGGTCAACACGCCGATGATGCGTGAACTGCGCGCGCCATTCGGCGGGTACAAAGAGTCCGGCATCGGGCGGGACGGGCCGTTCGCGAGCCTGGAGTTCTTCACGGAACTCAAGGCGACGATCATCCCGATCGACCCGCCCGCGATCCACCGCTACGGCGCCTGACGGCGTTTGCCCGCGCCGCCTTGGGGGCGGCTCCGACGCCCGATTTCCGCCGCGACGCCACCCGACCCGCCGCGCGCGCCGTCGGCGGCCGCCGCAACCCCGGGAAGCGATTGGCAAGCCCGACGCTGCCCCCTTCGACATTCTCGATGAAGTTGACGAGCACACCGTTCGGATCGCGCAGCGTCATCTCCTTCGACACCACGCCATGCTGGCGCAGTTCGAGCCGTAGCGGCGGGCAGAGCACCGTCAGTCCGAGTTCGCGCGCGCCCTTGTAGATGCGATCCACGTCGGGAGTGTGGAACACGAGGCAGGCCTCGCCCCGGTTGACGCGATCGATATTGGGGTGCCTGTTGTCGTCGGGCGCGGGATCGGTCAACTCGAAAAGTCCCACCATGCCCCAGTCGACGTCTTCGGACTGCAGGATCACCCAGCGCGTCGTGCAAGGTGGCATGCCCAGCAGCTGATGCAGCGCGGGAATCTCCGCCCCGGCCCGGCCCTCGATCCAGACGTTCATGCCGAGCAGGTCGCGGTAGAACGCCAGCGAACGCTCCAGATCGCGGACGATGATGGCCGTGCGCTTGAGCGGGGTCACTGGGGGCGGCTGGCGAGAACGGTTGCGGGGCATTGGCGCAGATCCTCGAGTGGAGCGTCCTGGGTTAGGCTTACCGAATCATACCGACGCCACGACCCTGCGCCATGCTCGAGCCCTGGACCCTCTGTGTCGCCCAGCCTGCCGTCAAGCCCGTGTTCAGGGGCGCCGGGCCGCTGCGCCGCGATGCACTGCTCGAGAACCTCGAGCGAGCCTGCCAGCACGTCGGCACGGCCAGCCGCTGGTTTCGCGCCCGCATGATCGTCTTTCCGGAGTTCTTCCTGCACGGCTTTCAGCCGGGACGCAGCAACGATGACTGGATCGAGGCCTCGCTGCGGCTCGACGGGCCGGAACTCGCCGCGCTCGGGCGCGCGGCGCGCGCTGCGAATGCCTACGTCGCGGGCATGATCTACGAGGTGCTCGACGAGTTCCCGGGCAGGTTTTGGAATACGGCCTTCATCCTCGATCCCGAGGGACGGGTGGCGCTCGCCTACCGCAAGCTCTACGCGATGACCGGCAAGACTCGCCCTGGAGACGTCTACGACGCGTATATCCAGCGCTTTGGCGGGCCACAGTCACTGTTCCCGGTGCTGCGCACACCGCTCGGCAACTTCGGATGCCTCGTCTGCTACGACATCAACTTTCCCGAAGTCACGCGCTGTCTCGCGTTGCAGGGCGCGGAAATCTTCCTGCACATCTCCAGCGAGGGACGCAGCAGCTACCACCTGCCCGATGGCGGCTGGGAGCTCGCGAGACGCGTCCGGGCGTACGAGAACCACGCTTACCTCGCGATGTCGAATTGCGGCCCGACGCTCGACGGCGAGGGCCCGATCGACGGCTCACACGGCCATTCTCAGATCATCGGTTTCGACGGTCGCGTGCTCAACATGGCCGTGAGCGCCGGCGAGACGCTGATCGCCGCCGAGATCGACATCGAGGCGCTGCGGCGGCGGCGCGCCCGCACCAGCCTGAACTTCCTCGCCGAGCTCTCGCCCGGCATTCACGCGCCGATCTATGCGGCCGCGCGGGCCTGGCCGCTCAATGGATGGGCCGACAGGCCAAGCACGGGTGTCGCCGACAATCGTCGCGTCGAGGCCGAAGTCATACGCGAGCTGACCGAGCGCGGGGTGCTGACGGCACCGACCCGCGCCGAGTCGCCCCAGGCCGGCCGCCTGCCGCAGCAGGAATGAGCGCAGGAGCGCGCCGATGAGACGCGGCTGCCACGCTGTGCCGAGGCGAGCACGCCCGGCCGTGTCGGTGCTCTTGTTCGCCACCTTGCTGCCGGGAATCGCCGGCGCGATGCAGGTGCTACGCAGTGGTCATCCGGGAGAACCGGATTCACTGGATCCACACCGTGCAGTTGCCGCGCCGTCGTTCGTGGTCCTGAACGATCTGTTCGAAGGGCTGATGACCCTGGACGCCGGCGGCCGACCGGTGCCCGGCGCCGCTGAGTCTTTCTCCGTGTCAGGCGATGGACGCCTGTACCGCTTCCACCTGCGCGAGGGTTTGCGCTGGTCCGACGGCGCGCCGCTGACCGCCGCCGACTTTCTGTTCTCCTTTCTACGCCTAGCCGATCCACGCACCGGGTCGACGAGCCTGGCTGCCCTCGTCGATCTGCTCGAAAACGGGCGCGCCGTCCTGCGCGGCATCTTGCCGCCCGAGAAGCTCGGTGTCGCCGCCCCGGATGCGCGCACCGTCGAGTTGCGTCTGACCAGCCCGGCTCCCTACCTTCCTGCGGTCGTCGCCCTGCCGGCGTTCGCTCCCGTGCCGCGCCATGTCGTCACGCAGTTCGGTGATACCTGGACCCGGGCCGGTCGCTTCGTCAGCAACGGCCCTTTCACATTGCTCGAATGGCGCCCAGGCCAGTGGGTGCGAGCGCAGCGAAACCCGCGTTTCCACGCGGCGTCGACGGTCAGACTCGAAGGCGTGATCTACTATCCGGTCGCCGATCTCAACGCCGGCCTGAGACGCTTTCAGGCCGGCGAACTGGACGTGCTGACGAATTTTCCACCAGAGAAACTCGACTGGCTCCGCTCGCGCATGCCCCGCGAGCTGCGCCTCGGACCGTCGCTGGGCGTCACCGTCTACGTGCTGAACCTGCGCAATCCGAAGTTCGCCGACGTGCGGGTGCGCCGCGCGCTCTCGCTGGCAGTCGACCGCCACATACTGACTGAGAGGATTGTCCGTGCAGGCGATACACCGGCCTGGTCTCTGATCCGACCCGAGTTTATCGGCTATCCGGCCCGACGCCCTCCCGCCGGCAGCGCGGCGGCCCATCGCGAGGAAGCGCGGCGCCTGCTCGCGGCAGCCGGCCATGGCCCTGATCGGCCGCTGCGCCTCGAGTTGCTCTACCACACCAGCGAGGAGCACAAGAAAGTCGCGGTCGCGATAGCCGCCATGTGGCAACAGCTCGGCGTCGAGGTGACGCTGCGCAACGCGGAGCGTCAGGTCGTGGAGCTCGCGCTGCGCAACGGCGACTTCGAGGTGGCGCGCGCCGCGTGGTTCGCAAGCTACGCGGACCCGCTGGGTCTGCTCGGTCTGTTGCGCGGGGGCAGTCCCGCCAACTCGAGCGGCTACCGAAACCCGCGCTTCGACTCCGCCCTCGATGCGGCGGCGGCCATCGCCGACCCGGCCCGTCGCCTCGCGGCGCTGCGCGAGACAGAAGACCTGCTGCTCGAGGATGCGCCGGTGATCCCGCTCTACTTCCTGGTCAGCCGACGTCTCGTCGCCCAGCGAGTCGTCGGCTGGCGCGACGACAACCTGACGGCCCTGCGTCCGGCGCGCTGGCTGAGTCTGCGCTGAGGCGCAAACGCGCTCAGCCGCCATCGAGGAAGTCGGCGAGCATACGCGCCTTGGCCTCGGCACCGGGGTTCGCCGCGTCATCCCAGATCAGGCTCCGGGCGCCCGGCAGTAACCGCGCGGCAACAGCGACGCCCTCGCGCAGCGGATCGGACGCGTCCGCCATCACCAGCGTCGGCAGCCGGACGAGTGGCAATCGCTCGCGATCGGGATGCGCGAAGGCCGCCCGGTAGGCATGGTGGTAGGTACGAATCGCCTTGAGCACCTCGAGCGTCGTCTGGTGCAGCACGCCGGGATCCGGCATGCCCAGACCGCGCAGATGCTGCGCGTCACGCCTGAAGTACGGAAAGAACCAGGCCTGATCGCGCACGAAGTGCCAGGCCCAATGCAGCTGGGTACCGAACGAGTCGGGCTGGACCGAAGGCGCATAGCGCGCCAGCAGCTCGGCCTTGACCTCCGCGGAGAACATGCCGATTCCGTCGAGGACCATGCGACCGAATCGATCGGGTCGTGCGAGCGCCATTTCGGTGACGATGTGCGCCCCCGTGTGCGAACCGTACAGGTCCGCCCTCTCGACGCCGAGCGCGTCCATGACACGCAGACTCGCGTCGGCGTAGTAGGCGATGTCGGGCACGGCCGGTGACGGGGGCGCCGAATCGCCGTTGCCGAGCGTGTCGGGAGCGATGACGCGACGGCTTCGGGCAAGCGCACGCATCAGGGGGACCAGAGTCACCGAAGAAGCCGGCGACGCGTGCACCATCCAGAGCGGCCTCGAATTCGCGTCCTGCCCGCCGGAGCGATAATGAACCTGTCCCTCGCGAATGGAAACGAAACCACGCAGGATTTGCGCGCCCGAATTCCGCTCCTGCATCATGGTCATCCCCTCTCAGTGACGGCGACACGGACACCGGCATGATCGAGCTTCATACCACACCGACTGCCAACGGCTTCAGGGCCTCGATCATGCTCGAGGAAGTCGGCCTTCCCTATCGGACGACTGCCTACGACCTGACCGCAGGCGATCACCTGCGGCCGGAGTATCTGGCGCTCAACCCGGTCGGGCGCGTACCCATGATCATCGATCAGGCAGGCGATGGCGAGCCGCTGTCGGTCTACGGCACCGCGGCGATACTGATCTATCTGGCCGAGAAGACCCATAGGTACCTGCCCGATGCGCCCCGCGCCAGGGCGAAGACGCTCGAATGGATCGGCATCGTCTCGAGCGACATCGGCCCGGCTTTCAGCGGGCAGTTTGTCTTCAACGTGATGGCGCCTGAGAAACAGCCGTGGGCGATCGAGTTCTATAACAGGCTGTGCAGCCGCCTTGTGCAGAACATGGAGATCCAGCTCGGACGCACGCGCTATCTCGCCGGCGAGGACTACACGATCGCCGACATGATCGCCTACCCCGTGCCAACCGTGTCGATGAAGCGCTATCCGGGCAGTCTCGAGGGCTATCCCCATATCGCCCGCTGGGTCGCCGATGTCGGCGCCCGACCGGCCGTTCAGCGCGGCATGAAGGTGCCAGCGGTCTGAGCCAGTGCCGCGAGCGTCAGATCTCGAAGTCGGTGCGACCGGCGACGTTGTCGACCACGGCGTGGCCTTCGAGCCAGTCGATCCGGGGCTCGGCGCCGTAGCTCGCGCGCATCCGCGCGAACCATTCTGGCGTGAACCAGCGCTCGGCTTCCTCACGCGAGCGCCACTCGTAGACGCCGCCTCCCTCACCCGGTGCCGACACGAACCACTTGCGCCGCAGGCCCGGAATCTCGCGATAGCGTGGCGCAGCGCGCTCGATCATCTCGCGCTGTTCGGCCGGGGTGGCGCTGGAAGGCGTCGCAAAACGTACGATCGTGATGATCATGGACCGACCCCACTTGATACCACGGCATCGCTGAACCTGCCGACCTGCGCAGCATCTCTTCCCGCGCGTCAGACTCCGAATTGCGGCTTCGTGATGCCTATCCAGGCCGCCACGACGAGCAGCACCCAGATGGACAGCACGAACGGACGCGTACTCGCGAAGCTGGTCATGATCGCGGACTCGAGTTCGGGCGTGGAGCCGGTGGTGAGCAGCTGGCGGAGTGCCGGACCGAGCGCTTTGCCCCTGACCCGGATCATGATGCCGCAGAAGATCAGCAGCGCGAAGATTAGGAATTTCGCCGAGATCCAGTCCGTGAGCAGATGTCCGGTGCCGCGCAATCCCTCCCAGGCGTCATAGCAGAGCCCCGCGGCGAGGATCCATCGCCAGAGGAGATCGATGCGGCGGAGTTTCTCCGCCAGTGGCTGCCCCTGATACCGGTGGATGGCCCAGACCACCCACAGCCACGCGAGCGCGATGCCCCAGAGCACAGCATAGAAAGGCCCGGGCATGCGTGCGACCCCGAGCTGGGCCGCGAGCGAATAGCCGACCGGCAGCATGAGCACCAGACAATACCGCGGGATCTGGTCGATCCAGCCGAGGATCTGTAGCGCCGTGCGACGCGCTTCGAGGGCAAGTTCCCGGTTGCGGACATAGCCCGCCGAGTGAAACACACCGATGTCGGCCCCGAGCCAGTAGACGAACAGCAGGATATGGGCGAGCTTGAGCAGAAAATAGGGTTCGAAGGACATGGTCTCACGATCTCTCGCGGCTAGGCCGGCCGCGCAGCGATCCGGCAATCCTGATACTGTAGCGGCCCTTCCTGAAGAGAGGAACCGTGCTCGCGACGACCCCGGCGCGCGACGCCATCGAGCGGATGCGCCGCCCTATCGACGAGGACACGCCCAGGATCAACCTTCCGTCAACGCAGAGCGCGCATCGATGGACCACGCTATCTGGGTCTTCATACACGTACTGCTGCTGGTCTACTGGCTCGGCGCGGACCTCGGCGTGCTGCTGCTCGCGCGAGCCGCCAAGCGCAGCGACCTCAGCTTCGCCGAGCGCGCCTTCGCGCTGCGCATGGCGCTCACGATCGACCTCACGCCGCGCCTATGCAATGCGGTGATGTTCCCGGTCGGACTGCATGTCACCGACAGCCTCGGCCTCATTGCCGTGCCCGACTGGGTGTTCGCTGTCGCCTGGAGCGTGGCACTCGGGTGGATCGCACTGCTGCTCGCGATGGGCAAGGCGGAGGGCACGCCGCTCGCCGCCTTGCTGGGGCGGCTCAACCTCGGTCTGCAGGCGGCACTGCTGCTCGTCATTGGCTCGTTCGGCGTGCGGGCCGTGCTCGGTAACGGCCCGCTGCCGGGCGGCTGGTTCGGCTGGAAGATCCTGCTGTTCGCGATGATCTTCGCGATGAGCATCGCCATCGACGTCGCCTTCAAGCCGGTCGGTCCGGCATTCGCGAGGCTCGCGTCCGAGGGCTCGAAACCCGATATCGAGGCCACGATCGCCGGTGCCGTCGACGGCGCGATCCGTTACGTGCTCGTACTCTACGCGCTGCTGATCGCGATCGCGTTTCTCGGTATTGCAAAGCCCTTCTGATAGAGATCGATTCCGCTGGAGACGACGACATGCCGATGGCCCGCATCAACGACCACAACATGTACTACGAGGTGCTCGGTCGAGGCGATCCGGTGCTGTGCATGGGTGGCTGGGGCACGTTCTGCCACGACAATCACCATCATCTCGCACGTGGCCTGACCGACCGTTATCAGGTCATCATCTTCGACTATCGCGGCATCGGCGACTCGGACGACGACCCGTCCGTGCCTTCGACAATGGCGCTGCATGCCGGCGATGCGATCGGGCTGCTCGATCACCTCGGCCTGCGCAACGTTCACCTCGTTGGGCTGGTCGGCATGGGTGCCTGCGTCTGTCAGGAGATCGCGATCCGTCGGCCCGACCTTGCCCGGTCGATGCTCAATACCGGCGCCTGGTGCGAGGTCGACGACTTCCTCCGCGATCAGCTCGAGATGTTCCGCTGGATTCATCGCGACCTCGGCTTCGAAGCGTTTCAGAAAGCCGTGACGCTCCTGTCCTTCACCCCCGAGTACTACAACGCGAACAAGCACAAGCTGCTCGGGCCGCAGGGGGGGTGGAAGGAGCTGAACGGCCGTTACCCCGCGCATGCCCGCCTCGTCGATGCCTGCGTGGGCTTCGAATCGAAGACGCGCCTCGCGTCGGTCTGCTGCCCAACGCTGATCATCCACGCCGCGCTGGATCAGGTCACGAGCCCGCGCACGACGGTGCCGATCGAGCGTGCGATACCGGGAGCGATCGGCGAGACCTGGGACGATCTCGCCCACGTGGTCGCCGGGAAGGCACAGAAGATACGTTTCGCGAACCGACTTTTCGATTGGCTTTCCAGCTGCTGAAGCCGGCATGCCTCCCGTCGAGTTCGTGCTCTTCGGACTGACGCTGCTCGGCGTTGCGCTCCTGCACCACCGCACTCTCGAGGTCGCGCTCGCCGGTCTCGCCACCATCCTCGTCTGGAAGTTCATCGGGCCCGGCTTCGAGGCGGGCCCGGGCCTCGGCGGGCTGCTCGATCATCTCGCACACGAGTGGGTGATGCTCGCCAACCTGTTCGCGCTGCTGACAGGATTCACGATCCTGGCGCGACACTTCGAGGCCACGCGTATTCCGGACCTCCTGCCCGCGCTGCTGCCCGACGACTGGAAAGGCGGCTTCGTGTTGCTGTGCATGGTGTTCGTGATGTCGGGTTTTCTCGACAACATCGCAGCGGCGATGATCGGCGGGACCATGGCCGCGAGCGTGTTCCGCAATCGCCTGCACATCGGCTACCTTGCCGCCATCGTCGCGGCGTCCAACGCCGGAGGCGCCGGGAGCGTGATCGGCGACACGACGACCACCATGATGTGGCTCGAGGGTGTCACGCCTGTGCAGGTCCTGCCGGCCTACCTCGCGGCTGGAGCCGCGTTCCTGGTCTTCGCGATCCCCGCATCCCTGCAGCAGCAGCGCGCCTCGCCAATCGTGCGCGATCCGCCACGCGGCGCTCGTGTCGACTGGACGCGCCTTTCCGTGGTAGGTGCCCTGCTTGGCGCCACAGTGACGACCAACGTCGTGCTGAACCTGCGCACCCCCGCCCTCGCCGACCGCTTTCCTTTCCTTGGGGCCGCTGTCTGGACGACGATCATGTTGACGACTCCATTGAGGCGACCGGACTGGGCGCTGCTGCCGTCGGCCGCGCGCGGCAGCGTGTTCCTGCTCGCGCTCGTCCTCTGCGCATCGCTGATGCCGGTCGAGTCACTGCCGCCGGCCTCCTGGCCAACCACGCTGGGCCTCGGCTTCCTCTCGGCCGTTTTCGACAACATCCCCCTGACCAAGCTCGCGCTCGAGGAAGGTGGATTCGACTGGGGATGCCTCGCTTATTCGGTCGGCTTCGGTGGTTCGATGATCTGGTTCGGCTCGTCGGCCGGCGTTGCGCTATCGAACCGATTCCCGGACGCCCGCTCGGCGGGTGCCTGGCTCAAGTCGGGCTGGCACGTGGTGCTCGGCTATCTGGTCGGCTTCTTCGTGCTGCTGCTGACGCTCGGATGGCGCCCGACCGTGGTACCGGACTGAACCATGTTTTCTAACCTGCCGCCCGCGACGCGCTCGATCCTCGTCGCGAATCTGGGTGTTTTCATCGTCCAGGCACTGCTGCCCGAGTTCACGACGATCCATTTCGCGCTCTGGCCGCTGCACGTGAACTTCGAGATCTGGCAGCTCGTGACCTATGCGTTTCTGCACGGGGGACTCGCGCACATCGCGTTCAACATGTTCGGCCTCGTGATGTTCGGCGCGGATCTCGAGCGTGTCTGGGGCACGCGGCGCTTCGCGCAGTACTATCTGGCGAGTGTGCTCGCAGCGGCGCTGACTCAGCTGCTCGTCACGTCATGGCTCGGCGACGCGAAGCCGACGGTCGGTGCCTCCGGAGGCATCTACGGACTCGTACTCGGTTTTGCGATGATGTTCCCTGACCGGCGAATCGTGCCGCTGTTCCCGCCGATCCCCATGCCGGCCCGCGTCTTCGCGCTCCTGTTCGCGACCCTCGAGCTCGTGCTCGGCGTCAGCGGGACCCAGAGCGGCGTCGCCCATTTCGCGCACCTCGGCGGCATGCTCGGCGGTTGGCTCCTGTTGCGGCACTGGGCGAACGCCAGACGCGCTTGACTGGCATCGACGCTCAGAGCAGATCACGGCGCCAGTGTCCCGATCGCCAGCGCAGGAACATGGTCGTGCCAAGCAGGGTCGCGTAGGCCATCAAGGCGAGCCAGCCGCCGAGTGCGCCGAGCCCCGCCTGCGGCAAGCCCAAGACCCAGCCCTCCCCGGGGGCGAATATGAGCAGGTGGGCCGTGGGCACGAAAAGGCCCCAGGAAAGCGCGAGCGCCACCACTGCCGGCACTCTCGTATCGCCGGCCGCACGCAGGCAGAAGCTCGAACCGAAGTACAGGCCGTCGAAGATCTGATAGGCGGCCGCAGGCCAGAGCACGGCCAGTGCGATCGCCACCGTCTCCGCCGCGGCCGCGTCGCCAGCCTCCACGAACCGCGGCAGCACCCAGGGGCCGCCGATCAGGAAGCCGAGCGCGATGCAGCCCATCAGCGCCGAGCACATCAGCACGACGCGCGTGCCGAGCTTCGCCGCCCAGTCCCGATCACCGGCACCGATGGTCTGCCCGACCACGGTCGTACCCGCGGTCGCGAGGCCGAGCGTCGGCATGTAGGCGATCGAGGTCAGCATCATGACGATCTGGGTCGCGGCCGCCTCCGTGTTGCCCACCCTCGCCACCATGAGCTGGAACAGCGCGACGCCGAGTACGTCGGCGCCGTACATCACGCCGACCGGCAGACCGACGCGCAGCATGCGCCACACGAGGCCGAAATCCGGCCGCCAGGTCAGCCGCGTCCGGTATCTGCCCGCGAAGTGCGCTGACAGCAGGATCGCGAGCGCCAGCAGGAGTCCAAGCGCCTGCGCCAGGTTCGTGCCCCAGGCGGCACCGGCCATGCCGAGCCCGCGCCCGAACACCAGGTATTCGTTGGCCGGCACGTTCGCGAGCGTGATCGAGGCCGCGATCAGCAGCGTCACGCGCGTGGCGCCGACGCCATTGAAGAAGCCCATGACGACCCAGCCCCTCGAGCCAAGCACGGCGCCGTACAGGCGCGGCTGCCAATAGTCGAGCGCGAGCTGCTCGATCTCGCGCGACAGGCCGAAAGGAGCGAGCAGCAGCGGCCCCGCCAGCGCCGCGACCACGAACAACGGCGCGCTGATCAGCGTCGCCCACAGCGCACTCCAGGCGGCCTGCGAGGCACGCGCGCGGCGCCGCGCGCCGTCGGCCTGCGAGACGAAGGTCTGCACGGCCAGACCTACACCGCTGATGACTAGGATCAGACAGGTCATCAGCCAGTAGATCGAGCCCATCGCGGCGACCGCAGCGGTCGACAACCGGCCAATGAACCAGGTGTCGGTCAGGTTAAGAACCGCCTGGATGGTGTTGGTGACCATCAGTGGGGCCGCGAGCCGCAGGATCGCGCCGTGGTCGATGCGGACACGACCGGCGGCGTCGACCCGGCGCGCCGGCAGAGACGGTGGGGCCGACGCTTCGATGACCTCAGGTCTCACGGCGCTGGAAGCCCCGGGCGAGCCCCTGTGCGACCAGCAGCATCGCCAATGAGAGCGCCGCGCAGACGCCGGCCACGCCAGCGAGTCCGAAGCCGGCCACGAGTGGATAACTGAGCTGGGCGAGGCTGTCCCCGCCGCGCTGCAATAGCGTGTCGATGAGGCTCTTGCTCTTGAACTTGCTCTCGGGATTGAGCACCGTGAACAGCATCTCGCGAATGGGCTTGAACAGCCCATAGTCGACGCCGCGGCGCAGCACCTGCGTGGCGAGCAGCATCGCACCGACCGGCACGAGCGCGAGCGCGACCAGCGAAGCGATCAGCAGCAGCGGAATCACGCCGAGCGCGAGCCGCATGCCGCCGCGCCGGGTCAGCCAGGCGACCGCAAAGCCCTGGAACAGCAGAGCGACGACGTTGACGAGGAAGTCGATGCGCGCAAACAGGGCTGCGCGCTCGCCCAGTGTCCGATACGCCGACTCGACGTAGCGTGCCTGCTCGTTGTACATGAAGCCACCGAGCACCTGGCCGGCGACGATCAGCGCGGCGATGCCGAGCATGTACGGTGAAGTCAGCAATCGACGCAGGTCGTCCCAGGCGCGACCACCCACGGCTACCTCGAGTGCCGCGGCGTCGCGACCCTCGTCGGCCAGGCTGCGCCGCTGCGTCCAGCGTCCTGCGACGGCCGCAAGGCCGATCAGCAGGCAGGCGATCGTGATCGTGACGCTCGCTCCCAGTCGCTCGACGAACAGGCTGTTGAACAGGGGTCCGGCAATCGCTCCGGCGCTGCCGCCCGCAGCGATATAGCCGAAAACGCGCTGTGCGGTAGTGCTGCGCCATGCATCGACCATGACGCTCCAGAAGACGCTGACCATGAACAGGTTCAGCGAGCTGACGGCGACGAAGTAAACCACTGGCGCGATGCCGCTGCCCGTCCCGCCCCGCACGGCCACGGCGAGGCTCAGAAACAGCAGGACCACCATACCGTAGATCGTGGCCAGCAGGCGTCCGCGAGGAACGCGCGCGACCGTGTACCAGTACACCGGCAGCACGGCGAGCATCACGCCGAAGGTCAGGTAGAAGAGCTCGTCGATCCGTTCGCGACCGACCTCGAGGGCAAACGCCTCGCGCAGGCTGCGCAGCATGTAGTAGCCGGCCAGCAAGGCGAAGTAGGCACAGGCCGCCGACCAGAGCGCGGTGCGCTGCGACGCCGACAGCGCCGGCGGCGCCGATGCCGCGGCCGCGTGGGTCATCAGGCGACCGCTTGCACGCGGCCGCTGAGGTGCGGACGCTCGCCCTGGGCGTCGCGCAAGGCGAATTCCACGCCGCCCTCTCCGGCAGGCCAGCGCTCGAGGATCAGCCAGGAGGGCAGGAGGACCGGCAGCTTGAACTGCACTTCGAATCGCACATGGGCGTCGAAGACCGCGGCCGGCATCTCCGCCGCACAACGCGCGAGCGACCACATGCCATGGGCGATCGCGGTCCGGAAACCGAAAGCCCGCGCGGTGACGTCGCTGAGATGGATCGGATTGAGATCGCCGGACAGCAGACCATATTGCCGACCGAGACCAGCCGGTGCGCGGAAGCTGGTGCATTGCACCGGCGTCGCCTCCTGCGGCTGATCAGACGCGTCGCGCCGCAAGCCCTCACGGCCGCCGGCACGTCGTCGTGCGAGGAAGGTGCAGGTCTCGCGCCAGAGCCAGCGCTCGCCCTGGCGCCACTCGGTTTCGAGGTCGAACTCCTGGCCGCGCGCCGTCTCGCGATGACCGTCGAGCCAGACGACGAGACGCCCGCCTTCATCCGGAGCGAGCGGTCGACGCTGCTCGATGACGTTGGCCACGTGCACGAGGCCGAGCAGCCGGACCGGGAACCTCGGCGACGCGAGGAGCGCAAGGTGCACCGGCGTCGCGAGCACGTGCGGATACGCAATCGGCAAGGCGCCAGCGCCGCCGATTCCGCAGACGCCGCGGTATCGCGCCAGCTGCGCTGGGTCGGCCGTGACGCGCGTCAGCTCGGCTTCGAGCCGACCGACCCGCTGCCCCGTCGGAACCAGCGGAGGTTTCGGCGTGGCGAGCACGCACGCATACGATGGCCAGACGGACGGAGGCGAATCGAACAGCACGGCGACTCCCGCGGGCCCGGCGGACGGCTGGTCAGGGTGTGAGTCGGTCGATGACGACCGGCTTCAGCGAGTCTCGTCCCACATCATAGCGGACCTCGCCGTATGGATCGCCCGGCTGTGCCGTCGGTTGCCCACCGAGCGCGACTCGCGCGATGACCACCACGGTCTCGCCCGCGGCGAACGTACGCCCGGGCATCATCGCGTCGGCTGGCGTCAATTCGATACGCTGCGGGAAAGAGGCCGGCAGACGCCGCGCGGCGAGCGGTGGCCCGGGTTCGCCGGGGCGCCGGACGGCGACGAACAACGGTGCTCCGGTCGGCACGCGCGCCGCGAGAGCCGGCGCGATCGTGACCTCGAGATCGATCCGGGCGGTGTCGGTGACGGCACCGGGACCCGCGACGGCCGCGCCCGCTGCTGTGGTGCCCTGCCCTCGTGCGAGCTCGGCGTCCAGCGCGTCGACCTGCTGCTGCAGGATGGGGCGGACATTTTCCGGGGGCCCGAGCGCGAGCAGCGTGGCGAACCGTTCGCGGGCGAGCGAGAGGTCGCCGCGCCGCTGCGCGGCGACACCGGCGAAAAACAACGCCTTGCCGGACTGCGGGTCGAGCTCGACGGCACGCTCGAACAGCCGGCCGGCGCGCCCGGCCAGCTCGCTCTCGTCGAGGAGCGTGAGCGCCTCGGCCCAGCCGGTCAGCGCCTCGGCGTTGCGACCGTCGGCGAGCCGGTCCGCGCGCTGGTAAGCGCGTGCCGCGAGCGGATACTGCTCGAGCGCCGTGTACGAGCGACCGAGCATGAGCCAGCCCTCGAGGTCATCCGGCTTGCGCTCGAGGCGCCGCGCGAGCCGCGCGACCATTGCCACCGGGGACTCGTCGCCGGCCGTCGGGCTGTCCCAGGACCAGTTGCTCCACCACCCGTAGAGGACGGCCGTGCCGCCGAGCAGCGCCACGGTGGCGCCGACGGCTGCGCCGCGCGCTCCTCGCCATAGTGGCCAGGCGACCCACAGCGTGACGGCGAGCGCGAGGGCCGCCGCGATCGCGACGAAGGCCGTCACACCCGGCCGTCCACTTCATCGTCGGGCTGTGCAGCGAGCGCGGCGCGCCCGCGGATGACCCTGACCGCGACCCACACTCCTGCCATCAGCAGCACGAACGGCGCCGCCCAGAGCCAGGCGGTCCTTGCGTTGAGATCGGGACGGAACAGGATGAAGTCGCCGTAGCGATCGCGCAGATGATCACGGATGGCCTGGTCCGACGCACCGGCGAGTAGCAGTTCGCGTACCTCACGGCGCAGATCGCCGGCCAAGCCGACTGGCGAGTCAGCGATGGACTGGTTCTGGCACTGCATGCAGCGCAGTTCCTGCGTCAACGCGCGATAGCGCTGCTGCAGCACCGGATCGTCGAGTTCGATCGGATCCACGGCCCACACCGGCGTGGCGGCGAGGACCAGCAGCGCCGCGAGCAAGTAGTGCCACGGCGAGGCGCGGCGCGCAGTGGCGCTCATGTCGCCCCTACGCGCCGCTCCGCGGGCATGAGGGGCGGCGCGTCCGTGCGCGGCAGGCGACTCAGGAATTCGCGCTCCCAGACCTCCCGCGTCAGCGGCCCGACGTGCCGGTGCACGACACGACCGGCCGGATCGATCAGGAAGGTCTCCGGAGCCCCGTACACTCCCCAGTCGATGGCTACCCGGCCCTCCGCGTCGACGGGAACGCGCTCGTAGGGATTGCCGAGTTCCTCGAGCCAGCGAAGCGCGCTTGCATCGTCGTCCTTCCAGTTCAGGCCGATGATCGGCGCGACGCCGGTCCGGCGAACGGCGAGCAGCATGTCATGTTCAGCCCGGCATTCGACGCACCAGGTGCCCCAGACATTCAGCAGCCACCAGCGGCCGGCCATCGAGCGCGAGTCGAACTGCAACTGCGGCGAGCCGAGTTCCGGTAGCGTGAACTCGGGGGCCGGCCGGCCGAGCAGTGCGGACGGGATCACGTTCTTCTCGGGCGCGCGCTCGAGTCCCACGGCCAGCACGGCCACGAGCAGGGCGAACAGGCCGACCGGAACCAGGAAACGGCTCATGCCTCGCCGGGCGCAACCCGCGCCACGCTGACACCCGGGCCGGGATCCGGAACAGCATGGCCGGTCTCGACGGGACGCGCCTCGCGCGCCGTGCGATAGCGGCGATCGCAGGCGGCGATGACGCCCCCCAGCGCCATCAGAAACGCCGCGAACCACATGTGGTTGATCAGCGGCCGCACCTGTGCGCGCACGCTCCAGCGACCGGCGCCGAGATCCTCGCCGAGCGCCGCAAACACGTCGCGACCCCACTGCATGTCGATGCCCGCCTCGGTCATCACTGAGCGCTGCACCCAGTACTGACGCTTCTCGGGATGCAGCCTCGCGACCTGTCGACCGTCGCGCAGCACCGCTATCTCGGCCCGTACGCCATCGTAGTTTGGACCCTGCACCGGCTCGATCTTGTCGAAGCGGTATTCGTAGCGACCGACCGTCGCGCGGCCACCTACCTCGAGCGCGACGTCGCGCTCGGCCGTGTACGACTCGACCACCGTGACGCAGAGCACGAACAGACCGAGCCCGAGATGTGCGACGGCCATGCCGAGGACGCCCGGCGTCAGCGACAGCTTGCGACGCCATCGGTCGATGGGATCAGCCAGCGAGGAGAGCATGATCCAGACCCCGAGCGCGATGCCGACCGGGGTCAGCAGCATGCCACCTCCGTAGGCGCCCAGCATGAGCGCCGCGGTCACCGTCCCCGCCATGGCAAGCGTGGTCAGCAACATGCCGCGCTTCTCCCCCAGCCGTCCCTTCTTCCAGCTCGCGTGGATGCCCACCGCAACCAAACCGATCAAGGGCAGGATCGGCAGCAGGAAGGTCGGATTGAAATACTGCGGCCCCACCGACAGCGTGCCGAGTCCGAGTGCATCCGAGATCAGCGGCGCCATCGTGCCGGCGAAGACGGTCGCCGTCGCGACGACCAGCAGGATGTTGTTGAACAGCAGGAAACTCTCGCGCGAAGTGAACTCGAACCCGGCGTTCGACTTCAGCAGCGGCGCGCGCCACGCGTACAGCGTCAGCGCGCCGCCAATCATCACGACGAGGAAGGCGAGGATGAAGACGCCGCGGGTCGGATCCGCGGCGAACGAGTGCACCGAGACGAGCACGCCCGAGCGGACGAGGAAGGTGCCGAGCAGCGACAGCGAGAACGCGAGGATCGCCAGCAGCAGCGTCCAGCTCTTGAACAGGCCGCGCTTCTCGGTGACGGCGAGCGAATGGATCAGCGCCGTGCCGACCAGCCACGGCATGAACGAGGCGTTCTCGACCGGATCCCAGAACCAGTAGCCGCCCCAGCCGAGCTCGTAATAGGCCCACCAACTGCCGAGCGCGATGCCGACGGACAGGAAGGCCCACGCGATCGTCGTCCAAGGGCGCGTCCAGCGGGCCCAGGCCGAGTCGAGCTTGCCCTCGATCATCGCGGCGCAGGCGAACGCGAAGGCCACCGCGAAGCCGACGTAGCCCGCGTAGAGCATCGGGGGGTGTGCGACCAGCGCCGGATCCTGCAACAGCGGATTGAGGTCGCGTCCGTCCGGCGCGGGCGGATCAATCCGCAGAAAAGGGTTCGAGGTCGCGAGCGTGAACAGGTAGAACCCGAGGCTGACGACGCCCAGCACGCCGAGCACACGTGCCGCGAAAGGCGGCGGAAGGCCGCGCGAGAAGAAGGCCACTGCGATGGACCACGCGGCGAGGATCCAGCTCCACAACACGAGCGAGCCCTCGTGCGCGCCCCAGATGGCCGCAACGCGATAGAAAGCCGGCAACGCCGAGTTCGAGTTCTGCGCGACGTACTCGACCGAGAAGTCGTGCTGCAGGAAGGCCGCCGCGAGGCAGCCGATCGCCACCGAAACCATGCAGAACTGGCCGTACACCGCGGGGCCGACTGCCGCCTGCCAGCGCTCACGCTGCAACGCCGGTCCCGTGATGCCGAAAAACGCCTGCAGCGCCGAGAGGACCAGCGCCAGCACCAGAGTGAAATGTCCGATCTCCGGTAGCACGCGCACCTCAGGGCAGCGGGGACGCCGTCCGAGGCGTCAGGGGTGGCTTCGGGTCGACGGGCATCACGCCGCCGTGCTGGTCCTTGATCGCCCGGGCGACCTCGGGCGGCATGTAGTTCTCGTCGTGCTTGGCGAGGATCTCATCGGCGCGGAACACACCGTCCGCGCCGAGCCGCCCATGCGCCACCACGCCCTGGTTCTCGCGAAACAGGTCGGGCAGCACGCCGTTGTAGACGACCGGAACGTCCCGCGCGAAATCCGTGACGACGAAGCGCAGATCCAGACTGCCGGGCGCGCGCTGCACCGAGCCGGGCTTGACCATGCCGCCGAGCCGGAAACGTTCCCCGGTCGGCGCCTCGCCACGCGCCACCTGGCTCGGGTCGAAGAAGAACATCACGTTCTCCTGGAATGCGCGCAATGCGAGCGCACCGGCGATCGAGACGCCGGCCAGGATGCAGAGGACGAGCACTGTTCGACGCTGACGCGGTGTCACGACTGCTCCCCCTCCTCCATGGCGAGCCGGCGGCGCGCGGCCTCAAGAGCGAGCCGGTGCGCGCGCCGAGCCTGCCAGATGCTGAGGAGGAACGCGAGCGCCGTGACCGCGTACGCGGGCCAGACGAAGGCCGCATAGCCGCCCATCGCCAGGAATTCTCTCATTGTGCGATGACCTCGCGTACCCAGCTCGCGGTGCGTTCGCGCGCCAGCACCTCGCCGCGCAGCCGCACGAGCAGAATTGCCACGAAACACAGTGTAAACGCCAGCAGCATGACCAGCAGCGGCACCAGCATGTCCACCGGCATCGACGGGCGTTCCATCTTCATCACAGACGGCGCCTGATGGATCGAGTTCCACCATTCGACCGAGTAGCGGATGATGGGCACGTTGACGACGCCCACCACTGCCAGCACGGCGCTGGCGCGATCAGCGCGCTGCGGATCGTCGAACGCCTGGCGCAGACCCATGTAGCCGAGATAGAGGAACAGGAGGATCAGCTGCGCGGTCAGCCGCGGATCCCAGACCCAGTAAGTGCCCCACATCGGCTTGCCCCACAGCATTCCGGTGACCAGCGAGACCAGCGTGAACCAGGCACCGACGCCCGCACAGCTCGCGGCGACCGCGTGCGCGACCTTCATGCGCCAGATCAGTCCGATCCCGGCCGAGATCGCCATCGTCGAATAGATCATCAGCGACAGCCAGGCCGAGGGCGCGTGCACGTAGATGATCCGGAAGCCATCGCCCTGCTGATAGTCGGGGGGAGCCAGCACCAGACCTCCATACAGGCCGGCCGCGAGCAAGAGCGCCGCCGGCCAGGCAAACCACGGTGTCAGCCTGCCGGCGATCCGGTAGACGTGCGGCGGTGAGCCAAGACGGTGAAACCAGGTCCAGTCCATCTATTCGATTCCTATCCTCACGGCCACCGTGGCGGCGAGCGGTGCCAGAGTCAGGCTCAGCACCGCCAGCGCCGCGAGCAGGTACATCGGCCCCGCATAGGTCTCGCCCTGGATCGCAAGCTCCGTCGCTCGCGCGCCGAAGATCACGATCGGGATCACCAGCGGCAGGGTCAGCAGAGACAGCAGCACCCCGCTGCGCCGCGCGCCGAGCGTCAAGCCCGCGCCGATCGCACCGACGAGGCTCAGCGTGATCGTCCCGAGCACGAGCGCCAGCCAGATGCCCGGCATGGCCTCGAGTGTCACGCCGTAGGCGACCGCCACCAGTGGAGCAATCAGCGCCAGCGGCAGCCCCGTCAGCAGCCAGTGGGCCATCGTCTTCGCGAGCAGCAGCGCTGTCAGCGGCTGGCCAGACACCGCGAACTGCTCGAGGGTGCGGTCCTGTGCATCGTCGCGGAACAGGTGCTCCAGCGCGAGCAACGAGGATAACAACGCCGCGACCCACAACACACCAGGCGCTATGTCCCTCAATCGCGACATCTCCGGCGTCAGCGCCAGGGGGAACAACGTGCTTACGACCGCAAAGAAGGCCAGGGGTTGCACGACTTCCCCGCCTCGGCGAAAAGCGAGAACCAGATCACGCCGCAGGACGAGCAGCACGGCCCGCGGCCAGCCGACCCTCACGCCGCCCCTCCAAGTTCCAGTCGACGGGTCTCGTGTCCCTCGATCGAGAGGGGATGGTGGACGGCCGCGAGCACGAGACCGCCCGCGGCGAGATGGGCGGCAAGCAACCGCATCAGCAGCCTCTGCCCGGACGCATCGAGGTTGGTCGTTGGCTCGTCGAGCAGCCACAGAGGCACCGCGAACAGCAGCAGCGCCGCCAGTCCCACCCGGCGCCGCTGTCCGGCCGACAGACTGCGCAGCGGCTGACCGGCAAAGCGCTCCGCGCCAACCTGCTCGAGCGCCCGATCGAGCGCGGGGCGATCGACCCGGCGGCGCAACCCCACCGCGAAAGCGAGGTTCTCCCGAGCGGTCAGATCACCCTTGAGCGGGACCTCGTGACCGAGGTAGGCCGTCTCGCGATGCAGGGCCTGCGGGTCGCGTCGCAGGTCGGCGCCGCGCCAGCGAACGGTGCCCTGCTCCACCTCGCAGAGGCCGACCACGGCCCGAAGCAGGGTCGTCTTGCCGGCGCCGTTCGGGCCGGTCACCTGCAGACAGTCACCGGCCCCGAGCGCCAGGCTGACACCTCGCAGCACATGCCGGCGGCCACGAAACACGTGTAAGGATTCGACGTCGAGGAGGTTCATGGAAACATCGTAAGATCAGGACGTTGCCATGAATTCTTCAAGTGGTGCCCCGGGCCCGGGTCGAACGGGCACGGCCTTGCGGCCAACGGATTTTAAGTCCGTAGCGTCTACCGATTCCGCCACCGGGGCTGCCGGGCCACGAGAAATGGAGGCTGGGGTCGGAATCGAACCGGCGTACACGGCTTTGCAGGCCGCTGCATGACCACTCTGCCACCCAGCCCCGACCGGTCAGATCGGGATACCAAAAAGCCCTGGATGGCCGATGCGAGCAGGCTTCCAGGGCTTGGTGGAAGGAACATTGGAGCGGGAAACGAGACTCGAACTCGCGACCCCGACCTTGGCAAGGTCGTGCTCTACCAACTGAGCTATTCCCGCGCCCGTGAGAGGGGCGAAATTGTAGGTTCGCTGGCGCGTAAGTCAAGGAGATCACTGCCTGTCGGGGCGACGCAAATCCGGCCAGGCCGCGCGCAGATAATCGACCATCGACACCAGAGTCAGCACGGCCGCGATCACGGTCAGCCACAGGCCGAGCTCGTACATCGGGATGAACAGCAGATCCCAGCGGAACAGCATCAGGGACAGACCGACGATCTGCAGGATGGTCTTGTACTTGCCGAGCGCCGAGACGGCGACCTTGGTGCGCTGACCAATCTCGGCCATCCACTCGCGCAGCGCCGAGATGGCGATTTCACGACCGATGATGACGATCGCGGCCAGGACGAGCAGCGGCTGTGAATCGCGCGACACGAGCAGCACCAGCGCCACGGCCACGATCAGCTTGTCGGCGACGGGGTCGAGAAACGCGCCCAGCCGTGAGGTCTGTCCTAGCTTGCGCGCGTAGTAGCCGTCGAACGCGTCGGTGATGCCGGCGGCACCGAACAGCAGGCCGGCGGCCGGATCGGCCCAGCGGTACGGCAGGTAGAACAGCACGACGACCAGCGGGATCGCGAGAATCCGCAACCAGGTCAGTATGTTGGGCAGCGTCCAGAGCATCCGCGGGTCACTCCCCAGGATGCAGATGATCGTACACCGTACGCGCGAGGGTCGGGCCGATCCCCGGCACCTGCTCGAGGTCGGCAATGCCGGCCCGCAGCACACCCTGTAGTCCGCCGAAATGGCGCAGCAGCGCGCGGCGTTTCGCGGGTCCGAGTCCCGCCACGGTCTCGAGGATCGACTCGTTGAAGCGGCGCGCACGGCGGCGCCGGTGTCCCGCGAGCGCGAAGCGGTGTGCCTCGTCGCGGATCCGCTGGATCAGGCGCAAGGCCCCGGACTCGGCACCGGGAATGCGCGGTGCCGCTTCACCGGGCAGGTGCAGACGCTCCTGCCCCACGCGCCGATCCGCCCCCTTGGCGACACCGACGACCAGCTGGTCGTCGAGTCCGAGTTCGCGGAGCACGGCGACCACGGCGGCGACCTGCGGGGCACCGCCGTCGATGAGCAGGACGTCGGGGCGCGGCACCTCGCCTGCCTGGATCCGCGTATAGCGGCGGCGCAGGGCCTGCGACAGCGCGCCGTAATCGTCGCCAGGCGCCACGCCAGTGATGTTGAAGCGCCGGTACTCCTTCTTGAGCGGCCCCTCGGGTCCGAACACGACGCAGGAAGCCACCGTCCCCTCGCCGCCCGTGTGGCTGATGTCGAAGCACTCGAGGCGCGCCGGCAGCTCGGCGAGGCCGAGTTCGTCGGCCAGGGCCGCATACTGCGCCTCGACGCCCTCGCGCTGGGCCTCCCGCATCCGCAGCGCCTGCGCCG
Organism: Gammaproteobacteria bacterium; assembly: GCA_037444685.1. Classification (GTDB taxonomy): domain Bacteria; phylum Pseudomonadota; class Gammaproteobacteria; order Steroidobacterales; family Steroidobacteraceae; genus UBA964. The sequence continues at coordinate 483,582 of JBBILX010000001.1, forward strand.
CGTTCTCGAGCGTCAGCTCCACCCAGCGCGCACCGATGCCACGCTTGGGCACGCGCACTGCGACGCGGTGACCCGCAACCTGCGACAGCGCCTCGCCGAGCGGCTCGAGATCCGGCAGCTCGCGAGCGAGCAGGACCTCGGCCGGAACTGCCTCTCCTGAGTAGTACTGCAGCACGAACGAACCGAGGGCCTCGGCGGGCTCGGCGAGCGCGGCGCGTGGAAAGGCCGCCTGCGTGCCGAGACTGCGACCGCCGCGCACGCGCATCACGCAGATCGCGTAGCTGCCGGGATCCCCGCAGATCGCGAACACGTCGACATCGCGCCGATCCTCGGCTGCGACGATCTGCTGCGCCTGGACCGCCTTGATCGCCGCGATCCGGTCGCGCAGGTCGGCCGCCCGCTCGAACTCGAGACGTTCCGCCGCCGCCTCCATCTGCCGCTCGAGCGAACGCACGACCTCGCTCTCGCGCCCCTCGAGGATGCCGACGGCCGCCGCGAGGTCGGCGGCGTACTCCTCGGCGCCGATGAGGCCGACGCAAGGCGCCGAACAGCGGCCGATCTGGTGCTGCAGACAAGGGCGACTGCGATGCGCGAAATAGCTGTCCCGGCAGTTGCGGATATGGAAGGTCTTTTGAAGGAAATGCAGCGTCTCGTAAACCGCACCGGGGCTCGGATACGGTCCGAAATAGCGCCCTGGGGCACTGCGCTGTCCGCGGTACAGCGTCAATCGCGGAAACGGATGGCCGGCCGTCAAGTGAATGTAGGGGAAACTCTTGTCGTCACGCAGGACCACGTTGTAGCGCGGCTTGAGCTCCTTGATGAGGTTGTACTCGAGCAGCAGCGCCTCGGTCTCGCTGCGCGTGACGGTGACCTCCATGTGCGCGATCAGGCCGACGAGCAGCTGCACCTTCGGGTGCACGTTGCCGGGGTTGAAGTAGCTGCCGACCCGGTCGCGGAGGCTCTTCGCCTTGCCGACATAGAGCACGGCCCGATCACTCGCGAACATCCGGTAGACACCCGGTCGTCGCGGCAGGGTCGCGGCGAAGGCGCGGCCGTCGAACCTCGTGCCTCCTTCCCGCGCACCGCTCACAGCAGCTCCCGGGCCCGCGCCAGCACCGCGCGGAACATCTGCGGCGTCAGCCGCCGCGTCTGTGTGTTGTAGCGGCTGCAGTGATAGGAATCGAGCAGGGTCCTGCCGGACGGCAGAGGATGTTCTCGGCCGTGCGCGAAGGCAGCGCCGCGACGCGGCAGGGCGAGCGCGTCGAGCACGGCGTCGTGCGCAATCCGGCCCAGCGCCAGCACGACGCGTGCCTCGGGATGCTCGGCGAGTTCCCGGGCGAGAAAACCATTGCAGTTGCGGATCTCGGCCGGCGTCGGCCGGTTCGCGGGCGGCACGCACTTGACGGCATTCGTGATCCGCACATCGAGCAGGCGCAGACCATCATCGCGGCCGGTGGACTCGGGCCGGTCGGCGAATCCGAGCTCGTGGAGGGTCCGGTAGAGCAGTCCGCCGGCGTGGTCTCCCGTGAACGGTCGACCGGTGCGGTTGGCGCCGTGCATGCCCGGCGCGAGTCCCACGATCAGCAGGCGCGCCGCCGCATCGCCGAAAGGCGGCACCGGCCGCGCGTAGTAATCCGGATGCGCGGCGCGGCATTGGTCCAGCAGGTTCGCGAGTCGCGGGCAGCGCCGGCAGGCTGGATCGAAGCGGGCGCACGGATGGGCGTCACGCATGCCCGTCGCGAACGGGCCTCGCGGGCGAATCGGGGACCCGGAGCTGCTGTGGCGTCACCCGCCGATTCTAGCCGATTGCGGCTGCGCGTCAGTGCGCCTCGAACTGCTCTTCCTCGGTCGATCCCTTCATCGCAGTGACCGAGGACTGGCCGGCGGTGATCGTCTGCGTGACGTCGTCGAAGTAACCGGCACCGACCTCTCGTTGGTGCTTGGTGGCCGTGTAGCCCTGCGCCTCGGCGGCAAACTCGGCCTCCTGGAGTGCGACGTAGGCCGTCATCTGCGAATCGCGGTAGCCGCTCGCCAGCGTGAACATCGAGTAGTTGAGCGCGTGGAAGCCAGCCAGCGTGATGAACTGAAACTTGTAGCCCATCGCGCCGAGCTCGCGCTGGAACTTCGCGATCGTCGCATCATCGAGCTTGCGCTTCCAATTGAACGAGGGCGAGCAGTTGTAGGCCAGCATCTTGCCGGGGAACTTCGCATGAATCGCTTCAGCGAAGTGCCTTGCCTCCGCGAGGTCGGGCTTGCCGGTCTCACACCAGATCAGGTCCGCGTATGGTGCGTACGCGAGGCCGCGTGCAATCGCTTGCTCGAGGCCTGCCCTGACGTAGTAGAAGCCTTCGCTGGTGCGTCCCTTGGCGGAGTCGATGAAGGGACGGTCGCGCTCGTCGACGTCGGCGGTCAGCAGACTGGCCGACTCGGCGTCAGTGCGCGCGACGAGCACGGTCGGCACGTCGCAGACGTCCGCGGCCAGGCGCGCCGCGATCAGCTTGTTGATGGCTTCCGCGGTCGGCACGAGCACCTTGCCGCCCATGTGTCCGCATTTCTTCGCGGAACTGAGCTGGTCCTCGAAATGCACGCCGGCCGCACCGGCCTCGATCATCGCTTTCATGAGCTCGAACGCGTTGAGTACGCCGCCAAAACCGGCCTCCGCGTCGGCGACGATGGGCTGCAGCCAGTCGATGGAATCGTTGCCCTCGGCATGGTGGATCTGATCGGCCCGCAGTAGCGTGTTGTTGATCCTGCGAACGACCTCCGGAACGGAGTTCGCCGGGTACAGCGACTGGTCCGGGTACATTTCGCCGGCGAGATTGGCATCGCCGGCGACCTGCCAGCCCGAGAGGTAGATCGCCTTGAGGCCGGCCTTGACCTGCTGCATGGCCTGGTTGCCGGTCAGCGCACCGAGTGCATTGACGAACGGCATGGTCTGCATGTACCGCCATAGCTTCTCGGCGCCGAGCCGCGCCAGCGAGTGCTCGATCACCACGGTGCCGCGCAGACGCACGACGTCCTCGGCCGTATAGCCGCGCCGAACGCCCTTCCAGCGCGGGCTGCTGTTCCAGTCCTTGTCGATCTCGGCGGCAGTGCGCAGGGCCATGTCGAACTCCAGAGTGGTGAGGGGGTGGCAGGTCAATCGATCGCCCTATAGGCATCGAGCGTCAGAAAGCTGGAGAACGTCTCGGCGGTCGTGATCCCATCGAGCAGCTGCGCCGCGCGGACGTAGTGGCCGCTCGCGAACGCCGACTCGCCGAGGCGGCTGCGCAGACGCGCGAGTTCCTCGGCCAGCACCGCACGGAACAGCTCGACGGTGACCCGCCGGCCATCGGCGAGCACACCACCGGGATGGCGGATCCACTGCCAGATCTGCGCTCGTGAGATCTCTGCGGTGGCCGCATCCTCCATGAGGTTGTCGATCGGCACGCAACCGTTGCCGGACAGCCAGGCGGCCATGTACTGCAGCGAGACGCTGACGTTGCTGCGCAGGCCCTCCGCGGTGATCTGACCGGTCGGCACCCGTAGCAGGTCGGCGGCGGTGACACGCACGTCCTCGCGCAGCCGGTGCACCTGGTTTGGCGTCGGCATCAGCCGGTCGAAGACCTCCACTGCCACCGGGACGAGTGCCGGGTGGGCAACCCAGGTTCCGTCGTGGCCGTCGCTCGCCTCGCGCTCCTTGTCGGCACGGACTTTCGCGAGCGCGGCCTCGTTCGCGACCGGGTCGTTCTTGATCGGGATCTGCGCAGCCATGCCCCCCATCGCGAAGGCGCCGCGGCGGTGGCAGGTCTGGATGCAGAGCAGCGAGTATGAGCGCAGGAAATGCGTCGTCATGGTCACCTGCGAACGATCCGGCAGCACGAACTCCGGACGCTTGGCGAACTTCTTGATGAAACTGAAGATGTAGTCCCAGCGACCGCAGTTGAGTCCGACGATGTTGTCGCGCAACTCGAACAGGATCTCGTGCATTTCGAACGCCGCGAGAATCGTCTCGATCAGCACCGTGCACTTGATCGTGCCTGGCGGCAGGCCGACACGCCGTTCGGCGAAATCGAACACCTCGGCCCATAGGCGCGCCTCGCGATGTCCCTCGAGCTTCGGCAGATAGAAGTAAGGCCCCGTGCCTCGCGCGCGCAGCTCGGCGTGGTTGTGCCAGAGGTAGAGCCCGAAGTCGACGAAAGCGCCCGGAACCGCGGCGCCGTCGAACTGCATGTGCTTCTCGTAGAGATGCCAGCCGCGCGGTCGCACGATCAGCACGGCCGGGCGCTCGACCAAGCGGTACACGCGACCCTCGGGGCTCGTGTAGCCGATCTCGCGGCGCACGGCATCGCGTAGGTTGATCTGGCCGCGAATCACGTTGTCCCAGTTCGGCGACAGCGAGTCCTCGCAGTCGGCCATGAACACGCGCGCGCCGGAGTTCAGTGCGTTGATGATCATTTTGCGGTCGGTAGGACCCGTGATTTCGACGCGCCGGTCCTGCAGATCCGCTGGTATCGGGCCGACTGTCCAGTGACCTTCGCGTATCGCGCGGGTCTCGGGCAGGAAGTCGGGCAACTCGCCCGCATCGAGGCGGGCCTGGCGTGCCTCGCGTGCCGCCAGCAGTTCGCGGACGCGCCCCCCGAATCGCTCGGCGAGCTCCGCGACGAAATCGACCGCCTCCGGTGTCAGGATGCTCGCGAACTCGCTGCCCGGCTCCGCCGCACCGGCGGCCACGCCGACGAACTCGATCTGTCTCATCGCGGTTCTCCGTCAGCGCCGCGATGCTTCGCGGCCCCGTCCGGTGGGCAGCTTACGATTCGCTGTGAGAGAATTTACACAGCCAAAATTTGACAATGTAAATTTCACAATGCAAGGTTTGACGCGGCAAGGCCATTTCCTTGGCTCGAAACTCCGGGCCCTGCGCAAACGCAACGGGCTCACCCTCGACGAATTGTCGGCCCGCTGCGTGCAGCTCGACCCGGCTCACGCGCCATCCGTTTCGTACCTGAGCATGGTCGAGACCGGCAAGCGGGTGCCCTCGCGAGCAACGCTCTCGGTGTTGGCGGCCGCCTTCGGCAAGAGCGAGGACTGGTTCCTCGACCGCCACACTGAACTCGAACCGATCGCACCGCGCTCCGACCCGGGAGCGATGCCGACCCTGCCGCTCGAGCCAGCGTTCCTGTTCAACAAGGAAGTGCTGCAGTCGGCACTGCCGGAACTGCTCGCCCAGACAGGGACGAGCGGTGCGCAGTTCGCGCGCCTGCTCGTGCGCGTGTGGCAGGAAACGCACCAGAACGACGTTCCGGATATCGAGCGTGCTGCCGAGGCCGTCGGCCGCCGACGCATGCCGCTCACCGCGCGCGATCTGCTCGATAGCGTGAGGCAGCTCGGCATGGCGGTGCGCTGGTTCGGCGACGAGGGTCGCGAAGCCGGCCGGCCGCCGCTGCGTGCCCGCTTCGAACCCGGGCGGACCGTCTGCGTCAGCCGCCGGTTGCAGGGCCAGGAGGCGCGGCTCAAGTATGAGCTCGCGTACTACATCGGCCACAGGATCCTGCATGGCGGCGATGGCACGATCCCGCCCCGCTACTCGGCAGGCCTCTCGGCAGGCGATGCCGAGCACGCCGGTCGGGCGACCATCGCCACACGCGATCTGCTGATGGCCTGGCGTGACTTCGAGTGCACGGCTTTCGCCGATGCGCTGCTGTGCCCGCGCGCGCCCTTCCGTCAGTTCCTCGTCCGCGAGCGTCACCGTCTGTCCGCATACGGGAAGCTCGGCGTGACGCCGGCCGTCGTCATGCGTCGCATGACCGCGGTCTCGCCGTATCGTCACTGGCATTTCTTCGACGCCTACCCGCCGGGCTACCTGCAGTCCGTCTATCGCGGCAATGGGATCGCACTGCCCTGGGGGAACATGAGCATGGTCCCGGATCCCTGCCCGCGCTGGGCGGTGTTCCGCCTGCTGCGCTCTCCCGAGGCGACCCGGGCGCGACAGGCGGTCGGCGATGCGCCCCTGTGGCCGGCGCCGACCTCTCAGCTGTCGATCATGGACGAGGGTGGGCGGACGCGGCTCTACTGCTGCCACTCCATCGTCGCCCGCGACTCGACCGAGACCGTGCATGTGATGTCGGTGGGCATCGATCTCGCGCCTGCGCTCGCGGCGCAGGGCTTCGATGCCGAGGCCACGGTCGCGGCGGTCGCGGCGGCCTGCCGCCGAGGCGGTGGCGACGGTGCGGTGCCCGACGAGCCCGCGCGGCGGCTGCGCACCGTGGCGCAGGCGCTCAACATCGCCTGGGTTGCCGACGCCCTGGCGCTGCCGGCGGCGGTGATCTGTCCGCGCAGCCGCGGCTGCCCGCGGCCGCTGCACTGCACCACCGCCCGCGTCTGATCGCCGCCGCCGGCTCCCGCGAGCGCGACAACCGCCGGGCCGGGCCGGCCGCGTGCCATTCCTCGCTGCTTCGCGTAGTATTTTCAGTAATTACTGAAATTCCAGGAATCGCCGTGACGACGATCGAGCAGCGCTTCGTGCAGCACTTCGGCGAAATGGGCAGCCGGTGGGGCATCAACCGCACGGTAGGACAGATCTATGCGCTGCTCTACCTCTCGGAGCGTCCGCTCAACGCCGACGAGATCGCCGAGCGCCTCGGCTTCTCGCGTTCGAACGTCAGCATGGGACTGAAGGAGCTCGAGAGCTGGCGGCTCGTCCGGCTGCAGCATCAGGCCGGCGACCGCAAGGAGTACTTCTCGACGCCGGACGACGTCTGGACGATCTTCCGCACGCTGATCGCCGAGAAGCGCAAGCGCGAAGTCGACCCGACCCTCTCGATGCTCCGTGAGGCGATGCTCGAGGCGCGGGAGGGCGACGCCGACCCGCACGCGCTGCAGCGCATTCGCACGATGCATGACCTGATCGAACTCGCGAGCCGCTGGTTCGACGACATCCAGCGGCTCGACACCCGGACGCTGACCCAGCTGATGCGGCTCGGAGCGCGCGTGCAGCGCCTCCTCGAGGCGCGCAACCGCCTGTCCTTGGTGGGAGGCCGACGCGGCGGCCTACCCAACCCGGATCGCCAGCCCGGCAAGGAGCCCAGGCCATGATCGACGCAGTCACCCTCGCCCGAATCCAGTTCGCGACCAACATCAGCTTCCACATCCTGTTCCCCACCATCACGATCGCGCTCGGCTGGGTGCTGCTGTGGTTCAAGCTGCGCTACCGTCGCACGGGCGATCCGGCGTGGCTGGCGGCCTACCGGCTCTGGGTCAAGGTCTTTGCGGTTTCCTTCGCGCTAGGTGTCGTCAGCGGCGTGACGATGAGCTTCCAGTTCGGCACCAATTGGCCGGGATTCATGGAGCGGGTCGGCAATGTCGCGGGTCCCCTGCTCGCCTACGAGGTGCTCACAGCGTTCTTCCTCGAGGCGACCTTTCTCGCGATCATGCTGTTCGGCATCGGGCGAGTCTCCGACCGCCTGCACACGCTCGCCACGCTGCTCGTTGCGGTGGGTACGACGCTCTCGGCGTTCTGGATACTCGTCCTCAACTCGTGGATGCAGACGCCGGCGGGGGTCGAGTTCCGCGACGGCGTGGCGTACGCGACCGACTGGTTCGCGATCGTCTTCAATCCGTCGATGCCGTATCGGCTCGTGCACATGCTGCTGGCCTCCGGGCTCACGGTGGCGTTCCTGATCGCGGGCGTGTCGGCCTACCGCTGGCTGCGCGATGATCGCGGCAGCGACGTGAGGATTTCGCTGCGCTTCGGCTGCTCCCTGGCCGCGATCCTGATCCCGCTGCAGATCCTGGCCGGTGATCTGCACGGGTTGAACACGCTCGAACACCAGCCGGCCAAGGTCGCGGCGATGGAGGGCCTGTGGCGCACGCAGCGTGGCGCGGACCTGCTGCTGTTCGCGATCCCGGACGAGGAGCGTCGCGAGAATCGCCTCGAGGTCGCGATCCCGCGCGGTGCGAGCCTGATCCTCACCCACGAACTCGACGGCGAACTCCGGGGGCTCGACGCCTTTGCGGGCCGTCATCCTCCGGTCGCCCCGGTGTTCTGGTCGTTCCGCGTAATGGTAGGCACCGGCCTCGCAATGCTCATCGTGAGCTGGCTCGGCGCGTGGTTCCTGCGCCGGCGCGGCGAACTGCCCCGGCCGCTCGCCCACGTGTTCGTGGCGATGAGTCTCTCGGGCTGGGTGGCGACGCTCGCCGGCTGGTATGTCACGGAGATCGGCCGTCAGCCCTGGCTCGTGACCGGCGCGCTGCTCACGCGTGACGCCGCGTCGGCCGTGCCCGCGCCGATGATCGGCCTCTCGTTGACGATGTACCTGACACTGTACGCGCTGCTGCTGTCGGCCTACGTATCGGTGGTCTTCTACCTGGCACGCAAGGCAGCACAGCGGGCCGAGCCGGCTTCACCGCAGGGCGTGCGGGTCGAGGGAGCGGCCAATGCCTGACCTTGCGACCCCGGACGGCTGGTTGCCGCTCGCGTTTCTGGCCGTGATGGGCCTCGCGATGCTCGCTTACGTGATTCTCGACGGTTACGACCTCGGGGTCGGCATGCTGCTGCCGCTCGCCACTGACGACGAGAAGGACCTCATGGTCGCCTCGATCGGACCATTCTGGGACGCGAACGAAACCTGGCTGGTGCTCGGCATCGGCGTGCTGCTCGTGGCCTTCCCGGCCGCGCACGGGATCATCCTGACGTCACTGTACCTGCCGGTAGCCGTGATGCTGCTCGGACTGATCCTGCGCGGCGTCTCGTTCGACTTCCGCGTCAAGGCACGCGCCGCGCACAAACATCGCTGGAATGCGCTGTTCGCCGCGGGCTCGACGGTCGCCGCGCTGGCGCAGGGCTACATGCTCGGGCTCTACGTGACGGGTTTCGAGCGCTCGCTCGCGGCCTTCGGCTTCGGCCTGCTGATCGCGCTCTGCCTTGCGGCCGCCTACGTCCTGCTCGGCGCCGGCTGGCTGATCATGAAGACCGAAGGCGACCTGCAGAGACGCGCCGTGAGCTGGGCCCGCAACGCACTCGGTCTCGCCGCGCTCGGCATCCTCGCCGTCTCGGTCGTCACGCCTCTGGTCAGCGAGCGCGTTTTCGCGAAATGGTTCGCCCTGCCGCAGTTCGTGCTGCTGCTGCCGATACCGCTGGCCACCGTGGTGCTGCTCTGGGTGATCGCGCGCTCCCTCGCACGACTGCCCGTGCGCCTCTCGCGCGGCAACGAATACGGCGCGTGGGTGCCGTTCGGCTGCACGGTGGGACTGTACGTGCTGGCCTTTTACGGGCTCGCCTACAGCATGTTCCCCTATCTCGTGGTCGACCGGATCGACATCTGGCAGGCCGCGAGCGCCACCGAGTCGCTGATGATCGTCTTCGTCGGCGCTGCCGTCGTGCTGCCCGTGATCGTGAGCTACACGGTGTTCGCCTACCGGATCTTCTGGGGCAAGGCGCGCCCGCTCGACTACGGCTGAGCGGGCGCTCAGGCGCTGCGCGGGTGGTGGGGTGCCCGCGCCTTGGCCGCGATCAGCATCGCCAGTTCCAGCGACTGCTCGTAGTTGAGGCGCGGGTCGACGGTCGACCGGTAAGCGCGCTGCAGGTCCATGTCGGACAGGCCCCGCGCGCCGCCGGTGCATTCGGTGACATCCTCGCCGGTCAGCTCGATGTGCACTCCGCCGAGGTAGGAGCCCATGCCGGCGTGGATGCTGAAGGCCAGTTCGAGCTCGCGCAGGATGTTCTCGAACCGCCGCGTCTTGAGTCCGCTCTGGCTCGTCTCGGTATTGCCGTGCATCGGGTCACAGACCCAGAGCACCGAGTGCCCCGTTGATCGTACGGCCTGGATCGCCTTCGGCAGCGCCGTCTCGATGTCCCTGGCGCCATAGCGATGGATCAGTGCGAGCTTGCCGGGCTGGTTCTGCGGGTTCAGCGTCGTGACGAGCTGCTGCAGCCAGCCCGCATCCATCGCCGCGCCGATCTTGACGCCGACCGGATTGGCGATCCCACGGCAGTACTCGACATGCGCGCCGTCGACCTGTGCCGTCCGCATGCCGATCCAAGGCATGTGCGTCGAGAGGTTGTACCAGCGGTTCTGGCGCGGGATGAAGCGGGTCTGCGCCTGCTCGTAATGCAGCACCAGCGCTTCATGGCTCGCAAAGAACTCGGCGCGGAGCGCCTGGTGGACTTCCTTGCCGCTGATCGCCTCGAAGAACTCGAGCCCGTCGGCCACCGAGGCGACGATTCGCTGGTACTCGTTCTTGAGCTCCGCGTGGCCGACGAAACCGAGATCCCAGTATTCCGGATGATGCAGGTCGGCGAAACCACCGTCGATCAGCGCACGCACGAAGTTCAGCGTCAGCGCCGCACGTTCGTAACCGCGCAGCAACAGCAACGGGTCCGGCTCGCGCGCCTGTGGCGTGAACTCCGCACGATTGACGATGTCGCCCCGGTAGGACGGCAGCGTGACGCCGTCGCGGGTCTCGGTGTCTGCCGAGCGCGGCTTGGCGTACTGGCCTGCCATGCGTCCGACCCGGATCACGGGCCTCTTCATCGCATGCGTCAGGACGAGGCTCATCTGCAGAAGGATCTTGAGCCGCTTGGCGATCTTGTCGGACTCGCAGTCGTCGAAGCTCTCCGCGCAGTCCCCGCCCTGCAGCAGGAAGCGCTCGCCGCGCTGGGCGGCGGCGAGCTGCTCACGGAGGTTGTCGATTTCCCAGGAGACCACGATGGGCGGCAGCTTGGCGAGCTGGCCTACCGCCGCATCGAGTGCCGCGCGGTCGCGATAACTCGGCTGCTGCTGGGCTGGACGGGTCTGCCAGCTGGCCGGATTCCAGGCTTGATGGGCGGGAGTGTGCATGTATCCGCATCCTAGCGGAGTTGCACACCCTTCGCAAAAACAATGCGTTAGCGCGCACTCGAGGCGCTCTGTCGCGACCGCGGGCGCGGCAGTGGCTCGCGTCGGATATGGAGTTCAGAATGCGCAGCGGTCAAACCGCCTCACGGAGCCTGCATGCACACCGTGCTCGTCCTCGGCGCCGGCAAGATCGGCGCCCTGATCAGCGGCCTGCTCGCCGAATCGGGCTCGTACCGCGTCCACCTCGCCGACGTCGATGGCGCTGCGGCCGCCAGCGTGCGCGATGCGCATGGGCTGCCCGGCATCGAGGCGTTCCAGGTCGACGCCCGTCACGGCACCGCGCTGCGCGAGCACCTTGCGGCCCACCCCGTCGATGCCGTGATCTCGAGCCTGCCCTATTACTGCAACATCGCCGTCGCGACCGCGGCCCGTCAGGCCGGCACGCATTACTTCGACCTGACCGAGGATGTCGAAGTCACCCGCGAGGTCAGGCGGATCGCCGCAGGTGCCAATCGCGCCTTCGTGCCTCAGTGCGGACTGGCGCCGGGTGTGATCAGCATCGCGGCCCACGAGCTCATGACACACTTCGATGAGGTGCGGTCAGTGAAGCTGCGGGTCGGCGCCCTGCCGCAGCATCCGAACAACGTCCTCAAGTACTCGCTGACCTGGTCGACCGAGGGCCTGATCAACGAGTACGGCAACCCTTGCCAGGCCATCGTCGACGGTCGGCTCGTCGACGTCGCGCCGCTCGAGGGTCTCGAGGAAATCGAGATCGACGGCACACTCTACGAGGCTTTCAATACCTCGGGCGGCCTCGGTTCGCTGGCCGATTCCTTCGGGGCGCAATGCGAGTCGATGAACTACAAGACCATCCGCTACCCCGGCCACTGCGCCCAGATGCGCCTGCTCATGAACGATCTGAAGCTCAACCGGGACCGAGACACGCTCAAGCGTATCCTCGAGAACGCCGTGCCGCAGACCCTGCAGGACGTGGTCATCGTCTATGCCGCTGTCAGTGGCCGGCAGGACGGCGAGCTTCGGGAGGAGAACTACGTTAACAAGATCTACCCGCAGCGCATCGCTGGTCGGCTCTGGTCCGCGATCCAGGTGACGACGGCCGCAGGCATCACGGCGGTGCTCGACCTCGTGCTCGCCTCGCCCGGGGAGTATCGCGGCTTCGTCCCGCAGGAACGGTTCCGGCTGCCGGATATCGTCGCGAATCGTTTCGGACGCTACTACACGCTCGGCGGCACGAACGAAGTGTCCTCGACCATGGTCGTGCGCGGAGAGGCGGGTCGTCAGAGGTCGCGGCGCTGGCCGGCTGCCGGGGTGGCGCGATGACCCGCCCGGCAGCCGCGCCGTACGCGGGCTTGTTCGAGCGGCTCGGCATTGCGGCGCGGAACCCGGGCGCCTGCGCCGACGGCCAGTGGAGCGCGCTGCGCGGCGGTCCGCTGATCGAGGTGCGCAATCCCGCGAACGGCGAGCTGCTCGCGAGCGTCGAGGGTGCCAACGACGCCGATTACGACCGACTGCTGAGCGCCGCGACGCGGACCGCCGTGCTCTGGCGCGAGGTGCCGGCGCCGCGGCGCGGCGAGCTCATCCGCCGGCTCGGCGAGGCGCTGCGTCGCCACCACGACGACCTCGGCCTGCTCGTGACGCTCGAGAACGGCAAGATCCTCACCGAAGGCCGCGGCGAGGTGCAGGAGATGATCGACATCGCCGATTTCGCCGTCGGTCAGTCGCGCATGCTCTATGGATTGTCGATGCACTCCGAGAGGGCGCGCCACCGGATGCTCGAGCAATGGCACCCGCTCGGGGTCGTCGGCCTGATCACCGCCTTCAACTTTCCCGTCGCCGTCTGGGCCTGGAACGCCTGCCTCGCCACGATCTGCGGCAACGTGACAGTCTGGAAGCCTTCGCCGAAGACTCCGCTGACCGCGATCGCCGTCCAGCAGATCTGCAACCGCGTCTGCGCCGAGGGCGGCTTTCCGCCGGTTTTTGCACTGTTCGTCGACGCAGGGCATGGACTCGCCGAGCGTCTCGTTGCCGACCGCCGCGTCGGGCTGCTGTCGTTCACCGGTTCGACCGAGGTCGGCCGGCGGGTCGCGCAGACGGTCGCCGGGCGCCTCGGACGTTCGCTGCTCGAACTCGGCGGTAACAATGCCGTGATCATCGAGGAGTCGGCCGATCTCGCGCTGGCGATTCCCTCGATCGTCTTCGGCGCGGTCGGCACGGCCGGGCAGCGCTGCACGACGACGCGGCGCGTGTTCGTGCCGGCCTCCCGACTCGCCGACGTCGAGCGGCGTCTCGTCGCGGCGTACGCGCAGGTGCGCATCGGCGACCCCACCGCCCCCGACACCCTCATGGGACCGCTGATCGATGCTGCCGCGGTGGCCCGCTACGAGAGCGCCATCGAGGCGGTGCGCGCTGCGGGTGGCGAGCTGCTGTACGGCGGGCAGCGGCTTCCCGGCCCGGGCCATTTCGTACAACCGACGATTTTCCGCGCACGCAATGACTGGCCGATCGTCCAGCGCGAGACTTTCGCGCCCATCCTCTACGTGATTCCTTACCAGACGCTCGACGAAGCCATCGCGATGCAGAACGAGGCCGCGCACGGTCTGTCATCGGCGCTGTTCACCGACAGCCTCGTGGCTGCCGAACGCTTCCTGTCGGCATCCGGAAGCGACTGCGGCATCGCCAACATCAATCTCGGCACGTCGGGCGCCGAGATCGGTGGGGCCTTTGGCGGGGAGAAGGACACCGGTGGCGGTCGTGAGGCGGGGTCGGACGCCTGGCGCGCGTACATGCGCCGTCAGACCAACACCATCAACTGGTCGTGTGGGATCGCTCTCGCGCAGGGCGTCCGTTTCGACCTCGGCTAGGTTGCGCCGAGCGGAGCGCACATGGCCAGATACGCCGTCACCTATGGTCTCGAGAAAGCCGGAAGGAGGCTCGCGGCACGCCTGACGCCACCGTGGCGCGCCAAGGATCGCCCGCTCGCCTCACTGCTGCGAGCGGTGTTCGCACGGCGGGGCATCGACTGCGTGGTTGACGTCGGGGCGAATCGAGGCCAGTACTACCGCTTCCTGCGCTATCAGGTGGGCTTCAAGGGGCCGGTGGCCTCTTTCGAACCGATCCCGGAACTCGCGGCGGACCTCGCCGACCGGGCGCGCTTCGAATCGGAATGGTATGTGTTCCCCTGCGCCCTCGGCGCAGCGCCCGGCTCGGTGCTGCTCAACGTCATGGCGCGACACAGCTTCTCGTCGGTGCTCGCGCCCGATCACTCGCGTACGGACGCATTTGCCACCAAGAACGTCGTCGAACGCGTCATAGAGGTGCCCACGCGCACGCTCGATGACGCGTGGGCGGAGTTTACGCGGACGCGCCGCGTCGCGCGGCCCTACCTCAAGCTCGACACTCAGGGCTACGATCTCGAGGTGCTCGCCGGCGCGCCGCGGGCGCTGGCAGACGTGCAGGCCCTGCAGACGGAGCTGTCGTTCCAGCCGCTCTATGTCGGCATGCCGGACTGGCGCCGCTCGGTCGACACGCTGGCGGCCGCCGGATTCGAGGTCGCCAGCCTGTTTCCGGTGACCCTCGACGCGGAGCAGCGCCTCATCGAGGCGGACTGCGTCTTCGTGCGCTCCGGCCGCGAGGCGTCGGCGGCCTCATGAACGCCGCGCTCGATCGGATCACTGGCTGCGTCATCACCCGCAACGAGGAGGACCGTATTCGCGCCTGCCTCGAATCCCTGTCGTTCTGCGATGAACTCGTCGTGGTGGACTCCCACTCGACCGATCGGACACGGGACATTGCAGTCGCCTGCGGCGCCCGTGTCATCGAGCGCGACTGGCCGGGCTATCGCAGCCAGAAACAGTTTGCCATCGATGCCGCCACAAACGACTGGATCGTCTTCCTGGACGCAGACGAGCGGGTGTCGAATGAACTGGCCGCCGAGATCACGGCGCTGCGCGCACGGGGCACCGATTGCGCGGCGTTTCGTCTACCCTTTCGATCGACTTACCTGGGTCGGGAGCTGCGTTTCGGCGATGCCGCGCGCGAAACCCACGTTCGCCTGTTCGACCGGCGCGCCTGCCGCTTCGTCGGCCACGAGATCCACGAGAAGGTGGAGGTCTCAGGACGGACCGGCCGGCTGCGCGGCGTCGTGCTGCACGACTCCTATCGCAGTCTCGACCATCAGCTGGCCAAGCTCTCCGCCTACGCGCGTCTGATGGGCGAAGCGATGCACGCCGAGGGTCGGCGCGGCAGCGTGCTCAAGCTGCTCTTCAACCCGTGGTGGCGTTTCCTGCGTGGCTACGTATTCCGTCTCGGCATGCTGGACGGCTGGCGCGGCCTTGCCGTGGCGGTCGCCGATGCGAACTACGTGCGCCAGAAGTACCTGCACCTGCTCGTGCTGGAATGCACACGCGGCAGCGGCCGACCGACCGCAGCAGCCACTCAACGGGCAGTCGAGTCGGGCGCCGCCGGAACGAGCAGATCGACACGGCAGCCTCCGAGCGGCGAGACGTCGAGCCGCAGCGCGCCGCCGTAGAGCTCCGCCATCTCGGCGACCATCGCAAGTCCTATGCCGTGCCCGGGCGTCGTCTCGTCGGCGCGGCGCCCGCGCATGGGACCGTGCTGCCGCAACTCCTCCGGTATGCCCGGCCCGTCGTCCTCGACCCGCAGACGCAGGATCGGACCCGACGGCACATCGCGGTCGCGCTCACCGGCCCCGAGCAACGCGGCCTCGACGCGCACCCGGCTCCGGCACCACTTGCAGGCGTTGTCGAGCAGGTTGCCGAGCGCCTCGAGCAGATCGGCGCGGTCGCCGGCAAAGAGCAGTCCGCTGTCGATCGCGGTCTCGATCGCGAAATCCTTTGTTGCGTGGACCTTGAGCAGGGCCACACGCAGTTCCTGAACGACGGGCGCGACCGGCACGGGCTCCTGCCCCATCACGCGGCCGCCGCTCGTTGCGGCACGGCGCAGCTGATGCTCGATGATGCCGCGCATGCGCCCGAGCTCGCCCTCGATCTGGCGCGTCAGCGTTGCCGTATCCGCGGAGCCGCTGATGGCGCTCTGGATGACGGCCAGCGGCGTCTTGAGGCTGTGGGCGAGGTTCCCGAGTGTGTCTCGATAGCGCGCGATGCGCCGTCGCTCGCTTTCGAGCAGCGCATTGACGGCCTGCGCGACCCCCGCCAGTTCCCGCGGATAACCGCCACCGAGCACGGCGAGACGGCCACCTTCGAGCGCGGCGATCTCGCTCTCGAGCCGCCGGATCGGGCTCGTGAGCCAGCGCAACAGCAGCGCGATCGACGCGAGGACGAGCAGCGCCGCCGCAACCAGGCCACCGTACAACTGCGTCCGGAAGGCGCGGAGCTGCTCGTCATAGGGCTGCATGCTCGTGGCGACGGCAAAGACCAGTTCCTGCACCGACCGTTCGTGGCCGTACTCCCAACTGATGCCGCGGCCGGAGATCGCCACCCGCGTGCCATCGGCCAACCGGGCGATGCGCAGCGCCGGCAAGGTGACTCCATTGGGTGCGGCGAAGTCGATGAACGTGCCCGCCGTCGACGGCGAGCGCCACAGACTGCGGCCATCGAGGCTGCGGATCTCGGCATACAGTCCGGAACCCGGCGTACGCAGCCGCGCGTCGGCCTCGGTCGATGCGCCCTTCACGCGCCCCGCGACGTCGGTCTCCGCAGCGGCGATCAGCGCGACGATCTGCGCGTCCAGCAGTTCGCGCAGCGAGCGCTGCGCGAGGTCCCGGAAGATCGCATCGAGGGTGACGGCGGTCAGGCCGAAGAACACCGCGAGCCCGATCGAGACGAAGACGAGCAATCGCCGGGTGAGCGAATACATCCTTGCACTGCGGCGCCGCTGCGCGCCGCCCGCCTAACCTGTCTCGCGCGCCAGCGCGAAACGGTAGCCACGGCCGCGCAGCGTCTCGATGGGCTTGAGCCTGTCGTCGGGGTCTAGCTTGCGCCGCAGACGGCCGATGAAGACCTCGATCGTGTTGCTGTCGCGTTCGAAGTCCTGGTCGTAGAGACGCTCGGTCAGTTCGGTCTTGGAGATCACTTCACCGGCGCGCAGCATCATGTGCTCGAGAATCCGGTACTCGTAAGTCGTCAGCTCCACCGCCTTGCCGGCGACGGAGACGGTCTGGGCGCGTGTGTCAAGCACGACCGGACCGCAAGTCAGGCTCGGCGAGGCCCAGCCACCCGCCCGACGCAGCAATGCCTGCAAACGCGCGAGCACCTCCTCGAACTCGAAGGGCTTGGCGACATAGTCGTCGGCGCCGGCCTGCAGCCCTTCGACCTTGTCCTGCCAGCGATCCCGCGCCGTCAGCACGAGGATCGGGAACTTGCGCTGCTCGGCGCGCAAGCGCCGTATCAGCTCGAGACCCGGCAACTTGGGCAGGCCGAGATCGACGATGGCCACGTCGACCGGGCACTCACGGCCCGCGTACAGACCCTCCTCGCCGTCGGCGGCAATGTCGACGGTGAAACCCGCATCGACGAGCCGGCTGCGCAGCGACTCGCGCAGCGCCGGCTCATCCTCGACGATCAGGACCCTCACTGCATGGTCCCGGTGGCCGCGTCGACACTGACGGTGAATACGCGCCCATCTTCGTCGGAGAGCAGGCGCAGCACATAGACGACGCGCCCGTCCTGGTGGGTCTGTTCGGCGCGAACGACGCGGGCCCGGAAACGTTTCTGGGCGCGGTCGATCGCTTCATCGAGACTGAGTCCCTCGCGGCGCGCGGCCGCATCCGCCTCGGATGCGGCGAAAGAGGCGATCGACGGCATCGATTCGCGAGCGAGAGCGTGGCTCGCCGCGTCCGCCGACGCGAGCATGACGATCGTCGCCGTGACGAGCGACCGGCACGATCGTCCGACCCGCTGGCCCGTCGTGTCCCGATGCATGGTTCTGTCCTGGCGGTTCACGCTCGCGATTCTACCCTTCGAGCGGCCGAGCGTAAGGACGCGGGTGGAGCTCATGCCCCACCCGCGCATCGCCTGACCGCGCCCTGCCGCTTGTCGAGGAGCGCGTCAATACTCCGCCGGCCGGACATCGACGCGGACGCGGACCTGCGGGCCTGGGTCGTACGGCAGGGTCATCCGGCCGCGTCGCCCGTTGTACTCGTAGGTCACGTGATAGCCGTCGATCCGCTCTTCCCAGGACTCGACGTGCCGCAGCTCGCAGCGCTCCACCGTGTACGGCCGCGCCTCATAACGCTCGTCGTAGCGCTCGTCGTAGCGCCCGGCGGTGCGAGAATCGCGGCGCGCGGCGACGTCGTGTCCGATCGCCGAACCGATGATTGCACCGGCGACCGTCGCGGCGCGCCGCCCATCGCCGCTGCCGATCTGATTGCCGACCGCGGCGCCGATCAGCCCACCGAGGATCATCGATCCGGCACTGGACGAACCGGCCTGCGAGACGTAACGCGAGCCGTACGGGCGCTCGTACTCGTAGCGGATCTCCTCGTAGCACTCGCGTCGCGGCTGCATGACTCGGACGCGACGCACGATCGGATCGACGTCGACGACGCGGGCATAGTCGTACTCGGCAATCCCCGCATCGTCCCACTTCGGCCCCCAGCCGCGATGCTTGCCCGGACCGGCCAGCGCCGGGCCGGCCGTCAGCGCGCCGACCGCGACCGTCGTCAGAGCCAGTGCCCACCTGCGATCTGCTGCAAGACTTGACATGGTGCCTCCTCTCTGCCAGCGCGTCCCAGGCCGCTTCGGACGGTCCTTTCTCTGGACGCGAGACCAGCCTAGTCGGGGATCGATGAATGCCGACTGAACTGCCGGGAGACGGTCACGGCTCGCCGGGCGGACGCGACTTGTCGTGCTGCTTGGCCTGCTGCCAGAGCGCATCCCAGCCCTCGGCGTCGAGCTGTTCGAGCGACTCCCCGCGCTCCGCAACGGCCTGCTCGATGAACGCGAAGCGACGCTCGAATTTGGCGTTCGCGGCACGCAGCGCGGCCTCGGGATCATGGCCGAGATGCCGGCCCCAGTTGGCGATCACGAACAGCAGATCACCGAGTTCCTCGAAAGCCTGGCTCGAGCCCGCCTGTTCGGCTACTGCCGCGTCGAGCTCCGCGAGCTCCTCGGCGACCTTGTCGCGAACCCCCGCCACCGAGGGCCAGTCGAAGCGGACCGCGGCCGCGCGCGCGCCGAGCTTGCAGGCGCGGGTCAGCGCCGGGAGCGCGCGGGCGATGCCGCCGAGCACACCGTGTTCGCCGCGACTGCGCCGCTCGGCGGCCTTCTGCCGCTCCCAGTCGGCCCGCCGGTCCGCGTCACTCGCGTGCGGATTCCCGTCGAACACGTGCGGATGCCGCCGTCGCAGCTTGTCCGCAATCGAGGCAGCGACCTCTCCAAAGCCGAAAGCCCCCTGCTCCTCCGCAAGACGCGCATGGAAGACGACCTGGAACAGCAGATCACCGAGCTCGTCCCGCAGCGCGGCCAGATCGCGCCGCTCGATGGCATCGGCGACCTCGAAGGCCTCCTCGAGCGTGTATGGCGCGATCGTCTCGAAGGTCTGCTGCAGGTCCCAGGGGCAGCCAGAGTGCGGGTCGCGCAGGCGTCGCATGACCTTGAGGAGGCGCGCGACCGCATCGAGCGGATCGACCGGCTCTGCAATCGCGTCGTTCAACTCAACGGTCCTCGCCACGCAATATTCGATAGAGCGTCATCAGCATGCTGGCCGTCGCTCCCCAGATGTTGCGTGTCCCGTACGGCATGTCGGTCAGCTCGACCTCGTGCTGCTCGAAGCGGCGCCGGCGGCGCACGTGGTTGGAGGGATCGAGAAAGAACGGCAGCGGCACCTCGAAGACATCGGCGACCTCGCGACGATCGACCTCGAGCGGAAAACCCGCCCGCACCAGGGACACGACCGGCGTGACGCGATAACCGGTGACGATCAGGTGGTCGGGCAGCAGCCCGACCACCTCGACATGACTCGCAGGCAGTCCGATCTCTTCCCCGGCTTCGCGCAGCGCGGCCCCGACCGCACCGGCATCGCCGGCTTCGACACGGCCACCCGGAAAGCTGATCTGCCCCGCATGCTGCCGCAGGTCGCTGGCGCGCTCGGTCAACAGCACGGTCAGCGCGTCGCCGCGGTCGACGATGGGCACGAGCACGGCGGCCGGTACGGGCGCCAGCGGAAAGTAGCGCCGCAAGGCAACACGCTGATCCGACGGTACCGCACCGAGCCGCCAGTCGTCGCCGTCTGCGACCGTGCGTCTCTTGGACAGGCGGGTGCGGATCAGCTCGCGGAGGGTGGCCGCCGGCAAGCGCGCGAGGTCGCCCGCTCCCGGCTCGACGCGTACTTCAGGACTGAACGAAGCTGGACCCATACCGCTATCATTGCCAGTCTAGCACCGCTCGGTGCGCCAACCCGACGCCCCATGACGTCCGCTCTCGAAGCCCTCTCACCGGTCGATGGCCGTTACGCCCAGGCGGCCGCTCCGCTGCGCGCGTCGCTCTCGGAGGCGGCTCTGATCCGGCAGCGAATCCGCATCGAGGCCCTCTGGCTCCTGTTCCTGCACGAGCACCGCGCCCAGTTGCCGGCGCTGCTGGCGCTGTCCGGGGCCGGCCTGCCCGCGCAAGTGCTCGACGCAGCGCGGGTTCTCGCGACAGAACCACCGGCCGACGCGGCCGAGGCCGTCAAGTCGATCGAGTCGCGCATCAACCACGATGTCAAGGCCGTCGAGTACTTCGTCCGCGGGCGGCTCGCCGAAGCCGGCGCATCGGCCGCACAGCTCGAGCTGGTCCATATCGGCTGCACCTCTGAGGACATCAACAATCTGGCCTATGCCTGCCTGCTCGCGGCGGCCCGCCAGACGCTGCTCCGCGCGGTCGACGAACTCTTCACGACGCTGCGCTCACTGGCGAACACCTACGCGAGCCTCGCGATGCTCGCCCGGACACATGGTCAGCCAGCCAGCCCGACGACGCTCGGCAAGGAATTCGCGAACGTCGCGTCCAGAATCGGCCGTGCCCGAGCACGTTTCAGTGCGGTGACCCTGCTCGGCAAGTGGAATGGTGCGGTCGGCAACTTCAACGCGCACTGGGTCATCGACCCGGCGGTCGACTGGCCCGCGCTCGCCCGACGCTTCGTCGAATCGCTCGGACTCGCCGTGAACCCGCATACCACCCAGATCGAGCCGCATGATTGGATCGGCGAGTACTGCGACGCGGTCGCGGCGATCAATGTCGTGCTGATCGACCTCGCGCGCGACTGCTGGGGCTACATCAGCCTCGGCTATCTGCGCCAGCGCGCCGTGGCCGGCGAAGTCGGCTCTTCGACCATGCCGCACAAGATCAATCCGATCGACTTCGAGAATGCCGAAGGCAACCTCGGCATCGCCAACGCATTGCTGCGGCATTTCGCCGAGAAACTCCCGGTGTCGCGCTTCCAGCGCGACCTGACGGATTCGACCGTGCTACGCAATCTCGGTGTCGCGCTGGCGCACGCGCTGATCGGATGGCGCTCCCTGGCGCGGGGCCTCACGAAGATCGAACCGGATCCGACGCGCCTCGCGTCCGACCTCGCACCGGCGTGGGAAGTGCTCGGCGAGGCAATCCAGACGGTGCTGCGCGCGGCCGGTGTACCGGACGGCTACGAGCGGCTCAAGGAGTTCACTCGCGGGCAGGTAATCGATCGCGAGGCCCTGCACGCCTTCATCGCGACACTGCCGCTCAGCGCCGCCGAGAAGGACCGCCTCTTGCGGCTGACACCGTCGAATTATGTTGGCTTCGCCGCTCAGCTCGCCTCACGGGTTTGAGTGCTCCATTGGCCATAATCACGGCCGGAATGAGACCTGTCTCGCGATTCGCTCGCCGCGTGTCATAAGCACGCGGCAAAGCGTGACGCAGTCATCTGCCCTGCCCTGCCGCTCGGCCGACGATCGCCGCGTCGTCGGCCGGAGAGCCGCATCAGGGTGCGCCTGCCGTGGAGAACACCGGGGAGTTCGAGCTCAAGGTATTGACCGAGGACGGCGAGCCGCAGGTTGCAGCGGCACTGGCCGCGGGATCCTCTACATTGACCGTATTGACCTCACTCGCGGAGATGCGCGCCGCGGTCAATCGGATCGCCGCGAGCGCACAGCGTCTGCTGTCGATCTACACCCCGGATCTCGAGCCAGACCTCTACGACCAGACCGAGTTTCTCGACATCGTCAAGCGCTTCGTGCTGGCCCGCAACTTCGCCAAGGTGCGGGTCATGCTGCGTGATGCAGCACGAGTCCAGCGTGAATCGAATCGCTTCATGGCGATGGGACGTCGGCTGACCAGCTACATCGAGATCCGCGCCGTGCTGCATCCCATCCCGCAGGGCGCGGCCTCCTACATCATTGCCGACGACCGGGCTGTGGCACTGCGCACGCGGGCGGACGCCTGGCAAGGGGTGGCCGATTTCGACAATCGCGCCGTCGCGCGTGCCCAGCTCGATCAGTTCGACGTCCTGTGGCAGGCTCACCAGCCGACCACGACACTGCGCGTGGCCAGCCGCTGACGAGGCTTGCATGTCGCTGCGCCCCGAGATCACCGTCGCCGCCATCGTCGAGCGACACGGGCGCTTCCTGATCGTAGAAGAGCGAATCCGCAATCGGCTGGTGTTCAACCAGCCTGCCGGCCACGTGGAGGACTGCGAAACGCTGGTCGACGCAGTGAGCCGTGAGACGCTCGAGGAAACGGCCTGGCGCTTCCGTCCGCAGGCGCTGCTCGGCACCTATCTGTGGCGCAATCCGGCCAATGGCGTCGCAACCATGCGATTCGCGTTCATCGGCGACGTCGTCGACTTCGACTCCACCCGCGCGCTCGACGACGGCATCGTCGGGACGCACTGGCTGACGCGCAGCGAACTGATCGGCCGCGCCAACCGGCTGCGTAGCCCGCTGGTGATCCGTTGCATCGACGACTACCTCGCAGGCCAGCGTCTGCCGCTCGACTCGGTCGCCTGTCTCGATCTCGAGGCAGCGGCGACGGTCCGCGCCGTCAATCTCTGACACCACGGCACGCACGCTGACATGGGCGGCCGCCTGCCGTGTCCCGGTTGGTCGCTGCCCGCTACAATGCCGCATGCGCTGCACAAACGGCTCCAGACTCCGGGTCGTCGTCGGTCTCTCCGGCGGCGTCGATTCGGCGGTCGCCGCCCTGCTTCTGCTCCGCGCCGGCCATGCGGTCGAGGGGCTGTTCATGAACAACTGGGATGCCGACGATGCCTTCTGCACGCAGGCACAGGACTACCAGGACGCGCGCAGCGTCTGCGAGCACCTCGGGATACCGCTGCATCGCGTCAATTTCGCTGCGGAGTATCGCGAACGGGTCTTCGCCGACTTCCTGCGCGAGTACGCCGCCGGACGGACGCCCAACCCGGACGTTCACTGCAATCGCGAGATCAAGTTCGGCGTCTGCCTCCGCCATGCGCGTCGACTCGGAGCAGACTGTCTGGCCACGGGACACTACGCGCGGCTCGGATCCGCCGTGGATGGGCCCGCGCTGCTCAAGGGTGTCGACCCGGCCAAGGACCAATCCTACTTTCTGCACTCCGTGAAGCGGGCGGACCTGACTCGGGCAATGTTTCCGCTCGGTGAGCTCACCAAGCCAGAGGTACGGGCGCTCGCGCGCGAGGCGGGTCTGCCGGTACACGACAAGCCGGACAGCACCGGCATCTGCTTCATCGGCGAGCGGCCATTTCGCGAGTTCCTGCGACAGCACCTGCAAGCCACACCCGGGCCGATCCTGTCAGCCGCAGGCGAAGTGCTCGGCGAACATGTCGGCCTGCCGTTCTACACGCTCGGCCAGCGCAGTGGACTCGCGCTCGGCGGCCGTGCCGGAGCGGTCGAGCAGCCATGGTACGTCGCCGCGAAGGACAGCAGGCGCAACGCGCTGATCGTCGTGCAAGGTCACGACCATCCGCTGCTGTTCAGCGGCGCGCTCGAGACCGGATCCATGCACTGGCTTGCCCCGCCCCAAATCGTTCCGTTCGAGACCGCCGTCCGCTTGCGGCACAGACAGGCGGACCAAGGCGCTCGCGCCACGCCCTTGCCGGGCGGACGGCTGCGTCTCGATTTCGACGAACCGCAGCGCGCCGCGACACCCGGCCAGTTCGCCGTGCTCTACGCGGGCGAGCGTTGCCTCGGCGGTGCGGTCATTGAGCGAACTTTTCCGCTCGTTGCGCATGCCGCGGATACGCCGGACACGAATATAATCGCGGGCTTTCCGGTGGAGGTCGCATGACGAACAGCTTCAAGGCCCGGACCCGCCTCAGCGTAGGTTCACGCCAGTACGAGATCTGGAGCCTCGCCGCTCTGCCCGCCGCGAAGGTTGCGCGCTTGCCCTTCTCGCTGAAGATCTTGCTCGAAAACCTGCTGCGTTTCGAGGACGGCGTGAACGTGACACGCCACGACATTGAGGCGCTCCTGGACTGGGATCCCGCCGCCACGCCCAGCCACGAGATCTCCTTCACACCGGCGCGCGTGATCATGCAGGACTTCACCGGCGTCCCCTGCGTCGTCGATCTCGCCGCGATGCGCGAAGCCATCCGCAAGCTCGGCGGCGACCCGGAGCGCGTCAATCCGCTCGCACCCGCAGAGCTCGTCATCGACCACTCGGTCCAGGTCGATCACTACGGCACACCCGATGCGCTCGCCCGCAACACGAAGATCGAGTTCGAGCGCAATGCCGAGCGTTACTCGTTCCTGCGCTGGGGCCAGACCGCCTTCAAGAACTTCAAGGTGGTGCCGCCGAACACCGGCATTGTTCACCAGGTCAACCTCGAGTATCTCGCGCGGGTCGTCTTCGAGAGGAAGGCTGGCACCATGCCGCAGGCTTACCCCGACACGCTCGTCGGCACCGATTCGCATACAACCATGATCAATGGCCTCGGTGTCCTGGGCTGGGGCGTGGGAGGCATCGAGGCCGAGGCCGCGATGCTAGGCCAGCCGGTCACGATGCTGATCCCGCAGGTCATCGGCGTGAGGCTGACCGGGGCGCTCAGTCCCGGCTGTACGGCGACGGACCTCGTGCTGACCCTGACCGAGATGCTGCGCAAGAAAGGCGTCGTCGAGAAGTTCGTCGAGTACTTCGGCGACGGACTCGCGTCACTGCCGCTCGCTGACCGCGCCACGATCGCCAACATGGCGCCCGAGTACGGCAGCACCTGCGGAATGTTCCCGATCGATGAGGAGACGCTGCGCTATCTCGAACTGTCGGGTCGGTCGAAGGCGCAGGTCGCGCTCGTGGAAGCGTACGCCAAGGCGCAGGGACTGTGGCGAGTCGAGGGTGCGAAAGCCGCCGAGTACACGGACGTACTCGAGCTCGACCTCGGCACAGTCGAACCGTCGCTCGCGGGCCCGAAGCGACCGCAGGACCGCGTGCCTCTGCGCGGCCTCAAGACGGTCCACCGCAGGACCCATGCACAGATGGCCGAGGAGCGCGCGCGGAAGAACCCGGCCGCGACCGGCGTCGGCATCGTCCGCAACGGCAGCGAGTACGAGGTGCGCGATGGCGCGGTGCTGATCGCCGCCATCACGAGTTGCACGAATACCTCGAATCCCTCGGTCATGCTCGGCGCGGCGCTTCTCGCGCGCAACGCCCGCGCGGCCGGTCTGCGCGCGAGGCCCTGGGTCAAGACCAGTCTGTCGCCGGGCTCGAGGGTCGTCACCGACTATCTCGAGAAGGCCGGACTGCTCGACGATCTCGAGGCGATCGGCTTCGCCCTGACCGGCTATGGATGCATGACGTGCATTGGCAACTCGGGTCCGCTCAAACCGGCGATTTCCGCCGCCGTGAAGGCCGGAGACGTGATCGCGAGCTCCGTGCTGTCGGGTAACCGGAACTTCGAGGGCCGGGTGCACCCCGAGGTCAAGATGAACTTCCTTGCCTCGCCGCCGCTGGTCGTTGCCTTCGCACTCGCCGGCACGACCGACATCGACCTGACCAGCGAACCGCTCGGCACCGGTGCCGATGGGCGACCGGTGTTCCTCAAGGACATCTGGCCCACTCCGCAGGAAGTCGCCGACACGGTGCGCGCCTCGATCAGCTCGAAGATGTTCAACAAGAGCTACGGCAGCGTCTTCAAGGGTGACGCCAACTGGCGCGCGATCAGGATCCCGGCGGGCAAGCTGTACGCCTGGCAGCCGGACTCCACCTACGTGCGCAATCCGCCGTACTTCGAGCGGATGTCGATGCAGCCCGGCAAACTCGCGCCGATCAAGGGCGCCCGCGTGCTGGCGCTGCTCGGCGACTCCGTCACGACCGACCACATCTCGCCAGCCGGCGACATCGCGCGCGGCAGCCCCGCCGCGGCGTATCTGGAAGCCCACGGAGTGCAGAAGGCCGATTTCAACTCGTACGGCGCCCGTCGCGGCAACCACGAGGTCATGATGCGCGGCACGTTCGCCAACATCCGGTTGCGCAACCTGCTGGCGCCTGGCACCGAAGGGGGTGTCACGATCCACTTCCCCAGCGGCGAGCAGATGTCGATCTACGACGCCGCGATGAGATACCGAAACGAAGGCACGCCGCTGATCGTCATCGCCGGCAAGGAATACGGCACGGGATCCAGCCGCGACTGGGCTGCCAAGGGCACCATGCTGCTCGGCGTCAAGGCCGTCATCGCGGAGAGCTTCGAGCGCATACACCGCTCGAACCTCATCGGCATGGGAGTGCTGCCGCTGCAGTTCATGGATGGGCAGAGTGCGCGCAGCCTGGGACTCACGGGCCGCGAGGTGTTCGAGCTTTCGGACCTGCAGAATGCCGAGGCACGCACCCTGCTCGTCACCGCAACACCGGAGCGCGGTGCGCCGATCCGCTTCGAGGTCCGGGTACGCATCGACACGCCGAAGGAGCGCGAGTACTACCGCCACGGCGGCATCCTCCATTACGTGCTGCGCCAGCTCGCCGCAAGCGACAGCAAGGCAGCCGCTGCCAAACCGCGGCGCGCAGCACGCTCGAAACCGGCGGCCAAGGCAAGATCGGCGGTCAGGGCGAAACCGAAGGCCAAGGCGCAAAGGAAAGCCGTGCACCGCTCGAGGCGCAAGGCGGGCAGCACGCCCATGGGCAAGGCCAAAGTGCGCGTTACAGCAAAGTCGCGCCTGAAGCGCCGTGGCCGCGGCAGTTCGCGGTCGCCACGTCGCAGCAGCTAGCTCTGCAGCTTGGCAGCGCCCGCACGGATGGACGACCGCGGCCTGCGCGGCGCGCTGCTTGGGCCGGCGCGCTCGGGACATCTGCAGACGCGGACGGGGCACTAACGTGCAGCTCGTCTTCTTTGATCTCGACGGGACGATCACGCGCCGCGACACGCTGACAGGTTACGTACTCGGTGCGCTAGTGCGCCGCCCATGGCGCCTGCCCCGCTTGCTCGGCGTGCTGCCGACCCTGTGGCAGTTTGCATTGCGCTCGGTCGACCGCGGCGAACTCAAAGGGTGCCTGATCCGGTGCGCGCTGGGCGGTCTGCCGCGCCGGACACTCGAACGCTGGACGGCGCAGTACGTGGCGCGCCTGCGGGAGCGCGGCGTCTTAGCAGACGCCATTCGCACAATCGAAGCACATCTCAGCCAGCAGGACCACCTGGTCCTGATGTCGGCGAGCGTCGATCTGTACGTGCCGGCGGTCGGCCAGGCGCTTGGCTTCGACGAGACGGTCTGCAGCCGGGTGCGCTGGAACGGCGACCGACTCGATGGACGACTCGAGGGTCCCAACTGCCGCGACGAGCGCAAGGCCCTGATCGTACGCGAGTACCTTGCGCGTTATCCGGAAGTCCGCAGCATCGCTTACGGCAACTCGACCGCCGATCTGCCGCATCTCGAGCTCGTCGATCAGGGCTGGTGCGTCAACGCGTCGCGCGCCCTGCGCCGCGAGTGTGAGCGGCGCGGGATCAACGTGGTTAACTGGCGCTAGCGCTGGAGGAATTCGACGCCAGGAATCTCGCGCAGCTTGCGTTCACTGTCGCGCCTTTCCCAATAGGGCACCTGCTGCTCCCGATCGGCGGCAGCTCGAGCCTGATAGGCGGCCGAACGCTCGACGATCTCGAGCGCTCGGGCGGCGGGAACGATGACGACACCGTCGCAGTCGCCGAGAACGATATCGCCCGGGTGCACAATCACGCCACCGCAGATCACAGGTTCATTGATCCAGCCCGGCCGCTCCGCCCCTCGCGCGCTGGCGCAAAGACCGCGGGCGAAAACCGGCAGCTGCACGCGCTCGCGCGTCAGCAGCGCACCGTTCATGCACATGCCATCGAGCACGACTCCGGCACACCCGGCGGCATGGGCCGCCATCGACATCCCCATGCCCCAGCATGCCACGTCCTCGCGCGCCCCCGCATCGACGACGATCACGTCGCCCGACTGGGCGTACTTGGCGGCCACCTCGCCGACCAGCAGGTCCTCGGTGTACTCGGGTCGAACGGTGAAGGCCGGTCCGCAGACACGCCACTGCGGCTGCAGAGGCTTGATCGCCGCCGCGATCACCTGCCGCGGTCCCGCGTGTACGCCCGTGACGCCGACGTGAGTCGCGGCGAGTCGGGCGACGAGTTCGGCAGGGGGGCGATCGAAACACGTGCGGATCCGGTAACGCATGGCTCGCAGTATAGTCCGCCGATGCAACGCATCGGGCGCACACTGCTGGTCGGACTGCTCGCCGCCGCCGCGCCCGTCTGCCATGTCGCAGTGGCTGGAGTGCTGTTGCGCGGCGCTTTCGGCGAACCCGGATCGCTCGAACCCCGCCAGTCGGGAGTCGCGAGCGAGCAGGCGATCCTGCGCGACCTGTTCGAGGGTCTGACGACGTTCAATGCCGACGGCCGCGTCATCCCGGGCGCCGCCGAATCCTGGACCGTCTCGGCGGACGGGCTGCGTTACACATTTCGGCTTCGACCGGGGCTGCAATGGTCGGACGGGACGCCATTGACCGCGGCCGATTTCGTCCGCGGCTGGCAACGATCGTTGACGCCGGCCACGGCCGCCGCGCGCGCCATGCGCCTATACGTGATCCGCGGCGCCGCCGAGGTACACGCCGGCCACTGGCCCGCCGAGTGGCTCGCCGCGCACGCCCCCGATCCGCGCACGATCGTCGTCGAGCTGGCCCATCCATCGCCTTCGCTGCCACGGCTGTTTGCCGGCGAGGAAGGCTTCCCGCTGCCGATGCATGCGATCTCGCGGTTGGGCCGTGACTGGACGCGGGCCGGCAACCTGGTCAGCAACGGCGCATTTCGGCTCGTCGCGCGGCAGGCTCGCGGCGCGCTGCGGCTCGAGCGCAACGCGCGCCATCATGCCGCCGCCTCGGTCCGTCTCGACGCGGTCGTCTATCTGCCTTCCGACGATGTCGTCATGCTCGTCAATCGCTTCCGCGCCGGCGAACTACACGTGGTCGGCTGGCCCGGTTTCCCGCCGAACCGTCAGCAGGCCTTGCGCCGCGAGTTGCCGCCGGGCACGGTGCGCGTGTCGCCTCTGGGATCAGTGCGATACCTGCGTTTCAACCTGACACGGGCACCGCTCGACGATGTGCGCGTGCGCGCGGCGCTCTCACAGGCCGTCGACCGCGAAAGGCTGGTGCGCAGCGTCACGCCCGGTGGCGAGCTGGCGTCGCTGCGCGTGGCGCCACGCGGTGTCGGCATCGATCTCGGGACCTCGCTCGCCGACGGCACGCCCGAGCTCAGGCTCGCACGGGCACGCGCGACACTGCAAGCCGCCGGCGCGCGTGCGCGTCTCGGCCGGCCGCTACGCCTGCGCGTACCGACGGGTAACGGCGAGGAGCTGTGCCTCGCCGTTGCGGCAATGTGGACCGCAGCCGGTCTGCCGACCACGACGTTTCGCAGCGAGATCGGATCGTTGATCGCCGACCTTCGCCGCGGCGACTTCGACGTTGCCCTGACCGGAGCGCAGGAGCCGCCGGTTCTCGACTACTACCTTGAACGATTCCGCGCCGGCTCGAGCTACAACACCGGACGCTATTTCGGCCGGGAGTTCGAGTCGCTGCTCGATCGGGCGCTGCGCCTCGCCGACCCCGCAGCCCGTGAAGCAGCACTCGCGGCGGCCGAGGCCCGCCTCTCGGCCGATCACCCCGTCGTTCCACTGATTCAGGAGGTCGCCCGCAACCTCGTCGATGCGCGTGTCGAAGGCTGGATGGACAATCCCGAGGACGTGCACCTGTCGCGTCATCTGCGGCTGCGCTCCGCCGACGCCGACCGCCCCGGCATGTGATAATCAACCGCCGACGGCGGTCCGCTACAAGGAGGTTCCATGCGTCGCCCGAGATCCCTGCGGATACTACCGTCGCAGATCACCGCGCCCGAGGTTTTCCATGACCGGCGGCGCGTCCTCGCAGCTCTCGGCTTCGGCGCGGCCGCGCTCGCCGTTTCTGTCTCGGACGCACGCGCCGCAGCCATGCCGTCCGGAGCGCAAGCGCCGGTCGGACGCCAAGTACGCAGCGGCACGCCGCGGTTCACGCGCAACGCTGCCTACCGGAGTGCCGAGCCACTGACTCCTTTCGACGACGTCACGAGCTACAACAACTTCTACGAATTCGGACCCGACAAGTCTGACCCGAAGGCCCGAGCCGCCAGTCTGCTCGCTGAGCCGTGGAGTGTCGAGTTCGCCGGCGAATGCGAACTGCGCGGTCGCCTGACGCTCGAAGATGTCCTCAAGCCCCATGCGCTCGAAGAGCGCATCTACCGGTTTCGCTGCGTCGAGGCCTGGTCGATGGTCGTGCCCTGGCTCGGTTTCCCGCTGGCCGACCTGATCCGCCGCGCAAACCCTACTTCGCGCGCGAAGTACGTCGAATTCACGACGCTCCACGATCCGAAGCAGATGCCCGGCCAGCGCACCGCCATTCTCGACTGGCCGTACGTCGAGGGCCTGCGCATCGACGAGGCCATGCACCCGCTGACACTGCTGGTCGTCGGTGTATACGGACAATGGCTGCCGAACCAGAACGGCGCCCCACTGCGCCTGATCGTGCCCTGGAAGTACGGCTTCAAGAGCATCAAGTCGATCGTCCGGTTCCGATTTGTCGAGCGCGAGCCCCGCACCACCTGGAACGTGATGGCGCCCGACGAGTACGGTTTCTATGCCAACGTCAATCCGCAGGTCGACCATCCGCGATGGAGTCAGGCACGTGAGCGCCGTCTCGGCTCCGGCCTGTTCGCGCCGCGCATCGAAACGCTGCCATTCAATGGCTACGCCGAGGCCGTCGCTACGCTCTATCGGGGAATGGACCTGCGGCGGTACTACTGAACTGAACGGATAGCGTCGGCGTGAGCGTCGAGCAACGCTATCGCTGGATCTACAAGCCGCTCGTCGCCGCCGCCTGCCTCGCGCCGCTCGCGTGGCTCACCGCGCGGGCTGCCGCCGTCGGGGACCTGTCGCTGGGCCCCGACCCGTCCCGCGAACTGCTGCACTCGCTCGGCAGGACGGCCCTGAACCTGCTGTGGGTGACGCTGGTGGTCTCGCCGGCACGGCAATGGCTGCGAGCGCCGCAGCTGCTGCGGCTGCGCCGCATGCTCGGACTCTTTGCCTTCGGCTATGCGGCGCTGCACTTTCTCGTCTATGCGGCGCTCGAGCTCGAACTGGACCCCGGGCGGCTCGGCTCAGAGCTCGCGAAGCGGCCATACATCCTGATTGGCAGCCTGGCACTCCTCGGCATGTTGCCCCTGGCGCTCACCTCGACGTCGGCGATGATGCGTCGCCTCGGCCGCCAATGGCAGCGTCTGCATCGGCTGGTCTACGCCGTCGCGGTGCTGGCACTGTGGCACTTCTGGTGGCAGACACGGGCCGCCCTCCGCGAGCCGCTGCTCTATGCGCTGATCCTGGCCGTCCTGCTCGGCTGGCGTCTGTGGCAGCGCGCCCGCGTTACATCGAAGTCCGCACCTGCCAGAGTTCCGGAAAGAACTTGAGCTCGAGCGCCTTGGCCAGGTAGTGCACGCCGGACGTGCCACCCGTGCCGGACTTGTAACCGATCACGCGTTCGACGGTCTTGAGGTGGTGAAATCGCCAGAGCTGGAAGCGATGATCGAGATCGACCAGTCTCTCCGCGAGCTCGTAGAGGTCCCAGTCCTTCTCGGCGTTGTGGTAGACGCCGAGCCACGCCGCCGCGACCTGCTTCGACGCGATGTAGGGCTGGGAAAAGTCACGGCTCAGGCAGTCCTCCGGCACGCCGTAGCCGCGGCGGGACAGCAGCCGCAGCACCTCGTCGTAGAGCGAGGGGGCCTCCAGTGCGATGTTGAGCCGATCGAAAGCCTCCGGATCGCGCCGATGCACGCGGACCATCTCGGCGTTCTTGTTGCCGAGCCGGAACTCGAGCATGCGGTACTGCACGCTCTGGAAGCCGGAGGATCGCCCGAGCTCGTTGCGGAACGCCGAGTACTCAGACGGTGTCAGGGTCGACAACACCTCCCAGGTCGCGAGCAGTTGCTGCTGGACTCGCGAGATCCGGCTCAGGCGCTTGAAAGAGGGGTCGAGATCGTCACGACGCACGCTCTCGAACACGGCCTCGAGCTCGTGCAGCATCAGTCGCATCCACAACTCGGACGTCTGGTGGACGATGATGAACAGCATCTCGTCATGCTCGCGCGAGAGCGGCCGCTGCGCCGCCAACAGCTTGTCGAGGCCGAGGTACTCGCCGTAAGACAGCGAACTGCCGAGATCCCAGTAGACGCGCTCGTCCGACAGATCGACGCTGGCGCGGGCGGGGGGAGTCTGTTCAGCCATCGTTGGCAACCTCGAAGATCCAGGTCGGTACGTGCTTCCAGCCTTGGAGCAGTTCCCGGTCGAGCGCCGCCCAGTCGGGACAGTGCCGTGCCACGCAGCTCCAGAACTCGCGCGAGTGATTCATGTGCAGCGTGTGCGCGAGCTCGTGCACCAGCAGGTACCGCAGAACCTCAGGACGCTGAAAGGCCAGACAGACATTGAGGCTGATCGTGCCGCGCGCCGAACAGGATCCCCAACGCGCGCGCTGCCGACGCACAGCCATGGCCCGATAGCGGAATCCACAGCGCTGCGCCGTCTCGCGCAGCTCCCGAGCCAACGGCTCCTCGCACCGACGCATCAGCCAGCGCAACAGCGCCCGGCGAATGGGCTCGTTCCCGCTCGCATCGCCGACGACCTCGAGCAGACCCGTTCCGCGCTCGCGCACTGCGAGTCGCCCCGCGCCGCCCGCGACATGCACCCGCCAGACCTCGCCGAGGGCCCGCAGTTCGATCCGCGCCGGCGGGAACACCTCGCTCGGCGGCCGCCGCAGCTCGGCCTCCGCGCGTCGACTTTCGATCCACTGGTGGTGGCGGGCCACGAAATCCGCGACCTCTCTCGCGTTGGCGCGCGGCGGCACCACGACCTCGACCCTGGCATCGCGATGGACGCGAATGCTGAGCCGTCGCGCGCGCCGCGACCGGCGCCACACGATCGGCCGCTCCTCTGCGAGGTGCTCGAGAAGCGGAAGCTGTCCTGGCGACGCGCCGGCCATGCATGCCTCAATCGAGTGCGACCGCAAGCTCGAAGCCCTCGCGGATCGCGCGCTCGGCGTCGAGCTCGGCGGCGAGCCTCGCACCGCCGATCAGCGTCTGACGGATGCCGCGCTCGGCAAGCCCCGCCGCAAGGTCCGTGACCGACTCCTGGCCAGCGCAGACCACGACGTGGTCGACCTCGAGCGTCTCCTGCCGGCCATCGACTTCGATGTGTAACCCGGCGTCATCGATGCGTCGGTAGCGAACTCCGCCCTGCATCACGACGCCGCGCTGCTGCAGGACACGCCGATGGATCCAGCCAGTCGTGGCACCGAGCGTGCGCCCGAGCCGACCTGGCGTCCGCTGCAGCAGCCAGACCGTGCGCGGCGGGTCAGGTGGTCGCGGCTCGGACAGACCACCAGCGCAGCCCAGCGTCCTGTCGATGCCCCACTCGTCGAGGTAGGGCTCGAGCGGCACCGCGTCGGCAGGTCGATCCGCCTTGGCAGGCAGAAGGGCAGGCGCAGTCAGGAAGGTCGCCACGTCGAAACCGATGCCGCCGGCACCGATGATCGCCACCCGACGGCCGGCGACGCGCTGCCCACCGAGCAGCTCCGGGTAGGTAATGACTTTCGGATGGTCGATGCCTTCGATGGCGGGAGTGCGGGCCCGCACACCGCTCGCGAGCACGACCTGCTCGAAGGCCTGCTCGGTGAGGCCATCCGTCGTGGCTGTCACGCCCAGCCGGACCTCCACGCCGAGCGCCGCGAGCCGTGCGCCGAAATAACGCAACGTCTCGTGGAACTCCTCCTTGCCGGGGACGGCCCGCGCATAGCGAATCTGGCCACCGAGCTCTGCCTCGCGTTCGAACAGCGTCACACGATGACCCCTCTCGGCGCACGCCGCCGCGCAGGCGAGTCCCGCTGGCCCGCCGCCCACGACGGCAATGCGTCGCGGGCGCCGCGCCGGCCGCAGCACGAGCTCGGTTTCGTAAGCGGCGCGAGGATTGACGAGGCAGCTCGCCCGCTGCTTGCGGAACACGTGATCGAGGCAGGCCTGATTGCAGGCGATGCAGGTGTTGATCTCGCGCTCGCGACCGGCCGCGGCCTTGGCGAGCCAGTACGGATCCGCGAGCAGCGGTCGCGCCATCGAAACCAGATCGGCGTCGCCCCGTGCCAGCACTCGCTCGGCGACCGCCGGATCGTTGATCCGGTTCGTCGCGACGACGGGAACCGGACTGACCTCCCGAAGTCGGCGCGTCACCCAGCTGAACGCCGCACGCGGCACCATGCCGGCAATCGTCGGCACGCGGGCTTCGTGCCAGCCGATACCCGTGTTGAGGAGATCGACTCCGACGTCAGCGAGCGAGCGGGCCAGCCAGGCCGTGTCGTCGAACCGGCTGCCCTGCTCGACCAGATCCAGGCAGGAGATCCGAAACATCAGGATGAAGTCCGGGCCCACCGCCGACCGCGTGCGGCGCACGATCTCGAGCGCGAGCCGGGCCCGGTTTTCGCGCGAGCCGCCCCACTCGTCACGGCGCCGGTTGGTCCGGGGCGCCAGGAACTGATTGATGAAATAGCCCTCGGAGCCCATGATCTCGACCCCGTCGTAGCCGGCCTCGCGCGCCAGTTCGGCACAGCGCACGAACGCATCGATCTGCGACTCGATGCCCGCGCGGGTCAGCGCCCGGGGCCGGAACCGGTTGATCGGCGCACGCTCGGCAGAAGCACTGACGATCAACGGATGATAGCCGTAGCGGCCGGTGTGCAGGATCTGCAGGCAGATCCTGGCGCCCTCGGCGTGCACCGCTTCGGCGACGAGCCGATGCCGCCCGACCTCTCGGCGCGTCGAGAGCTTGCCGGCAAACGGAGCGATCCAGCCCGCGCGATTCGGGGCGATTCCGCCTGTCACCAGCAGCGCCGCACCGCCGCGCGCACGTTCTGCAAAGTAGGCGGCGAGCCTGGGGTAGTCGCGCGCCCGGTCCTCGAGCCCAGTGTGCATGGACCCCATCACGAGGCGGTTGCGCAGCGTGTAACCGGCGACCGTCAGCGGCGCAAGCAGATGCGGGTAGTCCATGCACGGGACATAGTAGCATTCGAGGATGATTCACTGGTTCCGCAGCGACAACACCGCACCGGCCTGCCCGGAGATCCTCGATGCGCTGCTCGATGCCAACCGGGAGCACGCCGCTGCCTACGGCGAGGACGCGTGGAGCCTACGGCTCGACGCGGTCTTTTCGGAGTTCTTCGACCGATCCGTCCGCGTATTCCCGGTCGCGACCGGCACGGCCGCCAACGGAACCGCGCTCGCCGCGCTCTGCCCACCTTATGGCGCCATCGTGACGCCCGCGCATGCGCACGTCGTCCGCGATGAATGCGGCGCGCCGGAGTTCATGACCGGGGGTGCCCGACTGCTGCTCGCCGATTGTCCGGACGGCAGGCTGTCGGCCACGCAACTCGTGCAGGTGCTCGACGACAACCCGGCCAACGTTCATACCGTGCAACCGGCAGTGGTGTCGATCACGCAGGCGACCGAGTTCGGTACGGTTTACCGTCCGGACGCGATCGCCGAGCTCGCGGCGGTCGCCCATCGACGAGGCCTGCAGCTGCACATGGACGGCGCCCGTTTTGCCAACGCCGTGGCCTTCCTTGACTGCGCTCCAGCGGACATCACCTGGCGGGCAGGGGTCGACGTACTGTCCTTTGGAGCGACCAAGAACGGCGCGCTGGCCGCAGAGGCCGTCGTGTTCTTCGATGCCGAGGCGAGTCGGGGCTACGAGTTTCGTCGCAAGCGTGCTGGTCACCTGCTCTCGAAGATGCGCTTCGTGTCGGCGCAACTGCTCGCCTACATCGAGACGGGTGTCTGGCGTCGCAATGCCGCGCATGCCAACGGGCTCGCGCGGCGGATCGGCGAGGCGGCGGGCTCCTCCCTGCTGCAAACGGTCGAGGCGAATGAGGTGTTCGTGCGCCTCCCGCCGCCGCGCGCCGCGGCGCTGCGCGACCTCGGATTTGCGTTCTATGACTGGGGAGCCGCAGGTTGCGGCGAGTACCGCTTCGTCGTCTCCTGGAATCAGGACGCCGCCGACGTCGAGGCGCTCTGCACGGCGCTCAGGTCCGGATCCTGAAGCCACGGTGAAGCGGGAATCACCGTATCGGTACGCCTCGATGGTTCAGGATCCCAACGCGCCGCAGATCGAACTCGTCGACATCGGCATCAACCTCGGTCACGACAGCTACGATCGAGACCGTGAGGCAGTCGTCGCGCGCGCTGCAGCCGCCGGCGTGCGACGCATGGTCGTGACCGGTGCCAGTCTGGAAGGGACGAGACGCGCCCTCGAGATCGTGCGCGAGCACCCCGACTCGATGCGTTGCACTGCGGGCTGCCATCCGCATCACGCCGACGAGGTGACCGGGCCCGGCGCCCTCGAGACCCTCGAACGACTCGCGCAAGCAAGCGACGTCGCAGCCGTCGGCGAATGCGGCCTGGACTATTTTCGCGACTTCACTCCGCGCGACGTCCAGCGCGCAGCCCTCGAAATCCAGCTCGACCTGGCCGTCCGTCTCGGCAAGCCCGTCTTCCTGCACGTACGCGAGGCCCATGCGGATTTCGTCGCGATCCTGCGTGGCTTCCGCGATCGCCTCACAGGCGCAATCGCCCACTGTTTCACGGGATCGCGCGAGGAACTCTTCGAATGCCTCGACCTCGGCCTCGACATCGGTATTACGGGCTGGATCTGCGACGAGCGGCGCGGCCAGCACCTGCACGAGCTCGTTGCGCTGATTCCGACCGGCCGACTGATGGTCGAAACCGACGGTCCTTACCTGCTGCCGCGTGATCTCGCGCCGAAGCCAAGCTCGCGGCGCAACGAGCCGATGTATCTGCCGCACATTGCCGCCACTGTCGCCCGAGCGCGCGGGGAGCCGCTTGCGACCCTGGCGGAGCACACCACCGCTGCAGCGCGCCGGTTCTTTGCGCTTCCCTGAGGACGGTCGGCGCGCCGGCTCAGCCGTCGAAGATGCCGCGGGCGTTGGCGAGCGGACTCGGACGCACGGCGGCACGCAGCCTCTCCCAGCCCTCGCGCAGCCGGGCCACGCTGCGTTCGGCCGCGTCGCGGTCGGGTAGCGGAAACTCGCTGACCAGCGAGTCGATGCCGATGGTGTGGCGCGGCAGTCCTTTGGGGAAAGCCGCCCGCCGCAGGAACACGATCCTGCCCTCGACGTTGGCCTGATCGACGTACCGGCGAACGGCGGCGATCCGGTCGTAGAGCGCACTCTGCGGATTGACGAAGGTCGCGCGACGCCCGCGCGCCATGACCGTCCATTCCTTCATCTGGTCGGAGCCGAATACGTTGCCACGAACATCGCGGATATCGAGTACCACGAGCCCACGCGCCGTGAGCAGGACGTAGTCGAGGTGCACGTCCCCGCCATTGCCGTCCGGTACGAGCACGTTGCGCAGGTGGTCGACGGCGATCGAAGTCACCGTCTCGTGCAGGGCGCGCTCCCGCCTGTGACGCAGGTACCAGCGCCAGAGCACTGCGAGCGCGAGCCCAATACCGATGCCGACGGCGAGCGCGATGGCGGCGCTGCCCCACGGCGGCAGGGCGTTCATGCCCGTCCCTCGGCGCCCGCGAGCACCGCGCGAAGCGCGCCCAGATCGGCATCGATCGTCTCTGCGCGGGTCGGGCGCGAGAACAGTTCGGCGAGGGGGTCCGGGACTGCGACCGGACGCCCGATCAGGGGTTCGACGATTTCTGGAAACTTGGCCGGGTGCGCGGTCGCCACGATGCACCAGCGACGCGTCGCCCGCAGCGACTCGGGCAGCCGCGCATAGACCTCGGCCGCGGTGGCCGTGTGCGGACACCAGACCTGCCCGTAACGCTTGGCATCAGCGCGGATTCGGGCGCGGATCGAGTCGTCGTCCACGGTCTCGGCACGAATCGCGCCGCGCAGGGCATGGAAGTCGGGAAAGAGACTGTGCAGACGCTCCATGTTGGAAGGATTGCCGACGTCCATCGCCGAAGCCAGCGTCGGGATGCTCGGACGAGGCCGCCACTCGCCGTCGGCGAGGTAGTCGACGACCGTGCGGTTCGCGTTGTGCGCCAGCACGATGTCGCCGATCGGCAAACCCATGCGACGCGCCGCGATGCAGGCGAAGACATTGCCGAGATTGCCGCTCGGCACGATGAATGACAACGTTTCACCGTAGCGGCGCCACGCCGCGAGACTCGTCGCCGCGTAATAGACCGCCTGCGGCAACAGTCGTCCGAGGTTGATGCTGTTGGCCGACGTCAGGTCGAAGCGGTCGCGCAGCTCCGGGTCGACGAAAGCCTGCTTGACGAGCACCTGGCAGTCGTCGAACGTGCCG
Source organism: Gammaproteobacteria bacterium (assembly GCA_037444685.1). Classification (GTDB taxonomy): domain Bacteria; phylum Pseudomonadota; class Gammaproteobacteria; order Steroidobacterales; family Steroidobacteraceae; genus UBA964. The sequence continues at coordinate 522,200 of JBBILX010000001.1, forward strand.
CGCACCGCGCACGAGACGACGTTGTCGCCCCAGCAGGTCAGCTGGCGCTCCTGGGTAGGCGAAACGAGACCCTTCGGATAGAGGATGGTGACGCGGATGGCGGGGCGGCGATGGAAGGCCGCGGCCACGGCGCCACCGGTATCGCCCGATGTCGCCACCAGAAGATTGACGACGCGCGCGCTGCCTCGATTGAGCCGCTCGAAGCAGGCCGCGAGAAAGCGGGCGCCGAAGTCCTTGAAGGCCGCAGTCGGCCCATGGAACAGCTCGAGCACGCTGTAGCGATCGTCGGGCGTCAGCGGCACACGCGGTGCCGGGAAGCTGAATGCCTCCACGGCGATCGCGCCGAGTTCTCGCCCCAGAGGATCCTCGGCAGCGAACGGCTCGATCAGCCACTGGCCGACCTGCGCCAGACCCTGCGGCGCGTCCGCGAGGTCGGCGCTCCGGTCGGGCCAATGCTCAGGCACGTACAGGCCACCGTCCGGCGCCAGGCCTTCGCGAAGCGCCGCGGCGAACCCGGCGCGGCGCAAGGCATCCCTGGTACTCGAGAACAGCATGGTCAATTCAGGTGTCGACAAGGCGCGCGCCCGGCGAATCGATACCTACGATCCAGTGATCGACTTCGACACCGTTGCGGGCGAAGGCTTCGACCATCGTTGCCTGCACGCGCTCGGCTGCGGGCTCGAGAGCCCAGGCGAACAGCGTCGGTCCGGCGCCCGATATCGAACAGCCGAGCGCGCCGGCCTGCAAGGCGGCGTCGCGGACTGCCGTGGCGCCGGGAATCAGCATGCGCCGCTGCGGTTCGATGACGACGTCGTTGAGCCCCTCGCGGATCAGGTCGAGATCGCCGGTGAAGCAGCCGGCGATGAAACCGGCCAGATTCGCCGTCTGCCAGACGAAGTCGGACATGCCGACCTCGCGCTTGAGTATCGAACGCGCCTGCTTCGTGGACAGGAACATGTGCGGGTGGACGATGATGGCGCGAATACCCTCCGGCACGGGGATCCGCTTGACGCGCGGATCGTCGATCCCGACGGTGAGGACCAGTCCACCGAACAGGCTCGGTGCGATGTTGTCCGCGTGGATCGAGCCGCTCGCGACCGCCTCGCCCTGCATCGCGAACTTGAGCAGCTCGATCTTCGCCAGGGGCGCATCGAGCAGCGCGTTGGCGGCGACGACCGCACCGACGGCCGACGCCGCCGAACCGCCGAGCCCGGAGCCCAGCGGAATGCCCTTCTCGATGTGCACCTCGAAACCGAACGGCGGGCGCACCGCGACATTGAGCGCCTGCAGCGCCCGCCCTGCCGTGTTGCGCTCTGGCGCACGCGGCACGTCTGAGACCACGCCCGACGCAGCCGCGATGCGCACGCCCGGTGTCTCGACGCGCCTGACGGTGATGCGGTCACCGAGCGCGTCGACGGCGAAGCCGAGGATGTCGAAGCCGGTCGCGACGTTGGCGACCGAGGCCGGGGCAAAGGCCGTCGCGCTCTGCCGACCGCTCACAGCCGCGTCCCGAGGTAAGCCGACAGGCGTAGCAGGTCAGCGAAGATCCCGCCCGCCGTGACCGCCGGTCCCGCACCCGGTCCCTGGACGATCAGCGGATTTTCGCAGTACCGGCTCGTGGCGAAACGCACCACGTTGTCCGTCAGCGCGATATTCGCGAACGCGTGCTTCCGGTCGAGTTCGACCACGCCGACCGTCGCTTCGCCACTGGCCGTGATGCGCCCGACATAGCGCAGCACCCTGCCGCGCGATGCGGCGGCGGCGTACCTCGCCTGCATCGTCGCATCATGGGTCGGGAGCAGCGCGAGGAAGTCGTCGATCGACCCGTTCTCGAGACCTGCCGGCACGAGGCTTTCGATGCGGACGTCGGCGAGTTCGAGCGTCAGGCCCATTTCCCGGCCGAGGATGATCAGCTTGCGCGCGACGTCCGTGCCCGACAGGTCGTCACGGGGATCAGGCTCGGTATAGCCGCGGTTCTTCGCATCCCGCACGATCTGGCTGAACGGCACGCTGCCGTCGTAAACATTGAAGAGATAGGCGAGCGTGCCCGAGAAGATGCCTTCGATGCTCGTGATCACATCGCCGGTCTGGCGCAGGTCGCGCAGCGTCTGGATGATCGGCAGCCCGGCCCCGACGGTTGCCTCGTAGAGATAGTGGGATCCGCCGGCGCGGCGCGCCTCGTGCAAGGCCCTATACTCGGCCAGCGGCGCGGAATTGGCCTTCTTGTTCGGCGTAACGATGTGGATACCCGCCGCCAGCCAGGCCGCGTAGTGGCGCGCGACCTCGCCGCTCGCCGTGCAGTCGATGATCACGCTGTGCGGCAGGTAGTCGACGTGGACGTGCTCGACGAAGACCGCAAGATCGGGAGCCTCGGTCGCCGCGGCGAATGCGTCGGCCCACTGGTCGAGCGCGATGCCTTTGTCGGACAGCAGCATCTTCCGCGAGGACAGCAGGCCGCGAACGCGAAGGTCGAGCTTGAACTCGCGGCGCAGATGATCGCTCTGCGCCGCCAGCTGGTCGAGCAGCACGCGGCCGACTGTCCCCGGACCGATGATGCCAATCGAGATCGTGTGCGGGGAGAGATAGAAGCTCGCGTGGACCGCGCGCAGCGCGCGGGTCGCATGCCGGCCCGGAACCACCACGGAAATGTTCCGCTCGGAGGCACCCTGCGCGATCGCCCGGACGTTCACGGCCGCACTGCCGAGCGCATCGAAGACCTTGGCGGCGATGCCGGGAATCCCGGCCATCCCGTCGCCGACCACGGCGAGAATCGCCAGATCGGCATCCACGTCGACCGACTGGATCTGCCCTTCCGCGAGCTCCTGCTCGAAAGCAAGCCGCACGCGCTGGACTGCGCGCTCGGCCTGGTCGCGCGGCACCGCGCAGCAGATCGAGTGCTCCGAACTGCCCTGCGAGATCAGGATGACCGAAACGCCCTCCTCCCGAAGCGCGCCGAACAGCCGACTCGCAGTGCCCGGCACGCCGATCATGCCGGCGCCCTCGAGATTGATCAGCGCGATGTTCTCGATCGTGGTGATGCCCTTGACGGCGAGCCTAGACTCCGGTCGGGCACAGATCAGCGTCGCGGGGTGATCGGGTGCAAAAGTGTTGCGGATCCAGATCGGAATCCCGCGCCCCACGGCGGGCGACATCGTCTGCGGATGAATGACCTTGGCGCCGAAGTAGGCGAGTTCCATGGCCTCGTTGTAGGACAGCGAGTCGATGACCTGGGCGTCGGGGACCCGGCGGGGGTCGGCCGACAGCACACCATCGACATCGGTCCAGATATGGATCTCGACGGCATCGAGCAGCGAGCCGAATATGGACGCGGAGAAGTCGCTGCCGTTGCGACCAAGCGTCGTCTGCACACCGCGCCGGTCGGAGGCGATGAATCCGGTGACGATCAGCGTGCCGGAGAAGTCGGACGGCACGAGTCGCTGCATGCGCTCGCGCGACTCCGACCATTGGACTGCCGGTCCCAGAGGACCCCACTCCACTACGACGACTTCGCGGGCGTCGATCCAGCGCACTTCACCGCCGCCGGGGCCCTGACGCGCCTCGAAGAACTCGCGGAACAGGCGCGTCGACCAGATTTCGCCGAAACCCGAGATCAGGTCGGTGATGTTGCGCGCGGCCGAACGCGTCAGGCGCACGGTGTCGAGGATACCCTCGATGTCATGACGGTCACGATCGAATGCGGCGAGGTACAGACGCGCGGCATCGGTCGTGAGGAGTTGCCCGGCGATCTCCGCATGCCGCGCGCGCAGTGCGTCGAGCCCGGCGCGATAGCCGAGGTTCTGCGCCTCTGCCTCGGCCACCAGACGCAGCAGGGCATCGGTCACACCCTTGCAGGCGGAGAGGACGACCGCCTGCCGGCACGGCGGCCGGCCCACCGGCCAGGACTCGACGATCGCCGCGACGCGGCGGAAACAGTCGGCGTCGGCGACGCTGGAGCCGCCGAACTTGTGCACGACCCAGGGAGCAGGAACGGTGGCGGGCATCGCGTTGTCGGAATCCAGGCAGGTAAATTTGGAACTCTACGGGCGCGCTGACTGCGCGCGCAAGTGCCCTGCGGCAATGCGAGAATGTCGTCACCATGGACGTGTCATTGCCGTCACTCGAGCCCCTGTTCGAGCGTGCTCGCTCCTGCGGCGAGCCGCTCGTCCTCGCTACAGTGGTCGAGACCGCTGGGTCCACCTACCGCAAGGCAGGCGCACACCTGCTGATCGACTCCCACGGCGAATATGCCGGACTGGTGTCGGGTGGTTGTCTCGAGGGGGATCTGGCCATGCGCGCCGGCGCGGTGCGCGCCAGCGGTGAGCCGCAGATCGTCGGCTACGACATGCGTGGACCCGACGATCAGCTCTGGGGGCTCGGCGCCGGTTGCGAAGGAGCGATGCAGTTGCTGCTGCAGCGGGTGTCGGCCACCGAAGACTGGCAGCCGCTCGCCTGGATGTTCGAGCGGTGGCGCAGCGGACGAACGGGCGTTTACGCGCTCGTGATCGAGCCGGGAGATTCGGGGCGGCGCCGCGGCGAGTGCCTTTTTGATCCGCCCGCAGAGGCGCTGCGAGAGCCTCCCGGCATGCGTCTGTTCGTTGGCCAGATCCCCCTGCGGCGCCGGCTGCTGCTGCTCGGTGCCGGTCCCGATGCGCGGCCGGTCTGTGAACTGGCGGCCTTCATGGGCTGGCAGGTGACGGTCTGCGATCACCGCGGCGCCTATGCCCGGGCCGCTCTTTTCCCGCGCGCGGCATGCGTACGAGAACAGCCCGTCGATGAGCTCGCCGCGATGCTCGCGCCAGGCAGCTACTCTGCGGCGGTAGTCATGAGCCATCACCTCGATTCGGATCGCGTCTATCTGCGACAACTCGCCGACTGCGACATCCCGTATGTCGGTCTGCTCGGACCGGCCCACCGCCGCGAGAAGCTGCTCCAGGACCTCGGTCACGATGCCGAGCGCCTGCACGGCCGTCTGCGCGCCCCTGTCGGACTCGACCTCGGCGGCCGCTCGCCCGAGGCGATCGCGCTGGCAATCGTTGCCGAGCTGCAGGCGTTCTTCGAGCAGCGCACCGCTCGCCCCTTCAGCTCGACGGCCGTCTGAACCACCGTCGGCTCAGATACCGGAGCGGCCGGCGCCCGCGAGGGCCGCAATCACCTCCGGTGGGGCCTGGACGAGCTCGATCAGCACGCCCTCGCCCGCTATCGGGAATTCATCGCTCGGCTTCGGGTGCAGGAAACAGATGTCGTGTCCGGCGGCGCCCTTGCGAATTCCACCAGGCGCGAAGCGGACCCCGCGCGCCGTGAGCCACTCGACGGCACGCGGCAGGTCGTCGACCCAGAGCCCGATGTGATTGAGCGGCGTGGCGTGCACGGCCGGCTTTTTCTCGGGATCCAACGGCTGCATGAGGTCGACCTCGACGCGCAGCGGGCCGTCCCCGATGGTGCAAATGTCCTCATCGACGTTCTCGCGCTCGCTGACGAAACGGCCTGTCACGGCCAGACCGAGCTCGTCCACCCACAGGCGACGCAGCCGCTGCTTGTCGAGTCCGCCAATCGCGATCTGCTGGATGCCGAGCACCCGGAAGGGCCGCGAATCGTTGCCAGCCATGCTCATCGGACGCTCACTCGAATCTCATGATGACCTGATCGACCGCGAGGCTCTCGCCCTTCCTGGCAACGACCTCGGCGACCACGCAGTCCTGTGCGGCGACGAGGATGTTCTCCATCTTCATCGCCTCGATAACGGCGAGCTTCTCGCCGGCGAGCACGCGCTGACCGGGCTGCGCCGCGACCTCCACGAGCAGGCCGGGCATCGGCGAGAGCAGGAACTTCGACAGATCCGGAGGCGCCTTGTAGGGCATCAATGCCTGCAGCTCCGCGGCGCGCGGCGTCAGCACCCGTACGTGAACCTGCATGCCATCGTGCAGCACGTGGTACTCGAGGCCGACGCGTTCGACCTGGGCACAGAACGGGCGCCCGTCGATCTCGCCGCGCGCGACGATGTCGCGGATCGCTCCGCGCAGGCTGATTCGCCGGGTCCTCTCGCCAAACTGCACGGCGAGACACTCACCGTCGTGCGCGACGCGGACGCGGGTGTGCTCGTGCCGGCCCACGGCGCCCTTGCGCATGACGACATACTCGTCCGCCAGGCGCACCTCGTATCCCGGTAGCTGCCCGCTGATGCGGGCGGCGCGCTGACGCAGCCGTACGTGCGCCGCAACCGCCAGCGCCAGCAGGAATTCGGGGTCCGGATGCGAGACGGATTCGAGCGTGAAACCCTTCGGAAACTCCTCGGCGATGAAACCGGTGTGGAAGCGCCCGGACACGAAGCGCGGGTGAGCGAGCAGGGCTGCCTGAAAGCCGGTGTTGCTCGAGATGCCCCGGATCAGGAAACCGTTGAGCGCCTCGCGCATGCGCGCGATCGCCTCGTTGCGGTCCTTGCCGTAAGCGATCAGCTTGGCGATCATCGAATCGTAATAGATCGAGATCTCGCCACCTTCGGCCACCCCTGTATCGACACGGATGCCGCCGGCCTCGGGCACGCTCTCGCCGGCCTGCATCGTCTGCGGCGGCGGCTCGAACCGCACGAGCCTGCCCGTCGAGGGCAGAAAATTGCGCAGCGGATCCTCGGCGTTGATCCGGCATTCGATGGCCCAGCCGACCCGCCGGATCTGATCCTGCCCGAAGGACAGCTTCTCCCCGGCCGCGACCCGGATCATCTGCTCGACCAGGTCGAGTCCGGTGATGCACTCGGTGACCGGGTGCTCGACCTGCAGCCGCGTATTCATCTCGAGGAAGTAGAAGCTGCGATCCTTGCCGACGACGAACTCGACCGTGCCGGCGGACTGGTATTGCACCGCGCGGGCGAGCGCGACCGCCTGCTCACCCATCGCCCTGCGCGTTTTCTCGTCGAGGAACGGGCTCGGCGCTTCTTCGATGACTTTCTGGTGGCGACGCTGGATCGAGCACTCGCGCTCCCAGAGGTACAAGCAGTTGCCGTGCGCGTCGCCGAGCACCTGTATCTCGATGTGGCGGGGCTCCTCGACGAACTTCTCGATGAAGACGCGGTCGTCGCCGAAGCTGTTGCGCGCTTCGTTGCGGCATGAGGTGAAACCTGCGTGAGCCTCCTTGTCGTTCCAGGCCACGCGCAGGCCCTTGCCGCCGCCACCGGCGCTGGCCTTGATCATCACGGGATAGCCGATCCGCCGGGCGATTGCGACGGCATCGTCGGCCGATTCGATCGGCGAATCGTGGCCCGGGATGGTGCTGACGCCGGCCGCAGCGGCCAGCTTCTTCGACGCTATCTTGTCGCCCATCGCCGCGATCGAGGCATGCTTCGGCCCGATGAAGACGATGCCTGCCTCCTCGACGCGGCGCGCAAACGTCTCGTTCTCGGACAGGAAGCCATAACCCGGATGCACGGCCTCGGCGCCGGTGGCCTTGCAGGCCTCGATGATCCGGTCCATCACGAGATAGGACTCACGCGAGGGCGCAGGACCGATGTGCACGGCCTCGTCCGCGAGCTCGACATGACGGGCATCGCGGTCAGCGTCCGAATAGACAGCGACCGTGCGGATACCGAGCCGGCGGGCGGTCTTGATGACGCGGCAGGCGATCTCGCCGCGATTTGCGATCAGGATCTTGTTGAACACGATTCGCCCTTACAGAGGGATGTTGCCGTGCTTGCGCCACGGGTTCTCGAGCTTCTTGCCGCGCAGCATCGTCAGCGAGCGGCAGATGCGCTTGCGTGTCTCGTGCGGCTGGATCACATCGTCGATGTAACCACGCGCCCCCGCGACGAAGGGATTCGCGAAGCGCGCCTTGTATTCCGCCTCGCGCGCCGCGAGCTTCGTCGGGTCGTTCTTGTCCTCGCGGAAGATGATCTCGACCGCGCCCTTGGCGCCCATCACCGCGATCTCGGCATTCGGCCACGCGAAGTTCACGTCGCCGCGCAGGTGCTTCGAGGACATGACGTCGTAGGCTCCGCCATAGGCCTTGCGCGTGATCACGGTGACCTTGGGTACCGTGCACTCGGCGTAGGCATAGAGCAGCTTGGCCCCGTGCTTGATGATGCCACCGTACTCCTGCGCCGTGCCCGGCATGAACCCGGGAACGTCGACAAAGGTGATGACCGGAATGCCGAAGGCGTCGCAGAACCGTACGAAGCGCGCCGCCTTGATGCTGCCCTTGATGTCGAGACAACCGGCGAGCACGAGTGGCTGGTTGGCGACGATGCCGACGGGGTGGCCGTCCATGCGCGCGAAGCCGATCACGATGTTGCGCGCATAGTCGGGCTGGAGCTCGAAGAAATCACCGTCGTCGACGATCTTGTAGACGAGCTCCTTGATGTCGTACGGCTTGTTCGGATTGTCGGGAACGAGCGTATCGAGCGAATGGTCTTCACGGTCGACCGGGTCGCCGCTGCGTCGCAGCGGCGGTGGCTCGCGGTTGTTGAGCGGCAGGTAGCTGAAGAGCCGGCGCACCATCAACAGCGCGTCGACGTCGTTCTCGAAGGCGAGGTCGGCAACGCCGCTGCGCGTCGTATGCGTGACGGCGCCGCCGAGCTCCTCGGCGGAGACCTCCTCGTGCGTGACGGTCTTCACGACCTCCGGCCCGGTCACGAACATGTACGAGCTGTCCTTGACCATGACGATGAAATCCGTGATCGCCGGACTGTAGACTGCGCCACCGGCGCAAGGGCCCATGATCAAGCTGATCTGTGGCACGACCCCCGAAGCCAGCACGTTGCGCTGGAACACTTCGGCGTAGCCGCCGAGCGAGGCCACGCCTTCCTGGATGCGAGCACCGCCCGAGTCGTTCAGGCCGACGATCGGCGCGCCGACCTTCATGGCCTGATCCATCAGCTTGCAGATCTTCTCCGCATGGGCTTCGCTCAGTGAGCCACCGAACACGGTGAAATCCTGACTGAAGACGAACACCAGTCGGCCATTGATCGTCCCGTAGCCCGTGACGACGCCGTCGCCGGGAATTTTCTGCTCGGCCATGCCGAAGTCGTGGCAGCGATGCTCCACGAACATGTCCCACTCCTCGAAGCTGCCGGCGTCGAGCAGCAGTTCGATGCGCTCCCGCGCCGTCAGCTTGCCTTTTCCGTGCTGCGCGGCGATGCGTCTCTCGCCGCCGCCGAGGCGCGCCTGCGCGCGCTTCCTTTCGAGCTCCTGAAGGATGTCGTGCATGTCGTGGTGCCTGCTTTGTAGACCGGTTTCCCCGCTGACGCGCTAGGGCTTCTCGAACAGTTCGAGCAGCGCGCGGGCCGCCACCGAGGGCGCGATCCGCGCTGCGGCGATGTCGCGCTCGATCGCCGGCAGTGCCGCACGGACGGCCGGATGCGCACGGAAGTCCTGCAGCAGCCGTCCGCGGATGATGTCCCACAGCCAGGCCTCGGCCTGACGGCGACGCCGCGCGGCGAACTCGCCGCTGGCACGACGCGCGTCGGCGATGGCGCAGACGCCATTCCAGACGTCGGCGAGACCCTGGCCAGTCAGTGCGCTGGCCTGCAGCACGCGCGCCCCGTCGCGGTCACCGAACAGACGCAGGGCCCCGGCGATCTGGCTCGCAGCGCGCGCAGCCGCCGCCGCGTCGAGATCGAGCTTGTTGACGACCACGACGTCGGCGAGCTCCATGATGCCCCGCTTCAGCGCCTGCAGATCGTCGCCGGCGTTGGGCAGCTGCAGCAGCACGAAGCAGTCGGTCATGCCGGCCACGGCCGTCTCGGACTGTCCGACGCCGACCGTTTCGACCAGAACCACGTCGAAGCCCGCCGCCTCGCAGACGAGCATGGCCTCGCGTGTCTTCTCGGCCACGCCACCAAGCGTGCCTGCACTCGGGCTCGGCCGAATGAAGGCCGCCTCCTCGGCGGCGAGCCTCTCCATGCGAGTCTTGTCGCCAAGGATCGACCCGCCAGACAGAGCCGACGACGGATCGATCGCCAGCACCGCCACCCGGTGCCCGGCCCGGATCACGTGCAATCCGAGCGCTTCGATGAACGTCGACTTGCCGACACCCGGCACGCCCGAGATGCCCACGCGCAGCGCCGCGCCGGTCTTCGGCAGCAGCGCGTTGAGCAACTGATCGGCGCGAGCGCGATCTTCCGGCAGCGTCGACTCGAGCAGCGTGATCGCCTTGGCCATCGCGCGACGCTCGCGCGCCAGCACACCTGCGGCGAGGACCTCCGGTTCCGTCGTGCCGGTCGCAGCGACGACGGTACCCGGCGCCCCGACCGCGTTCGTCGCGGGCTCGTTCAAGCGCGCTCCACCGCGCGCCGGATTTGCGCGAGCACGCCGGCGGCGCTCTCGACGATGGGCGTGCCCGGCCCGTAGATCCCCCTGACCCCCGCCTGCTCGAGAAACGGGTAATCCTGCTGCGGAATCACGCCACCCACGAAGACGATGATGTCATCGGCACCCTGGGCGCGCAGTGCCTCGATGATGGCCGGCACCAGCGTCTTGTGACCCGCCGCGAGCGTGCTGACACCTACGGCGTGCACATCATTCTCGATGGCCTGGCGTGCGCACTCCTCTGCGGTCTGGAACAGCGGCCCGATGTCCACGTCGAAGCCGAGATCCGCAAAGGCGGTCGCCACGACCTTGGCTCCGCGATCGTGACCGTCCTGTCCGAGCTTGGCGATCAGCACGCGCGGACGACGACCGTGCCGCTGCGCGAAGGCGACGATCTCGGCCTTGAGCCTGTCCCAGTCCGGGCCGCTCTGATAGGCAGCGGAATAGACGCCCGTCACTTTCCGAGTCTCCGCACGGTGGCGCCCCCAGACCTTCTCGAGCGCGTCGCTGCATTCGCCAACGGAGGCGCGCGCGCGCACCGCCACGATGGTCTTCTCGAGAAGATTGCCCTGCCCGCTCTGCGCGCAGGCCGTCAGTTCCGCGAGCGCGTCGCGGACCGCCGCCTCGTCTCGTGTCGCGCGCACGCGTCGCAGACGCTCGATCTGCTGCCGACGCACGGCTTCGTTGTCGACCTCGAGGATCTCGATCGGCGGCTCTTCGGGGGGCCGGAACTTGTTGACACCGACGATGACGTCGCGCCCCGAGTCGATGCGCGCCTGTTTCTCCGCGGCGCTCGCCTCGATCTTGAGCTTGGCCCAGCCACTCTGCACGGCAGCGGTCATGCCGCCCTGCGCATCGACTTCCTCAATGATCTTCCAGGCCGCATCGGCCATCTGCTGCGTCAACGATTCCATCATGTAGCTGCCGGCCCAGGGGTCGATCACGCTGGTGATGTGGGTCTCTTCCTGGATGATGAGCTGCGTGTTGCGCGCGATGCGGGCGCTGAACTCGGTCGGTAGCGCGATGGCCTCGTCGAGCGCATTCGTGTGCAGGCTCTGCGTGCCGCCGAACACCGCGGCCATCGCCTCGATGGTCGTACGGATGACGTTGTTGTATGGATCCTGTGCCGTGAGGCTCCAGCCCGACGTCTGGCAATGGGTCCGCAGCATCAGGCTCTTGGGATTCTTCGCGCCGAAGCCCTGCATGATCCGGCACCAGAGCAGCCGCGCGGCGCGCATCTTGGCGATCTCGAGATAGAAGTTCATGCCGATCGCCCAGAAGAAGCTCAGGCGCCCGGCGAACTCGTCGACATCGAGACCCTTGGCAATGGCGGTCTTCACGTATTCCTTGCCGTCGGCCAGCGTGAAGGCGAGTTCGAGCGCCTGGTTCGCGCCGGCTTCCTGCATGTGGTAGCCGGAGATCGAGATCGCGTTGAACCTCGGCATGTGCCGCGCCGCGTACTCGATGACGTCCCCGACGATCCGCATCGATGGCGCAGGCGGATAGATGTAGGTGTTGCGGACCATGAACTCCTTGAGGATGTCGTTCTGGATGGTCCCGGACAGCTTGTCCTGCACAACGCCCTGCTCCTCGGCAGCGACGATGTAGCCCGCGAGGATTGGCAACACCGCGCCGTTCATGGTCATCGAGACCGAGACCTTGTCGAGCGGGATGCCGCTGAACAGGATCTTCATGTCCTCGACCGTGTCGATCGCCACCCCGGTCTTGCCGACATCACCGGCCACGCGCGGGTGATCGCTGTCGTAGCCGCGGTGCGTCGGCAGATCGAACGCGACACTGATCCCCTGGCCACCGGCCGCGAGCGACTTTCGATAGAAGTCGTTTGAGGCCTCGGCGGTCGAAAAGCCGGCGTACTGTCGGATCGTCCAGGGCCGGACGGCATACATCGTCGCCTGCGGGCCACGCACGAACGGCGCGAACCCCGGCAGGGTGTCGGTATACGGGAGGCCGGCCAGATCCGCAGCCGTGTAGAGCGGCTTGACGACGAGGCCCTCCGGCGTGCGCCAGTTCAGCGCCTCGAGGTCACCTCCGGGCGCAGACTTCGCGGCCGCCTTGCGCCAGGCAGCCAGATCTTCAGGGCTCGCCATCTTTAGTCTTCTAAGTCCTTGTTTTGACGAATTTCTGACCGGACGCCGACTGCGGCGAATCCGCCACAACCGGTGACCCCCGCGCAGTACAAGGCATCAAGCGCGAATGGTCAAGCGAGGCAGATCGCTTGACCGCGGTGGCGCGCGCGCGCAGCGTCGTGGCCATGCACCGCGCCAGACTGCCACGCGGGGCGCTCGCCGCGCTGCTGATCCTGCCCTCGTTGGCCGCGGCTGGCACACCTGGCGCGCGTGTCGAAACCCCTGCACCCGGCGCCGTCATCCGGGACTGTCCGCAGTGCCCGGAACTTGTCGTGCTGCCCGCCGGCCGGTTGCGTCTCGGCACTGACCGGGACATCCAGGTCCCGACCGAGGTGCCGGCCGAACTCGAGCCCGTTGAAGTGCGAATCGACCGGCCGTTCGCGATCGGCCGCTTCGAGGTCACACGCGCCCAGTATGCCGCCTTCGCGCGCGAGACTGGCCGGCACGATCAGCCCGTCCGCTGCCGCACCTGGGTGGAAACACGGCAGGGCTTCGCCGACCTCGAGATTCCTTGGCATGCGCCAAACGTCCCCGCCGCCAAGCGTGACGATCACCCGGCCACCTGCATCGACTGGCACGACGCACGTGCCTATGTCGAGTGGCTCAGCGCCGAGACCGGACAGCGCTATCGCCTGCCAAGCGAAGTCGAATGGGAGTACGCGGCCAAGGCAGGCAGCGTCACGCTGCGCCCCTGGGGCAACGACCCCGCCCGCGGCTGTCGTTTCGCCAACGCACATGATCGCGCGACGGCGCGGCGCTATCCTCTGGCCTGGACGGTCATCGACTGCGACGACGGTTTCGCTGACATCGCACCGGTCGGCCGTCTCGCGCCGAATGCCTTCGGGCTCCACGACATGCTCGGAAATGTCTGGGAGTGGGCCGAAGACTGCTCGAGCACGAGCTACACCGGCCGGCCGCTCGACCAGCGGGCATGGGTCTGGGCAGGTGGCTGCGCGCGGCGCGTGCAGCGCGGCGGCGGCTGGATCACCGGCCCCGAACGCACCCGCAGCGGTTTTCACGGCGATGGCGAGGCCGGCGATCGCGCCGACTTCGCGGGGCTGCGCGTCGTGCGCGAAGTCGTGGCCTTGCCCGCGACGAATTCAACGTCTGCCTCACACCCGCTGGCCGCCTCGCCGGCCAGCGCGCTGCCCGAGTCGTGCGCGGACTGCCCCGATCTCGTCGAGATCGGACCGGGCTCGTTCGAGCTCGGCACTCCGGCCGACGCCCACGAGCACAGCCTCGCGACGGGCGAGACGCCGCCGTTGCGCGTGACGATACGACGCCGTTTCGCGCTCGGCCGCTTCGAAGTCACTCAGGCGCAGTTCGCACGCTTCGTCGCCGACTCCGGCCACCGGCCCACCCATGCCTGCAGCCTGGACCCCGCGCGCCCGCCAGCTGCCCCCGTGGTCTGCGTGTCGCGTCGCGACGCCGAGGCCTATCTCGATTGGCTGCGCCAGCGCACCGGCCTCGCATTCCGGCTGCCGAGCGAGTCGGAGTGGGAATACGCGACCCGCGCCGGCAGCAGCGGCGCGCGCTTCTGGAGTGCCCGCGATTCGCATGAAGGCGTTTCGATCTCGCGCGCATGCGATTTCGCGAATGTCTACGATGTCGCGGCTCGCGGTCTCGCCCTGCCCGTCCCGCATGCGCGCTGCACCGACCACTACGCCGCGCTCGCGCCGGTCGGTTCCTTCGCACCGAATCCGTGGGGGCTGCACGACGTGATCGGCAATGCGCGCGAGCTCGTCGGCGACTGCTACACGGCCTCGTACAAGGGACGGCCGCCCGACGAGCGCGCCTGGACCTGGCCCGACTGCCCGATGCAGGTCGTCCGCGGCGGCTCGTTCCTCTCGCGGCCGCTCGCGGCCCGGAGTGCGGCGCGCGACCACGTCGGCACCGACGCAGCGCCGGCGGCGCTGCGCGACGTCGGCTTCCGCGTCGCACTCGACCTCCTGCCGCCGTCGCAGTGAAGGGCTGCGCCCGCGCCGCCCTTGCGGAGCTTCCTCAGAGCCGCAACGGCAGGCTGCGCAGGCGCCGACCCGTCGCGGCGTACAGCGCGTTGGCCACGGCTGGCGCGATGATCGGCGTCGCCGGCTCGCCGCAGCCACTCGGCGGCTCCGCGCTCGGCACGATCTCGACCTCAATCGCCGGCATCTCGTCGATGCGCAGGGCCGGATAGTCGTGGTAGTTCGACTGTTCGACGCGGCCGGCGCGCACCGTGATCTCGCCGTACAGCGCGGCCGTCAGGCCGTACACGATGCCGCTGTGCATCTGCTGTTCGACGATGGCAGGATTCACTGCAATCCCGCAATCGACGGCGCACCAGACGGACCGGACGCGTGGCCTGCCTTGCTCGACCGAGACCTCCGCGACCTCTGCGACGTAGCTGCCATAGCTCTCCATGCAGGCGATGCCGAGACCGCTCCCCAGCGGCATGGTCCGGCCCCAGCCAGCGCGTCGCGCGGCCCGCTCCAGCACCGCACGCATGCGCGGCTCTGCGTCGAGCAGCGACAGCCGGAACGCCAGCGGGTCACGTCCTGCGGCGTGCGCCATTTCGTCGATGAAGCACTCCAGCGTGAACCCGGTGTGCGAGTGCCCGACCGAGCGCCAGAAACCGACCGGCACGCCGAGATCGACTTCGTGGTAGTCGACCCACAGGCTCGGCAAGGCATAACGCATGTCGCTGCTGCCTTGGGTCATCAGGAAATCGGCGGCGTCGACGAGGGTCTGCGGGCTGCGGCGGCGGGCGATCGACGGAGCAGCGATCCGGTGCGTCAGTTGAAGCGGTGTGCCGTCGTCGGCGAGCACCGCCGTCAGCCGCTCGGCCGTCATCGGCCGGTAGAAGTCGAAACGCATGTCGTCCTCGCGGCTCCAGACGACCTTGACGGGAAAGTCGCACTGCCTCGCGATCTCGACCGCCTCGATGACGTAGTCCCATTCGCCGCGCCGCCCGAACGCACCGCCAATCGGCAGCGTGTGCACAAAGACCCGCTCGCGCGGCAGGCCCGTCAGCCTCGCCGCCTGGTCCTGAGCCCGGCTCGGCGCCTGCGTCCCAAGCCAGAGGTCACAACGATCGCGCCGGACCCACGCGGTGCAGGCCAACGGCTCCATGGCCGAGTGGGCGAGAAACGGCGTTTGGTAGTCGGCCTGCAGCCGTCGTGCGCCGCGCCGCGCCATCATGCCAGCTGACGGCGCGACGCCCTCCCGGCGCGCCTCGCGCCCGGGGACGTCGAGCGCCGAGCGCAGGCGTGCCCGCATCGCCGCGGTATCGAGCTGCGCGCGGTCGCGCTCCTGCCACTCGATCCGCAGTGCGTCCCGCCCCCGCCGCACCGCGCACGTGTCGCGGCCCACGACGGCCACCGCGCCGTCGACGGCCAGTACGCGCTCGACGCCGCGAACCGCGAGCGCTGCGTCGGTGTCGAGGCGTTGCGGCGCGCCGCTGCGCGATGGCGCCCTGGACAGCATCGCCACGCGCAGCCCCGGCAGGCGGACGTCATAGCCGAAACGCTCGCTGCCGTCGACCTTGGCCGGCGTGTCGAGGCGCGGTGTCGCGCGACCGATCAGCGCGAACTGGGCGGGCTCCTTGAGGCGGAAGGTCTGCGGTACCGCCTGCCGCCGCGCGGCGCCCATAAGGTCGGCGTAGTCGAGACGGCGCTTCGTGGCCTCGTGCCATACCGCGCCCTGATGCGCACGCACGCTCGCAGGGTCGACCTGCCAGCGGGCCGCCGCGGCCTGCTCGAGCATCGTGCGCGCCGCGGCCCCCATGCGCCGGAATGACAGCCAGCTGCCGCTGACGCTGCTCGAATAGCCGGTGGTCTGATTGCCGCGCGCGTCGCGGAACTCGAGCGCCGCGGGTGCGAGCCGGACCGTCACGCGCATCATTGGCAGCTCGAGCTCCTCGGCGATCAGCATCGGCAGCGCCGTGAGCACACCCTGCCCCATCTCCGACTTGTGCACGAGAACCGTTGCTCGGCCACTCTCGTCCAGCGACAGCCACGCGTTGACCGCCCAGCCGCCGCTCTTCGGATCGGGGTTGGCTGCGGCGCGTAGTGGCGTGGCGAGGACGAGCCAGGCCCCCGATCCCACCGTCGCGCCCGCGAGCAGGAATTCGCGCCGTTGCATGGTCCCACTGTAATCCTCTTCGGGTGGTTGGGACAGATTGAGTAGACTCGCCCGCCTGCCATGGAACTCAGCGCCACACTGCCGCAGATCGCGGCGATGCTTGCCACCGGGCTGGTCGCTGGCTTTCTCGGCGGCCTGCTCGGCGTCGGTGGCGGGATCGTGATCGTCCCCGTGCTCGAGTTCGCCCTGCAGTTCGCCGGCGTGCCGAGCGAGCAGCGCATGCACGTGGCCGTCGCGACCTCGATGGCCAGCATCATCCCGACCTCGATGTCCTCGGCGCTGGCGCATCAACGCCGGGGCGCGATCGACCGCGACATCGCCCGCGTCTGGGGACCCACGATGCTCGTCGGAGCGCTGCTCGGCAGCCTGATCGCCATACGCGCGCCGACCTATGTACTGACGACGGTCTTCGGACTCGTCGCACTCGCCGTGGCTGTCAAGATGACCCTGCCGCTCGATCACTTGCGCTGGCGCAACTCGGTGCCGAGAGGGCCCAGCGGTGCGTTGCTCGCCGGCGCGATCGGCGCGGTGTCGGCCATCATGGGCATCGGCAGCGGCACGATCGCGGTGCCGACCATGACACTGCTCGGTGCACCGATCCACCGCGCGGTCGGAACCGCGGCCTTGTTCGGCGCTCTGGTCAGTATTCCCGGAACGATAGGCTACCTGTTCGCGCGCCCGGAGCCGCCCGTGCCGGGTCTCGCGATCGGGCTCGTGAGCCTGATCGGCGTGGCGCTGATTGCGCCGGGCTCGCTGCTCGCGGCACCACTCGGCGCACGCGTGGCCCACGCCTTGACGCCGCGGCGGCTGTCGCTCGCATTCGGGTGCTTCCTGCTGCTCGTGGCCATTCGTATGCTGTACCGGAGTTTCACCGCATGACTGCACCGATCCTTGCCGGACTGCGCGTGGTCGAAGGCTCTGCCTTCGTCGCCGCACCGCTCGGCGGCATGACCCTGGCCCAGCTCGGCGCCGAAGTGATCCGCTTCGACCCCGTCACGGGCGGTCTCGACGCGAAGCGCTGGCCGGTGACCGCCGATGGCCGCAGCCTGTTCTGGGCTGGCATGAACAAGGGCAAGAAGTCGATCGCGATCGACATCGCGCGAGCGGAGGGTCAGGAACTCGCCATAGCGCTGATCACGGCGCCTGGCGACAACGCAGGGCTGTTCCTGAGCAACTTTCCGCCCCGCGGCTGGCTGTCGTATGAGTCGCTGCGCGCCCGTCGCGCCGACCTGATTCACGTCAACGTGCTCGGTGACCGCCACGGCGGCTCGGAGGTCGACTACACCGTCAATCCGCGTGTCGGCATGCCGTTCATCACCGGCCCCGCCGACGACCCGCGGCCGGTCAACCACGTCATGCCGGCCTGGGATCACATCTGTGGCCAGATGGCCGCGGTCGGTCTGCTCGCGGCCGAGCGGCACCGCCGCCTGACCGGCGAGGGCCAGTATGTCCGTCTGGCCCTGCTCGACGTCGCGCTCGCCACGCTCGGCCACATGGGTTTCATCGCCGAGGTGCAGATCAACGACGCGGATCGGCCACGCTATGGCAACGATCTGTTCGGCGCATTCGGGCGCGATTTCGCGACGCGCGATGGTCGGCGCATCATGATCGTCGCGCTGACCCGCCGGCAGTGGCAGAACCTCGGCCGCGCCACGGGTCTCGCGGCCGACTTCGATGCGATCGGCCGCCGGCTCAGCCTCGACCTGTCGGACGAGGGCAACCGTTTCCGCGCCCGCGCCGAACTCGCCGCGGTCCTCGCTCCGTGGGTAGCGGCCCGCGACGCAGACGAGGTGCTGCGCATTTTTGCCGACGCGGACGTCTGTGCCGGCCCTTACCAGAGCGTCCGCGAACTCATCGAGAACGACGCCGATGCGGTTCGCGACAACCCGCTGTTCAGCTGGCAGGACCAGCCGGGAATCGGACGCTACCTGATGCCCGGCTCGCCACTTTTCTTCTCGTCATCGCCGCACGCCGATGCACGACCGGCGCCGGTGCTCGGGGCGCACACGGACGAAATCCTCGCCGAGGTGCTGGGCCTCGACTCGGCAACGATCGGACGACTCCACGATGCACGGATCGTTGCGGGTCCCACGCCATGAGCGAACGGATGCTGATCGCGGGCCCGTGCTTCGAGGACTTCCACGTCGGCCAGGAGTACGATGCGCCCGCCGTAACGCTGACCGACGGCTTCGCTGCTCTGTATCAGGCCCTGTTCGGCGATCGCCTGCGCTTGCCGCTCGATCACGCAATCAGTCGGCGCGTCGCGCATGGCGCGCGGCCGCTCGTCCATCCGCTGCTCGCGATCCACCTCGCGATCGGCCAGTCCACCTGGGCCTCGCAGCGCGTCAAGGCGAATCTGTTCTACCGCGGACTCGTGCTGCATCGACAGCCGCGCATCGGCGATACCTTGAGCACGCGCACGCGGGTCGTGGCGTTGCGGCAGAACCGGCCGCAGCCGGGACGACCGCCGACCGGCATGGTCGTGCTCGAGATGACCACGCTCGACCAGGACGGCGCCAAGCTGCTGCATTTCTGGCGCTGTCCGATGATCCCGTGCCGGGATCCGCAGGCCAACACCGGCCATGCGACGGACCTCGACGAGTTCGGCGGGGCGGCCGGGGCGTCACCGTTGCGGCAGGTCGTGCCCGACGACTGGAATCTCGTTCCGACCGAGGGCTGGCTCGGCCTGCGTGCCGCCGACCTCAGGGCTGGCCAACGCTTTGCGATCGAGGCGCGTGACTCGGTGACCGCTGCGCCCGAGCTGGTCCGTGCCTCGCTGAACATGGCCATGGCACACACTGATGCGCGTTGCTCTTACCTTGGCCAGCGTCTCGTCTATGGCGGCCACGTGATATCGATCGCCTTCGCGCAATTGACGCGTGCCCTGCCGAACCTGCTCACGCTGGTGGCCTGGGACAGCTGCGACCATCTCGCCCCCGTGCTCGAGGAGGATCGTCTGCGCACGGAGTTCACCGTGCGCGCGATCGAGCCGCTCCCGCAGGGGGCGCTCGTCAACCTCTGGGTCGAGACCTGGGCAGCGCGCGGCGAACCCGAGCAGGAGAACCGCGTGCTCGACTGGAAGCTGTGGGTCTGGAGCGCCTAGGACGGCTCAGGCCGCGCGACCCGCACCGCCAGCCCGGGCGATCAGCTCGCGCGCGATGACCTTGAGCGCGAGCGTCTCCTCGGCGCCCTCGAAGATCGACAGCACGCGCGCATCGACGAAGTAGCGGCTGGCGTCCGTCTCCTCGGCGTAGCCCATGCCGCCGTGGATCTGCATCATGTCGCGCGTGACCCACTCGGCGGCGCGGCAGGCGAACAGCTTGACCATGCTCGCATCCATGTCGCCGCGGCCGGCGTCGAGCTCAGCGGCCACCCGGTACGAGAACTGCCGCGAAGCCCCGAGCCAGGCCGCCACCCGGGCGAGTCGTGCCTGGGTCAGCGGGTACTCGGCGATCGGGCGACCGAACACCCGCCTGTTCATCGCATAACGGATGCCTGCCTCGAAAGCCGCCTGCATGACCCCATTGGCGCGCGCCGCGGTCTGCGCGCGCCCGCCCGACAGACCGGCCATCGTCAGGTAGAAGCCTCGACCCTCGCCTCCCGACTCGCCGACCAGCGCATCGGCCGGCACCACGAAGTCCTCGAAGAACAGCTCGAACGAATGCATGCCGCGATAACCGATAGTCGGGATTGCGCGGCCGGTGACTCGGCCACCGAGCGGCGAGCAATACTCGAAGGCATGTCCGCGAAAGCGAGGCTTCTCGACCACGAACTGCGACAGTCCGCGGTGGCCGAGCGTGGGATCGGCCGCCGTGCGTGCGATGACCAGGATGAATTCGGCCCTGCCCGCGCAGGTGCACCAGGTCTTCGCGCCCGACAGCGACCAGCCCGCTGCCGTCCGCGACGCGCGCAGCTTGAGGTTGGCGACGTCGGAGCCGAAATCGGGCTCGGTGATCGCAATCGCGACGAGCTTCTCGCCCGTGGCCAGCGCCGGCAACCAGCGCTGCTGCTGCGCGGCGGTGCCGCCGAGCAGCACGGCACGGGCCATGATCTCGGGACGCGTCACGAGGCTGCCGGCTGCCCCCAGCGAGGCGGCCGACAGCGCTTCGGTGACGACCAGCATCGCGGTCGTGTCAGGATGATCGTCGGGCTGCATGCCGCCGAAACGCTGCGGGATCGAGACGCCGAACAAGCCGAGCTCGGCCGCGCCGGCAATGATTTCCTCGGGGATGTCGCTGTCCTCGCGATGGATCCGCTGTGCCCTAGGCAGCACGACGTCGCGCGCGAAAGCGGCGAACGACTCACGCATCAGCTCGCGCTCCGCATCGAGACCGGTCGGTGGCAGCCTTCCCTCGCGCTCGATCAGGCGGGCGCCGAGCGCGGCGAGGCCGGACCCGGAGGCGATCGACCGAAGCTCCGGGCGATGCGCCGGATGCGCGGCGGCGATCCGGGCCGGCGCGATTTCGTACTCATCGGGCCGGGCGAGCAGCCGGGCGATGCACTGCCCGGTGACTTCCACGGTGAAGGCGTCGGCAAGCGGCCGGATCAGCGGATCGGCGCCCGCAAATCTCTCGGCGTGGGCCTGAGCGGCGCGCGCCGCGGCGATCTCCGCGGCGCAGAATGCGAGCTCATAGCTCGGCAACTGCTCGGCGTCGAGTCGCGCCGGCGCGAGGCGCCCGTTGCGCAGGCAGCGCCGATGCAAAGCCTCGAATCCGGCGTCGACGAGTCCGGCCGCGGACTCGAGCGCGCTGATGACGGCGCTCACGAGGAGGCCAGCTCGCGCGCGAGATCCTCGGCGCTGCGCTCTGCCAGTCCCTTCTGCATCGCCTCGACCTCCTGCTGCAGGACGCGCAGGATCCGCGCGATGAACTCGAGTTGCGCCTGGCCGCGCTCGACTGCCGCGTCGCGGTCGGGCCGATAGGCCTCGATCTCGGCGCGCGGCAGCACCTGCCTGCGCTCGAGCAGGCGTTCGACGGTGTCGAGGCGTTCTCGCGTCACGGCCAGTTCGCCAGCCATGGCCCAGACGATCGCGAGCAGACGGTCGATGTCGGGATCCTCGAAGAAATGCGGCCGCTTGCCGCTCGGCGCCGCATTCGCGAGACGGATGACGTCCTCGGGCTTCATGATGCGGCCGAAGGGCGCTCGGAACCGGCAGCGTACCAGATGCCGCCACGCCCATAGTCCTCGGTCTCAGTCGCGACTTTCGGCATCTCGTCGTCGACGATCGCGTGGATCTCGGTTTCGAAGATCCGGTCGTGGGCAAACCCCAGCTCGCGCAGCAGATCCGGCAGGTGAGTGTCGTGCAACGTCGTCCAGAACGGTTCGTTGTTGTAGTAACAGTCCCAGTCGCGCAGGAACTTCTCGAACTCGCTCATGCTGCGGTACGGCGGCTGCTCGAGATGGATGTGAATTCCGCCGGGAGCCAGCAGCCGGTCGACCTCGCGAAGGATGTTGCGGAGCGCCCGGTGAGAGGTCTCGTGGAAGAACATGGTGCTGTAGATGAAATCGAAGCTCGCGGCCGGCTCGTCGATCTGCTCGACGTTGCCCTGCCGGAAGACGATGTTGAAGACTCCCATGCCGACCGCACGCGCATGTCCGTAGCGGAGCATCGGAGCGCTGAGATCGATGCCGACGACCTCGGCCTGCGGGAAGGCCCTCGCCATCGGCACGGTGTTGTGGCCGAGCCCGCAACCGAGATCGAGAATGCGACGCGGCTGCCACCCCGAGCGCGTGCGCTGCAGCCAGTCAGCGACGCCTCGGCCCGCCCCGTCGAGATAGCGGCCGAACAGACCAGTCGTGGTCGCGAACATTCCGGCATCGTAGTTGGCCGCCACCGAGACATCGCCCTCGAAGTATTCGGCGAAATAGCTGCCTGGCATGCAGTGATTGTCGATCGCCGACTGGTATCGCGGTATCGGTGTGCCGGGCCTGAGCTGCAGGCCGGCGGTATGCCGTGCACCGAGCTCCCGCGCGCGCTGTGCGAGACGCTCCGCCTGCCGCAACACGAGCGCCCGACCCGCCTGCTGTCGCATTTCCATGGATGCGCGGCGCAGCGAACTCCAGAAACGATAGTAGTCGTCGCCGGACATTGCCTCGCGGATCTCACGCCGGTCGCGCGGCTCGTGTCCGTGCTGGCGGCGATAGGCCTGCTTGGCCCGCGCCTCATAGGCGACGGCATTGCCGGCGACGACGCAACTGGCCATGTACTTGTTGACGTTGGCGAGGAAGTTGAAGCGGGCCGCGTCATCGTGGCCTGCCTCCGGTGACATGGCATGACCTCCCGCCTCCGTCCACGGAGGCGCACAGTCGATTCTGCCGGGCGTCGATTTCGCGTCCGCAGGGTTCATGCGACGATGGTACCCAAGTGCTCGATATGGGCCCAAACCCGCGCTCGCGCTCCGCCTCGAACTTCCGACAGGCGGACGCGAGACCGGACGGACGCGCCTTGGGCGGGCACCGACCTAGCATGCCGATTTCGAACGAGGCCTGGAACTTGAACCCACCGCCGCCGAAGATCACGGACCTGCTCGTCGAGCATGTCGTCAGCCAGCGCTACGAGGGCCTGCCCGCTGAGGTCCGCGAGCGCGCGCGGACCTTCATCCTCGATTCGCTCGGCGTCGCGCTCTCGGGCACGCGCGTACCGCTCGTGCGCGACCTCAAGGCCGTTGCCGCCGCCTGGGGCCAGGGAGGCGCGGCGCGGGTCTGGGGAACCGGCGAACGCGTGCCCGCGCCGACCGCCGCCTTCCTCAATGGCTATCAGATCCACAATCAGGAATGGGACTGCGTCCACGAACCGGCGGTCGTGCATCCCATGGCCGTCGTGCTGGCGACGCTCGTCGCATTCGCGGAGCAGCATGGCTCGATCTCCGGTCGCCAGCTCTTGCTCGGCTGCTCCGTGGCCGTGGACGTCGCCGCGACGATCGGCATCGCGGCGCACAACAAGCTGCGCTTCTTCCGGCCGGCGATGTGCGGTGCGCTCGGCGCAACGGCCGGCATCGCAGCGATGGTCGGACTCGACCCCGAATCGACGCGCAGCGCACTCGGCCTCGCCTACAGTCAACTGTCCGGCACCATGCAGGCGCACGTCGAGGGCTCACCCGTGCTGCCCATGCAGATCGGTTTCAACGCGCGCAGCGCTCTCGCGGCGATCGATCTCGCCGTGCGCGGGATTCAGGGTCCGCGCGAGTTCCTCGAGGGGGACTTCGGCTTCTACACGCTGATCGATCCGGAGTGGCGGCCGGAGCCGTTCCACGAGCTCGGCCGACGATTCCGCATCGCGGAGCTGTCGCACAAGCCCTTTCCGAGCGGCCGCGCGACGCACGGCGGCGTCGATGGCGCGCTCTCGCTGCGCGAGGAGCATGGCTTCGGCCACGAGGAGATCGCCGACATCCGCGTGCTCGCGCCGCCGCTCGTGATCCAGCTCGTCGACCGAGTCCCGCGCCAGGACATGGCGCCCTCGTACGCGCGACTGTGCCTGCCGTACGTGGTCGCCACGGCCCTGCTCGAGGGCACGGTCGACGTCCGTGATTTCGACCCCGGAGCGATCGCCGAGCCTAGGCGCCATGCGCTCGCCGCCCGAATCCGTGTGGCGCGGGACGGCAACCCCGCGGTCAACGCGCTCGCCCCGCAGCGTGTCGAGGTGCGACTCAGCGATGGGCACCTGCTGGGCATCGATCTGCCAGCGGTGCTCGGCGCACCCGGGCGGCCGCTCAGTCGCGAGCAGCACCTCGCGAAGTTCCTGCGTGCGAGCGCCTGCGGACTGCGACCGCTGCCAGCCGCGCGCCAGCAGGCGCTGATCGCCGCCGTGGACGCCATCGAGGACCTCGCCGAGGTGCGCGAACTGGTCGACTTGCTGATTTTCGATTGATGCCGTGGCGCCGACGCATGAGCTTCCCTAACTACTTCGAGTCCTTCGACTACGCCGGCATGCTCGCCGAGCACCCGATCGGCGAGACCTTCACCCGGGGGTTTGCGATCCGGAGCCGCTCGCAGATCCGCGAGCACCAGAACGCCCTTTTAATGCGCTGCCTGCGTCGCGCCTGGGAGATCCCGTTCTATCGGCGCCTCTGGTCGCAGGCAGGCGTCGAGCCGCATCACGTGCGCAGCCTCGACGACATCGAGCGACTGCCGGTCTTCGGCAAGTCGGATCTCATGCGCAGCATCGCCGAGCACCCGCCCTACGGCGACTACCACGGCTGGGACCGATGGGCACCAGAGGACCGCCCCGTGACGGTGATCCACACGACGAGCGGGACGACCGGCCGACCACAAGTCGTGCTGTTCAGTCCGAAGGCGCGCGAGGTGCAGGCGCTGCTGGTCGCGCGGATCTACCGGATGCAGGGAGTGCGACCGGGCGACGTGCTGCACTCGGTCTATGGCCACGGCCTCATCAACGGCGGCCACTTCGTCCGCGAGGCCGTGCTGCACTACACGAACAACCTGTTCCTGTCCGCCGGCACGGGCAAGGAAACGCGCTCGGTCGCACAGGTCGAACTGATGCGCGACATGCGAGTGACGGTCATCGTCGGCTTCGTCGACTACATCCGGCAGCTCGCCGAGACCGCGCGCGAGCTCGGACTCGAACCGGGGCGCGACATCCCCGTTCGGATGATCTCCGGCCACGTCGGGCGGGAGTCCCGCGAGGTCCTCTCACGTGCCTGGGGTGGAGCGCAGATTTTCGACTGGTACGGCGTCGCCGACACGGGGCCGATCGCCGCGGAGGGTCCCGATCAGGACGGAATGTACGTCATGGAGGATGCGCAGTTCCTCGAGATCGTCGATCCGGCCACCGGCCGCCGCGTCGACGGCGAGACGCCCGGCGACATGGTCGTCACCTCGCTGTACCGCGACGACGTCTATCCACTGATCCGCTTCAATACCCATGATCTGTCCGCCTGGCGTCAGGGCGAATCGTCTCTGGGGTGGAACCTCAAGCGGATCGTCGGCGTGCTGGGGCGCAGCGACAACATGGTGAAGCTGCGCGGGATCAACGTGTATCCGCTCGCTCTCGCCGCGATTCTCAACGAGCGACCCGAGTTCGCTGGCGAGTATATCTGCCGCGCGACACGCGACGCCTCCGGGCGCGATCAGATGACCGTGATCATCGAGACGCGCGCTGCGTTCGCGCGCGACGCGGCTCTCGCCGATGCCTTCGCCACGCTGCTGACGCGCCGCATCGGCGTCGAAATGCGCGTCGAACTCGTGCCGCCCGGCGCTACCGCGCCGCTGACCCAGATCGACAGCCGCCAGAAGCCGATCCGGCTCGTCGACGAGCGCCCGCAGAAGATCGTCTGATGCCGATGCGAGACGCGACTGCGCTGCTCGCCGACCTGGCCACTGGTCGTACCAGCGCCGTCGCGCTGACCCGCGACTGCCTCGACGGCATCGCCGCGAGCACGCTCGGAGCTTTCACGTTCGTCGACCCCGACGAGGCGCTGCGGCTCGCCGCTGCGTCCGATGCCCGCCGCGCGGCAGGTCGGGTCGTTGGTCCGCTCGACGGCCTGCCGGTCGCACTCAAGGCCAACATGGCCGTGCGCCACTGGCCGCAGACAGCCGGACTGCGCTTCCGCCGCGACGACCTTGCCCGCGACGATGCCTTCATCGTGCGCCGGCTGCGCGCCGCTGGCGCGGTACCCATCGGCCTGACCGCGATGGACGAGGGTGCCCTCGGTGCCGAGGGCGCGAATCAGTGGTACGGGACCACGCACAACCCACGCCGGTACGGTTACTCGGCCGGAGGTTCGAGCAGCGGCGCCGGCGCCGCCGTGGCCGCCGGACTCTGTGCCTTCGCGCTCGGCACCGACACGATCGGGTCGGTGCGGATTCCGGCCTCGTTCTGTGGTTGCGTGGGACTCAAGCCCTCGTACGGCCTGCTCAGCGTCGCCGACGTCGTTCCCGTGCACCTGCGCTTCGATCATGTCGGACCATTGACCCGCAGCCTGCGGGACCTGCGCTGGCTGCTGCCTGCACTCGCGGCCTACGATCCGGCCTGCCCGGTCTCGGTGCCGCTGACTCTCGACCGCGGCAGCCCGACGCTGCGGGGCGCGCGTGTCGGCTATCTGACAGGCCTCGAATCACTGCGACTCGAACCGGCAGTCGCTGACGCTTACGCTCGCGCGATCGAGACAGCAGGCCGTCGCGGAGCCGAGCTGATCGCGCTCGATGCCGCGCGCTGGGACCTGCCGCGGTTGCGACGGGCGATCCTGGCGCTGTGCGAGGTGCAGATGTGGCGCGAGCATGGCGCACGCGCGAACGCCCGACCCGAGGACTTCTCGGACGGACTGCGTGCCTTCATTCGCTATGGTGGCAAGCTCGATCGCGACGAGATCGAAAAGGCCGAGGCGCGGATTGCGGCCTTCTATCGCGACTGGCAGAGCGCGACCGACTCGCTGACAGCCTGCCTTGCGCCGACCACGGCCGGTCGGGCGTTCGCAAACGGTGAGCGCCGACCGCAGAACACCGCCGATCTGACCGCGATCGCGAGCGCGACGGGTCAGCCGGCCCTGTCGATGCCACTCGCCGTCCCCGGCGAGCCGCTGCCGGCGGCGCTGCAGTGGATCGGTCGGAGCGGGCACGATCTGGCGCTCGTCAGCCTCGCCCAGGACCTCGAGAGCGAGCTCGCCGCGGACGGATCGCCGGGTGCTAGGGTCGACTGACCTGCGCAAAGTGCTCCGCGATCTGCCGCCGCGTCGCGATCCAGACGTCGCGGGTTGCGGCAGCGTAACGCAGGAAATCCTCGAAGGCGCCGATGCGGCCGGGCCGACCGATGATTCGCAGGTGCACGCCGAGCGACATCATCCTCGGGCGTCGTCGTCCCTCGTCGTAGAGCCAATCGAAGGTGTCCTTGGCGTACTGCAGCCATGCAGCCGGCGTCAGGGCCGGCGCGTTCCAGAATTTCATGTCATTGGAGTCGAGCGCGTAGGGCAGCACGATCATCGGCCGCGGCAGCGTGGTGTCCCAGTAGGGCTCGTCTCGACTGTAGTCGTCCATGTGGTAGAGAAAGCCGGCTTCCAGCAGCAGTCGGCGCGTGTGGGCCGTGTGCAGATAGCGGCTCAGCCAGCCGACCGGACGCTGCCCGGTCGTCCGCTCGAGGCTGTCGACCGCTTTGGCGATGAACTCGCGCTCGGCCGCTTCGCTCATGCCGAGCTGGTGGGCCCAGCGCCAGCCGTGCGCACAAACCTCGTGCCCACAGGCGGCGATCGCCTGCGCAATTCGCGGCGCCCGCTCGAGCGCGACCGCCGCGGCCGTGAAGGTCGCCGGCATGCCGTATTTCGCCAGCAGTTCGAGCACGCGCGGCGCGCCTTCCTGGATGCCGTAGGCATAGTTGCTCTCGTTGCCGAAGTTGCGCACGGGCTTCTTCAGAGCGATCCCGAGCTCGTCGACCGGCTCGGGCCCCCGATCGCCGTCCTGCACGTTGAACTCGGCACCCTCCTCGACGTTGACCACGAGCGACAACGCGAGGCGCGCGCCGCCGGGCCAGCTCCAGTGGCCGACGGCCTCGTTCATCAGTGGTATTCCTCGCCACCCGAGACGTTCATGCCCTCACCGGTGATGTAGGCGGCCTGGTCGGAAGCGAGGAAGGCGCAGGCCTTGGCGATGTCCTCCTGCAGACCCGGGCGCCCGAGCGGGATCCGTGCCCGCATGTCCGCGAGATACTGCTCCTCGCTTCGGCCCGTCGCGGCGCTGAAGTACTGGTTCTGCCACGCGCCGAGCCCGGTCGTCACGTGATTCGGGCAGATTGTGTTGACCGTGATGCCCTTCGGGCCGAGTTCGATCGCCGCCGTGCGCGTCAGACCTATCAGGCCGTGTTTCGAGGCGACGTACGGCGCGGCGAACGGGAAGCCCGACTTGGACGCCTGACTGCCGATGTTGATGATGCGACCGCCCTGTCCCTGCCTGATCATCTGGATGGCAGCGTGCTTGATGCCGAAGAACACGCCGCGCAGGTTGACGCCGAGCACCGCATCCCAGCTCGCCTGATCCATCTCGACGAGCGGTTTCATCAGGTAGCCGATACCGGCGTTGTTGACCATGATGTCCAGCCGTCCGTAATGCGCGACAGCCTTGCCGACCAGCGCCTCGACCTGCGCCTCCTCGAGCACGTCGCAAGTCAGCCCGATCGCCTCGCCGCCTCCGGCGCGGATCTCGTCCACGATCTGCTGCATCTCGGACTGGCTGCCGATCGCATCGGCGGGAATCTCCTTGCCGCGTGCGATCCCGATGTCGCTGAGCACGACGCGGCAGCCCTCCGCCGCGAGCCGGCGGGCCATCGCCTCGCCGAGACCGCGACGGCGACCCGAGCCCGTCACGATGGCAACCTTGCCGCGCAGGTCCGGATACATGGCCATGCGAACAACTCCTTTTCTCTCGCGTTAAGGGGCGCTGATAACATCAACTCCCGAAAGACGTGTCAACGAGCCCCATGAGCGACATCCAGATCGAATCGTCTCCGCCGCTGGCGTGGCTGATCCTGAACCGCCCGGAACGCCGCAATGCCGTCACGAGCGCGATGTGGCAGGCGCTGCCGGAGCTCGCGGCACGCATCGAGGCCGACGCGACGCTGCGGGTCGCGCTGCTGCGAGGCGCAGGCCGCGAAGCCTTCAGTGCCGGCGCCGACATCGCCGAAATGCAGGCAACCCTTGCGCATCCCGAGCGCATGCGGACGATGCAGGCGGCGGTCCAGGTCGCCCAGGACGCGTGGGCACGCCTGAGCCTGCCGACGATCGCGGTCATCCATGGTGCCTGCGCCGGGGGCGGCTGCGGGCTCGCGCTCGCCTGCGACCTTCGACTCGCGGCGCGCGACAGCTTCTTCGCGATTCCACCGGCGAAGCTCGGCCTCGTCTACAGCCTCGCCGACACCAAGCGGCTGGTCGACCTCGTCGGCCCGTCGTTCGCCAAGGAAATGCTGTTCACGGGTCGACGCGTCTCGGCGCAGGAGGCTTACGACTGCGGTCTCGTCAATCATCTGTTCCCGGCCGATGAGCTCGACGACGCCGCACGCGAATTCGCGCTCGGCATCGCGCAGAACGCGCAGAACTCGGTGCGCGGCGCCAAGCGCGTCGTCGGCGCGCTCGTCGACGGCGCGGTCGCCGAGACGCCGGAGACGCTCGCCTGGTACGACGAAGCATTCGCCACGGCCGAGTTCGCCGAAGGCGCGCGTGCCTTCCTCGAGAAGCGACGACCGCGTTTCTGACAGCGCGGGCGCGCCTCGGCGTCCGTTTACGGCAGCACGTGAACGGCCTTGACCTGGGAGTACGAGAGCAGCTCCTCGAGCGACTCTTCGCCGCCGAGGCCGCTGTTCTTCCAGCCGCCGAAGGGTGTGCCGACGAAGTGCTGGCCCGCCGCGTTGATCCAGACGACACCCGCCTGCAGACGCCGCATCGTGCGCAGGGCGACCGCGAGCTCGCGTGTCCAGATGGCTGCGGTCAGACCGAACTCGGTGTCGTTGGCGATCGCGATCGCCTCTTCCTCGGTGCGCCAGCGCAGCGCGCAGACGATGGGGCCGAAGACCTCCTCACGGGCCACGCGCATGCGCATGTCGACGTCCGCGTACAGCGTCGGTTCGATCCAGAAGCCGCGTTCGAATGCCGCTCCCGGCGGTCGTCGGCCGCCGGTGACGAGCCGTGCGCCCTCGGCGCGTGCGGAGCCGATGAAGTCCATCACGCGCTCGTACTGCCGCCGCGAGTTGACGGGCCCCATCTCCGAGGAATGATCAAGAGGATTGCCGACGCGCAGGCGCCGCAAGCGCGCGCCGATGCGCTCGACGATGGCATCGTGGATCGACTCGTGCAGCAGCAGGCGACTCGTCGAGCCGCAGGACTGGCCCGCCCATGAGAAGTTCATGCCGGCGACCGCAGCGTCGACGACCCGGTCGAGATCGGCATCGGGGAAGACGATGAACGGGTTCTTGCCACCGAGTTCCAGCGTCACGTGCTTGACGCCGGACTCGGCTGCGGCCCGCTGGATCGCGAGGCCCGTCGGCACCGAGCCCGTAAAGCCGATCCTGCGCACGGCAGGGTGACGAACCAGCGCGTCACCGGCCGGCACGCCATGGCCGTGCACGATGTTGACGAGCCCGGGTGGGAGCGTCGCGCGGCAAAGCTCGCCCAGCAGACTGCCAGAGAGCGGGCTGCTTTCCGGCGTCTTGACGACCACGGCATTGCCCGCCATCAGTGGCGCCGCGAGGTGCGCGGCCGCGAACATGAAAGGATGATTGAACGGCACGATGCGTGCAACCACCCCGTAGGGCTCGCGCAACGTGAAGTGCAGACCCTGCGCCGTCGCCGGCACCGTGTCCCCTTTGAGCTCCGAACCCAGCCCGGCGAAGTACTCGAGATAGCCCGCCGCGATCTGCACGTCGGCGCCGAGTTTGGCGATGGTATTGCCGGTGTCGCGCGCCTCGAGTTCGAGGATTTCGGCACTGCGCGCGCGGATGTCGGCTGCGAGCCGGCGCAGCGCCGCGGCGCGTTCCCAGACCGACAGGGCAGCCCAGGCCGGTTGGGCGGCCTCGGCCGCGGCGACCGCGCGAGCCACATCCGCGGCCGTGCCCGCCGGCACCCGCCCGATCGGCGTCTCGTCCGCGGGGTCCAGCGATTCGATCCACGCGCCGTCCGAGGACTCGCACCACTCGCCGCCAATCAGCATCAGCCGATCACCGACCCGCGCAGATCCTGTTCGCCCCATGAGCAGGTCCCCCGATTCCCGGATGTCGTGGCCGGCGATGCAGGCATGATCGGTGTCCTCGTACCGAGGCCCACAGGGAGGAAAGCCCGATGTCCCGACCGAGGCTCCGCGGCACACGCCGCCAGATACTCTCTGCCATGGTAGCGACTCCGCTCGCCGCCGCGGCGACGGATGCCGTTGCGTCCAAAAATGCAGCGAGGATTCTGGGGCCGATGCCGGAGGGCTTTCGCAGCGGCCCGCTCGATCTCGCAAAGCCGCTCGACAACCTGATTGCGCTGTTGAAGCTGCAGGCCGATCTGTCCGGCAGGCCGGTCTACAGCGGCTTCCCCGGCAAGGCCTGGGCCTGGGTGCCCGACGAGGGCAACTACCTGCTGTTCAACACCTATGGCATCGGCGCCTCGCGGCTCGAATACAGCCCTGCGGACCGTGCCTTCCGCTTCATCCATCGTGAGGCGCTGCTCTACTGCGACCCGCGCACTGGCGAGGTCCTCGAGGACTGGGTCAATCCCCTCACGGGCGCGCGCGTCGAGGTGCTGCACATCCTCAACGACCCCGTGAACCGCCTCTACCCGCTCGCCGGCGGGCCTTTCGCGCCGCCTTACCCTCACCTCGTCCATGGCGACCGGCTGATCTTCCAGATCGACGTGCTGCGTTCGACGGAACCAAGTCCGCTGACGCGCAAGGACTACCCGCTGCATGCGCAGCAGGATCTGTACCAGTCGGGCGAGCTCTGGGCGATCACCGGCAGCCTACGCGAAGTCAATGATCCGGCGGTCACCTCCGCGGCCTGCCACACGTCGTGGAAGCGCATCTCGATGTGGCTGCCATTCATGGAGATGGGCAACCGCCCGGGAGTCATGATCTATCACTCGCAGGCGTTCAAGTTCATGAACGGCTGGAACGAGCTGCCCGCGAACATCCGCAGCTGGGTTGAGAAGCGCGAGCCCAAGTACCTCGAGCCGCCGGCCACCTGGGAAGGCCTCGGCAAGAACGAGACGACCTGGAGTTACTCGAAGAAGGTCATCGACGCGCGTCGCGCCGAGGGCCGCGTACGCAACGGCAGCGTCTTCGAGCGCCCTTGACGCAGCGTCGGCACAATCGGAAGTCCCCGAGTCTTCTCAGGCGTCTGGCTCGACGATCCTGACCGTCGTACGGATCGCCGGAGCCTCGATGCTCTGCCGCGTGCCGCTCGGCCAGCGCACCTCGATCCGATCGACCGCCTGCCGCCGACCGAGTCCGAAAGTGATCACGGGGTCGTTGGTCGAGTTGTAGCCATGCGCGCTCTGAGTCTCGTGATGCTGCACGAGGTCGCCCGCGGTCACCGTGATCCACGCGCCAAGCCCGTTGCGGTTGCTGCGCCGGCCTTCGAGCTGCACCCTGATCCAGTTGTTGCGATTGCCGCGATTGATGAAGAGGCGGTTCTGGCCGGGCTCGGGACTGACCCGCTTGCCCGCGGCATAGTACGTCCGATTCGTGACGAAGAGGTCGGGAAAGCCGTCCGCATTGATGTCCGCCGCGCCGACGCCTGAGCCGATCCCGAGACCTTCCGCGCCCGACCCGCGCGTCACATCGACGAAAGTCCCGTCGCCCCGATTCATCAGCAGCGCATTCTCGGCCGCCTCCCAAGCGATGTAAAACTGCACGAAAGGCGGAAAGTCGCCGATCACGTCGTTGATCAGCGTGTTCGACGGCCCACCGTTGTTGACGTACAGATCGACGTCACCGTCGTTGTCGAAGTCGGCGGCGGCGCAACCGCGCGCGCCGCGCATGTCACCGGCGCCCGATCGGATCGTGACGTCCTCGTAGGTCAGCACGCCGCTCTCCTTGAGCCGGCTCATGATCAGGCGGTTGGCCTGGTCGGCCAGCGGCAGATAGACATCCATGTCGCCGTCGTTGTCGAAATCAGCGATGCAGGCCCCCTGCGCGTAGCCGGGGTTCAGGAATGGAATGCCGCTCGGCGGCCGGCGACTGCGGGTGATGTCCTCGAAGGTCCCATCGCCCCTGTTGCGAAGCAGCACCTTGATGTCCCGCTCGTGGGTGATCAGCAGGTCGATCCAGCCGTCCTGGTCGACATCGGTCCAGTTCGGCGAGCCCTGGGCGTTGGAGTCTTTGAGGTTCGCCTGCACGGCAACGCCAGCCGACGCGGTCACGTCGGTGAACTTCCAGTTGCCGTCATTGCGGAACAGGGCGTTCTCGATCTCACCGTCCGCGTTCTTCCAGAACACGTCGAGATCGCCGTCGCCGTCATAGTCCGCGCAGCCGACGCCGCCGGCCGTGTCGCCAATGCCGCCAATCAGCTGATCGTTTTCGTTACCCGCGCGCATCATTCCCGCCGCCCGCGTGACGTCCTCGAACCGCGCGACGCCGGTCTCCTTGAGCTGATTCCGATACAGAGTCGTCGGCACGTGGCGCTGGCGCGCCTGCCCGGGCGGCATGTTGGCCGAAAGGAGGTCCTGATCGCCGTCGTTGTCGAAGTCGCAGAACACCGCGCCGCGGCTGAAGCTTCCGGGGTTCTGCACGCCGCGCTCGGCGGCGACGTCGCGGAAGTACCCCCGGCCGTCGTTCTCGAACAATCGGTCGGTCAGGCCCGGAGCGAGGTCCTCGACCGGGACGAAGACGTCGAGATCACCATCGTCGTCGTAGTCGGCGAACGTCGGCCCGGTCGCATTGACCGCGAGGTCCGCGACGCCGCGCAGAGCAGCTTCGTCGCTGAACCGGATCGGGGCGGCTCCCTTGCTGCCGGTCAGCAGGGCGCAAGCGACCAGTGCGGTCGGCGTCGCCGCGACGATCCTGCGGCCGAGCAGACTGCGTTGCATCGGTGCTCTCCCCTCTGTCCGCGAGCCTCGATTCTAGCGGCGCACGCGAGCAGCGAGCCATCGACGTGGCCGCGAACCGAAGGGCGGTCGCGGCCACGGTCAGCACCAGGGGTGGTGGCTCCACTCAGTTGCCGGCGAAGCGATAGTTGAACCGCATGCCGATGATGCGCGGATCGGGCAACGTGCCACCAACCGTATCGGCCGGCGAGAAATTGGTCGGATCGAGCAGCGACTGGGCGACGTCGCCGGGGTTGCTGTTGGCCGACAGCACCGTGTCGTCGTCACCGACGTTGTCGACGTAGAGCAGTATGTCCCAGCGGTCCGAAGTCACGCCGAGCCGCAGGTTACCGAGCACGAAGTCATCGAGCTTGTTATTGTTGAAGATGTCGATGTACCGCTCCCCCTGTGACTGCACGTCACCCTCGATGAAGAAGCGCATGTTGCGTCCGCCGAGCCGGTCTGCGATCGGCACGGACCAGCGGGCTAGCCCGACCATTGAGTGCTCCGGAGCTCGCTCCAGTCGATTGCCCTTGAGGTTGATGTGGCAGACCCGGGCGTTCGCGAGACTGTCGAACACGCGTGGACAGCTACCGAAGCGCACGGCGTCGGTCGCCGAGGTCGACGTGAACGGAAAGTCGGTGAACTTCGCATCGAGATACGAGTAGTTGACGGCCAGGAACCAGTTGTCGTTGATTGCCCACTGCGCGTCGAGCTCGAGTCCCTTGACCTCGGCCTTGCCGGCGTTGAGCAGACGACCGACCGCTATGCCGGATGGCGTGACGAGCTGCGCCCCGACCTGCTTGTCCTCGTAGTTGATGAAGAACAGCGAGGGATTGAGCCGCAGCCGGCCGTTCAGCCATTCGGTCTTGGCGCCGAGCTCGTACTCGGTGAGCTTCTCGTTCTTGAATGTGAATTCGTCGTAGGCACCGTCGTAGTCGGCGTCCTGCCATGAGCCAGCCGTCACCGTCGAGATGCCGCCCGGCTTCACGCCCCGCGCCGCCGTCAGGTAGACCAGCGTGTCATCGCTCGGCTTGAGCTCGAGCGTCACGCGCGGCGTAAAGAAGCTGTGGTTGCTCTCGAGTTCGACCGGTGTGCCTGCGCCCTGCCTCACCCCCATGCCCGGCAAGGCCGGGAAGCCGGGCACGAAGAACTGCAGCGTGTCGAAGTACGGATAGAGCAGGTTCACCGATGGGCCGAAGACCTGGAAGCCGTTCAGCGTGCTGTCGTTACAGGGCAGCGGCGGCTGACCGGGGAACAGCGTGTTGGCGGGCAGTGCTGGCTCGGCGCAGTTCACACCGAGGACCGTCTCGTCCTCATCCGAATAGCGCCCCTCAAGTGTCAGCTTCCAGCGATCGGCGATGTTCCACTCGAGCATCGCGAAGGCGCTCCGGTGATCGATTTCGCGACCGTTCGGGCGTGCAATGGCGATCATCTGCCCGAGCACCTGGTTCGGACCGAAGGAGCCACAACTGGCCGGGATCGGCGCGAAGTTGCCGAACACCCCGGCCGGCAGCGCAGGCACGCAGAAGATGTTGATCGAGCGGGCGACCTGGTCGGCGTCCTCGCTCCAGTACAGGGCCCCGAGCATGAAATTCAGGGCACCGTCGAAGTCGGTCCGATAGCGCAGTTCCTGGCTGATCTGCCTGGTCTCGTTCGAATAATCGAAGCGCGCGGCGCGCAGTGCCCGATCGATGCCACCGACGACGCCGGAGTCGAAGTCACCATCCTCGTCGAAGGTGAACTCGGCATCGGTATAACCGGTGAGCGAGCTCAGAGTGCCCGGGCCAAGGTTCCAGTTCAGCACGAGTGAGAACCGGTTGATCCGCCGATCGCTGCCCGCATAGTCACGCCCGGTGAGCGGATTCGGATCGAGACGGACGGCCAACTCGTCGGCTCCGGGGATCGTGCCGCGGAACGCGTAGACGTGATTACTGCCCGGGAAGACACCGAAAGTCGAGGTGGGCGAGTACACACGTGCGCTGCCGGTCGGGCAGGCCCCCATCACGGCGGCGACCGGCGCGCCGGTGCCGACAGTCAGGCACTGCGAGCCCGTGGTCGGGCGGGCCGCGATCTCGTTGACCGGCAACTGGGCGGTCGGGAACTGACCGAAGTGATCGTCCGTGAACTCGAACCGGAACTTGGCCGAGAAGTCATCACTCGGCTCCCACTTGCCCGACAGCGCTGCCCCCCACCCGTCCCCGTCGCCGACCTTGGCGCCCGTCACCTCGTTGCGATAAATGCCATCCTGATTCCAGTAGACCGCGTTGAAGCGCAGTCCCCACGTGTCGCTGAGCGGACCGCTCAGCGAGGCCGACAGGTTGTAGCGGCCGAAGTCGGCAAACTCCCCGCGCACATTGCCCTCGGCCGCGGGCGAGGGATCCTTGGTCACGTACTGGATCGCGCCGGCGAACGCGCTGCGGCCGTAGAGCGCAGACTGCGGTCCTTTGACCACCTCGACCGCCGCGAGATCGAGCAGCCGGTTCGTCGCGAGCAGCGATCCGCCGCCGAAGGCGATGCTCTCGCTCGAGGTGTCGATGCCGTCGACCAGGACCGCGACGTTGACGCGGCCGCGCGTCGGCGACAAACCGCGAATAGAAATGCGGTTGTCGGTCGCCGAATAGCCCTTGTCGTAGATCAGCGAGGCGTCGAGCCTCGCGACGTCGTCGATGTCGCTGACGCCGAGCCTCTCGATCTCGGCAGCCGGGATTGCCGTGATCGATAGCGACACGTCCTGCAGGCGCTCCTCGCGCTTGCGCGCGGTGACGACCACTTCATCGAGTCCGCCGTCGAGTGCCGCCTGATCGGCGAGCACGGGCACCGCGAGGAGCGTCGCGAGGCTCCCGACGAGCAATGGCTGAAGGCGCGCGCTCGCGCCGGGATTCCTCTCCATACCCCCTCCTGATGGTGACCGCCCGGTCACAACCTGTCACACGGCATGTCCGTGGCGTTAGCATCCGGCGGTTCGGTGACCACGTGGTGCTCATTCGCAGTGACCGCACGGTCACTTGGGCAGCCCTCAGGCTAAGGTGTCGGGCGTGCCAAACGACCGTTCACGGCGTCGTCGACCGGGACGGGCCGCCTCGGAACGAGCCCTGCTGCAGGCCTTCGAGGGGCTACTGACCCGCCACGGCGTCACCGGAGTCGGCGTCAATGCCGTACTCGACTCCGCCGGTGTCGGCAAGCGCCTGCTCTACGACTACTTCGGCGATCTCGAGGGTCTGGCCGCGGCCTGGGCGCGTGACCGGACCGATCCGCTGGCTCTCGGCGAGCGCACCGACGCCCTGCGCGAACGGCTGCGCCATCTGCCCCCCGCGGCGCGGATCGCCGCGATCGTCGAGGACTACGCGACGAGCCTTCGCAGTCACCCCTGGGCCGGCGAGGTGCTGCTTGCCGATCTGCAGGACCGGCACACCCTGGCCCAGGCGATCCGGGAGATGCGTCGCGCCATCGGCATGGGGCACGAGCAGCTGCTGCTCGATCCCGCGCTGATGGCAGACCGGCGACTCGGGGAGCTGGCCTTCGTGCTGCACGCCGCGGCCAACTACCTCGCGCTGCGCGCCCGGTTCGCGCCCGACTACAACGGCCTCGACCTCGCCACCGATGCCGGCTGGCGCGCGGCGATCAGGATGCTGTACACGACGGCCGGTGCAGACCCAGCCGCCCTGCGCCGCGCCGGTATCAAGCGCCGCGCTTCGGCCGGGCGGTCAGACGCTCCGGATACTCGCGCTCGATCCGGTCGCGATAGTCCCGTGGCAGTTCATCGATCGAGCGGAGCTTCACGCCGGAAGCGTGCCAGATGACGTGGCCCGGATGGTCCCGCATGTCCATCCACTTGAGCCAGCCCATAAACACGGTAGAGGCAAACGCGGCCGGCAGCGCGACGACACGGCGATCGAGATAGTCGCGGCGCGCGGCGAACATGCTCTGTCGCTGGCCGTGCATCGGCGGCATGCCGGGCGGATAGACCGTCTGGTGCTGCAGCCAGACGTGCCGTCCCATCGCGTGCCACTGCACCCACAAGGGTCGGATTGTGGGCGTGACTAGCGGCTCGCCGGAGAGTCGAACCGGCCAGATCCCGTCGACGCCGTAGTGAAAGGCGAGGTTGCCACCCTGCACGGCGGGCCTGACGACATCCGTGCGGCCGGTCCACGGGTTGCGGAACTCGTAGAGGAACTCGCGGGTTTCGAAGTCACGGAAGAACGTCACCGTGTGACCACCGAGCCGGTAGCCGTCGTCGACGTGCTGGAACCAGTAGACCTCGAGTCCCTCGAACCGCACGAGCGGACGCGGCGTCTGATCGGAGCCAGTGACCGCGAAGATCACGCCCGTGAACCACCACGGTACGTCCTGCTCGCGCAGGCTGCCCTGCATGCGCACGAGCTCGCGCAGGTGCTCGGCCGGCGTATGAGGCAAGGGCACGGCGCTCCGGCGTCCGCGTCCATCGGCGCCGTGGGCGGTCAAAGACACGCCGCTCCCGAAGCCGGCGGTCATCAGACCCAGTAGCCATTCGCGGCGGCTTGCGGTTGCCGAAGCGTCGTCCACCCCTGATGCCCCCTCGCAAGGCGCAGCGGGTCGCCCGCCCATCGGCGAGCGACCCGCTGATTCAATGACCCGTCCCCGTGCAGCGAGCCGGCGTCAGAACTTATAGCTGAACCGGATGCCGGCCGTGCGCGGGTTCGGCAGGTTCACGAACGTCGTCGTCGGAATGCTCGGCGCCGCCACGAGGATCTGCGACGGCGGACCGGGCGAGACCGGGAAGTACGTGAACGAGCCGAGGCGGAAGTCCGAACCCGGGAGATTCGGACCGGTCCCGGCCGAGCGGATCGTGCGGTTGTCGGCGAGGTTGTCGACGAACAGCAGTGCGCTCCAGTTGTCGCGCTCGAGGCCGAGCCGCAGGTTCGCGAGCCAGTAGGAGTTCAGGTACGCGATGTTGTCGTCCTCGAGGAAGCGCTCATCCTCCCACTTCGCGTCGAGATCGGCGAAGAACACCGCGCCGTTCGCGAGCGGCCGCCGGTAGCCGACGTTGCCGGCGACCGACAGCTCAGGCGTGTCCTCGAGATGCCGGCCCGTGTAGTCGACGAGGCAGGTCAGCGAGTACGGCGCATTCGTGACGGGGTTGTTCGGGCGCACGCCCCCGCTCAGCGCCACGAACTGGTTGGTGCCCGCCTCGAGATAACCGACCGTGCAGTTGCCGACGCGCGCGATGACACCCGCGCCCGTGGTGGTCGTCCGGTAGTCAGTGTACTCGTACTTGCTGAAATACGTCGCACCGAGTCCGAAGTTCCAGTTTGCGCTCGCCTGCCACTGCGCGGCGAGCTCGAGACCGAGGAGCTCGGCCTTGCCGGCGTTCGTGACCCGGTTCGTCAGCGTGTTGCCGACGATGACCTGCGAGCCGACCTGCTTGTCGGTGAAGTCGGTCTTGAACACGCTCGAGAGGACCTGCAGCCGCCCGCTCGAGTCGCGCCACTTCAGACCGAGCTCGTAGGCGCGGAGCTTCTCGGCCTCGAACAGGATGTCGGCGGGATCGAGCGGCGCGCCGGAGCCGCCGAGCGTGACGGTCGAGTAGCCGCCGGGCTTGCGCGCTTCGGCAGCCGACAGGAACACATTGAGGTCGCGGTTCGGCGACCACTGCAGCGTGACCTTCGGCGTCACGTAGTCTTCCTTGAGCACCGGATAATCGATCTGTTGCGTCACGGGCACCGGCGCGAAGCCGCGCGGCGAGAGCGTCGCAAACTGCCCCGTGGCCGGAAATGGCAGATAGCCCATCGCGGGGATGCCCGCCCCGCCATTGCAGGGGCCGTTGAGACCGCAGAGGATCACGGTGCCCGGACCGTTGAACCCGTCAGTGAAGCCGCCACTGACGAAGTTCTCCTCCTCGACCCAGCGCGCCTCGGCGATCAGCTTCAGCGACTCGACGACCTGCCACTCGATGTCGAGGTAGGCGGATTTGTGATCGATCGTCCGGCGCACCCAGTTCGGCAAACGGGCCCGGAACACGTCGTCCATGAACGGCGCGACCGAGGCGCTCGAGAAGCCGCCACCGGTCGTGCAGGAATTGGCCGGGATCAGCAGCGGACCTGCGGGGCCCGGTGGCGCCTGAATCGCTGGCGCCGGACCCGGTGGGTCGAAGGCGAAGCAGACGGTGCCCTCGCCGACGACAGCGCCGAAATTCCGCTCGATCTGGTCCGAGCGCTCGGTCCAGTACTGCAGGCCGGCGAAGAAATTCACCGGCGCGTCGAAGTCCGACGAGAAGCGAAGTTCCTGGCTGAACTGCTCCGTGGTGTTGTCGGTCTTGAGGTTCTGCTGGATCGGCAGATAGGCCGTCTTGTCGATATCGAAGTCGGTCGACGCGAGCGCGCGCGTGTAGCCGGTCAACGAGGTGAACCGTCCGAAACTGAAATCGAGGTTCTGCACCGCCGAGAGACGCAGGACCTGCCGATTGCTGCCGGGAAAATCCGGCGCCGTCAGGCCGTTGTCGGTCGACTGCGAGTAGTCGGGGTTGTAGGCCACGGACAGACCACGTCCGCTGCCGACCGCGCCGGTGTACTGTGGGATCGACATGTCGTCGAACTTGCCGCGATTGCCGGTCAGCCGCTCGAGCTCGCGGTAGGCATACAGACCGAGCGAGATCACGTTCGGGTTCGACAGCGGGCAATTCGCATCGATCACGAAGCCGATCGTGATCGGCGCGCCCATCGCGTTCGTGCCGATGTTGCAGACCGACGCGACGGCCGGCACCGGATTCGTCGCGTTCGCCTGCAGCACCGTCTGCGCCGGCGCATCGAAGAAGTCATCGGAATACTCGGCGCGGAATTTCAGCGAATAGGTCTCGTTCGGATCCCATTTCGCGGTCAGCGCGCCGCCCTTGCCGTCGCCGCCGCCGACCTTGTTGCCGGAGATCGAATTGACGTAGAACCCGCCATCCTTGAAGCGGTAGCCGCCTAGCCGCAAACCGAAGGTTTCGGTGACCGGCAAGGAGATACTGCCCTTGATCTCGGTCTGGCTGCGGTTCGACGCTTCGAGGTGAATCGTGCCGGCCACCTCGTCGGCGGGATCGGCCGTCGTGTAGGAGACGGCACCCGAGAATGCGCTGCGGCCGTACAGCGCGCTCTGCGGGCCCTTGACGACTTCGATCTGCGCGACGTCGATCAGGCGCGGATTCAGCAGTTGCGAGCCGCCGGCGATACCGGAGGCCTCGCTCGAGACGTCGATGCCGTCGACCAGGGTCGCGACGTTCGGCCGGCCACGGGTCGGCGACAGACCGCGGATCACGATGCGGGTGTCCGCCGGGCCGATGCCCTGGTCGAAATCGAGACTCGGATCGCGCTGCATGATGGACGTGACGTCCTTGATGCCCTCGCGCGCGATCTCGTCGGCCGTGATGGCCGTGACCGCGAGCGGCACCTCGAGCAGCGATTCCTCGCGCTTGCGCGCCGTGACGACGATTTCGTCGAGCGCGACCTCCTCCGCCGCCGGCTCCTGCGCCCCGGTCGACGGCGAGCCAAGCGCCATCGTGAGTGGAGCCAGCCACAGGCAATGCCGCCAACCTGATGTTCTAGACATTATTGTTCCCCCTGGTGCCTTATCACATAGCGGCCCTGATGTGGCGCTGACGCGACACAGCGAACCGCCCAGTCACCGCAATGTCTTGCGTTGCTGTCCTTCGCTTATACCGCCTCGCCCGATGGGCTGCGGCCTGATGCAGACGAAACTGGCCGCCAAGTGGACGCCACGGACTCGCGGTCAGCGCCGCGTGCAGTCGAGCTCAGCCGACGAGCGAGACGACGACCTTGCCGTCGGACCCGATGTCGGAAACGTCGATGTCGACGCCGAGGACCTTCGCATAGCCGAGCAGCCGCGGTTTGAGCCACAACTCATGCACTTCCTGGTCGGTGAGATCGAACTGCCCGATGCGCCGCCCGATCGACAGCACGGTCGAGAACGGAAACGTGAACTCACGCCTGCCAGGCGAGCTCTTGAGATCGAGGCAGAGTTGGTAAAGGCAGGTCGTGCGGTCGAACATGCCGATCAGGGCGATCTCCTTGTTCCCGGTGCGCTCGATCATGCTCTTCATGCGCTGCAACATCGGCTGCATGGTCTTGATGTCGTGTTCGACGTATTCGCGCGACAGACCCCGGTTCTTGGCGAACTGCACCGAGTTCAGGTGCATCTTGACCAGCGCGTCGTTCATCTCGTGCTGATAGGGCGTGCTGTCCTTGAGCGTCCGTATCGCCATCGCGACGGCGCGCCCGAGCAGCTCCTCGCGGCCCTCGAAGCCGCTGGACGTGCCCTCCATTGCGTGCGTCGCCGCAGCTGGGGCTGCGCCCACGCCAGGCGGCGGCCCGTCAATGCCCGGAGGGGGTCCGCCCACGCCCGGCGGCGGCCCACCTGCGCCGGTCATTGGACCGCCCGGTCGGGTTCCCGTTTGAATCGCTGCGCCTTCGGCCTCGCCCATGTTTCGTCTCCTCGAGATCGGACATCGAAGCGGATGGGGACTTATACGCCGCGTTGTGGAGCGCCCGCCATAGCGCCGCGCCCTGCGCTCGTCTGCGGCGACCAATGAGTGGACAGGCGCGTTCCAGAAAGCTAGTTTTGCAGCGGTCTTTACCGTAGAAGCCGGCGCAGGCCAGGGTCGGCCCAGCATCGTCTCGGAGGCGCTCCATGTTCATCAATTTCTGGTACCCGGTCGTCAGGTCCGAGGACCTCGGCACGACGCCGCAGAAGGTCCGGATCCTCGCGCACGATTTCGTCGTGTTTCGCGATCAGCACGGCAAGCCGGCCGTCCTGTCCGACACCTGCATCCACCGGGGCGCCTCGCTCGCCCAGGGCAAGTGCAAGGAAGATGGCACGGTGCAGTGCCCTTATCACGGCTGGCGCTTCAACGCCGAGGGCATCTGCACCCGCATCCCGTCGATCGGCTCGAAGACCAAGCCGCCGGCGCGCGCCCGGGTCGATTCCTATCCAGTGCAGGAGCGATATGGCATCGTCTTTGCGTTCCTCGGTGACCTGCCGGAGGCCGAGCGGCCGCCGATCATGGAGGTCGAGGAGCACGGCACTCCGGAGTGGCGCTCGACACTCATCACCTTCGACGTCAACTACCACTACGAGCGCTCGATCGAGAACGGCCTCGACCCCGCGCACAACGAATACGTGCACACGACGCACGGCTACCAGGGGGAGCGCGAAGACACCTACACGATGATGGAGCTCCGGCCGTTCAAGAACAACGACTGGGGCTTCGGCTTCATGGCGACCTTCGACGCGCCGCCTCTGAAGAATCCGATCATGCGGCGCGTGCGCCCGCAGGGCGGCAAGATGGAAGCCGGTTCCGGCACGGTCGGCCCGAATCACATGTGGACGTACATCAACTTCTCCGAGAAGTACGCGATGCACCAGTACATGTTCGAGGCGCCGATCGACGAGAATCGCACTCGCGTGTTCCTGCTCAACGAGCGCAATGTCCTGTTCTTCAAGGGCGGACTGCTCGCGAGGCTCAATGGCTGGCTCGACAGGAAAGTCAACGAGCGCAACATGTTCGTCGCGAGCCAGGACATCCGCGTCATGAACGAGGTTCGTCCGCGCCTGACGCCGCCGACGCGCTCGAAGGAGCTCATGATGCCCGCTGACAAGTGCATCCTTCAGTACCGCGACAAGCTGGACGAATTCGAGGCTAAGGGCTGGCGGCTCGACATGGAGGCCATCAAGGCCGCCCACGCGCGGGGCGACGTGCTGTACGCGATCCCCTCGCCGGCACGCCGCGAAACGAACCTCTGGGTTCTCGACGAAGCACCAAGGGTCAAGCCCTCGAGCGCTTCGGTGACGGCCAGCCTGCAGGCGGCTGGCTGATTCCGCTCCAGCGCGGGCGATTCGACGCATGGACGGGAGTGACGCAAGCCACTCCCGTTCTTCTTTTTCGGGCAAGGATGCGGTCATGAGCGACCAGGGAACGGGCGTGCGCGTCGGACCGTGGGAACTCGCGCCCGGCATCGAGCGGCGCAACTTCTACGCGCTGCTCGGCGCAGCATTCTTCTCGATCGGCCTGCTGACCCTGGTCGGCAACCTGCGTCCCTACCTCTTCAACGAAATGCTGGCCGTGCCCCGCGAGGTCCAGGGCAGGCTGTCCGGGGTGCTCGACAT
Source organism: Gammaproteobacteria bacterium (assembly GCA_037444685.1). Lineage (GTDB taxonomy): Bacteria > Pseudomonadota > Gammaproteobacteria > Steroidobacterales > Steroidobacteraceae > UBA964. Next base: position 566,393 of record JBBILX010000001.1, read on the forward strand.
CGTCAGCGAGATCCCCGCGCTGCTCTTGTCCAGCCTCATCGGCGCCGCCTCGGACCGGCTGGGACGCCGCGTGCTGTACGCGACGGGGTTCCTGATCCTCGCGACCGCCTACTTCCTGTTTCCGTTCGTGTCGTTGGGACCCTCGCTGTTCCTGATGGTAATCGTGATGGCCTGCGGCTCGTGCCTGATCAGTGCGATGCTCGGCACCGTGATCGCCGATTATCCGCGCGAGACCTCGCGCGGCAAGCTCGTCGGCATCTGCTTCTTCCTCAACGGCCTCGGCGTGGCTTCGCTCGTCGGCGTGGCCTCGCAGCTGCCGAAGCTGTTCCAGGCGCGCGGACTCGATGCGTTCACCGCCGGCCAGTACACCTACTGGACGGTCGCAGCGCTCTGCCTCGTGCCATTCCTGATCGTCGGCCGCGGTCTCGCACGTGCTCTGCCGGCGCAGCGCACGGCAGCGAATGCCGACGAACCCCGCCAGGGCCTGTTCGCCACCTTGCGGATCGGCCTGCAGGCCGCCCGCGACGCACGTGTCGGCCTCGCCTACCTGTCGGCGGGCGTATCACGCGCCTCGCTGTCCGTGATCAGCGCGTTCTTCTTTCTCTGGATGACCAAGGCCGGTGAAGCGCAGGGGATGACGGTCTCCGAATCCTACGCGCGCAGCGGCGGCATCTTCGCCACGATACAGATCTCGGCCACGCTCTGGGCCGTGCTCGTGATTTTCTTCATCGACCGCATCAATCGCGTGCTGACCATGGCCATCGGCGCCGGCCTCGCCTGCGCGAGCTACACGCTCTTCGGCCTCGTCGAGAATCCGTTCCAGCCGATCATGTATGCGGCCGCCGTCTTCCTCGGCATTGGCGAAATGAGCGGCATCCTCGCCTCGCAGGCTCTGGTCGGGCAGGTCGCGCCCGAACGCGGTCGTGGCGCGGTGATAGGCGTATTCACACTCTGCGGCTCGATCGGCATCTTCCTCGCCGCGGCGGTCGGCGGCGCGCTGTTCGACGCCTGGCGTCCTTCGGCTCCGTACATCATCATGGGAGCGACGAGTGGCCTGCTGTGCCTCGCCTCGATCCATGTCTACCGCCTCACCCGCGCCAGCCGGGCGCTGACGGCCCGATGAACGAAATCGAGTATCTGCGCAGCCAGGTCCGTCTTGAGCGCAGCCACCTGCGCGAGGTCCGCGCGGCGTGGTCGGCCCGGCTCGGTTCGGGCCGCCCGGACGACGAACTCGACCGCGTCGCGCTCGCATGCGCGCCCTACCTGCTGTTCGCCCTTCGTCGACTCGCCGTGCAGGACAGCCGCCATTGCGACCGGCTTCGCGGCCTCATCGATCGGAACGCCGAAACGGTTGTGGACGAGCCCGCCGAACTTCGCGACGCGCTCACGGAGATTGGACAGTCGCTGCAGCAGCTGTACGAGGCCTGCCAGCGCTTCGAATCTGCCTATCAGGCGCGCGTCGCGGGCCGCCTCGACGTGACCGGCTGGATCCGTGCCTGTCGCGAGTTCGACGCCTGGTATGCGGACCGGCTCGCGGTGCAGCGTCACCGGCTTGACCGATGGCTCGACACCCACTACGCACTGACCGACTGGCGCAGCACGTCGCTCGTCGATGCGGACTCCGTTCTCGAGGAGCGGCGACTCCATGAGGCGGCGCTCGCGGCGCTCGCCCCAGTATGAGAGTGCAGCGCCGATGAGCGACGACAGCGGCCCGGACCTGCATGTCATCGTGCTCGCTGCCGGCGCAGCGCGGCGCTTCGGTTCGCCCAAGCAGCTCGTGCGGATCAATGGGCGCCCGCTGCTCCATGCCGTAATCGGTCGCGGCGTCGCCGTCGCGGGCCACTCGGTGATCGTCGTGCTCGGCGCCTACGCCGCCGAACTTGGACCGCTGCTGCGGCACACGCCGGCTACCGTCCTCGTGAACCGGCAATGGAGCGAGGGGATCGGCAGCTCGATCCGTACCGGCATCGCCGCGCTGCCCGGCACGACCGAAGCCGTCCTGATCCTGCTGGCCGATCAGCCCGCGGTGACCGCGGAGGACCTGCGTCGCCTCGTCGGCATGTGGCGCCGCCAACCGTCGCAGATCGTCGCCGCGCAGTACGGAAGCACCACTGGCGCACCGGCTATCTTCCCGCGCTGGTGCTTCGCCGAGCTCGGCGCACTGCGCGGCGATCAGGGTGCACGCGTGCTGCTGCGGCGGCACAGCGAGAGACTCGCTCGCGTGCCGATGGCGTCGGCCGCCATCGACATCGACACGCCCGAGGACCTCTTGCAGATCGAAATGGAGCCGCGGCGAGCGGCTCCCGACCAGGGCGCAGACGACTGAACGCGGCGGTCCCGGCCAGGTCAGCGCCGTGCGTCCGCGCGGCGTTGGCTGGCATGCGACTGCATGACCGTCATGGCCCGCGCCGCGAGCGGCACGCGCCGCTGGGCAAGGCAGAGCTGGTCGGCTGGCTCGGCGAACGGCGAGAGAGCCGCGACGATCAGTCGATCGAGCATGGGCATCAGCAGACGCCTGCAGTAGCGCACCTCCACGTCGAGCTGGTTGGCATCGACGAGCGAGCGGCTGCGAGCATCGCGGCGCGCGGTCTCTTGCGACAGGCCTTCGTTGGGAATCAGACGATCCCCGTCGACCTCGATGCCGAAGTCGGCGAAGTCTGCCGGTCGCGGCGAGTGCAGCGTGATCTGGAACAGGTCCGGGCGACGCACCTCCAGCGACGCCCGCAGGTAGGCCGAGCGAATCGATCCGTCATCGCCCGCCGTGCCGAACAGCGGCACGAGACCACGCGCCACCTCGCCACGCAGCACGTCCAGGTCGGCTCCGCTCACCGCGGCCGCCCGCACGCCCTCGAACAGCGCCAGTTGCAGCACTTGGCGGCTGACGCCGAGCTGGGCGACCTCGAACAGCGCTGCGCAGAGCGGCAGCAGGACGAGCCAGACCGCGAGCAGGAACTCGAGCATCGCCGCGCCGAGTTCGCGGTATGTCCTCAAGTGCCCTCCCCATCCATCGGCGGCGCGGTGACATGCAGCGAGACCCTTCGTTCGGGCGCGACGCCCCAGAGATCGAGGTGACCGGCGGCAACCTCGAGCACGGCCCTTGCGCCGCGGCGTAGTCTGATGCGCACCGGTGGCACGGCCCGGTCGACACGCAACACATGGCCGTCGCCGGCGACAAAGGCAAGGTCTATCGGGTGGCGCATCCAGAGCGTGTGTATCGCGGCGCAGGGCTCGATCCAGACGCCGTCGGCACGGTGCGCCGGCTGCAGCAGACTGTACCCCGCGAGCCTGGCGACGAAACATGCGCAGCGCAACACCGTGATCGTCGTCGGCTGCCCGTCTATCGCGAGCCGCGCGGATTCGAGTGTCCCGCAGCTCATCCGCTGACTCGCCCGAGCACGACGAACCCCAGCACGATAAAGGTCCCCGGAAAGATGCACAGCACCAGCGGGCCGAGCATCTTGACCGGCGCCTGCATCGCGAGCTGCTCGGCGCGATGGAATCGCTCGTGGCCGCGCTGCTCGCTCTGCAGTCGCAGCAGATCGGCGAGCCCGGCTCCGGACCGCTCCGCCTGGATCATCGCCGTCGTGAGCGGCTGCATGCATTCGAAGTCGACCCGTCGCTGCAGGGCCTGGATCGCCTCGACACGCGTACGGCCGGCCTGGAGGTCGCCGAGCAGGCCCGACAGCGCCTCGCGTAGCGGACCCTGCGGAGCGCGCGGCAGACTCATCCGCAACGCCAGCAGCAGCGTCGCACCCGACTCGAGTGCGAGCGCGAGCAGATCCAGGTGCAAGGGCAGTTCGCGCAGGACCGTCGACTCACGGCGTCGCGTCGCGTCGCGCAGCCACATCCAAGGCCCCACCAGCGAAGCGGTGCCGCCCACGACGGACATTGCGACCGGCCAGGGCGTCGACGTCGCCAGCAATGCGACGACGATCAGCCACGGCAGCGGAATGAGACACCATGCGAGCGGCCGCGTCTCCGCATCGACACCTGCGCGCCGTAGCGCGCGCTCTACGCGCTGGTGCCAGCCACGCGGCAGCTCGATGCGCAGCACCCGCGCGAGCGGCGCGGCGAGTCGGGCCGCGAGGCGCAGCGGCGGCGGCAAGGATCGAGGCTGGCGCTCGCGCCGGGAAACGCCGGCGGGAGCGAGCAGCTTGGAAGAAAGTGCGCACGCCAGGGTCCAGCCCATGGTTGCCGCTGCCGCGGCGGCGCTCAGCAGCGCCCCCATCAAGGTGACGTCGGTCATCGCTCCCTCAGACATCGATGTTCACGATCCGCCGGATCAGAAGCCATCCCGCGACCTCCAGTGCAGCGACCGTCGCGAGTGCGGCCCCGCCGGTCGCGGTCGAGAACAGCCGACCAGTGGCCTCGGGTTCGATCGCGAGCAGCGCGAGGACCAGGACTGCCGGCAGCAGGCTGACCACCAGGCCCTGAATGCGTCCTTGTGCGGTCAGCGCGAGAATGCGGTCCTCGAGCATCCGGCGACGACGCAGCGTGTCGCCCAAGCGTTGCAGGGCCTCGGCGAGACCGGCGCCGGTCTCACGCGCGATCCGCAGGGCCGCAATGAACATCTCCGCATCGCGCGAGCGGACTCGCCCAGGCAGCTCGCCGAGGGCGGCATCCAGCGCCAGCCCGAGCCGATGGCGGCGCAGCACGAGCGTCAGCTCCTGGCCGAGCGGCGCTGGCTGATGCTGGGCCAGCACGTCGAGCGCCTGTCCGATAGAGAGGCCAGCCCGTAGCTGCGCAGCGAGCGATATCACCGCCTCGGGCAGCTGCGCTTCGAAGCGGCGGCGGCGTCGCTGGCGCAACCAGACCAGCAGCACCCTAGGGATACCCAGCCACACGACGAGCGCCAGAGCCATGGACCAGAGCGGCCCGTCGAGCGCGACCACGGCGAGCGGGACCGCCAGCAGCAAGAGCGCGCCGACGCGCGCGACACGATGCGGGTCGACGAAGACGAACAGCGCTGCGAGTTCGTCCCCCGCGAGGCGCTTCGCTGCCGTGACCCGGTTACGCGAGAAGTCGCTCGCCGCCGTCAGGAATCCCAGCGAGAGCGCGCCCATCGCCACGGCCGCCGCAGCCAGAGCGAGATCCGCCAACCAGGATACCGGCTGCGGCGCCATCATGCGTCGTGCTCAAGAAAGATGCGGGCTGGTAGCGGCTGCGACTCGTCGGCAAGTCGCTCGAAGAAAGACGGCAAGCAACCGCAACCGGCAAAACGTCCGCGCGCCCGGCCCGCTCCCGGCGGCAGCCAGCGCAGCAGCGGCTGCATCTGGATGCGACCGGACTCCATGCCGACGACCTCGGCGATCTGCACGATACGTCGGGCGCCATCGGCGAACCTCTGTTGCTGGACTACGATGTGCACGGCGCTGGCGATCTGCTCGCGCACTGCCTGCAAAGGCATGTCGAGCCCAGCCATCAGCGCCATGACTTCGAGCCGCGACAGCGCGTCGCGCGGCGAGTTGGCGTGGATGGTCGTCAAAGAGCCGTCGTGCCCGGTGTTCATTGCCTGCAGCATGTCGAGGGCTTCGCCCCCACGGCACTCGCCGACGATGATCCGGTCGGGACGCATGCGCAGTGCGTTGCGCACGAGGTCACGGATCGTGACCTCTCCGCGCCCCTCGATGTTGCGCGGTCGAGCCTCGAGCGCGACGCGGTTGGGGTGCTCGAGCGCGAGTTCGGCGGCGTCCTCGATCGTGACGATCCGCTCACGCGGCGAAATGAGTTCGGACAGGGCGTTGAGCAGGGTCGTCTTGCCGCTGCCCGTACCGCCGGAGACCACGATGTTGCGGCGACACTGGATGCATAGCCGCAGGAAGTCGACCATGGCCTGGTTGAGGCTCCCGGCAGCGATCAGATCGCCCGTCCGCAGACGGCGGCGTCCGAAACGACGGATCGTCACTGCAGGGCCGCCGAGTGCCAGCGGCGGCAGCACCACGTTGACCCGCGAGCCGTCGGGCAGCCGCGCATCGACCATCGGCGAGGCCTCGTCGACGCGGCGCCCGAGCGGCGCCACGATACGTTCGATCACGCCGCGCAAAGCCTCCTCGCTGCTGAATCGCACCGGCACCCGCTCGAGGCGACCGCCGCGCTCGACGAACACCCATTCGGTGCCATTGACCATGATCTCGGTGACTGCCTCATCGGCGAGCAGACGCTCTAGCGGCCCGAGTCCCAGTGCCTCGTTGAGGACGAACCCGGCGACCGCGGCCGGATCGACATCGACAGGCAGCGGACGCTGGCGGACCAGTTCACGGAGCAGGTCGGCTGCACGCTGCCGTAGCGCCGGCTGCGGCACGCGATCGATCGCCGTGCGACGCAGATCCATCGCCTCGAGCAGGTGCTCGTGAACGGCGCGCGCGATCGCCACAAAGCGCTCATCGATGACACCCTCTGGCAGCTCTGTCGACTGCGTGCCGGACTGCACGGCGCTCATCGCGTCGATTCTCCGTCGACGGCCCGGCGCACCTCCTTCTCGAGCGCTTCGACCGATTGCGGGCCGAATGGGGGCGGCCCAAGGATCTCGGCGGTGACAGGCCTGATCAGACGCGGTGTCATGAAAATCACGAGTTCCGTGCGCTCGCGACGCCGCTGCTCGGCGCGCAACGCGCGCCCGGCCAGCGGCAGACGGCCGAGTCCTGGCACGGCCTGCCGATCGCGAGCATCGAGCTGGCTGACAAGGCCGGCAAGCACCAGCGTCTCACCCTCGCGCAGCGTCACGTCGGTGGCCGACCGCCGCTTCAGCAGACCTGGGACGCCGAGCACGCGCTGGCTGCCATCGACCTGGCTGATCTCAGTCTCGATACGCGCGAAGATCATGCCGGAGGAGTCGACGACCGGTCGCACGTCGAGGATGACGCCGTACTCGCGAAATTCGACGTCTGCGGCACCCGTACCGCTGACCACCGGGATCGGGATCTCACCGCCCGAGACGAACCGAGCCGATCCGCCGCTGCGGCAAGACAGGCTCGGCTCGGCGAGCACGGCCAGCGCGCCTTGCTGCTCGAGCAAGGCGAGCCGTGAGTCGAGCGCCGTCGAGATCCCGAAGTAGCCGCGAGGCGGCCAGACCCGGGTCCCGGGCGGCACGATGGCAGGCGGCGCCGGACCCTCGCCGGGGGGCGGCCTGAACAGATCATTGACGGCGAGGTCGGCGACCACCGCGGCGTTCGGACCGTTCACCTCGCCGCGCCAGCGCACCCCAAGGTCGCGCAGCGACCCGCGCCGTAACTCCACGATACGCGCATCGATCTGCACGGTCGCTTCGGCACCGAGCCGACCGCTGAAATCGAGCACTAGCCCCGGATACAGCGTCGCGATGGCGGCCGCGCGCGCGCGCGTTGCGGCATCCAGCCCCTCGCCCTCCAACACCACCCGCCCGGCCGCGACGCGGGCGCTGAGTCCGGCGGACCCGCCAATCAGCCCGCGGACGTCCTCGAGCAGCGCCTCGACATTGCTCGCGGACACGTCGATTCGCACGCGTGCCTCGCGTCCGTCGCGCAACCAGAGTTGCAGCACCGTGGAGCCAGGCGCCTCGCCGAGCAACAACAATTGCCGCGCATCGACCACGGTCACCGAGACGATGCGACCATTGCCGACGGCCATGCGCACCGGCGATGCGGACAGCGTGCGGCTCTCGCCGACGAACAGCTGCAGTCGCTCAGGCAGCGGCTGCGCCCGCGCCGGCCCCGCGTACCCGCTGCCGATGAGGCAGGCGGCGAGCAGGCTGCGCGCGGCGGCGTCGAATCGGCGAAGCCTTGCCGCCACGATCACGGAACAACCCCGCTGGTCGACGCGGCGACTCGCCATCGATGCGGCGCGAGCCGCCCGTCGCGTCCCCCTATCCAGCCGTCCACGTACCAGACGTTGTCGGTGACCCGACTTGCCGCCACACCGGATCCGGTCGCGAGCAGAGAGCCGAGCACGAGAGGACCATGTGCCGTCAACTCTCGATCGACGGGCGCACGCAGGCTAATGAGCAGCTCGCCGGCGCGTTCCGCGAGTGCGACGCGCTCGGCGTCTCGCGCCCCAAGTCGCAGCGTCACCGTAGCGAAATCGCGCCCGGCGCGCGGCTCGGCTGCCTCTGCCGATGCCGGCACCCGCAGGGCTTTTCCGGTGGCCAACACCGGGACGGCCTGCAGCAGCGGCTGAATCCGCGCCGTCCGATCCGGTCCCGCCTCTTGCACCGAAACGAACAGCAGATCGACGAGATCCCCCGGGCGCAACAGCCCGGCATGTGAGTTCGTCTCGTCGACCGCGATGGTCAGGGCGCGCTCGCCAGGTGACAGCTCCATCGCGAGCGCCGGTGCGCCGTGGCCGCGCAGCGCGCCGGGCAGGAGCACATCGCCGGCATCGAGCGATTGCGCGAGCTCGCGGCCGAGCAGCTCGGCGAGTCGATGCGGACTGACGGCCGACTTTGGCAGATACCTCAGCGGGAACGTCCGGCGCGCGAGCATGCCAGCCTCGACGACGGTGCCGGCCTCGAGGCGGCGCGCGGCGACGATCACCTCTCGCGTGCGATGGTCCTCGGCATAGCGTCTCGCAATCCGCACCTCGGCCCCCCGCAGATACGCGGACCCTGCGAGCCACGCAATGCCCGCACTCGCGGCCGCCACACAGATCGGCAGCAGGGACCGCCAGCGCCGGCTTGGCAGTACCGCGACCGGCCGGTCGACTTCGATTTCGTCTGTCATGGATTCTCCTCTCATCCGCCTGCGATCCAGGCCAGCGTCCCGTGCAGCCAGCTCCGCCATGCCTCGAGCCAGCGCGCCGCGGCGGAAGGCCCTTCGCCCCAGGGAACGAACCAGGCCATCAGGATCAGACCACATAGCAACGTGAACTCCGTCAGCGCATGGCCGCCGGCGCGCTGCGGCGTCATGGCGCGAGCCTCTGGCGCGACTGCAACACCACGACGGTCTGCGCACCGAGTGGCTGCACGTGCATCCACAGGGTCTGACCATCGAGTTCGTAGACGCCTGCGAGGACTTCGGCCTTAGTCAGCTCGCGCCAACCCGCGAGGCGCAGCGCCGCGCGCCAGATGCCGCCGGAGACCCGCGCCGACCGGTCCGTCAGTGCAAGCCACTCGATTGTCTCCTCGCTTGCCCCATCCAGGCCGCGCACGCTACTGAGCCAGCGCGAGGCCGCTGGCAACGCCACCGGCGCCGGCGGCACTGCGTGCACCGACATGCGCGCGTCGAACACGCTGATCACCAATTGGCTGCCGACGAGATCCGTCGCAGGCCGGAAACTCGCTGTCTCGAGCAGCGGACCGCGACGCCGCGCGACAATGCGGCGCTCCCCGACTCGCACCGACTCGATCCATGCGGAAGGCGTCTCGCGGCGCCAGCGAGCTTGCAGGCCCCGAGCAGCCCGCTCGGGCTCGACGCGCAGTGCCCGCTCGGTCACGGCGAATGGGACGCCGTTGACTTCGACGAACGAGACCGCTTCGCCGGCGCGGGTCGGCAGCGACAACAGCGCAAGCGCCGCAGCCGTCGCGGCACCGGCAGCCGTCCGCCGCACGCTCAACATCGCGGTCTCCAGCCCGAGTGCACACGCATCGGCGCTGTCGGGAGCGCCTGGGCCGTCAAACGATCCTCGGGCACGATTTCGGGATCGACACGGCGCGCACAGGTATGACTCAAGGCGGGCTCGAGCACGCGAACCGCGTCCTGCACGGCGCCGAGGGCGTCCAGCACCCACTCGAGCGGCGTCGTCGGCAGCAAGGTCTGCGTGCGTCGCTCCACGTCTCGGGGTCCGTACGCCGACCAGTCGTCGCTGAGCAAGGTCAGCGACTCGCTCCAGCGTGGCGCCCCGCGACGCCAGAACGCATGTGCGGGCGCATCGACCGAGACTTCGGCCCGAATCCAGCCGTCGCGGCGCAGATCGAGTCCACCCGGTGAGATCGCCGACACCGGCATGAGCAGCGTGAAGGCTGCCTCCTCGAGATCGCCTGCGAGCGCCGGCGTCGCACTGCGCACGACTTGCACTTCGAGTGCGTCGCGCGAGCCGGTCGAGGCCGAGACGGCGCCGCGCCCCGGAGCCAGCGACTCGCCGAACGCGGCGACCCGGACCTGTGATTGCAGCGCCGCCCGCTGTGCCTGCCCCTCGATCCAGCGCTGCATGAACCACCAGAGCGGTACGAGGAGCAGGCAGCCGATCAGGCACTCCGTCAGGGCCTGCCCGGCCGGTGGACGTGGCGAGATCTGTCGTGCGGCACTCATGGTCCGATCCCCGCAAGAGGGTCCGGCGTACCGTCGACCGACCAGGCGAGCGCGCGATCGGCGGCCGGGAGCCGCGTCAGACGCGCGCGCCAGTACGGATTGAACAGGCTCGCCGATTCCTGCCGGCCATCGCGACGCCGCTCGTAGCGTGCGAAGACCACCTCGGCCGCAGCGGTCGCGAAGGCACCGCCCCCGGGGAGCGCGCCGACGCCGTCGACCGCACGGCCGTCGAGCAGCGGCAACCTTGTGATGCCGAGCAGGCGGGCGGCGAGCGGCAGCGACTCGCGTGGCTCGACGACGCGCACGGCCCAGAGGCGCCGCGGACGATCCGTGGCCGCTCGCATGCGCAATTCGTGGATGGCCACGACACCGCGATAACTCGAGGCGGCGCGCAAGGCGCTCCGCGCCAGCGCCGTCGCCCGAGGGTTGACGCGGGCCGACCGACCATGATTCCCGCGCTGCCGGGTGCTTGCGCCGTTGCCCGCCGCAGCCCATCCCAGTGGCACCCGCTCGCGCCATCGGCCGACCACGAGGCCGCGGCGCGCATGCAGCGAGAGCGTGTCGAGCCCGCGCCACTGCCCGTCGCCGAGCAGTTCGGTCCCGCCGCGGCGCTCGAACCGCACCAGCGCACCGGCGAGCGGCGGTGTCAACCGTCGATTACGTTCGCGCACGAACGGATCGCGGCTGGCGTTGATGACGGCCCGCTGCCGGTCGGCACGCGCACCCGTCAGCCTTTCGGTGAAGGCCGCGCTGCCCGCGAGGCTGCGCGCGACCAGCAGCTCGCCGCCGCGCGACAGTCGGGCCGTGGGGCGGTTTGCCGCGAGCGAGCGGCGCAGCGCATCGGCCGCGGCGATGCCGCTCGATTGGACGAGCACGGTCTCGGCCGCTGACAGCGCGGGAATCGCCAGCGAGAAGGCTGCCTCCGCACCCTGCAGCGAGGGTTGCAGTACCGCGTCGAAGCCAGTCCAAATGCGTCTCAAGGCTTCGGTCACGGGTGCGAGATAGGGGATCCAGGCGGTCGACGTGCCGACGTTGCCGAGTAGGCGCCGCATGTACGCCGACCACGACCGCAGGCTCACGGACTGGGCAATCGCCGCCTCGTTGGCGACGATGGCCCGATTCATCGACGATGCGAAGTTCAGGCCTCGCGCCTCGACGACCGCCGCCGTGAGCACCGCGGCGTCGGCCGCGTTCGCGAGCTGCATGCGCCGGATGGCGAGCTGACCGGTGTCGAACAGCGTCACGACTGCGAGGGACAGGGTGGCGAGCAGCAGGAGCAGGACCAGCAAGCCCTGCCCCGCCTGCCTGCTCGCCCCCGGCCCCTTGCGCACGGCTATTGCTCGAAGTTCGCGAGCGTGCGGGTCTCGGCGGCCTCGTTGGCGCGGTTCTGCGCCTCGCCGACGAGTCCGCGCCCGTCACCGTCCTCGTCCCCGGACAGCGCAGCCGCGGCGACCGACGTCTGCCCACGAACGATGTCGCCGAACGCGGTGTAGACCGCGATCGCGGCGATCGCGATCAGTGCAACGATGATGATGTATTCGGTCATGCCCTGACCGGCAAGGCGACGAATGATCGGCGTTTTCATGGGTGGCTCCCTGAGTATCCGGCCCGCTGCCGGGAAGCCATTGCAGCCGATCACGACGTGCCGGGCACGCGCCGAATCTGGCGCGCCCGCGCAGATTCAGAACGACTCGTCGCGCGGGGTCAGCGCCGTATCGTCGAGTCCATTAAGCAGACGGAAGATCGCAGCCACGCGCGGCAGATCGTAGCGCGTGAAGAGTCGACAGGCCGCCATCTTGCCTTCGTAGAACGCGCGCTCGCCCTCGCCTCGAGCTTCGCCGGAACGCAGCGCGGCCGCGGCGACCGCTGCCTGCGCGCAGCGCACTGATCAGCCGCCGCGTCGTTTGCATGAGCTGGCCCGCCGCCATCGCGAGAGTGCGGCACTCGGCGGCGAGTCCGCCCACGGAGATGGCGCCCTTGATCGTCGCTTCGATCTTGGCGGGCAGGATCTGCATGGCGCGACCCTGCTCCTGCATGATCTTGCGGCCGAGCAGGTCGAGGCCGTGGATCCCGTGCGTACCCTCGTGGATCATGCTCAGGCGGTTGTCGCGGTAGAGCCGTTCGACCGGGTGATCGCGTGCGTAGCCCGCGTCACCGAGCACCTGGATCGCGAGCTTGTGGGCCTCGAGACACTGCTCTGCGGGCCAGCACTTCACCATTGGCGTGAGCAGCTCCAGCAGCAGCCGCGAGCGATGTCGGGACTCCTCGCTGGACGCCACCGCGATGTCGTCGACGAGGCGCGCGCAATAGAGCGCGAACGCGAGTCCCCCCTCGACCCGCACCTTCTGCGCGAGCAGCATGCGCCGCACGTCGGCGTGTTCGATGATGGGCACCGGCTCGCTCGCGGGATCGCGCTGCGCCAGCGTGCGACCCTGGCGGCGTTGCCGCGCGTACTCGAGCGAGTAACGGTAACCCGTGAACCCGATGCCGACGGCTCAGAGACGGACCGCTACGCGGGCCTCCTTCATCAGCTGGAACATATAGCCGAGCCCGTGCCGCTCGTGTCCGATCAGCTCGCCGATGCAGGGCTCCCGGTTGCCGAACGCCAATGCCGTGTTGACATGGGCGCGCCAGCCCATCTTGTGATTGAACCCGATCAGCGACACGCCGTTGGGCGCGCCGACCTCGCCTCGGGCGTCGACCGGCGATGCGGAACCGCGAACAGTGACAGGCCCTTGACGCCAGCAGGCGCATCCAGCGTGCGCGCGAGGACCATGTGCAGGATATTCTCTCCCATTTCGTGCTCGCCTCCGGAGATCCACATCTTGCTGCCGCGGATCTTGTAACGACCGTCGCCGCGCGGCGTGGCCAGCGTACGGATGTCCGCGAGCGAAGAGCCCGCCTGGGATTCAGACAGGCACATGGTGCCGAGCCAGCGGCCCTCGTGCAGAGGCGGCAGGAAACGTCGCTGCTGCGGCGCGCTCGCGAAGCTGGCAATGAGGTTCGAAACACCCTGCGTCAGCATCACGTAAGACTGGAAGGCCACGTTGGCCGAGGCGAACACGGCACCGCAGACCTGCGCGAGCAGTACCGGCATGCCGAGCCCTCCCTGCCCGCGCTCGAACGGCATCGCGATGAAGCCCGCCGCAGCGTCGCTGTCGACGGCAGTCCGGGCGCAGTTCGGCAGCAACACCCGTCCGTCGACCAGGTGCCGTTCGTCGACGTCCATGACCTGCGCATACGGCGCTAACCGTTCGGCAGCGATGTCGTAGGCCGTATCGATCACCGTCTCGATCGTCGGGCGGTCGTGCTCGGCGAAGCGACGTTGCCGCAGCAACTCGTCGAGCCGCAGCAAGTCGAACAGCTGAAAGCCGAGCTCGCGTCGCGGCAACAGCGTATCGGTCACAGGGCGTTCCCGAGCGCATGGCCTTCCGCCGTGGCGGCGAGCACCGTGCGCGGAATCAGGCTGTCGCCGACCCTGCTGACTGGCAAGCCATGGCCGCGCAGAGGTCGCCAGAGTGCCAGCGACGGTCGTCGCGGCGTGCTGTAGGAGACCAGCGCGACCTCCGGCACCGTGAGGACGTCACCGTTGTAAACGTTGCGCAGGCCCACTTCGCCACGCTCCCAGACCGAAGCCGGGTCCAGCTCGACGAACGGCACGACGCGAATCCGCTTCTGATTGAAGCGGCGCTCGATGCCAAGACGGGTCACGAGCGGGACATCATGGGCGATCGAGGCACGCGGAGTCGCGAGCACGACCGAGTCGAACCAGCGGAGCAGCCACTCGGCTGCCCCGTAAGTGCCTTCGGTGTGGTCCATGTCGAAGATGACCGCCGTGCCGCCCTGACGCTCGCCGAGCCCCGCCAGCATCGGCACGAGTTCGCGCAGCGACAGGATGGCGCCGTCGTCCTGCAGCGACGCGGGCAGCGATTCGGGCCAGCTCATCTGCGAACCGGTCGCGAGCACGACGTGATCCGGGTCGAGTGCGAGCACATCTTCGACGGTCGCCTGCACGCCGAGCTCGAGTCGCACCCCGGCCCGCTTGGCCGCGAGCTGCTGATAATCGTAGATGCTCGAGAGGTGCTCGCCGCCAGGAAGCAGCGCGTGCAGGCGTGTCTTGCCACCTGGCTCGCTGCCGCGGCCGAACACGGTGACCTCGTGCCCGCGCGCCGCCGCGACCCACGCGGCCTCCATGCCCGCAATTCCGGCTCCGACCACCACGATGCGCCGGCGGGATGTCGCGCGCGCGGGCCACCAGTCGACCTCGTCGGGCTGCGCGACACGCGGATTGTTGTCGCAGGCGAGCGGCTTGCCCTCGATGATCGTGCCCCAGCACGTATTGCATGAGACGCAGTAACGGATCTCGGCCTCCCGCCCCGCCCTCGCCTTGAGCGGCCAGGCCGGATCGGTGACCAGCGGGCGGCCCAGGCCAATGAGGTCGGCCTCGTCGCGTGCCAGAATGCCCTCCGCCTCGGCCGGATCCGTGATCAGGCCGAGCGCCACGACTGGCACCCCACGGCAATGCGCCCGCAGCGCGCGTGTGACCGCAACGAATGGCGCGCGCGGACCATTCATGTCCGGTATGTGCAGATCGAGCGTGTTGGCGTGCGATCCCCAGCAGTAGCTGACGAAGTCGACCGACTCGGGAATGACGAGCAGTCGCGTGATCGCTGCGGCCTCCTGCGGATCGATGCCGCCCGGAACGCCGTCGTCGCCGGGCAGCTTGAGGCCGATTGCGAAACCTGGGCCGCAGCGGGCGCGGATCGCCTGCACGGTCTCGGCGACGAAACGCACGCGATTCTCGAGCGGACCCCCGTACTGGTCGTCGCGGACGTTCGAACGGGCCGACATGAACTGATGGAACAGGTGACCGTGGCCGCAGGAGAGCTCTACGCCGCTGAAACCGCAACGTTCGAGACGTGCCGCCGAATCGGCGAACTCATCGACCATCCTGCGGATCTCGTCGACCTCGAGTTCGCGCGGCACCGTCCAGGACAGGTCGTCGGGCAAGGGCGACGGGCCGATGGCATTCGGAGTACGGCCCCTCTCGTGACGTCCGCGCCCCGGATCCTGGATCTGGCCGATCAGCCGACAGTCCTCGCGCTCGACCGCCTCGGCGAGACCCTGCAGCTCGACGATGCCCTCGTCGCTCCAGATCCTGAGCTTGTGCGGCAGGACCTGATGACGGGCCACGCTCAAGGATTCGGTCACGACCATTGCCGCGCCGCCGCGCGCGCGGTTTGCGAAGTAATCGATCAGGCGCGGCGCGGCCTTCATCCCCACGGCCATCCGTGTGCTCATCGATGCGTGCACGATCCGATTGCGCAGGCGCAGACGGCCCGCCTGCAGCGGGCTGAAGAGCAGCGGATAGGGATTCTCGACGCTCATCGCTCACCCGGCGGGGCCGCCGGCTGGCTGCCATGCGCGCTCGAGGGGACGCAGCGTCACGTAGAGCGCGACCGAGGCGAGCAGGCCGAGCAGCGATGGCGCGATCGCGAGCCAGGGCAGGGCCGCGGCGAGCTCGGCTGCGTAGGCCGCGCAGAGCGCGCCACCGACGAAGCTCACGATCGCTGCGAGGTTCCACGCATGCGCCGGTTCGGCTTCCCACTGGGCGCGCTGCACCGAGCGCACGAGGTAGTAGTCCGCGATCACGGGACCGATCACGGGCGGCACGACCGTGGCGAGCAGACCGATCCAGTCGAGGAACCGCTCGTAGATTCCTAGCCCGAGCACCGTGCCGAGCAGCCCACAGACCAGCACGGTGACGCGTTTGGGTTTGCGGAACAGCGACGCCGTCTGTACTGACGGGAGGTAGAGATTCGTGTCGCCGGTGGTCCACAAGGCCAGCGTCATGCCGATTAGCGCGAACACGCCGATCCAGCCGCCGAGGGAGCCCATGTAGGTGGTGAAATCCGGGCTGCCCGACACCACGGCGCCGAGCGATCCGACCAGGTGCAGGAAGGTCTGATCGACGACCAGCACGACGAAAGGAATCGCGGTGGCGACGGCCAGCGACCGCGCGAAACGCGCGTATTCGGCCATGACCACCGCGCCGACGATCCAGGAACCGACGACGAGATTGATCGCCTCGAGACCCGTCAGCGGCGAGCGCGCCGCCGTCGTCGCCGACAGCTCGAGCAATGGCGCGAGACCGCCGACCTTGCCCACGTTGAGCCAGATCGAATAGAGGCCGACGCCCACGAGGATGACCATCGACGGCAGTCCGACCTTCTCGAGACCCTTGACGCCGAAGAGAGTCGTGCCCGTATAGAGCAGCCCTGCGAAGACGGCGACGGCATAGAACAGCGCCGTACCGGGTGCCTGCGTCCACACCTGCGCGAAGGCACCGACGACGATGCCCTGCCAACCGATCGTCAGCAGCGCGATGAAGACTACCGGTAGGTAGGCGCCGAGCCGACCGTAGACGGCACGGAACAGCAGCGAGCTGTTGCAACCGGTGCGGAATGCGATGATCCCTACCAGCGCCCCGATCGCGAAGTTGACGAGATTGCCGAGCAGCGAGTACCAGAGCAGGTCGGGCCAGAGACGCAGCCCCGCGCCGAGCGCGCCCCCGGTCAGGAGTCCAGTGATCAGGAAGCCCCAACCGAAGGCCAGCGCGAGCAGCGGGCCGCCCGCGCGCCGCTGTTCCGGGCCCAGCGCGCCGAGCGGATTGTCGGCGCTGCGGCGCTCCGCCTGCTCGTCGAACCTGAAGAATTGCCCGATTCGTGACATCGACGCGTCCTCCCTCGCCGGCAAGGATAGACCGCCCGCGCCCGAAGGAGGAGGGAAACCCGGTAAGATGTCGCGCGATGAGCGCAACCCTGCCGGGCGCGAGCCCGACCACAGCCGACGATCGCACCGCGATGACGCGCGTGGTCACCGCCGCCTCGCTCGGCACGGCTTTCGAGTATTACGACTTCCTGCTCTATGGCAGTCTCGCCGCGTTCTTCGGTGTGCTGTTCTTCCCGCCCGGCAACGAGACCGCGGGACTGCTCGCGAGCCTCGCGACGTTCGGTGCCGGCTTTGCGATCAGGCCCCTCGGTGCGCTGCTGTTCGGCCGTCTCGGCGACCGGCTCGGCCGCAAGCAGACCTTCCTGATCACCATCGTACTGATGGGCCTGTCGACGGCGCACGTCGGCGTCCTGCCCACCTTCGAGAGCATCGGCTGGTGGGCTCCGACCCTGCTCGTCATGCTGCGGCTCGTGCAGGGGCTCGCACTCGGCGGTGAATACGGCGGCGCCGCGGTCTACATCGCCGAGCATTGCTCGCCCAGCCAGCGCGGGTTCTACACGGCGTGGATCCAGTCGACCGCGACGCTCGGACTCGTGATGTCGCTGCTGGTCATCCTCGCCTGCCGCTGGAGCATGAGCGAGGCGGACTTCCGCGACTGGGGCTGGCGCATACCGTTCCTGGTCTCCGTGCTGCTGCTTGCGCTGTCGGTCTACATCCGCGCGCGCCTTGGCGAGTCGCCTCTGTTCCAGCAGCTGCGCGAGCGGGGCCGCCTGTCGTCGGCGCCCATCCGCGAGAGTTTCGTCGATGCCGCGAACCGCCCGCGTGTCATTGCCGCGCTGATCGTCGGTGCGGCCATGGCCGTGATCTGGTATTCGGCGCAGTTCTATTCGCTCGTGTTCATGCAGACCACGTTGCGCGTCGACCCGGTCACCGCGCCGCTGCTCTCGGTCGTCGCGCTGCTGCTCGGTGTGCCGCTGTTCGTGGCAGCCGGCGCCCTCTCGGACCGCATCGGTCGCAAGCCCGTGCTGCTCGCGGGCATGCTGCTGGCGGCCGTTTGCATTCAGCCAGTCTACCAGGCCCTTGGCGCGCTCGCGCCGCTCACGCCGGTCGATTCCCTGACCGCATTGGGACTCGAGCACCTCGAGCTCATCGCGCTGCTGCTCGTCATGATCTTCGCCGCGGCACTCGCGTGCGGCCCGGGCGCAGCCTTCCTCGCCGAGCTCTTTCCTACGCGTATACGCTACACCTCGCTGTCGCTGCCTTACCATCTGACGAGCGCGTGGTTCGGCGGCTTCATGCCGTTCGTCGCCTCCAGCCTCACGGCGCGCAGCGGCGACCCCTACGCCGGCCTCTGGTATCCAGTCGTCGTCGCGGCCACTTGCCTCCTGCTGGCGCTGCGTTACGTGCCCGAAACCATACTCACCCGGCACGAGGACTGACCCGACATGAACGACCGCACGGCCCGCGCCGCAGGTGCCGGAGAGCCAGTGGCGTGAACCCGATCGAACGCAGCCATCCGCGCTTCGGCGACGGCCTCGCGGAGCACGATCTCGACTTCCTCGCCAGCGACGACGCTAGGCCTGCCCGCCTGCTGCTCGAATTCCTGCGCGCCGAGGTCAAGCTCTGTCGCGGCCACATTCACTCGACCGTCGTCATCTGGGGCAGCGCCCGGGTCCCCGCCCCGGGCGTGCCGCCCGCAAACGGTCAGGCCCGACTCGCGCGTTGGGCGACCTACTATGAGGAGGCGCGCCAGCTCGCGGCGCTGCTGGCCGCCAGGGCGGGCAGCACCGAGTGCCGCGACTTCATCGTCGCGACGGGTGGCGGTCCTGGCATCATGGAGGCCGCCAACCGCGGCGCCAGCGAGATGGGCGAGATCACGCTCGGGCTCAACATCGAATTGCCACGCGAGCAGCGGCTGAATCCCTACGTCCGCCCGGAATGGAGCATCCAGTTCCACTACTTTGCGCTGCGCAAGCTGCACTTCATGCTGCGTGCGAGGGCGCTGGTCGCCTTTCCAGGCGGCTTTGGCACGCTCGACGAACTGTTCGAGGCCCTGACACTCGTGCAGACGGGCAGGATCGAGCGCATTCCCATCGTCCTGGTCGGACGCGAGTACTGGCGTCGCGTGATCGACTGGAACTACCTCGTCGATGAAGGGTTCATCGACGCGGCCGATCGTGATCTGCTCACGATCGTGGAGACAGGGCGGGAAGCGGCTCGGACCGTTCTGTCCTGCTACGGCGCTTCGCCTTGATCCGGTCGGTGATATGGGCTACCGAGAGGTAGACCGCCGGCACGACCAGCAGCGACAGCAGCGTCGAAGTCAGCAGGCCGCCGATCACCGACAGTCCGAGAGGGGCTCGGAAGTTGCCGTCAGGCCCCAGGCCGAGCGCGATCGGCAGCATGCCTGCGCCCATCGCGATCGTCGTCATGATGACGGGTCGCGCACGCTTGCGGCAGGCGTCGATGATCGCGTCAATGCGCGACAGGCCTAGGTCGCGCTCGCCGATGATCGCGTAGTCGACGATCAGGATCGAATTCTTGGTCGCGATACCGGTCAGCAGCAGGAGTCCGATCAGCGACGGCACCGAGAGGGCGTAGCCGGACAGCAGCAGCATGCCGAAGGCGCCGCCGCCGGCCAGCGGTACGGCCGAGAGGATCGTGAGCGGCTGGGTGACGCTGTTGAACAGCAGCAGCAGCACGACGTAGACCGACAGGACTCCGGTGAGCATCGCGAATGCGAAACCGACGAACAGCTCGATGAAGGCCTCGGAATCGCCGGTCGGCAGGACGCGCACGCCGGGCGGCAGCTTCTGCATCACTTCGAGCCGGTTGACCTGTCGCATCACGGTGTTGAGTGGCAGACCGTTGAGCTCTGCGGTGACCGTGATGTTGCGCTCCCGATCGAGCCGGTCGATGGTCGAAGGCCCGCTGCCCTCGCTGATCGTGGCCACGGCCGACAGCGGCACCGGACCGTTCTTGCCGTTGACACGCAGCGTCGAGAACACCGAGCGGTCGGCGAGTGCACGCTCGTCGATCTGCACGCGGATCGGCACCTGCCGCTCGGCGAGATTGAGTTTCGCGAGCCGCTGACGAATGTCGCCGCTGGTGGCGATGCGCGCCGCTTCGGCGATGTCCACCGTCGAGACGCCGAGATCCGCGGCGCGGGCCGGATCCGGCTGGATCACGATCTCAGGACGCAGCAGGGCCGCCGAGGAGGAGACGCTACCGATGCCAGGGATCGTGCGAATGCCCGCCGCCAGCGCGTTTGCGGCCGCGGCGAGCTGCTGCACGTCCTTGCCGGCCAGCACGAGCTGCAGTTCGGAGCCGGGCCCACCACCCGTGAAACTGAGCCGGACACCGGGCACGTCGCGCAAGCGCCGCCGCACCTCGTCCTCGAGCTCCTGCGTCGATCGTTTCGAGTCCTTGCGGAACTGCAGTGTGAGCGAGGCGGTGCGCACCTCGGGCAGGCTCACGCCACCGCCACCATGACCACCCTTGGCCGTACCGACCCCCGTGTAGACGCTCTCGATCTCGGGCATGCGGGTCAGCAGCGCTCGCACCTCCTCGGACGCGCGGATGGTGTCCTCGAGCCTCGCGCCCGGCGGCAGTTCGACCTGCAACTGCACGCGACGCTGATCCGAGGCGGGCACGAAGGTCTTGGGAATGAACGGCACGAGCGCCAGGGACAGGATGAACGTCACGAGCGCGAGCACCACCGTCAAGCGTCGGTGCTCGATGGCCTTGCGCACCCATCCGAGATACCAGACCATGAGCGGCGAGTCGGCGGCGGAGTGCGGCAGACCCTTCATGAAGTACGCCGCCAGCATCGGCGTGAGCAGCCGCGCCACCAGCAGCGAGAACAGTACCGCCGCGGCCGCAGTCCAGCCGAATTCGCGGAAGAACTTGCCCGTGACGCCCGGCAGGAAAGCCACCGGCACGAACACCGCGGCGAGCGTCGCGGACGTCGCGATCACCGCGATGCCGATCTCGTTCGAGGCATCGATCGCCGCCTGCATCGGCGTCTTGCCCATGGCGCGGTGCCGCGCCACGTTCTCGACCTCGACGATCGCATCGTCGACGAGGATGCCGATCACGACGGCCAGCGCGAGCAGCGACAGCAGGTTCAGGCTGAAGCCGAACCAGTGCATGACCGCGAACGTCGGCATGATCGACAGCGGCAGCGCGATCGCCGAGATCCAGGTTGCACGCCAGTCGCGCAGGAACCACCAGACGACGATCACCGCGAGCAGCGCCCCCTCCCAGAGCATCGTGATCGAGGCGTCGTAAGATGCCTCGGCCTGCTCGACCGACGAGGCCACTTCGATGAATCGCAGCCCGGGGTGCTCGGACTCGAGACGCGCGAGCGCCTCGCGAACCCCCTTGCCGACCGCGACTTCGCTGGATCCGCGAGTGCGCGTGATCGACACCGCGACGACTGGCTTGCCATTGAGGAGTGCCGCATCGCGCGGCAACGCGGACCCGTCCTCGACCGCAGCGAGTGCACCGAGCCGCACGCTGCGGCCATCGGGCAGGAAGATCGGGTAATCGGCCAGCTCGCTCGCCGTGCGTACCGTCGCGACGGTACGCACGGACTGTTCGGCGCCGCCCTGCTCGGCGCGGCCACCGGGCCGCTCCACCTGGAGCCTGGCGAGCTGGCTCGAAATCGCGCCGGCGGTCACGCCATAGGCCTGCAGCGCGTCGGGTCGGACGTTGACGCGGATCTCGCGCGTGACGCCACCATTGCGCGTGACGCCGCCTACGCCCGGGACTCCGAACAGGGCCTTCGTGACCGTGTCGTCGACGAACCAAGACAGCTCGTCCGGCGCGAGCCGATCGTACTGCACGACGTAAGCGAGCAACGTCGCGCCGATCAGGTTGATGCGTTGAATCTGCGGCTCATCGATGTCGTTCGGCAGCTCCGGCCGGATTCTGGCCACCGCGTCGCGGACCTCGTCGAGCGCCTCATCAAGGTCACGTCCGAGCTCGAACTCGATGCTCGTGACAGAGGTGCCCTCGCTGATCGTCGAGCGGATCTTGTCGATCCCGGCAATGCTCGCGACCGCGTCCTCGATCCGGCGCGTCACGTCGGTTTCGAGCTGCGAGGGCGTCGCGCCGGAGAGATTGACGGTGACGCGGACCTGCGGCAGCGCGATGTCTGGAAGCGAGGAAATCGGCAGTTGACGCAGACCGAAGATGCCGAGCACGCAGAGGACGACGAAGACCAGCGCGGCCGGCAGCGGGTTGCGGATGCCCCAGAGCGAGACGTTCATGAGCGCGGCCTGCTGCTCGCCGTCCCGGCGGAGGGTGTCTCGGCAACCGCCGGATCGACGACCCGAACGAGATCGCCGTCGCTGAGGAAGCCGGCGCCACGCACGACGATGCGCTCGCCGGGCTCGAGGCCCGCACGCACCGGCACCACATCGCCCTCGGGTCTGCCGGCCTCGATGCGGCGTTGCGCGACGCGCGATCCGTCACCGAGCACGAACACATAACTGTATCCGTCACGCACGACGACCGCCTCGCGCGGCAGCACCCAGGCTGGCTCGCGGCCGAGCTCGATCCTGCCCTCCGCAAACATGCCGGCGCGCAGCTGACCGGGGTCGGGCAGATCGGCGTAGACCAGCGCCGTGCGGGAAACCTCGTCGAGGGCGGGCGAGATGGTGCGCACCGTGCCCATCACTTCCCGGCCATCCGCCCCCTTGACACGCACGGTGGCCCCGGGCCTGACGCGCACGAGATCGGCTTCGGCGAGTTCCGCGCGCCACTCGAGCCGGCCATCGCGGATCAGCCGCAGCAGCTCCGTTCCGGCAGAAACGATCTGCCCCGGCTGCACGCTGCGGGACGAGATCACCCCGGCGTGAGGCGCACGCAAGGTCGCGAAATCGAGCCTCAGTCGCGCCGCGTCACGTTCCGCCGCGGCGCTCTGCAGCTGCGCCTCGGCGCGGCTCAGATTCGAGCGCAGCTCATCGAGGTCGCTCTGCGAGATCAGCTGCTGCCGGAGCAGCGACTCGCCGCGCTCCGCGCTGGCGCGCGCGAGATCGAGGCTGGCCCGCGCCTGCGCATGACTCGCCTCGGCGCGCCGCAGGTCAACCTGCAGCGAGCGGGTGTCGAGCTGCAGCAGAGGTTGTCCGCGCTTGACTCGCGCGCCGACTTCCACGAGCACGCTCTCGACCCGGATCCCGCTGAGCTCGACACCGAGCGACATCTCCTGCCACGCAGCGATCGACCCCGAGGCGACGATCGACTGGACGATCTCCCGGGACTGTGCCTGACCCGCCGTGACGGCCAGGCTCGCCGCGGGTTCGGGGATCGCGCCACCACCCCGCCCGCAAGCCGGCAGGAACAGCAGACAACCGGCCAGCGCCAACGACCCGAGCAGCCGGGCCGCAGCAGTCCTCGGGTCGTGAGTACAGCTCATCCAGGACATCCGTGATGACACTCCGTGAACATACGCAGGATTGAGGCATCCGGCCAGTCCGCAACATCCGCTGTCCACTGCATATTCGTGCCGACGCCGCCACCCCCTGCGACGTATGCTCACCGGCATGGCGACTCCCCGCCCCGCTCACCTGCCGTACACGCCCGCGGAGGAGCGCTGGCATGTCGCATCCCACGCCGCGGGACTGGCGGCGACCGCACTGTCCATCCCTTGGCTGCTCTGGCAGGCTGCCTCGCACACGGGCGGCTGGCGGCTCGCCGGTGCCGTGACCTTCAGCGTCTCGGCGCTGCTGATGTTCGCGACATCGGTCACCTATCATCGCAGCCGAAGCGCGGAAGCGCGCCAGCGCTGGCGTCTGCTGGATCATGCGGCCATCTTCCTGCTCATCGCCGGCACCTACACGCCGTTCGCTGCGGGCGCGCTCGGCGGTCCGATGGGCTTCGGCCTGCTGGCCGTCGTCTGGACGATTGCTGTCGCGGGAATCGTCGCCAAGGTCCTGCTGGGCTTCCGTTACCCGCGCCTGTCGACGCTGCTGTACGTGCTGCTCGGCTGGGTCGGCATCGTGGCGATCGAGCCGCTGTACGCGGCACTGGATGCCGCAACCTTGTCCTGGGTGCTGGCCGGCGGCCTCTGCTACACGCTGGGCGTACCGTTTTACGTCTGGAAATCGCGACGGTATACCCATGCGATCTGGCATGGCTTCGTGCTGGCCGGCGTCGCCTGCCACTTCATGGCGGTGCGCGGGCTCCTCGAGCCGCCGTGAGGCGTGCGCGGCTGGTAGGCCCTGCAGGGATCGAACCTGCGACCAACTCCTTAAAAGGGAGCTGCTCTACCGACTGAGCTAAGGGCCCTTCCGCGAACCACCGGTCGAGGGCCGCGCATGATACCCGAGTTCAGGCGTAGCGCGTCGGATCGGAGATGCCGGCGGCAGCGAAGCCCTCGCGACGCAGCCGGCAGGCGTCGCAGCGGCGGCAGGCCCTGCCCGCCTCGTCGGCCTGATAGCAGGAGACGGTCAGAGCGAAATCCACGCCGAGCCGCAGCCCCTCGCGGATGATGGCCGCCTTCGACATCGCCAGCAGCGGCGCCTCGACGCGGATCGGCCGACCCTCCATTCCGCAGCGTGTCGCCAAGGCCGCCAGCGACTCGAACGCGGCGATGAACTCGGGACGGCAATCGGGATAGCCCGAGTAATCGACCGCATTGACGCCGACGAAGATCGCCTCCGCGCCGAGCACCTCGGCCCAGCCGAGCGCGAGCGACAGCATCAGCGTATTGCGAGCCGGCACATAGGTGACAGGGATGCCGGCGGTCGGCGCCTCCGGCACGGCGATCCTCCGGTCGGTCAGCGCCGAACCGCCGATACCGGCCAGGTCGACGCCCATCACGCGATGCTCGCAGGCGCCGAGTGCCCGCGCGACGCGGGCGGCAGCGGCGAGCTCCGCGGAGTGCCGCTGTCCGTAATGAACGGAGAGCGCATGGGTCAGGAAACCGCGCTCGCGGGCGAGCGCCAGCACCGTGGCCGAATCGAGGCCACCGGACAGCAGCACGACGGCGAGCGCCTCCCGTCTCATCGGCCCGGCACGTTGCCCCACAGGTACTTGTGCAGCTGCACCTGCAGTCGCACCTTCAAGCGGTCGGCCAGGATCCAGTCGGCGAGCTGGCCGGCAGGCAGCTGCTCGTGACTCGGCGAGAACAGGACGCCGCAGCGCGAATCGAGCCGGTGGCGTGCAACCTGATCGCGGCTCCACTCGTAATCGGCGCGATCGCAGATCACGAACTTGACCTGGTCGGCCGGTCGCAGGTGCTCGAGCTGATCGTAACGGTTGCGCGCGCACTCGCCCGACCCTGGCGTCTTGAGATCGACGACACGCACGACGCGCGCATCGATCGCATCGATCGGCAGCGCCCCGCTCGTCTCGATCGAGACGCGGTGGCCCGCATCGCAGAGCGCCGTCATCAGCTTCAGCACCGGCTTCTGCGCGAGCGGCTCACCGCCGGTCACGCAGACGTAATGCGACCCCAGCGTGGCGACCTCGGCGAGAATCTCGTCGAGCGTCATGGCGAGGCCGCCGCTGAAGGCATAGGCCGTGTCGCAATACCGGCAGCGCAGCGGGCAGCCGGTCAGGCGCACGAACGTCGTCGGCATCCCGACGGTGTCGGCTTCGCCCTGTATCGAGCGGAAGATCTCGGTGATCCTGAGCCGAGCGGCCGATGCCTGGACCGGTGCCGACATCTCAGCCGCCGGCCGGTAGCCGACGCAGCCTCTCGGCGGCGAGCCGGGCGGCCTCGCTTCCGGGAAACTTCGCCACGACTTCCTCGAGCGTGCGTCGGCCCGCCGCGGTACGACGCAATTCGAGCTGGGCATAACCGAGCTTGAGCATCGCGTCGGCAGCCTTGCCGGAGTCTGGCCATTGCGTCGCGACCGCGCTGAACGCCGCGATCGCCTTCTCGTAATCGCGATTGACGTAGTGTGCCTCGCCGAGCCAGTACTGCGCATTGTCGGCAAGATCGTGCGTCGGCCAGGCGCGCAGGAACGACTCGAAACCGGCGATGGCCTCGCCGTAGCGGGATTGCTTGAGCGCATCGAAAGTGCGCCCATAGGCCTGCGGCGCCGCGTCGTCGGCGGCTGCGCCGGGAGCGCCCACGGTCGCACCGGATCCGCCGGCGGCGCCGGTCGCGCCACGACTCTCCAGTGCAGCGATCCGTCGGTCGAGATCGGCGTACAGATCGCGCTGCTGACGGCGTGTGGCCTGAACGGCGTTGTCGGCTTCCTCGGTCTGGCCCCGCAGGCTACGCAACTCGGCCTGGAGTGCGTCGATGCGCTCAGAGAGTTCGATCAGGCTCTGGTTGTCGACGACGCGCTCGAGCCGACCGAGGCGGGTGTCGAGGTCGTTGAGACGGATCTGTAGCGGATCCTCATCTGTGGGCAGCGCCGCGCAGCCAGTGGCGGCGATCGCCGCAGCGAGCGCAGTGGCGAGCCGACGCCGCCGCGTGATGCCGGATGACATGTTGCCGTCGTGCATCGCGCCGCTCAGTTCAAATAGACGATCTCGACGCGGCGGTTCTGCGACCACGCCGCTTCATCATCACCGGACACCGCCGGACGTTCCTCGCCAAAGCTGACGGTCGCGAGCTGGTTCTCGGCGACTCCCTGCAGCATCATCGCCCGGCGCACCGCCTGGGCACGCCGCTCGGCAAGGCCAATATTGTACTCGCGCGTGCCGCGCTCGTCGGTGTGGCCTTCGAGACGTACCCGGGTGACGGGATTGCCGCTCAGGTATGCGGCATGGGCCGCGACGATCGCCGCGTCCTCATTTCGCAGTTCGGCCCGGTCGAAGTCGAAATAAACCACGCGACGCGACAACAGCCCGCCCTGTGGCCCGGCGACACCGGCGCCGTCGGCGCCACCGGCATCGAGACCCGTCGCGGTCGCGGCCTCGGCGGGTGCACCGGCACTCGTCGCACCCCCTACGACCTCGGTCGGCGCCGACTGCTGCTCTGTGGTCGCGGTTCGTTTGCTCGCGCAGCCCGCGAACGCGAGCGTGCAGACAAGGACGATCAGGATGCGGATAGCGGTCATAGACTCTTCTCCGGTTCGATCGAGGTCAATTCAGGAACGGCCCCCACGCCGGATCGCGTACGTCACCGCTATCGGCCTTGAGTCGCCGTGTCGTCAAGCCATCGCTGGAGACCGTCGCGAGGACGCCCTGTCCGCGCTCGCGGCCCGCGTACATCAGCACGGCACCATTCGGCGCGAAGCTCGGCGATTCGTCGAACCCACCTCGTGACAGTACCGTCACGGCGCCGCTGTCGAGATCCTGCAGCGCGATCCGGTAGGCGCCGCGATCCAGCGTGACCATCGCGAGCCGCCGTCCATCCGGCGAAACGCGCGGCCGCGCATTGTAGCCGCTGCCGAAACTCACCCGTCGGGGCCGCTCGCCGGAGCCGAGCTGCACCCAATAGACCTGCGGGCCGCCGGCCCGGTCCGAGGTGAAGAACAGCGCCGTGCCGTCGCGCGACCACTCGGGCTCGGTGTCGATCGCCGGATCATCCGTGATCCGCGTCAGCGCCTGCGTCGCGAGGTCGAGAGTGTAGATGTCGAGGTTCCCACCGCTGCCAGAGAGCGTCAACGCGAGACGCCTGCCATCCGGCGAGAATGCCGGTGCCCCATTGATGCCGAGACGCGCCGACACTCGACGCCTCTCGCCGGTGCGCACGCGCTGTACGTAAATGGCCGAGACGCGTCCCTCGAACGAGACGTAGGCCAACCACTCGCCGTCCGGCGACCACGCCGGCGACATCAGTGGCTGGCGTGATTCGAGCACGACGCGGGCGCCCCCTCCATCGGCGTCGGCGACGATGAGCTGGTAGCGCTGCTGGGGCGGCTGACCATCGACCGACACGTAGGCGATCCGGGTCGCGAAGGCGCCGCGCGTCCCGAGCACACGCTCGTAGACTCGGTCGCTGAGCCGGTGCGCGAGATGGCGCAGACCCGCAGTACTCGCCGTGCCGCCGAGGCGCTCGGCGAGCAGGGTCTGACCCGTCAGCACGTTGACGAGCGCGTAGTCGACCATGGCAGCCCCGTCCGCCGACTCGCGGACCCGCGCGACAACCACGTAGTCGACACGCTGCGCGCGCCAGTCCGCGCCGCTGATCGCCGAAACCTCTACCGGACGCTGGGGCATCCGTTCACGCGGCAACGGCGCGAACCGGCCACTGCCGCGCAGGTTGACCTCGACGACGGCCGCGAGATCGACGCCGAGTGGCCGGGCCGTCTCGAAAGGCACGACGGCGACCGGGACCGGGTCGCTCACTCCCGAGGTGACCTCGACCCGTAACTGGGCCTGCGCAACGCCGATTCCGCCGATGAGCAGCGCGAGCACTAGCAGCGAACGTGGCCAGCGATCAGTCATGGGGTCGGAACCGTACCTCGATCGTGCGTTCGAAAAGCGTCGGGTCGGGCGGCTCTGGCAGCGGCGAAGCACGATACACCGCCGCTTCGATGGACTGGCGAACCGCCTCGTCGCCATTGCAGGCCGTGATGCGTACGCCTGTGACCTCGCCGCCCGGCAGTTGGTTCACGACGACCGTGCAGTCGAGCCCCGCGCGCGCCGAATCAGGACGATTCCATGCCCCTTCGATGCGCGCCCGGATTGCGGCCGCCCATGACGCGCCCTGGCCCGCTGCTCGGGCTCGATTCGCATTCTCTTCGGCTGCCAACTGCCGCTGCAAGTCCGCCTCGCGCGCCGCGCGCAGCTTCGCCTCGGCCGCCGCCTGCTCGGCCGCGCGACGCTCGGCGGCAGCCTCCGCTTCCGCCTCCTTGGCTGCCGCGGCCTTGGCTGCCGCCTCCTTGGCCGCGGCAGCGCTTTGCGCCGCTGCCCTCTCTGCTGCTGCGGCCTGCTCCGCCGCTGCCCTCGCAGCCGCGCGCTCGACCCCGGGCTTCGGCGGCGCGGACCCGATCGGTGGCCTCGATGGTGGCTCGGGCGCAGGGACGCTCGGCTGCGCGGCCGGTGCGGGTTCCCGGGCGGTCGCCGTCGGTGGCGCACTCCGCAGGGTCGCCGCATCGACGACCACTGCCTCGATCGCGAGCGCCTGCGGCGGTGGGCGCGTTCGCCCGCTCCACCACGCAGCTGCCCCCAGCGCTGCGAGCACGGCGACGTGCAGCAGGATCGAGCGCGCAAACGGTCCGACCCGGCCGGCCGGCCGCTCGCCTGCGGGCGTCACGCCAGTCATCGGGTTTGCGAACCGGGTTCGCGCGGTCCTGGTGGCACAGGCGACGTCTCCGTCAGGAACCCGACCTTCGCGGCGCCGGCGGCCTGCAGCATCAGCATCGCGTCGACCACCCTTCCATAATCGACGCGGCGGTCGCCTTTGAGCAGCACCGGCGTTTCGGGCGAGCGCCGCAGCATCGCCGTGACCCGCGCCTGGGCGGTCGCACGGTCGAGTGGCGCCTCGGGATCGCTCCCGACGTTGAGGAACCAGCGACCCTTGGCGTCGATCGACAGCACGAGCGGCGGACGGTCGGGTGAGACCACCTTGACCGGATCCGCGGGCGCGCGCGGCAGCTCGACATCGATGCCCTGCGTCAGCAGCGGTGCCGTCACCATGAAGATCACGAGCAGCACGAGCATCACGTCGATATATGGCACGACGTTGATCTCGCTGATCGGGCGGCGTCCGCGACTGACCTGGGCCACGTCGCGCCTCAGTCCGCGCCTGCGGCGCGCGCGGCATGCCGCTGAAGGATAGTTGAGAATTCCTCCATGAACGCGTCGTAGCGCTGCTCGAGCCTGCCGACCTGATCGGCGAAGCGGTTGAAGGCGACTACCGCGGGAATGGCAGCGATGAGACCGATCGCCGTCGCGACCAGGGCCTCGGCAATGCCTGGCGCGACCGTCGCAAGCGTCGCCTGCTGTGCCGCGCCGAGACCGATGAACGCATGCATGATGCCCCAGACCGTCCCTAACAGGCCAACATAGGGGCTCGTCGACCCGATTGTCGCCAGCGTCGACAGACTCTGCTCGAGCCGCTCGATCTCCTTGATCTGCGCCGCCTTCATGGCCCGGCGCGCGCCCTCGAGCAGCGCGTCGGCCGCTGTGACGCCCCGCTGGTGAAGCCGCGCGAACTCCCGGAAGCCGGAGTGGAAGATCTGCTCGAGGCCCGGTTGCGCCCCCGAAGCGGCGATTCCCTGATAGAGCGCGCCGAGGTCCGAGCTCGACCAGAAGCGCGCCTCGAAGGACTCGACCGCTGCGCGGGTCGCACCGAGGAGACGCCGCTTCTGGAAGATCAGCGCCCACGAATAGACAGATGCCGCGAGCAGCGCGAGCATCACCAGCTGCACGACGAGCGTCGCGTCGGCGATCAGCTGCAGAACCGACAACTGCTCGCCGCTCATCGCGCAGGCTCGCCTGGGTGGACCGCCAGGAATGCGGGCAGCCGCTTCGGCCTGTGGGTGCGGGCGTCGATACAGGCGACCTCGACGTCCGCCTCGACGAGCAGTGGGCCGTCGACCGCGTCGCGGTGGATGCGCTGCTCGAAGCGTGCGCGGACCCGTCCGTCGATCCGCGGCATGCAGGTCACGACGAGCAGGTCGTCGAGCCGCGCCGACTCGCGATAGCGGACGTCGACGTGGACGACCGCGAACAGAATGCCAGGGTCCGCGGCGAGCGCGTGCTGCGACCAGCCGAGCGAGCGCAGCCACTCGGTCCGCGCGCGCTCGAGGAAGCGCAGATAGTTGGCGTAGTAGACGATGCCGCCGCCGTCGGTGTCCTCCCAATACACCCGGATTGGCATGCTGAACGCGGCCGTCATCCCCTGCCCTCGTCGAACAGCGGCAGCGAGGCGCCGAGCCTCTCGGGTATCGGCAATCCGAGGTGGGTAAAGGCCGCGCGCGTCGCGACGCGCCCGCGGGCCGTTCGCATCAGGAAACCCTGCTGGATCAGATAGGGTTCGATGACGTCCTCGAGCGTCCCGCGTTCCTCACCGATCGCGGCCGCCAGGCTGTCGATGCCGACCGGCCCGCCTTCGAATTTGTCGATCAGGGTCCACAGCAGCTTTCGGTCCAACGTGTCGAAGCCGCGGGCGTCGACCTCGAGCAGTTCGAGTGCGGCGAGCGCGGTCGGTGCATCGATCACGCCGCTGCCGCGAACCTGCGCATAGTCACGGACCCGGCGCAGCAGCCGGTTGGCGATCCGCGGCGTGCCGCGCGAGCGTTCTGCGATGCAGCGCACGCCGGCCGGTTCGGCTGCGACGCCGAGGATGCCGGCCGAGCGCGCCACGATGCGCGCGAGGTCCTCGACCGAGTAGAACTCCAGCCGCTGGACGATGCCAAAGCGGTCGCGCAGCGGCGAGGTCAGGAGGCCGGCGCGCGTCGTCGCGCCGACCAGCGTGAACGGCGGCAGGCTCAGTTTGATCGAGCGGGCGGCCGGTCCCTCGCCGATCATGATGTCGAGCTGGAAGTCTTCGAGCGCGGGGTACAGCACCTCTTCGACGACCGGCGACAGGCGGTGGATCTCGTCGATGAACAGCACGTCGCGCGGCTGCAGGTTGGTCAGCAGCGCCGCGAGATCGCCGGGGCGCTCGAGCACCGGGCCCGACGTCTGCCGCAGGCTCACCCCGAGCTCGACGGCGAGGATGTTGGCGAGCGTGGTCTTGCCGAGACCCGGCGGACCGAAGATCAGCACGTGATCGAGTGCGTCGCCGCGCTCGAGTGCCGCGCCGATGGCGATCTCGAGCTGGGCACGCACCTGAGGCTGACCCACGTAGTCGACGAGACGGCGTGGCCGGATCGCCTGGTCGGCGGCATCCTCGGCACGCGCTGCGCCGGCGCCGACGAGGCGCTCGGACTCGAAGCCGGCGCTCACGCCGACTCCCGCGCCGCACCCTGCAGCGCGCGGCGAATCATCTCTTCCGTGCTGCCCGCCCCCGGCTCCGCGGCGCGCAGCATTCGCGTCGCCTCCACCGGTGTGTACCCGAGCGCGACCAAGGCCGCGAACGCCTCGCCCTCTGCGCCAGCAGCGGCCGGTGCGGCGCCGGGCATGGTGCCGACCGATGCCCCGCCGACGCGGTCGCGCATCTCGACGATCAGCCGCTCGGCCGTTTTGCGGCCGACGCCAGGGATCCGTGTCAGCGCGGCGACGTCGCGCGCCTGTACGCACTGTGCGAAGGCTTCGACCGACACGCCCGAGAGGATGGCCAGCGCGATCCTCGGGCCGACGTTCGAGATCTTCAGGAGACTGCGGAAAAGGGCCCGCTCTGCCTCGCTCGCGAAGGCGTAGAGGATCTGCGCGTCCTCACGGACCGTGAAATGCGTGAGCAGACGGACTTCCGCGCCGACGGCTGGCAGCGCATGGAAAGTCGACATCGGTGCCTCGACCTCGTAACCGACGCCACCGACCTCGATCAGCGCCTGCGGCGGTGCCTTGTGAACGAGTCGGCCGCGCAGTGAGCCGATCATGCCGTCCTTCCTCTCGGCAACGTCGCAGCCAGAGCCACCATGCGCCGGTGATGTGCGTGACAGAGCGCGATGGCGAGCGCGTCGGCAGCATCGCCGACCGGCGGCTCCGCGAGGGCGAGCAGCCGCGCGACCATATGGGCAACCTGGGCCTTCTCCGCACTGCCGCTGCCGACGACCGCGAGCTTGACGGCACGCGGAGCATATTCGTGGAGGGCCGTGCCGGACTCGATGGCCGCGAGCGCTGCGCCGCGCGCCTGGCCGAGCTTGAGCGCGCTGTCGACATTGCGGTTGACGAACACGCGCTCGACGGCAACCGCGTCCGGCGCCAGCGACTCGACGATGCGGCGCATCTCGACGTGGATGCGGCGCAGACGCTCAGCCACCGGCAGCCCGTCGACCTCGATGCAGCCGGCACTGACGTAGAGAGTCTGCGCCCCGCGGCAGTCGATGACGCCGAAGCCGGTGCGGCGCGATCCGGGATCGAGTCCTAGCACGCGCAGCGCGCTAGTAGCGCCCGGTGCCGCGGTGACGACCGACGCCGCACCGGCGTCCGCGATCGCTGCCGCGTCGGGACGGAAGGCACGCCAGGCTCGCGTGGAGTATCGCGGCATCGTTGGATCAGCAGCCAGTGGGCCCGCGTATGATAGCCGTTCTCCCATCTCGAGGCGCATGCAGTCGGCGAGGCGGCCGTGCAGATCGACGACCCCACCACAGCCGAGATGTCCGCGGCGATCGAAGCCTGCTGCGCGACCCTGCGGTCGCATCGTATCGAGGCAGCGGCCGTGGAGCGCGGTCGCGAGGCAGCCCGCATCGTCGCCTCGCTGACTCAGGATCCTGCGCTCGCGCTCGGCGCACTGGCTCACGAGGCGCTGTCGCCGGCGCAGCTCGCCGATGCAGCGATCGGCCGGGAGCTCGGCCCCGCCGCGCTGCACATCGCCGAAGAGCTCAACAGGCTCGGCGAGTTCGGTGGCTCTGCGCAGTGGTCCTCGGCACAGGCGCTGTCGGCGACCCAGGCGGAGACGTTGCGCAAGATGCTGTTGGCGATCGTCAGCGATCCGCGGCTCGTGGTGGCGCGCCTGGGCGTGCAGCTGGCGCGGCTGCGCGCGGCCAGACACGACCGTCCCGAACGGCGCCAGCTTCTGGCCGACGAGACGCGCGCGGTGTTCGCGCCGCTCGCCAACCGCCTCGGCGTCTGGCAGGTCAAGTGGCAGCTCGAGGACCTCGCCTTCCGTTACCTCGAGCCCGAAGAGTACGAGCGCATCGCCCGTGAAGTCGACGAGCCGCGACGCGGCCGCGAGCGCTACGTGGCCGATTTCTGCGCCACGTTGCGAGCCGCACTTGGCGAGGCGGGCATCGTCGCCGAAGTGCAGGGTCGTCCGAAGCACCTCTACAGTATCTGGCGCAAGATGCAGCGCAAGCAGCTCGAGATCGACGAGCTCTACGACCTGCGAGCGGTGCGAATCATCTGCCGCAGTATCCCGGACTGTTATGCCGCGCTGGGCGTCGTGCACAGCCGCTGGAGCTACCTGCCGAGCCAGTTCGATGACTACATCGCCACGCCGAAGGCAAACGCCTATCGCTCGATCCACACCGCGGTCTTCGGTCCGGAGGGCCGCATCGTCGAAGTGCAGATCCGCACCGAGGAAATGCACCGGCAGTCGGAACTCGGCGTCGCCGCACACTGGCGTTACAAGGAGGGTTCGGCTCGCGATGCGAGCTACGAGCGCAAGATCGAGTGGGTGCGCCGGCTGCTCGAGCCCGGCGAGTCCGGCGAGGCCGATCCGGACTTTCTCGAGCGGGCGCGTAGCGAGCTGTTCGCGGACCGCATCTACGCACTGACACCGCGCGGCGAGGTCGTCGACCTGCCCCGCGACGCGACGCCACTCGACTTCGCCTATCACGTGCACACCTCGCTCGGGCATCGGTGTCGCGGCGCGAAGGTCAACGGCCGGATCGTTCCGCTCACGCAGCGACTGCGCAACGGCGAAGTCGTCGAGATCATCACCGGCAAGCAGGAGCAGCCGAGTCGGGACTGGCTCTCGAGCGAGCAGGGATACCTCATTTCGGCGCGCAGCCGCGCCAAGGTCCGTGCCTGGTTCCGGCGTCTCGATGCGGGCGAGAACGAGCAGGCGGGTCGCGCGATCGCCGAGCGCGAGCTGGCGCGCTTGGGAGCGGGCGGCGATCTGCTGGCTGCGCTCGCCGCCGACCTGCGCGCCGGCGACTTGCAGACGCTCTATCGCCGGCTCGGCGAGGGAGAGATCTCCGCGCAGGAGTTCAGTCAGGCGATCCAGCGGCGCCTGGCGCGCGTTCCCGCTGCGGGACCGGCTGCGTCCGAGAGCGCAGCGGTCAAGTCTGCGACTCCCGCGCGGCGCACGGCGCGCACGCGTCGCCCGGCGAGCCCCGTCGAGATCGAGGGCGTCGGCGATCTGCCGATCACGCTCGCGCGATGCTGCCGCCCGGTACGCCCGGAACCGATCGTCGGCTATGTGGCGCTCGGACGCGGCATCACGGTGCACGCGGCGAACTGCGCCAGCGTGCGTCGGATGCAGGCGCAGCGTCCTGAGCGCGTGCTCCCGGTGCGCTGGCGCCAGGACAGCGGCGAGGGACTCCCGGTCGAGATCACGTTGCTCGCCTACGACCGGCGGGGGCTCGTGCGCGACGTGTCGGACGTGGTCGCCTCGGCCGACATCGGCATCGATGCGCTCGAGACCACGACCGATCGCGCGAAGGGCACGGCCCGTCTCGCGATGCGCGTGTCCGTGGTGGACCTGGCGCAGCTCTCGAAGCTTCTACGCGCACTGTCGGGCGTCGCCGGTGTCCTCACGATCCGACGTACCGGTTGAAGACGCCGCCCGATCGAGACCGCTCGCCCCGCGACTTCAACGATTCGGCATGTCGATCGCGCGCTTGTCGGCGGCGAGCGCAGCCTCATGCACGGCCTCGGACAGCGTCGGATGTGCGTGAATCGTGCGCTGCAGGTCCTCGGTGCTCGCCGCGTACTCCATGGCGAGCACGGCTTCGGCGATCAGCTCGCCGGCCATCGGTCCGATGATGTGCACGCCGAGGATCTCGTCGCTCGCCGCATCCGCAATGATCTTCACGAAACCCTGTGACGACTCCATGGCGCGGGCCCGCCCGCTCGCCAGGAACGGGAAGCTGCCCACCTTGTACGGCTTGCCTGTCGCTTTGACCTGCTCCTCGGTCTGGCCGACCCAGGCGATCTCCGGCGCCGTATAGATCACGGACGGGATGACCTTGTAGTTCACTTCCGCGTACAGCCCGGCGATCCGGTCGGCGACTGCGACACCTTCTTCCTTCGCCTTGTGGGCGAGCATCGGACCGCGGACGCAATCCCCGACGGCCCAGACGTTCTCTGCGCCCGTACGGCAGTCGTGATCCACCCTGATGAAGCCGCGTTCGTCGATTTCGACGCCCGTGCCTTCGGCGAGCAACCCCTGCGTATACGGGCGACGCCCGATACAGACGATGAGCCTGTCGACCGCGAGATTCTGTGGCGCGCCCGCCGCGTCGGTGTAGCGTAGCTCGACGACGCCGTCGACGACCCTCGCCGCGCCGACCTTGGCACCGAGCCGGATGTCCAGCCCGAGCTTCCTGAAGTGCTTGAGCGCCTCTTTCGCGAGCTGCTGGTCGGCGATCGCGAGAAACTGGTCCATGGCCTCGAGCATGACGACTTCGGCGCCGAGGCGGCGCCAGACACTGCCGAGCTCGAGGCCGATGACGCCCGCGCCGATCACGCCGAGACGCCGCGGCACCGCGGCGAGTTCGAGGGCACCCCAGCTGTCTAGGATGTACTCGCCATCGAACGGCGCACCGCGCAGTTCGGTCGGCACCGAGCCGCTCGCGAGCACGACGTGCCTCGCGGACAGCGTCCGCTTCGAGCCGTCGTGAGCGGTGAACTCGACCTGCCGTCCCGGCAGCAAACGGCCGTGACCCTGCAGCGCGGTCACGCCGGCGGCCTTCAGCAACTGGAGAATGCCACCGGTCATGCCCTTGACGATGCCGGCCTTGCGCTGCTGCATCGTCGCGACGTCGATCGCGACGCTGCCCGTCCTGATGCCGTGCGCGGCGAAGTCGTGCTGCGCCCGATGCAGCAGCTCGGAGGACTCGAGCAGCGCCTTCGAAGGGATGCAGCCCGCGTTGAGGCAGGTACCGCCGAAAGTCGCCGTGCCGTCGTGGTTCTTCCACTCATCGATGCAGGCGACTTTGAGCTTGTTCTGGCCGGCGCGAACCGCGGCCGGATAGCCGCCGGGTCCGCCGCCGATGACGATGACGTCGTACTGCTCGGACATGGGTTCAGAGTCCCAGCAGCATGCGGCCCGGATCCTCGAGGCAGTCCTTGATCGTGACCAGGAACTGCACGGCTTCGCGGCCGTCGATGATGCGATGGTCGTAGGTGACGGCGAGGTACATCATCGGACGCACGACGATCTCGCCGCCGACCACCATCGGGCGCTCCTGGATCTTGTGCATGCCGAGTATCGCGCTCTGCGGAGCGTTGACGATCGGCGTCGACATCAGAGAGCCGAACACGCCGCCGTTGGTGATCGTGAAGGTGCCGCCGGTCAGCTCCTCGATGCCGAGCGAGCCGGCGCGGGCCCGGACCGCGTAGCTGGCGATCTCCCGTTCGATCTCGGCGAAACTCTTGAGGTCGGCGTCGCGGACGATGGGCACGATCAGGCCGCGGTCGGTCGAGACTGCGACGCCGATGTCGTAGTACTCGTGATAGACGATGTCGTTACCGTCGACCGCGGCGTTGATGACCGGGAACTTCTTGAGCGCCTCGATCGAGGCCTTGACGAAGAAGGACATCAAGCCGAGCTTGACGCCGTGCTCCTTCTCGAAGCGGTCCTTGTGCCTCGCGCGCAGTTCGTTGACGGCGCTCAGGTCGACCTCGTTGAAGGAGGTCAGCAGCGCTTGTGTCGACTGCGCCTGGACCATGCGCTCGGCGATGCGCTGACGCAGACGGGTCATCGGCACGCGCTGCTCGGCACGCGCTGCGCGCACCGGTGCCGGGCGCGACGCCGCCGGAGCCGCGGCCGCGACCGGCGCTGCAGTGGGCGCCGCAGCCGGCCGGTTCTCGATGAAGCTCTGTACGTCCGCCTTCGTCAGCCGACCATGCTTGCCCGAAGCAGGCACCTGGGCAGGGTCGATGCCGTGCTCCTGGACGAGTCGTCGAGCCGAGGGGCTCAGCTTTCCGGCGACCGATGCGGACGAGGCAGGCGCCGGTGCCGGTGCCGCAGCGGCCGGTGGCGCGGCCGCGGGGCGCGCCGCCGCGGCGCCCTCCTCGATCAGTGCGAGCACGTCGCCGCTGCGAACGGTCGCTCCGGTCTGCACGCGCAGCTCCTTGAGCACACCGTTCGCAGGCGCCGGCACCTCGAGCACGACCTTGTCGGTCTCGAGATCCGCGAGGTTCTCGTCGCGCACGACGGGCTCGCCCGGCTGCTTGCGCCACGCCACGAGCGTGGCGTCGGCGACGGATTCGGGTAGCTGGGGGACTCGGATCTCGATGGTCATGAACGTTTCCTGGCAGGGGCTTCCTTGGTGTCGGCTCGACCGGAGGCAGTGGCCGCAAGCCGCCGCGTGTCGCGCGCCGTCTCGACGCTGGCCGAGGCGCGCAGCGCGGCGTCGACGACGGCGGCCTGCTCGGCCTCGTGGATCTTCGCGATGCCGGTAGCCGGTGCGGCCGCCGGCGGTCGGCCGGCATACAGCAGTTCGCGTTTCGGGCCGAGCGGCCGATCGAGCTGGTGGCGGATCTGGTACCAGGCGCCCTGGTTCTGCGGCTCCTCCTGGCACCAGACGACCTCGCGCGCCGTCGTGTAGCGGTTCAGCACCGCCTCGTACTCCTCGGCCGGGAATGGATAGAGCTGCTCGATGCGCACGAGCGCGACGTCGTCGATCTGCGCCGCGCGCCGTGCCTTCAGCAGCTCGAAATACACCTTGCCGCTCGAGAACACGACCCGGCGGACCTTGTTGGCGGGCGCGATCGCGTCGATCTCGTCGATGACGTTCTCGAAGCTGCCACGCGCCAGATCGTCGAGCGACGACACCGACAGGTCGTGGCGCAGCAGGCTCTTCGGCGTCATGACGGCCAGCGGCTTGCGCAGCGAGCGCAGCATCTGCCGCCGCAGCATGTGGAACATCTGTGCCGGCGTCGACGGCACGCAGACCTGCATGTTGACCTCGGCGCACAGCTGCAGGAAGCGCTCGACGCGCGCCGAGGAATGCTCCGGTCCCTGCCCTTCGTAGCCGTGCGGCAGGAACAGCGTCAGGCCGCAGAGCCGGCCCCACTTCGCCTCGCCGGAACTGATGAACTGGTCGATGACGACCTGGGCCCCGTTCGCGAAATCGCCGAACTGCGCCTCCCAGATCACGAGGGCATTGGGATCCGTGGTCGAGTAACCGTACTCGAAGCCCATCACGGCTTCCTCGGAGAGCACGGAGTCGATGACCTGGAACCGAGGCTGCCGCTCGGCGATGTGCTGCAGCGGGACGTAGGCCTCGCCGGTCTGCTGGTGATGAAGCACCGCATGCCGATGGAAGAACGTGCCGCGGCCGCAATCCTGGCCCGACAGGCGCACCGAGTAGCCTTCCTCGAGCAGGCTCGCGTAGGCCAGCGTCTCGGCACAGCCCCAGTCGAGCGGCAGCTCTCCCGCGATCATCTTCTGGCGGTTGGTGACGACCTGCTGGACCCGCGGGTGCAGCTGGAATCCCTCCGGCACCCGCGTGATCCTCGCGCCGAGCGCCTGCAGGCGTCCCTTGTCGACGCCGGTGCGCACCCGGGTCCGCCAGTCGCCCTCGAGGTAGACCGTCCAGTCCACCGTGAACTTGTTGCCTATCATGCCGAGCGAGGCGCGCGCCTGCGGCCGACCCTCATCGAGCCCCGCGCGGTACTCTTCGACCATGCCCATGACCTCCGAGTCCGTCATGACTCCGGCGGCCACGAGCCGGTCGCCGTAGATCTTGCGGGTCGTCGGATGCCTGCGGATCACGCTGTACATCAGCGGCTGGGTCGCGGCCGGCTCGTCGGCCTCGTTGTGGCCGAGACGGCGATAGCAGACCAGATCGATGACGACGTCCTTGTGGAAGCGCATGCGGTAGCGCAGCGCGAGCCGCGCGACGAAGACGACCGCTTCGGGGTCGTCGGCATTGACGTGGAAGATGGGCGCTTCGAGCATCTTTGCCACGTCCGAGCAGTACATCGTCGAGCGCGCGTCGTCCGGTCTCGAGGTCGTGAATCCGACCTGATTGTTGACGACGACATGGACCGTGCCGCCCGTGTAGTAGCCCCGCGCCTGCGACAGCTGCAGCGTCTCCATCACGACGCCCTGACCGGCGAACGCCGCGTCGCCGTGGATCAGGATCGGCACGACACGATCCCCGCGGACGTCACCGCGGCGCTCCTGCCGGGCGCGCACCGATCCTTCGACGACCGGGTTGACGATCTCGAGGTGCGAGGGGTTGAAGGCGAGCACCGCGTGCACGTTGCCGCCCGGCGTGCGCAGGTCTGCCGAGAAGCCCTTGTGGTACTTGACGTCGCCCGAACCCTTCATCTGGACCGTGTCGTAACGGCCCTCGAACTCCGAGAACAGCACCGATGGTGACTTGCCGAGCACGTTGACGAGCACGTTCAGGCGGCCACGGTGCGCCATGCCGATCACGAACTCCTCGACACCCATCGTGCCGCCCTGCTGGATCACGTCGTCGAGCAGTGGGATCAGCGACTCGCCACCCTCGAGCGAGAAGCGCTTCTGGCCGACGTATCGGGTGTGAAGATAGCGCTCGAGCCCCTCGGCGGCGGTCAGCTGCCAGAGGATGTTGCGCTGCTCTTCCGGGCCGAAGACGTGATTGAGGCGGCCCGCCTGGAACTCGTCCTGCAGCCAGAGCCGCTCCTCGGTGTTGGAGACGTGGGCGAATTCCGCGCCGATCGTGCCGCAGTAGATACGATTGAGCTTGGCGATGATCCCGCGCAGCGTGTCGCGTCGGGGCACGGATTCGCTGCGGCTGCCGGTGTAGAACTCGG
>JBBILX010000002.1:0-496549 GCA_037444685.1 Gammaproteobacteria bacterium
GGTCGGCCTCCCGAAGGATCTTGACCATCTGCTCTTCGGTGAATCGGGACTTGCGCATGGGCTCCTCGTCTTCGTCGGGAGCCATCCTCTCAACTTTCCAATGGACCGAAAATCGCCCGGCAGGTCAATGTCTGGCCCGTTACCCCGTCGCTTTGTGAGCAGTCGTTGGCGCTTTCGGACGAGCAGCATTCAGAGAGCACTCTTGTCCGTCCTTTCTCGCTAAAACCGTCACAACAGCCAACAGTGCAGCCAGCCAAACTGGAATTTCCGCCCTCGCGTAATCCACGAAAACTCCGGCCACCATGTGCGCGGCTAGTGCACCGACTAGCGCCGCGAGTTGAGCCTGCAGCGCAAAGGAGTTCTGGTACCCTTTGGCACGTTTGGCCCTTACCGCCGCCACGGCCACCCAGCCCCAAAAACCAATGTAGACAATCAATCCAGGAATTCCCTGCTCGCCCCATGCAGTGAGAAATGTGTTGTGCGACGAACGGCCGCCCTCCTTCGTCAACCAGCGAGAATCAAGGTACTTGGGGCTCTCTACGACTGTCCCGCGATGACCTACTCCAAGCGGATGCTTCAGAGCAAGATCAATCTGAAAATCCATTATTACCCACCGGCTCAATGCGCTTTCTTCTACTTCCTCAGACGCCCCTCCGGCGGCCGTCTTGATCGTCCCCATTCGCTCCCAAAAAGCCTCCGAGGCCAATGCCAGAAATCCGATCAAGCCAACTCCTGCCAAGGCATAGAAAAGCTTTCGCTTGAAGGTTGGGCGCAGGTACCAGATCACGGCGCCACCAGCCAACAGGGCCAAGAAGCCGCTGCGACTCCCTGTCATGACCATTGTATTCAGCAACACAACCGCGGCGACTGCGGCAACCCATCGTCGCCATCCCTCCTGCTGGAAGAAAAGCATCGCCGCAGCCATGACACCCGTGGCCAACTGCATTGCTAGGGAATTAGCATCGTCGATCCCCGGACCGCCAACGCCGTTGAGACGGCCGGAGTAGTCGGCGCTGTGGGCTAGCCAACCGAGATAGAGGCAGCCTAATACGTGCGCTGTCAGAAACCAGGTTACTTTCTCAGGAGAATCTACAATTCTGTAGATGAGGTATGAAACGATCAGAAACTTGGTCCAGAGCACGGCTAGGAACAGCTGTTCGTCCGTGTCAAGCGCCCACGCCAGCTGTATCCATAGCCAGACAGTGTAGAAGACGAAGATCCGCGCCGGCACCTGCGTGAACCAGCCCGGTCGATAAGGATCCCTCGGAAGCCTGAATGCCGCTATGGCAGTCACCAGTGCCGCCAGTAGCGCCCAGCGCAAGTCAGGAAGCAATTCGCCCCACCAGCGAGAAGGTGGGTGCAAGTAGAACACCAGTACATACATCGCCAGCCCGTACATCGGTTGACGGACCAGCGCAAGAATCATGCTTCCGATAAAGACCGCTAGAAAGGCGATAGCAGAAATTGACATCTGCCCCGGGCTTCCGAGTTACCTCGTAGATTGCGAACGATGCCCTAAAATCAGCGATTCACAAACCAAAGTCAGAGTTACAGACACCCGGCCGATTTGCGCCTGGGGAAAGGGCTTGCACCGAAACCAAAGGCAGCTCCCTGCCATCCACTTCAACGTACGTCCAAGTTCACGGGTGGCCTGGGTTCAGTCGAAGAGGTATCGGGCGGCGGCAGTTTAATCACGTACGGTGCCGCATCTGTGCGAGTAACGAATCCAATGGCTCGCCACTCGCGCAGGAATACAAAGCGCCCAAAGGACCCTTGATAATCAGCCTCGAATGAAGCCGTAGACATGCTCAACGGATAGGCAGTGATGGACAAGCTCCCGGCATCCATCTCGTAGATGGATGCATAACCGGGGCTTCCTGTCGCCCCCCCAAAAATCCAAAAAGAATCCCGCTCTGGGTCGTAAAACATAGCGAGCGCCGACCGGCTCAGAATTCCAGTCGAACCACTCGGAGAAAAACTCGAGACCGAGAAGGTTTCCGCGCTCCAATCCGGCGTGATGATTCTATTCACACCGTTTCCCACCGAAACTACTCGACCACGACGGCTGTCATAGGCAGAGGATGCCTCGATTCCCAACGCCGATGAGGGTACTCTAGCGGCTCCCCACTGATTGGTGTCGCAGCGAAAGAAGGCCCAATTGGCGAAGGAATTGCTGAACATCACGAGAATTTTGTTGCTAACGGGATCATAGGCGACGCTGGGCTCGTAATAGGCGTCAGATGGCACATCTGGTAGACGACTCCATCTGTTCGCTGCAAGGTCGAATACGAACGCGTCCGCGAAAAACCCGCCGCGCTCACTCCAACGCGCCCCGCCAAAACGATACATACGATTGTTGACCTGGACGACGCCGTCGTATGTATGGCTAGCGGCTGCGGCGCCGTCGGCATACGAAGCCGACTCCCGAACCGCCGCTACCGGACTTTGCCCCGCGATGATCCAGCCTCGCGGGCGGTCACTACCGGAGAAATCAAACTGATACACGCCGTTGTTAGCGGAGTCGTTGTGACCGCCTCCGTGGACGATTAACCTGGTACCCTCGCCCTTGGCTCCGCCGCTCCATGCAACCACGACACCCCGAAGATCGGTCAGACCCGGGTCGTTTGTGCGCCATTCCGAAGGGGTCACGCTTTCGATCGTCGCCAGTCCGTTCTCCGGCGCCCAAGTGCCTGACATATTTCGAACCTGGAATGGAGACATCTCCGCAATATATCGCGGTGCCTCGCTGGCGAGTGCACCGGTAGCCAGCAAGGACCAAATTGCGCCACTCCGTAGTGCCTGAATCGCGATGGACGGTAGACGCATGACGATAGCCCTCGTGAGCCCACTCACTGAACTGCAAGATCCGATGGTGACTTCGGCGATGCGGTCGAGCCCGACCCCAAGCTACGCACGCCCCACTCGGGAACCGGGCGACCCTCGATCAATGCGCCGCGATCCGGAGCGATACCTGAAAAGCCATCTGTGATATTGAGAATCACGGCGCCAGAGTTCTTCGGGGATGTGCCTGACGCGAGAATCGGTACAAACGAAGAAGTCACCTCGGTGAGCGCGGTCGCACCCAGAATGATGACGGACGTCCAGGGGTTGGCCGTCGTTATGTTGTCATTCTGCATTCTACGGTTCGAGCCGCTGAATATCGGAGTCGTACTTCCCAACCCTGATTGGGCCGCTGAGAGATTCGCAAACACGCCGCCCCACTGGATCTGCCGGTCGGGGTACCAGGAGTTGTGGGTCCAGTCGATGGGATTGTGACCAGAGCTCTCGAGCCACAGCAGATTGCCGCCACCGCGGTAGACATGCAGGTTGTTCCGGAAGCCGTAGGACCGCTGGGATCCGTTGTTTGGCTGATACCAAGCCGACACATCGGCGTCCGCTCCAATGCTTGCTGTACCCACAAAGGTATTGTTGTAGAAGAACTGTCCCGTGTTTGTGTCGTTCCACTTGTGGGTGTTCACGCGCGCCGGGTTGATACACACGTTGCGCGCGTAAACGAATGGGCCGCCGTACAATGGGTCCAGAGACGAGCACGTCGATGCATTGTGAATCCGGTTGTCGTAAAAGGTGTTGTTGCCGTGCGAGTGGTCAACCTCGACCGCGTCATCCAGTGAGTTACGTATGTCGTTCCTATAGTAGTGAACGCTGCGCGCTTCGGTCAGTGTGTCATTGCCGCTATGCTGCGCGTAAGCAAACGTATCGCCGAACCCGGAGATCGTGTTGTTGAAGGCAACGTTTCCAAATCCCGGCAGGTTGATACCGTCGTCATTCCACGTCCGGTTGTCACCGAGAAACGCGGATGTCCATCG
The DNA here is from genome assembly GCA_037444685.1 of Gammaproteobacteria bacterium. GTDB lineage: Bacteria > Pseudomonadota > Gammaproteobacteria > Steroidobacterales > Steroidobacteraceae > UBA964. The sequence goes on from JBBILX010000002.1 coordinate 3,828, forward strand.
GTTGTTGCCGATCAGGAGATTGTCGTATATCAGCAATTGCGACGCCTCTCCGTACACATAGATGCCCTTGTCAACGCCCTCGATGTTGACGTTGCGGACAGTCACCCGAACGGGATCTGAATATGGATCCCCGCCGCGAATACCCTCACTCGACGCATCGGTGCCGCTATCCACGCCCGATCCACGAAGCGTCAAGTTTTCGATCACGACGTCGCGTGCATTCCTGAGCTGCAAGATGGTTCCAGACGGGTCGCTCAGCACAGTGCCCTGCCGCGACACGCCTCGGATATAGATGGGATTTGCCTCGGTGCCGGCTCGGTCTATATACAGCCCGGAAACGCTGTAAGTCCCGACATCTATCTCCAGTACGTCCCCCGGATTGAGCGAATTGATGGCCGACTGAATGGACGCAGACGTGGCACCCGCGCCGATCCTTTTCGTCGCGCCTGCGGCTGCACTTGGGAGGGCTCTGGTCGTAAATGTTCCACTGAGCACCTGGCTGACACCGGCATCCGAAACCGTCACTTCAACGTCGTAGGAGCTCCCTGGCTCGAGCCCCAGGATTGGCCATGCAAACTCGTCGCTGACGCGGCCAACGACTGGCGTCGTCGAGTATGATGGCCGGACCCTGAACAAGGGATGCCCTTGGATCCAGGATGCACTCCCGCTGCGCCGATACCTCACCTCCGCAGTTGCGTTCGCCGAGAGTGCACCGGTGACCGGGATGCGCAGTGCCAACTGTTCCGGCGTTGCCGGACCGTCGCGCCCCAATGGACCCACCGGCAGGGATTGCGCTCCCGCGATTGTTGGCATGATGGAGAGCGCGAAAGGAACGGCGATTGTGGCGATTGTTCGCATTGACTTCCCTAACTGCTGTCCTGTGGCTACTTGCTGCAACACGTCGCGTCCGCTTGATCGACAGGGATTTCCGTCAATGCCGGGTGACGCATTTCGTCGGCCATCCGGCCCGTATCGCATCCCTACAACGACGCTGAATCGTATACCTCATCCGACAGTTGAGACGCATCTCTTGCCTCACAGAATGATGCAACGCTTATGGCCCGATGGCGATTCCGTCGCGAAACACAGACACCATTTGGACCACAGGACCGCGGCGGTGCCTGTAACGCTGGCCTTACTTCGACGAGGCCAGATGACCGGTGGCCAGGAACTGGTCGGCCAACCACCGGATCGATATCTTGATGAACGCGGGAACGTCCGCTGGGTTCGATAGCGAGTGGTCGGCACCTTCAAGCCGGCAAGTCTTCACGCTATGCCGGCTGGTAGCCTCTCGCCAGGGGCCACGCGCCTCGCAGAGGGCCGCAAACTCTGCTGCGACAAGATCGTCGGAGCTCAAATAGATCGCTACACGACCCCGATATTGGCTCAGCCCGTCGAGCATCCGCGCACGAAAGTCGCCAACGCATTGGGGAGACGGCGCGTGACTTCTGCTTATCCGCCGCAAGATCTCCCATAAATCGCTTGCTACACGCCGCAGTCCGATGCCTCCGCCAAAGAGCTTTTTCCAGAACGATCGCTGGAACACTCGCCTTGGATAGTAGTGCGAAAGCGTGGCACGCGCCTCGGACTCCACCGTTCGCACCCAAGGATTCAGGAGCATCAAGCCACGGACCCGCGCGTCCTCGGGCGCGTACATCAACGCAGCCGATGCGCCATCACAGAGCCCGAAGAGCACGACACCGACTAAGTCGGGGCACGAGTCCAGGAGTACATCGATTGCACCACGGATGTCGTCGGCAACCGATTCGAAAGTACGGCCGGCTCCGCCGCTGTCTCCCATCCCTCGATAGTCGAATCGAAGCACGGTCCAGCCCGCCTCTCCCCAGCCTCGAGCTTGCAGGACAAACTGCCGATGACTACCGACACGGTACTGAGGCCCGCCAACGATTACGACGATGCCCGGTCTGCCATCACATGGCGGGTTTTCAGGGCGCGTAAGCACCCCCATCATCACGCTGGCGCTGCACTCGAACACCAGCGGGAATTCTCGGGACTGCATTATGGGGTTCCCGTCAGCCTTGCGACGGTCAAGTCCAGTAGCGAATGCACAATGGCAACTTCCGTCGACGCCCAGAAGGGCAAGCCGGCGACCTGACTAGACCAAACCGTCGCTCCTCTCGACCGCACCGACTCTATCGCAGCAGTTGTTGCAGATGAAAGACCGCTTGCCTCTCCTCGGACCACTTCGAGCCAGTCGATCTGCAATCCAGATGATGGGCAGCGCCACGCAAGGCCTGCGCGATCGATGGCCGCGGCCAGATCTGGTGCGAGGGTGTAGCCGGCGATGTTGATCGCGTGCCCGGAGGCGAGCTGCTTACGAAAACCCGCAACTGAGGCTCCAGCCGCACCCTTTCCCATGGCGGCCGCGACCGCCAACCTGAGGAACTGATCGAGAAATCGGCGGCCGTCGAGCGCGGGTTGCCAGAACAGCAGTCGAGACGGAGCAACAGGAAGGCAACCGAGCGAATCGAGGGCGAGCGCGCATCCAAGGCGTATCCCGAGCAACGAGTCGACCACCAAGCCCTGCTCTGCCGCCCACTTCGCCGCGCAACCCAGATCGGATTGCCATCCCATCCAGCTAGCATCCTCGAACAGTCCCTCACTGTCTCCGGTGCCATAGACGTCGACGTTAACGACCGCTACTCCGCAGTCTACAAGGCGATCGGCCAACTCCGAAATCATACGGCGACACTTGTTCATCTCCTCCGCGAATGGAGGGACTACGAGCACTGCGCTTCGAGCGCGCGCCGTGGGAACACGGGCAACAACCAGAATGTGGCCTCGGCCGCCCGAGATGAATTCTGCGCGGAGCGTCGCCAGACTCAAACTGGCCTCTTGCCCTCAACGAATTGCGCGAGCGTTCCCACGGTTTCGAACACATCGGCGCCAACTTCGTCATCAGCGATGATCACGCCGAACTCGTCCTCGATCATGGTCAGTATCGTCACGACTGCCATGGAGTCGAATTCAGGAATCGCGCCGAGCAGCCGACTGTCTAAGGTCAGACGATCGGCACGAGACCCTAATTGGAGTGCATCCCGAAGGATGCTTCTGACACGTTCCAGAGTGTCCATAAGTTTCTTGCAGCGCTCTCCATCCCGTTGATCAAACGTCAAATCGGTCAACACGGCGTGCGGTCACACGATGAAATTGTGGAATACCGACCTGCCTCAGGTCCCAGACTTGTATCAAGCTTTAGATTTGGGTTACTCGCTATACTGGCAACATCTTCTGTCAAAATAGAGCGGTAAACAATTGGACTTCAAGGGATTTGTACCTTCGCGGATCCTCGGTGCTGGAGCGCGCGGGCTTGCAAAAGCCGGCCTGAAAGACAGCCGCTCGGTCGACCCGACTAGCGAGAGTACCGGCAGCATTCTAAGCACGCTAGGCACCGCGCCAAGTCGAGCGATCGAGGATTGGTTATGTGCGTTCGTGCATGGGACTCCCCGTTGGCACTCTTCGGAATCGAGCCCAGCCAGCTCGGAGCCCGCGTCTTTGGTTCTCGCGGCCTATCGGCGGTTTGGGTGCCCGGACTTCTTGAGCCGCCTTGCTGGGGCTTTCTCGCTTGCGGTGATCGACGTCTCAAAAGGCGTGGTCGTGCTGGCGGTGGACCGGATGGGGATCGGTCGTCTGGTCTACCGAGCGACGCCGGATGGTCTTGCGTTCTCGACTTCGGTCGCGGCCGTGGTGGATGTCTCGGGGGTGCCGACCGAGCTCGATGCTCAGAGCATCTACAACTACCTTTTCCTCCACATGGTCCCAGCGCCGGACACGATCTATGCTGGCGTGCGAAAGCTACCGGCTGCGACGTTCGCCCAATATCAGCGAGGTCGTCTCGAAATTCAGCGATATTGGATGCCGCGGTTTACCGAGACGACGAAGGCCTCTTTTGCCGAACTCCGGCGCGAGCTGCGCTTCGCACTGAATACGGCCGTGCGGCGATGCGCGCCGGACGAGCGCACCGGTGCATTTCTGAGCGGAGGACTGGACAGCTCAACGGTCGCAGGGGTGCTCAGCCTGCTCGAGCCCGGCGGTGCCCAGACGTTCTCGATCGGCTTCGGTGAGGAAGCCTACGATGAACTCCGCTTCGCCCGGATCGCGGTCCGTCACTTCGGATGCCACTCCCACGAACACGAAGCAACGCCGGCCGATATCGTTCGGACCTTTTCACGCATAGCGTCCGCTTATGATGAGCCTTTCGGAAACTCATCGGCGGTACCAACGCTGCTCTGTGCCGAACTCGCCGCGAGTCATGGTGTAACACATCTTCTGGCTGGAGACGGCGGGGACGAGTTGTTTGCCGGCAACGAGCGCTACGCGAAGCAGCTTCTGTTTGAAAGCTATTATCGCTTGCCGGGATGGGCGCGAAGCGCATTCGTGGAACCTCTCGTCAAACGCATCAACGCAGAGACGGGATTCACGCCATTGAGGAAGATTCGCAGTTTCGTCGATCAGGCGCGGATACGCCTTCCGAGTCGTCTCGAGACGTGGAATTTCATGTACCGAAATGGTAATGTCAGAATTCTCGACCCAGACTTTTTGTCCGGTGTCGATCCAGCGCGCACCCTTGCGCAACTGCAACAGCTCTTCGATTCAGCACCGTCCAATTCCGTGCAGGACAAGATGCTGTACTACGATTGGCAGTTGACACTCGCCGACAACGACCTCCGCAAGGTCTGCACGATGTGCGACCTGGCTGGTGTACGGGTCTCTTTTCCAATGCTAGACGAGGCAGTGGTCGATCTCGCCGTGCGCGTTCCACCGAATATGCGCATGCGGGGCCTGCAGCTTCGCAGCTTCTACAAACAGGCGATGGAAGGGTTTCTACCGCGCCAGATCATTAAGAAGACCAAGCACGGCTTTGGTTTGCCGTTCGGCGTCTGGATGCACCGCGACGCAAGGCTGTCGCAGATGATCTTGGATTACCTTACGAGCCTCAAGTCGTGGCGAATCGTGCGCTCGGACTTCCTGGATAATCTCGTCCAGCGCCACCGGGAGAGCCCGTCCAGCTACCTTGGATATCCCATATGGTCTTACGCGGTACTGTCGGCGTGGCTGGACAGTCATCGGAGGCGTCGTCCATCACAGCCATTGGGGTCGACACTTTAGGCATCGAAGTCAATCAACAACGCAGGTTCTGAGCATTCGGCCGAAAAACGCGGCTTTGCTTCGCTCCCACGGGGCGAACCGAGGCAACTGCAGCGTGTCCGATGTGCGGCGGCCCGCCGCCCACCTTGTGCTCACAGCCACTTCAAAGCCGGTTGTCCTGACCATCTCGACATGCCGCTGATCGTAGTCCGCGCCAGGACGGCCATTGGGATAGGCGAAGCTGCAAGGTCTCCGTGCCGTCAGATCCTGAAGCCATTGGTAGCAACCCCGAATCTCCTGCAGAGCTGTAGCGTCATCGATCTGCGAAAGGATGGGGTGACTGACCGTGTGCCCTCCGACGTCGAAGCCCAGGCCCACGAGCGTACGGACCATTTCCGTTGTCAACATGTGCCGCCTCGTTTCGGCCGTTCCCGTAGCCGCCCGGTGCAGATCGATCGCGCTTAGCCAGCGTCGCTCTGGCGGCAAGTACTTCAACGCGTCGAGCAGTCTAGCAGCGAAGGTCGCTGGATCCGTCTTCGGCAGCGTTGCCGTCGCGATACCCGCAACGGCGGTATCGAGTTCGACTCCGCAACATCTGACGGCATCGAGGACGATGTCGTTCCACATGATTCCATTGCGGACGGCGTCCACGGCGACAAAGACGGTCGCCGGTAACCCGAGTTGCAATAGTACCGGGACGGCGTTCTCAAGATTGTCGGCATATCCGTCATCGAACGTCAGACATGCCGCCCGGGCCGGCAAAGTGCCCCGACGCAAGTGTCTAGCTGCTTCCGCCAACGGAAGCACGTTGCAGGACTCGGCAATCCACCGCGCCATACGACCGAAATCGGCAACGTCCGGCTCGCCAGGAAGTAGGGGATCAGGGCGAGAGAGCACCCTGTGGAAGGTGAACACGAGTAACCGTCCGCGCACACCGCCCGGGCTCAGGCCAGCATGCAGAAGACGCATCAGCCTGCTCATCTAGCCGTCCCACGGCGCATGACGAGCTGACAACCGATTGTGGCGACCCTTGCCGCATTGTCGTCCCAGGTCAACCTGCGCTCGAATATCCGCTTCGCGGCTGCAAGACCTAAGCGGTGACGCAGATCGGAGTCCCTCCACAGCGCGTCCAGCGCCACCTCCAGTGATTCCGGGGTGGCAGGCTCGAATAGTATGGCGTGAACACCGTCATCCACGATCTCCATGATATTGGGCGAGCGAGGCGCGACGATCGCCTTGCCGCAGGCCATGTACTCGAAGAGTTTCAATGGCGAGGCGTATTCGACCACCGCAGGCTGCAAGGCAATGTCGAAAGCATGAATGTAATCCGCCACTTCGTCCCGGGAAACGATTCCCGTAACCGTGAGTGAATCCTCCACACCAAGCTGCCGAGCAAGTTGCTCGAGTTCGATCCGCACCGGGCCATCGCCGACCAACAGCAGGTGGAGGTCGCCATCCCGCCGCCGTGCAATGTAACGAAGTACCCGATCGAGGCCGTGCCAGGCGCGCGCGAAGCCAACGAAGCCTAGGATGAACTTTGCAGACAGGCCCATGCGGCGGCGAAGAGCTGCACCCCTTTCAGGCTCTCCGAACTTCTTCTGGTCAATGCCGTTGTGAACGACTTCTATCCTGCTGGCCGGAACGCCAGTCGCCCTGACGCGATGTGCCAGTACGTCGGTGACTGGCAAGACATGGTCTACAGATCGCCACACAAACGATTCGCTCCAGCGCGCGAGTACCTTCAGGCTGATACCGTCGAACTTGGCGCGCTCCTCGAAGAGCGGCGCGTTGACCTCGAGGACGATGGGAATCCGCAGGAGTCGCGCTGCCCAGACCCCGGCTGGGAAGAACAGGTTGTACCTCTCATAGACGAAATCCGGCTTCTCTCGGACGATTGCCCAGCAGATTCGCACGAATGCGGGAATCGTGTAGAGCGACTCGATCGTCTCGTAAACAGCTTTTGGCAATCGGCGTTTTAGGTGCTCGACGATTCCAGAACTGGCGCCAAAGCTCGCCGTAGAAAGATGTCCTGGACCGACCAGTGCAACTTCGTGTCCCGCCCTGCGGAATGCCGCAACAAGCTCCTCGAGATGGACGAACTGTCCATCCTTGGAGCGAATTCGGTGATGACAAAGTATCTTCACGCCGCTCGACCCGCCACGCGACGAAACACCTCTATCTGGCCCGCCGTGGTCACAGCCCAACTGAATGCTTCGGCATGTCGACGGGTGTCGTCCCGGCGCGGCGGCGCGCTGAGGAGCGACTCACATGCCGCCGCCAATGCCATCGGCGTTTGCTCCCGGACAAGCACGCCGGCAGCCGGTGTGGTAACGACCTCAGGCGATCCGCCAACCGCGGTCGCGATGACCGGCGTGCCGCAGGCCAAAGACTCCAGCAGCACGTTCGCCATGCCCTCGCTCCTGGACGGCAAGATCAGGGCATCGGCGGCGCAGTAAAGCTCCGGAAGGCACTGCTGCGGCCGTTCGCCGAGCAGCTCTATCCTGTCCGCGACTCCCAAAGACCGCGCGACGCTCAATAGCTCGTCGCGTAATGGTCCATCACCGACAACGACCAGCCTCACATCGCGCCCTAGCCGACTGATCGCCTTTATGGCGAGCTTGTGGCCTTTTCCATTCACGAGGCGCCCGACCATCAGCAATATCCTGTCGTGCCACTTGAGTCGCTCCCGGGCCCTGGTGCGGTCGCACGGTTTGAACCTTGCAAGATCAACGCCATTGCGTAATGTGATCGTCTTCGCCGGGTCCGCGCCAATGTTGATCATCTCGCGACGTAGTGCCTCGGACACCGTGATAGTTGCCGTCGCTGCATGGCTGGTCCACCGGATGATCCTTCGCGCTGTGCGGAGCCGTCCGATCACATTGATGTCGCTGCCTCTGGCGGTCGCTACCACGGGAACTCTGGCCCATCGACCCAGCAGCACTGCGGCAACGCAGTCAGGGAAATAGTAGTGGGCGTCGATCAAATGAAAGTCGAAGCCGCGACGGCGCAACTGCATCACCGATCGCCAACACGCCAAAGCAAGCGTGACGGGCGACAAGTACATTCCAACCTTCGGCAGGACTGGGTATCGCGGATGCAAAACCGTCCGTCCATTCCAGGTGCTTGTAGCAGGAACCCGAGCAAATCTCGCATATCGGCCGAATCGCGGATTCGCACTCGGAAACCACGGTACTGGTGAGACGATCTGTACCTCCACCGTTCCCTCAGCTAGCAGGTGCTTCAGTCTCTCCGCCACGAAAAGACCGTGTCCAGGCATCGCCTCATTTGGAAAGAGTGTCGTGAATACGAGAGTGCGGACAGGCGCGCCGGAACTCATCTCGCAATTACCTTGCGCAGAACACCATCGAACATCAGTAGCGCCCATAGCGTTGCGCTGTGATCCCATCGACCCGCCTGGTGTTGACGCACGAATTGTGAGATAAATCCGATATCAAATAAGTCGCTCTGCCGGAGACTGGAATCCGAGACGAGATACTCTAGCCGATCCGCAAGCGCTCCGCGAAACCAGCTGGCGATCGGCACCGCGAACCCCATCTTTTCGCGATACAAAATGTCGTTAGGGAGGATTCGCTCGAGGGCTTTCTTGAGCATGTACTTACCCTCACGATCGTGAAGCTTGAGTCCGGGCTGCAACCGCGACGCCCAATCGACGAATGTATGGTCAAGAAGTGGCACCCGAACCTCGAGTGAATGCGCCATCGAGGCCCGGTCCACCTTTACGAGGATGTCCCCTGGGAGATATGTCTTTAAGTCGATGTACTGCACCAGCGACAGCGGATCTCTTCTTGGTGCGCTGTCAGCATGCGAGCGCAACACTTCGATCGCGCTGTAGGGCCCAAGGGTTGCCTGGAAGTCCCTCGAGAAGAGGCGCTTGCGAAACTCAGCGCCCAGTATCGAGACACTATCGAAATAGCCGGCCAGGCTGTCCCGTCCCAGCGATTGGAGCGTGGACTTGGCCCTCAGGTATCGGGGCGCCCATGCCAGTTTCGGATACAGACGACCCAGCGTTCCGAAGACTGGGCGTCTAAACCAATATGGGAGAGCCGAGCGCACCTTTTCCTCGTAGACGTGCCATCTGTAACGTCGATAGCCAGCGAAGACTTCGTCTCCACCGTCGCCGGAGAGTGCCACCGTGACATGACGTCGCGCTAATTCGCACACGCGATAGGTCGGGATCGCCGAACTGTCTGCAAAGGGCTCGTCGTAGACACTTACCAAGGTGTCAAGCAGATCGAAGTCATCCGTGTCCACTTGCTCGACGTGATGTTCGGTGCCAAATCGCGCGGCAACTCTCGCAGCGTACTGCGACTCGTTGAATTGGGGGTCACCGAAGGATATTGAACACGTCTTTACTGGTTCTTTGCTTATGCCCGCCATAAGCGCGACGACGGCACTCGAATCTACACCGCCGGAGAGGAATGCGCCGAGCGGCACGTCGGAGATGAGCCGGCACTCGATCGCAGCTTGCAGGCGCCGCAGCAGGTTCGACTCGAGATTGGTGTTGTGCAGATTCTCAGGGTCCCCAAATGACACGTCCCAGTAGCGACGAAGCCTCGGCGCCGATCCTCTGGCTATGGTCAGGTAATGGGCCGGCGGTAGCTTGCGCACAGACTTGAGAATGGAGCGGGGATCCGGCACGTAGCCGAAGGCGAAATACTCTTCGATTGCCTGCTCATCGAGCGCACGGTCGATTGAGGAAACCTGGAGGAGTGCCTTCAGCTCTGACGCGAGGTACAGCCAGCCCTCTGGTGTCTGTGCATAATAGAGCGGCTTCTCACCGAGTCGGTCACGCGCCGCGAACAGCGTCTTCTGACGCGCATCCCAAAGCGCGAACGCGAACATGCCGTTGAAATGCTCGACACAGCGCTCGCCCCACTCCTCCCACGCGTGGACGATGACTTCGGTGTCGCATCTAGTCCTGAAGGTGTGCCCCCGCTGGGCCAGTACTTTCTCAAGGTCGGGGAAGTTGTATATCTCGCCGTTGAACGAAACAACGACCGAACCGTCTTCGTTGTAGAGCGGTTGGCGCCCTCCTGCAAGATCGATGATGGCGAGGCGCCGATGTCCAAGTCCCACTCCGGGAGCGAAGTGGAATCCCTCGCCGTCCGGACCCCGATGTGCAATCGACGCATTCATGGATCGAAGCAGACGTTCGTCCGGCGGCCGTTCGGCGACGACATCCACGATAGCTGTTATTCCGCACATGCTCGCGCCTGATCGCCAATGTTCAAATTTCTTCTGACTCGTCGCTCGAAGGATCCACCATCACAGCGCCATGACCTCATCGTAGAAACCCAGGTAGCGGCGTGTCATCGCCTCGAGGCTGAAATTCTGCACTACGTGCGCGCGGCCCATGGTGCCGTGCACACGGCGCTGTTTCGGATCTGTGACATAGTCCCGAAGCGCCGCCGCCAGCGCCTCGGGATTCTGGGCGGGCACTAGGCGACCAGTGATACCTTCTCGGACGAGCTCCGGGTTTCCCCCGACCCTGGACGCCACTACTGGCAGACCGGTCGCCATGGCTTCCAGTATCGTGTTGGAGATGCCCTCGTTTAGAGACGGAAGCGCGAAGACGTCGAGGCTTCGAAGCAGGTCCGGAGTATCGTGCCGCTCTCCCGCAAACCACACACGCCCCACGAGACCCAGCTCGCCCGTCAGCCCCTCCAACACCCTCCTCGCGGGCCCGGCGCCGGCAATCACGAGCCGCAGCCGAGGCGCGAGGGTCAGCTCCCAATCCAAGAGCAGGCGCAGCGCCCGAAGCAAGCTGGCCTGATCTTTCACCGGATCGAGCCGGCCCAGGGTACCGATCACGACAGGAGGGTCGCCAGCGTCCAGCGCCCATGGCCGATCGGCCGCCTGAGGGCCTTCAGGGGTGAAGCGCTTGCTGTCCACGCCGCTGTATATCTGGCAGATACGGTAAGCCGGCACACCAACCTCTCGCTCGAGCCAGCGGGCGATGTCCAGCGACATTGCGACGTAGCGCTGGATGAGCGGCCGACAGGCTTGGCGGATCCTCAGACTGCGTGGCTTCAAACCGCGTGGATCGTCCGCCTCCCAGCCATGCTCGCCATGCACACGCCTCGGCACGCCCGCCAGCGCGCCGACCCACTGCATGTCCACTGTGCCGAGGTTGCGGGTGTGCAGAATGTCTGGCGCATGACGGCGCAGCCGCCGCCACATTCGCAGGTATACGGCTGGGTCCTTGCCAGACTGCTTGTCGAGTGAGATCACCTCGACGTCGGACCGCCGGATTCGGGCGCGGAAGCCATCGCTATAGCCTGACAAGCACAAAATCACGTGGCGATAACGGTCTGGAGGGATGCCGTTCACCAGATTGACGAGTCCATTCTCGAGTCCGCCCACGTCGAGACGGTGAATGACGTGGGCGATCAGGGGAGGGCGGCAGGTCACAAACGCCCCGCAACGATATCCGCGACACGATCGAGACTGCCCTGCCACCCAAATCGCTCGAGGACGAAACGTCGGCCCGAGTCATCGGCCACCGAGTCTTGCAACCTTCTGGCGATAATCTCCGCCATCCGCTTCGCGTCCGACTCGATCGCTATTCCAGAATCAGCCGCACCCGGAAGGCCCTGCACGGCGTTGTGGGTCGCGACTACCGGGCGCGCCATGGCCAGCGCCTCGAGTACCTTGTTCTGTACACCTCGCGCGATTCGCAGTGGCGCGACGACCATGGCTGCGTGTGCCAGATAAGGTCGGACGTCAGGCACGCGGCCGGTGACCACAACCCCTGGCAGGGTCGCTAACGCGCGGACCTCCGGTACGGGATTCGAGCCGATAATCACAAAGCGAGCACTGGGCACCATGCTGCGGACCTTGGGGAGAATGTGCCGTGCAAACCACACTACTCCGTCCACGTTGGCGTGGTAGTCCATCGCACCAGTGAACACCAAGGAAGGCTGGTTACAGTTGAAGGGACTGTCGTAGGGCAGAGATGGATCGAAGTATGCAGTATCGACCCCGTTTGGAACGACGTGCACTCGGCGTAGAAGTGCGTCGTCTAGGTCCCCTAGCAGTTCCGCCTCAGCCTGCGAAACGACGAGCGTGGCATCGAACGATGCCAGAAAACGTCGCTCGGCCTCAGCCAGACGGGACGCCTCCCGGGAATACACCAGCGACATCGGCAGACGGTGCGACCTGGCGTATTGGCGCCACTTGTCTGAATCTACATCGCAGAAGTCGATTACCCGCCGGCCACCGGGCGCTAGGGCCACGTTCATTCCGTACTGCCCCATCGAGGAGGAGAACACGAACACGCCCGCCAGTGACCGGCGGCTGGCAAGGTCTGCCACCCAGCGAAGCAGGGCGCCGTCGCGATAGTAGGCCACGCTCAGAGCCTCCCCCCGCAGAAGCCCAGCAGTGCTAGCAAGCCGGCGCAGGCTGGGGTTCAGCGGCCGCAGACACACCTCGCCGCACAGGCGCCGCAGAGCCGCTTCATGCTCCCAGTCCGTGGGATCGTCCACGAAGGTGCCGAGATGCACCCGGTACCGTCCAGCGAGCGCCCGAAACAGGTGGTAGGACCTGATCTTGTCGCCTTTGTCGGGCGGATAAGGTATCCGGTGTGAGAGGAACAGCAGCTCTCTCATCCGAGATACTTGGCCACCGGCGGCCCAAGCCACTGCGTAACCCGCAAGGGCAGGCGCCTCCAGATCTCGATGGCCCTCGCAAATTTCGGGTTCGTCGGGCTCAGGTTCGGCATCTCTTTTCGACGCACGAGGTAGTACTCATAAAAAAGCTGCTCGGGGACGAATCCCCAATTGGTCTTGAAATCAAACGCCCCCGTGCCCCGCTTGCTTCGGCCGTAGTCGAAAACTCGGCACCCCCTTTGTCGCGCTCGCTCCATGACCTCCCAGTACATGAAATCGTTCCCTGCGACGGCCCTCGATGCTAGCGTTCCGCCGCCATAGTAAGGCAGAACCTCGTTGCGAAAATAGAAACTCATGACACTGGCGATTGGACGACCCTCGTGCGTGACGGTGAGGATCTCACAATCTGAACCGAAGACTTCCCGAAGAGTCTCCAGGTAACGACGCGAGAAAACGGGCGTACCGAGATTGCGGAGGCTCTCCGAGTACATCGCGTAATGGCGGTCGACGCCCGAATCCAGCTCGGCGGCAAGGCCCCTCTGTATAGCCTTCCTGACCATGGCCCGCTGCTTGCGAGGAATAGCAAGCATGTTGGCTTCTCGTTCCGCCTCGATCGGCTTCCGGAACGTTACGTAGAGATCCTTGACGGGCCAGTCCGGATGCTGGCGGCGACGGTTCCGCATCTCCAGAAAGTCCACGCCAAGCTCACGAGCGAGATCACAGGCGCGTTGTTCGAGAGCTCGGACGGCGTCAGCGTCAGCGGCGAGGATCCCGCCGTAGACACAGAACGGGGAGGAAACCAAAGAATGACCGAAGAGCCGGCTCTCGACCTCCGCCAGTGGCAGCACGCCGCGTATCTCGCCGTCGGACTCCGCGAGCAGGTAGTGCGTGCGGTGCCCAAAGGCGCGCTGCAGCACGATCTCCCAGCCTGACATATGAAAAAACGTACCCTCTGGGTGCGCGAGCACGAACTGGTCCCACGCCGCACGCCGGGAAACATCGAGGGACCGCACTGCGGCTAATCCCGTCGCACCCGGCTTCGATGGAGTCTCAGTTGATACCAAAGACCTCATCCATCCGCCCCCAGCGGAAATCGCGAAGCAGACGTCGCAGCCTCGTCTCGACGGTCCGCAGGTTCGTGTAGTGCCGGAAACGCGATTTCCACGGCAGCCCGTCGACCCTCGGCTGATCCGGATCGATCTCCCACGGATGCGTGTAGAACACGGCTGATCGACCATCACGGGCGTTCACATGCCTCAAAGCGGTCTGAAAGAGCCCATAGGGCAGCAAGCGAAACCAGCCGCCGCCGCCTGCCGGGAACCTGCGCCCTGCCCATTCCACAGTCGTCACCGGTACTTCCAACAGTGCCCCAGATCCGGGTCGGTAGGGAAACCTTGGCGCATCGGGAATGCCGTAGAGATCATGCCGAATCGGGAAGATGCTCGAGTCGTAGCGGAAGCCGAGCTCCTCAAGAATCTCCAAGGCCCAGAGCGACTCTCGAGTAATCGAATACGTCGCGGCGCGATAGCCGGTGATCGGCCCGCCGATCGCGTCCTCGAGCAGATGCTTCGACTCGCGCGTTTCGTCCCTGAACACCTGCGGACTCTGGGCGTAGACACGTCGGTGCGAGAGGCCATGGCAGGCCACCTCGTGACCGGCGCGATGAATGTCCCGCACGAGCTGCGGCGAGCGACGCGTAACCCAGCCGAGCACGAAGAACGTCGCGCGGACGTTTGCCTCCTCCAGCAATTCGAGACAGCGGTAGGTACTCGCCTCCGCACGGTACTCGAGCGTGTCCCACTGCGAGCGATCGACGACCGAGGCGAGCGCCTCGACGTGAAAATAGTCCTCGACGTCGATCGAGAAGGCGTTGACGATGCTCATCGTCGCGACCGACCATCAATCCCGTGCGATCGGTCGATAGGTGAGACGCAACGACACGCGGTTCTCGACGTAATCGCGAAAACCCGCGGCAAGCACACTGTCGCCCTCGCCTTCACCATGATCGAGCGCCAGTCCAAGCGTGACACTACGCCCGACGGTCCAGTCGAGCGCCGCGCTGACGCTCCACTCATCGAATTCGAGCGTGGCTTCGCTGAAGTCCTCGCGTGCGAGTGTGCCGGAGAGACTGCCCGTCCAACGCGGCGAGAAACGGCGCGATAGCGTTGCCGTCGCACCGACGCGCGTACGATTCAGCAGATCGCTGCGCTCACCGTCTTCGCGCCGCCAATCGATGCCGATCGCGAGCCCGTTTCGCGCCCCTGATGACTGCCAGTTCAGCGAGGCATAGTCGGCCTGGTAAGGCTCATTCGACACCAGCGTCGGATCGGTCCGGACGGCGGATCCCAAGCCGCCCACGCTGCGGCGGAACGCATCGGCGCTGTCGCCAAGCGCCGTGCCGACGGCAACCGAGATCGACGAGCGCGCAGTCAGCGCCCGGGTGAACGTGGCGTTGACGAGGGGTCCTCCGGATGTGTCCCCGAAATCGTGGAGTGCCGTGTAGCCGCCCTGCAGCTCGAGCTGGCTGCGACCCGTGTCGATCGCGTAGCCGATCGAGACGGATTGCAGATCGTACGCACTACCACGTGAGGCATCGTCGAACTCGACGCGTGCGCCGGAGACGTTCAGCGAGGCGCGGCTTCGGGTGCCGAGGGCACGTTCGAACGCAACGCTACCTTCCAGTCGTCGGTTGTCGTCGCCGCTGCGCTCGAACGAGGCCTGGCTCCATCTGCCCTGAATGCCGAGCTGCGTTCGCGGCCCGAGCGGCAGTCGCACGTCAGGACCGGTGCTGAAAAGGTTCGTGCGCTGGCGGTTGGCCGCGTTGTCGACGGCGCGCGGATCGGCAAGGGTCTGCCCGAGCGACTCCTCGACCACCCAGATGAAACGATCGGGAATCAGATCGTACGAGGCGCGTGCAACGAGGCTGCCCGCGACCTCGTCGTCGAACGCATCGTCGAGATACGAACGGAACTGGAGGTTACCGCCGACGTTGGCCTTGAGCCGACCCTCACTGCGATCGATATCCAGTTGGAGACCCACGTCGGCGGTAGTCTCCGATTCGCCGTCAGGCGTGCGCTGGACATTGTCGCTGTGCGTGGCGCCGGCACTGACCGCGATTCGAACGGCGGCCTCGGAGAGCGGCACCGCGGCGAGCAGCGCCGCACCGGTCACGCCCGCCAGGAGTTTCATCAGCCCCCCCCCGCGCGCCCCGTGCGCGCCTCAGGTTCGCTACCGTATGCTGCACCCGAGCCGTAACCGTAGTACCCGCCGAGCAGGTCGTCGTGCGTGGCTTGGTTCAACACGAGACCGACGCGGGGGCCCTCGCCGATCAGGCGGATCGCTTCGAGCACGGCCGATTGCGGCGTCACATCGGCACGGACGACGAGCACGACCTGGCCGAACAGGGTCGCCAGAACCCGCGCCTCGCTGGTCAACAGCAGGGGCGGCGCATCGAGCAGCACGATGCCCTGCGGATCCAGGGATTCGAGCTGGGCCAACACTTCACGCATCCGTGCACTCGCGAGCAGTTCGGTCGCCTCCCCTTCGCGGCGACCCACCGGCAGCAGACTGAGCCCAGGGACCGTCGTGCTCAGCACGGTCGTCTCGATCGACAGCTTCGGATCCTCGATCAGATCGAGCAGCCCCGGTTCTGAATCGACGCCGAAGGTGTGGCTGACGTGCGGCTTGGCGACGTCGCCATCGACGAGTATCACTCCGTGGTCCTTCTCTCGCGAGAGACTCAAGGCCAGGTTGATCGCCGTAAAGGTCTTGCCCTCGCCGGCCAGCGCACTCGTGACGAGGACGCCCCGTTGCGCCAGTGGGGTTGCCTGCGGACTTGCCTCAGGAGGTGAGAAGGCCTGGCGGAGCAACGGTCGCTTGAGGCTGCGAAACTGCATCGCGAGCTCGCGCTGCTGGTGTTCGGGCGGCAGGAGACCGCTCTCCCGCAGCAAGCCCTCGTCGACCTGCACGGACTTCTCCGGATTGCCGATGGGCTCGCGCCGCCTCTGCACAGGGAGAGAGGCGGTAGACGCGTGGCGGGCATCGCGGATGCGATCCACGACGCGGCCGACGACCGGTGCACCGCGGAGCGGCGTGCTGACGGCCTCCGGTGTCCCGGGACGACGGATTTTCTCGAGTGCGCGCTCGACGATGCTCATGCGTGCTTAACCAAAGAGTTGCTGAAGGGGTCGAAGGCCTAGCAGTTGCAGGGCGAGAGTGAGGCCGAAGACGACGAGCAGCAACGCCATCGCCGCAGCGACGCGCAGCAGCTCCGTGCGGCGGAGCTGGCGATGCCGCTCCTCCCAGGTGCGGCTGATCGCCGCGAGCACGGGCAGACCGGTCAGCGCAGTCAGCGCACTGACGCTGTGGAAGACGGGGCGCAGCAGGCTCAGCCCCCAGGCCAGTGCGCCACCGACCGCGAGACCCGCGAACAGCACGCCAGCCAGCAACAGCGGCCGGTTGGGCGCCACAGGATCGAGTGGTGCGGCCGGCGGTTCGATAATCTCGAACTTGACCGTACCCGTGCGATCGGCCTGTTCGGTCAGGCTCGCCGTCTCGCGACGCTCGACAAGCTCGAGGTACTTCTGCCGCGTGACCTCGTAATCGCGGTTGAGGCGCGCGAGCTCGGCTTCAACCTCCGGAACGAGATTGACCTGGCGCCGCAAGGTGCCGACGCGCCCCTGGCGCTCTGCGATTTCCTGCCTGAGCTCGGCCACCTGGACCTCGGCGCGATTCAGTTCCATCTCGAGGCTCTGATAGACGGGATTCGTCTTCAGCGACGACGCGAGGCTGCCGGTCGCGCGCTGCCCGGCACGAACGCGCTCGAGTTCCTCCTGCTGGCGGCGACGCAGTTCCTCGATGGTCGCGCGCGTGGCGATCACTTCCGGGTGCTTCTCCGTATACCGCAGCAGCAGCTCCTCGAGCTGTTTCTCGAGCGCCTGGATCCGGTAGGTGAGGTCGCCGGCGGCGCCCTCCACGGGACTGGCCGCAGCCGGCGAGTCGAATCCGAACAGATACGGCTCCTCGCCATCGAGCTGACGGCGAATCTCGGCCCGTCGGCTCTCGGCGATTGCGAGCGAGGTACGCAGCCGCTCGAGCTCCGCGCTCTCCTGCTGCAGACGCCCAAAATAATCGCCGCGGCTGTCGGGCATCAGGCCGACATTGTCGCGTTTGAAATCGGCGAGCCGCGACTCTGCGGCGGCTAGCCGCTGCTCGTATTCGGCAATCTGTTCATCGATGAAGCGCTGAGCAGTCTCCTGACCGGTACGCTTCTCGCCGAGCGCGCTCTCGACGAACGACTTCAGGAGCACGTCGACGACTTCGACGCTCTTGTCGCGGCGCGAATCGGTGAACGTGATCACATAGAGGCCCTCGCCCTGCGCGGTTCGCGCACGCAAGTCCCCCGCGTCGATGGTTAAGCGTTCCTGTAGGCTCGCGAGCAGCGCTTCGCGCCGCTCGGGGGTTCGCGCCGCGACATCGAGGTCGGTCTCGCGCGCGACCTTCTCGAGATTCGGCCGGCTCAACATGACCTGCCGCACCAGGTCGAGACCCGAGGCAACGTCGGGATCGATCGCGAGGCCCTCAAGGAGCGGCCGCAGGATACTGCGGGAGTCCACATAGACGCGCGCGCTGGCCTGATAGGTGTCGGGAATCGAGAAGACGATCGCCCAACCGACCAAGCAGACGCCCCACGCCGTGCCGATTGCCCAGCGACGGAACCGCCATGCGCCCCGCAGCTCATCGACGATGCGAATCAGGATGTCCTGGACCGGCACGACTAGCCCGCCGCTACAGCAGCGCCTCGGGGACGATCAAAGTGTCGCCGGGCCGGATGTCGACGTTCTCCTTGAGCTTGCCGCCCTCGAGCAGGCTCTTGAGTCGTACTTTCTGTTCCGTGCGTCTGCCGTCGGCCTCAGTACGGATGAGCCTCGCGCGGTTGCCGGCCGCGAACTCCGACAGCCCACCGGCCGCGAGCACGAGATCGAGCACCTTCATGCCTTGCCGATACCCGTAACTGCCGGGGTTGCGCACCTGGCCGATCACGGTCACTCGACCGAAGAAGCTCTGCGCCGTCGTAACAATGACGTTGACTTGCGGCGTGCGGATGTACTCCGCGAGCCGTGCCTCGATGTCGCGCGCAAGCTGGGCGGGCGTCTTGCCCGTGGCTGGCATGTCCTCGACGAGCGGCGTCGAGATCTTGCCGTCCGGCCGCACCGGCACAGTGACCGTCAGTTCGGGATTACGCCAGACGAAGACCTGGATCGTGTCGCCATGACCGATGACGTAGTCGTCGCCGACGCCGGCTGCGGGGATGGCCGGCGCCTGGCTCGTCACAGGCCCCGCACCGCCCGTCGGCGAGCCGACCGCTGGAGGCGACACCTGCCCAACTGCTCCCGCCGGGAGCAGCAGGAGAAGCATCAGCACGACGAGCCCATGCCATCGCGAAATCATCGTGCCACCTCGCGGCTTCGCAGCGCGCCACCGAGCCGCTCGAGTTCGCGCTGCGCATCGCGAGCGACCGTCCTGTCACTGGCCGATGCAGCAAGCCTCTCGAGCACCGGGCGAGCGCGTTCACCCTGCCCCGCCCGCGCGAGCGCAACGCCGTAGTGATACTGGATCCCGGCACTCGAGGGTGCCGCGCGCGCCGCGCGCTCGAGGATCGGCAGAGCCTTGTCGAACTGCCCCCGCTCGGCGAGGATCCAGCCGTAAGTATCCGCGATGTCGGGCACCGCGCCGGCGAGCTGATGCGCGCGCGCGGCAAGATCGAGCGCCCTTACATCGCCGGTCTCGTAGTAGAGCCAGGACAGATTATTCATGAGGATAGCGCTCTCCTGTCGCTCGAGCGCGCGCTCGTATTCGGCGATCGCCGCTCGCCGATTGCCGACGCGCTGGTGGTGCTCGGCAAGCACAGCCCGCACCAACACATCTTCGGGGCGAGTCTGCAACCATCGCTCGAGAATCCGCTCGGGCGCAGGTCGACCGGCGGCACGCTGCGCCCGATATTGCTTGATCGCCAATGCCGCAGTAGTTGTCACGGCACTGGCCCGCTCGTAGGCCGCGAGCGCCGCCACCGGGTTTCCCGCCGTCGCTTGCACATCGCCGCGCAGCTCCTCGACCGCCGCGATCGGGGCACCGGCGCGCTCGAGTGCATCGATGCGTGCGAGCGCCTGCGGGAACCGCTTCGCGCGGACATCGAGGCCCACGAGCAGAGCCACGGGCGGTACAGCGCCCCTTCGCCGTACGGCGAGCGCCTCGAGGCGCTGCCGGGCCTCAGCTTCACGGCCGAGTGCGAGCAAGGCGCGGGCGGCACCGAGATCGGCATCGGCGAGACCGAGTGCGGCGGCCTCGTTGAAGCGCGCCAGCGCCGCGTCCAACTTCGATGCCCGCAGGAGCAGCGCACCGGCACGGTTCAATGCGCTGGCTCGTGAGCGGCTGACGGACTGCGCCTGCTCGAGCAGCGACTCCATCCGCGGCAGGTCCGCATCGAGCAGTGCGAGCTCGGCCAGCAGCAGTCTCGGTTCGACCACTGCTGGATCCGCGGCGATCGCCTTTTCGAGCCACTCGCGGGCGGCTGAACGATCGCCGCGGCGAAGCGCGAGCCCGGCGAGGCCCACGTAGGCACGTTCCGCCTTGTCATCGGCCTCGAGGGCCGAGCGTAGCTCCCGCTCTGCCGCGCTCCAGTCGCCACGCGCGATCGCCACGGCCGCGACACCTAAGCGCGCATTGGCCTGCCGAGGTGACACCGACAGCGCGGCCGCGAAGGCTCGCGCGGCTGCGTCGGCATCCCCGGCCGAAAGCAGAAACCCACCGCCGATCGTGAGCAGCTCGGCGTCGTCTGGGTGGGCGCGCAAGAGCCGGTCGACTCCGGCACGCGCCTCCGCCGCGCTGCGCCCCGTCACCTCGGCGAGTACCTGCAGCTGCCGTCGCCGCAAGCCTCCCTCACTGGCCGGCAGGCGGCCCAGCAAGGCCAGCGCGTCGTCGCGGCGACCTGCGGAGAGGTAGGCCGCGACGAGATCGAGCTTGGGTGGCGTGCTCGCTGGATCCGCCTCGACGGCACGTTCGAGGGCAGCAATGCCTTCGACGTTCTGGCCGCTGAGCAGCAGCGCCGTACCGGTCAGCCATTCCGCGCCGGCATCGGGACGTTCGGCTGCCGGCAAGCCCGAGAGCACCGACCGCGCGGCGCCCGGATCGTTGCGGGTCAGATAGAGTCGGGCCAGCAACTTCCGCGCCTCGGCATTCTCCGGGGCCGCGGCAACTACGCGCTGGAGCTCGGACTCGGCCAGCTCCAGGTTGCCTTGCTCGATCAGCGCGGCGCCGAGCAGTACGCGTGTAGGGAGGTGATCGGGCTGCTGACGCGCCGCCTGCTGCAACTCGGTGACGGCCGCACGGGCATCGCCGCGAGCGAGCGCCAGACGCGCAGTGACCCAACGCGTGATCGGCGCACCCGGCGCGAGCTTGCGTAATGGCTCGAGCGCCTGCGGCGCCGAGTCGATCTCTCCACTGGCCAGTCGACTCTCGACGAGTCCTGCGTATGCGAGCACGAGCTCGGGAACAGACAACGTCCGTTTGCCGGTCTGCGTGGCACGTTCGTAGGCAGTCGCGGCCGCCTGCATCGCCCCGCTCGCGAAAGCGATGTGGGCGTCGAGCAGCCAGGCTTCGGCGTCCTGCGCATCGCGCGCGATGAGGGCTTCGAGAGTCTTGCGAGCCTCCGCCTGAAGCCCGCGCGCCGCCTGCACGCGCGCGCGCAGCAGCGCCGCCGCGTGACCGTTCGGGTCGATCTTCAGGGCCTCGCCCAACGCCTGCTCGGCCTCGCCGGGCTGCCCGAGCCCGAGGTGCGCGCGCGTGAGCACCAGCGCGCGATCGAGGGGCTTGAGGATCGGATCGCCCAGCGCCTCATCGAGCGCGGCCTGAAACCGCCCGCGTCCGAGCTCGATGTCGTAGTGCAGGATGCGCAGCGACGCGGGGTCGGCTCCCGCTTCGATCGCACGCGCGAGATCCTTGGACGCGGCATCGAGATCGCCGAGTTTGAAGGACAGTTTTGCGAGCAGCACCCGAGCCGCCACGTTCTGCGGCTCGCGCTCGAGGACAGCCTTCGCATCCGCGATCGCCGCCGCGTGCGAACCCGCCTCATAGGCCTGCTCAGCGCGTGCGAGGCGCTGCTCTGCACTCATGAAACGCTCACAGCCCGCAAGCGAAAGCATCGCGATAGCTGCGATGACGATTCGAGGTGGGCTGGCGAGGACTGGAGAGCTGGTCATTGGTCTTCGGTCAACCGGCCGTCCTATGGCGCATACTCCGCAGTGCCGGTCCCATATCGTTCCAGAAAGCGATGACACGCGCACGCGCAGCCTCACAGTTAGCGGGTTCGCATCGTACTGCGAGAGCCGTCACACCGGCCGGAGCCCGTCCGAACGTGGCCCGCAGCCCGTACAGCCACTGTGTCAAGGTATCCGAGGTCGTCGACGTGGATCCCACTTCGTAATAGTGCGCGACGACCCAGCGCTGCGACTCGGCATCGAGCGCTTCGGCTAGTGCCAGCGTGGGTTCCGTCGCGAGTTTCCTGCTCCGCGCCGACCAAGGCACCGACCACGTTCCAGGCCCGAGTAACTTATTGTCATATTGTATCAGCTCGCTCCCGTCTGCCTGCACGTGATATCGATTGACATAAACCTCGACGGCCTCCGCGCTGCCGCGATAGCTCGCGCGCAGTTCCTCGCTGGCGCCGACATAACGCGGTTGCCATCCAGGGTCGGCGGGCAGCGGGCCACTCCAGGTTCCCGCGACCACCGGCAAGGCGCCGAGCGCCCGCTCGGCGGCGCGCTGCGCCGGATTGGCAATAGCGAGCAGCGCCGCCGCACCCAGTAGCAACGCGGTCGGAGCGACTGCGGTCCATGGTAGCGGCGCCGCCGCTAACCCCGCCATCGGCGCGGCAGCTGAAATGCGCGCGCGACGCTCTGTCCCGGACCGATGCGCCAGAAGATGGCCCAGAACGAGAATCATGGCGATCAGGACGCCGAAGATCACGTTGCCCAACGTCTTATGTTCGACGGCGACCCAGTAATGCTGCATTGCTGTGACGTGCCCGGCATAGATGACGAGCACGATGCGGACATAGTTCGCCAGCAAGGACAGCAGACCGGCGGCAACGACCAAGGCGATCGTCGCACGGGCGCCGAGGCCATTGACAGCCGCTGCAAGAACCCCGAGCGCCAAAGCGACCATGAAGTAGCGCTTGCCGCTGCACCCTTCGATGATCTCGAACGTGCCCTCGGGAATATGGACCGTGTAGTCGCTGACCTCGGCTGGCACGCCGAGCAGCCCCAGCGCACCCTCAGTCACGAATACGGAGGCTCGTTGCAAGACCGGCAGCGCGTAGTCCCAGACGGGGATCGCGAAATAGAGGAACCCCAGCGGTGGGGCGAGCCGGAGCGCCAAGGGTCGGCCTCCGATCGCATACACGGCGGCGAGCAGCACTGGTGGTGCGAGGAGCTGGGCGCCGATCTGACTGTGGGCGTTCTTGGCGACCAGCCACGCGAACAGTGCGATCGTAAGCGGGAGCAGGCGTGGTAGCGCACTCCCGGCAGGCGCCTGCAACGGATGGCGCAGCAGCAGTCGCGCGCACCAGACGACCGAAATCCCGGCAATCAACCAGCCGTGCTCATAATCGGGTATGTCCCGCCAAAACCGCGCGATCGAGCCAAGCGTCGAGGCGAGCAGCGACGCGGCAGCGATCAGCATGGCGATGGCGCCGGCCCTCAACGACATCCTCATGAAGCCGCTTCGTCGGCGCGCCGCAAGCCGTAACGATCCATCAGATCATAGAGTGTCGGCCGGCTGACCCCGAGCAGATCGGCCGCGCGCGAGACGTTCGCATCACAGCGGGCCAACGCCTGGATGATGGCGGTGCGCTCGGCGCGCGCGCGAACCTCCCGGAGGTTCAGCGAGCACGACTCGGTCGCGACATCCGCGAGCCCAAGATCTTCCGCTGAGACGAGCGGCCGCTCGGCCATGATCACGGCGGTCTTGACCCGGTTCTCGAGCTCGCGAACGTTGCCAGGCCATTGGTGGGACTCGAGAGCCGCAAGCGCATCGGGCGTGAAGCCGCGCCGCGACACCCCCTGCTCCGCACCATAACGCCGCAGAAACGCGTGCGCGATGACGGTCGCGGCTCCGGGTCGGTCGCGCAGTGCCGGCAGGTCGATAGTGACTTCGGCGATCCGGTAATACAGATCCTCGCGGAAGCGATGTTCGGCCATCAGGGTCTTGAGGTCCTGATGCGTCGCGCAGATCATGCGAACGTCGACCGGTATTTCGGTCCTGCCGCCGACACGTTCGATCACGCGCTCCTGGAGGAACCGCAGCAGCTTGGCCTGCAGCGCCACGGGCATGTCGCCGATCTCATCGAGAAACAAAGAGCCCCCATCCGCGAGCTCGATCTTGCCCTGGGTCGTCTTCGCAGCGCCCGTAAAGGCACCCTTCTCGTAGCCGAAGAGTTCACTCTCGAGCAGCGTCTCCGGGATCGCCGCGCAGTTGATCGCGACGAAGCGACCTCCGGAGCGCGGGCTCAGCGCGTGAACGGCACGCGCAATCAGCTCCTTGCCCGTGCCGCTCTCACCGAGCACGAGCACGCTGGCGTTGGTCGGCGCGACTTTCTCCACGCGACGGCAGACGCGCAGCATCGGTTCGTCGCTGGCAATGATGCCGGGAAGCGGCGTTCGCCCCTGCGCCTCGCGCAGGGCAAGGTACTGCGTCTCGAGCGAGTGGACGTGCAGCGCGCGCGTCACGATCAGCCTCAGCACGTCGATGTCTATCGGCTTCTGGCAGAAGTCGTAGGCACCCAGGCTGATGGCCTGGACGCCATTGTCGCGATCGGCATTGCCGGTGATCACGATGACGCGCGTGCGCGGATCCTCGACGAGAATCTCGCGCAGCGTTTCGAAACCCTCGCTGACCCCCGCCGGATCGGGCGGCAGTCCCAGATCCTGGAGTACGACGGCCGGTCGTTCGCGCCGTACGAGGCCGAGCGCCTCCGAGCGCGCGCGCGCCTGCAGGACCTCGAAATCGTCAAATGCCCAGCGGATCTGTTTCTGCAGCCCGGGGTCATCCTCGACCACGAGCAGCCTCGGTTTCTCATCCGGCACGCCGCGCGCCCTCTATTTCTTCCATGCCCTCGGCGACCGGGAGGATAATCTCGAAGCGGGTTCCCGCACCGGGACTACTGCTCACTGCGATCCGGCCGCCGAGTTCCGTCA
The DNA here is from genome assembly GCA_037444685.1 of Gammaproteobacteria bacterium. GTDB lineage: Bacteria > Pseudomonadota > Gammaproteobacteria > Steroidobacterales > Steroidobacteraceae > UBA964. Next base: position 28,816 of record JBBILX010000002.1, read on the forward strand.
CATATTGCCGCACCTGATAGGCACCGATTCCCATCCCCTTCGATCCCTTCGTGCTGTCGAAGGGCCGAAACAGCCGCTCGCGGACGAATTCGGCGCTCATGCCTGCCCCGGAGTCGACGACCGCGACACTGACGAGTCCGTCGCGGCGATGCACCTCGACCGTCACCGTGCCATCTGCCGGAGTGGCATCCTGGGCGTTGCGGATCAGATGCTCGAGCGTCGATGCAAACCGATCGGGGTCAGCCCGGATAGTCGTCGATGGCAGCATCGTGCAGAAGAGTCGCGGTGCCGGTGGCCGGTCGGCGCAACGGTCGACGACACTCGCGAGCAGCGGCCCGATGGCGACGGGCTGCGGCGGTGGCGGCGCTCCGCCCGCACTGAGCTGGCCGATCAGCCCGCGGATCCTTTGCACGGCGTTGGCCGTCGTCTCGAGCGCGTCGTCGATGAATGCGGGGTTGTGTCGATGGCGCTCGGCGTTGCGTACCACGAGCTCGAGCTGCGCGACCGCGTTCTTGAGATCGTGCATGAGGAAGGCCGTGAGCCGGTGATACGCATCGAACTGACGCCCCTCGGCGAGCTTGCTGTCCGCCGCATGCTGCGCGAGCAGCGTGGCCACATGGCGGCCAACGGTCTTGAGAAGATCGCGATCCTCGTAGGTGGCCTCGAAAGGTGCCGGCGGTTCGAGCAGGATCAGGAACCCCGTGAGCTCATGCTGCGAGAGCAGCGGCGTGATCAGCCGCGCACCGGGCAGCACCGCGATCGATTCCGGCAGACGCAGGTTGCCGTACAGACCGGGTTGCTGCGCGAGTTCCCGCAGGTCGATGACCCACTCGTCGCTACCGAGCAGGCGTACGAGCTCGTCATCCGCCGCCACGTCGGCGAGCGCTGGCAGATCCGACAACGGCATCGGCCAGGCGGCCGCCGCGACGAATCGTCCATCCTCGGCGCGCCCGAACAGCACACCGCCCGGGCTTTCGAAGATCTGCGCGATTGCGTGGATGCTCGTGCGCCGGACGTCGTCTGCGTCGACGCGGGACAAGGTCTTGACGAAGCGCAGCCACTCCACGCGATAGTCGTACTTGTTGCGATAGAAATGCTTGCCGAGAAAGACGCGCAGCCGGCGCCGCACGCTGCCCGAGAGCAGGATAGACGCCAGAACCGCGAGCGCACCGGCGATGAAGACGAGATTGGCGACGACCCCCCAGCGCCCGCCCCACTCGCGCAGCGCGACACCGACGAGTGCCATGGCGACGAGGTAGATACCCGCCGCCAGCAGCGTCGTCGTGAACAGTACCGCCTGACGCGACACGAACACATCGAGCGACCAGACAGGGTTGCGGCGCGCAGCCAGCGCGATGGCCGGAATCAGAACGAGCGCCGCGACGCTGCGCGCTGCCCAGAGGCCGGGCGACAAGCCGCCGAGCAGGATCGCCTGAGCATAGACGAACAGGTCGTATGCACAGAGTGCGCCGAGGCCAATGGTCAGCGGTGCCAGCGCCCGGCGCCCGGCGGTGTTCGACTGACGGTGCACCTGCTCGATCAGCACGAGCAGCAGCAGCGCGGCGCCGAGTCCACCAAACCCAAGCACGCTGCCCGGCAGCATCCACGACGGCCCGGGCATGAACCGCCCGCCCATCAAGACGGCGGCCATGCACCACAACAGCCAGTAGCCGTGAGCCGCCCACGCGAGCCCGCGCGGCATGGTTTCGCGCGCGAGCCCGGTTAGCACGGCAGTCCAGGCCGCGAAGCGCAGCACCTCCAGGATCAGCGGCGCAATGAGGAGCCCCTCGGCCCCGCTTTGACCGAGCCACCAGCCCGTGCCGGCGGCCCAGAGGGCCATCGCCGCCGTAGCGATAATCAGCGGGGCGCCCGACCCCCGACCCTTCCAGCCGATCGTGAGCAGACTCGCGAGCGCGAGGTAGGCGGCCGCGACCACGTAGCCGACTGTCGGCATCACCTGCAACTTAAGACCCCCTGTCACGGGCCGGACCTCGGCCAGAGTGTAGTCGAAGGCGTACGGATCGACATCGACGCGCAGCGCGATGCCGTCACCCCGGTGAGCGACGGGCGGCTACGCGCAGCCACGTCTTGTAGAGGAGGTGGCGCACTAGCAGCGGTGCGGGCATTCGCAACCAGTGACTGCGCACGAGCAGCAGGCCGCAGGCCAGTGGCCGCCGCCAAGAAGGACGATCGGGATGCGCCGGCAGCAACGCCCGCGGCACGCAGCGGTCGAGCGCGAGGAGCACCGCCGTCGCCGAGCGCCCCGGTGCCACGGTCGCCACGGCCGTCCCCGGCACAGGAGTCCCGAGCAGCCCCGCGCAGTAACGCAGCGCTAGGAACAGTGGCCGCGCGAGATCGAGTTCCTGAGCACGCCGCACGAGACTTTCCCAGAAATCCGCGTCAGCCGAAGAGTAGTGTCGCAACAGGTCGTCGATGTCGACGAGATCGCGCAACGCGTCCTTGAGTTCGCCGCCCGCGAACGCGTGCGCGATCGCATGCAAGACCATATCGGGCGGTGAGAGAACGTGGAAGCGCGTGCCGGGCAGCGGTTGGGAGGCGGTAATCAGCCGCGTGGCCTCGACGCGATGTCGCGCCGTGCGCATCACAATGTTGTGATGCGCATCGACTTCGATCTCGCGCTCCGGATGCGTCAGCGGCGGCAACTCATGCGCCCAGACTCGGTAGTAGCGCTCGTCGTAGTCCGACAGCGACGGCGATTGCCAGCCTCGGGCGCGGAGCCGCGCCTCGAAGCCCGCGAGTTCCTTTTCGGACACAAGCATGTCGACGTCCGCAACGAGGCGTCCCGCCGCGTTCGGTAATCCAAGCAGCAGGTAGGCACAACCCTTGGCAAGGATCACGGGCCCGAGCGGCGCATCGCCGAGCGCCCAGGCAATGCGATCGAGCTCCCAACGAATCGCGCGCTCGCGCGCATCGGTGACGGCGAGCGCACCGAGCAGCGCGTCTTGGGCTTGTGAATCTAGCCGGTCGAGAAGGCCTCGTGCACGAAGATGCCACGCCACGCGCGCGAGCAGACGCGCGCGTCGCAGCACTCGCAGCGTGAAGTCGAGCTGCGCGGGCTCGAGCCCGCATACCGCGGACGGATCGGCTAGCACGGGCAGGATCGCCGAGCGCAGGATCTCGACATCAGCGGCGAGCCGCATCCGCGTCAGCGAGCGCCGTCAGCGCCCCTGCTGCCTCTTCGAGGTCGGAGTAATTGAGCCTGAAGCACCGCGTCCGTTGGACGAGCTCAGCTACCGTCCGGAATGCGGCCTCGCCCAGCAGTTCATAGTTGAAGGCATTCGTCGTCAACCCCATGAACGCCTCTGCAGGCGACACCGGCTCGAGCGCGAGCGCAGCGCCCGCCTGCCAGCGAGGGAACACGCACCAGCGCGCAGCCGCCGTCTCGCCCGCCCGCCTGACGGAGTCAGTGGGCGGCTTGACGTGGGCCACGTTCCCCTTGCGAGTGCCGGGAATCAGCGGACCGAACTCGGCGTCGGGCGTGAAGCGGCGCAGCACCTCGATCGATTCGTTCTTGAGCGGCATGGGCCGCGGTATCGCGAGCAGTTCGATCGAGCCGGGCCGCAGCATGCCAAATTCATCGGATAGCAGTCGCCAACCTCGATGCGCGAGCGCCGCGCAGAGCGTCGTCTTGCCCTCGCCCGGCGCCGCGGGCAACAGCAGCGCCCGGCCAGCGCGCTCGAGCGCGCCAGCGTGTAGCAGCAGGTAGCCGTGCGCGCGCATCGCGAGCGCCAGGTTCAGGCCCCACTCGAGTACCGCGAGCCCGTGCTCCGCGGGCATGTCCTCGTGGGGCACCATGCCGTCGACGGAAAAGCGCACGAGACGCGCCGGACGGGGGAACACCCGCCATCGCGGCTCGAGCCTGACATGCGCGGCAAACACCCGGCCGCAGTCAACGATCGGGTGATCGCGGTACAGTCGTAAGAACGGCTCATGCAGAGAGGCGTCCCGAATCTGCCAGCGTACGTCGAACGGACCGATGCGCAGCCCGACGCCGGCGCCGCTCAGCAACGCTTCGCGCACGGCCGAGTTGGAATCGATCGACGGCATTCAGCCACGGCGCAACAAGCCGAGTTCCTCGAGCCGCTCGAGCAGAGACCACAGCTCGGATGCCGCTGTCTGCGCCGGCGCGTCGGCCGTCGGCTGATTGGTATCACGGTCCGTGCATGCGTCGAGCTCTGCTGCGACCGACGCCGCGTCGCGAGGGACGCGGAGGATCTCATCGAGTAGCAGGCACGCCGCCCGGTTCAGGAAGTGCGTCTTGCCTGATGGCCGATGGTAAAGCGCTCTGACCTCACCGAGGTCGACACCGACGAACTCATCGGGTCCGACGGCTACCCAAAGCGGCTGGCTGCCGGAGTCGCTGCTAGAAATAGGTCTTGAGCTTGACGTTCTGGGCGAACGACGCCATCGCCGTCGCCGACACGAGGAAGCCCGCCTGCACGCCCTTGCCGTAGGCGCCCGGCAACGTAGCGCGCCACTGGCCTCGTTCCTCATACCAGAACACGCCGCCCTTGGCGCACATCGTCTCGTAGGGAACCGGACCACGGCTCTTGTCGCCCTTGTTGCCGGAGCGGTGCGGCCAGTAGTACGTGCGCTGCTTGAGATACTGCATGTGCACACTGGGGTTCGGTCCCAGGTCGAGCTGCGAGGGCGTTCCGCCGACCGCCGAAGCCATGTCGATGCACTGTATCCGCCCGCGTTCGCCGACGGCCTGCTGCGCCGATCGAACGGTGCCGAGCAGATTGCTCGACTGGGCGAGTGCCGCGCCGCTCTGCAGCGTCAGGACGGCCGGAAGCGCACCGGAGGCTCCGCGCAGAAGAGCGCGGCGGGAGACGCCCGTTCGCGCCTCGCGACCAGCGCCTGAAGTGCCTTCCAATTCCCAGCCGGTGTGATCCATCGTCGCGTCGTCCGTCCGTGTTGCCCCGATTATCCGGCTACATCAACTGACATGCAAGCTTCCTGCCGTCCGCAAATTTCAATGAATTTTCATTACGTTAAGGCATCACGCAACGCAGCAGTTCCGACCATGCGTAAACTGCACCGACAGTGACGCAAGTTCCACCGCCGACCGCGCCAATGTCCGCCACGAGTGGACCGCGCCCATGGTTCCTCATCATCGCGATCGCCGCGCTCGTCGCCCTACCGATCGCCACCGGCCTGTCCGGAACGACGCGGTGGCGCGCCGCGCTCAATGACGCAGGTCATGCGCCGCTGTTTGCGGCTCTCGCGTGGCTGTTGTATCGCCTACTGCGGCAGTTCCCCAGCCTTCACCTCGGCGATGTCCCCGCGCTTCGTCACTGCGCTGCTCCGGCCATCGTCTTCGCCGTCAGCCTCGCGATCGGTGGGGCCGTCGAGCTGCTGCAGGCGGTCATCGGCCGCGGCGCCTCGGCCTTCGACATGCTGATGGACGCAGCCGGCGCAGCGTTCGCGCTCGCGTGGGTCGCGTGGCGAGAATCACCGACGTCACGGCCCCTCGCGCGCGCCGGGTTCGCTGGTATCGCGGCCATGTCGATCTTGATCGTGCTGGCTCCGCTCATGGAGGTCGGCGGCGCCTATCTCCATCGCGCCCGGGCCTGGCCGTCGCTACTCAGCGAGGCGCAGTGGCGGGACGGCAAGTTCCTCGCCGCGACCGGCGGTCGACTGCAATGGGCGCCCGTACCTTCGGATTGGGTGCGCAGGAGCAATGAGCGCGGCCTCGAACTTCAATTTTCTGGGCGCAGTGTCCCGGGCATTCGGTGGGAGGAACCCATCCCCGACTGGCGCGGCTTCGACGCGCTCGAGCTCGAGCTCGTCAACCCCACCGAGGGACCCTTGCACTGGATGCTGCGGATCCATGACGCCGAGCACGATCAACGCCACGACGATCGCTTCAACCGGCCCATCGATCTGCCGGCTCGAACCCGGCAGACCGTCCGCATCGCGCTTGGCGAAATGGCTCGGGCGCCGGTCGGACGCACCCTCGATCTGTCGCGGATCCGAGGAGTGGCACTGTTTGAGCGCAGTCCCGCCCAAGGACTGGCTGGCTCGATCTGGGTTATCCGAGCAGACTTGATCGGTTAGCAGGCCCGCATCCGGCACTCATCGACCCCAAGGCATCGCCCCCGCCATACCGCGTTGGCGCTCAAGTGGCCGATCGCGGACGTCACTCTGCTCGTTGCTGGGAGTCGAGATTTCTTACAGTCGCGCGATCTAAAGCATCGGCCATGAAGTCGCACGCGATTGAACTAGAAAGGTTTTTCAAGATTGGCGCGATTTATGCATCACAAACTCGTGACAGTCGCCGGGCAACCACGAAGGACCAAAGCCTGTCAGAGGCCCGGCAACGGAGAGGCGCTCGCGCTTCAGAACAAACCATCGGAAACGACTCGATCCGTAACGTGAGGCAACCCGCTAATGACTTCGAAAACCACCAAAACCTTCCTCGGCTGTGCACTCCTGGCAGCGCTCAGCACGTTCAGCATCCCGGCGCAGGCCGGCCCAATCATCGCACCTACATCTGGCGTGATTAACAGCGGAGGGCCTGGCTTTGGCAGCCTCGCCGACACTTTCAATCAGTCCGGATTTCTGTCTTGCGGCTACACGGCCGGCGTCACGGATTTCGACGCATTCGTAGGTAGCGGTTGTCTTCACACAACCGTCTTCGCCGGCTTCGAATGGTTCAGCAATCAAGGATCTAGCACGGCGGTAGTCACTTATGACTTCGGCAGCACCGTCGTCATCGATGCCCTGGCCCTTTGGAACGAGGAGTCCTCTGGAATAGGGAGTCTCAACCTGCTTGGGTCCACGGATGGAGAGAATTACTTCGGCCTTGCATCCGGCCTCAGCCCAACGGATCACGCGTTGGCATCCTACGGTGCGGACGTGTTCTCCTTCACTGCCTCGTCCCTGCGGTATGTTCGTTTCGAAATGTCCCGTTGCCCGCAAGCAATCGTTGGATCTTTTGCAGCGTGCGCCATCGGAGAGGTCGCCTTTCGGACAGGGACCATCTCTTCGGTCCCGGAACCCGGTACGCTTGGCCTGCTGGGCGCGTCGCTTCTCTCGCTGGGCTTTGCCTGGCGACGCCATCGACGTGCTTGATTGAGGTATTCCGCATCCAGAGGGCATTGCTTCTGGCGGTCAGAAATCTCGGCTAAAGCGTCCGCAAGTTCGCTCCAGCCCAACTTCTGATTTCCCCGAAGGCACGTGCGAGTGGCAAGCCCTAGGGTCTGAGTCACGCTGTCGGCATGCGCCGCACGGGAGGGCGCGGCCGACAGCGGCTTCAGTCAGAGCCTACCTCGCCCCCTTCCCAAACAACACGACCTCCACGGTCTGCAGCAGGATCAGCAGATCGAACAGCAGCGTGTGGTTCTTCACGTAGTAGAGGTCGTATTGAAGCTTCTCGAGCGCATCGCGCTCCGAGGCCCCGTATGGATAGCAGAGCTGGGCCCAGCCGGTGATGCCGGGTTTGGTGCAGTGCCGCTCGTCGTAGAACGGAATGCTCGCGCTGAGTTCCTCGACGAACTCCGGACGCTCCGGGCGCGGCCCGACGAAGCTCATGTCGCCGTTGAGCACGTTGAGGATCTGGGGCAGCTCGTCGATGCGGAGCTTCCGGATCACCCGCCCGACGCGCGTCACTCGCCGGTCGCCGGGGGTCGCCCAGCGCGCCGTGCCGTCGGCCTCGGCGTCGACGGTCATGCTGCGGAACTTCAGGACATCGAACGCCTCACCATCGAGCCCGACTCGCCGCTGGCGATAGAAGATCGGCGCGCGCAGCCCGTCCTCTAGCCAGATCGCGATGGCGGTGACGAGCATGACGGGCCAGGCGACCGCGAGCAGCAGCATCGCGGCAGCGAGGTCGAACACGCGCTTGGTCGCCCGCCGAACCGGGTCGCGCCGAAAACCCTCGCCGAAGATCATCCAGCTCGGATTCACGAGATCGAGCTGGACGCGACCGGTCTCGCGTTCCAGGAAACTGACGATGTCGATCACGTCGATGCCGGCGAGGCGGCAGCCGAGCAGCTCGCGAAGCGGAAACTGTCGGCGCCGGTCGTCCATCGCCACCACGATCTCCTCGACGTGGTTCGCCTGTGCATATTCGAGCAGCTGCGCGGCCTCGCATGGGACGAGCCGCTCGGCCGGCACGCGTGGCACCTCGCCCGGTGCAGCAACGAAGCCGTGCAGCAGGAAACCTCGCTGGTCGGCGCGCCGTCGCAATCGCGCGAGCGCCTCGGCACGCTTGCCCGCTCCGTAGACGAGCACGCGCTGCTTGAACACGTCCTCGTCGAGAAACCGCATCGCCAGGATGCGGAACGCGGACAGCAACGGCAGGGCCACGCCCGCCCAGGCCGCGAGCCGGCTCGGCGAGGGTCGCAGCAGCGGTACGAAAAACGAAACCACGGCGACGATCAGCATCGCGAGGATCAGCGCGACCGCGACACGCAGCAGTACGCCGGCGAGCTGCGCGCGCTGGCGTGGACTGTAGAGACCCAGCGCCGAGAGTGACACGGTGCCGCTCAGCACGAACAGCCCGATGGCCGGCACGAGGGATGGCATCGCGACAGAAGGTTGCACCGAGTTGACGGCAACCGGCGCCAACCCAAGCAGGACCGCCTCGGCGAGCGCGAGCGCGGCGATGCGCAGTTTCAGTGATTGGCGGTAGATTGGCAGCTTCATGCTCTTCCTGCCGCGGCTGCACGGCCCGCAGCCAAACCATCATAGGACCCGCGCATGGCAGCCGTGAGTGACCCCGGTCACCACGTGACAATAGGCTGGCGTCCCCAAGGGGATTCGAACCCCTGTTACCGCCGTGAAAGGGCGATGTCCTAGGCCTCTAGACGATGGGGACGCACTGTGGGGAGGGTGGTGGAGCTAGGCGGGATCGAACCGCCGACCTCTTGCATGCCATGCAAGCGCTCTCCCAGCTGAGCTATAGCCCCACAAGAGGGCGCGAACGCTACGCGAGCGGCCGGCCACTGTCAAGGCGCGGCAAACCTAAACTCTTTTCGGTGCAGACACTTACGATGCCGTCGAGGTCGCGGTGACCACCGCAAGCCGCGCCAGCGTCTCGGTGCGCCCGAGCAGGTCGAGCGTCAGATCGATCGGCGGCGAGACGGTGCCGCCGGAGATAGCCACCCTGAGTGGCTGCGCAACCTTGCCGAGCCCGAGCTGCCGCTCGGTGGCGAGCCCCTGGATGACCGCATGGATCGCGGCCGCCTGCCACTCGGGCAGTGCCGCGAGCCGGGTCGCGAGCTCGCCGAGCAGCGCGCGCGCCTCGGGCGTCAGATGCTTGGCCGCCGCCGCCGGATCGATCGTGACTCCCTGCGTGAACAGGAAGCGGCTCGCCTGCGCCATCTCGACGAGCGTCTTGGTCCGCTCGCGCTGCGCCTCGATGACGCGGATCAGCTTCCCGGTCGGGATGTCGCCCTCGCCGGCTGGTAGATCGAGTCGAGCGAGGAACTTGCGCAGATGCGGCACGATCACATCGGCCGGTGTGCGCAGCAGATGCTGCTGGTTCAGCCACAGCAGCTTGTCGGGATTGAAGGCCGAAGCAGACTTGTTGACGTCGGCGATGTCGAACAGCCGGATCATCTCCTCGCGCGTGAAGAACTCCTGGTCGCCATGCGACCAGCCGAGACGGACGAGATAGTTCAGCAGCGCATCGGGCAGGAACCCGGCCTTCTCGTACTCGAGCACGCTGACGGCGCCGTGTCGCTTCGAGAGCTTGGCGCCATCGGGCCCGAGGATCATCGGCACGTGCGCGTACACCGGGGGCGTCGCGCCGAGCGCGCGCAGCATGTTGATCTGTCGCGGCGTGTTGTTGAGGTGATCGTCGCCGCGGATCACGTGCGTGACGCCCATGTCCATGTCGTCGACGACGACGCAGAAGTTGTAGGTCGGCGTGCCGTCCGCACGCGCGATGATGAGGTCATCGAGCTCGGCATTCGCGAACGTGACGTCGCCGTGGACGAGATCCTCGACGACGACGTGGCCCTCGAGCGGATTCTTGAAGCGGATCACTGGATCGATGCCGGGGCGCGAACCGGTGCGATCGCGCCAGCGCCCGTCGTAGCGCGGCTTCTGCTTCCTCGCCATCTGCTCGGCGCGCAGCGCCTCGAGCTCCTCCTTCGTGCAGTAGCACCGGTACGCCGTGCCCGCCGCGAGCATCTGTTCGATGACCTGCTTGTACCGGTCGAGGCGCTGCGTCTGATAATACGGCCCCTCGTCGGCCGTGAGACCGAGCCACTCCATGCCCTCGAGGATCACGCGCACCGCCTCGGGCGTCGAGCGCTCGAGATCCGTATCCTCGATGCGAAGGATGAACTTTCCGCCATGCCGACGCGCCTGCAGCCACGAAAACAGCGCCGTGCGCACGCCGCCGATGTGCAGCATGCCGGTCGGTGAAGGAGCGAAACGGGTCACGATGCTCATGAGGGCGCGCATCTTACCAAGTCGGCGCGGCCCGCCCGGCGCGGGTTGCAGGCCCAGCGCCCGCCCCGTATCCTTCTCGCCTCCCCCGGGCGGGCGGTTAGCTCAGCGGTAGAGCACTGCTTTCACACGGCAGGGGTCACTGGTTCAATCCCAGTACCGCCCACCATCACGACGGGTATCGAGCTCTTAGGGGTCGGCGGCAAATGCCCGGCCAGAAGCTGAACGGTCACGCGTGCGCCCGACGCCGGCTGGCTGCGAAGCGCTCGAACTCGCCGAAAGTCTCGACGGCCTTCAATAGCAGCTCGGGATCGGCGGGCTTGGCGAGCGGCAGCACCGGCACGCCCGGCATCCACGGCATCTCGGAATTAGCGAGCTGCCCCGACAGCAGGATGGTCGGAACGCAGTGGCCCATGATCCGGCACGCCTCTTCGGCGAGCTCCGCGCCGTCCATCGATCCGCCGAGCTGGAAGTCGATGATCAGGATATCCGGTCGCAGCCCCTGCGGCCCGATCAGGTCGAGCGCATCGTCGGCCGTATGGGCCGTGACGGCCCGGTAACCGCCGGCGCGCAGCAGCAGGGAGACGCTGCGCGCAACGTCGGCATCGTCCTCGACGTGCAGGACCGTGACGCGACGCTCGCTCGTGGCGGGCATGCCCTCTCCTTTGCGCTCTGCGCTTTGGTTCGAGCGTATCCACGCACCCTCGCGGTGCATATCGTGGCAGTCCGCAGCACGCTGCGGCATCTATTCCGCCCGGAGCCGGCCCGACTTGCGAGAATCAGCCCGTGGTTGCCCACGATGCACCGCCGGCGGGGTTGTCGGCCGCCGAGGGGGCGCGCCGACTTGCCGAGGAAGGTCCGAACGAGCTGCCGGCCCAGCGTCGACGCTCGGACATTCGCCTCCTCCTCGAGGTTCTGCGCGAACCGATGCTCGCGCTGCTGATCGTCGGCGCGTCGGTCTATGCGCTGCTCGGCGATCCGCTGGATGCCGCGGCGCTCGCGGTCGCGGCCGGGCTCGTGATCGTGCTGACCTTCGTGCAGGCGCGGCGCGCCGAGCACGCCTTGTATGCGCTGCGTGAGCTCACCTCGCCCCAGGCGACGGTGATCCGCGATGGTGCGCGCCAGCGCAATGACGGCCGCGCGGTCGTGCGTGGCGATATCCTGCTGGTCGAGGAAGGCGACCGGATCGCAGCCGACGGCATCGTACGCCAGAGCGACGAACTCACGACCGACGAGTCGCTGTTGACGGGCGAGTCGCTGCCGGTCGCGAAAGCGGCGATGGCGAACGCGTACGCCGGCTCGCTGGCCGTCAGCGGTCGGGCCATCGTCGAAGTCACCGCCACGGGCGCGCGCAGCGAACTTGGCCGCATCGGCGCCTCGCTGCGCGACATCGAGCAGACGCCGTCGGCCATGCAGCTCGAGATCCGCAAGGCCGTGCGCTGGTTCGGCGGCGTCGGCTTCGCGCTCTGTGCTTTGCTGCTGCTGATCTACGCCGTCGCGCGTGGTGACTGGATGACCGGGCTGCTGGCCGGGATCGCGCTCGGCATGGCGGTGATCCCCGAGGAATTCCCGGTGGTCTCTACGGTGCTGCTCGCGCTCGGCGGGCACCAGCTCGCGCGGCAGAACGTGCTGACGCGGCACCTGACCGCGATCGAGACGCTCGGCAGCGTGACCGTGCTCTGTGTCGACAAGACCGGCACGCTGACCGAGAACCGCATGCGGGTCGAACGGCTGGTGACGGCCGGCGGGGAGTGCGCACCCGAGGCTGCCGACTCACCGGAATCGCGAGTGCTGCTCGCGGTCGCCGCAGCAGCCAGAGACGCCGCCGGCTCCGACCCCATCGACCGCGCGGTCCACGCCGTCGCTAGCGCGGCCACCAAACCCGGCGCCGCGGGGACGGCGATCCTGACGCCGATGGCCCGCGGGCGCTGGTATCGGGACGCGGGGGCGCCTGGACCGCCTGCGTCAAGGGGGCGCCGGAGACTATCCTGGAAGCAAGCCGCGCCTTGGCGGTCGAGCGCGAGCACTGGCTGGCCGTCGCGGCCGCACATGCGGGCGCTGGCCGGCGACTGCTCGCGGTCTGCGCGCGGGTGCGCCCCGAGCACAGGCTGAGGCTCGTGCGCCGGCTCGAAGCCGCCGGCGAGCGGGTCGGGATGACCGGCGACGGCGTGAATGATGCGCCCGCGCTGCGCGCCGCGCAGGTCGGCGTCGCACTCGGCGGCCGCGGCACCGATGTCGCGCGCGAAGCCGCCGATCTCGTGCTGACCGACGATCGCCTTGAAACGCTCGTCAAGGGCGTCCGCGCGGGCCGGCGCATCTTCGCGAACCTGCAGCACGCCGTGACCTACATCGCCGCGATTCACGTACCGACCGCCGGGGTGACGCTGCTGGCCGCGTTCGCAGGGCTGCCGCCGCTGCTGCTGCCGATCCACATTGCCTGTGTCGAGCTGCTGATCGATCCGGCCTGCACGCGCTCGTGTTCGAGGCCGAAAAACCTCCCGCAGACCTCATGCGCCGGCCGTCGCGGCGCAGCCGATTGTTCGACGCACCACTCGTGCTCACGGGCCTCACCCAGGGCCTGGTCGTGCTGCTGATCGTCCTCGGCATCTTGGGCCTCGGCGTCTCGCTCGACGTCTCCGAGGAACAGTTGCGCAGCCCCACGTTCACGAGCATCGTGCTCGCGAACACCGGACTGCTGCTCGCCAACCGCTCGCGCCGGCGTCGTCTGCTCGAGACGCTGGCCCGGCCGAACCCGGCGCTCTGGATCATCGGCGCTGCCGGCGCACTGCTCGCTTACCTCGCGACGGCCGTGCCGCCGCTGGCGCGCGTCTTCCACATGGCGCCGCTGCCTGCGTGGGCCTGGGCTGCGCTCGTGACGGGTGCCGTCGTCACGACCCTCGTGCTGCAGTCCGTACACGGGCTGGCACGACGGCACGCGGGATCCGCGCCCGCGTGAGCGCCGCGGCCAGGCGCTTGTCGTCGGCCTTGACGAGGTCGCGCGCGTATTCCCAGAGGACGCGCCGCCGCAAGGGCGCGGGCATCTGTTCGCGCAGGACGCCGAGGAAACGCGGCTCGACGATCAGCAGCAGATCGGTCATCCGGCTCGACTGGCGCAGCCGATCGAGGCGCGCCACGACCCGCTTGGCGAATCGCGCGAGCTCGACGACGTGCGGGTCGTCGTCGCTGCCGGCCCCCGACCGCGCGCCGAGGCCCGGCCCCGGGGCATGGCCGCGCGTGGCCCGCGCAAAGAGGCGGCCCGGCGCATCGGACGTCATCTCGCGACGCGCGAGCTTGGCGCTTGGCCGGCTCAGTTCGGCGACGGGCTCGAAGGCCCATGACCCCTGATCCGAGAGCGCGAGGATGCGAGCGGTGCCGCCGTCGGCGACGAGCAGATACCTGGGCATATTCCCCTCCAGACAAGGATGACCAAAGGTCCTTGTAGCGGCTGCATGGCCGCGACGACAGTCCGCAGCTATGCGTATCGCCATCGGCACCGCGGTGCGCCAGAATGCGCAGTCAGTGACGGTCACCGCGAGCGCGGGGGATGCTGCGATGAAACCTCAGAAAGGCCAGTGGTACCGGCACCGCGACGCGGGCCGCGAATTCATGATCGTCGGCATCGACGAGGGTGAAGGCATCGTCGAAATGCAGTATGCCGATGGCAACGAAGGGGAGATGGACCTCACCGACTTCCTCGAGCACGGCTTCGAGCGGCTCACCGAGCGCGAGTCGACCCTGGACAGCAGCAAGGGGCGCTAGCGGCGCACCGCCGACCCTTGCCCGCTTCGGTCAGCGCGGCTCGCTACGCAGACCCTCGGCTGGGCGCACCGCACGCGCGCGGTCGAGCTGACTCTTGAGGGCCCGGGCCCAGCCCTCGGCGGCCTCGCGCGCCGCCCGGTCGTTGTCGAGCTGCGTCGTCCACGTGAACCACGTGTCCTCCGGATCCTCGTAGCGGTCGAGCACACGCGCGATCAGGGCGCCGCTCGCCGCATCGCGGAGCTCCGCCACGAGCGTCATCTCACCCGTCGAGCGCGTGTAGGTCAGCGTCCGCGACGCGCGCGGCACATCCGGCGCATTGAGATAAAGGTCGCGGATCTCGGCCTTGACGCGCAGCACGTCATCGCCTGGCTCGTCGACGATCCGATAGCCCCCCTTCTCGAGTTCAGCGATGAACGCCTTGCGCAGTACGCGCCCGAGGTCGTCACGGATCTTGGCCTTCTCGCGCGCATCGAGCGCGCGACCGGCCGGCCGCGGATCCCAGCGGCGGTCGAAGGAGATCTCGAGCGGGTCGAGCAGCACGCTGCGATAGCGTGCGAGGTCGGCATCGGGCTGGACCAGCACCTGCTGCAGTCCGCGCACCTCGACGGGCACGAGACCCTCGGCGTTCGGTGCGCCACCCGGGCCGTCCTGAGGCGCCGCCGAGAGGCCAGCGCCTCCACCCAGCAGGAACGCAGTCAGCACGAGAGCAGGCAGGTCGGGACGACGCATCGCGTGATCCTCCGATGGGTGACGAGCGGACTGATCAACAATTTGGACCGCGGAACGGAATCGCAGTTCCCGCTGCGCGCTCGCGCTGCCTCACTCGAACTCGATCAGCTTCCGCCCTTCCCCGACCCGCTCGCCTACCGCGCAGTGCACTGCCCGCACGGCACCCGCCCGCGGTGCCTTGATCGCATGCTCCATCTTCATCGCCTCGAGCACCAGCAGCCGCTGGCCGGCCTCGACCCGATCGCCGACCCCGACGGCGACCTGCACGACGACCCCTGGCAGCTTCGCGACGAGCCCGCCGTCGGCCGACATCGCAGAGCCGACCGAGTGGCGAGGGTCGTCGGGGACGAGCTGATACTTCTCGGCGCCCTGCCAGACGAGCACCTCGTCGGCGCCCGCCTCGACGGTGATCGCGGAGGCCGCAGCGACGCCTTCGGCGCCTGCTGCGCCCGTCGCTGCACCGCCACCGCTGAGCGATTCGACGCGATAGACATGGTTGCGCCAGCGGAACGTCGCCGCCTGCGGGGCGGTGAGGTTCAGTCGGAACGCATCACCGAGCTCCCAAGGCGAGGGCCGCTCGATCGAGCGCGCGGCGGCTTGCGGCAAGCCGTGCAGCGCCCTCGCCGCCTCCCGCAGGACGGGCTCAGGCGGTGCGGCGGGCGCGGCCAGTGCGGTCGCCTGCTCGTCGAGGAACCCCGTGCCGACGCCGCCCGCGGCGAAAGCCGGCGTCGCGAGCGCGCGGGCGAGCCAGCCGACGTTGTCGGCGACTCCGGCGAACCGGGTCGCAGCAAGGGCCCTGCGCAGCCGCGCGAGTGCCTCGCCGCGGTCGCGGCCGTGGGCAATGATCTTGCCGAGCAGTGAATCGTAATCCGGAGGCACCGTGTCGCCGGCAACGAAACCAGCGTCGACGCGAACCCCGGCGTGCCGCTCGGGCCAGTCGGCGCGGCGCAGCCTCCCGGCGCTTGGCGCGAACTGCGCGTCGGGATCTTCTGCACAGACGCGCACCTCGATCGCATGGCCGCGCGGCTCGAGCGCCGCCTGCGTGAACGGCAACCGTTCGCCCGCCGCGATGCGCAGCTGCCACTCGACGAGGTCGAGGCCATGGATCGCCTCGGTGACCGGATGCTCGACCTGCAGCCGCGTGTTCATCTCCATCAACCAGAACTCGCCGCCCTGGTAGAGGAACTCGACCGTGCCGGCACTCGTGTAGCGGATGCGGCGCGCGACCGTCACGGCGGCCGCGTGCAGCCGCTCGCGGACGGCCGGTTCGATGCCGGGCGCTGGCGCCTCCTCGATGAGCTTCTGGTGCCGGCGTTGCACCGAACAGTCGCGGGTGCCGAGGTGCAGCACCTGCCCGTGCACATCGGCAAGCACCTGCACCTCGACGTGGCGCGGTGCCGGCAGATAGCGCTCGAGCAGCAGCGTCGGATCGGCGAATGCGCTGACCGCGAGCCGGCGTGCCGCCTCGAGCGCGCCGCGCAGCTGTGCCCAGTCGGTGACGATCTGCATGCCCTTGCCGCCGCCGCCGCCCGACGGCTTGACGACCAGCGGCAGGCCGATGCCGCGCGCCTCGCGTTCGAGATCGCTGAGTTCCTGCGCGTCGCCGTGATAGCCCGGCAGCAGCGGCACGCCCGCCTCGGCCATCGCCTGCTTCGCGGCACGCTTCGAGCCCATTGCCTCAATCGCCGCGATCGGAGGGCCGACGAAGACCATGCTGGCCGCGGCGCAGGCGGCCGCGAATGCCGGATTCTCGGACAGGAAGCCGTAGCCGGGATGGATCGCCTCGACGCCCTCGGCGCGCGCGGCAGCGATCACGCGCTCGATCGCGAGATAACTCTCGCGCGGCGGGGCGGGTCCGACATGCACGGCGACGTCGGCGAGCCGCGTGTGCAGCGCGCCGGCGTCGGCATCGGAGTAGACCGCCACGGTGCGCAGGCCGAGCCGCCGCGCCGTGCGGATGATCCGGCAGGCGATCTCGCCGCGGTTCGCGATCAGCAGCGACTCGAACATCGCCGCGCTCACATCCGGAAGACGCCGAAGCGCGTCTCGGCGACCGGCGCGTTGCGCGCCATCGCGAGACCGAGCGCGAGCACCCGGCGCGTGTCGAGCGGGTCGATCACACCGTCGTCCCAGAGCCGCGCGCTCGCGTAATAGGGATGCCCCTGGCGCTCGTACTGGGCGCGGATCGGCTCGGTCAGCGCCGCCTCCTGCTCGGCCGACAGCGGCGACTGGCCCGCGGCGGCGAGCTGGTCGCGCCGGATCGTCAGCAGCACGTTCGCGGCCTGCTCCCCACCCATGACCGAGGTGCGCGCGTTCGGCCACTGCCACAGCAGGCGCGGCGAATAGGCGCGCCCGCACATTGCATAGTTGCCGGCGCCGTAGCTGCCACCAACGATCACGGTGAACTTCGGCACCTGCGCGCAGGCGACTGCCGTCACCATCTTCGCCCCGTCCTTGGCGATGCCGCCGGCCTCGGCCCTGCGACCGACCATGAACCCCGTGATGTTCTGCAGGAACACGAGCGGGATCTGCTCGCGCGCACAGAGCTCGATGAAATGCGCGCCCTTCAGGGCGCTCTCACTGAACAGGATCCCGTTGTTGGCGATGAGACCCACCGGGTACCCGCACAGGTCGGCGAAGCCACAGACCAGCGTGGTGCCGTAGAGCTGCTTGAACTCCTCGAAGTGTGACTCGTCGACGATGCGCGCGATCAGCTCGCGGACATCCCAGGGGTGGCGCGGGTTCGCCGGCACCATGCCGTAGATCTCGGCCGGATCGTAGGCCGGCTCGCGCGGCGTCCGCGGCGGGCGCGTGTCCGGGCCGGGCCGGAGCCGCGCAACGATCCGCCGCGCCATGGCGAGCGCGTGCGCGTCGTCCTCTGCGTAGTGATCGCAGACCCCCGATTCGCGGCAGTGCACGTCGGCGCCGCCAAGCGACTCGGCGTCGACCTCCTCACCGGTCGCGGCCTTGACGAGCGGCGGCCCGCCGAGGAACACCTGCCCGGCACCGCGGACGATGACGTTCTCGTCGCTCATGGCCGGCTGGTAGGCGCCCCCGGCGGTGCAGTTGCCGTGCACGACGGCGATCTGCGCGATGCCGGCGGCCGACAGCCGCGCCTGGTTGAAGAAGATCCGGCCGAAGTGATCGCGGTCGGGGAAGACCTCGTCCTGCGCCGGCAGATAGGCGCCGCCGCTCTCGACGAGATAGACGCACGGCAGACGGTTCTCGGCAGCGATCTCCTGCGCGCGCAGGTGCTTCTTGACCGTGAGCGGGTAGTAGGTGCCGCCCTTGACTGTCGGATCGTTGGCGATCACGAGGCATTCGCGACCGCTGATCCGCCCGACCCCCGTGATGATGCCGGCGCCGGGGACCTCGCCACCGTAGAGGCCATGCGCGGCGAGCTGCGAGAACTCGAGGAACGGCGCGCCGGGATCGAGCAGCAGGTCGATGCGCTGGCGCGCCAGGAGCCGTCCACGGCCGAGATGCCTCTCGACCGCCTTGTCGCTGCCGCCCTTTGCCACGGCCGTCACCTCGGCCTTCAGATCGGCCACGAGCGCCCGCATCGCGGCCTGGTTCGCCGCGAACTCGGCGCTGCGCGGATCGATCCGGGACGCGAGTCGTGCCATGTGATGAGCTGCCTCGTTGGCCGGCTTGCTCCTATTATCGGATTGTCCGACAATTAATGCCAGTCTGGACCGCACCGGTCGACGCCACGGCCTCGAGAACGCCCATGCAACTGCCCGATGAAATCGAGGAACTGCGCGAGGCCGTGCGCCGACTGGCCGCCGAGCGGATCGCCCCGCGGGCCGATGCGATCGACCGCAGCAACGAGTTCCCGCGCGACCTCTGGCCGCTGCTCGGCGCACAGGGCCTGCTCGGCATCACGGTGCCTGAGCGCTGGGGCGGCGCCGGCCTCGGCTATCTCGCCCACGTCGTCGCCATGGAGGAGATCTCGCGCGCCTCGGGCGCGGTGGGCCTCTCCTACGGTGCGCACTCGAACCTCTGCGTCAACCAGATTCGCCTCAACGGCACGGACGCGCAGCGCGACCGTTACCTGCCAGGGCTCGTCAGCGGCGAGCACGTCGGCGCGCTCGCGATGTCCGAGGCCGGCGCCGGCTCCGACGTCGTCTCGATGAAGCTGTGCGCCGAGCGGCACGGCGATCGCTACGTGCTCAACGGCACCAAGATGTGGATTACGAATGGCCCCGAGGCCGATGTCCTCGTGGTCTACGCGAAGACCGACCCGACCGCCGGCGCCGCCGGCATCACGGCCTTCATCGTCGAAAGCGGCTTTGCCGGCTTCAGCGCAGGCGCCAGGCTCGACAAGCTCGGCATGCGCGGCTCGCCGACCAGCGAGCTCGTGTTCGAGGACTGTGAGGTGCCGGCCGGGAACGTGCTCGGCGCGATCGGCGGTGGCGTGCGCGTGCTCATGAGCGGCCTCGACTACGAGCGCGTCGTGCTCGCCGGCGGTCCGCTCGGACTCATGCAGGCCGCGCTCGATCTCGTGCTGCCCTATGTGCGCGAGCGCCCCCAGTTTGGCGTACCGATCGGCAGTTTCGAGCTCATCCAGGCCAAGGTCGCCGACCTCTACACCGAACTCGCCGCGAGTCGCGCCTATGTCTACGATGTCGCCGCTGCCTGCGACGCCGGACGCGTCACGCGCGCCGACGCCGCGGGCTGCATCCTCTACGCCGCCGAACGCGCGACGAAGGCTGCGCTCGAGGCCATCCAGGCGCTCGGCGGCAATGGCTACATCAACGACTATCCGGCCGGCCGGCTGCTCCGCGATGCCAAGCTCTACGAGATCGGCGCCGGCACCCAGGAGATCCGCCGCATGCTGATCGGCCGCGAGCTGATCGGCCGCGTCGCATGAGCCGTCCCGCCGACACCCTCGAGGCACCTGCGCCGCCCTCGCCACCGCGCTTCGCGCCGGTCCGCGCCGAACCTGCCTACCGGCGCGTCGCGCTCGCGATCAGCGAGCGGATCCTCGCGCGCACGCTCCGCGACGGCGAGCCACTGCCGACCGAGACCGAACTCGCCGCGCAGCTCGGCGTGCATCGCTCGACGCTCCGCGAGGCACTGCGCGAGCTTGAGAGCCATGGCCTGCTCGAGCGACGCAAGGGCTCGAAGAGACTCGTCGTCAGCCGCCCTGCGCCCGAGGCCATCGCGCGCGGCGTCAGCCGTGCGCTCGCGCTGCAGGACGTCACCATCGCCGAGATCTACGAGGCTCTGCTCGTGCTGATGCCGCCGCTCGCCGAGGCCGCGGCCCGGCGCCGCAGTGCCGCCGAGCTCGCAGCCATCGAGGCGGCCGCTGCGCGCTTCGCGACCGTAGCCGGAGAGAGCGCGCCCGGCGCCTCGGCGTCGACCGGGTCGGCCGTCGCCGCCGTCGGCGCCTTCTTCCGGGCGCTTGCCGCCGCGAGCGGCAATCGCGCGCTCGCGCTGATGCATGAGCCGCTGCTGCAGCTGCTGCAGAGATCGCTAATCCTGATGATCGACCGCGCGCCGAACGCCCGCGCCCGCATCGCGCGCGCGCAGCGCGAACTCTGCGCGGCCTTGGGCGCTCAGGATGCCGGCAGCGCGGCGGACTGGATGGGCAAGCACGTCCGCGACTTTCGGCGCGGCTTCGAGCTCGCCGGCATCGACCTTCGGCTGCGGGTAGCGGTTGCCTGAACCGCCTCCCGCCGGGGTTCACGAGATCGTCTTCGAGACGAGACTGGTCGTCGCGCTCTCGACGCCCTGCGAATTGACCGCCCGCATGCCGAAATACCAGGTCCCGGCCGGCAGGTTGTCGATGACGTAGGTCGTCAGGCCCGGGTTGTTGAGCGTGATGACGCTGGTCAGCGCGCTCGGACTCGTGCCGTAGAGGATCTTGTAGCCGGCGAGGTTCGTCAGCGCGCTGCCGTCGGTGTTCTGCGTCGGCGCGGTCCAGGTCAGCGTCGCGCTGCCCGTCACGGGCGGTTGCACCGTGATCGAGAATGCCGGCAGCGACGCCGTGCCGCCGCGCCCGTCGCTGACGCTGATCACGATGTTCGAATACGTGCCCGCGTTGGTCGCAGTCGGTGTGCCCGACAGGCGGCCCGTCGACGTCGAGAACGTCGCCCAGCTCGGCCGGTTCTGGATGCTGAAGCTCAGCGTGTCGCCGTCCGGATCGGACGCCGTCGGCTGGAACGAGTAGGCCGCACCCGCCTGCACCGACGTCGCCGGCGTGCCCGATATCGTCGGCGCGCGGTTCGCCGCCGCGCTCACCGTGATCGAGAACGCCGGCAGCGACGCCGTGCCGCCGCGCCCGTCGCTGACGCTGATCACGATGTTGCCGAACGTGCCCGCAGCGCTTGGTGTGCCCGACAGGCGGCCCGTCGACGTCGAGAACGTCGCCCAGCTCGGCCGGTTCTGGATGCTGAAGCTCAGCGTGTCGCCGTCCGGATCGGAGGCCGTCGGCTGGAACGAGTAGGCCGCACCCGCCTGCACCGACGTCGCCGGCGTGCCCGATATCGTCGGCGCGCGGTTCGCCGGCTGGGTCACCGAAATCGAGAAGGCCGCCAGCGAGGCGCTCGCCTGCCCGTCGCTGACGCTGATGACGATGTTGCTGAAGGTGCCGACGTCACCGGCGCTTGGTGTCCCACTGAGCCTTCCGGTGCTGCTGCTGAACGTCGCCCAGCGCGGCACGTTCGTGATCACGAAGGTCAGCGCATCGCCGTTCGGATCCTGGGCGCTCGGCTGAAAGACGTACGCCTGGCCCACCACGACGGACGTCGCCGGCGCGCCCGAGATCACCGGAGGCTGATTCGGCGGCGGCTGCGCCGCCTGACGCGCGAGCACACGAATGCGGAACGGGCCGATGCTGCCCTGCGAATCAGGCGTGCGTGCATAGATGATGATCGGTGCGGTCTCGCCCACGTCGGCATCGGACGGCGTACCGCGCAGCTCGCCGGTCGCCGTATCGAAGCTCGCCCAGCTCGGCTTGCCCGAGATCTCGAACGTGACGGAGGCCCCGTTGGCATTCACGGTGGGACGGAAGCTGTAGAGCTGACCGGCCTGCACTTCCGTGGACGGGACGCCGCTGATCTGCGGCGGATTCGCCGAGTTCTCCTGCTCCCCGCCGCACGCGGACAGGGCCAGGGCGCTCACGGCGAGGATCGCGATGCCGCGGATCAGAGAGAAACCGCTCGAGGTCGGACTGCTCATGCGTGACTCATCTCGTCAAGCCGAAACCGAATCGGGTCTATGCCGCACGGGCCCGCTCGCTCGGGACTCTCGTTCCGTATCGGGATGCAGCAGCACACGCGCGAGGGACCTGCGGTGCCGGCAACCCCGCTATCTCGTCGCCCGACGAGACCGGAAGCTTTGCGTCCCCGCCTCGCGGCGGGTATGCCGTGCAGTGTCATTGGAACCGCAACGCGCGGGGGCGGCAATCTGTATCCGCGCGCCGACACCCAAGCTGAAGCGCCTTGTGACGCGTGTCACGCAGCGCGACGGATCGCTTGGAATTCAGTGATCGGCCGCGACGGCGCCGAGAGAACCGAGGACTTCGAGTAGTTCCTGAGTCTTATCGCGCAAAAGTACTGAATCGCCGCGTGTTTCGACGTTCAGCCGAATCAGCGGCTCGGTGTTGGAGCCGCGCAGATTGAAGCGCCAGTCGCGAAGATCGACCGACAGCCCGTCGGTGAAGTCCAGGCCCTGCGCAGCGCGCTCATAGCGACTCTGCACGGCCGCGATCGTCGCTTTCGCGTCCGGCACGCGGCGGTTGATCTCGCCGCTCGACGGGAACTTTGCGATGCGCTCGCCGACCAGCGCCGAGAGCGGCTTGCCCGACTCGCTGAGGATCTGCAGAACCGTGAGCCAAGGGATCATGCCGCTGTCGCAGTAGGCGAAGTCGCGGAAGTAATGGTGCGCGCTCATCTCGCCACCGTAGACCGCGTCGACCTCGCGCATCTTTTGCTTGATGAAGGCGTGCCCGGACTTGCAGAGCACCGGCTCGCCGCCGAGCGAGCGCACGATATCGATGGTGTTCCACATCACACGCGGGTCATGGACGATCCGCGCACCCGGATGCCGCCTCAAGAAGAAGTCGGCCAGCAGGCCGACGAGGTAATACCCGTCGACGAACGCTCCAGTCTCGTCGAAGAAGAAACAGCGGTCGAAGTCGCCGTCCCAGGCGAGCCCGACGTCGGCGCCGCTGCGCCGCACGAGCTCGGCCGTCGGACGGCGGTTCTCGATCAGCATCGGGTTCGGCACGCCGTTCGGGAAGCGGCCGTCGGGCTCGTGGTGGAGCTTGACGAACTCGAACGGCAGCTGCGGCTCGAGCGCGTCGACGACGAGGCCCGCGCCGCCGTTGCCGGCGTTGCAGACGACCTTGAGTGGCCTGAGCTTGGCCCGATCGACGTAGCCGAGCAGGTGATCGACGTATCGGCGCCGCACGTCGATCGGCGCCACGGCGCCGTGCTTCGCCGCGGGCGCCGGCAGCCGCCCCACCGCGATCAGATCGCGGATCGCGTTCAGGCCCGTGTCGGCGCTGATCGGCCGCGATCCCTCGCGCACGAACTTCATGCCGTTGTAATCCGGCGGGTTGTGACTCGCCGTCACCATGATGCCGCCGTCCGCGCGCTGATCGGCGGTCGCGAAATAGACGCCCTCCGTGCCGCACAGACCGATGTCGAGCACGTCGACGCCTGCCGAGGTCAGACCATCCGCGAGCGCCGCGCTCAGCGACTCGCTCGAGGCACGGATGTCGCGCCCGATGATCACGCGCCGCGGCTGTACGAAGGCCGCATAAGCCCGGCCAATATCGTGCGCGAGCTGCTCGTTGAGCTCGTCGGGGATCCGGCCACGGACGTCGTAGGCCTTGAAGGCGCTGAGATTCATGCTGACCTCAGGTCAGTTTGACCGGTTGCGTTGTTTCACGTATTTTACGTGAATAATGAACGCCAAGCGAAATATCACGGTTGCCATCGATCCGGCGCTTCTCAGACGCGCACGGGCCATTGCGGCGCGCCGCGGCAGCAGCGTCAGTGCATTGCTAGCCGACGAGCTGCGCGAATTGGTCGATTCCGACAGCGTCTACGTTGCGGCGCACCGCCGCGCGACGGCGCTGTTCGAGACTGGCTTGCCGCTCGGCGGCGTCCGCCTCGACGACCGCGATCGCCTGCATGAGCGAACTCGTATTCGTTGACACGAACATCCTGATCTATGCCCACGACCGTGATGCCGGCGAGCGGCGCGCCCGGGCCATCGCCGCGCTCGAACCACTGTGGCGTGAACGCACGGGGCGCCTGTCGGTGCAAGTGCTGCAGGAGTTCTTCGTAGTCGCGACGGCCACGCTGCGCGAGCCGATGCAGCGCGCTGCCGCGCGCGAGATCGTGCGCACGTACGGCACCTGGGTGACCGCACCCGCCGACGTCGATGGGGTCCTTCGGGCCGCGGAGATCGCCGAGCTCGCCGCCGTGTCGTTCTGGGACGCGATGATCATCGCTGCGGCAGAGCGCTGTGGCGCAGGCCGGCTTCTCAGCGAGGACCTGCAGGAGGGGCAGATCATCGCAGGCGTGCGGGTCGTCAACCCACTGCGCTGACTGGCTACGCCGCGCCGCGCACCGACAGTCCACGCCCAATCGCGTAGTACTCGAGTCCGAAGCGCTGAATCAGCGACGGCTCGTAGAGGTTGCGGCCGTCGAATATCACGGGCTGCTTGAGCCGCGCGCGCAGCGCCTCGAAATCGGGGCTGCGGAACTCCTTCCACTCCGTCACGATCGCGAGTGCGTCGGCACCCTCCGCCGCAGCGAGTGCCGAATCGACGAGCGCAAAGTCGCTCCGTTCGCCGTAGATCCGCCGCGCCTCGTCCATCGCCACGGGATCGTAGGCCCGCACGCGCGCCCCTACCGCCCACAGCGCCTCGATCAGCACGCGGCTCGAGGCCTCGCGCATGTCGTCGGTGTTGGGCTTGAACGCCAGGCCCCAGCACGCGATCGTGCGCCCGCGCAGCTGTCCGCCGAAGTACGCCTCGATCTTGTTGAACAGCACGCGCTTCTGCGTCGCATTGACCGTCTCGACCGCCTGGAGCAGCGGTGTCGCGACGCCAAGCTGCTGCGCCGTGCGCACAAGCGCCTTGACGTCCTTCGGAAAGCAGGAGCCGCCGTAGCCCGCGCCGGGGTACATGAAGCTGTAGCCGATCCGCGAGTCCGAGCCGATCCCGACCCGGACCTTCTCGATGTCCGCCCCGACCTGCTCGGCGATCCGTGACAGCTCGTTCATGAAGCTGATCTTTGTCGCAAGCATCGCGTTCGCTGCGTACTTGGTCAGCTCCGCCGAGCGTACGTCCATGACGACGAAGCGCTCGCGGCTGCGCGTGAACGGTTCGTACAGCGCGCGCATCAGCTCCATGACGCGTGGATTGCTCGTGCCGACGACGACGCGGTCCGGGCGCATGAAGTCGTCGATTGCCGCGCCTTCCTTGAGGAACTCGGGGTTCGAGACCACGTCGTACTCGACCGACAGGTTGCGCCGCGCGAGCGCCGCGGCGATCTCGGCCGACACCTTGTCTGCCGTGCCCACCGGCACCGTGGACTTGTCGATGACGATTCGGTACTCGGACATGTGCTCGCCGATCGTGCGCGCGACCGCGAGCACGTACTGGAGGTCCGCCGAGCCATCCTCGTCGGGCGGCGTGCCGACCGCGATCAATTGAAAGAGTCCGTGCGCCACCCCCTCCGCCGCATCGATCGTGAAGCGCAGGCGACCCGCTTTCGCATTGCGCGCGATCAGCTCGTCGAGCCCCGGCTCGTGGATCGGCACCTCGCCGGCCTGCAGACGCGCAACCTTCCCAGCGTCCACGTCCACGCAGATCACCTGGTTGCCCACGTCGGCGAGGCACGCACCCGTCACGAGGCCAACGTACCCTGAACCAAATACCGTCACGCGCATTGCCGATTCGCTCCCTCGGGCTCCGAGGCCGAAAGACTGTGAATTCTACTTCGAAGCCGGCCTGCGCACCCGTCCGCCGCGCTCGAGACGCGGCGGTTGTGTCAAAGTGGCTGCTGCGCCGCGACCATGACCCCTGCGAGCGCCGCAAGCCCGGCGCCCATGCGCAACGTCAGCGCGTGCGCCAAGCGCGCCAGCTCGAGACGCGGCTCAGCGAAGCCGGCCCGCAGTTCGTCGCGAAGTACAAAGTCGACAGCGCGAATCTCTTCGCGCAGTGAATCTTTCAGTGTCCCTGTTTCTTCTCGAAGGGTGGCATCGACCGCCCGAATCTCTTCCCGAAGTGACGCGTCGCCGATCCGCATCTCGAGACGCACCTCGCTCAGCTCGCGCGCGAGGTATTCACGGATCTCGGCACGCAGCCGCTCGAGCCGCTCGTTGAAGAGCTGGGCCTGGGCGGCCAGATCCGTCTTGGTGGCAAGGACCGTGTACATCTCGTGTTCGAGCGCCTCGACGACGGCGCGCGCCCGGTCGGCAGGCACGCTCGCGCCAAGAGGAGCATCGTACAGCGAGAGCTTCGAATTCAAGGGCGGCTTCGGGGGCTGTCCTGCCGCGGTCGGACGAAATCATCGCCGTCGCGCCATCGATCGTCGCGGCTGGAATCAGCGGTAGAAGGGCAGAAACGACGCTGCTCGGCAGAACTGCCGCCTGGCAGCGACGCCGCCGCTACTGGCTCGACCCCTCCCGCCCATACCGGTCCTCGAACCGGACGATGTCGTCCTCGCCGAGGTAGGAGCCCGACTGGACCTCGATCATGTGAAGCGTGATCTTGCCGGGGTTCTCGATGCGGTGCTTGACGCCGATCGGGATATAGGTCGACTGGTTCTCCTCGAGCAGAAAGACGTCGTCGCCGCGCGTGATTCGCGCCGTGCCGGACACCACGATCCAGTGTTCGGCGCGGTGATGATGGAGCTGCAGCGACATCGATGCACCGGGCTTCACCGTAAGCCGCTTGACCTGGAAGCGATGCCCCGCGTCGATGCTGTCGTAGCTGCCCCAAGGGCGGAACACCTCGCGGTGCAACGCATGCTCGTCGCGCCCCTCCGCCTTGATCCGCGCGACGAGCTTCTTGACGTCCTGCACGCGGTCGCGCGGCGCCACGAGCACAGCGTCCTTGGTCTCGACGACCACGTGATCGCGCAGCCCGACCGCGCTGACGAGACGGCTCTCGGAGTAGAGGTAGCAGCCCGTCGAATCCTCGACGACCACATCGCCCTTCGTCACGTTGCCGGCCGCATCGGCCGGCAGCGCCTCGTAGAGCGAGGACCACGAGCCGACGTCCGACCAGCCGGTGTCGAGCGGCACGACGACCGCATCGGCGGTCTTCTCCATGACTGCATAGTCGATCGAATCGCTGCGGCAGGCCGAAAACTGCCTGGCGTCGATCCGCGTGAAGTCGAGATCCCGAGTCGCGGCCTGCCATGCGGCTCGGCAGGCCGAGTCGATATCGGGCGCGAAGCGAGCGAGCTCGTCGAGGTAGCGCCGCGCACCGATCAGGAACATGCCACTGTTCCAGTAGTAATCGCCGCTCGCCACAAACTGCTTCGCGCGCCCAAGGTCCGGCTTCTCGACGAACTGCGCGATCGGATAAGCCGGACCGTTCCCCGCGCCGCGGCGGATGTAGCCATAGCCCGTCTCCGGCGTGCGCGCAATCACGCCGAACGTGACGAACTTTCCCGCCATCGCGGCCGGCAAGGCTACCGAGACCGCTCGCTGGAATGCTGCGACGTCGCTGATCATGTGATCCGCGGGCAGGACGAGCATGAGGGCACCCTCTCCTGCCGACGCCATGGCTGCATGCGCCGCGAGCGCGATCGCCGGCGCCGTATTGCGACCGACCGGCTCGAGCACGATGGCCGCCGGCTGCACCCCGAGCTGCCGCAGCTGCTCGGCCACGAGAAAGCGATGCGCCTCATTGCAAACGACGACCGGTGCGGCGACATCGGCCATGCCGGCAAGGCGGACGGCGGTCTCCTGGAGCATCGTCCGATCGGACGTCAGTGCCAGTAACTGCTTCGGGTGCAGTTCGCGCGAGAGCGGCCAGAGCCGGGTGCCTGCGCCGCCGGAGAGGATGACGGGAGTGAGCATGGCGGCATTCTAGGCCAAGCCCGGCGCCGGTTGCGGAGCCGGCATCACGCCAGCGTGATCAGTTCAGCGCCTGCCTGGCCCTGCGCGCCTGCAGGTCGGCCACCTTGCGCCGTTCAGCCATCATGGTGCGCTTCTCAAGCGTGACGAGATCGTGCATCTCTGGCGAAGCCTGGTACTCGACCACGACGTGCTGCAGCAGCTTCAGCGCTCGCTCGCAGTCGAAGGCGCGCAGCGCCGACAACATCTCGCGCAACCAGGCATCGACTTCGTCCCACGTCAGCGCGTTCTCGACGGCGCGCATAATCATTGGGTGGTCGGTCCCCGACACGTTGTTGCCGATCAGCAACTCCTCATAGAGCTTCTCGGCCGGTCGCAGCCCCGTGTAGGTGATCTCAATGTCGCCGTCGGGATTCGACTCGTCCCGAACAGTGAGGCCCATCAGGTTCACCATTCGACGCGCGAGTTCGGCAATTTTTACCGGCTCGCCCATGTCAAGCACGAAGACGTCGCCCCCCCGCGCCATAGAACCCGCCTGGATGACGAGCTGCGCAGCTTCAGCGATCGTCATGAAGTACCGGGTGACGTCTGGATGAGTTACCGTGATCGGCCCGCCCCTGCGGATTTGCTCGTAGAAACGCGGGACAACTGACCCAGACGATGCGAGCACGTTGCCGAAACGCACCATGCAGAACCGCGTTCTCGCGGAGCGCTGGTGCATACCCTGCAGGATAATCTCGGCCACCCGCTTGGTCGCACCCATCACGTTGGTTGGATTCACTGCCTTGTCCGTGGAAATGAGGACGAACGTCTCGACGCCGGCGTCTAGCGCCGCCTCCGCTGTGTTCAAAGTCGAGACCACGTTGTTGTGAATACCCTCGATCACGTTCTGCTCGACGATCGGCACGTGCTTGTAGGCGGCCGCGTGATAGACGGTCTGCACCCCGTACGTGCTCATGACATCGAGCACCCGATCCCGGTGGTGTGCATTGCCTAGCAGCGATATGAGATCCACCGAGAGTCCCTCGCGCACAATGAGGTCGCGCAGTTCCATGTCTACTTGATAGAGCCCGAGCTCAGACTTCTCATACAGGACCAACCTCGATGGCCGCAGGCACACGATCTGGCGGCATAGCTCCGATCCGATTGAGCCTCCCGCCCCGGTGACCATCACCGACTTGCCGCGCACGCAAGCCTCAAGCAGGCGCGGGTTTGGTGGCACCTCGTCTCGCCCCAGCAAGTCGGCGACGTCGACCTCGCGGACCTCGTCCCTCTCGGCGCGGCCCGAAAGAATGTCCGAAATGTCGGGCAACGAGCGAATGTGCAGGCCGAGGGGCTCAAGGACGCTGAGGATCTCCCGGCGCCTGCGCCGCGACGCAGACGGAATTGCCAACAGCAGCCCGTGAATGTCCCGCTCCTCAATAAGGTCCGGAAGCGACTCGGGGCCGAATACCTCAACCCCGTTTATAACGTTACCGTGCAGTGCCCGGTTGTCGTCGACGAATGCGACCGGCCAGCAGTCCCGACCCCCCATCAGTGCCGTGCACAGGCGCGCACCCGCATCCCCAGCTCCGTAGATCGCCACGCGCTCGGCATGACGGCCCGCATAACGGTGAAATGCGTAACGTATAACCATTCGCGTGCCGCCGATATAGAGCGCCGCCAGCGAGCCGTAGATTGCCAGTATCGGCAGGGTCAGGGATTTAGTGCCCACGTACCGATCGACCGTGGCGAGCACCAGCACCGACAAAGCGACCCCGCCGACAACCGCGAATACTGCCGTCAGTCCGAAGTAGCGCACCACGGCCCGATACAAACCGAGCTGCGCGAAAATCGGCACGGCGGTCACGGCGGCGACCAGCAGCAGGATCGGCCAGCCCGGCAACGGGGGAGAGGGGCTCTCGAGCTTAAGCACGAGTGCCGACCAGAGCGCGAAAGGAATTATGACGAGATCAGCGACCATCATCAGTGATCGCTTCGAGCCGCGCGGCAAAGCCAGAAGCCTCTGCAGAACCGATGCGACCTTCGTCTGTACATGAGCTCGCGGCACGGATTCTCCCTCCTAACAGGCTGATGCAGAACGCAGCGTGGTCTTACGCGGCGGTCTCCGGATAATCGAGCTGTTGTCGGTGCTGGAGCCGTTCGCATGCGAGGCGAAGTCGACCTCCAGTCGCACCTGTTTGCGTACTTCTCGCCGGACGCCCGCGTCCCTGCTGATCACCGGCTGAGGTCGATCAAGGCGTACGCCGAGGCGGCGCTCAAGCCGATCGACGGCGAGCTCGACGCGCTCTGTGGCGCGACTGGCCGTCCGTCGATCCCGCCGGAGCGACTGCTGAAGGGGCAATTGCAGATCGCGCTGTACTCGATCCGGTCCGGTCGGGCGTTCTGCGAGCAGTTCGACCACAACCTGCTGTATCGCTGGTTTCTCGACATGAGCCTGGAGGAGCGCGGGCTCGATCAGTCGAACTTCTCGCGCCTGCGCGAGCGCCTCGTCGACACCGACGTGGCCCGGCGGTTCTTCGCCGAGGTAGTACGGCTCGCGCGAGGCCGGGGACGCTTGTCGGCCGAGCACTTCACGGTGGACTCGACGCTGATCGAGTCGTGGGCGAGCCTCAAGAGCCTGAGGAAGAAGGGCGGCGACCCGCCGAAGTCTGGCGGCGATGGCCCCGGGATGGTCGACTTCCGGGGCGAGCGGCGCACGAACGACACCCACGAGAGCAGCACCGATCCCGAGGCGAAGCTGATGCGTCGCGGCAACGGCCAGCCGGCCAAGCGGTGCTTCGCGGGGCATGCGCTTGTGGAGAACCGTTCGGGGCTGTGCATCGATCTGGCACTGACCGACGTGCGCACGCGCAAGCGCATCGAGGAGATCTTCGGCTGGCTGAAGACGGTCGGCGGCCTGCGAAAGAGCCACTTCGTCGGGCTGAAGCGCACCGGCCTGCACGCGTACCTCGCGGCCAGCGCGCACAACCTGCTGCGGATCGCGAAGCTCGCGCCGGAGTCGCCATGAGATCGCAGCACCAAGCGACGATCCCCGCGCGCACGGCGCCGCGAGGTCGCGATCCCGCGAGTCGACAGCGCTGAAAACCGATCCGAACATGGTGCCGCGCCTCGCGATCCGGCGTTCTGCATCACCCTGCTAACTCCGCCGGCTTAAAGCCCGCGAAGTTATGTAAAGATCATACCGGTGATTGCTGCGCTGAGCATGGGACACGTCACATATCCTGCGATGCTTCGTTGGGGACCGGTTTGGCACTCGCGCATCCCGAAGCCGATTTGTCGCTGATCGGCGACAGTCCGTCTTCAAGCGTCCGGCCTACCCGCCCCGATCCGCATCGCGACCAGCGCGAGCGGCAATGCAGCCATGCCCGCGAGCAGTGGCCCCATTCCCGGGAGCACAGCAGCGAGCAGAGCAATGGGCATCAACCAACCGACGTTCACGGCAGCATAGGTGAGCGCAACGCGTGCGTGGGACTGCCAGCGACGTGAAAGGATCTGGTAGCAGTGTGATCGATGCGCGTCAAAGATGCGTTGCCTTCCGAAAGCCCTGCGCACCAGCGTCACCGTCGCATCAACAGCAAAAGCGCTCCAAAGGATTACCCACGGCCAGAGCGCTTCGATTCTGATACCCAGCACGGCTATCGGTGATGCGGCGAGGAAAAACCCTAGGGAACCGCTGCCAACATCCCCCATGAAGATCTTTGCCGGCTGCCAATTCCAGACCAAGAATCCAACCGTTCCTCCGGCAACCGCGGCCAGCAGTAGCGACAGCGCAGGCGCACCCTGCAGAGCAGCAACCACTGTACCTGCAAGTCCGACGAATACTGCCTGTGAACCGGCAAGGCCGTCGGTTCCATCCATGAAATTGAACAGGTTGGTGGCCCAAGCGACCGTGATCCACAGCAACGCGAGCGCCCAGACATCTGCCATCGCGAAACGCGCGTTCGCTGGGATCGGGAAGCCAATGGTGACGAGCAGCATCCACGCCGCTGCGACCAGATGCACCACCAATCGGAGCGCCGCTGGGACACCGCTTCGGTCGTCCAACCAACCGATCCACGCTATCAGAAGGTATCCGGGCAACAGCGCGAGCCCGATCTGTAACGGGATCCAGCCGAGCCCGATCCCGACTGCGGTCGCAAGCACGGTGACGATCACAATCGCGAGACCGCCTCCGCGCGGTGTCGGCACGGTGTGCGAGCTGCGCTCGTTGGGCCGATCAAGCATTCCGCAACGACTGGCACCGCTTCGGATCGCGCCAGTGAGCAGGGCCGCCCCTAGCAGGCAAAGCGCAAAAAGGGAGGCTCCTGCGAGCAGGTCAGACATCTGAAGCGCGCGCGGCAACCCGCTCAAGTTCGGTGTCAATGGGTGTCTTGCAGGTCCAGCCGAGCATAGACCGAGTAACCGACGCGTCGACCTCAAGTGAATCGCAGAGACGGTCTACGTCCGCCCTGCGTCGTGCCAAGGTGCCCAGCAGTCGCAGCATCGGGACCGGCACGTCGATCAACCGCGGCTTTAGACCCGCACCGCGAGCTAGCGCTCGAATAATGCCCGGAGTCGAGATCGCCTGATCGTGTGCGGCCAAGAACAACTGGCCCGGCGCACGTGGATGTTCTGCGGCGATGGCGAGCAACTCGGCTAGTGCGTCGACGCCGACAAGGCTGCGGCGATTGTCGATACCGCCGAATGGCAGCCAGAAGCCCCGGCGGAGCAATGCCACGAGTCTTTCCAGATTGCCGGGCGCGCCTGGCCCGACGACCAGACAGGGCCGAATGATCACAGTCTCAAGCGACGACTGCTGCGCGACATCGGCGAGAACCAGCTCCGCGCGCAGCTTCGAGTCAGCGTAGACTCCCTTAGGGGCTGGTGGATCCGCCGGGGAGAAGGGACGGCCGTCGGTGCGACTGCCGTTGACCCCAATGGAACTGACAAAAACGAATCGGCGCACACCGTGCCGCACGGCCGCCGATGCCAGCGCCGCCGTCCCGCGCACGTTGACGCGCGTGAACTCGTCGCGGAGTGTAACGGCAGCGGCCTCCGCCACATGCGCCAGACCAGCGCAATGGACGATAGCATCCGCTCCGGGGAGCACCCTGTCCCAAGCGCCCGCGTCTTCAAGGTTGGGCACCTCGACGGCCTCCACTCCCGGGCCGGCTATCAGTAACGGCTTCCGCGAGCATGCGAACACCCGCCACCCCCGATCGCATAGCGCAGCCACGGCATGCGCACCCACGAAACCGCCCGCGCCCGTCACGACTGCGGTGCGCGCTCTTCTAGAAGCGGCGGTACTTGAGCGTTCCACGAACTGCATAGTTCAGGAAGCACCAAACTGAGTCGAGCATCCCAAGTCCTTCGATCTCACGATACGTACGCCAAACCATCGCAGCGGAGCGAATCTTGTTGCGCGACACGGATTTGCCGACCACGCGATACCGCATCAGGTCCTCGCGAAGTCCGTACGCGACGTGCCCGCGGCGCAGGATCTCGAGCCAAGCCGTGAAATCGTCGTAATAGGTCTTCTTCATCCGGAACTCGCCGGCAACCGTCCTGTCGACCATCACAGTGGAGGTGGCGATGGACGTGTCGCACAACAGCTGTCGGTATGTCAGGGATTCCGGCACTTGTACCCGGTTGCCGATCCGCGAACCATCCTCCGAGATGCGCCGGAACTCGGTATATGAGAGGGCAGCGCTCTTTGCCCGCATGAAAGCGAGCTGGGCCGAAAGCTTGTTCGGCAGCCAGAGGTCGTCGCTATCGAGAAACGCAAGGTATCGACCCGTTGCTGCTTCTAGTGCAGCATTGCGCGCCGCTGCAGGCCCTCCATTCGCCGGCTGACGAATCAACCGGATTCGCGGATCTCGGTCGGCGAAGCTAGAAACGACCGCCACGGTGTCGTCCCGCGAGCAGTCGTCGACGACCAGCATTTCCCAGTGGCGGTGGTCCTGCGCCTGAACTGAACGGATTGTCTCGCCGATGAAGCGCGCCGCGCGCCATGCGGGAGTCACGATGGAGACCAGATTTTCGTAGGGCTCGCGAGTCACGACTGGAAAGCGCGCCGAGGTGCCCAGAGTACCCAGGGCAGGACTGGTCTCGGCCGACCGTCACTGCCACGCTCAAGCGCGAGGACTGTGAACATGAATGCAACCTTGATCCAGAACGTAATGGCGACGAGATTATTGAGCATGCCCCCAACGTAAGTGACGAAGAACGCGAAAAGGACATACAGAACGGCAAAAACGGACAGCAATCGGCCCTCATAGACGGCACGCAGAAACTCCCGAAGCAGCGCGCCCGTCACGACAGCCATCAACGCCACTAGCAGCCACCCAAGGTAAGGGCCACCGATCTCGAAGGCGATCTCGGGATAACCGCCCGCGAAATTCATACCCTGTTCAATGATGAGCGCTGCGCGCCTCTCGCCCAACGCGAGAACCATGAGGTACTGGATAGTGCTGTTGCGCTCCGGGTTGATTGCCTCGTCAAAAATGAAGTTAAGCGTATCCGCTGAATCGTACTGCCCCTCTGCGAACACGCGTTCGTGAGTAAGGAACCACATCTGCTGCGGCTGCACGAGGATCCTCTGCGCGAATGAGAACAAGGCGAGTGCCGGGGCGAGCCCCCTGACGTTTAGAAAGGAATTGACTAAGGCAAACCCAACCAGTCCGATCACCGAGACCAGACTGATAAATCGCACAGACGACGAGACGCGCACCCTCCGAACGATGAGCGTCGCTATCGACGCGAACTTCGGCGCCGGAACGCCTGGCATGTACAAAACGGCCCGAGGCAGCAGGAAATAGGCCGCGAAAGCATAGAAAATCGAGAATCGATGCCCTGCCAAAATGCAGTACACGAAGATTAGGCCGAGCAGTAGCACGAAACGCAGATCGGTTTGACCGCCGAGCACACGCGGGTAGACGCTGAGCACGCCCAGCATACAGACGAGTAGCGTTCCGAACTCGAAGAACCACCGATGCACCGGTCCCGCGTACTGCTCAGTGTACTCCCATCGCTCCAGCCCTTCGAACAGCGGAATCACGCCGCCAGAAAGCATGTCCGCGTACAGCAAGCAGACAAGGATGGTCACTGCCCAGAAGCCGCAATCGCCCAGAGTAAACGCTTCGGACACGCTGCTCTCGCTGCCGATCGCTGCCCCGCGTGATATCGTGCGTGGAGAGAGAAATGCCGACACAATCAGAACAGCAATCACGACGGTCACTGCCCAGGCCAAAGTGGCGCCGGTGCCCCCTACCTCGTAATCGAGCTCGATGGCGTAGACAGGACCGAACGCGTCGAGAAAAATACTTGAGATCGTTCTCAGACCGATCTGGAAGAAAATGAAGAAGAAGGCTAGCGCGAGGATTGGCCGCGAACGGACGTACGTCCACAGCCAAGCGAGCAGTAGAGCGCCGCTTACTGCACCAAGCACGTCCATCTCACTCTACTTCCGGAGCGCCCGCGCCGATCGCGAACAGCAGTGAATCCGCAAATCGGCGCACGTTCTCTTCGTCGCAAACATACAGTTCTCCGGGCTGGGACGTCTGCCAAACCAGCTGGAAATAGCGCGAAACGACTTCGGCGCCAGCCACGGGGCTCGGATTTGCCACTGCCTCGACCAATCTTGTTCGAAGAGCGGACAGAGATTCGACCCGCTCAACGATCGGCGCGTCGGAATAAAACGCGTCGCCCAGCACCAGGACGCGTTTTCCAAGTAGAGCAGCCTCGGCACCAGATTTCGAATTGACAGAGACCACGACATCGGCTGCCCGGAGCACCTCGTAGTTGTTCGTCTCGGGCGGGATGACGACCACATTGTCATGCATTCGCAGCAGCGCCCGCAGTCGCGCTGCATCCAATGCCCCTATCATCGCCGGATGCTCCTTGATGGCGACACGATGCGTCGCAGGAACGGTCCGCGCCAGGTAGTCGACCAGCGAGATTTGGTCAAGGTACTCACCCGAGCGGAGCGTCAGCGCCATGTCACCCGGAACATGGAGGGGGTAGTACACGAACGGACCAACGTCGACCAATGGAGTGTAGAGACCACGCATAGCAATGCTGTTGCGAACCATGGTCAGATGAGTCCATGCATGCCGTCCGATGTGACCAAACTCCATGTGCTGACGCCGGACATATTTTGCCAGGAGCTTCTCGACGAGCCGTCGCGCGTTCCTGACGTTGAGCACCTTTCGTGCGGCTGACCGATACTGATGCCGATCCTTGATCGGCACGACGATGGACTGTTTTCTGATTGTTTCCGCTAAGTACTGCTCCACTTCCTTGCTCACGTCCACCGGAAGCGGGCCAGACACGCTGGGCGCCGCGAAGGTGTTCTTGTAGAAGAACAGGCGCCCCCTGAAGAAGGCAGGCTCAATGAACCAGTTGTCAACGCCCCGAGCGCGGGCAGAGAAGAAACTCGCAATCACCGACAGGAATCCGCCCACCTCTTGGACCATGACGACTTCGCCCTCGGTTAGCAGTTTATCCAGCGCCTGGTCAACCAAGTCGCGGTAAGCACCGAGCCGGTTTAGCAAACGGCGCCGATCCCGTTCGCCGAACACGAAGCGCTCGTGAGAAAGCCAGTAGTTCAGGCTCTCCAGGTCTGTAGAAGGCGGATCGGCCTCGTACCGGATCTGCGGGGGACCAAATACCCGGATTCCAGCCTCCTCGAGCAGCAGTGTGCTAGGGTCGTCGAAGGACAGAACCGCCACAGAGAAGCCGCGGCGACCGAGATCGCGTGCCACGGCGATCCAGAACTCTGTCTGGTAGCGGGCCAGCGAAGTTACGATGATCGTCGGCCTTCCGCTCATGGCGATGAACCGCCCGATGGGTCCACCGAGATCGACGCCAGCGCGGCCCCAGTCCACGGATGCCGCGCGTACTGACACTGCGGGACAGGCACTCCTTCATGGTTAGTCACGCGGTCAAGCAGGAGCCGCACGGCCTTGACGTCTAGACGCTTCTCGCGCCGGACCTGGTTGAACGCACCGCGCGCCGCAGAGCTCAGAGCGGACCCCATGGCATTCGCCGCGATTGCCTGAAGACGCTGCGAGACGCGCGACCTGCGTCGACTGCTGCGAAGCGACCAGGCGACGCTCGGCCTTGGCCCCCTGAATGTACCGAGATCTGCCACGAGGGCGTTCACGATTCGATCGGCGGCTGCGCCATCATTGTCGTAGAACCATGGCCAAATGTGTTCAGCGTAATTCGCCTCGAACGGAAAACTCTGTGCCGCACGCTCGGAATGCTCGATACACTCGAATAGATGCTCGGCGGAACGCGTTTGAAGGCTGATCCTGCTCGGGAGCGGGCCGTGTCGCGACATCAGCGGAGTGTTCAGGAACTCGAGCGACAGCGGCACACGGCGCAGCATCGTCGCCTCGATCGACGTGCCGCAGTTGAGATGCACGACACAACGGGAGTTTCGGATTACGTTCATCACGCTCCCGCGTCCGTCGACGACCACGTTCGTCAATCCCTCGAAAGCCTCCTCATAGGTCCTCGACCGCTCGAAAGGATGAGGACGAACCACGATGGTCGTCCCCTTGAAGCGGGCGGCAGCGGCCCGCACTGTCACGAGGTACTCCGCCAAGATCCACCGCAAGTCAACCAGCATCTGATCCACGTAGTCCCTGTCCCATCCTGCAGCTACGAGGGCATTGCGCTCATCCTCGGGCGATCGGACGAAGAGCGGATTCACCAGCGGAAAATTGGCATTCACCAAGACATAGTCGGTGCGGTCGAAATCCAGCAGCTGCCACCAGCGCGGACTCGCGAAGTCAAACCGGGGACAGCCGGTAACGTGCAGGCGATCGGCCGGCAGCCCGGAAAGACGAACAAAGGCTTCGCGCAACGTTGAGCCCCAGAACAAGTAACCGGCGAGAAGTTCGCTGAATCCGCTGCTGCGGACAAAACGGGCTAGCTTCTCCGGCGAATTGGCGCCGGTCTCGGTGAGGACGCCGCCCTCGGTGTCGAGCACGTAGACCGGCAGACCGAGCGCACGATAGCCCGCGACCAGTTCGATGTTTGCGGGCCGTGCGAAATTGACGATCAGCGCATCGAGCCCGAGCAACGGGACATCTACGGCCTGTTCATACAGCGGGATGATGGACGACCTGTACCCGCGGCGGGCTAGTGCGGCAGCAGTCATGACGGCACCCGCGAGATCACGCTTCGGGTGGTCGGTGATGATTCCTACGTGCACTTCAGGCTGGCTTGCGCGGGGGTCCGCTAGGAGTCAACACGGTGCGGGTAAGTTCGTCGACTTCCGCGCCAACCCTGAAGCGTGCTGGCGGCTCGGGGTATAGGCGCGGATACTGAATGAACGTCGCAGTATACAGCAAGCGCGAGTGCCCGGGCGCCATGCGGCTCCCCATATGAAGGCAGCGGGAGGTCTCCACTGCAAATACGGACAGCCGCCTCCCGGTGATGGCAACTGGGCGCACCGCCCCGCCCCTCAGAACCACGGCGTCCTCGACGTGCGTGCGTCTGGTGAATCTCTGCCGATCGGAAACCGGCCCTGGTATGAGCGTGAATGGTCCGTCTGCCTCCGAATCCACGTCAGTCAGGTAGCTGAACAGCTTGATGGTCCTGACGTCGTCGTAGTCGCGGTGCCAGAGCTGCGAGTACTTTAGGCCCGGATCCGAATCGGAAGAAAGGGTAAGCAGCACATCCGACAACTGGGGCACTTCGCCGAGCGCATGCGCGATCACCGCGAGTATCTGAGGCTGCAGAGCGAACCTGACCAGCGGATTGTCCAGGTCGAATTGCCCGTCCCGGACATCCTCGTCAGAGAGCCGAACCCAGAAGCTTTTGTGCATACTCGCCTGCTTCAGCGCCAGGTCGGCAACCCGCTCGAGCTTGCGTGTGCCGTGCTGGTCTAAGGCCTCGAGAATTTCCGGTTCGCACAAAGTGTCCAGCATCACATAACCGTCGCTGCCGAGCCGCCGGGCACAAGCGATGACCTCCGCGTCCGCGGGGAGGGACGCCAGCAGATCCTGACGGCGCATGCAGGCACTCCTGTAAACAAGCCGGGCAACGCCCTTCAACGCGCCTGCAAACGGCGTGCGGTGGAGATGCCACAGCAGCCGTACGTGCATTGGAACGTGCATTGGAACATTACCTCACGATTGCGCAGGGATGCGGGACACTCTCAATCAGCGGTCAGCTAACTCAGCCACTGCAGCATGTGCTGCCACACCGTCATGGAGTAGCTTTCGAATGCCCACCAGAACCTAGGGGCAACAACGTTCGACCCAGCCAGCGCCACCGCCACGGCCGCAGCGGCATTCACGCTGCTGG
Organism: Gammaproteobacteria bacterium; assembly: GCA_037444685.1. Classification (GTDB taxonomy): domain Bacteria; phylum Pseudomonadota; class Gammaproteobacteria; order Steroidobacterales; family Steroidobacteraceae; genus UBA964. The sequence continues at coordinate 68,083 of JBBILX010000002.1, forward strand.
GCATATAGGTCTGCAAGTAAATGAGCACCTAGAAGCGTTCAAGATAGAGCGAATACGGGTAGTCCAACAACAATCTGACCATTCCGAGCGGCCCTGACCCGAAGTTACCCTCCACGGTACGCAGATCGGACGCGATGAGAACGTAGCCGAAGCAGATCACGGACACCGGCGCATACAAATCTTACCCGGAACGTAGCCATACCTCGACGGCTGCCGTTAGCAACTGCGTAGCTGCGAAGAACTGACAGCCGAGACGCCTGAGATGCGTTGCAGCCAGTGCCACCCGCATGCCAACCGGCCAAGCAAGCACGCGTCCGGATGCCGTGCTTAACGACACAAGGATCGGCGCGAGCGCGAACAGCAACCGTAACGCGTAGAGCCCGATATACCTGTCGCGCGCGAGCACTAAGGCAAACAACCCGAAGGCCACGTACAGCCACCACTCCCGTAAGACCGTTCAGAGCGGATCAGCAGACCCGATCGGACTCGCGGCGAGTCAGTCAATGTTGAGCTCCTCCCCTGCAACGGACTGGGGAGGATGATTGAACATTATCAGGAGGTTGCTCACTCCGGTCCAGGCATCCAGCCGCAGCTCGGTGAATCGGTTGAACGGCCCGGGTCGCAGAAGCAGCGTTTCGCACGATCACATGATCAGGGCAGTTCGCACGTACGGCACAAATATGCTCGTTGCACGGTTGACTATCAAATGCTCCAGGCCGAACTGTGGCGCTGCCATCTCACCCGAGACCGCGTTAGTCACCATATAGCCGGAACGCGCAAAGAACACCACGACGCCGAGATTCTGCACGTACGGCACAGTGCGAGCTGCCTCCAGAAAGCCGTCCGCGCGCTCCACCATGAAGATCGATGGCAGGAAGATGGTCAGCGCGTGACCGATCAGGACGGCCTGAGACGAGGCCGCACGCAGCCAGTCGAAGTACCCGAGCTTCACCACCTTCGGAGTCCCTCGACCGCTCCAGCGCAGGAAACGGGATCTGCCACTGAACGGCAGCCGCGGACCGCCGCTCTCGCCTTCATGCGCGCTGACGGAGAAGCGCCGCCGCCGTCCGCAGGGCAACTGCGCGTGTCTGGCGCGTCATTCCCGTTGCCATGTAAGCGCCGGTAGCGGCGAGCCATGCCGCGGCCATGAACGAAAGACCCCGGAACAGGCCGGTCTGACCCGCATCGGCCCTTGAGTACTGTTCGAGCCAGGAAACGAACACGCACACCACGATAGCCCCGAGCATCCCGACCACAGGCCTCAGCGTCACGCGAGATGGGACATCTCGCAACGCTGAGAACCGCCATCGCGCGCCGAGGCCCACAGCGCCGGCGGCGCACAACGCGACCGCGAAGGCATTGGCGTCGAGCCAAGGCAGAAAGCCGATGCCGACTGAAATCAGGGTCGCGAGTTGCATCACGGACGCGATGCCCATGGTCCGCAAGTAATCACGGCTGATCGAAAGCATAGAGTCTCGGACCTGGTCGCAAGCGATCGTCACAGGCCAGGCCATCATGATTGCGAAGAAAAACCAGTCCCGAGCGATTTCGGTGCCGAGCCAGGCACTCAGCACGAACTCGCCGAATGCAGCCAGCACGACGAGACCGGGCACCAGCGCCACCCCCAGCGCCGCAGTTGCCTCCGAGCAGCGCGCCCAGAATTCGGCCCGCGACAGACTTACGGACAATCGCGCCGCCGCAGGCGGGATTGCCGACGTGGCAACACCCAGCAACGACTTGGCGAGGTAGGGGATACGGCTCAAGGCGTCAAACAAACCGACCGCCGAGGCGCCGCTGACGATGCCGAGTATCAGCGGCGGAACGTATCGCAGGCCAAGCCCGACGCTCTTGTTGAACATCACAGTGAGGCCGTACGCGAGCATCTCTCGGGTGGTACCACTGACGACCGGTTGCGGGTCACTCATGCGCGTGCGCACGTGCCAGGCCAGCGCAACCCCGCGGAGAACGCAAAGCACGAGATAGACCAGGATCAGCGCCTGCGCAGCTGCAACGGGACCTTTCATCAGCCAGACTGCAAGACCGAATACGACGTTAAACACTATGTCGCTCGCCCTGAGCCAGGCGAACTCCTCCAGCCCTTTCAGCCAGCCCTCGATGACTGACACCGGGTACAGCCAGACCAGAGCGATTCCGGTCCACTGGAGAGCGACGGAGAACTGGGCCGCGCTTGTCTGGTCCAGCTCAAGCACCGAGATGCTGATGGTGTCCGCAAAGGACCAGAGGCAGCATCCGAGTGCAATGCCGATGCTGCAGGATATTGCTATTGCCACCCGGACGCTGCGCCAAGACGTGGTACCGCGGTGCCGAGAGCGATCGATTGCGGTCATCCGCATGATTGCCTCGGGTAGACCCAGATCGAAAAGCGCGCCCAGAGCCGACGGGAGAATCATGCGCGAGAGGGCGACGAGACCGAAGACCTCTATCCCAAAGCGACCAATGATCAGCGGCGCAACAAGCAGCCCAACGATGGAGGCGACGCCGAAAGACGCAAGGTTAAGGACCGAATTGCGGGCTACCGTAGCCATCGCACGCGGACGGTTTTGCCGCTCTATCCGTCACGTCATCACGATGAGCGGCAACGTTCCGAGACCGCCCGGACGTAGCGACAGCCTATGTTGTAGTAACGTCGACGCGAGCCCCATGTACAAAGCATTCCCGTCATGAGCAGATCCATCGCCCGCGTAGGAAAACACGCAATCTTCACGAGCTGCCACACCGGCAAACCTCCGTTCCGAATCGCCTGCCCGCGTGCACGTCCACGCCGATCGGCGTAACGACTCTAATCCCGAACGCGACGAGCGGCGACGCCGCCCGCATCACTTGCGCATCTCTCACCGGCTACTCCCCTGTGCACCGCTGCGCGACGTTACCTGCGCCGAAGCACAGCGCGGATCAGGTCGATGATTCGATCCTGCTGCTCATCGGTCATATTGGAGCTCGACGGCAGGCAGATACCTCTCTCGAAAAGCGAAGCCGAGATGTCGCGGCTAGGGGCATGAGGAAAGTATTCAGCTTGACTGAACAAAGGCTGAAGGTGCATCGGCTTCCAAAGCCGGCGCGCCTCAATGCGATGCTCGGAGAGCGTCTTGATGAACTTAGTGGGGCTGACGCCGTTTTCCAGCGTCGCGGCGGTCAGCCAGTGAGTGGACGTTCCGTACGCGGCGTCTGGCATCCAGGCAATCTCCGGGAAGTCCCCGAGCCCTTCGACGTATCGCGAAAAGATTCGTCGACGCGCTCGGATCCTTTCCTCGATGACCTTCAGCTGTCCACGACCGATTCCTGCTAGCACGTTGCTCATCCGATAATTGTAGCCAACCTCAACATGCTCATAATGGTCGGCGGGCTCACGCGCCTGGGTGGATAGCTTGCGCGCGCGCCGGATGAGATCCTCGTCGTCCGAGACCAGCATACCGCCACCGGAGGTCGTGATGATCTTGTTACCGTTGAACGAGAACGCGCCAAGTCGACCGAACGTTCCGCTTTTCCTGCCGCGATAGGTCGCTCCGAGCGACTCAGCGGCGTCCTCGACAATTGGTACCGAGTAACGTCCGCAGAGTTCCAACAGCGGTTCCATGTCCGCGCTCTGACCATAAAGGTTCACGACGATCACCGCGCGCGGAAGTGCGTCCCGTCGAGCCGCATCCTCGAGCGCCCGTTCAAGCGCACAGGGAGACATATTCCAGGATTCTGGCTCCGAATCGATGAAGACCGGAAGTGCTCCCTCGTACAGAATCGGATTAGCACTAGCGACGAACGTAAGGCTCGAGCAGAAGACGCGGTCACCTCGCCCCACTCCGAGCAACCTCAGCGCCAAATGCAGCGCCGCAGTGCCCGATACGACTGCGGCAGCGTGCCCGATCCCGACGTAGGCCGCGAGTTCTTTCTCGAAAGCATCGACATTCGGCCCCAGCGGCGCAATCCAGTTTGTGCGGAACGCCTCCTCTACGTACTCGCGCTCGTAAGAGCCCATGTGCGGCGTCGAGAGCAGGATCTGCCCGTCGATGTCCCGGCGGAAGTAGACCCCGACAGGACGCCCCGCTGCGTCGATGAGCGGCAGATGATCGATCTTGTGCTCGTTGAGTATCTCGAGCGCCCGCGTCGGATCGATGCTTGCGCTCGCCGTAACCGATGCACGCGCGGGCAGTTGCGAGAGCGGGCTCGCGAGATCTGCGCCTCCTAGGATCAATCGCCGCAGATCACCGTCGGTCACTGTACGGATAAGGCGCCCCTCAGCGTCAACGAATAGCGCGATGCCGCAAGCCCCTCGCTCGATCTGCTCGAACGCGTCACGCAGGGTCGAGCTCCAGCCCACGAGAAACGGTTTGGCTGGTCGCATTAGTGTCGAATTCTCCGTGCGGGCATACCGACGACGACCGAGCCGGCTTCTACAGGGCGCGTCACCACTGCGCCAGCGCCAACTGTCGAGCCATCGCCCACCGACAGGCCAGGTAGCACGATTGAACCCGCCCCGATCAGAGCCGCGGAACCGACCCTAACCCCACCCCCCAAAACGGCGCCCGGCGCGACATGAGACCACGATCCCAGCTCACAGTCATGATCAACGACCGCTCCATGATTGACGATCGCACCCTCGCCGAGGACGGCGTGCGGCGCGATGACCGCACGCGCAGCCACGAAGGAACCAGCCGAGATCGATGCAGTCGAGGCAATACTCGCTGCCGGATGCACTATGGCCACCAGTTGCGCCCCAAGGCCGCGGTAGGCGGCCGCTATACGCGCGCGAACAGCATTACTTCCAATGCCGACGTGCACATAGGCATCCTCGAGTCTTTGCACAGGAACGGCCGGAACTCGCACATCGATTCCGTCGAACTTGTTACCGGTCTCAACGGCACGATCATCGCGAAGTTCGACGACCTCCCAGCTGCGGGACAGTCGTACAGCGTCGTAAACCACACTACCGTGCCCGCCCGCACCGACGAGGATCAATGTTCTAGTAGGCATTCGTCTTCTTTAGCAAGCCGGCTTCCAGCGGAATGGAACGGATTAGCGCCACGATCCGCTCGCCGGCGCGTCCGTCTCCATACACGTTGTATGTGGCACGTCGGCCGCGCTCGAGTGCGCGACAAACTGCGGCCCGAATCGAAGCAGGAGTGTAATCAGTGTCGACTATGTTCGCGCACCGCTCGCGCATTGCCTGCCGATCGCCAACGTTGACAACTGGAGTACCAAAGGTCGGTGCCTCAATGATGCCGCTGCTCGAATTGCCGATCATGAAGTCCGCGGCGCTCATCCACGCCAAGAACTTCTCGCGCGGCAGATGGGTATGCAACCGGAATCGACGCGAGCGTTCCCGCAGCAGTTGTCCCATGATAGCTGCGCCGCCAGCGTCCGAATTTGGCCGCAGGCAAATGACCTGGAGGTTGAGATCGCGCATGACCTGCAATATCGCTGCAGCCTGGCCGCTTGCCTCCGCTGCATCCTGGACGACGGGATGAAACACCATCAGGGCGATTTGGCGCGCGGAATCAAACCCTTCGTCGGCCGCCAGCTGCTCCCTGCTCCAACGAACCGATTCTGCCAGGCCGTCTAGGCCGGGCGCCCCGGTGACGAAGACCCGGTCCGCGGATTCGCCCATTCGGAGCAGCCGCTCGCGAGAGCCGGGCGTAGCCACGAAATGATAGTGTGCCAGCTTAGAGATCGCATGACGGACCGGTTCGTCCACCGTCCCCGAGCGCTCGCCACCATGAAGATGGACGACTGGCACGCCAACGTGAACCGCCGCGATCGCCGCTGCGAGCATCTCGCCCCTGTCTCCTAGCAGCATCACGACGTCGGGCCTCTCTCGCTCGATTACGTCGACGAGCCCTGCAAGAGAGGCGGCTATTGCCTTCGCCATCGCACCGCCGCTGCTAGCCGTAACTGGAGCGTCAACGCAGGCTGCCAAGCGCAGTCCCGAGTCGCGGATCTCCTCCACCGTCATGCCGTAGTCCGCCATCAGGTGCGGACCCGTCGCAACGACAGACACTTCCAATTGGTCACAGGCGCTCAGGCGCAGCAGCGTCGCGCGCATCAGGCCAAAGTCGGCTCGGGTGCCGGAGACGTACAGGACTCGGCGCTTCACATCAGGTCCGCTTCCATGATCAGTGCACCGGCCTGAACGGATCGCCGCAGCACACGTCCGACGACCGTGTCAAGGGCCTTTGGAGCAATACCCATGCCGGGCCGCATGCAGGTGAGGTCGGCGCGGTCCAGCACGTGCCCAGCAGGCAGTTCGCGTCGCGCGGCCACGCTGCGCCTGACGAGATCACGCACGGCGAACTCACTAGGCCGCGGCGCCTTGATACCGTCCCCCAGCACCAATTCGGCAGACCGAATGGACTCAATCATCGTTCGAAGCTCTGGCACCTCGAGCGAAGCCATGTGATCGGGCCCAGGCAGCGTGCGATCAAGCGTGAAGTGCTTTTCGATCACTTCGGCGCCGAGCGCAACCGCCATGGGCGCCACATCGATGCCAGCAGTGTGGTCCGAGTAACCAACGGCTACACCAAAAGTTCGCGCCATAGTCGACATCGCGCGCAGGTTTACGTCGACGAGCGCCGTCGGATAGTTTGATGTGCAGTGCAGCAACACCAGACTGTTATCGCCGATTGCCGCCGGTCGTGCCCGCCGAATCCATTCGATCGCCTCAGCCACTTCTTCCAGCTCCGCCATACCCGTGGACAGCATGACGGGGAGCCCCTTGGACGCGACGAGTTCGATGAAAGGTCGGTTGGTCAGCTCTCCTGACGCGATCTTGATACGACGCATGCCGAGACCGACGAGAAACTCGACCGCGTCCTCGTCGAATGGCGTAGACAGAAACTCGATGCCGCGGGTCCTACACCGCTCACACAGCAAAGCGTGATCGTCATAGGAAAGCTCGAGTGACTTGAGCATCGCTCGCTGATCGCCGCTGCCGGTCGCACGCTGCTGGTATTCGGCCTTGCCGACGCCAGCACCGACCAGCGTCTCGGCCCGAAAGGTCTGGAACTTGACCGCGTCCGCGCCCGCTTCGGCGGCCGCGTCCACCAGCTGCAGCGCGAGGTCCATTGAGCCGTTGTGATTGACGCCGGCTTCTGCAATGACGTAGCAGCGTCGTTGAGTCACCAAGCCGTAAGCCCCCCATCCACCACGAGATTCTGACCAGTCACGTAGGACGATGCGTCGGAGGCCAGGTACACGACGGCCAAGGCCATCTCATCGCGCTCTGCCATACGGCCTAGTGGCACTCGGTAGCTGTAGCGCTGCACGAACGTGTCGTTCTGGCCGCTGAACACCCCGCCCGGGGTGATCGCATTCACCCTGACCCCAGCGGCGCCCCAGTACGTCGCCAGATATTTGGTCAGCCCCCACAGCCCTGCCTTGCTCGCGCTGTAGACCGCAGGGGTATTGATGGCACGACCCTCGTAGTACGCCCCCTCGTAGATTCGCTGGTCCGGTCCAACGATCCCGTATATCGACAGCGTGTTAATGATGCTGCCACGACGACGCTCAACCATCGGTGCCCCGAACACCTGACAGCAGAGCATTGAGCCTGTCAGGTTCACACCAAGCACTTCATTCCAGTCGGCCAGCGGAAAGGTCTCGAACGGCTCGAAGAAGTTCGGGCTCTTAGCCGACGCATTGTTGACAAGCACGTCGGCGTCTCCGAGGGATACCCGAATTTCCGCCCGTGCCCGGACGAGATCGTCGGGATCGGTTATGTCCGCACGGACGGTCACAAACCTGCCGGCCGCCACTTCGCGCAGTCGCGCAGCCACGGCGTCGAGGCCTGCAAGGTCGCGGTCGACTATCGCGAGGCTAGCACCGTGCTGCAGCAGAGCGCGGCACATAGGTTCTCCGAGGATTCCGGCCCCGCCCGTCACGACGCAGACCCGGCCATCCAGCCGGAAGCGTGAATCATCCACTGCCAAGCCTCTCCTGCAAGATCAGCTCGACCAAGCGAAAGTCGAGTCGTGAATCGATGTCGATGGAACGATCACGGGGCATGGGGTGCAGCCGTACGCGGCCTCCCCAGAGCCCGAGGCCGAGCGTTCGCCGATGCCAGACGTAGATGGAGGCGTTCATCGAGTACACCGCTGGCGCTTGCTGCCGACTTGTCACAATGGCGGCGGTCTGCTTTACGACGCGATAGTTACCATCCGGTTGCTCTTCGACCATGTTGAAGTACGGGTTCTTGTCCGACGGGAAGCCCGTGATCACGGTATCCACTTCGGAAGTCAGCAGGCCGATGCAGGCCTCGATATCGGAAACAGTCCTCAATGGCGAGGTTGGATCGAGGTCGACGATACGGTCCACTAGCAGCCCGGTCGACTCGACCTGCTCCACAAGATGCTGAATCACCGGAATCTTCGGTGCTTCTGCTGTCGCTAGATGTGCCGGTCGACGCCCCAAGACCCGCGCGCCGGCGGCTTCCGCTACTGCAGCGATCTCTTCGTCGTCCGTCGAAACGAACGTTGCGTCAATGCTCGGCACGGCGAGCGCCTGCTCGATGGTCCAGACGATCAGCGGCTTGCCGAGCAACGGCAGCACATTCTTTCGCGGCAAGCCTGTGGACCCGCCCCGAGCGCAGATTGTGGCGATTGTGGTCACTGCCGGATCAACTCGTTGGCACGTACCGCCAGAGCAGCCGACTGAAGACCTTCCTCGAGGCCTTGGCTGGTCACGGAACCGGAGGCCACGGCGTGAATGAGCTCGGTCATGGCCGCGCGATACGTAGAGGCGACGTCGAACGCACCCTCGGGCATCAGCAAATGCTCAGTGCCCGACTCATTCTCCAGCACGGCCCGGCGGTCGATCAAGTCGATCGTAAGCGTGCCGTCCTCGCCTATGAACTCGTATCTGCGAATCGGGCGCCGAGCGACATAGTCGACACCGACGGCTACGGCTGGTCCGCCCACACGCGACAGCAGCACCCATGCAGAATCCTCGCTGTCTATTTCGAGCCGACTGAAGTGCCCACCAACTGCGCCCCGGACATGGAGATCTCCCAAAAGCCAGCGAGCCGCATCCAGTTCGTGAACGAGGTCGAGCAAGACGCCACCGCCGAGCTCCCGCTTTGCACTGTAGGACTGCCGATAGTCGCTGGCGGGGCGCCAAGCGGGGAGCCACTGGCCGACCTGCAGCGTCGCGCGGACGACACGGCCGATTCTTCCCGCATGCAGCGCTTGGCGAACCGCTCTGATCGCCGGCAAGAACCGGAGATTGCACCCACAAATGCTGGCCGGCGGCTTCTGCACGGCCATCGCCGATCGTATCGCGGCAATCTGCGCCGCGTCGGTCGCGACGGGCTTCTCCACATACATCGGAATCCGTGCCGCGAGCATCGCGAGCACGAGTTCGGCGTGCCCGCTGGAAGGACCGGCGATGACCGCGATATCCGGCCGCAGGGCGAGAGCATCCTCGATGCTGGTTACGACCTTCGCCCCCACCCAATCGGAGTACACGTCTTGGCCGACCGATCGTCTGAGAAAGACCAGCTCGGCTGCCGGATCGAGCGCCCTGATGGACTCGACGTGGCGTCGACCGATCGAGCCAGTGCCTGCAATTAGAGCCTTCACTGGGGTCGCCCAAACCTGTGAAAACGCCCACAAATCCGGCAACGATTCGCTGAATCGCCGACCGACATAGAACTATTGCGGCCTCGATATGGCAAAATTATATGACAAATAGAGTTTTGGTCGGAAATCGAGGAATGGATGTCTAAGTTGAGAAATGCGTGTATTCCTGCGTCCGCCACGATCCAGGAAGCCTTCCACCAACTCAACGTCAACCAGATGGGAATTCTGTTTACCACCGACTCAGATTCCCGTGTAGTCGGATGTATCACCGATGGCGATATTCGCCGTCGGCTGCTCGAAGACAACGATCTCGGAGTCCGACTCGAAGCATTCATGAACCAGGAGTTCGTCTGGGCTGCAGCCGGAACGGCCCGAGAGAAAATCCTGAAACTCCTGGACCACCGCGTGCATCACGTGCCGATCCTAGATTCGGCCCGCCGGCTCGTCGATATCTGCAGTCGTAGCGACTATCGCCCTGATGCAGAGGAAGAGGTGTTCTCGAGAGCGAGAGCTCCTGCGCGAATCACCTTCGGCGGCGGTGGTACCGACCTGACGCACTACTTCGTCGATGAGGGCGGGCTTGTCATGAACGCAGCGATCCGCAAGTACGCTCACGCTACGCTGCGGCGAAGATCGGATTCCCGTGTCAGGATCTATTCACACGATCTCAAACGCACGGTCGAGTGCGCATCGGTGGCCGACCTCAAGCTGAATGGCGCACTCGACCTCATCGTGTCGGTCATTCAATTGATCGAGCCGGCCTTCGGCTTCGAGATTGAAGTCGCGTCCGACTACCCGGTCGGGTCCGGACTCGGCGGGTCGGCATCATTGGCAGCAGCGGTCATCGGCTGTTTCAATGAATTCAGGTCGGATCCTTGGGACCGACATCAGATATCTGAAATGGCTTTTCAGGCGGAACGCCTGATGCTGAACATCCCGGGTGGGTGGCAGGATCAGTATGCCGCCGTGTTCGGTGGCTTCAACTTCATGGAGTTCACAGCCGAGCACAATGTGATCTTCCCGCTGCGGCTAGAAGCGAAGACAGTCTCCGAGCTCGAGGAGACCCTGGTGCTCTGCTATACAGGGAGGAAACACGATTCAGGTGCGATCCACACGGATCAGCGCGCCAGGCTGCTCGCGCCCGGCGCGAAGTCCGCGCCCTCGCGAAACCGAACGAAAGAACTCACCCTTGAGATGAAACGCCGACTGCTCCGCGGCGACGTTTACGGATACGGTCGCTTGCTGCACGAGGCGTGGGTCCTCAAACGTCAGGATAGCCCCATGATCAGCGATGATGAACTTGACAGCATCTACGACACCGCCATTGCTAATGGGGCCCTCGGCGGAAAGATTCTCGGAGCCGGCGGCGGCGGGTTCTTTATGTTCTTTGTGCCACCATTCCAGCAGTACAGGGTCTTCGACGAGATGGCGAGCCGTGGTTACCGCTGCGAGCGGGTCATGTTCGAAGATGGCGGACTTTGGTCCTGGCGGACGCGGATTTCGGACCTTCAGGATACCGGCGGTGCAGTGGGCGAAGGACCGTCGGCTTCTGGGTCTTGGAGCCGCCAAAGTGCGCGCGCCTGATGCGAAGCGAGTCTGTAGCGATGTCATCGCAGAAGATCGCCATCGCGGGGCGCCACATTGGTCCAGGGGAGCCGTGCTTCGTGATTGCGGAAATCGGCACCAATCACAATGGTGATTTCGATCGGGCCATCGCCCTGATCGACGCAGCGGTCGACGCCCGAGCCGACTGCGCCAAGTTTCAGATGCGCCGGCTGGACGAGGTATACCGGGCGAGCAGCCTTGCGGGAAGTGAGGACGATCTCTCGGTCGAGTACACGGTCGATCTGCTCCGGCGATTCGAACTCCCCTTAGAACAGCATAGCAAACTGAAGGAGTACTGCGTACAGCGGGGCATCACTTACCTTTGTACGCCATGGGACCTTTTCAGCGTCCGCGCGTTGGAATCGTTTGATGTTTCGGGCTACAAGGTAGCTTCAGCGGATCTCACCAACCTGCCGCTGCTGGCCGCGATCGCCGCCACAGGTAAGCCGATGATCCTGTCGACCGGCATGAGCCGGCTTGCGGAAATCACCGAGGTGGTTGAGTTCCTGCGGACACGTGCCGCAGCATTCGCGCTACTCCATTGTCAGAGCACGTACCCAGCCGCAATTCACAACATCAACCTGCGCTTCATGGAGACGCTGCGGCAGCTGCACCCGATCATTGGTTACTCTGGTCACGAGCGCGGCACGGCGGTAACCATGGCTGCGGTCGCACGCGGAGCCAACATCGTCGAGCGGCATATCACGCTGGACCGAACCATGGAGGGGCCTGATCACGCAGCCAGTCTCGAACCTGCTGAGTTCGCGGCGCTTGTGAGCGGTATCCGCGAGGTCGAATGCTCCCTCGGCGTTGCCACCGTCGACGGCGAACGTCCACTCAGCCAAGGGGAACTGATCAATCGCGAGAACCTGGCCAAGAGCCTAGTCGCTGCTCGCGACCTCGCCGTCGGCCACGTGGTGACCGAATCCGACATAGCCGTCCGCAGCCCAGGCCAAGGGCTCTCACCACTGAACTTGCCTCGCCTGCTAGGACGCCGTCTGCGCAGGCAGATGCGCGCCGACGACTATTTCTTCGCATCGGATCTTGAGGAGTACGCCGCGCGCCCCCGACCATACCGGTTCACGCGCCCCTGGGGTGTGCCCGTGCGATATCACGACGCCTTGTCGTTCATCACACGCTGCAAGCCCGACGTTATCGAGTTCCACCTCAGCTATCAGGACATGGACCGCGATCCGGCGTCGTACTTCACTGGAACGTACGCCGTCGGATTCGTCGTTCACGCTCCCGAGCTGTTCTCGGGCAGCCGACTAATGGACCTGGCTTCCGCGGACGAGGACTACCGGCAGTTCTCGATCCGCGAAACCCAGCGGGTAATCGATATCGCTCGCTCCCTCAAGCACTATTTCCCTAGCACGGAGCGCCCTCCCATCGTGGCGAACGTCGGCGGGTGTTCCACCGACTTCCCTTTTCCCGAATCGGAAAAGCCCCGCCTGTATGACACCTTTGCTAGGAGTCTCCGCGAGCTCGATTTAGATGGCGTGGAACTGATCCCGCAGACCATGGCGCCCTTCCCCTGGCATTTCGGCGGACAGCGCTATCAGAACATCTTCATCTTCCCGGACGAGTCTGCGCGCGTGTGTGCGGAGCTCGGCCTGCGAATGTGCGTGGACGTCTCCCACACGCGCCTCGCGGCGAATCACTTCGGTTTTGACTTCCTTCGGGGAATCGCCGTGCTGGGGCCCTACACGGCGCACTACCACCTAGGGGATGCGCGAGGCGTCGATGGCGAAGGCCTGCAGATTGGTGACGGCGAGATCGACTTCAAGGCACTCGGCCAAACTATGGCAGCACATGCTCCTCAGGCCAGTTTCATCCCGGAGATTTGGCAGGGACACAAGAATCTCGGCGAGGGATTCTGGGTCGCGCTAGATCGGTTGGAACCTTTCCTGTGACGGCGCCCTCCTTGCGCGTCCTCGCAGTGATCGCAGCCCGCGGCGGCTCAAAGGGGATACCGCGCAAGAACCTCATAAACCTCTGCGGAAAGCCCTTACTCACATGGTCGATCGCACAGGCACGCGAGGCGAAAGGCGTCACAGAGGTAGCCGTATCCAGCGACAGCGAAGAGATCCTCGGCCTAGCCAGCGCATGCGGCGCGGTGGGCGTGCCGCGGCCCAAGCACATCGCAGGCGATACCGCCAGTTCTGAATCCGCATGGCTGCATGCTCTCGACGAGCGGGAACGGCACGCCGGTCCATTCGATCTCGTAGTCGCGCTGCAGGCGACTTCACCAATCCGCGAGGCGTCAGACATCGATCGTGCACTGTCGACACTGGTCGGCGAGCGGCTGGACAGCCTGCTAAGCGTCTGCGAAGTGGAGGACTTCTTCACGTGGCGCCTTGACTCTGAAGGTCTTGCAGAATCAGTGAACTATGACTGGAGGAACCGCCGTCGGCGCCAGGATATTGAGAAACGCTATCTCGAGAATGGTTCGTTCTACATCTTCAGGCCCGATCAACTCAGGCGGACTATGAATCGTCTCGGTGGTCGCATCGGCGTATTCGTCATGGAGCGCCACAAGATGTTTCAGGTCGATCGACCCGAGGATATTCGCCTCTGCGAAGCCATCATGCGTGGCTACGGCTATGCATAGCCTGTCCGGAACGACCCAAGCGCCGCTGACAGGGCGGTACGCCGTCGTCACTGGGGCGTCGCGCGGCATTGGCGCTGCGATCGCGACTGCGCTGGCGAGCGCTGGTGCACAGGTGCTGGCTGTCAGTCGATCGGGTGGTGAGGACTCAGCGGGCTTGCGGCACCTTTCTGTAGATCTTACCTCGGCCGACGCCCCGGAGATCGTTCGGCGAGCAGTCGACGGCGGAACCGGCAGACTCGATGTTTTAGTCAATGCGGCAGCGATCAGCCTGCCGCCGGCCTCCAGCCCCGACATCGCAGCAGAAATCGACCGCATGCGGCACACGCTGGAAGTCGACCTGATCGCTCCATACCGGCTGATCCTGTCTTTGTTGCCGTCACTTCGCCGCTCCAGAGCCGCTAGCATCATCAACGTGACCAGCATCAATTCGATACTTGGATTCCCGGGCAATCCAAGTTACGTGGCGGCCAAGGCGGCACTGTCGGGGCTTACGCGAGCCCTCGCGGTCGACTTCGGACGCGAGCGCATCAGGGTGAACAGTCTGGCGCCCGGTTACGTGCACACGGCGATGACGGACTGGAGCTTCAATGACCCCAAACTGCGTCTCCAGCGTGAGCGGCACACGCTGCTCGGACGCTGGGGTGAACCAGCCGATGTGGCTGGTGCCGCAGTGTTCCTCGCCTCAGACGCGTCGGCCTACGTTACGGGTCAGGAGATCTTCGTCGACGGTGGTTGGACGGCAAACGGGCTGGTCACGCTGGAGGCGTCATGAGCAGCTTGGAGCGAATCGGCTTCATGCAGGGCCGGCTTTCCCCGCTGGTCGATGGCCGCATACAGGCATTTCCATGGTTGCACTGGCGAGCAGAGTTTCCCACTGCACAGTCCCTTGGTTTGGGTCTCCTGGAATGGACTTTGGATCACGACAAGTTTCGGGAGAATCCGCTTCTGACGGAGTCGGGGCGGCACGAGATAGCCGAGCTTTCACGGCTGCACGGCGTTCTGCCCGTTTCATTGACCGGTGACATCTTCATGCAAGCGCCCTTCTGGCGCAGCGATGGCGCGGAACGCGCTTCGCGACTTGGGGAGCTTGATGAGGTTCTCGACGCGTGTGCGGCCGCCGGAATCGGGATAGTGGTCGTCCCTTTGGTTGACACTGGCGCGATGCAGGATCGGAATCAGGAGGAGCTCGTCGTCGACGCATTCATGGCACGCGCAGAACGATTGAGGCGCGACGGCCTCGTGGTTGCCTTCGAGTGCGATTATGGACCGCAGGAGCTCGCACGCTTCATCGAGGGATTTCCCGCAGACTGTTTCGGGGTCAACTACGACATCGGCAACAGCGCCGCCCTCGGCTACGACTGCGGAGAGGAGATCTCCGCATACGGATCTCGCATCCGAAACGTGCACGTGAAAGACCGTCTTTTCGGTGGAACGACTGTTCCGTTGGGCACTGGCAACGCGAATCTCCCTCGAGCGCTGTCGCTTTTGCGCAAATCGGGATTCGCCGGACGATTCATACTACAGACCGCCCGAGCAAGCAACGGAGATCATGCGGGCGCGATCGCGAGGTATGCCGCAATGACTGCAGGTTGGCTGACAGCGGGCGACCCATGAACCTCGACCTCGACGGACGCAGTGCGATCGTCGCGGGCGGTAGCCGGGGCATCGGCCTTGCAATCGCCAAGACGTTCGTCGCAGAGGGGGCGAGGGTCGCCATCGCTGCCAGTTCTCTCGACCAGTTGCGTTCAGCTCAACTGGAGATCGGCAACGCGTCCTCCATCCACCTGTGCGATTTGACGGACCCGCAGCAAGCCGCGCGTTTCGTGCGCGAGGCCGAGCAGCGCTGGGACCGCATCGACGTGGCCGTCTGCAATGTCGGGAGCGGCCGATCGGTACCACCCGGCCAGGAAGACGCCGAAGAATGGCGCCGGGTGCTAGAGATCAACCTGTTGGCCACTACTAACATCATCGCTGCGGTGAGGCCCGCAATGCGCGCCCACGGCGGCGGCTCTATCGTATGTATATCCTCGATCTGCGGACTTGAAGCACTCGGCGCCCCGGTTACCTACTCCGCAGCGAAGGCCGCCCTGAATGCTACGGTACGTGGTCTGGCTCGCCCGTTGGCGAGGGACGGCATCCGCATCAATGCAGTGGCTCCTGGCAACGTTCTCTTCGACGGCGGCAGCTGGCAGAAACGCATCGCCGAGGACCCCGAGGGAGTCAATCGGATGCTGGAAAAAGAGGTTGCGCTTCGGCGCCTCGGCACGCCCGAGGAAATCGCTGCAGTCGTGACGTTCCTCGCCTCGCCGCGGGCCGCATTCGTAACCGGATCCATCTACGTCGCCGACGGCGGGCAGATCCGAAGTTGACCGGTATCGAAATCGACTCATGTGCAAAAACCGCGACGGCAGATTCGACTTGACCGGACGCACGGCGATCGTCACAGGGGGTGCAGGCCTCTTGGGTCCGCAGCATGCAGCCGCACTAGCCTTACTTGGCGCCCGCGTGCTTATCGCAGATATCGCCGAGGAACGTGCAGTAGCTGCGGCCGAGGCTGTCGCAGCAGAAACCGGGAGCCGACTTGTAGAAGCAACGCGACTGGATGTCACGTCCGTCGACTCAATCGACGCGTTACATAAGTCGGTCGGCAGGATAGACATTCTAGTTAATAATGCGGCAATAGATGCGAAGGTTACTGCAACGCCCGGGGTCGCTAACGGCACGCGCCTCGAGGTCTTCGATCTCGATCAGTGGCGCCGGGAGATCGACGTAGGACTCACGGGCGCCATGCTGTGCGCACGAACGTTTGGTGCCGGCATGGCTCGGCGCGGACACGGGGTGATTCTGAACATCGCCTCCGACCTGTCGGTCATTGCACCTGACCAGAGGCTTTACCGGCGCGACGACCTTGACGACGAGATGCTGCAGCCAGTAAAGCCGGTCACTTACTCAGTCATCAAGCACGGGCTCGTCGGCCTGACCAAGTACCTAGCAACCTATTGGGCACAGCACGGCGTCCGCGTTAACGCCCTTTCGCCGGGCGGCGTATTCAACGGTCAGAGCAATGAGTTCGTCAGCCGGCTGTCAAGTCTGATCCCCATGGGCCGCATGGCTGGTCGCGACGAGTACCGGGCTGCGGTCCAGTTCCTGTGCTCAGACGCTTCGAGCTACATGACTGGGCAGAACATCATAATTGACGGGGGTCGATCCATCCTCTGACTGTCATCGCGCCACCAGAAGCGCTTCTACGAAGTCCCGAAGATTTCCACCCGTGAAGCGGTGGCCGCGGATGCCTGCGTCCTCTGCTGCCAAGACGTCGATGTCTTTGTCGCCGATCATCAGGCTGCGTGGCACATCAACCGGCCATCGATGGATCAGATCGCGGAGCATCCGTGAACCGGGCTTTCGGCGATCGCAGCTGCGCCGGTAGGCCTCGACACGCCCCTCGGGATGATGCGGACAGTACTCGAAGGCATCGATATGCGCGCCATGCGCCGCGAGCGCTTCGCACATCCATTCGTGCAGCGACAGCACGTCCTTCTCGTCGTAAAGCCCGTGGGCTACACCCGCTTGGTTCGACACGACAAAGACAAAGTATCCCCGGTCGTTGCAAAACCTGATAGCGTCCTTAGCACCCGCGATCCAGTCGAAATCTGCTGGCTGATGGACGTAGCCGTGGTCGACGTTCAGTACGCCGTCACGATCTAGGAACACCGCTGGCCGACGCGTGAGACCGGGCAATTCCCGTCGTGCGCGCGCTAGGTCTTCTGGGACGCCCATGTCAACGAAGTAACCCTTGAAAACGGAGCCGAGCAGTCGCCCGCTCGACGCGAGCTCCGGGAACCAGTCCTGCTCGATTGACGAACGTGCTGCTGGCCTTGCGGAGACGACTTCTCGCGAAAGGATGTATACGCCCGCGTTGATCGGTCCGTGTTGGCCCTCCGTAGGCGCGCTGAAGCTGAGAACCCGATCTCCGTCCAATCGCACGCGCCCATAACGGTCTCCTTCGATGCCGGCGCAGAGAGCCATGGTTGCACCACCGCGCGGCGGGACAGTTACGGCACGCAGGTTGATGTCGAAGAAGGTATCGCCGTTTGCTAGCAGGAACTGCTCATCTAGCCTGTCCAGCGCTCCGCGAACGGCACCACCCGTGCCGAGCGGCGAAGACTCCGTCAAAACCGTGATGCGCGCTCCGAGGCGCTCCAGTCCATCGTAGCGGGATACGAATCTCTCACCGAGGTACCCCGCAAGCAGGACGATGTCCGAGAATCCGTGGCGCGCCGCCTCGTCGATAAGGTAGTCGATGAAGGGACGCCCCCCAACTTCCATGAGCGGTTTCGGCGTAGATCGGGTCAGATCACCAAGGCGGGTACCCAGGCCACCGACGAGGAAAACGGCTTGCCTCAGCAAACGGCGTCCTCGACGAATCCGCACAGCATGTGCCCGATCATGATGTGCATCTCCTGGATCTCGTTCGTCCGGGAACTAGGCACCCGGACCGCGACATCGGCCAGCTCGACGATTCGACCGCCGCCAGATCCCGTCAGCGCGATCGTCGCCACGCCGATCTCGCGCGCAATCTCGAATGCACGCACGACGTTCGCACTGTTGCCGCTCGTTGAGATCCCGACGAGCACGTCACCCGCCCTGCCGATACCGCGCAGCTGGCGTGAAAAGACCTGCTCGTAACCGTAGTCATTGCCGATTGCAGTGAGTGCCGACGTATCCACGGTCAGCGCGATCGACGGCAGCGGATTACGATCCCTGAGGTAGCGTCCCATGAATTCCGCGGCGAGATGCTGGCTGTCCGCCGCCGAGCCGCCGTTGCCACAGAACATGACCTTTCCACCGGTGCGAAAACAGTCGATGAGGAGCCTTGCTGCGCCTGCGACCTGCTCCGACTGCAGTTCCAACAGCTCGAGCCGCGCGCGCGCCGAGGCGACGCCCGCGCGAAACATTGCAGCATAGTCAACGCGATCGATCGACATCAGACCGGCTCCCATGCAATTGCGAACCCCTCATTCTGGATCGTGGGCGAGAAAGGCATCTTCCGGCGCTCGACGATTCTGATCCTTCCGCGAACCGCCATCGCCTCAAGCACTTCGCTCAAGTGTGTCTGGTAATCGACTGACTTCACGTAGAGGTAGTTTGGCCAGTGGGAGAACTTGTATGGACGAAACATGTCGACCCCAGGCTCGATGTTTACGACCCGCGATGGCCGTGCATCGACGATATTGCTCACCACGGCCTCGATATCGTAAGGAATTTGTTCCAGACAGAAGAAGGTAAATACTGGACGCCCGGCGATTCGGTCGAACCCGGGATGGTGTTGAACGGTCAGGTCTATGTGACCGAACCGAAGCCTGTTGTTGAGGCCAAAATGCTCGGCGATGGCCCTCGCGGCTGCAAGTCCGTTCTCTGAGAGTTCCAGCCCCTCCATGGAACTCGCTGGCCAAGCCCTCGACAAAGCAAATAGGTTGTAACCGAATCCACTACCTAGCTCGACCGTCTCCTCGATGCTGCCGAGCATTTGCTCTAGCATCGCCGGCAGTGCCTTAAGCCGGTAGCGATAGTAGTCACGAACCCGGGTCCTGTGGATCCGATCGTCGACCCGCGCGAATATCTCTCGGTCGTCGTCCCCGACGAGGAATGCCTCCAAGTCTACGGCATGCTCCCAGGCACGGCGCTCAAGGACCCGGGCCCAGTGGCCGCCGTGATATTCGTTCGCGACGACGCTCTGGTCGCGCCGGACGCGCTTAAGCGCCATCCTTGCAATGCTACGGGCGCAGCTTCGTGCGCGAATCGCAAATGCCGTTAGACCATCGACCTCTATCATTCGCGACCACCGTCACGGTCCAGATGACGGCACCTTACGCCGCGGCCGCATCAAATCCAGTAGCAAAGTCACCGCGATGCCAAGAACGGTGCCGGCCATTAATCCAATGAGCACAATTCGCGCTTTGCGTGGCCGTACCGAATTGCGCTCGGCCGGAGCGACGGCCGGGTCTAGCACCCTGAACGCATACTGCTCGCGCACGTTAGCGAGCATGATTCGGTTCACCTGTGCTTCCATAAGGCTGTAAATCGAACGCTGTACCTCGAGATTGGTAGTCCGATTAAGCTCCGTCTGGAGGAATTCCAGGCTTCGCTTTGCCGCGCTGCTGGCCTGCGCCCGCATTGACTCATTGACGCGCCGGACGATCTCGTTGGCCCAGTCCGCCGCGGCTTTGCGGTCATACCACTCTATTCGCAACCTGAGCAGCCCCGTCTTGCGATCCTCAGAAACCGAGAAAACCCTGTCGTTAAGATACTTGATGGCATCGTCAACCGTCGGCACAGCACCCGTCCATGACGGTCGGAATCCGCCGGTCTCCGCGTCCCAGCGATCCTCGAAGAAAACCCGCATAAGGCCCAATTCCTCGACGAGGCCGGCCTGAAAGCCGCGGGAAGTGAGCGTTGCCAATGCAATCTCCTTGCTGGTTCCCGCACCAACGCCACCTAGACCGACGAGCGTGGCTATGCCGCTGAACTGGGAAGCGAACCGTGCGAGTTCGCCACCACCGGGTCCGACACGCTCCTCCGTCGCTGGGGCCAGAAGTACTTCTGCGCGGTAAACGCGCGGCGCCGTGAAAGCATAGAGAACTGCAAGCCCCCCACAGGCTAGCACGGAGAGTGTCAGAATCCACCAACGACGCAGGAGTGATCGGATTATCTCTCCGAGAAGCGTGTCCCCAAGGGTGGCAGGAGTGGCTGCCGCGTTCACTCGGAGCTCCGAATAGTGGCGCGACGCACCTCCACCAGCATCGCCATTCTCAAGTCAGGAGGTCCCGGAAGTAGCCGATCGTATACCCAAGCCCTTCCTCCAAGGGCACCTTGGGCTCCCAGCCTATGACGCGGCGCGCCATGCTGATATCCGGCCGACGCTGCATCGGATCGTCGCTGGGAAGCGGTGCGAACACGATGGTCGAGCGCGACTTGGTCATCTTGATAACGAGCTCCGCGAGTTCGAGGATAGTGAATTCGTCGGGGTTCCCCAGGTTCATTGGGCCCGTGACGTCATCTTCGGTCGCCATTAGGCGCACGATGCCTTCGATGAGGTCATCGACGTAGCAGAAGGCACGGGTCTGGTCGCCTTTGCCATAGACTGTGATTGGCTCACCGCGCAGCGCCTGGACGATGAAGTTGGAAACCACGCGACCGTCGGCAGGATGCATGTTCGGCCCGTAAGTGTTGAAGATGCGCGCCACCTTGATCCGCAGTTTATGCTGGCGCCAGTAATCGAAGAACAGAGTCTCGGCGCAGCGCTTGCCCTCGTCGTAGCACGAGCGTAGACCGACCGGATTCACGTTTCCCCAGTAGGCCTCCGTCTGCGGATGAACCGTGGGGTCACCATAGACCTCGCTGGTCGACGCCTGAAAAATTCTAGCTTTCAAACGCTTGGCCAGCCCAAGCATGTTGATCGCGCCGTGGACGCTGGTCTTGGTCGTCTGCACCGGATCGAACTGATAGTGGATGGGCGAGGCCGGGCATGCCAGGTTGTAGATCTCATCCACCTCTATATACAGAGGGAACGTTACGTCGTGGCGCATGAGTTCGAAACGTGGATTCGCGATCATGTGCGCGACGTTGCTGCGCCGACCAGTGAAAAAATTATCGATGCAAAGGACCTCATGCCCGTCGGCGAGCAGACGGGCGCAGAGGTGTGAGCCAAGAAAGCCAGCACCGCCGGTGACAGCGATGCGTCGTGGCGAATATCTGTCCTTCGTCAAACGAGCTTCTCCGTGAAACTAGAACGAGTTGATCGCGGCGGCAGCAATCGCGAGGTTGTAAACAACCTGCGTCACCGCCTGCCACAGCGGCAGCGGCGGCAGCCGTTCCGTATCGAGCGGCGCGACGATCGTGTCGCCGGGGCGGATCTCGACTTGCCCGCCGCGACGGAACCAGCCGCGGCTCTCGCTCGCGATCACGCTGCCATCGGCGCGAACGACGTAGATCCGCCCGCGGTCGGCCTTGCGGGTGAGGCCACCGCTCAAGGCGATGTAGTCGTCGCGCGAGAGATCCGCCCGGTATAGGTGCGACGTGGTGTTCTGCACCTCGCCGAGCACGGTGACCTCCTGACTGACCTTCGGGATTACGAGCCGGTCGCCGTTGCGGAGCACGATGTCGGCCTCACTGCCCGGGCGCGCGGCCATGACGCGCTCGAGATCGATGACGAGCCGGCCGACGGCGCGCGCCTCGCGGAGCTGCGCGAGCAGCGACTGGCCGAGCGCGAGCGACTGTGCACCCTGGCCCTGCGTACCGAGTTGCGCGGATTGCAAAGCGGCCGCCGCGAGATCGCCCTGCAGGCGCTCGGCGAGCCGCGCGATCTGCTCCTGCTCGCGCTGCTGGAGCTCGGCGCGTGTAAAGACCGCGCCCTGCGGAAACGCGAGCGACGTCAAGCCTCCGGCACGTTCGAGCACGGATTTCAAGGTCTCCCCTCGGCGGACTGGATACGTGCCCGGGAAGCGCACCTCGCCTGCAAGCGTCACGCTCTCCTGCTCCGACCACTCGGGCGTTTCCTTGATCACGAGATAGTCGAAGGGCTGCAGCGCGAGATCGGCCGAAGGGTCCCCACGCAGCGCCGCCGCGAGGTCGATCTCGAGAAGCTCGGTGCGTCGCGCTTCGCCATCGCTGCGATAGCGCGTCAGCTCCGCGCGGCCGCCATAGGCGGCATCGTCGAGGTTGCCGCCGGCGCGGACGAGATCGCTGACGCGCATCCCGGGCTCGAGCGGGTAGTCGCCCGGTGCGCGCACGCGGCCACCGATGCTGACGACGGCGGTCGGGCTCTCGGGGCGCGCCTGACGTCGCAGCTCGTCGAGCAGCGGGTCGATGACCTGGCGGCGGCTCGACTCGGCATCGAAGACGATCAAGCGGTCGCGCGGCTCGAGCGCGACGTCCGCGCGCGAGCCGGGCGCGCGCAGCGCGGCGCCGAGGTCGGCCGAGATCACGGCGACGCGGCGGTCGGGCGGCAGCTCGCGCCGGATCAGGATGTAGCCGGTATCGGCCTTCGGCTTCAGTTCGTCGACCGAGCCGATCACGTCCGAGAGGCGTAGCCCCTGCCGCCACGCGACGACACCGGGGCGGAAGACGTGGCCCTCGAGCGTGACGCCCGCATCGAGCGTCGGTCGCAGCCGCAGCACGCGCAGGCTGTCGCCGTTGCGGAGCCGTTCGCTGCGACCTTCCGCAGTGTCGAGCGGCACGTCGAGCACGACCCGGCGCCGGCTCTCGTCGATGCGGACGAGCGCGACGCGGCTGCCGTCGGCCTCGGGCGTGAGTCCGCCGGCGAGCGCGATCGCATCGGCGACCTGTGCCTCACCGCGCAGCTCGTAGATCGCCGGCCGGCGGACCTCGCCATCGATGGCGACGGTGGGGCCGACCGGCGGAATGAAGATCACGTCGCCGGGCAGCAGCTTGGCGTCGTTGCTCGAATCGCCGCGCAGCAGCAGGTCGTAGAGATCGATGCGGCGTATCGTCGCACCCTGGCGCTTGAGCTGGATGTCGCGCAGCGAGCCGGTCTCCTTGACACCGCCCGAGGCGAACAGCGCCGTCGTCACGGTACCGAGCCCGCTGATCGTGTAGGAACCGGGCCGGATCGCCTCACCGAGCACGAACACGCGGATCGAGCGCGTCTCGCCCATACTGACGCTCGCGCGCACGCCGATCATCTGCCGCGAGACGCGCGACTCGAGATCGGCGCGCACGGCGTTGAAGGTCTTGCCGCCGACGGCGATCGGACCGAGCTCGGGAAAGCTCACGCGGCCGTCGCGGCCAACCGTGAGCCGGAAGCTTCGGTTCTGGCTGCCGTAGAGCTGCACCATGAGCTCATCGCCGGGGCCGACGATGTAGTCCGACGGCACCGGCGCATCGGTCAGCGGCGCGAAGGTGGCCGGCACATCGCTGAAGAGGTCGTAGCCGTAGGGCTTGAGCCCCGCGACGCCCTGCCTCTGCACGGGAAGGCGCGTGATGCGCACATCGAGCTTCGCGAGCGCGGGTTCGGCCGCGACGCGCCGCGTCGCTTGCTCGTCCGTGAGACCCGCGAGGACGATGGGCCCGAAGCCCGGCAGCTGCAGCGCACCCGAGCGGTCGAGCTGGTAAGGGTTGCGGGCCCGCACGAGAGCGATCAGCCGCTCGAGCGAGCGCCGCTCCTCGGGTTCGTAGGTCGGTGCGGGTTCGCCCGGGATCTGGACCGGCGGCAGGCCTGCGCCCTGCTGCTCGATCCGCGCCGGTTTGGCCTTGATGAAGTCGATGTCGACGAGGACGGTATCGTCGGCCCGCAGACGGTTGTCGAGCCGCTCGAGGTCGGCGCGGGACAGCGGCGCGGTGGACGTTGAGGACTGCGCGCCGCCGCGCCTCTCTGCAGCACCCGCCTCGCTACCCTCGCCGCCGAGGCCAAGCTGTTGCAGCAGCGCGGCGCGATCCTCGGGGCTCAGGCTGCGCAGCAGCTCGAGCTGTTCGGCGCTCGGCATCTGCGCGACCGCGGGCGGCGTCGCAAGACCGAGCACGGCCGCGAGCAGCCCCACGGCGAGCGCGGCGGCGCGGCATCGCACGAGACCACGTCGCATCGTCGTCAGAAACCCTGCCGCCATTCGATGAATCCCCGCCAGTCGGTGTCTTTGCGCAGCGCGCCCGAGCGGTCGTCGTAGCCAAGACCGACGCGCAGTTCGCCGCGGCCCAAGGCGCGAAGCTCGAAGGCGCGATTGTACTCAAGCTCGAGATTGCGGATCTGCCCGCTCGCCGGCGCCAGCGCGTGGGTCGCATCGGGGAAGCCTCCGCCGCGATTCACGTCGACCTTGCGCGCGAGCACGCTGAAGGTCTCGCCCGATGGGCGCACGAGCAGGGCGGCGGCCGACACCATGCGCCCGTCGTTGTCCATCGCGTGCCCGATCACGCGGCCGCGGTAGGTGTAGCCCTGCGGAAACAGGCTGTTCCGGTAGCCGCAGTCGAAGTCCGGTGCGCTGCGGGTGAACGTGCAGGCGCTGTCGGCGAACTCGGCCCGCAGCCGCCAGCTGCCGAAGCGGTTGGCACCCCAGATCTCGCCGCCCACGAGGCCCATGAACTTGCTCGGCAGGCCGTTCGCTTCGTCCTCGCCGATGAACTGCGCATAGGCCGCCACCGGGAGCTTCCGCCACGGCGAGCGGACACGGATGTCGTAGCCGGCCATCTGGTTGCCGGGCTCCTCGGCCGCGCCGAGGCTCGCATCGCGGTTGTCGCGACCGACCAGCAGGTCCCAGACCGTGCCGAGGTCGCACTCGCGCCCCTTGCCGCAGAACTGCGCGCTGCGCGTCAGCGCGATCTCGAGCCACGGTCGCGGCCGGAAGTTCACGCGCGCGGCGAGAAACTTGACGTCGGGCAACACCGCGAGTTGCCCGTCGCGTGCCGTCGTCGCGCCCTCGGACTGGCCGACGGCGATGCTCGCGCGCCACGGGCCGATCCAGCGCAGCCACGGCGTCTTGAACGCATCGGTGTAGTTGCGCTCGATCGTCAGCGACGGAATCGGCCGCGCGTTCGTGCCGAGTATCAGGCTGCCGTCCCAGCCTGGTCCCCACCAGCGCGGCATGGCGCCCGCCGAGATCATGAAGTTGCCGACGTTCAAGCCAACGTAGGAACCATCGAGCCGCACGTCCTGCCCATCGACGGCGTCGGCGACGGCGGTGACCTCGAGCCGCGCGGCGACGCGCTCGCCGAGCCAGGACATCGCGGCACCGAGCTCGCCTTCGTCCCGCGGCGAGTCGCCGAAGCCGCGCAGCTCGGTCGGCTCACCGGCCGCCGCGACACGCAGTTCGAGCCCGCCGGAGCCCGTTGCGGCTGCCTCGCGCGCCGCGCGCTGCACACGCTGGAGCGCGCCGTCGATCAGCGGATTGCGCGTGGGCGAGTCGTTCGCCGCGAGCACGTCGCGCGCGATGTCGGGCCAGGACATTGGCCAGGTCGTCGTCGGCGAACGGATCACGCCCTCGTCGGCGAGCAGCTGGATGTCGTGGCGCAGCGAGAGGCTGCCCGGCGCGAGCCAAGGATCCGCGACGACGGGCGCCGCGGCCGAAACGAGCGAAACCGTCGCTGCAAGGCGCAGCCAGTGCCTGAATCGCAAGGAGAGACCCCCTGATGAATCCGAACATAATACGTTCGGGAAGGGGCTTCATGCAATGAAATCAGGTATTTAGCTCGAAATTGCTGCTGGACACGCCATGGTGAAGTGCCGTCGCACCTCGAGACGTTTGCGCGGCTGGTCGCCGCTGCCAAGGTCGTGGGAGCGCAAATTCACGATGCGCGGATCGCTGCGATCTGCCTCAGTCACGGTGTCAGCGGGCTGTGGGCGATGGACCGGGACTTCTCCACGTACCCGCAACTGCGCGTCCGTAATCCATTGGTTGGCCGGTGATCGAAGCGCGGTAGCGGCTCGTTGCAGCCGTTCTGGCGCCTGAGTGTGCATACATTGTGGAATTGTAATTAGACCAGTCATAAAGTATGACCATGAAACAGATTGCTGCCGCCAAGTTCAAGGAGCAATGCCTCGCGATTCTCGATCACGTCGATACGGACGGGATCGTGATCACGAAGCACGGTAAGCCTATCGCCAAGCTCGTGCCGATCCGGACCGAGTCCGCCGAATTGATCGGTGCCCTGAGAGGTCGGCTGACGATCAAGGACAACGTTCTCGGCACAGGCGTGAAATGGGATGCTGAATCTTGATACGCCCATGCTCCTGCACGCCCTCGGCGGGACGCTCACACCGAAGGAGGATCGGCTGCTGCGTAACAACCGCTGGGGCATCAGTGCGATCGTGCTATGGGAGGTCGCCAAGCTCGCGCAGTGTGGGCGTATCGTCCTGGACCTCGAAGACCGGCAGGTCGTCAGGGCTCTCTCCGCGCTGCATGTCTGGCCAATCAGTCTGGAGATCGCACGGACCGGTGTTCAGCTCGACGTCCACGTCGATCCCGCGGACGAGCTGATCGGCGCCACGAGCATCGTCCACGACGTGCCTCTCGTGACACGGGACCGCAAGCTGCGGGCCTCGTCGCTGATCCCGCTCGCCTGACGGTCAGGCAAACGCCTCGGCAGCGCAGCGAGCCTCCCGGCGCGAGGCCGTCAACGCACCCCCCACTCCCAGCGCAGCGCGGCGGTCGCGCCTCGATCGCGCGCGCCGGATGCGGGCGCGTAGTCCTCGTAGCCGATTTCGACCTCGAGCCGATGCGGGCCGCGGCGCGCGCGCCAACCGAGCGCCGCCGAGCGGTAATCGGCCGGCAGCGCGCTGACCGTGTTCGTTGGATCGAAGCCCGGATTGCGGTTGAGCCGCGCGTCGCGAAGCTGCAGCGACCACTGCGTCTCGCGCCGCTCGACCAGCGTGAGCCCAAGGCTCCATGTCTGCGCATCATTGTCGCTCGTGTGGCCAATGACGCGGCCTCGATAGCGATAGCCATCGACGTTGAAGCGCTCCTGCCGGTAGGCGCAGTCGAAGCGCGGCTGCGGCCGGGTGTACGAGCAGGTCGTGTCGGCATACTCGAGGTAGCCTCGCAGCCGTCGGCCGTCGCCGAGTTCGTGCCAGGCCTCGAGACCGTACTGGGCGAGGTTCTTGACCGGGAAGTAGCTCGACTCGTCCTCGCCGACGATGTGGACGCGCAGGGCCAAGGGCAAGGCCGGCCACGGTGAGCGCAGGCGAAGGTCGATGCCGGCCATCTGGTTGCCGGGTTCGGACTCGGCGCTCGCGTCGATGCCGACGTTGTCGTTGCCGAGCAGCAGGTCGCGCAAGGTGCGCAGCGTGCACGGCCGGCCCGCGCCGCAGGTCTGCGCGGTGCGCGACAGCCCGATCGTGAGCCAGGGCAGCGGGCTCGCCTCGACCCGCGCGCCGAGGAACAGCGGGCGGTCGATGTCGCGCCGCTCGCCCTCCATGCGTGCCGCGAACAGGCTCGCGCGCCAGGGGCCGACCCAACGCAGCCCGCGCATCGCGAAAGGCCGTACCGTGGCACGCTCGAGCACGAGCGCCGGCATCGGTCTGGCATTGTCGGAGAGGATCAGACTGCTGTCCTCGCCCGGTCCCCAGTGGCGATCGATCACGTCGGCGCCGAAAAGCCAGTTCCGCCACTGCGCGGTGACATGACTGCCGTCGAAGCGGACGAGCCGCTCGCCGTCCGCATCGCGCGAGACGGACACGGCGAGCGTCGCGCCGAGTCGCGCGGCGGCGATCGGATCGGCGCCCGAGCGGCGCCAGGCGACACCGAGCTCGGCGTCGTCGCGCCAGGGGGCACCATGCGCGCGCAGCCGCGCGGGCTCGGCGACTGACGCGAATGCCGACACGCCGCCGGCCCTCGCCGCGGCGAGCGCCGAGTGCAGCGCGGCGAACTCGGTCGCGGCTGCCGGGTCCGCGGCCGACGCGCGCGCGATCGCCTCCTCGATCATGCCGGCCGGCATCGGCCAGGTGCCGAGCGGCAGCCGCAGGCGGCCGGCATCGACGAGTCGACGCAGTTCCTCGCGGACGAAGCTGTCGCGGACGCCGACCCAGTCCGTCGCGCGCGCATGCGGCGGCGCTGCGGCCGCGACGATCCATGCTGTGAGCGCGGCCACGACACGCAGCGCGCGCTTCCCTGCCGCGTCGTGCATGGCTCAGTTACCGGGCGCGTCGCGGCGCAGGAACGCGAGCGCGCGCCTCAGCGACGGCGGCGCCTCGGCGGGCGGCCGTTCGCCGCGCACGAGCGGCAGCACGCCGTCGCAGAGCTTCTTGCCGAGCTCGACCCCGTACTGGTCGAAGGCGTTGATACCCCAGATCACGCTCTGCGCGAACACTTTGTGCTCGTAGAGCGCGACGAGGTGGCCGAGCGTCCACGGATCGAGGCGGCGGAACGCGAGCACGGTCGCGGGCCGATCGCCTTCGTGGATCCGCTGGGCGGGCACGCCATGCTGGCCGCGCATGAAGGCCTCGGCCTGCGCAAGGCAGTTGGCGATCGCAAGCTGCTGCTGCTCGGGCCGGCCGCACGACGACTCGGCGCCGACCAGGAAGTCGAGTGCCGCCCGCGGCGTGCCCTGGTGCAGCAACTGGAAGAACGAGTGCTGGGCGTTGCTGCCGGGCTCGCCCCAGACCACCGGCGCCGTCTCGTATTCGACGGCTTCTCCCGTCAGGCCGACGCGCTTGCCGTTGCTCTCCATCTCGAGCTGCTGCAGGAAGGCCGGGAAGCGCCGGAGGCGCGCGTGGTAGGGCAGTACCGCGAGCGTCGGCAATCGAAGAAAGTTCACGTTCCAGATGCCGAGCAGCGCCATCAGCACCGGCAGGTTCGCCTCCCAAGAAGCCTTGCGGAAATGCCGGTCCAGCGCCGCGCCGCCGGCGAGCAGTTCACCAAAGCGCGGCACGCCGATCGCGATCGCGATCGAGAGGCCGATCGACGACCAGAGCGAATAGCGGCCGCCGACCCAGTCCCAGAGCACGAACCGGTAGTCGGGGTGCACGCCGAAGGCGTCCATCGCTGCGGCGTTGACCGACACCGCGGCGAAATGCTCGCGGACGGCCGCCTCGCCGAGCGCCTCGGCGAGCCAGGCGCGCGCGCTGCGCGCATTGGCGAGCGTCTCCTGTGTCGTGAAGGTCTTCGAGCAGACCAGAAACAGCGTCGTCGCTGGATCGGCGTCGGCGAGCGCATCGGCGAGATCGCAGCCATCGACGTTCGAAACGAAATGCACGCGGGGCCCGTCGGCGTACGCTCGCAGCGCCTCGACGGCCATGCAAGGGCCGAGATCCGAGCCGCCGATGCCGATGTTGACGACGTCGGTGAACGGACGGCCGGCGCTACCACGGACGTCACCGCAACGCACGGCCGCTGCGAACGCGAGCATGCGTCCGCGCTCGTCGAGCACGGCGCGGGCGATGTCCGCCCCCCAGGGATTCGCGGCCGCGTCGTCGAGCGGCGTCCGCGCGCCGCGCAGCGCAACGTGCAGCACCTGGCGACCCTCGGTGACGTTGACGATCTCGCCGCGGAACATCGCCTCGATCGCCGAGCGCAGGCCGCGCTCGTCGGCGAGGCGCAGCAAGGCGCCGAGCACGTCGCGGTCGAGTCGCTGGCGCGAGAAATCGAGCAGCAGACCCTCGGCCTCGACCGCGAACGCGTCGGCCCGCGCGGGATCGGTCGCAAACGCGGCGGCGACCGACAGCCGACCGCGATCGCGCGCCAAGCGGCCAAGTTCGTGCCAGGCAGCGGTCGCGAGTGGACCGCCCGCAACGGGCGTGAAAGTCGAAACCATGACCCTTCCCGAATCCGGCGGGCCTACATGGTAGCAGGCAGCGCGCGAGGGTCCCGCCTCGAGGCCTGGCAGGACCCGCCGGCCGCGGGCTGCGCGGCGTGCCTCAGCTCACGGCGCGGGCGAGCGCCTCGACGATCTGGCGGAGGTCCTCTTCCTTGAGGTCGGCGCTCATCGGCAGGCTCATGACCCGCTCGCCGGCGCGGACGCTCTCGGGACAGCAGTCGGGGCAGCACAGGTGCGCATAGGCCGGCTGCAGGTTCAGCGGCTTGGGGTAGTGGACCGCGGTCGGGATGCCCTCGGCCTGCAAACGCTTCTGCACGTTCTCCCGGTTCGGCACGAAGACCGTGTACTGCGCCCAGACCGAGTCGCGATCGTCGCGCACCGCGACGAGCCCGACGGGCAGCCCAGCCGCGCGAATGGCTTCCGCGTAGCGCCGGCCGAGTTCGTGCCGGCGCGCGATCTCCCAGTCGAAGCGCTCGAGCTTGGCGAGCACGACCGCGCACTGCAGCGTGTCCATGCGCCCGCCGACGCCGATGCGCGTGTGATGGTAGCGCGCGCTCTGGCCGTGGACGCGGATTTCGCGGCAGGCCTGGGCGAGCGCGTCGTCGCTCGTGAAGATCGCCCCACCGTCGCCGTAGCAGCCGAGCGGCTTGCTCGGAAAGAAGCTCGTGCAGCCGATCGTCGAGACGTTGCAGCTGCGTCGGCCCTTGTAGGTCGCGCCGAAACTCTGCGCGGCGTCCTCGATGACGACGAGCCCGTGCCGCGCCGCGATCGCGTTGATCGCATCCATGTCGGCGCACTGGCCGTAGAGGCTAACAGGCATGATCGCGCGCGTGCGCGAGGTGATCTTCGCCTCGATTTTCGTGGCGTCGATGTTGCAGGTGTCGGCTTCGATGTCGACGAAGACGGGCTTGGCGCCGAGCAGCACGATGACCTCGGCCGTCGCAACGAACGTGAACGGCGTCGTGATGACCTCGTCGCCGGGCCGCACGCCGATCGCCATCAGCGCGATCAGCAGCGCTTCGGTGCCGCTCGCGACCGTGACGCAGTGCGCGGCACCCGTGTAGGCCGCGAGCGCGGTCTCGAGTTCCTTGACCTCGGGCCCGAGGATGTACTGGCCGTGGTCGAGCACACGATGAATCCGGGCATCGATGCTGCTCTTCAGGGCGGCATACTGGGACTTGAGATCGATGAAATCCATCTGGGGCTCGTTACACGCCGTAGTAAGAACGATACCAATCGACGAAGCGCCGCACGCCGACCTCGACCGGCGTCGATGGTCGATAGCCGACGTCGCGGACGAGATCCTCGACGTCGGCCCAGGTGTCGGGGACGTCGCCGGGCTGTAGCGGCAGCAGGTTCTTCTCGGCCTTGCGCCCGAGGCACTCCTCGAGCACCTCGATGTAGCGCGCGAGTTCGACGGGAGTCTGATTGCCGATGTTGTAGAGCCGGTACGGCGCACTGCTCGTGGCCGGGTCGGGACGATCGCCGGACCAGGACGGATTGGCCGTCGCGATCCGGTCGGTTGCGCGGACGACGCCCTCGACGATGTCGTCGACATAGGTGAAGTCGCGCCGGTGGCGGCCGTAGTTGAAGACGTCGATCGGCCGCCCCTCGAGGATGTTCTTCGTGAACAGGAACAGCGCCATGTCGGGTCGGCCCCACGGGCCATAGACCGTGAAGAAGCGAAGTCCCGTGCACGGTAGTCCGAAAAGGGCTGCATAGTTGTGCGCCATCAGTTCGTTGGCGCGCTTCGTCGACGCGTACAGCGACAGTGGGTGATCGACGCCGCGATGCTCGCTGAAGGGCATGTTCGTGTTGAGGCCGTAGACCGAACTCGTCGAGGCGAACACGAGATGCTCGATGTCATGGTGCCGACACCCCTCGAGCACGTTCAACGTCCCCGTGACGTTGCTGTCGATATAGGTGTGCGGATGCTCGAGCGAGTAGCGCACGCCCGCCTGGGCGGCGAGGTGGACGACGCGGCGAAACCGCTCGCGCGCAAACAGCTCGGCGATGCCATCGCGGTCGGCGAGGTCGAGCTTGACGAACCGGAATCCCGGTCGCGCCGTGAGCCGCTCAAGCCGCGCCTGCTTGAGCTTGGGGTCGTAATACGGGCTCAGGTTGTCGAGACCGACGACCTCATCGCCACGATCGAGCAAGCGATGCGCGACGTGCGAACCGATGAATCCGGCGGCGCCGGTGACGAGGAGCTTCATCGTTCAGAGCCTGCCGTCCGTCTCTTTGGCGCGGAACACGTACTTGATGTCGTAAACGACGTGCTTGGGCTTGCAGAGGCGCCGCACTCTGCGAATGCCCATGGCCTTGAACTGATCGTGCGCGACGGCGACCACGACGGCATCGTAGGTGCCTTCTTTGGGCTCGCGCACGAGCCCGATCCCGTACTCGTGCCGGGTCTCGCTAGCATCGGCCCAGGGATCGTGGACGTCCACGCGCGCACCATACTTGCCGAGCTCGCGAAGCACGTCGACGACCTTCGAGTTGCGGATGTCGGGGCAGTTCTCCTTGAACGTGATGCCTAAGATCAACACGCGGGATCCCTTGACGTGAATCATGCGGTTCGTCATGAGCCGCACGACCTGTTCGGCGACGTAGATCCCCATGTTGTCGTTGAGCCGCCGCCCGGCGAGGATCATCTCCGGGTGGTAGCCGATCTCCTGCGCCTTGTGGGTCAGGTAGTAAGGATCGACCCCGATGCAGTGGCCGCCGACGAGGCCGGGGCGGAACGGCAGGAAATTCCACTTCGACCCGGCCGCCTGCAGGACTTCCTCGGTGTCGATGCCGAGCCGGTTGAAGATCAGTGCGAGCTCGTTGATCAGC
This sequence comes from Gammaproteobacteria bacterium, assembly GCA_037444685.1. Lineage (GTDB taxonomy): Bacteria > Pseudomonadota > Gammaproteobacteria > Steroidobacterales > Steroidobacteraceae > UBA964. The sequence goes on from JBBILX010000002.1 coordinate 100,981, forward strand.
GCGATGTTGACGTCGCGTTGAGTGTTCTCGATGACCTTGGCGGCTTCGGCGACCCGGATCGACGAGGCCGGATGCGTCCCCGCGACGACGATCGCGCGATAGAGCTTGTCGACGAACTGGGCGACTTCTGGTGTCGACCCCGACGTCACCTTCCTGATCGTCGTCAGCCGATGCTGCTTGTCGCCGGGATTGATCCGCTCAGGGCTGTAGCCGGCGAAGAAGTCCTTGTTGAACGTAAGCCCCGAGACGCGCTCGAGGATGGGCACGCAAACCTCCTCGGTGCAGCCGGGGTAGACGGTCGATTCGTAGATGACCACGTCGCCGCGCTTGAGTACGCGACCGACACTCTCGCTGGCCTTGACGAGCGGCGTGAGGTCCGGCCGCTTGTAGTGGTCGATCGGCGTCGGGACCGTGACGATGAACACGCGCGCTGCCTTGAGCTCGCGCAGGTCGGTGGTCACGCGCAGCCGGGTCGCCGCGCGCAACTCGGCACGCGTGACCTCCAGGGTGCTGTCCCGGCCCGCGCGCAGCTCACGGACCCGGGCTTCGTTGATGTCGAACCCGATCGTCTCGAAATGCTTGCCGAACTCGACGGCGAGCGGCAGCCCGACATAACCGAGGCCGACGACGCCAACTTTGAGGTCGCGCAGGCTCAGGGGAGTGACTGTCATGCAGGGCGGCCCTGTTCAGTGAGTTCAAAACGATAGTCTGTCAGAGATCGCGGCGAGGGCGCGCGACCTGGTTCGCAGGACTGCCGGAACAGCACCCGCCCGCCGCTCGCCTGGGCAATGCGGTCGAGGAACGCGTCGTGCGCGGCCAGCTCCTCGGCGCTCGGCTCGAGCACGACGAGCGGCTCGGCCGGACGCCTCCAGCGTGGCGCTGCGGTGGACTCGGTCGCACCGCGCCGGTGAGCGAGGTCGTCGTGCAGCGCGAGCGCGCTCTGCCCGCCGGTCATCGCGAGGTAGACATCGGCCAGCAGCTGCGCATCGAGCAGCGCGCCGTGCAGGTCGCGACCGGAGTTGTCGACTCCGTAACGCTTGCAGAGCGCATCGAGCGAGTTGCGCTGACCCGGGTGCAGCGAGCGCGCCAGCGCGAGCGTATCGAGCACGCGGCACAGGTCGGCGATGCGGCGCGTCTCGCCTTCGAGCCGCGCGAGCTCGGCATCGAGGAAGCCGACGTCGAACGCGGCGTTGTGGATGACGAGTTCGGCACCCTCGATGAAACCAATGAGCTCGGCGGCGATCTCGCGAAAGGTCGGCTCGCGCTCGAGCCTGGCTCGTGAGATGCCGTGCACGGCCTCGGCGCCCTCGTCGATGTCGCGTTCGGGGTTCAGGTATTTGTGGAAACGGCGGCCGGTGACGCGCCGGTTGACGAGTTCCACGCAGCCAATCTCGATGATGCGATGACCCTGCTCGGCCTCGAGGCCGGTGGTCTCGGTGTCCAGGACGATCTGGCGCATGCGGCTCGCCTCGGTCGGAAGGCTCGCGATCCTACGCGAGCATTGCGTCGATCGCTGCATTGGCGAGCGCGTCGACGCGCTCGTTGCCGGGCACGCCCGCGTGGCCGCGGACCCAGCGCCACTCGATCCGGTGCCGCGCCGCTGCGGCATCGAGCGCCTCCCAGAGGTCGCGGTTCTTGACCGGCTTGCGATCGGCGGTGCGCCAGCCGCGCTGCTTCCACTGCGGCAGCCACTCGGTGATGCCCTGGCGCACGTACTGCGAGTCCGTGTAGAGCCGCACCGGCATCGGCCGCTTGAGCGCCTCGAGCGCACGGATCACCGCCGTCAGCTCCATGCGATTGTTGGTCGTCTCGCGCTCCGCGCCCGACAGCTCGCGCACGTGCCCGTCCCAGGTCAGCATCACCGCCCAGCCGCCCGGACCGGGATTGCCGCGGCAGGCGCCGTCGGTATAGATCTCGACGGTCATCGAGTGCGATCAGGGCAGACGCCGGTCGGAGCCTGCGCCCCGCTGGGCCGTGGGCTTGACGAGACCGCCGAGGATCCGCGTCCGTTCGCGCAACCGCAACCGCAGCGGCGGTACCGCGTAGACGCGCTTGCGCGCCTTCATGAGGTAGGCCCCAGCCGGCAGCGGGTTGTACCAGCTGCGGTGCAGGCTGCGCGCTGGCAGCGCGGGCTCTCCCCACGGCGTCTCGTAGAGGTAGCGGCGCGTCTCGGCGACCTCGTAGCCGAGCAGGCCGAGCCAGTCACGCAGACGCCGCTCCGAGAGCAGGCGGCGAAGCGCCGGTGGCCAGCCGGCGCGAGTGGCCTTCGCGCGCAGTCCCCAGAGGCTCCACGGGTGGAAGCCGAGCACGAGCAGCTTGCCCTCGCCGGTGAGCACGCGGTCGACCTCGCGCAGCACCGAGTACGGATCGGTCTCGAATTCGAGCGTATGCGGCAGCAGGACCGCGTCGACCGAGTCGCTTGCGATCGGCAGCTGCGTCAGCCGCGCCTGCACGTCGGCGCCTGCGCGAACGCCACCCGAGATCACTGTCGAGCGGCGTGTCCGCGCGCCGCCGATCAGTTCGCGCTCGCCACCCCAGAGGCCGACCTGCAGCAGCTCCCAGCCGAAGCAGTCCTCGAGTGCCTCGCGCAGCAGCAGCGCCTCGGCGGCACGCAGTGCCTGACCGCGAGAACTGTGAAGCCAGTCATCGAGCGTGGGACTCATGTGCGCGAAACGATAGCAATTTTCGGCACATATGGGTTAAATAGCCGCCAACCCTGAGCCCCGCCGGGTGCGCGCGCCCGGCACCGGAGAGAGTATTGTCGCAACCGATTCGTGGGTCCCTTCGGGCCGCGCCCCTGCTGTTTTGCCTGACCCTGCTGCAGGGTTGCGCTTCGCTGCTCGAGGCGCCTGCGCCAGCGCCCACCGATCCCGTCGCGACGACGCAGCCTCCCGCCCCCTCGACGCCGCCCGCCGCGGTCGGATCGGCCGAGGACACGCCCGCGAGCGAGGCCGGCGAGTCGCAGGGTGCGCCGAGCGGATCCGACGCCGCCGCGCCACAGTTCGCGGATCTGTTCGACCGGATCCGCGCCGGATTCCAGCTCGAGGATCCCGACGAGCCGCGCATCGACGTCCAACTGCGCTGGTACGCCAACAACCCCGAGTACCTCGAGCGCGTCTTCGGGCGTGCCGAGCTCTATTTCCATCACATCGTCAGCGAGATCGAGCGGCGCGGCATGCCGCTTGAGATTGCGCTGCTGCCCGTCATCGAGAGTGCTTTCGAGCCGTATGCGTACTCGCGCGCGCGCGCCGCTGGGCTCTGGCAGTTCATCCCGGGGACGGGGCAGCGCTTCGCGCTCGAGCAGAACTGGTGGTACGACGGCCGCCGGGACGTGCTCGAATCGACGCGCGCCGCGCTCGACTATCTGCAGTTCATGCACGACGAATTCAATGGCGACTGGCTGCTCGCGATCGCCGGCTACAACTGCGGGGAAGCCTGCGTCGCGCGCGCCATGCGCCGCAACGAGGCCGCCGGCCTGCCGACGGACTTCTGGAACCTGCGCCTGCCGGCCGAAACGCGCGCCTACGTGCCGAAGCTGCTCGCGATGAAACGCCTCGTTGCGAATCCCGAGGCCTACGGCATCGCCTTCGGCCCGATCCCCGACGAGCCCTACTTCGTGCGCGTCGACACGCCCGGGCAGATCGACCTCAAGCTCGCCGCCGAGCTCGCCGGCCTCACGCACGAGCAGCTCTTCGAGCTCAATCCGGCCTTCCACCGTTGGGCGACGCCGCCGCAGGGCCCGCACCGGCTGTTGCTGCCGATCGCCGCGGCGGACCTGTTCCGCCAGAACCTTGCACAGCTGACGCTGGACGAGCTCCTGCGCGTCACCCACCACGTCGTGCAGCCGGGTGAGACGCTCGCCGCGCTCGCCGCGCGCTACAGGACGACGCCTCAGGTGATCCGCTCGATCAACGGTCTCGGCGACGGCCCGCTGATCGCCGGCACCGATCTGCGCGTGCCCGACGGCAGCACCGAACTGCCGGCCAAGGTGCTGCGCGCCGCGGCCATCGTCGACGGCCGTACCGGCCCCGCCGGTCGCCGCCCGGTGATCCACGTGGTCCGCCGAGGTGAGTCGCTCTGGGCGATCGCGCGCCGCCATGGCACCGATGTCCGCACGCTGATGCGCCTCAACAACCTCAAGCCCGGTCAGACGCTGCAGACCGGCAAGCGCCTGCGTCTCGCGAGCGCCGACGGCGGCGGCGGCCCGAGCGCAAGCGTGGGCACGGGCGCGGCGAGCACGCTGCGCTACACCGTGCGCCGCGGCGACACGCTGTACCGGATCGCGCGGATGCACGGCGTCACCGTGGCGCAGCTGTTGTCGTGGAATGGCCTGTCGGCCAACGCGCCACTGCGCCCGGGGCAGAGAATCGCGATCCATCTGCCGCGCCGCCGCTGAGCGCGGCCCATTCATCGACGAGACGGGGATCAGACCATGGGCTTTATGGCCGGCAAACGGGCGTTGATCGTCGGCGTGGCGACCGAACGGTCGATCGCCTGGGGCATCGCGCAGGCGATGCATCGCGAGGGCGCGAAACTCGCCTTCACCTACGCGAACGACAAGCTGCGCGAGCGCGTCGAGCCGCTCGGCCGGTCACTTGGCGCGGAGCTGATCCTGCCACTCGACGTCACCGAGGACGCGCAGATCGACGCGGCGTTCCGGGAGCTCGGCGCGCGCTGGGGTTCGCTCGACGTGCTCGTGCACGCCGTGGCGTTCGCGCCGCGCGAGGCGCTCGCGGGCAGCTTCACCGAGAGCACGACCCGCGAGGCCTTCCGCATCGCGCACGACGTTTCGAGCTACAGCCTCACGGCGCTCGCACGCGGCGCCGCGCCGCTGATGTCCGGCCGCCATGGCGCGATCGTGACACTCTCCTACCTCGGCGCCGTGCGCTCGATCCCGAGCTACAACGTGATGGGCCTCGCGAAGGCGAGCCTTGAAGCGAACGTGCGTTTCCTCGCCGCCGACCTCGGCCCGAGCGGCATTCGCGTCAATGCGATCTCCGCCGGGCCGATCAAGACGCTGGCCGCGGCCGGCATCGGCGGCTTTCGCAAGATGCTCGCGCGGGTCGCGGAAGTGGCGCCGCTGCGCCGCAATGTCACGCTCGAGGACGTCGGCAACACGGCCGCCTTCCTGTGCTCGGATCTCGCCGCTGGCATCACCGGCGAGATCCTCTACGTCGACGGCGGCTTCAGCTCCGTCGGCATGAGCTTCCCGCAGGAAGCCGAGGGCTGATCAGTTGGCGAAGGTCTGCGGGTTGAGCTCGACCTTAGCCTTGCGGCGCATCTCGAGCACGTAGGCTGCCGCATCGGCGCGGCCGGCGCGCTGCGCCGCCTCAGTGAGGCGCTGCGCGCGCCGCTCGGTGTTGTCGGTCTGCGGCGCGACGCGCGCCTGCGTCATCACCATCAGCGCCGCGCCGCCGTCCTGATCGAGCGTCACGGCCTGCACGACCGGCTTGCCGGCCTGCGGACGGCGCGCAGCGAAGGCCGCCTCGAGCACGTTGGCGGGGACCGAGGGGTCGACGCGGCCGACGAAGCGTGCCGGCTCGGCCGTCACGCCGAGGGTCTTCGCGACCGCCTCGAGCGATTCGCCGGCCTCGAGCCGCTGCAGCGCCGCGTCGGCAGCCGCGCGCGCCGCCTCCGCGGCACGCTGCAGGCGCAGCGCCGCGATCACCTCGTCGCGCACCTCGGCAAGCGGCTTCGGCGCGGCCTTGCGGTGCTCGAGCACCTTGACGATGACGAAACGGTCCTCGCCGAGCGGCACCGGTCCGCCGATGCGGCGCAGGTTCAGCACCGCGTCGCCGAAGACGACTTCCTCGAGACCGCGATCGGCGCCGAGCGGCGCACCACCGCTGCCGCGCAAGAACTCGGGCACCTCGCCCACCGTCAGGCCGAGATCCCTGGCGATCGCGTCGAGGTCGGCGCCGGCACGCTCGATGCGACGCTGTACCTCCTCCTGCTTCTCGCCGAACAGGTCGGCAAGCTTGTCGCGCCGTACGGCATCCTCGAGGTCGAAGCGCGCCTCCTCGAAGGTCTGCACCTTCGCGGCCTCGATGCCGTCGAGGCGGATGATGTGGAAGCCGAACTCGGTCTTGACGAGATCGCTGGTCTCGCCCTGCTTCATCGCGAACAGCGCGTCGGCGAACGGACCAACGAAGGCCTGCCGGTCGGCCCAGCCGAGATCGCCGCCCTGCGCTGCCGAACCGCTGTCCCTCGAGTACTGGCGCGCGAGCGCCGAGAAATCCTTGCCGGCGCGCACCTCGGCAAGCACGGCTTCGGCCTGCTTGCGGGCGGCCGCCTCGTCGCCGCCCTCGGTGGTAATCAGGATGTGCCGCGCCCGGCGCTTCTCGGGCACGACGTAGCGGTCGCGGTTCTGCGCATACAGATCCTGCAGGTCGGCCTCGGTCACGACGACTTCGGCGGCGAGCTGGTCGGCGCGCAGCTCGGCGTAACGCAGTCGCACCGACTCGGGGCGCATCCAGCGCGAGGCGTTCTGCTCATAGAACTCGACGACCGCGGTCTCGTCGACGTCGACGCCCGCGAGGTAGCGTGCCGCGGGCAGCAGCGCCCAGCGAAGTTCGCGCTGCTCGTCCTCGAGCGCGAAGCGCCGCGAGATCTCCTGTGGCGTCGCAAAGTCGGAAATCACGATCGCCCGCTCGAGTTCGGCGTTCTGCAAGTCACGGCGCACGTCGGCGCGATAGCGTTCAGCCGTCAGGCCCACCTGGGCGAGGCGGGCCAGCGCGAGCTGCTCGTTGTACTTGCCGTCGAGCTGGAACGCCGGCTCCTGCTCGATCGCCTGACGCAGGCGCTGGCCGTCGACGCGGTAGCCGGCGTCGCGCGCGCGCTCCGAAACGAGCTGCTGGCGGATGAAGCTCTCGACCAGGTTCTCCTGGAGCGACTTTTTGGTCGCCTCGGGGATCTCGCTGCCGACCTGCTGCTGGAACCGCGACTGCTGCTCGCTCCAGGCCTCGGCAACCCGCTCGAGGCTGATCGGCTCGCCGTTGACCTTGGCGGCGTAGTTCGGCGGGCCGAAGAAATCCATCTCGACGATACCGGCCGCGCCCCAGACCGCGAAGATGAACGCGATCGGGATCAGCACGATGTAGGCAACGAGCTTCCTGCCCTTCAGCGAGTCGCCGATCTTCTGCAGCATGCGTCAGTTCCGAAGTTCGCAGTCCAATAACGAATCGGCCCGCCGGGTCTCCCCGCACGGGCCGATCGGAAGGTGGCGGAGCGGACGGGGCTCGAACCCGCGACCCCCGGCGTGACAGGCCGGTATTCTAACCAACTGAACTACCGCTCCGGATGGTGGGTGCTGAGGGGATCGAACCCCCGACCCTCGCCTTGTAAGGGCGACGCTCTACCGCTGAGCTAAGCACCCCCTTGCAAGGTGGCCGCGAATCATAACGGAAGGGGCTCGGGGGTGCCAGCATCCCCCGCCGCCGCCCCGTCAGTGGGCGGCCGGCACCGCCTTCCCGCCGCGCCGGGCACTGCGGCGACGGGGCTTGTCCGTGCCGCCGGCGGCCGGCTTGTCGGCGACGCTCTGCGGCAGCGGCGTGGGCCGGTGCGCAAGCGCGAGATCGAGCACTTCGTCGATCCACTTGACCGGGCGGATGTCGAGCTTGCCCTTGATGTTGTCGGGGATCTCGGCGAGATCCTTTTCATTGTCGATCGGGATCAGCACCTGGCGGATTCCGCCGCGGTGAGCCGCGAGCAGCTTTTCCTTGAGGCCGCCAATCGGCAACACCTCGCCTCGCAGCGTGATCTCGCCGGTCATCGCGACGTCGGAGCGCACCGGGATCCGGGTCAGCGCCGACACCAGCGCCGTGCACATGCCGATGCCGGCCGAGGGGCCGTCCTTGGGCGTGGCGCCTTCCGGCATGTGCAGGTGCACGTCGATCTTCTGGTAGAAGTCGGGCTCGAGGCCGAGCATGGCCGAACGGCTGCGCACCACCGTCATCGCCGCCTCCATCGACTCCTGCATGACTTCGCCGAGCTGGCCCGTGCGCTGCAGCTTGCCCTTGCCGGGCACGACGGCCGCTTCGATCGTCAGCAGCTCGCCGCCGACCTCGGTCCACGCGAGGCCCGTGACCTGACCGATCCGGTTCTCCTCCTCCGCCTTGCCGTAGCGGAAGCGCGGCACGCCGAGGAACTTGTCGAGATTCTTCGGCGTCACGACCACGGTCCTGGCGTCCTTCTTCTCGAGCAGCAGCTGCTTGACGGTCTTGCGGCAGATCTTGGCGATCTCGCGCTCGAGATTGCGCACGCCGGCCTCGCGCGTGTAGTGCCGGATGATGTCGAGGATCGCGTCGTCGCTGACCTTGAGTTCGCCTTCCTTGACGCCGTTGTTCTTCATCTGCTTCGGCAGCAGATAGCGGCGCGCGATGTTGAGCTTCTCGTCCTCGGTGTAGCCGGGCAGCCGGATCACTTCCATGCGGTCGAGCAGTGGCGCCGGGATGTTCAGGCTGTTGGCCGTGCAGACGAACATCACCTGCGAGAGGTCGAGGTCGACCTCGAGATAGTGGTCGTTGAAGGTCGCATTCTGCTCGGGATCGAGCACCTCGAGCAGCGCCGAGGACGGGTCGCCGCGGAAGTCCATCGACATCTTGTCGACTTCGTCGAGCAGGAACAGCGGATTGGCCACGCCGGTCTTGGCGAGGTTCTGGACGATCTTGCCCGGCAGCGAGCCGATGTAGGTGCGCCGATGGCCACGGATCTCGGCCTCGTCCCGCACACCTCCGAGGCTCATGCGCACGAACTTGCGGTTCGTCGCACGCGCGATGCTCTGGCCGAGCGAGGTCTTGCCGACGCCCGGGGGCCCGACGAGGCAAAGGATCGGCCCCTTGATCTTGTCGACGCGCTGCTGGACGGCCAGGTACTCGACGATGCGTTCCTTGACCTTCTCGAGTCCGTAGTGGTCCTGATCGAGGATCTTCTCCGCGCGGGCGATGTCCTTGATGACCTTGGTGCGCTTCTTCCACGGCACCTTGACGAGCCAGTCGATGTAGTTGCGGACGACCGTGGCCTCGGCCGACATCGGCGACATCATCTTGAGCTTGTTGAGCTCGGCCGTGGCCTTGTCGCGCGCCTCCTTCGGCATGCCGGCCTTCGCGATCTTCTGCTCGAGTTCCTGGACCTCGTTGACGCCGTCCTCCATCTCGCCGAGTTCCTTCTGAATGGCTTTCATCTGCTCATTCAGGTAGTACTCGCGCTGGGACTTCTCCATCTGCGCCTTGACTCGCCCGCGGATCCGCTTCTCGATCTGCAGCACGTCCATCTCGCCCTCGATCGCGACGAGCACGTGCTCTAGGCGCTTGCGGACGTCGAGGATCTCGAGGACTTTCTGCTTCTCGGCGAGCTTGAGCGCCATGTGCGCAGCGACCGTGTCGGCGAGACGGCCGGCGTCGTCGATGCCGGACAGCGCCGTGAGCACCTCGGGCGGCACCTTCTTGTTGAGCTTGACGTACTGCTCAAACTGCGAGATCACCGATCGCGAGAGGACTTCGAGCTCCTTCTCGTCGTACTGATCGACGTCGGCGAGCAGCGTGACGTGGGCGCCGAAGAACGCGGTCAGCTCGAGCGAGTCGATGCGTGCGCGGCTGACGCCCTCGACCAGCACCTTGACGGTGCCGTCAGGGAGCTTCAGCAGTTGCAGGATCGAGGCGACCGTGCCGATCGCATAGAGATCGTCGGCCTTCGGGTCGTCGACATCGGCCTGCTTCTGCGCGACCAGCATGATGCGCTTGTCGGCCTTCATCGCCGCCTCGAGCGCCTGGATCGATTTTTCGCGGCCCACGAACAGCGGAATCACCATGTGCGGATACACGACGACGTCGCGCAGCGGCAGCACGGGGATGTTCTCGATCGCCGTGATCTTCAGACCGGCTGGCGGAGAGGGGCGGGCTTCGTCGGACAAGGGGGCTACCTCGCGGGATGGCGCCCGGACGGGGGGCACCTGGGCCTAGAGTATGGCCGATTCGCGGGGAATCAACCCCGAGAGCAGTGCGAGGGGGTGCCTTGGAGCGCCGTCAGGCGCCGCTGGCGCCGGAGACCTTGCGGGCAGGCGGCTCTTCGCCGCCGACGTCGGAGCGGAAGACGATATAGGGCTTGGCGTGGCCCTCGATCACGGACTCGTCGACCACGACCTTCTGCACGCCCCTGAGCGAAGGCAGCTCGTACATGGTCTCGAGCAGGACGTTCTCGAGGATGGTGCGCAGGCCGCGGGCACCCGTGCGTCGCTGCATGGCGCGGCGCGCGACCGCCCTCAGGCCGTCCTCGCGGAATTCGAGCTCCGCGCCCTCCATCTCGAACAGGCGCCGGTACTGCTTGGTCAGCGCGTTCTTCGGTTCGACGAGGATCGACATCAGCGCCGCCTCGTCGAGCTCCTCGAGCGTTGCGACCACGGGCAGGCGGCCGACGAACTCGGGGATCAGGCCGTACTTGATCAGATCTTCGGGTTCGACGTCGTGAAAGACATCGGCCCCGTGCGGCCGCGCGTTCTGCTCCCGGACTTCGGACGTGAAGCCGATGCCGCTCTTCTGCGTCCGGTTGAGGATGATCTTCTCTAGGCCCGCGAACGCGCCGCCGACGATGAACAGGATGTTAGAGGTGTCGACCTGCAGGAACTCCTGCTGCGGGTGCTTGCGGCCGCCCTGCGGCGGCACCGAGGCGATCGTGCCCTCGATGAGCTTGAGCAGCGCCTGTTGGACGCCCTCGCCCGAGACGTCGCGCGTGATCGACGGGTTGTCCGACTTGCGCGAGATCTTGTCGATCTCGTCGATGTAGACGATGCCGGTCTGGGCCTTCTCGACGTCGTAGTCGCACTTCTGCAGGAGTTTCTGGATGATGTTCTCGACGTCCTCGCCGACGTAGCCGGCCTCGGTCAGCGTGGTCGCGTCGGCGATCGTGAACGGCACGTTCAGGAGCCGCGCGAGCGTCTCGGCCAGCAGCGTCTTGCCGCAGCCCGTCGGCCCGATCAGCAGGATGTTGCTCTTGGCGATCTCGACCTCTTCCTTGGCGCGGGCACCGCCCGTGCGGGTCTGCAGCCGCTTGTAGTGGTTGTAGACCGCGACCGACAGGACCTTCTTCGCGCGCTCCTGGCCGATCACGTATTCGTCGAGGACCTTCTTGATCTCGGCGGGCTTGGGCAGCTTGTCGCGCGCGCGTTCGGCTCTATCCTCGAGTTCCTCTCGGATAATGTCGTTGCAGAGCTCGACGCATTCGTCGCAGACGAACACCGACGGGCCAGCGATGAGCTTGCGGACTTCGTGCTGGCTCTTGCCGCAGAACGAGCAGTAGAGCAGCTTGCCGTCGTCACCGCGACCCCGGGAATCCTCACTCATGCACGCAAGCCCCTGAAAAGACTGACAGGGTCCTTATAGCACGGGCGCCGGGCAGCGACCAAGAACCGCCCGTCACAGATCGCTCCGAGGGGAGCGCCAGTTGGACAGAAGCTGCACAGGGGCAACTGACTGCCGCCCCGCGTGCGCCGACACGGCTCAAGCCGGGCCAGCACCGGCCACTGGGGTCGTGACGCGCTTCTCGAGCTTCTTGTCGATCAGTCCATAGGCGACCGCCGCGTCGGCATTCATCCAGGTGTCGCGCTCGGTGTCGGCGGCGATGCGCTCGACGGTCTGCCCGGTATGCGCCGCGAGGATCGTGTTGAGCCGCTCACGCAGGATCAGGATCTCCTTGGCCTGGATGCTGATGTCCGTGGCCTGTCCCTGCGTGCCGCCCGAGGGCTGATGAATCATCGCGCGCGAGTTGGGGAGCATGAAGCGCTTGCCCTTGGCGCCGCCGGCGAGCAGCAGCGCCCCCATCGATGCCGCCATGCCGACACAGATCGTGCTGACGTCCGGCTTGATGAACTGCATCGTGTCGTAGATCGCGAGGCCCGCGCTGACCGAACCGCCCGGCGAGTTGATGTAGAGCGCGATGTCCTTGTCGGGGTTCTCGGATTCGAGGAACAGCAACTGCGCGACGATCAGGTTCGCCATGTAGTCCTCGACCGGACCGACCGCGAACACGACCCGCTCCTTGAGCAGGCGCGAGTAGATGTCGTACGCACGCTCGCCGCGGGCCGTCTGCTCGACGACCATCGGCACCAGGTTCAGGGCCTTCTCGTTCATGTCGCGTTACCTTGTCCGAAACCGGTCAATTCACTGAAAGTGGCGGGTTTAATCGTGACGCGCGCGCGCGCCGCGATCCAGTCGATGAGCTGGTCCTCGAGCGCGGCGCTCTCGATCTGGCGCATCGCGTCGGCGTTCTGCAGGTACTGGCGCCGCAGCTCCTCGCCATTCGGATGCGCGGCTGTCAGGTCGGCGAGCCGCTGCGCCACGCGCTCTCGCTCGACCTTGATGCCCTCGGCGCGGATCAGCTCGGCGACGATGAGCCCGAGCGCGACGCGCCTGCGGGCCGCCTCCTCGAAAGTCTCGGCGGGAGGTAGCTCCTCGGCATCCTTGATGCCCATCCGACGCGCCATGTCGATCTGCATGCCTCGCACCTTTTCGGCGACCATGCCCCTCGGCAGGTCGATCGGGTTGTCGCGATAAAGCGCGTCGAGCACCTGGGCGCGCAGTCGGTTGCGGATCGCCTCGGCGAGCTCGCGTTCCATGCTTTCGCGCACCTCGGCGCGCAGCGCCTCGAGGCCGCCCTGGTGCACACCGAAAGACTGGCAGAAGGCGTCGTCGAGTTCGGGCAGCTTCTGCTCTTCGACGGTCTTGACGGTGACGGCGAATTGGGCGGTCCTGCCACGGATCTCCGCACGGCCATAGTCGTCGGGAAACCGGACCTCGACACTGCGCTGTTCGCCGGCCTTCGCGCCGCGCACGCCGGCCTCGAACTCCGGCAGCATCCGGCCGGCGCCGATCACGAAGCTGATGCCCTGCCCCGAACCGCCCTGGAATGTCTCGCCGTCGATGCGGCCCTCGAAGTCGACCGTGACCCGGTCGGACTCGCCGGCCTCTCGATCGACGGCGACGAACGAGGGGCGCTGCCTGCGCATGGTCTCGATCATCGCCTCGACGTCCGCGTCGGTGACGGTCGCCTCGGGGCGCTCGAGAGCGATGCCGTCGACCGGCCTGACCTTGAACTCGGGCATGACCTCGAACACGGCCGTGAAGCGCAGGTCCGAGCCGGGCTCGGCCTGCAGCGATTCGATGCGCGGATCGGTGGCCGGACGCAGCCTTTCCGCGTTGACCGCTTCGGCGAACGTGCGCTGCAGCAGTTCGGAGACGACATCGCTCTGCACCTGCGAGCCGTACTGGCGCCGGACGACCTCGAGCGGTGCCTTGCCGGGCCGGAACCCCTTGAGGCGAGCCGTGCGCGAGATCTCGCGGAGGCGCGTGTTGATCTCTTCGGCGACCCGCTCGGCGGGCACGGCCACCTCGAGCTTGCGCTCGAGACCGACGGTGGCAGTCACGGAAACCTGCATGGCGATGGGTCCTTCAGGCGTCAGGGTCTGCGAAAGGAGGGACTCGAACCCTCACGGGTGTTGCCCACTGGAACCTAAATCCAGCGCGTCTACCAGTTCCGCCACTTTCGCGCAGCAGTGCCAATCGCAGCCGTGAGCGGTCGGGAACATCGAATTATAGCGAAACCGGTGCACTGAAAGCCGTCGGCGGCTTCGGCTATCCTCGGTGCGATTACAGGGGGGTCGTCGAGGTCCATGGGTCAGGCGCTCAACGCCATTATGGTCGTAGGGCTCACGGTGCTGTCGGGTCTGCTCGACGCCCGGGGCTTCGTGTTTGCGTCCAAGGCCTGGCCGGGTGGCTCGCTCGATCCGCGCATGGCTGGCCTGTCGGTGCTCTGCTTCGCGATCGGGCTCAGCAGCTATGTGCTCGCGGTGAAGTTCATCCAGGCACTTGGCGTGCACGGCGTCGCGCTGCAGAGCGCGCTGTGGTTCGCGGTCACGGCCGTCGGCATCGCGGTGCTCGACGCCAGCATCCTGCAGTGGTCCCGGACCCAGCAGGTCGTCGGTGTGCTCGTGGGACTGGGACTCGGCTGGCTGATCGTCTCGACGGCGGCGGCGGAGGCGGCGAAAGGTGGTGGGCCGTGAAGGACTTGAACCTTCGACCAAGAGATTAAGAGTCTCCTGCTCTACCAACTGAGCTAACGGCCCGTCTGCCTGCCGCCCGCCCGCAGCGCGGCGGACGCAGTCCCGAAAATGGGGTGGACGATGGGGATCGAACCCACGACAGCCGGGACCACAACCCGGGGCTCTACCACTGAGCTACGTCCACCGTCCCTTGCGACCCTGGCCCGGATCGCGCGTGGATCGCCCGTGGCGCGCCCGGCAGGATTCGAACCTGCGACCTACGGCTTAGAAGGCCGTTGCTCTATCCAGCTGAGCTACGGGCGCGCAGCCGGAGGCAAGCGTATCGCATCGTCCGCCCGTTGAGGATCGAGCGGGCGGGCACGGCTTGGACTGGTCGGGGCAGCAGGATTCGAACCTGCGACCCTCTGCTCCCAAAGCAGATGCGCTACCAGACTGCGCCATGCCCCGCCGTCACCAAACCCCCGCGGGGGCGCGCATCATACGGTTGGACTCGGATCAGCGTCAAACGGCCTGTGCGACAATGCAGCGATGACGGCGCAGATCATCGACGGCAAGGCGATTGCCGAAGGCGTCTTCGACGAAGTGCGGCGCCAGGTCCAGGCCCTCGTCGCGCGCGGCAGGCGCCGACCCGGCCTCGCCGTCGTGATGGTCGGCGACAATCCCGCCTCGGCCGTCTATGTGCGCAACAAGCGCCGCGCCTGCGAGCGCTGCGGCATCGTCTCCTTCGCCCACGACCTGCCGCACTCGAGCTCGCAGCTCGAGCTGCTCGCGCTGATCGACGCGCTCAATGCCGATGCGCGCGTCGACGGCATCCTGGTCCAGCTGCCGCTGCCCGACCACATCCGTCAGGAGGCCGTCGTCGAGCGCATCGATCCGCGCAAGGACGTCGACGGCTTCCATCCGTACAACATCGGCCGCCTCGCCGAGCGCAATCCGCTGATCCGACCCTGCACGCCCTACGGCGTGATCCGCATGCTCGATCACGTCGGCGTGACGGTGAAGGGGCTGCACTGCGTCGTGGTCGGCGCCTCGAACATCGTCGGCCGGCCGATGTCGCTCGAGCTGCTGCTGATGGGGGCCACGACGACCGTCGCGCACCGTTTCACGACCAATCTCGAGTCGCTGGTGCGGCAGGCCGAGGTGCTGATCGTAGCGGCCGGCAAGCCCGGACTGATCCCGGGCGAGTGGGTCCGTCCGGGTGCCGTCGTCGTCGACGTCGGCATCAATCGGCGCGAGGACGGCAGGCTCTGCGGCGACGTGCAGTTCGAGACCGCCCGTGAGCGCGCTGCCTGGATCACGCCCGTTCCGGGTGGCGTAGGGCCGATGACGGTCGCGATGCTGATGAAGAACACGCTCGAGGCGTCGATCCGGCTGCAGGAGGGGCTTTGACGAGGCGCGCGGTGACGCTCAGCCGTAACGCCATCCCGTCGTACCGTCTGGCCTGTCCTCGAGGATCACACCGGCCGCGGTGAGCTGCTGCCGGATCGCATCGGCGCGCTTGAACTCCCTGGCCTCGCGCGCCGCGCGGCGCTCGGCGATCAGTGCATCGATCGCCTCCGGCGCAAGACGCTGGCTCGCAACGCCGGCCATCGGTTCGGCATCGCTGGCGCGTGCCTTCGGCAACCGGAACCATTCGGCCGGGTCGAGCCGCAGCACGCCGAGGACGGCGCCGAGGTCGGCGAGCTCGCGGGAGAGCGCGCTGGCGCGGGCCGCCTCGCCCGCGTCGCGCGCCCGGTTGATCTCGCCGGCGAGGTTCTGCAGCGCGGCCAGCGCCGCGGGCGTGTTGAAGTCGTCGTCCATCGCCTCGATGAAGCGCGCCGTCGCGGGACCGGCTGCGGGCGTGCTCCCGACCGCGGGGCGCGCCGCGCCCACCGCGGGCGGGGCGCCGCGCAGCGCGGTGTACAGGCGTTCGAGGGCGCGGTCGGCCTGGTCGATCTGCGCGAGCGAGTAGTTGAGCGGCCCGCGATAGTGCGACGACAGCAGGAAGAAGCGCAGGACCTCCGGGTGGCGCACGTAGGGCGCACCCCCCGCGTCGCGTTTGTCGAGCACCTCGCGGATAGTGAAGAAGTTGCCGAGAGACTTCGACATCTTCTCGTCGTCGACGTTGACGAAACCGTTGTGCATCCAGATGTGGGCGAAGCGCGCGCCGGTGGCGGCACAGGACTGCGCGATCTCGTTCTCGTGGTGCGGGAACTTCAGATCCATGCCCCCGCCGTGAATGTCGAACTCGTCGCCGAGCAGCTCGGCCGACATCACCGAGCACTCGATGTGCCAGCCGGGCCGACCCTCACCCCACGGCGACGGCCACGAGGGCTCGCCGGGCTTGGCGCGCTTCCAGAGCACGAAGTCGAGCGGATCGCGCTTCGCCGCATCGACCTCGACCCGCGCACCGGCACGCAGGTCCGCGAGCCTCTTGCCGGACAGCCTGCCGTAGTCGGGAAAGCTGCTGACCGAGTACATCACGTCGCCATTGTCGGCGACGTAGGCGTGGCCGGTGTCGATGAGCCGCTGCGTCAGCGCGATCATGCCGGCAACGTGCTGCGTGGCGCGCGGCTCGTGGTCGGGTCGCAGGATCCCGAGGCGGTCGTAGTCCTCGTGCATCGCGGTGATGTAGCGCTCTGTGAAGCGCTCGATCGGTTCGCCGAGCTCGGCGGCGCGCCTGATGATCTTGTCGTCGATGTCGGTGATGTTGCGGACGAATACGACGCGATAGCCACGCCAGAGCAGATAACGGCGCACCACGTCGAACGCGATCTTCGAGCGGGCGTGGCCGATGTGGCAGAAGTCGTAGACTGTGTCGCCGCAGACGTACATGCGCACGACACCGGGCTCGATGGGCTCGAGCGGCTCGCGCTCGCCGGTCAGCGAATTGTGGATGCGCAGCATGATTCACTCACGGTAAGCGGCGTGGCGAAGGAAGCGTTCGCGCGCGGCGCCTGGCGGCAGAAGCGGCAGCAGCATCGCGAGCTCAGGTCCGTGGTCCAGACCGGTCAGCGCGAGGCGCAGTGGCTTGAACAGGGCCGGCCCCGTGCGGCCGGTGGCGGCACGTACCGCCCCGACCAGTGCCGCCCAGTCGGCGGGGCGACTGCCCTGGGCCGCCGCCGCGGCAGCGGCCGCGGCGAAGAAGCCGGAGCCGGCCGCCCCGATCACGGCGAGTCCGGCCGCATCAAGCGGCTCCGGGCCCTCGAAGACGATGCGCGCCCAGCGCCGCGCGTCCGCCGGCAGTATGACGTTGGCGCGCACGGCAGCAACGAACGCGCTCCGTGCGTCGGACGGCACCTGCTCGCCGAGCGCGCCCGCGAACCAGGTCTCGGCGGCGCTGGCGTCGAGCCTGCGCACCGCTTCTCTCTGCCAGTGCAGCAGCTGCGTCTCGTCGAAGCGCGCTGGCGCGCGACCGAGCTGAGCGGCATCGAAAGCCTCGGCAAGGGCAGCGAGCGGCTGCAGGCCTTGCAGCGGGCTCGCGTGACCGAGCCGGAACAGATGATTGACGACCGCCGCCGGCAGGTACCCGGCGTCGCGCAGCGCGGCGAGCGAGCGCGCCCCGGTGCGCTTCGACAGCGGCGCACCGTCGGCGCCGACCAGCAGGGCGAGATGGCCATAGCGCGGTGCAGCGGCGCCGAGCGCCTCGAGCAACAGCAGCTGCCGCGGCGTGTTGGTCAGATGGTCCTCGCCGCGCAGCACATGCGTGACGCCCATCGCCGCATCGTCGAATGCATTGCAGAAGAAGAACGCGGCGCTGCCATCGCCGCGGCGAATCACGAAATCGCCGATCTCATCGCTCGCGAAGCGCTGCGGTCCATGCACGAGATCCTCGAACTCGATGCTGTGACCCGGCGGGACGCGAAACCGCAGCGTGGGCGACACGCGCCCCTGCGCGGCGCGCGCCGCGCGTTCCGCGGGACCGAGATTGCGGCAAGTGCCGGCATAGCGCGGCGGCCGACCTGCCGCAAGCTGGGCGCGGCGGGCGAGCTCGAGCTCGAGCGGCGAGCAGTAGCAAGGATAGGCGCGGCCGTCGCGCTCGAGCGCAGCGAATGCCTCATCGTAACGCGCGCGGCGTTCGGACTGACGGTAGGGCCCGGCCGGGCCGCCGACGTCGGGGCCCTCGTCCCAGTCGAGCCCAAGCCAGCGCAGGTCGTCGATCAGCGCCACCGCATGCTGCTCATGGCTGCGCTCGGCATCGGTGTCCTCGATACGCAGCAGGAAGCGGCCGCCGTGGCGACGCGCGAACAGGAAATTGAACAGCGCCGTGCGCGCGTTGCCGAGGTGCAGCGCGCCGGTCGGGCTCGGCGCGAAGCGCGTGACGACGGCGGACATCGCCGCAAGTTTATATGATGGTGCCATGCTGCTGTTCGTCTCGGACCTGCATCTCGACGGCTCCGCGCCCGCGGCGGTCGAGCAGTTCTGCGACTGGCTCGCGGACGAAGCGCCTTCGGCGCGCGCCCTGTACGTGCTCGGCGACCTGTTCGAGAGCTGGATCGGTGACGACGACGAGGATCCGTCGCGTGATCGGGTCTGCCGCGCGCTCGCTGCGCTGACGGTCCGCGGCGTGCCCTGCTTCGTGATGCGCGGCAACCGTGACTTCCTGCTCGGCGACGGATTCGCGGCGCGCACCGGTTGCCGCCTGTTGCCGGATCCGGTCATCACGACCCTGGACGGACGCCCGGCCCTGCTGACCCACGGCGACCTGCTGTGCACCGACGATCGCGCCTACCAGGCGCTGCGCAGCACGGTCCGCGATCCGGCCTGGCAGCGGCGCGTCCTCGATCTGCCGCTCGCGACCCGCGCACTGCTGGCCGGCGCGGCGCGCGCGGGCAGCCGCGCGCATATCCGCGCGGCTCCACCGCAGATCATGGACGTCAATGCCGAGGCGGTGGCGACGCTGTTCCGCGCCAGCGGCGTCGAGCTGATGATCCACGGGCACACTCACCGGCCGGCGATCCACGACCATTTCGTCGACGGACGGAAGGTCATTCGCGCCGTGCTCGGCGCCTGGTACGAATCGGGACACGTGCTGTCCCTCGAGCAGGGCCGGCTCGAGGCCCGTTTGCTCGCTCGACGCGGCCCGCCTAGTGGCTAGCGGGCACGGGCGCCGCCGGCGCGGCGACTGGCGTGCCCGAGTGAAAGCAGAAGGTCGGGTCGGGTGAGGTCGCAAGCGCCGACTCGAGCACCGCGAGCTCGGCGAGGCGCCGTCGCCAGTCCAGGCCGGGCGTGCGCGTCTGCTCGGCCTCCGCAAACCGCAGGTAGACCTCGTAGTGGCGCGCCTCGCTGCGCTCGAGCGTCCGGTACAGCTCGGCGACGGGCGCGGGCAGCGCTGGCGCCAGCAGGCGGAAGCGTTCGCAGGAGCGCGCCTCGATCAGCGCGGCGGTCAGCAGCAGATCGAGCTTGCGCTGCGGCTCGAAGCGGGCGGTCGCCCCCCGCAACGCCCCCGCGTAGCGCCCCGCGCGCCGTCTCTGCGCGGTGATGCCGAGTGCGCGCATCAGGGCGGCGACCTGTTCGTAGTGGCGCAGCTCCTCGCGCGCGAGGCGCGACAGTTGCCGCGCGAGCTCGGCGTCGTCACCGTACAGGAACATCAGCGAGATGGCGGTCGAGGCTGCCTTCTTCTCGGCGTCGGCGTGATCGCGCAACAGCTCTTCGAGCCGCTCCCCAGCGAGGCGGACCCACTCCGGCGCGGTCGGCCGCACGAGCAGCCGCTCGATCGGCGGAAAGCCCTCCCGCGATGCGTTCACGCGGCAAGCCCGGCCGCCGGCAGCGCGGCTCGCAGCTCCTCGATCGCGCGCATCACCTGCCGCGCGGCGGGATAGCGGTCCGCCGGATCCTTGGCGATGAGCCGCTCGAGCAGTGGTTGCAGCATCGCGAGCCGCTCGGGCAGGCGTGGGATCGGCGCCTTGGCATGCTGGTAGATGATGCCCATCGCGGTCTCGCCATCGTAGGGCTTCTTCGCCGTGAGCATTTCGTAGAGCATGATGCCGAGCCCATAGAGATCGCTGCGCGCATCGGTCGGCTTGCCGTGCCCCTGCTCCGGGCTCATGTAGTAGGGCGTGCCGAAGATCAGCCCCTTGTCGGTGATCTCGAGCTCGAGCGCGCGATGCTTGGCGAGCCCGAAGTCGATCAGCGCGAGCGAGCCGTCGTCGCGGATCATGACGTTGCCGGGCTTCAGATCGCGGTGCAGGATGCCGGCCTCGTGGATCGCATCGAGCGCCGCAGCGATCTGATGGGCATAGCCGAGCGCGAGCTGCGGCGGCAAGGGGGCGCGCATCACGCTGCGCAGATCCCCACGCGCGAAGTACTCCATGACGAGGTAGGCGAAGTCGTCGGTGACCCCGAGGTCGTACAGGTGCACGACGTTCGGATGGCGGATGCCGCGCACGATCTCGTATTCCTGCAGGAAGCGCGAGAAGGCCTGATCGACACCATCGGAACGACGCGCGTCGCGCGTGACCTTGAGCACGACGAGCTCGCCGGCCTTGAGACTCTCGGCGAGGAACAGCTCCGAGACGGAACCGCCGGCAATGCGGCGCACGCGCCGATAGCCCGGCAGGTAGGCGTCGCCGAAAGTCTGCAGTTCGCGCGCCTCCGGCGCGGCGCGCCAGCGCGCGAGCGCCTCGGCCTGCCGGGCCGCGGCGTCGCGCAGCGCCGCGACGAAGCGTTCGTGGTCGACCTTCGCGAGGGAGATCGAAGTCAGCGCGCCGGCGTCGCGGGCCGCCTGCGCGAGCCGCGGATCGTCGCGCTCCTGGAGAAAGATCACCGGTGCGAAGCCCTCGCGCGCCCGCAGGTCGGCGAGCCAGCCGAGCCCGTCGCCGCCCCGCCAGCCCTGGTCGAGCAGCACGGCGTCGAAGCCTTGCGCGAGGAAACCGGCCGGCAGCGGCCCGCGCACGTCCGGGTTGTAGACGACGACGTCGGCGTCGGGCCACACGCAGGAGACGTGGTGGCGGACGAGCGCGCGATACCGTGGATCGTCGTCGATGAGCAGCAGACGCATCGTCGCATTACAGCACGTGCGTTCGGCCGCTGACCATCGCCGCCCGGCCACGGGCCGCCCCACCTCAGCAAAGCTTGAGGCAGATCACGATGTCGCCGACGTTGGTGCCGGTGGGGCCTGTGTGAACGAGGTCCCCGGCCGCCTCGAGCGCCGTGCCCGCGTCTGCGCGCTCGAGCGCTCTGGCCGGGTCGATGCCGGCGTCGAGGATGCGCTGCCAGGTGCCGCCGTCGACGAGCGCGCCGGCGTCGCCCGACGCGCCGTCGATGCCGTCCGTACCGCAGGCCAGCAGCGCCACGCCGGCCCGCCCGCTCAGCTCGCGCGCCGCGGCGAGCGCCAGATGCTGATTGCGGCCGCCGCGCCCGGGTGCCGCGGGCAGGGTCACCGTCGTCTCGCCACCGAGGACGTAGAGCCCGGGCGACGCCGCACAGAGCGTGCGGCCGAGCCGCTCACCGGCCGGTCCGGCCTCGCCGGCCAGCCGGTCCGGCTCGACGTGGACAGCGAGGGCGGCCAGCGGCGCCTCGACCGCGGCGGCGGCCGCGACCGCGCGCAGCGCGTCGGCGAGCGTCGCGACGATGCGCCGCTCGATGCGGTCACCCGTCACGGGCGCGAGCAGGCCGGATCCGATCACGCTCGGATCGTCGCCGGGCACGTCCGAGATGAACAGCGCGAGAGCACGGCGGCCGGCCAGAGCGCGCGTCAGGCCACCGCCCTTGAGGGCCGAGAGCGCGGCGCGGCGACGGTTGAGCTCCGCGATCGGCACACCGGTGGCGAGCCCCTGCGCGGCGACCGCGCGCAGCTGGTCCAGCGTCACGCCGACGCGCGGCACCTCGGCGAGGCTCGAGGCGCCGCCCGAGATCAGCCACAGCGGCTCGACCTCCTCCGGCAACGTCGCGAGGCCTTCGAGCAGGCGTCGCCCGGCCGCCAGACTGCGCGTGTCGGGCAACGGATGCGCGGCCGTGAGCACCTCGGCGCCGGCCGCACGCGCGGCCTCGAGCACGGCGTCGTCGCCGGCCGTGGTGATGACGAGCCCGCCCTCGAGCGCACCGGCGAGCGCGTCACGGGCACCGAGCCACATCGCAGCGGCCGCCTTGCCGATCGCGAACGCGCGCCTGCGGGTCGCTGCGCCGCGCTCGCCGATCAGCGCCGCGCGGACGGCGCGTCTGCCATCGACGGACTCGAGCGCGCAACGCAGCAGGCTGAGCAGGGAGTGGCGCGGGATCCGTCCGCGCACCGGCGAGGCGGCCACGGTGGCGGCGGGCGCTCAGGCGCCGCGCACCACCCGTATGGCCGACGTCGACTCGCGCCGTCGGGCCTTGGCCGCATCGGATCGTTCGACCTCAAGTCGGCGCAGGTATTCCGCTGTGACGTCGCCGGTGACGTACTCGCCCGAGAAGCACGAGGTGTCGAACTCGCGGATCTTCGCGTTGTCGTGCTGGCAGGCGGCGACGAGGTCGTCGAGGTCCTGGTAAAGCAGCCAGTCGGCGCCGATCGCGGCGCAAACCTCCTGCTCGGTGCGCCCCGCAGCGACGAGTTCGCTGGCCGCCGGCATGTCGATGCCGTAGACATTCGGGAAACGCACTGGCGGCGCAGCCGAGGCGAAATAGACCTTGCGGGCGCCGGCCTCGCGCGCAAGCTCGATGATCTGCGCCGAGGTCGTGCCGCGCACGATCGAGTCGTCGACCAGCAGCACGTTCTTGCCGCGGAACTCGAGATCGATCGCATTGAGCTTCGAGCGCACCGACTTCTGGCGCTGCTCCTGCCCCGGCATGATGAAGGTGCGACCGATGTAGCGGTTTTTGATGAAACCCTCGCGATATTTGATCCCTAGGCCCTGGGCGAGCTGCAGCGCGGCCGTGCGACTCGTGTCGGGGATCGGGATCACGACGTCGATGTCGTGATCGGGCCGCTCGCGGCGCAGCTTCTCGGCGAGCTTATCGCCCATGCGCATGCGCGCGCGCTGCACGGAGATGTTGTCGATGATCGAGTCGGGTCTCGCGAAGTAGACGAACTCGAAGATGCAGGGAGTGTGGCGCACGGTGGCAACGAGCTGCTGCGAATGCAGCCGACCCTGCTCGTCGATGAACACGGCCTCACCCGGCGCGATGTCGCGCAGCAGGCGGAAGCCGAGCATGTCGAGTGCGACGCTCTCCGAGGCGAACATGTATTCGGGGCCCCGCGCGGTCTCGCGGCTGCCGAGCACCAGCGGCCGGATGCCGTTCGGATCGCGAAAGCCGACGATGCCGTGGCCGATGACCATGGCGACCACGGCATAGCCGCCGCGGCAACGACGGTACACGGCAGTGAGCGCGGCGAACACGTCAGCCGGCGTGACGCGTGGCGTGCCGACGCGCTGCAGCTCCGAGGCAAACACGTTGAGCAGCACCTCGGAGTCCGACGAGGTCGACAGGTAGCGGCGGTCCTCGCGGGCGAGCACCGCGGCGAGTTCGGCGGCATTGGTCAGGTTGCCGTTGTGCGCGAGGCAGATGCCGTAGGGGGCATTGACGTAGAACGGTTGCGCCTCGGCGGCGCCGTCGCAACCGGCGGTGGGATAACGGACATGACCGATACCGACGTTGCCGCGCAGGTCCAGCATGTCGCGCTCGGAGAACACGTCTCGCACGAGGCCCTGACCCTTGCGCATGCAGAGCTGGCCGTCGGCGACCGTGACGATGCCTGCCGCATCCTGGCCGCGGTGCTGCAGCATGGTCAGTGCGTCGTAGAGGCGCTGATTGACGGGCCCGGTTCCAACGATGCCGACGATGCCGCACATGGAATCGGTCCCTCCGTCGCTCAGTCCAGTTCCTGCGAGGCGATGAACTCGATGGGCCGGTCGCCGACGAGCCTGCGGATCACGTCGGCCGACACCTCGGCGTAGGGCATCAGCGTCGACGACCGCCACCATGGCGCCCGGTCGATCTCGAGCACCTGGCCGAGGATCGCGAGCACGCCGAGCACGATGCCGCCGCGCAGCAGTCCGAAGACGAAGCCGAGGAAACGGTCGAGGCCGCTGAAAAGCGTCATGCGCACGAAGTAGCTCGCGGCGGCGCCGACCAGAGTGCCGACGAGCAGCACGCCGAGGACCACGGCCGCGCGCGACACCCAGGTGCGCACCGGCTCCTCGGCCAGCACGCCCACGAGGTGCGGCGCGACCAGATCCGCGTAGTGCCAGCCGGCCCAGAGCGCGACGAGCCAGGTCACGAGCGAGATGATCTCGCGCAGGAAACCGCGGAAGGCCCCAATGACGGCCGACACGGCAACGATGGCAAGCAGCGTGTAGTCGACGGGCGTCATGCGCGAGTCAGCAGTACCGGGCACGGGGCTCGTGCGGCGCGCGCATTGTACTCGATGTCACACCCCTGAAATGTCACTGCGCGGCGACGACGCTGCCAATGTGACCGGCCGCACGCAAACGCATCAGCAGCGCCTCGGCCGCCACGCGATCGGCCGCCGTGCCGACGCGCACTCGATGGAGCGTCCGTCCAGCCGACTGCACCGTCGAGACCTGCACGTCGAACCCCGCGCGCCGCAGGCGCGCCGCGAGCGCCTCGGCGCTGTCACGCGCGGCGAAGCTGCCGGCCTGCACGATGAAGCGCCCCTCGAGCGGCAAGCGCGGTGTCGACGATCCAGGCGCCGCCGCGGCGCCCTGGCGCCCCGGCGTCGTCGCGGGGGCAACGCTCGGCGCTGCGGACGCTCGTGCGGCAGCCGGCGCAGCGGTCGACATGGGCGCCGCCGCGCCCACCGGAGCGCTCGCGGACGCCGCTGCGGCCGGTGCGGGCGCGCTCGCGGGCATTGCTGAAGATGCGGTCGGCGAAGGCTCGCCGAGATCGATGTCGACCGAGCGCACCGGGGCGACCGGCGCCATGCCCGACGTCGGCAACTCGAACAGCTCACCGGGCGGGGCGCTGGACGGAGCGCGCGGACCCGAGAGCATTTCGGGCACGAGCACCACGACCAGCGCGACGAGAATCACGGCGCCCGTCAGGCGATGCTTGAGTTGCGTATCCACGGGGCGAACGTTTTCAGTATAGCCCAAGCCACTCGAGCGCCGGCCCAACCGTGTGGAAAGAGCCGAACACGACGATGCGATCGCCGGGTGCGGCGAGCTCGCGCGCCGCGACACAGGCGCCACGGACGTCTGGCGCCTGCCCGACGATGCGGCACTGCGCCGGCAGCCGCGCGGCCAGCGTGGCGGCATCGAGTCCGCGCGGCTCGGGGATGCCGCCGAGCACCCAGGCATCGATGACGGGTGCGAGCGCCGCACCGACCGCGCCGATGTCCTTGTCGCCGAGCATCGCGCAGACGCCGAGCGTGCGGCCGCGCGCTGGACGCGCGTGCAACGCCGCCGCGAGCAGCTCGGCGGCAGGCGGATTGTGCGCCACGTCGAGTATCCACTCGACCTCGCCGGGTACGATCTGGAAGCGACCGGGCAGGCGCACTCGCCTGAGCGCGCGGCCGACCGCCGGTGCGTCGAGCCCCGGCGCGAGCGTCGCCACGCCCGGCAGCGCCTCGAGCGCTGCGATGGCCGCGGCGGCATTCGCATACTGGATCGCGCCGGACAGTGCGGGAGGCGGCAGCGCGTCGAATCGCCAGCGCCGGCCACGGAACGACCAGGCGCCGGACGCCGCATCGGCGCCCGCGCCGCGCTCGACGTGGAAGTCGCGGCCGGGCCACCTCGCGTCGGCAGCGAGCCTCGCGATCGCCGCGTGCACGGACTGCGGCATCTGCGCGCTGCCGAGCACCACGGGCTGACCGCGGCGAAAGATGCCGGCCTTCTCGGCCCCGATCTTCTCGACCGTATCGCCGAGCCACTCGCAATGATCGAGACCGACGGAGCAGAGCACCGAAACGTCGGCATCGAGGATGTTCGTCGCGTCGAGCCGTCCGCCAAGCCCGACCTCGACGACCGCGAGATCCACTCGCGCACGCGCGAACAGCTCGAAGGCCGCGAGCGTGTTGTACTCGAAGAACGTCAGGTTCGTGGTACCGCGGGCGGCCTCGATGCGCTCGAAGGCCGCGACCAGTTCCTCGTCCTGCGCCTCGCGCCCGTCGATGCGTACACGCTCGTTGTAGCGCACGAGGTGCGGCGACGTGAAAGTCCCGACGCGCAGTCCCGCCTCGCGCGTCATCGCGTCGAGATGCGCGACCGTCGACCCCTTGCCGTTGGTGCCGCCGACCAGGATGCTGCGGAAGGGAGCCGGCAACAGGCCGAGCCGCTCAGCGACCGGACGGATCCGCTCGAGTCCGAGGTCGATGCCGCGCGGATGCCCGCGCTGCTGCAGCGCAAGCCACTCGGCGAGCGAGCGTGGCATGGACAGAAGCGCTGAGGCTGTCAGAGGTCCGGCGGGCCCGACACCTCGGCCGCGGCGGGCACCGTCGCGGACGGTGCGTCACCGGCCGGCGCGGCGGCGCCCGCGGGCACCGCAGCCGGCATGCGCATCAGCAGCCGCAGCAGCTGCGAGAGGCGAGGCCGCATGTCACGCCGGTCGACGATCATGTCGATGGCGCCGTGCTCGAGCAGGAACTCGCTGCGCTGGAAACCCTCGGGCAGCGTTTCGCGCACGGTCTGCTGGATCACGCGCGGACCGGCGAAACCGATCAGCGCCTTGGGCTCGGCGATGTTCAGGTCGCCGAGCATGGCGAGGCTCGCCGAGACGCCTCCGGTGGTCGGGTCCGTGAGCACCGAGATATAGGGCAGGCGCGCCTGCGCGAGCCGCGCCAGCGCGGCGCTGGTCTTCGCCATCTGCAGCAGCGACAGCAACGCCTCCTGCATGCGCGCGCCGCCGCTCGCCGAGAAGCAGACGAGCGGCATCCGGTGCTCGATCGCATGATCGACGGCCCGCTTGAAGCGCTCGCCGACCACCGAGCCCATCGAACCGCCGAGGAACTGGAACTCGAACGCACAGGCGACGACCGGCAATCCGTCGATCCGGCCCGCCTGGGCGACCAGCGCATCGCGCTCACCGGTGCTCTTCTGCGCGGCGGCGAGCCGGTCCCGATAGCGCTTGCTGTCGCGAAACCTCAGCGGGTCTTCCGGGCTGATCTGGGCGCCGATCTCTATCGAGCTGTCGGCGTCGAACAGCCGCTTGAGGCGCTCGCGCGCCCCGATGCGCATGTGATGGCTGCACTTGGGGCAGACGTTGAGATTGCGCTCGAGCTCGGCGCGGTAGAGCACTGCGTCGCAGGCCGAGCATTTCATCCACAGACCCTCGGGCACCGAGCGCGTGCGGCGCTCGGTCTTGATGCGCGAAGGCATGATCTTCTCGAACCACGACATGGCAGCTCCCCTCCGGACCGCCCCGTTCAGCCTCGCGGCGGCAGGCGAGGCATCATAGCGGAACGCCCCGCAGCGGCGGTCGTCCAGGGTTCGGGCAGCCCGAAACCGGCTGGATACTCGACCGAGTGCAGATAGAGCCCCTCGGCCGGTGCGGTCGGCGGCGCGAGACGACGGTCTCGGCCGCGCAGCACCGCGGTGGCGTGCGCGGGCGGCAGGCTGCCGCGGCCCACGGCGATCAGCAGACCGACGAGATTGCGCACCATGTGGTGCAGAAAAGCATTGGCCCGCGTGGTGACCTCGAGCAGCGCACCGTCACTCGGCCCGATCGCGCCCGGCATCGGCACGGTGCGCACCTCGAGTCGGTCGAGCCGGCGCACGGTCGAGCGCGACTGACATTCGGCGGCACGAAAGGCGCTGAAGTCGTGCTCACCGAGCAGTCGCGCAGCGGCCTCGTTCATCGCCGCCACGTCCAGCGGCGCCTGCACCCAGGCGGCGCGCCCACGCCACAGCGCCGGCCGGGCCGGCCGATTGCAGATCAGGTAGCGATAGGAGCGCGACAGCGCCGAGAAGCGCGCGTGAAAATGCGCGGGCACCGCCCGCACCCACAGCACGGCGATCTCGCGCGGCAGGTGCGCATTCGCGCCCAGTGTCCAGGCCCGGGCGCTGCGGCGCGCCGCCGACTCGAAGTGGACGATCTGCCCGGTCGCATGCACACCCGCATCGGTGCGCCCGGCACAGACGAGCTCGATCGGGTGATCGGCGACGGACGACAGGGCGTGCGCGAGTTCCGCCTCGATCGTGCGCGGCCCGTCCTGGGTCTGCCAGCCGGCGAACGGGCCGCCGTCATACTCGACGGCGGCCGCATAGCGCTGCATCGCTCAGTGCGCCACCGGGGTCAGCCCGGCAGCGATGCGAGCAGGCGCTCGGCCTCCTGCTTCTGCGCCACGGAGCCTTCGGCGAGCACTTCGCGCAGGATGCTGCGGGCTCCGTCCGGGTCGCCCATGTCCATGTATGCACGCGCGAGATCGAGCTTCGTGCCGACCTCGCTGATGGTCACGGGCTCGAGCGAGGGCAAGGTCAGGTCGTCCTCGGCCGCCGGCAGGTCGGCCGCGGCCGCCTTGGCCGAGCTCTGGCGGGACCCCTGATCGCCGGGCAACGTGGTCGTGCCGACGTCGAAGTCGAGGCCGTTCCCGGCGGCCCTGGACTTGCCGGTCTCATCGAGCGCGGAGAGGTCGAACTTGTCGAGGTCGAGCGCGGCGATCATGGACGTGGAGCCTGCGTCGGCGGGCGGCTCCACGGTCGTCGCCGCCGCGTCGGGCAATGCCGGCAGAGCGGCCGTCGCGCCGGCATCGAGGCCGGCCGGCCGCGGCGCGATCTCGGTCGGCGCCGAGGCGGCGTCCATGAGCCGTCGCGCGGTATCGTCGACGGCGGTCAGGCTCTCGCCGCCGAGATCGATGCGATCGCCGTCGAGATTCGCGACCAGCGTCGGACCCTCGCCGCCGAGTGGCATGTCTACGGTCAGGTCCGGCTGGTCTAGACCGGTTGCGTCGCCGAGGTCGAGACCGAGGTCGTCGAGCGCGATCTCGGCGGTCTGCTCCGACGGCGAGACCTGCCGCAGCGCCGCATCGAGCTTGCCGCGGATGTCGGGGCTCGTGCCGCGCAGCGCCGGCTGTTCGACCGTCGGGGCCTCGCCGAGGTCGCGCGCAGCGGTATCGCCGAGCTCGATGTCGAGCCCCGCGCTGGCCGTCGCGGTCTGCGCAAAGCGCGGTGCCATCTGCTGCGTCGTCGCGCCGCCGGCGTCGATCTGTACGGTTGCCGTCTCGGCACCCGCGAGCACCGGCCGTTCGCCGGTCGCCGCGTCGTCGTCGGGCAGCGGACCGAGATCGAGATCGGTGGCGCGCGTCGCACTCGAGAGCTGCGGCCCGGCGGCCTCGTCGAACACGTCGAAATCGACACTGCTCGAGCCCTCGTCGAGCCGCAGATCGACGCTTGCGTCGGCGCCGCCGCGCGCCACCGCGCCGGCGAACAACGCGTCCTCGGGCGCGATCTGCTTGCCCATGATGACGATCTTGTCCCATTCGTCCGGAGTGCCCGCATCGCGCGTGTCGTGCAGCTCGCGCGCCGTCCTCAAGAACTCTTCCTTGTTGCCCCAGACGAAGTAGACCTCGGCGAGCTTGAGCTTGAGGTCGCGCCGCGCCGGCTCGCGGGCGATCGCGAGGCGCACGAGATCGGCCGCCTGGTCATACAGACCATAGGCCATGTGGAAATCCGCCTCTGCGAGCGGGTCGCCCTGATCGAGGTTGATGCCCGTCTCGCCACTGAACGTGTCCTCGGCGGACACTGCGGGTGCGGCGCGGGCCGCCGCAGGATCGACGCGCGGCTGCTCGTACTCGCCCGACTCCTCGACGACGAGTCCCCGCTCTTCGCGGCTCGCGACGTTGGGCCGCCGCAGCTTTGTCGTGTCCCCGCTCGCGACCGGCACGGCGGACACCGGCTGGGTGACCTCATTGGCCGCCTCGTCGACGCTGACGAAGGTGTCGTCGAGGTTCTCGTCACGCGAGGCCTGCCAGCGGCGGTAGCCGACCAGTCCGCCGATCAGCGCGAGCAGACCGACCGGTACGAACCAGAACGCCTTGAGACTGTCGAGCAGGCCGGCAAACAGAGACGGCTCCTCGACGGGCGCCTCGCGCCGCGGTTTGGCCTGCATCGGGGCGGG
The DNA here is from genome assembly GCA_037444685.1 of Gammaproteobacteria bacterium. GTDB lineage: Bacteria > Pseudomonadota > Gammaproteobacteria > Steroidobacterales > Steroidobacteraceae > UBA964. Next base: position 131,000 of record JBBILX010000002.1, read on the forward strand.
TTTCTCTTCGACCGGAGCCGCGGCAGCGGGCGGCGCCTCGGCACCGGTGGCCGCGGCTCCCTCCTCTCCGGCAGCGCCGTCGGCCGGAGCCTCGGGCGCAGCCGCGACGGTCTCGGCGGGTGGCACCTCGATCGGTGCGGGTGCGGGGGTCGCGGGTGTCGGCATTCCCGTTGCCGCACCGAGCCGCCGCTGCAATTCGGCGAGCTCGCTGTTGCGCAGCTCGAGCAGCCGACGCGCGTTGTTGAGGTCGGCCTCGAGCTGCGCGACTCGGCTGCGCAGCTGCGCGAGTTCGTCGCCGCCCGCGACTGCGGCGCTGCCCGCTGCACCGGCTGGCGCCGGTTCGGTCGGGACGAGCAGCCGCAAACGGCCCTCGCCGCGGGCCGCGGCCCGCGTCCGGTCGCGCCAGATCTGGCCTTGGCGGCGGACCTCGGCGGCGGCGGCGGCGGCGGATTCCGCGGCGAGCGCAGCGCCATCGGGCACGCGCAGCACGGCTCCGGCACGCAGATCGTTCATCGAGCCTTCGAAGGCCTGCGGGTTCGCGCGATAGATGGCGACCATGGCCTGCTCGCGCGTGGCACCGGCGCCGGCGAAGCGGGCAGCGATCGCGCTCAGCGTGTCGCCCGGCCGCACGGTGTAGGACTCCCCGCCGGCATCGGCGGCAGGGGCCGGCGTGGTGGGGACCGACGGCCGTTCGACGGTGCCGCTACGCGGCGCCGCCGTCGACGGCACCGCCACCGCCGCGGGCGGTGCCTCGGCCGGTGGCGGCGGCGCGAATACCGGCGGATCGAGCAGCATCGTGTATTCCCGCACGAGCCGGCCGCGACCCCAGTTGGCGTCGATCAGCAGCGTGACGAAAGGCTCGGTGATTGCCTCGTTCGAGCGTACCCGCAGGATCTCGCGCCCATCGCGCGAGCGGGCCCGGGTCACGGTCACGTTGGCGAGGAAAGCCGGCCACTCGAGCCCGTAACGCGCGAACGTCTCGCGCGAGGCCAGCTGCGCGCGCAGCGAGGCGAGTTCCTCGGGCGTCGCGTTGACGAGCTCGATCTCGGCGTCGAGCGGCGCATTGAGCGTCGAATTGAGCCGGATGTCGCCGAGACCCAGCGCCAGCGCCGCCGGTGAGGTCGCCGACAGCACGAGCATCGCCCGCACCCACTGCTTCACGCCCATTTGAACTCCCCGCACAAGCAAGCGGAATTTCAATCAAAATCAGGCACTTGGAGCGAATCCTTTGCCGTGCCGATGAGCGGGCAATATAACTTATAAATAGTCGCGGACCAAAATCTCGGCGATCTGAACGCTGTTCGTGGCCGCACCCTTACGGATGTTGTCTGCGACGATCCATAGGTTCAGGCCCCGCTCATGCGACAGATCTTCGCGAATCCGTCCGACATAAACTGTGTCGCGGTTCGCGGCTTCGGTCGCCGCGGTCGGGTACCCGCCCGGCTTGCGCTCGTCGAGAACCTCGACGCCGGGCGCCGTCTCGAGCAGCGCGCGTGCCTCGGCGGCCGTGAGCTTGCGCCGCGTCTCGATATTGACGACCTCGGAGTGACCGTAGAACACCGGCACCCGTACACTGGTCGCATTCACGCGAATGCCGGGGTCGCCCATGATCTTCTGGGTCTCCCAGAGCATCTTCATCTCTTCCTTTGTGTAGCCGTTGTCCTGGAACTTGTCGATCTGCGGCACGACGTTGAAGCCGATCTGCTTGGCGACCACGCGCGGGACGACGGGCCCCTTGCCCGACAACAGGTCGGCGGACTGCTGCGCGAGTTCCTCGACCGCCTTGGCACCCGCGCCGGAGACCGACTGATAGGTGGCGACATTGATGCGCTCGATGCCGGCCGCGTCGTGCAGGGGCTTGAGAGCGACGACCATCTGGATCGTGCTGCAGTTCGGGTTGGCGATGATGCCGCGGGCCTTGTACTGCGCGATCGCCGCCGGATTGACCTCGGGAACGACCAGCGGGATATCAGACTCGTAGCGGAAATGCGAGGTGTTGTCGATCACGACGCAGCCCTTGGAGGCGGCAATCGGGGCGTACTTAGCCGAGACGTCGCCGCCGGCAGAGAACAGGCCGATCTGCGCGCGCGAGAAATCGAATGCCTCGGCGTCGATGACCGGCAGGCGCGCACCACGGAATTCGACCGACTTGCCGACCGATCGCCCGCTGGCGAGCGGGAACAGCTCGGCTACCGGAAAATCGCGCTCCTCGAGCACCTTGATCATGGTGCTGCCGACCAGGCCTGTCGCACCGAGCACTGCCACGCGCCAGCCGCGGCCCGCTTCACCATCGCGCATTCTCAACTCCTCCTCGTGATCACGGGTGTCGTCGAGACGACGTCCGCGTTCTGCGCCCGATGACGCAGATAGTGATCCATCAGCACGATCGCGAGCATCGCCTCGCCGATCGGCGTCGCGCGCAGCCCCACACAGGGGTCGTGCCTGCCCATCGTGACCACGTCGACCGGCTCACCGGCCAGATTGATCGTGCGTCCCGGCACCTGGATGCTCGAGGTGGGTTTCAGCGACACGTGCACGACGATGTCCTGTCCGGTCGAGATGCCGCCGAGCGTGCCACCGGCGTTGTTGCCGAGGAAACCCGTCGGAGTGAGCTCGTCGCGATGTTCGCTGCCACGCTGCTCGACGGCGCGCACGCCAGCGCCGATCTCGACCGCCTTGACGGCGTTGATGCCCATCATCGCGTGGGCGATGTCTGCGTCGAGTCGATCGAAGACGGGTTCGCCGAGACCGGGCGGCACGCCCTGGGCGACGATGGTCACGCGCGCGCCGAGCGAGTCGCCCTCGCTGCGGATCTTCCAGATGAGGTCCTCGAGTTCCTGGACGCGCGCGGGGTCGGGGCAGAAGAACGGGTTGGCGTAGGCGGACGGCGGATCGACGGGCTCGATCTCGAGGCTGCCGATCTTGCTGAGGTAGCCAAAGATCCGCACACCGAGCCGCTCGGCGAGATACTTGCGCGCGATCGCGCCGGCAGCGACCCGCATGACCGTCTCGCGCGCCGAAGAGCGCCCGCCACCGCGGTAATCGCGCGTACCGTATTTCTGCTGGTAGGTGTAGTCGGCGTGGCCGGGACGGAACCGGTCCTTGATCTTGTCGTAGTCGCGCGAGCGGGCGTCGGTGTTCTCGATCAGGATGCCGATCGGCGCTCCGGTCGTGCGGCCTTCGAATACACCCGAGAGGATGCGCACCGCATCGGCCTCGCGGCGCTGGCTGACGAACTGCGAGGTCCCGGTGCGGCGCCGGTCGACGTCGGGCTGAATGTCCGCCTCGCTCAACGCGAGCCCCGGCGGGCAGCCATCGACGATGCAGCCGAGAGCCGGGCCGTGACTCTCGCCGAAGGTCGTGACGCAGAAAACCCTGCCGATCGTATTGCCTGACATCTTCCTCAGCCCGCCTTCCGCCCTACCAGCTGTTCCCGCGTCAGCAGGAACACGCCGCTGCCGCCGCGCTCGAACTCGAGCCACAGGAAAGGCAGGTGCGCGAACTCGCGCTCGACGGCGCGCTGCGAATTGCCTACCTCGACGATCAGCAGTCCGCCCGCACGCAGGTGACGAGGCGCCTCGTCGAGTATCACGCGCACGGAGTCGAGACCATCATGGCCGGCGGCCAGCCCGAGTGCCGGCTCGTGCCGGTACTCGGGCGGGAGACTCGCCATCTCGCGCGCCCCGACGTAGGGCGGATTGGTCACGATCATATCGTAGCGGCGGCCACGCAGCGCCGAGAAGTGATCGGAGCGCATGCAGCGCACGCGCCGAGACAGACGGTGCGCACGGACGTTCTCGCGGGCGAGCGCAAGAGCTGCCGGGGAGATGTCGACTGCATCGACGCGCGCCCACGGCAGCCAGCGTGCGCAGGCGATCGCGATGCAGCCGTTGCCGGTACCAAGGTCGAGGATCCTGCGGAGCCGTCGCGGCTCGACCCAGGGCTGGAACTGCGACTCGATGAGTTCGGCAATGGGCGAGCGCGGCACGAGGGCGCGTGGATCGGTGCGCATCGGCAGGCCGGCGAACCAGGTCCTGCCGGTCAGGTACACGGCCGGAATGCGCTCGCGGATGCGTCGGGCGAGCAGCGCCTCGTATGCAAGCCGCGCGCGCAGCGGCACGCGCCGCCGATACACCGACGCCGGCGCGTCGAGCGGCAGGCCGGCGGCGTGCCAGAGCAGCGCGGCCGCCTCGTCGCGGGCATTGTCGGTGCCGTGACCGAAGTGCACGCGCGCACGGCGGAGCCGCGCGGCGCCGCGCGCGATCAGTTCACGGACGGTCAAGGCCGCACGCCGCCTGTGGGATAATTTGCTCATGTCGCTGTCGCGCCGGCGGTTAGGCCTGTTCACGTCTGTTGCGGTCCTCGCCGCGCTCGGTGGCATGTTCGCGGCACTCAAGCTGCGTCCCGACACGCCCGCCACGCCGTCGCTCGCCGCCGGCACGTGGCTGCCGACGCCACGACCCCTCGAGCCGTTCTCGCTCGTCGACGAGACGGGCGCCGCCGCCACGCTCGAGACGCTGCGTGGACAGCCGACGCTACTGTTCTTCGGCTTCACGCATTGCCCCGACGTCTGCCCGAGCACGCTCGCCCTGGTCGCCGCGGCCCGCCGCAAGGCCGACCTGCGCGGACTGCGCGTCGTGCTCGTCAGCGTCGATCCGGAACGGGACACCCCCGAGCGCCTCGCCGCCTACATTCGCGCCTTCGACGCAGAGTTCCGCGCGCTGACCGGCTCCGCCGAGGAAATCGGTCGCCTCGCCCGCCAACTCGGCGTCGCCGCGGCGCGCGTGCCGCTGCCCGGCGGCGATTATACGGTCGATCACTCGGCCGCCCTGCTCTGGCTCGACCGCGACGCGCAGCTCGCGGCCCTCTTCACGCCGCCGCTCACGATCGAGGCGCTCGCGGCCGATCTGGCTGCGCTGCAGGCACACTCCATGGGGACGGCGAGGTGACGCCGGGCGACCGCGCGTTCGTGGCGCTGCAACACCTGCTGCCCCAGCATGGCCTGTCGCGACTCGTGCATTGCGCCGCGCGCAGTCGGCTGCCGTGGTTCAAGAACGCGTTGATCCGCCTGTTCGTGCGACATTTCCGCCCGGACCTCAGCGATGCGGCGCAGACCGATCCACTCGCCTACCCGAGCTTCAACGCGTTCTTCACGCGGGCGTTGCGGCCGGGCGCGCGGCCGCTACCGCCCGATCCTCGCGAACTCGCCTGCCCGGTCGACGGCACGATCAGCGAGATCGGCGACCTCGACGGCGACCGGCTGCTGCAGGCCAAAGGCCGTCACTACACGCTCGCGGCCCTGCTCGCCGGTCAACAGCACTGGGTGCGTCGATTCGTCGGCGGGAGCTTCGCGACGATCTATCTCGCTCCCCACAACTACCACCGCATCCACATGGCGCTGCGCGGCACCCTCCGCGAGACCTGGTTCGTCCCAGGTCGGCTGTTCAGCGTCAATCGCGTCACCGCCGACGGCGTGCGCGAACTGTTCTCACGCAATGAACGCGTCGTCTGCTGCTTCGAGGACGGTCCGCTGAGCCATGCGTTGGTGCTGGTCGGCGCCCTCAACGTCGGCAGCATCGAGACGGTCTGGCACGGCGAGGTCGCTCCGCGGCGCCCGCGACGGTTCACGCGCCTACCGCTGCCGGCGGCCGCGGCGACGCTCGAGCGCGGTGCCGAACTCGGCCGATTCAACATGGGCTCGACCGTCATCCTGCTGCTGCCGCCGGGCGCTGCGAGCTGGCATGCGCAGATGCAGAGCGGCCGCACCGTCCGCATGGGCGAGTCGCTCGGCCGCCTGGCCGAGGCATGACCGGCGAAGACTGGCGTCCGAGCGCGACGCTCGCGACGCTGCGACGGCGCGCGCAGCTGGTGCAGACCGTGCGTGCGTTCTTCGCTGCGCGCCGCGTGCTCGAGGTCGAAACGCCGATCCTGTCGCAGTGCGCGGTCACCGACGTCCAGCTGGCCTCGCTGCGCGTTGTCGCCAGCGACGGGCGCCCGTATGGCTGGTTGCAAACCTCGCCCGAGTTCGCGATGAAGCGGCTGCTCGCCGCGGGTAGTGGCGACATTTGGCAGCTCTGTCGTGTCATGCGCGCCGACGAGCGCGGCAGACTGCACGACACCGAGTTCACGATGCTCGAGTGGTATCGGGTGGGCTGGAGCATGGAGCGGTTGATCGACGAGATCGCCGCGCTCGCCGACGCGGTCTGCGCGGCCGCGGACAGTCAGACGCACTCGCCGCGGCCCGTCGAGCGGCTGCACTATGCGGCCGCCTTCGCCCGCGAGCTCGGGCTCGACCCGCTGACCGCACCCGACGCGAAACTGCGCGAGGCCGCGCGCAGCTTCGATGTCGCGCCGGCGACACTCGCGGCTCTGACGCGTGACGAGCTGCTCGACCTGCTGATGGCGCTCGCCGTCGGACCGCGGCTCGGCCGCGGGCGCTGGACCTTCCTGACCCACTACCCAGCCACGCAGGCGGCACTCGCGCGGCTCGATCCACGCGACCCACGCGTCGCGCGCCGGTTCGAGCTCTTCGCCGAGGGGATCGAGCTGGCCAACGGTTTCGACGAACTCTGCGACGCCGAAGAGCAGCGGCGGCGCTTCGAGGCGGACCTCGCCGAGCGTCGCCGCCGCGGCCTGCCCGAGCCACCGCTCGACGAGCGGCTGCTGGCGGCGCTCGACTCCGGCCTGCCCGATTGCGCTGGCGTGGCGCTCGGTTTCGATCGCCTCGTGATGCTGGCGCTCGGTGCCACGCGCCTCGCAGACGTCGTCGCCTTTGGCAGCGATCGCGCCTGAGCGGCCGCCCGGTCGGCGCTGCGCAACCCTTGCCGGACGCTCTACACTCCCGCCATGCACGCTCTACCGACACTGGACACCGACCCGGCCACCCGCTACCGCACGCTCGCGGCGTCGCTCGAGGCGCTGCTGGCTGGCGAGCATGATCTGATCGCCAATGCCGCCAACACGGCCGCGCTGATCTGGCACGGACTCGAGGGACTCAACTGGGCCGGCTTCTACCTTCGCCAGCACGACACCTTGGTCCTCGGTCCATTCCAGGGCAAGCCGGCCTGCATGCGGATACCGATCGGTCGCGGTGTCTGCGGCACGGCGGCCGCGCGGCGCGAGACCATCGTGGTCGACGACGTGCACGCTTTTCCGGGACACATCGCCTGCGATGCTGCCTCGAACTCGGAGATCGTCGTGCCGTTGTTCAGGATGCCGGGTGACACCGCTTCGCCGCTGCTCGGAGTGCTCGACCTCGACAGTCCACGCCGCGCGCGCTTCGGCGAAGTCGACCGCGTCGGCCTCGAATCCCTGGCACGCATCTTCGAGCGGTCGCTGCAGCGGCCGCCTTCGCCCTGATACGGCGCGGGTCCCGGCGGTGAACGGGGCGCGACGGGGCCCGCGGCGGCCCCCGCCCGCTACTGCTTGGCGCGGGAGATGTACTCGCCGGTGCGCGTATCGACGCGAATCACTTCGCCTTCGTTGATGAAGAGCGGCACGCGCACGACCGCGCCCGTCTCGAGCTTGGCCGGCTTCTGGCCGCCAGTGGCCGTGTCGCCGCGCACGCCTGGATCGGTCTCGACGATCTTCAGTTCGATGTGCGGTGGCGGAACGACCTGCAGTGGCTGCCCGTTCCAGAGCGTCACGATGCAGACCGTGCCGTCCTTGAGCCACTGCGCGGCATCACCGACGGCCGCCTTGCCAGCGGTGTATTGCTCGAAGCTCTCTGGCACCATGAAGTGCCAGAACTCGCCGTCCTGGTAGAGGTACTGCATGTCGACGTCGACGACGTCGGCTGCCTCGACCGAGTCGCCAGACTTCCAGGTGCGCTCGACCGTGCGACCCGTCTTGAGGTTACGGATGCGGACGCGGTTGAAGGCCTGACCCTTGCCGGGCTTGACCATCTCGTTCTCGACGATGACGTACGGATCGCCATCGACGAGGATCTTGAGACCGGACTTGAATTCACTGGTGTTGTAGCTGCCCATGGCTCGGCTTCCCGGCGCCACTCGGGCGCCCTGTACAATCGGGGTCAGGAAAAAAGGCCGCGTATGATAACGGCAACCCCCCTGCCCCGCCACCCGAGCGAACCGGCGCCCAGCTGGCAGCGCGAGATGGCCGAGGCGGTCCGCTCCGTTACGGAGCTGCTCGAGCTGCTCGATCTACCCGCCGACGCGGTGGACATCGCGGCAGACCATGCCGGGTTTCCGCTGCGCGTGCCGCGCAGCTACGTGGCTCGGATGCGCCGCGGCGACGCAGGTGATCCGCTGCTGCGCCAGGTGCTGCCCGCCGCAGCCGAGTGGCTGCCCGCCGCGGGCTTCGGCCCCGACCCGGTCGGCGATGCCGCCGCGCGACGCGCGCCGGGCCTGCTGCAGAAATACGCTGGCCGCGCGCTGCTGATCACGACGGAAGCCTGCGCCGTCCACTGCCGTTACTGCTTCCGCCGCGAGTACCCCTATGCCGAGCAGGCCGATCCGGCCGGCCGCTGGCAGCAGGCGATCGACGCGCTCGCCACCGATCCTCGCATCGAGGAACTGATCCTCAGCGGCGGCGATCCGTGGTCGCTCTCGAACGCGCGACTCGAGGAGCTCGTCGCGCGGCTGCGCGCACTGCCAGGCCTGCGGCGGCTGCGCATCCACACGCGCCAGCCCATCGTGTTGCCTTCGCGAGTCGACGCGGGCCTCGCCGACTGGCTGCATCGCCTGCCGTGGCCCACCGTCGTCGTCGTGCATGCCAACCACCCGGCCGAGATCGACGCCGCGGTCGCCGCGGCGCTGCAGCGGATCCGCGCCAGCGGCGCCACCCTGCTCAACCAGTCCGTGCTGCTCGCCGACGTCAACGATGACGTCGACACACTGGCGAAGCTGTCCGAGCGCCTGTTCGCGGCCGGGGTGCTGCCTTACTACCTGCACCTGCTCGACCGGGTTCGCGGCGCGGCGCACTTCGAGGTAGCCGAGCCGCGTGCGCGGGTGCTGCTCGCGGGGCTCGCCACGCGCCTGCCCGGGTATCTCGTGCCGAAGCTCGTGCGGGAGTCGGCCGGCGAGCCCGCCAAGCGCGCGGTCGCGGCCGGGTGGCCAGGTCCGACGCACCCGCCGGCCCCCGCGTAATGTGAGGCGACTCACGCGCCGCTGGCGCGGGCGCTTGCTAGAGTGCCGCGTGTGAGTTCGCAGGCCGCCGTACCGCTCATCATTCTCTCGTCGAGCCGGGAGCCCGTCGACGCCGTCAACGGCATCCTGCGCCGCGCCGGCCAGCCGGCGCATTGCACCTGGATTCCGGCCCTACCGGACCTCGCCGACGCGCTGGCGCAGATCAACCCCGAACTGCTGGTGGTCGTCGGCAGCGGCGCCGAAGAGGCGGCGCTCGCCGCACGCGTGCGCGACCAGACGACGCCCGAGGTGCCCCTGATCGTCGTCGCCGAACACTTCGACGAGGAGGCCATCGGCCTCGCCATGCGTCGCGGTGCCCGCGACGTGGTCTCGCTGTCCGCGCCGCTGCGGCTCGAGGCCGTGATGATGCGCGAACTGCGCTCGTTCCGGCTCGAACGCGCGCTGAACATGACCCTGCAGTCGGCGCGCGACTACCGGCGGCAGCTCGAGACGGTCCTCGAGCGATCCAACGACGCGATCGCGCAGGTGCAGGAGGGCATCGTCGTCGACGTCAACGAGAGCTGGCTGGAGCTGTTCGGCATCGACGCGCGCGACGCCGTCGTCGGCCAACCGCTCATGGACCTGTTCGACACGGGATCCCACGCCGCCCTCAAGGGTGCGCTCGCCGCCTGTCTGCAGGGTCGTTGGAACGACCACGTGCTGAACGCCGCCGCGCGGTGCCGCAACGGTGCCACGATGCCGCTCGACATCATCCTCTCGGCCGGGCAGATTGAGGAGGAAGCCTGCGTGCGCCTGATCGTGCCGGCACGGCGGCGCGACGAGAACCAGCTCGCCGACGACCTCGCCGACGCTGTGCGCCGCGACCCCGCGACCGGCATGCTGCATCGGCGCGCGCTGATCGAGGCCATGCGTGAGCGGCTCGCGACGCCCGCGCCGGGCGGCGTCCGCTACCTCGCGCTCGTGCGGATCGACAGGTTCGCCTCGATCGAGCGCGACGCCGGCATCGACGGCAGCGAGAACGTGCTGACCGAGTTCACCGATCTGCTGAAGACGCAGCTCGCGCCGCGCGACCTCGTCGGCCGGTTCGGCGGTGTTGCCTTCCTCGCCCTGATCGAACGCGGCAACGAGCACGACGTCGAGGCGTGGACCGAGCAGCTGCTCGAGCGTGTCCGCCGCCACGTGTTCCACGTCGGCACGAAATCGCTCAACGCGACCTGCTCGGTGGGCCTCGCCGTCGTGCCGCATCGGAATACCGAGCTTGGGGCCGCGATCGACGATGCGCTCGACGCCTGCCGGCGCTCCCGTCAGCGCGGCGGCAACCAGTCCTTCACGATCGACCGCGCCGACGCCGACACGCGCGTGCAGGCCTACGACCAGATCTGGGTCAAGCACATCAAGGCCGCGCTGATGGAGAATCGCTTCCGGCTCGTGCAGCAGCCGGTCGCGAGCCTGATGGGCGACGACCTGCAGATGTTCGACGTGCTCGTGCGCATGGTCGACCTGCAGGGCAAGGAGGTGCTGCCGTCGGAGTTCATTCCCGCCGCCGAGCGCAACGACCTGCTCAAGAACATCGACCGGTGGGTCATCGGCGCGTCGCTGTCGCTCGCCGCCCAACGCAAGCTCGACTGCCTGTTCGTGCGGCTGTCGCGCGACAGTGTCGTCGACGAATCGATGCCGGTCTGGCTCGATGGCCAGCTTCGAGCGACCAAGGCCCAGCCGGCTCGCATCTGCTTCAAGGTCACCGAGGAGGTCGCTGGCAAGCAGCTCGCGCAGTTGCAGGTCGCCGTGCGCGCGCTCAAGCAGCGCGGCGCGCGCTTCGCCATCGAGCGGCTCGGCTCGGGACGCGACCCGCTCGGACTGATTCAGGCCCTGCCGCTCGACTTCGTGAAGATCGACGGAGCGATGATCCAGGGGATCGCCGAGGACGAGGAGCTGCAGCGGCGCGTCCGCGCCATCGTCGAGGCGGCGCAGAAGCGCGGCGTGCGGACGATTGCCGAGCGCGTTGAGGACGCCAACACGATGGCGGTACTGTTCCAGCTCGGTGTGCAGTTCGTGCAGGGCTACTTCGTGCAGGAGCCGCAGGAAGTCGTGCTCGCCGCTGCGCCGACCCAGGTCGCCGCGACCGGCACGGGCCGCTGAGCACGCGGCGCACTACGACGAACTACTCGCGCTGCTCCGCGGAGGCCTCGAGGCGCGTCACGCCGCGCCAGCCGCGCGGCAGCACGGCGCCGCGCTGAGCCCGTTCGCCGCGATAAGGTTTGAGGTCCGCCCACTCGAGCGTCATGCGCCGCTCACCCGCGTGCACGAACAGCTTGCCGCCCGGCGCGACGACGGCAACGCCGGCGAGGTACTCCTCGCGTTTCGCGAAAGCCTTCGCGTGCACGTTGAAGAGCTTGTTGCCCTTGCCCCGCGGCAGCTCGGGCGTGTCGGCGACCGGGAAGACGAGCAGTCGGCCCTCGTTGCTGGCGACGGCGACCAGGGCGTCCGGCGCCGGCACCGGCGCCGGCGGCAGCACCAGTGCCCCCTGCGGCACGGTCAGCACGGCCTTGCCCGCGCGGCGGTCGGTGATCAGCTCCTTGACTCTGACCGTAAAGCCATACCCGGCATCGGTGGCGAGCAGCCACAGGTCGTCGGGTTCGCCCATCATGACACCGGCAAACCTCGCGCCGTCCGGCGGATTGAGCCGACCGGACAGCGGTTCTCCGAGACCGCGCGCCGACGGCAGCGTATGCGCCGGCAGGCAGTACGTCCGTCCGGTCGAGTCGAGGAAGACCGCCGGCTGCAGGGTCCTGCCGCGCACCGAGTGCTGATAGCCATCGCCGGTCTTGTACTGCAGCGCCCGCGGATCGATCTCGTGCCCCTTGGCTGCGCGCGCCCAGCCGCCCGTGGACAGCACGACCGTGGTCGGCTCGTTGGCGATCAGTGCCGTCGCGTCGATGGCCTGCGCGGCCTCGCGCTCGATGATTTTCGAACGCCGCTCGTCGCCATACTTCTCGGCGTCGTCGGCGAGTTCCTCGGCGATCAGTTTCCTGAGCCGCGCCTTGCTGCCGAGGATGACCTCGATCTCGTTGCGCTCCGCTGCGAGCCGCTGCTGCTCGTCGCGGATCTTCATCTCCTCGAGCCTCGCGAGATGGCGCAGCCGGGTCTCGAGGATGGCCTCGGCCTGCTCGTCCGTGAGGGCGAAGCGCCGCATCAGGACGGGCTTCGGCTCGTCCTCGCGACGGATGATGCGGATCACCTCGTCGAGGTTCAGGTAGGCGATCAGCAGGCCGTCGAGGATGTGCAGCCGCTTCGTGACCCGATCGAGCCGCCACTGCAGCCGGCGCGTGACGGTCGTGCGGCGGAACTCGAGCCATCCGAGCAGCAGATCGCGCAGGCCGCGTACCTTCGGCCGGCCATCGAGGCCAATGATGTTGAGGTTGACGCGATAGTTGCGCTCGAGGTCCGTCGTCGCGAACAGATGCGCCATGAGCTGCTCGACGTCGACCTTGCGCCCCTTCGGCACGATCACGAGGCGGGTCGGATTCTCGTGGTCGGACTCGTCGCGGAAGTCGTCGACCATCGGCAGCTTCTTCGCCTGGAACTGCTCGGCGATCTGCTGCAGGACGCGCGCGCCGGAGACCTGCCACGGCAGCGCGTCGATGACGATTGCATCGTCCTCACGCCGCCAGGTCGCACGTGCCTTGAAACTGCCGACACCCTTGTCGTAGATCGCGACGAGGTCGGCCCGCGGTGAGACGATCTCGGCGCCCGTCGGCAGGTCGGGGCCCCGCACGTGCTTCATGAGCTGACGGGTGGTCGCCTCGGGCTCGTCGAGCAGGTGAATGCAGGCCGCGGCCACCTCCCTGAGGTTGTGCGGAGGGATGTCGGTGGCCATGCCGACCGCGATGCCGGTCGCGCCGTTCAGCAGCACGTTCGGCAGGCGGGCCGGCAGCATCGCCGGCTCCTCGAGCGTGCCGTCGAAGTTCGGCACCCAGTCGACCGTGCCCTCGCCGAGCTCGCGCAGCAGGACTTCGGCGTACTTCGAGAGCTTCGACTCGGTGTAGCGCATCGCCGCGAAGGACTTGGGCTCGTCCTGCGAGCCGAAATTGCCCTGCCCGGTCACGATCGGATAGCGGTAGGAGAACTCCTGCGCCATCAGCACCATGGCCTCGTAGGCGGCGCTGTCGCCGTGCGGATGGAACTTGCCGATCACGTCGCCGATGGTGCGCGCCGACTTCTTGGGTTTCGCGCTGGCAGCGAGACCGAGCTCGCTCATCGCGTAGATGATGCGACGCTGGACGGGCTTGAGACCATCGCCGATCGCCGGCAGCGCGCGATCGAGGATCACGTACATCGAATAGTCTAGATAAGCCTTCTCCGTGAAGTCGCGGAGCGCTCGCCGCTCGATGCCCTCGAAGTTCAGCTCCTGGTCCTTCATACCGTCACCTGTGCCAGGTTGCCCTTCTCCTCGAGCCACTCGCGCCGGTCGGCGGCGCGCCTCTTGGCGAGCAGCATGTCCATGAGCCCATCGGCTTCGTCGGCTGCGTCGACCGTCAGCTGCACGAGCCGGCGCGTGCGCGGATCCATGGTCGTCTCGCGCAACTGCTGCGGGTTCATCTCCCCGAGGCCCTTGAAACGCAGCACGACGGGTCGCGTGCGCGGGTTCTCGTTCGCGATACGCTCGAGGACGGCGTCCCGCTCCGCCTCGTCGAGCGCGTAGAAGACCTGCCTGCCCGCATCGATGCGGTACAGCGGTGGCATGGCCACGAAGACGTGCCCGGCCAGCACGAGCGGACGGAAGTGGCGCAGGAACAGCGCACAGAGCAGCGTCGCGATGTGCTGCCCGTCCGAATCGGCGTCGGCGAGGATGCAGATCTTGTGGTAGCGCAGGCGCGAGATGTCGGATGAACCCGGCTCGACACCGAGTGCCACCGAGATGTCGTGCACCTCGGCCGACGCGCTGATCTGCGCCGCATCGAGCTCCCAGGTGTTCAGGATCTTGCCGCGCAGCGGCATGATGGCCTGGTAGTCCTTGTCCCGGGCCTGCTTCGCGGAGCCACCCGCGGAGTCACCCTCGACCAGGAACAGCTCGGAGCGCCGCGGATCGTCGCCGGCGCAATCGGCGAGCTTGCCGGGCAGGGCCGGACCACTTGCGATGCGCTTGCGCTGCACCCTCTGTGCGGCCTTCATGCGCGCCTGCGCGTTCTCGATCGCGAACTGCGCGATGCGCTCGCCCATGTCCGGATGCTGGTTGAGCCACAGCGCCATCGCATCCTTGGCGTAGCTCTCGACGAACTGCGCCGCGTCGCGCGAGGCGAGCCGCGCCTTGGTCTGGCCCGCAAACTGCGGATCGCGCATCTTGATCGACAGCACGAAACAGACCTTATCCCAGACGTCCTCGGGAGCGAGCCTGACGCCGCGCGGCACGAGGTTGCGGAACTCGCAGAACTCGCGCACGGCGGCTGCGACCGCCGCGCGCAGTCCGTTGACGTGGGTACCGCCCTCGACCGTCGGGATCAGGTTGACGTAGCTCTCGGCGACGACGTGCTCGATGTCGGGTGCCCAGGCGAGCGCGAACGACACCGTGTGTGTCGGCGATTCCTGCGTGCCGGACACGGGATCCTCGGGCAGCCGCGGCGTCTTGCCGAGCTCGTCGGCGAGATAGGCGCCGAGATCGCCGGTGAAGAACCACTGTTCCTTCTCGCCCGTGGCCTCGTTCTCGAACTGGACGCGCAGCCCGGGGCACAGCACGGCCTTGGCCTTGAGCACGTGCCGGAGCTGAGGCAGGGAGAACTTGTCGCTGTCGAAGAACTTCGGATCGGGCCAGAACCGCACGGTCGTCCCGGTGTTGCGCTGGCCGACCGTGCCGACGACCTCGAGCTTCGAGACGACCTTGCCGTCGCGGAAACCTATATTGTACTCCTTGCCGCCGCGCCGCACCCAGCACTCGAGCTGTTTCGACAGCGCATTGACGACCGAGACGCCGACGCCATGCAACCCGCCGGAGTACGAGTAGGCCTTGTCGTCGAACTTGCCGCCCGCGTGCAGCCGGGTGAGGATCAGCTCGACGCCGCTGATCTTCTCCTTGGGATGGATGTCGACCGGCATCCCGCGGCCATCGTCGATGACCTCGAGAGACCCGTCCTTGTGCAGGATCACGCTGATCTCGGTGGCGTGACCGGCCAGGGCTTCATCGACGCTGTTGTCGACGACTTCGTGCGCGAGGTGATTCGGACGGCTCGTGTCCGTGTACATGCCTGGGCGCCTGCGCACGGGCTCGAGTCCCGAGAGGACCTCTATCGTCGAGGCGTCGTAGTCTTTGGCCATGGATGCGGAATCCGCCTTCGCGCGAACCGGCTGCGTGATGGAGCGCCCGCAGGGCATGCGACGCGGCCCGCGCTGTCAGACGCGTGCCGGGCGCGATTCTAGCAAACGGGGCCGTCGCTCAGGCGAGGTCGGCGAGCAGCGAGCCGCGCACGGCCTCGGGCACGCCATCGAGAGAATGCGTGTAGGCCGGATGATCGATGCCGACCGACAGCCGCGCACCCGCGCGCAACGCGGCGACCATCGCATCGGTCAGCTCGAAACGCAGGAAGTGCACCGAAGAGGTCTTCTGCTCGTTCTCGCGATCTAGATCCTCGTCCGCGATCGCATGGACACGCCCGAAATCCGCGACCTGGATCCAGCAGTGGTCCTCGATGCCCTTCAGTTCGGCGAGCCGAACGCGCCGCACCGCGGGATCCGGGAATTCCACGAGCAGCGTGACCTTCCAGTTGCGGCCGTCCGGGATCAGCGGATTGTAGGCCTCGAGCTCCTCGGCGATGCCGTCGGGCTCGAAGATGCGCTCGGCGCGCAGCATTTCCTGCACCTGGTAGTGGATCGTCAGACGGTCCTCGAAGCACCAGGTCGTGTTCGGGCCCACCTGCAGCTGACGATGCTGCTTGTGCGCGATGACGCGCGCGCGGAATGCCGCGCGTTCGCGCGCGTACTGCTCGAGCGACATGAGGTCGGCCACGGTCAGTTTCTTCATGACGATGTCCATGAGTTCGGGGTCCCGGCGATCAGATTCCGTAGGCGATGCGCAGCAGCTTGAGCGGGTGGGTCGGCGCCTGGCTGCCCGGCAGACCCGACTCGATCTGGTGGCCCGCCATCGGACAGTCGCTCGAGTAATGGTCGGGCCGTGCGTTCTCGACGCGCGTCATCACCGGCTTGCCGATCTTGATGGACGCTGGCCGGAACTCCTTCTTCACCGCGTAAGTGCCGTTGTGCCCCGAGCAGCGTTCGATCACGTCCACCGTGGTGTCGGGGACGAGCTTGAGCACATCGCGCGTCTTCAGTCCGATGTTCTGGACGCGCAGGTGGCACGGCACGTGGTAGCTGACCTTGCCGAGCCGCGCCTTGAAGTCCGTACGCAGCAGGCCCGCCTTCTGCCGCAGCATCAGGTACTCGAAAGGATCGAAGATGCGCGCCTTGACGGCCTGCACGTCCGGATCATCGGGGAACATCAGCGGCAGCTCCTGCTTGAACATCAGGACGCAGGACGGGATCGGTGCGACGATGTCGCAGCCCTCCTCGATGGCCTTCTTCAGCGCCACGATGTTGCGGCTCTTGTAGCGCTCGACGGTCTCGAGGTCACCGAGCTCGAGCTTGGGCATGCCGCAGCAGTTCTCTTCGGCAACCAGCTGCACCGGGATGCCGTTGTGCTCGAACACCGCGACGAGGTCCGCGGCGAGGTCCGGTTCGTTGCGGTTGCCGTAGCAGGTCGTGAACAGGGCCACCTTTCCGCGCGTCTCCTCCGTCGGCCGGGGCGTCGCCGGGGAGCGGTGACCAGCAAGGCGCTTGCGCGCCGTCTTCGAGTGATACGGCGGGACCGGCGCGTCGTTCGCCACGCCGAGTGTCTTCTCCAGCAACCGGCGACCGACGCCACTGCGGTTCAGGGCGTTGACGGCTTCGACCACCACCGGGATCCCGGCAAGCCGTCCGACTGCGTCGGTCGCCGACAGGATGCGGTCGCGCCTGCGGACCTCGCCGCGCCGGGCCTTGACGGCCTTGGCGCGCAGCATCAGGTGCGGGAAATCGAGGTTCCACGGGTGCGGCGGCACGTACGGACACTTCGTCATGTAGCACATGTCACAGAGGTAACAGTGGTCGACGACGTCCCAGTAGACCGATCTGTCGACGCCATCGAGTTCCATGGTCTCGGAGGCGTCGATCGCGTCGAAAAGCGTCGGAAAGGCATTGCAGAGCGAGAAACAGCGCCGGCAGCCGTGGCAGATGTCGAAGACGCGCTCGAGTTCCCTATCGAGCGCGGCTTCGTCGTAGAACGACGGATCTCTCCAGTTCAGAGGGTGGCGAGTAGGGGCTTCGAGGGAGCCTTCGCGGCCCCCTGGCAGTTGGCTCGAGCTCATGGGTGCTCCCGGGCGCATCCGCGGGACGCGCGAGGTTGGATCGGGCGCCGCCGGGCGCCGGCCCGTCGCAGACGGGTCGGTGCCGGCAGGCTTCAGGTCACGGACGGATGGACTGAGCCGTCCGGACGGTCACAGCGAGTCGAGCGCCTTCTGGAAGCGGTTCGCATGCGAGCGCTCGGCCTTGGCGAGCGTCTCGAACCAGTCGGCAATCTCGGTGAAACCCTCCTCGCGGGCCGTCTTCGCCATGCCCGGGTACATGTCCGTGTACTCGTGCGTCTCACCGGCGATGGAGGCCTTGAGGTTGGACTTCGTGTCGCCGATGGGCAGGCCGGTGGCCGGATCGCCGACCGCTTCGAGATACTCGAGATGGCCATGCGCGTGACCGGTCTCCCCTTCCGCGGTCGAGCGGAACACGGCGGAGACGTCGTTGAAGCCTTCGACGTCGGCCTTCGCCGCGAAGTAGAGGTAGCGACGGTTGGCCTGCGACTCGCCCGCAAAGGCGTCCTTGAGGTTCTGTTCAGTCTTGCTGCCCTTGAGCTGCACAACTCTCTCCTGATCGATGCGTCGGGTTGGGAAACGCCACTTAGACTATGTCTAAGGCGCGCCGACTTTACGTCCCCCGGGCACGCAGCGTCAATTGCCGCATCACGCAGGCCTGTGTAACGTTGTCGTGACATGAGCCGGAGACCGAAAGCCGTGGACTTCGAGCAGGCGCTGCGCGAGCTCGAGGCCGTGGTCGAGAAGCTCGAGCACGGCGACCTGCCGCTCGAGGAGTCCCTCCGTCACTTTGAACGCGGCGTGGCGCTGACCCGCGAATGCCAGACGGCGCTGAAGGCTGCCGAGGCACGGATCGAGATCCTGACCCGCCGCCGCGACGCGGCGGCAGGCGAGGAGGCGACCGAGGACGAAGCAATGGAACCGTTCGAGCCGTCCGGCGAGCAGGCGGAACAGCCGTGATCGACGCGAGGCTGCGCGAGCTGCGGGCGCGCATCGAGGCGGTGCTCGACCGGGTACTGAGCCTGCCCGAACCCGGTACGCCGCGGCTGCGCGAGGCGATGCGCTACAGCGTCCTCGGCGGCGGCAAACGGTTGCGGCCGCTGCTCGTGTACCTGACTGGCGAATCGCTCGGCGCGCCGCTCGAGCGCCTCGATGCGCCGGCCGCGGCAGTTGAGCTGATCCACGTTTACAGCCTGGTCCATGACGACCTGCCGGCCATGGACGACGACGATCTGCGCCGCGGCCGGCCGACCTGTCACAGGGCCTTCGACGAGGCGACGGCCATCCTGGTTGGAGACTCCCTGCAGGCCCTCGCATTCGAGATCCTCGCGGGCGACGGCGCGTTCGATGCGGACGAGGCGGTCACGCGCCTGACGATGATCCGTGTGCTCGCCGACCGCATCGGCACGCGCGGCATGGCCGGTGGCCAGGCGATGGACCTCGGCGCCGTCGGCCGTCGGCTCACGATCGCGGAGCTCGAGGCCATGCACCGTCGCAAGACCGGAGCGCTGATCGAGGCGAGTGTGCTGATGGGAGCCGCGGCGGCCGGTGTCCGCGCGGGCCCGACGCTCGAGGCGTTGCGCACACTCGCCACCGAGATCGGGCTCGCCTTCCAGATCCAGGACGACATCCTCGACGTCGCCGGCGACCCGCACGCGCTCGGCAAGGCGACCGGCGCCGACGCGGCACACAACAAGCCGACCTATCCGAGTACGCTGGGACTCGAGGAGGCCCGCGCGCGCGCCCTTGCTCACGAGCAGCGCGCCATCGGCGCCCTCGCTGCACTCGGTCCGTCCATGGCCCCGCTGCGCGAACTCGCACGGCGCATGGTCGAGCGCGGGTCCTGATTTCGTGCCGTGTCGCCACGCGCTGTAACATCGGGGTAGCCATGGCCCAGGACGCCTCCCAGTACCCGCTGCTGTCGCGGATCGACTCGCCGGCCGACCTGCGGGCGTTGCCAGAAGAGCGCCTGCCCGAGCTCTGCGACGAGCTGCGGCGATTCCTCATCCACTCGGTGGCGACGCGCGGTGGACATTTCGCCGCCGGTCTTGGCACGGTGGAACTGACGGTCGCGCTGCACTACGTCTACGAGACGCCCGAGGATCGACTGGTGTGGGACGTCGGCCACCAGGCCTATCCACACAAGGTGCTGACCGGGCGCCGGGACCGGCTGTCGACGATCAAGCAGACCGGCGGTCTCGCGCCGTTCCCGAGCCGCAGCGAAAGCCCCTATGACACGTTCGGAGTCGGCCACTCGAGCACCTCGATCAGCGCGGCACTCGGCATGGCCGTCGCCGCCAAGCATTCCGGCTCCAAGCGGCGTGTCGTCGCCGTGATCGGCGACGGCGCGATGACGGCGGGTCTCGCGTGGGAAGCGCTGCTCAACGCCGGCTCGCTCAAGACCACCGACCTGCTCGTCGTGCTCAACGACAACGACCACTCGATCTCCGAGAACGTCGGCGCGTTACCCAACTACCTCGCGCGGATCCTCACGAGCCGGACATTCACCAACCTGCGCGAGGGCAGCAAGAAGGTGCTCAAGCAGATGCCGCCCGTGATGCGCGAATTCGCGCGTCGCTCGGAGGAGCATCTCAAGGGCATGGTGCTGCCTGGCACCCTGTTCGAGGAGTTCGACTTCAACTACATCGGCCCGATCGACGGCCACGACGTGTTCACCCTTGTGCGCGCGCTGCGCAACCAGCGCGCCCTCAAGGGCCCGCAGTTCCTGCACGTCGTCACGAAGAAGGGCAAGGGCTATGCGCCGGCCGAAGCCGATCCGATCAAGTGGCACGGGCCCGGGCCTTTCGACCCGGAGACCGGCACGATCTTCAAGGAGAAGGTCTCGGGACCGAGCTTCTCGCAGATCTTCGGGCAGTGGCTCTGCGACGCCGCCGAGCGCGATCCGCGCATCGTCGGCATCACCCCCGCGATGCGCGAGGGTTCGGGCCTCGTCGAGTTCTCGAAGCGTTTTCCCGACCGCTATTTCGACGTCGCCATCGCCGAACAGCATGCGGTGACCTTCGCCGCCGGGCTCGCCTGCGAGGGTTATCGGCCGGTGGTCGCGATCTACTCGACCTTCCTGCAGCGCGCATACGACCAGTTGGTCCACGACGTCGCGCTGCAGAACCTGCCCGTCACCTTCGCGCTGGACCGCGCGGGCCTGGTCGGCGGCGACGGCGCGACGCACCAGGGTGCGTTCGACATCTCGTTCATGCGCTGCATCCCGAATCTGACGCTGATGGCGCCGGCCGACGAGGACGAGTGCCGGCAGATGCTGCACACGGCGACGACGCTGCCGGGTCCAGCCGCGGTGCGCTACCCGCGTGGAACCGGCCCGGGCGTCGCGCCGGTGCCCGAGCTGACCGCGCTAGCCGTCGGCCGCGCGCAGCTTCGGCGCGAGGGACGCTCGGGACTCGCGATCCTGAGCTTCGGCACGCTGCTCGACTCGGCGCTCGCCGTCGGCGACCGTCTCGACGCCACGGTCGTCAACATGCGCTTCATCAAGCCATTGGATGAGGAGTGCGTGCTGCGCATCGCCTCGCGCCATCGCGCCATAGTCACGATCGAGGAGAATGCGGTCGCCGGCGGTGCCGGCTCCGCAGTCGCCGAGCTGCTCGCCGCCGAGGGGCTGGTTCTGCCCCAGCTGCAGCTCGGTATCCCGGACCGCTTCATCGAGCACGGCTCGCGCGAAGACTCGCTGGCTGCCGCCGGGCTCGATCCGGCCGGCATACGCGGCGCGGTCGAGCGCTGGTGGGCGCTGCAGCGCGAATCGGTGCTGCCGGTCCGCGCCTGAGCAGGCCGGCTCGCGCGCGTCGATGCGGGCCGGCGCTCAGCCCGCGATGCGTGCCTCAGCGCTCTGCAGGCGAGTGATCAGCGTCGCGAGGAACTGCCGGTTGAACCGCAGCTGGCACGAGGCGGAGACCTGCTCGAGCAGTGTCGAACTGACCTTGAGCGCCGTGACCGGCGTCACCGCGCGAATGGTCGCGGCGCGCCTTGCACCCTTGACGTAACCCGTCTCGCCGAAGCAGTCGCCGGTTTCGATCCGGCCGACGCTGACGCCGTTGCGCTCGACGCTGCAGCTGCCCGAGACGAGGATGTAGAAGCGGTCGTCGACCTCGCCCTCCTTGATGATCTCCTCGCCTTGCTGATAGGTGCACCAGGCGCTCGCGCGCATGACCTCCCAGATCTCCGCGTGCGAGAACTCGTGGAAGAAGCGCAGCCGGCGCAGCGTCGCGAACTGCTCCTGCTGATCGATGCGGCTGTAGGCCTCGCGAAGCTTCTGGTGCACACGGGTCAGGTCAGCGGCGAAATCCAGCCCGGTCTTGTAGCGCCTTTCGGGCTGCTTCATCAGCGCGGTGGCGACGACCTGCTCGAGCTCCTCGGGGATCTCCGGGCGCAGAGTGTGCAGCGGCGCCGGAGTCGCGTAGACGATCTGGTGCAGCAGCTTGGCGAGGTTGCTGGCCTTGAAGGGACGCGAGCCGGTCAGCAGCTCGTACATCACGGCGCCGAGCGAGTACAGGTCGCTGGCATTGGTCAGCTCGAGGCTCTGCACCTGCTCGGGCGACATGTAGGAGGGACTGCCGGCGATGCCCTCGATGCGCGAGATGTCCGAATCAGCGACCAGCGCGATGCCGAAGTCGATGATGCGGACGTCAGAGTCCTGCGTCAGCATGATGTTCGACGGTTTGATATCGCGGTGGATCACGCCGCGCGAATGCGCATAGTGCAGCGCACGTGCGCACTTGTAGACGATCTCGACCACGTCGTCGATTCGCAGCAGGTTGTCGGGCTTGCAGTACGCAGCCAGCGTGCGGGCGCCGTGCACGTGTTCGGTGACGATGTAGCAGTAGTCGCCCTCCTCGCCGGCATCGTAGATCGGCAGGATGTGCGGATGCTGCAGCAGACCGACCATGTGGGCCTCGGAGAGGAACATCTTGCGCGCGATCCGCGCCTTGTCCTCGTCGCCGCCCGCATCGAGGTTGTAGACCTTGATCGCGACGTCCCGGCCGTAATACGGGTCGTGAGACAGGTATACCGTGCCGGTGCTGCCGCGCCCGACCTCCTTGACGATGACGTACTTGCCGATACGATCGGGAGTGGGCCGCGCGGCCGTCGGTTGCTGTGCAGGTGCTGGCATGGGTCCGCCGCCAGGCTCGCCGGGCCGGAATGGTCCGCCGCACCTGGCCTCGTGTTTGGCGCGCAGCATACGAAGCCCCCGCGAGTCGGGCTGTGATCCAGTTCCCGCGACCCGGCCGCGGCGCAACGCGAGCGACGCGCACCCGAGCGCCGCTCAGCCGCCGAAGTGGTCGAAGCCCGAATGCGCGACCTGGGTCACGGTTTCGCCGTCGCGTAAGGTAATACCGGCCGTCTCGCGGAGCTGTCCGATCACGGTCCACGCGGGCTCGGACCCGTGCCCTGTCGTCTGCGCCAGCGCGCCGCGCGGCGGCCATTCCCGCTCGAGCGCCGCGCGTCGCTCGGGCGGCAGCGCGAACAGCAGCTCGTAGTCGTCCCCGCCGGTCAGCGCATGGCGGCGCGCCTGCGCGCCGTCGCAGCTCGCGCGCAGCGCGGCCGACAACGGCAGGCGGGCGAGATCGATCTCGGCGCCGCAGCGGCTCGCTTCGCAGAGTTTCGCCGCGTCGCCGAGCAGCCCGTCGGAGACGTCGATGCAGGCGTTCGCGCGGCCGCGCAGACGCAGTCCGGCTGCGACCCGCGGTGACGGCAGGCGGAAGCGCTCGAGCAGCCGCGCCTGCGCGGGGTTCGCGGCGGCGCCGCCGGCGCGCTCGAGCTCGAGCCCGCAGGAGGCGTCGCCAGGGGTGCCGGTGACGCAGAGCAGATCGCCGGGTCGGCCCCCGTCGCGGCGTAGCGCGGCCGCCGTCGGCACGAAACCGAGCACCTGCACCGTGACGCTGAGCGGACCGCGCGTCGTATCGCCACCGACCAGCGCCACCCCATGGCGACGCGCGAGCGCGCCGAAGCCGCGCGCAAACTCGGCCAGCCACTGCGGCTCGGCCGCCGGCAGCGTCAGCGCCAGCGTCGCCCAGGCCGGTCGCGCGCCCATGGCTGCGATGTCGCTGAGATTGACGGCGAGGGCACGATGCCCGACGGAGACCGGCGGTGCTCCAGGCAGGAAATGCGTGCCCTCGACCAGCGTGTCGACCACGGCCACGATCGTCTCGCCAGGCGGGGGCGCGAGCAGCGCACCATCATCGCCGATGCCAAGCGGCACGTCGGCGCGCATCGCGCCGCACTCAAGAAAGTAGCGACCGATCAGTTCGAACTCACCGAGCGGCATCGCAGGCTGGAGGGGTGGTCAGTGCTCTAGCGGGCGCAGGGCGCGGGCGGCGCGGTCGAGCACGGCGTTGACGAACTTGTGGCCGTCGGTGGCGCCGTAGCGTCGCGACAGCCCCACGGCCTCATTGATGACGACGCGTCGCGGCACATCGGGGCGACGGGCCAGCTCGTGCAGTCCGATCAGCAGCACCGCGTGCTCGATGGGATCGAGTTCGGCTGGCTTGCGATCGAGCCACGGGGCGAGCTGTGCATCGAGCGCCGCGCGGGTCTCGGCCACCTCGCGCACGAGCGACTCGAAGTACTCGCGATCGGCGTTGCGCATGTCATCCTCGCCCGACAGCTCGGCGAGCGCGTCCTGCCACGGACCGGGGTTGATCTCGAGCCGGTAGACAGCCTGCATCGCGAAGCGCCGCGCCAGCGAACGGGCGCCGGCCGCGCGCAGTTCCGGCCTGCTCGCGCGTGCACTCACGGCGAAGCCGGCCGATCCGCCGGCAGCAGCGCCGGCTCGCGCAGAAGATTGGCCATTTCGATCGCGACGTCCATGGCCTCGCCACCCTTGTTAAGCCGCGAGACAGCCGCGCGCTCGAGTGCCTGCTCGACCGTATCGACCGTCAGGACGCCGAACACCACCGGGCGACCCGTGTCGAGGGCGGCACGCGCGATTCCGGCGGCCGCCTCGCCTGCAACGTAGTCGAAGTGCGCCGTGTCGCCGCGAATGACGCAGCCGAGCGCGACCACCGCGTCGTAACGCCCGCTCGCGGCAAGTCGCAGCGAGGCCAGAGGCAGCTCGAAGGCGCCGGGCACGCGCGCGACGACGAGCCGCGCGGCATCGCCACCGTGTCTGCGCCAGGATTCGATCGCGCCCTTGAGGAGGCTGGCCACGATGAAATCATTGAAGCGCGCGGCGACGACGGCGATCCGCAACTCGCGCGCGTCGAGCCGCCCCGCCACTTCGTTCATGACAGCCCCTCGCCGGAGCCCTCGTCGACATAACCGTCGATCTCGAGGTCGAAGGCCGAAATGCCGTGCATCTGCTTCGGCGCCGAGAGCACCCGCATGTGGCGCACGCCGAGATCCTTGAGGATCTGCGCGCCGATGCCGTAGGTGCGCAGCACCTGCCGCCGCTCGAGGCCACGCGGACCCTGCAGCTCGCCGAGCGCGCGCACGTGATCGGCGAGCTCGCGCGGCGACTCGGACTCGCGCAGCAGCACGATCACCCCGCAACCCTCGCGGGCGATGCGCTCCATCGCGGCCCGGAGCGTCCAGGTGCGCCCGTCGCCGACCACACCGACCACGTCGCGCAGCGTGTCGGTCAGATGCACGCGCACGAGCGGGACCGAGCCGCTGCCGAGGTCGCCGCGCACGAGCGCGATATGGACGTCGCGATGCACGTGATCCTGGTAGGCACAGAGCCGGAACGCGCCGAACTCGGTCTGCACGTCGCGTTCGGCGATCCGCTCGACCGAGCGCTCGTTGCGCAAACGGTAGCGGATCAGGTCGGCGATCGTGCCGATCCGCAGACCATGCTGCTTCGCGAACTTCTCGAGATCCGGCCGGCGCGCCATGGTGCCGTCGTCGTTCATGATCTCGACGATCACGGCGGCAGGCTCGAGCCCGGCGAGCCGGGCGAGGTCGCAGCCCGCCTCGGTATGTCCGGCGCGCGTCAGCACACCGCCCGGCTGCGCCATGATCGGGAAGATGTGGCCCGGCTGGCGCAGGTCCTCGGGGCGCGCGTCGGGCCTGACGGCGGTGCGCACCGTATGTGCGCGGTCGTAGGCCGAGATACCGGTGGTTACCCCCTCAGCGGCCTCGATCGAGAGCGTGAAATTCGTGCGGTGGTCCCGGTCGGTCTCCGTGACCATGAGCGGCAGTCGCAGTTGCTGGCACCGTTCCCGGGTCAGCGTCAGGCAGATCAGGCCGCGGCCGTAACGCGCCATGAAGTTGATGTCCTCCGGGCGCACGTGGCTCGCCGCCATCACGAGGTCGCCCTCGTTCTCGCGATCCTCGTCGTCCATCAGCACAACCATCCTGCCGGCCGCTATGTCCGCGAGCAGGTCCTCGATCGAGTCGAGACCCGGCGACGGCGACGGTGCAGGACGTATCACGTGCATTGGCTGGTCCTCAGTGCGCGAGCAGGCGTTCGACGTAGCGCGCGACCTGGTCGACCTCGAAATTGACCCGCCGGCCCACGGCGAGCTCACCAAGCGTCGTGACCGACTGGGTGTGCGGAATCAGGTTGACGCCGAACCGCTCACCATCGACCTCGTTGACGGTCAGGCTGACCCCGTCGATCGCGACCGAGCCCTTGCGGGCCACGTAGCGCGCGAGTGGGGCCGGGCAGCGGAAGCGGACACGAACGCTGCGTGCGTCACCGCGCACGTCGATGACCTCGGCGACGCCGTCCACGTGCCCGGAGACGAGGTGGCCGCCGAGCGCGTCGCCGGCGCGCAGCGCCGGCTCGAGATTGACGCGGCTGCCCACCGCAAGCGTGCCGAGCGTGGTCAGGTCGAGGGTCTCGCTCGACACGTCGGCCGCGAAGCTGTTGGCCGTCAGGTCGAGGGCGGTGAGGCAGACTCCGCTGACGCAGATGCTGTCGCCGGGCCGTGTGTCGGCGAGCGACAGCCGGTCGACGCCGATCACGAGCCGCACGTCGCCGCCGCGCGGCACGATGCGCCGCACCCGTCCCACGTCCTGGACGATGCCCGTAAACACGCTTCAATCCTCCGCCGGCGAGGCAGGGCCGCCGGGACGCAGCATGATACGGACATCCGCGCCGATCGGCTGCACCTCGCGCAGCTCAAGCCGGCTCGCGGCGGCGAGCGTGGCGGGCCCGGGCAGAGCGAGCAACGGACGGGCATCGTCGCCGAGCAGCAGCGGAGCGACGTACAGCACCCACTCGTCGACGAGGCCGGCCGCGTGCAGGGCGGCCGACAGCGTCGGACCCGCTTCGACCCAGACGTCGTTGATGCCAGCGGCACCGAGGAGCGCGAGTGCGGCGACCAGATCGACACGCCCCCGCTCGTCGGCGGGGCAGCGCTCGAGCCGCACGCGCGGCAGAGCCGGCAGCCAGTCGGGCACCGCGACATCGCCCGCGGCGATCAGCAGGGTCTCGCCGGGCTCGCGCAACAGCCGCGCATCGGGCGGCAGGCGCAGGCGGCCGTCGAGCACCACGCGCAGCGGCTGGCGCTGCGCCGTGTCCGTCGCCCCCGCCGCGGGCCTCGCGGTCAGCCGCGGATCGTCCGCGAGGACGGTACCGACGCCGGTCAGCACCGCACCACTGCGCACGCGCCAGGCGTGTACGTCGGCCCGCGCCGCTGTGCCCGTCAGCCAGCGGCTCTCACCGCTCGCCAGCGCCGTGCGCCCGTCGAGGCTCATCGCGAGCTTGAGCCGGACCCACGGCCGGCCGCGCCGCATGCGCGAGAAGAAGCCGATGTTCAGTTCCGTGGCCTCCGCCTCGAGCAGTCCGCCTTCGACGACGACCCCGGCCGCGCGCAGCCGCGCGGCTCCCGCGCCATTGACGCGCGGATCGGGATCGCCGCAGGCGTAGACGACACGCGCCACGCCGGCTTCGAGCAACGCGTCGACGCAGGGCGGCGTCCGGCCATGGTGATTGCACGGCTCGAGCGTTACGTAGGCAGTCGCGCCACGCGCAAGCGACCCCGCGGCGCGCAGCGCGTTGACCTCCGCATGCGGCCCGCCGGTGCGCTCGTGCCAGCCCTCGCCGACGATCTGGTCTTCGCGGACCAGCACACAGCCGACACGTGGATTCGGATGGGCAGTGACGAGCCCGCGTCGGGCGAGCTCGAGCGCGCGACGCATCGCGGCGGCATCGAAGTCGCTGAACGGCGGCTTCACGGTTTGCTTTTTCCAGGCCGGCGCACCAGCGTTTCGCCGGGCAGCAGCGAGAGCTGGCCCTCGAGCGGATCGCGACGGCGCCGGCGACGCAGGCGTTCGACCTCCTCCCGGAACGCCTCGATGTCCTGGAAGCTGCGATACACCGAGGCGAAGCGCACGTAGGCGACCTCATCGAGCAGGCGCAACTCCTCCATGACGAGCTCGCCGATCTGGCGCGAGGGCACCTCGCGCTCGCCGAAGCTGCGCAGACGGTGGCAGACGCGGCTGACCGCCTCCTCGATCGACTCCTGGCTCACCGGACGCTTCTCGAGCGCCTTGACGAAGCTGGTGCGCAGCTTGTGCTCGTCGAACGGGACGCGGCTCTGGTCCCGCTTGACGACCAGCGGCATGACGAGTTCGGCAGTCTCGAATGTCGTGAATCGCTCGCCGCAGGCGAGGCACTCGCGGCGGCGGCGGACCTGGCGGCCCTCGGCCGCGAGCCGCGAGTCGTTGACCTTGGTCTCGGGATGGCCGCAGAAGGGACAGTGCACGTGCCGCTCCGCGCCGGTTCAGCGATGTCCGCGCCGTCCTCGACCGAAATCAGGCGCCGTAAACCGGGAAACGCCGGCAGAGTGCGACGACCTCGCCACGCACCCGCTCGATCGTCGCCTCCGCGCCACGGGCGTCGAGCACTTCGGCGATCCAGTCGGCGACCCGCTCGAACTCGGCGACACCGAAGCCACGCGTCGTGCCAGCCGGCGTGCCGATCCGGATGCCACTCGTGATGGCCGGCGGGCGCGGATCGTTCGGCACCGCATTCTTGTTGACCGTGATGTGCGCGCGACCGAGAGCGGCATCGGCCTCCTTGCCGGTGACCTGCTTGTCGGACAGGTCGAGCAGGAACAGATGGTTGTCGGTGCCACCCGAGACAATGCGGTAGCCGCGGGCCTGCAGGCGCCTGGCCATCGCGCGCGCGTTGGTCACGACCTGCTGCTGGTAGGTCCTGAACTCAGGCTGCAGCGCCTCGAGGAAGGCGACCGCCTTCGCGGCGATCACGTGCATGAGCGGTCCGCCCTGCGTGCCGGGGAACACCAGCGAATTGAACCTCTTGGTGATCTCGTCGTTGGCACGCGCGAGGATCAGGCCGCCGCGCGGCCCGCGCAGCGTCTTGTGCGTGGTCGTCGTCACGACGTCCGCGTAGGGCACCGGATTGGGATAGACGCCGGCGGCGACGAGGCCGGCGACGTGCGCCATGTCGACCATCAGCCAGGCGCCCGCCTTGTCGGCGATCGCCCGGAAACGGGAAAAGTCCAGCGTCCTCGAGTAGGCCGAGAAGCCCGCGACGATCAGCCGCGGTCGCGCCTCGACCGCGAGCCGCTCAAGCGCATCGTAGTCGATCTCGCCGTTGTCGGGACGGATGCCGTACTGGACCGCATTGAAGAGCTTGCCGGAGAAGTTGACTTTTGCGCCGTGCGTCAGATGTCCGCCGTGATCGAGACTCATGCCGAGCAGGGTGTCGCCTGGCTCGAGCAGCGCGAGATAGACGGCCGCGTTCGCCTGCGAGCCCGAGTGCGGCTGGACGTTTGCGTAGTCGGCGCCGAACAGCTTCTTGGCGCGATCGATGGCGAGCGCCTCGGCCACGTCTACGAACTCGCAGCCGCCATAGTAGCGCTTGCCCGGATACCCTTCGGCGTACTTGTTGGTCAGCACCGAACCCTGCGCCGCGAGGACGCGCGGACTCGTGTAATTCTCCGAGGCGATCAGCTCGATGTGCTCCTCCTGGCGCCGCCGCTCGGCCGCCATCGCTGCGGCGAGTTCGGGATCGAAGTCGTCGATGACCATGCTGGCCGGAAACATGCGGTAACCCTCGGGAAGGACGCCAGAAAACGGCCGTCCATTGTACCGCAACGGGTGGCGTCGCTCAGGCGCGCGGTGCGTCGAGCAGCGCGCCGACCACGTCGTTCCATGCCAGCGCGAGATTCCTTCGGTTGTAGCCTCCGCCACCGAGCGCCACGAGCCGTCCATGACCGAGCCGCTCGGCCAGTGCGGCGAGATCGCCGGCCGCGCGCGCATGTACCGCCGGCGTGAACGACAGGTGCGTGATCGGGTCGCCGGCAATGCTGTCAGCGCCACACTGCAGGATCAGGAACTGCGGCGCGAAGCGCTCGAGGTGTTCGATCACTCGCGGCCACTCCCGCGCGAAAACGGCATCGTCGGCGCCGGGCGCCAGCGGTATGTTGAGCTTGGTGCCGGCCGCACCGCCGCGACCGGTCTCGAGCTCGGAGCCCGTACCCGGATAGAGGAATCGACCATCCTCGTGTAGGTCGGCGAAGATCAGATCGGCGTCGGACTCGTAGGCGTAGAAGACTCCGTCGCCGTGATGCGCGTCGATGTCGACGTAGCCGATGCGCCGGAGGTCGAAACGGGTGCGCAGCTGCTCGATCAGCGCGCCGATGTCATTGAAAACGCAGAAGCCGGCCGCCGCATGACGCGCGGCGTGATGGAGGCCGGCGATCGGCACGAAACCGCGACGCGCCTCTCCGCTCGCGACCGCCGTGCCGACCCGCAGCGTGGCGCCGACGACGTCGCTGGCCGCCTCGAACAAGCCGCGCCAGGCAGGGGTGTCACCGCCGTCCAGATGGCCGAGACCGCTCGCGCAGCGCTGGCGAACCAGCTCGACGTAGTCGGGGGTGTGGAACGCGCAGAGCTCTTCTCTCGTGGCCCGCTTCGGCTCGACGACACAGGCGCGCTCGTCGAGACCGCGAGCCGCGAACTCGCGATAGAAAGCCTCGTGGCGATCGGTCCCGAACGGGTGGCCGTCACCGAAACCGTACCGCGCAAGGCGCTCGCCGGCGCAGACGAGCAGGTCGACGCTCATGAGCTGGTCCGCGCCGGGAGGTACCGCATGGCAGCCAGACTAGCACAGGGTCACGCCCCTTCCGGCATCGCCAAGACGGGCCAGCCTGCCGCATAATCCGCGCCCTGCCAACGTCCGCCCGCGCGGTACCGAAGGCACCCCCAGTCCAGGGTCCACCATATGGCTCAGTACATCTACACGATGAATCGTGTCAGCAAGGTCGTGCCACCGAAGCGGCAGATCCTGCGCGACATCAGCCTGTCGTTCTTCCCGGGCGCGAAGATCGGCGTGCTCGGCCTCAACGGCTCGGGCAAGTCGACGCTGCTGCGCATCATGGCGGGCCTCGATACCGCGATCGACGGCGAGGCGCGGCCACAGCCTGGCATCCGGATCGGGTATCTGCCGCAGGAACCCGAACTCGACAATGCCAAGACGGTGCGCGAGGAGGTCGTGCAGGGCCTGGGCGGCATCTTCGCCAAGGTCGAGCGCTTCAATGCCATCAGCGAGAAGTTCGCCGAACCGATGTCCGATGACGAAATGAACAAGCTGCTCGAGGAACAGGCGCAGCTGCAGGACGCGATCGACGCCGCCGGCGGCTGGGAACTCGAACGCAAGCTCGAGATTGCGGCCGACGCGCTGCGGCTGCCGCCCTGGGATGCGAAGATCGAGCGCCTCTCGGGTGGTGAGAAGCGGCGCGTCGCGCTCTGCCGCCTGCTGCTGTCCGCGCCCGACATGCTGCTGCTCGACGAGCCGACCAATCACCTCGATGCCGAGTCGATCGCCTGGCTCGAGCACTATCTCGACGAGTATCCGAGCACCGTGATCGCGGTCACGCACGACCGCTATTTCCTCGACAACGTCGCCGAGTGGATCCTCGAACTCGACCGCGGGCACGGCATCCCCTGGCATGGCAACTATTCGTCATGGCTCGAGCAGAAGGAGAAGCGGCTCGCCCAGGAGGAGCGCGAACGCGATGCGCTGCGCAAGACGCTCGAGAAGGAACTCGAGTGGGTGCGCCAGAACCCGAAGGCGCGCCAGGCAAAGAGCAAGGCGCGCCTCGCGCGCTTCGAGGAACTTTCCTCGCGCGAGTTTCAGGAACGCAACGAAACGAATGAGATCTACATACCGCCCGGCGACCGGCTCGGCGACGTCGTGATCGAGGTCGAAGGGCTACGCAAGGGTTATGGCGACCGGCTGCTGATCGACAACCTTAGCTTTTCGCTGCCGCGCGGCGGCATCGTCGGCATCATCGGCCCGAACGGCGCAGGCAAATCGACGCTGTTCCGCATGCTGACAGGCGCCGAGCGCCCCGACGCGGGCGAGATCCGCATCGGCCCGACGGTCAAGCTCGCCTACGTCGACCAGTCGCGCCAGGCGCTCAACGACAAGAACACGGTCTTTCAGGAGATCTCGGGCGGACTCGACCAGATCAAGGTCGGCAACTACGAGACTTCCTCGCGCGGCTACGTCGGCCGCTTCAATTTCAAGGGCCCGCAGCAACAGCAGCTGATCGGCGAACTGTCGGGCGGCGAACGCAATCGCGTGCATCTCGCCAAGGTGCTGAAATCGGGCGGCAACGTGCTGCTGCTCGACGAACCGACCAACGATCTTGACATCGAGACCTTGCGCGCGCTCGAAGAGGCCCTGCTCGCTTTCCCGGGCTGCGCCGTCGTCATTTCGCACGATCGCTGGTTCCTCGACCGGATCGCGACCCACATCCTCGCCTTCGAGGGCAATTCGGAGGTCGTCTGGTTCGAAGGCAACTATGGGGAATACATGGCGGACTACCGGCGCCGCAAGGGCGAGGATGCGGCGCAGCCGCACCGCATCCGCTACAAGCCGCTGACACGCTGACGCCGGGTCAGCCGACCCAGCGGCGCGCGTTGCGAAACATCCGCATCCAGCCGCTGTACTCGCCCGCATCGCGCGGCCGCCAGGAGTTCTGCAGACTGCGGAACACGCGCTCGGGGTGCGGCATCGTGATCGTGACGCGCCCGTCCGCATTGCACAGGGCCGCGATGCCGCGCGGCGAGCCATTGGGGTTCGCCGGATAGCGCTCTGCCGGCGCGCCGCGCGCCGTCACGTAGCGCAGTCCGACCAGCCCGAAGTCGAGGCAGGCTTCCAGAGCGGCCGCGTCGGCGAACTCGGCGCGACCCTCGCCGTGTGACACCGCGATCGGCAGCACCGATCCGGCCATGTCGGCAAAGAACAGCGATGGGCTCGGCAACACCTCGACCAGGCTCAGTCGCGCCTCGAACTGCTCGACGCGGTTGCGCACGAACCGCGGCCAGTGCGCACTGCCCGGAATCAGTTCGTGCAGCGCCGAGAGCATCTGACAGCCGTTGCAGACACCGAGCGCGAAAGTCTCGCTGCGGGCGAAGAACTCCTCGAACGCGTCGCGCAGGCGGGGATTGAACCGTATCGACTTCGCCCAGCCCTCGCCGGCGCCCAGCACGTCGCCGTAGGAAAAGCCGCCGCAGGCGACCAGACCGCGGAACTCCGCTAGCTGTCGCCGTCCGGCAATCAGGTCGGTCATGTGCACGTCGTGCGGCTCGAAGCCGGCCAGTTCGAACGCGGCCGCCATCTCGACCTGGCTGTTCACACCCTGTTCGCGCAGCACGGCAACCCGGGGTCGTGCGCCACGCGCGATGAACGGAGCGGCAACGTCGGCTTCCGGATCGAAACCGAGATCGACGATGAGTCCAGGCGTCGCCGGATCGATCGCCGCGGCATGCTCCTCGTCGGCGCAGTCGGGATCGTCGCGCAGCCGGCGCATCGCGTACGACACGGCTGACCAGGCGGCGCGAAGCGCAGACCACGACTCCTCGAGCACCGTGACGCCGCCGGCATCGCGCACGCGCACGAGGTCGGCCGCCGCCCGAGGCCGCGCGACCACGTGCACGCGGCCGGTCAGTCCGTGGCGGGAAAAGACCGCACGCGCTGCCTCGACTTCGGCGGCGCGCAACTGCAGCACGACTCCGGGCTCCTCGGCGAACAGCTTGCGCAGCAGCCGCTCGCCGGTCGCGTCGATGGTGATGTCGAGGCCGCAGTGGCCGGCGAAAGCCATCTCGACCAGCGTCGCCCAGAGGCCACCGTCGGCGCGATCGTGATAGGCCAGCACCTGCCGGTCGGCACGCAGGTCGCGCAGAGCGGCCGCGAAGCCGCGCAGCAGTGCCGGGTCGTCGAGGTCGGCCGGCACGTCGCCGAGCGCGCCGTGGACCTGCGCGAGGATCGAGCCGCCGAGCCGCGGCTCTGCGGCGCCGAGGTCGACGAGCACGAGCGCCGTCTCGCCGGCATCGTCCGCCAGCGCCGGCGTCAGGGTGCGGCGCACGTCGGCGACCGGCGCAAATGCAGAGACGATCAGCGAGACCGGTGCGATCACGCTACGGGTCTCTCCGAACTCGCTCCAGGCCGTGCGCATGGAAAGGGAATCCTTGCCGACGGGAATGGCGATCCCGAGCGCAGGGCACAGCTGCTCGCCGACCGCTTCGACCGTCGCATAGAGCGAGGCGTCCTCGCCGGGCTCGCCGCAGGCAGCCATCCAGTTGGCGCTCAGGCGGATGTCAGCGAGATCGGCCACGTCCGCGGCGAGAATGTTGGTGATCGCCTCGGCGATTGCGAGCCGGCCCGACGCCGGTGCGTCGAGCACGGCCACGGGTGTCCTTTCACCCATCGCCATCGCCTCCCCGGCCACACCGAAATGGTCGGCCACGGTCACGCCGACATCGGCGACTGGTACCTGCCAGCGGCCGACCATCTGATCGCGACTGACGAAGCCGCCGACCGTGCGATCACCGATGGTGACCAGGAAGGTCTTGTCGGCGACGGCCGGATGCCGCAGCACGCGCAGCGCGGCCTCACGCAGCTCGATCACATCGATTGGCAGGGGCCGCCGCGCGGACGCCAGCGAACGGACGTCGCGGTGCATCCGCGGCGGTTTGCCGAGCAGCACGTCGAGCGGCATGTCGACCGGGGTGCTGCCGAGCAGCCCGTCGTGCACCAGCAGACGGCCATCGTCGGTCAACGTGCCGATCACCGCCATCGGACAGCGCTCGCGCGCGCAGAGCGCCGCGAAACGCTCCATGTCCTGCGCGGCAATCACGAGCACGTAACGCTCCTGCGATTCGTTGCACCAGAGCTCCATCGGCGAGAGGCCCGGCTCATCGCTCGGGATCGCGCGCAGGTCGACGATCGCGCCGCGTCGACTGTGCGCGACGGCCTCGGGCACCGCGTTGGAGAGTCCTCCGGCACCGACGTCGTGGATCAGCAGGATCGGGTTGGCCTCACCGAGGGCCCAGCATCGATCGATGACCTCCTGCGCGCGGCGCTGGATCTCCGGATTGCCGCGCTGGACCGAGGCGAAGTCGAGCTCGGCGCTCGAGGCGCCTGCACCGACCGAGGAAGCGGCACCGCCGCCGAGACCGATCAGCATGGACGGTCCGCCGAGCACGACGAGGCGCGCGCCAACCGGGCACTCGCGTTTCTCGACGTGCGGCCGGCGCACGTTGCCGAGACCGCCCGCGATCATGATCGGCTTGTGATAGCCGCGCCAGCGGCCGGGCAGATCGCCTTCGATGCGCTGCTCGAAGGTGCGGAAGTAGCCGACGATGCATGGCCGACCGAACTCGTTGTTGAACGCGGCGGCACCGAGCGGCCCGTCGATCATGATCTCGAGAGCCGAAGCGATACGCTCCGGTTTGCCCGCGTGCGTCTCCCAGGGCTCCACGGCGCCGGGGATAAGCAGGTTCGAGACCGAGAAGCCGACCAGTCCGGCCTTGGGCTTGGCTCCGGTCCCGGTCGCCCCTTCGTCGCGGATCTCGCCGCCCGAGCCGGTCGAGGCGCCGGGAAACGGCGAGATCGCGGTCGGATGATTGTGGGTCTCGACCTTCATGAGGATGTCGATCGGCTCGACGGCGCTGCGGTAAGCGCCGCCGTCCGCGGCGGCGAAGTAGCGCCGCCCCTCGCGCACGCCCTCGATGACGGCGGCGTTGTCGCGATAGGCCGACAGCACGCCCCGCGGCGCGCATCGGTGCGTATTGCGGATCATCGCGAACAGCGACTTTTCGCGCGGCTCGCCGTCGATGGTCCAGCTCGCGTTGAAAATCTTATGGCGACAGTGCTCGGAATTGGCCTGCGCGAACATCATGAGTTCGGCATCCGTCGGATCGCGGCCCGCCCTCGTGAAGGCAGCGACCAGATAGTCGATCTCGTCGACCGACAGCGCCAGCCCCAGCTCGCGATCGGCCGCGACCAGCGCCTCGCGTCCCGCGCGCAGCGCGATCGTGCGCAGCGGGCGCGGCGACTCGGCCCGAAACAGCGCGACGGCGGCGGCGCCGCAGTCGAGCACCGCTTCGGTCATCCGATCGTGCAGCAGAACATCGACCCTGCGTAGCCGTTCCGGATCGGGACGGCCGCCGCGGCAGTCGAAGCGGTAGACGACGCCGCGCTCGATGCGCTTCACCGCAAGCAGTCCACAAACGTGCGCGATGTCGGTCGCTTTCGACGACCAGGGCGAGATCGTGCCAGGCCGCGGCACAACCACGCGGCACAGGTCGCCCGTCGACGCCCTCGACGGGGCGTCGCGCGGCCCGTACCTGAGCAGCGCGCCGAGCACGACACGCTCGTCGTCGGACAGCTCGCGCTGCGTGTCGACGAAATGCAGGTACCGCGCGTCGATGAGCTCGAAGTCGGCGTCCAGCGCGGCGAGGCGCTCGCGGAGCTTCGCGAGGCGGAACGCCGACAGCGCGGCCGCACCGGTGATTTCGAGCATCCGGGAGGCTACTTGTTGCGCGGACCCGCGTCGGTTGGCAGCGCTGGAACCGGGATCGGAAACTGGGCGACGTTCGAGCCCTCGAGTGCGCTGATCTTGCTGACCCCGTGCTTCTTGACCTCGTCGATGCGGAGGATCGAGTGCATCGGCAGAAGACTGCGCCTGACCCCGTCGAACTCGCCCTTGATGCGCTCCTCGCTCGGGTCGAGCACCACGCTGCTGCGCGCGCCGAAAACCAGCTCTTCGACGGCAATGAAACCGAACAGGTCGCCCTGCGAGACCTTGCGAGCGTAGATCTCGTAAACCTTGCCCTGATTCACGAACATGATCCGGAAAATGTGACTTGCTGCCATCGGGGTCCGCAGGCCTGTTGATAACTTATGCCGGCATTATAGGGCCAATGTCCGCCACCCCGGGTCTGAAAAAACTCATCGATGGCGCTAAGGCTGAGAATCATCAGCGAGCACCGGCGCGCCCTGGGGCCGCGCAGCAGCATCGTGTTCGGCGTCGCGGGTGGCTCGATCGGGCGCGCCGCCGACAACGACTGGGTGCTGCCGGACCCGCAGCGCTTTCTCTCCGGCCATCACGCGCGCATCCATTTCCGGCACGGCCTGTATCTGCTCGAGGACACCAGCACGAACGGCACGTACCTGAACGACGCCGCGGAGCCGATCCCGCGCGGAACGCCCTGCGAGTTGCACAACGGCGACATGCTGCGGCTCGGCGAATACGAGGTCGTGGTCGCCATCGATGGCGCAGCGGACCAGACCGCCGAGCGCACGGCTGCGCTGCAGGTCGAGGCCGCGCCCATCGATTCGCGGCCAACGGAAGCTGCGCCGCGCGTGGAGGACAATCTGGAGATCTCGCTGTCGCCGAGCGCCCTGTTCTCGATGGAGCCAGCCGAGTCTTCCGGGCCTCTGCAGGTCGGCAACGCCTACGGGCAGGCGGTCGTGCTGCCGTTCGCCCAGCCGGGCGCGGCGCCACGTCCTGCCGACCCCGCCGAGAACTCCGACATCATCGCGGCGCGCAGGCTCGAGCGTCTCAAGCGTGCGGCCGCCGCCCGTGAGACGATCGATCCTGCTACGCGCGCGGCCTTCGATGCGTTCTGCCGAGGTGCCGGCATCGACGGTGCCGACCTGCCCGGCGAAGCCGCCATCGCAATGCTGCAGCTCGCCGGCAGGCTGCTGCGCGAGGCGCTCGTCGGCCTCAAGGACCTCGAGGTCAAGCGCTACGAGCTGTGTCGTGGACTCGGCCTGCCGATAGCGGACGCATCGGAGTCGAGCACGCCGTTCAGCGTCACCGCACCGGCCGACGATCTGATCGTACAGCTTCTGCGAAGCCACGACAGTCGCCGTCTCCATCCCGCGCAGTGGTTGCGCCAGGCGTTCGAGACTGCCAAGCGGCATGACGCGAGTCTGGCCAGCGCGTTGCCGGCGGCGCTGCGCGCGCTGATGCGCGAACTGCAGCCCGACGTGCTCGAACAGCGCTTCGAGCGCTCGGCGTCGCGCAACGCGACCGGCGGGCGTTTGCCGAACTGGGATCTCTATGCGGAGTTCGCGCGCACCCTCGCCGCCCAGGCGGAGACTGGAATGCCTCATCTGTTCGTCGAACGGCTCCGGGCGGCGTACGAAGGAGACTGCCGAGGGAAAGCGTAAGTGGCGCGACGCGCTGTGCGAAGATGGCGGAGAGGGTGGGATTCGAACCCACGTGCCGGTTTTACCCGACCATCCGATTTCGAGTCGGCGCCGTTATGACCGCTTCGGTACCTCTCCAGACAACACGCTATTCTAGGCAACGCGGATCTCGCTGTCACGGCCGCGGCCGCGGCCGGTCGCTGCCGCCGCAGTCAACACTGAGCCTCATGCGGAAACGGAACAGCGCAGCACGACAGCCTTGGGTACGCCTGATGGGGCTGGTTCTGGCGCTGACCTGCGCTGGCTCGCCCTCCGGGGCGCAGATACCGGCGGACATCCGCGGCCGCGGCGTGCTGCGCGTCGTCACGCTCAACGCGCCGACGACCTGGTATCTCGGCACACATGGGCCTGAGGGCCTCGAATACGAGCTCGCGGGCGAGTTCGCCCGCGCGCACGGACTCAAACTCGAGATGTGGCCCGCCGCGGACCTGCCTGCGCTGCGCGACACGCTGCGCGCGGGCCTCGCCGATATCGCGGCGGCGCAGTTGACGAGCACGGCGGCCTGGGAGGGCGTGGGTCTGGTCGCCGCGCCGTATCACGAGGTCCCACAACACTGGATCTACCGGCGTGGCGCGCCGCGACCGCGCTCGATCAGGAACATTGCCGAGTCTCGCATCGTCGTTGACGCCGACAGTGCAGAGTCCGAGATGCTGGCCCGGTACTCGAGCGGTCTCGGCAGTTCGATCGAGTGGCTCGAGATCCCGCGTGGCGCCGAGGTCGATTCGCTCGACGCGATCAC
Organism: Gammaproteobacteria bacterium; assembly: GCA_037444685.1. Classification (GTDB taxonomy): domain Bacteria; phylum Pseudomonadota; class Gammaproteobacteria; order Steroidobacterales; family Steroidobacteraceae; genus UBA964. Next base: position 169,679 of record JBBILX010000002.1, read on the forward strand.
AGACGAAATCGCCGACGTGGCGCTCGTGGACGGACATCGCTTCGTCTTCGCTCGCGCGCTGCATCCCGAGGTGGCGGTTGCCATGCCGTTCCCGGTCAAGCGACCCGTGAGCTGGGTCGTGCGCGGCGATGCCCCTGGGCTTCGCGACGAGGTCGACCGCTTCTTCGCCGCGAAGCGACGCGACGGGCGGCTCGCGAGACGCATCGAGCGCTGGATGGCGAGCACCGCGACGCTGCGTTCGGTCACTGCGCGCGAGTTCCGCGCACTCGTGGAGCAGCGACTGCCGGCGCTGCAGCCGTTCTTCGAGCAGGCTTCGGTCCAGACCGGAGTCGACTGGCGGCTGCTGGCCGCTCTCGCATACCAGGAATCGCAGTGGAATGCGAATGCGCGGTCGCCCAACGGGGCGGTCGGGATCATGATGCTGATGCCGCAGACCGCCAAGGCGCTCGGCGTGCGCAACGTCCTCGATCCGCGCGAGAACATCCTCGCCGGAGCGCGCTATTTCTTGCAGGTCCGTGAGCAGATTCCTGCTCGCATCACCGAGCCCGACCGGAGCTGGTTCGCGGTCGCGGCGTACAACATTGGCTATGGCCATCTCGAGAGCGCGCGGGTGATCGCGCAGATGCGCGGCCGCAACCCGGATCGCTGGGAAGAGGTGCGGGACAGCCTGCCGCTGCTGTCCGAACCGGCCTGGTACCGCCGCGTCAAGACGGGCTATGCGCGCGGCTGGGAGGCGGCTTACACGGTCGAGCGGGTCCGGCAGTTCGCCAGTGTGCTCGCGTGGCGCAGCGCGCGCACACCCGCCGTCTTCACCGCCAGTCCGGAAAGCGCGCCCGCACCGAGCGCTGCTCCGCGAAGATGACCGCCAGCGGCACGCGCCGCGCGGCATCGAAGCTTATCGCGATCTGGCCGTGCTGCACGCGCAGGCATTGCCCCGCGAATTCGAACCGGCGCCGCTGCGCGAGCGCAATCTGCCCGCTGAGCCGGTCGCCCGGCACGACTCCGTGGCCGGGCGGAACCGAGCACAGTGCACCGGATTCGGAGAGGTCTTCGACCCGGCCTGCGATCTCGCGCCCGCCGAAGCGCAGTCGCACGGCAGGCTGCGCGAGCAGCGGGTAACGCAGGCGGTACTCGGCCCGCTCCCTCACGAAGGGGCCGGACCGGCCATCATGCGCGCCGTGCGCCAGCCGCCCTGCAGGTAGTAGGCACCGGTCAGCGCCATCGCGAGGAACGCCGACAGCGCGAAACTCCACCAGATCCCGTCGGGCCCGTAGTGATCGGCTGCCCAGAACGACAGCGGCACACGAACGACCCACAGCGAGAAGAACAGGATCAGCAGCGGCGGCACGACCGCGCCAGCCGCCCGCACCACGCCCGACAGCACCATCGAGATGCCGAACATGATGAACGACCAGAGGATGATCTGGTTAAGGTGCACGGCGATGTCCAGGGACGGACTGTCGGCCGGCAGGAACAGCCGCAGAGCGTATCGGTTGACCACGTAGAGCAGCGCGATCGGCGCGCCCGTCATCAGCAGGTTGAAGGCGACGCCGGTGCGGGCGACCTCCCGTACGCGCTCCCACAGCCCGGCCCCGATGTTCTGCGCGGCCATCGACGAGACGGCCGCACTCAGTGCGAGCGCTGGCATCTGCACGTAGTTCCATAGCTGCATCGCGGCGGCGAAGGCGGCCGCGGTCGCCGAGCCGAAACGGTTTACGACCGCGAACAGCATGACCATGCTCGAGGACAGCACGATCATCTGCAGGCCCATCGGGATGCCCTTGACGATGAGCGTGCGCAGGATGGCCGCGTCGAGCCGCAGCAGCGGGAACTCCCCGCGCCGGAGCGCGAGCGGATTCGAACGACGATAGATGTGCCGCAACATCGCGATGAGACTGACGACCTGCGCGATCAGCGTGGCCGTCGCGGACCCGGCGATGCCGAGCGCGGGGACGGGTCCGAACCCGAAGATCAGCAGCGGGTTCAGCACGATGTCGAGCACCACCGACAAGACGAGGAAATAGAACGGTGTGTTCGAATCGCCGGCGCCGCGCAGCGCGGCCATCACGAAGAAGAACGCGTAGGACGGCGGCAGTGCCAGGAACATCACCCGCATGTAGGCAACCGCCAATTCGATCGCATCGGCCGGCGTGCCCATCCAGCCGAGGATCGTCCGACACGAGAACGTACCGAGAGCCGAGATCAGCACCGCGAGCCCGATGAAGAACGTGGCGCTCGTGCCGACCACGCGCTTCGCCTCCTCGGGACGCCGCGCGCCCATGTGCTGGGCGATCAGTATCGTCGACGCCATCGTGATGCCGAACACGGCCCCGAGCAGCAGGAACATCACCGTGTTGGCGTTGGCAGTCGCCGACAGCGCCGCCGGTCCGAGGAAATTGCCGACCCAGACGGCGTTGACCGAACCGTTGATGGACTGCAGCACGTTGCCCATCAGGATCGGCAGCGAGAAAGTGAACAGCGTCCGCGGGATCGAGCCCGTCGTCAGAGCCGTCGCCTGTGCTCTCACGAGCGCCTCGCCGCGAAAAAGCGCTGCAGCACAGCGCCGCACTCCTCCGCCAGGACGCCTCCGAAAACGTCCACTCGGTGGTTGAGCTGTGGCAGACGGAACACGTCGACGATACTGCCGGCCGCGCCCGCCTTCGGATCCCAGGCACCAAACACGACGCGGGCAACCCGCGCATGCACCAGAGCCGCGGCACACATGATGCAGGGCTCGAGCGTCACGTACATTGTGCAGCCGATGAGCCGATAGTCGCCGCTCGCGACGCCGGCCGCACGCAAGGCGACGATCTCAGCGTGCGCCGTCGGATCGCGGGTGCCTATGGGCCGGTTCCAGCCTTCCCCGAGGACGGCTCCGTCGCGCAGCACGAGCGCGCCGACCGGCACTTCGCCCGCCGCACCGGCCGTTTCGGCGAGCGCGAGCGTGCGACGCATCCAGTCGGCATCAGAGTGCATCGGCGCTGCGGCGCCAGACGAGTCCGTCGCCATCCGATCAGCGCGATTCCACGGCCGGTGCCGCCGCGGGGCGAGTTCGGCGCCGCACGGGGTCGAGCGCCGCGACGACGATGTTCGACTGCGCGCTGTGGGTCACGGTGGAGGGATTCCGAAGAACGGGCCAACTGGTAGCTGCGCCTATCCTAACGCAGGCGGCGCGAGCGCAGGTGCGTCGCGAGAGAATCTGGCGGACAATCGAACCTCGCGACAAACATGCGAGGTGCTTGATGAACAGCAGGCTTGCGGCAGCGGTACTGGCGGCCGGGATCGCGCTCGCGGGCTGGTGGATCGGCACCGGCTTCGCGACCGGTCGGGCGGCGGACCGCTACGTGACCGTCAAGGGCGTGGCCGAACGCGAGGTCCAAGCCGATCTCGCGCTCTGGCCGATGCAGTTCGTGGTCGCCGACGACGACCTCGCCCGCGCGCAGGCGCGCAGGCGCGAGGCGGCCGGCAAGGTCCGCGCTTTCCTCGAGCGGCAGGGACTGCGCGCCGATGAGGTCTCGCTGCAGAACCTCTCCGTGACCGATACGCGCGCGAACCGTTACGGCGGGCCGCCCGCCGCATTCCGGTATGTCGTGAGCCAGACCCTCATGGTGCGGACGGACCGACCCCCGGTGCTGTTCGACGCAAGCCAGCGGGTCGGCGAACTGATCGAGGCCGGCGTCGTGCTGTCGGCGGACGGTCCCGGAGCGGGGGGGCCGACCTATCTGTTTACCCGCCTCAATGAGCTCAAGCCCGCGATGATCGCCGAGGCCACCGCGAGTGCGCGCGCCGCAGCAGAGCAGTTCGCCAAGGATTCCGGCAGCCCGCTCGGCGCGATCCGTCGCGCGAATCAGGGACTGTTCGTGATCCAGCCGCGCGATCCTGCGCCCGGAGTGCAGGAGGAGCAGCAGCGCGCCAAGCTCGTCCGCGTCGTCACGACGATCGAGTATCTTCTCGGGGAATGATCCTGCCTGGAGTCGATCCGCCGATGATCGCTCGGGTTGCACTCGTTGCCTCACTCGCGTTCACCACCCTGACCACCCACGCAGACGCCATCGTGCGCCGCGGCGGCACCGCGACGCAGACGCGCAGTATCCTCGGCGAGATTGCGCGCGAACTCGCAGCCGCCGGTCTCGGCATGGGCGACGTCGCCAAGATGAACGTCGTCATCGTCGAGATCGAAGTCGCCGCCGCGCAAGCGCGCCGAGCGTCGGCAGCGCGGGTCCGAATCGCCATCTAGCCGGTGCGGTGCCAAGGCGCGCAACCCGTGGCAGTCGGCTTGGAGTCTGTTGAGAAACCGGCAGATAAGACGCGCACCGCATTCATGACGAAGCGTTCCGCTCTAACCGTGGCCGCCACAATGCCATTGCGGGCGCTTTCACGGAAGCGTTCTCGCTCTGCAGTTGGTGGTTGAGGATCATCGGGCTCACGGTGGGGACACCTCCCCTATGTCGACACGAGTCGTGGGGATGCCGTCAGACGCGCCACCCGCAGCGGCGCAATGCAGCCGACAGTGAAGTTGGCGAAGAGGCTCACTTGTTGACCCGCTTTCGAGGACGGGTGACTCTCTAAATTCCCACTTCCTGTCCCGTCAGTACTCTCCTCTCGAAGTTCTTCGGTGACAAGCGCCCGATCGACGAGTGGCGTCGATGCGGGTTGTACCAGCCCTCGATCCATCCGAACAGCGCCATGCGGGCCTCGGCTTTTGACTTGAACCGCCGATGCTTCAGCAGTTCTTTCTCGAGCGGGGCGAACACGCTCTCGGCCATTGCATTGTCGTAGGCATCGCCCACCGTGCCCATCGACGGCATCACGTTCCTCTCCTGGCAGCGTTTGCCGAACGCGTAGCTCGTGTATTGGCAGCCGTGGTCGGAGTGATGGATGACTTGCCTCGGTCGCCTCTGTTCCAGCGCCATGTCCAGAGCATCTAGCATCAGCTCGGTGCGCAGGTGATCCTCGATCGCCCAGCCAACGATTTTGTGCGACCAGACGTCCAGCACGATCGCCAGGTAGATCGTTCCCGCCCACGTCGGCACGTACGTCGCATCCGCGACCCACAACTGGTTCGGACCATCCGCCTTGAACCGCCGGTTCACCAGATCCTCGTTCGCCGTGGCCACCGCGGCCGAGGTCGTCGTCACGACGTAGTTCGGCGCTACGATGCTTCGGAGGCCGGCTTCCCGCATCAACCGCGCCACACGCTTGCGACCGACGTGCACGTCGTGCTCGTCCGCCAGCTCGGCATGGATGTTCGGCGGGCCATAGCGGCCTTTGGCACGCAGATAGATCTCGTGGATCTTCGCGGACAGACCGATGTCGGCCCGTCGACGGGCCGACATCGGTCGATCCCGCCACGCGTAGAACCCACTGGCAGACACTCGAAGCACTCGGCACATCACCCGTACCGGTTGGGTGGCCTGGTTCGCCTTCACGAATCCGAAGAGCGCTTCGGTGTCGCGGGCTTCTCGTTCGCAAACCAGGCCGCGGCTTTTGACAGGATGTCCCGTTCTTGCCGCAGTGTGCGGTTCTCACGACGCAGCCGCGCTAGTTCCTCACGCTCCGCCGTGGTCAGCCCGCCGTCGCCCCGGCCGCGATCTCGTTCTGCCTGCTTGACCCAGTGCCGGATCGACCAGCTCGTGCAGCCAAACTCCGCCGACAACTCGGCGAACGTTCTGCCTGCCCGGTGCAGTTCGACCATCTGGCGCCGAAACTCCGGCGCGTACCGCTTGCTCTTCTGTCCCATCTGTTGATCCTCGCTTTGTGAACATGATGTGTCCACAAAACCGGGTCAACTCCAGTGCGGCGCGAACACCCCATGAAACCTCGTCAGGTGCATACGCGGCGGCGGCACCCGCGCGGCAAGCCTCGCAGCGTATGCGCAGGAACCCTTCTTCCAGACGCCCGCATTTCAAATAGGCCTCGAACTCCTGCTGCACGTAGCCGGGCAGTGATCGACCTTCCCTTGCCCGCAGTTCACGGAACTCTGGATAGTGCTGTGCGACAAGCTGATACAGCAGCGTGCTCGCGGGCCGATGCTGCGCGTAGCCAGATGGCTCGATGAACAGTGGCGCCACCGGCGAAGTGATCGGCATCGTCAACATGACGGTCGCCCGCAACACGCAGGAGTAGGCGCTGCCGCAGCCGACCGGGATCGCCTATGCGATTCCCGTCAGATACCTGCACGAGATGATCGTGGGATTCAGTCAGTCGCTGCCTTGGAGGCGGCGATGATCAAGGGGCGGCCTGCAGCGCGCCGATCATGCGACCGGATGTCGACGTAATTGGCCGCATCGTCATCGGTTTAGGTGCATCGTTCACATACGCAGGGTCAGGAACGCTCGAAAGCTGCAGCTGGGTCAGAAGCGACGACACTGGCCAGAACTTCGGGTCTGCAACATTGTCTGGCGCCTGGAGGTTGGAGACCGCCGTCGCGAAGTTGTTATGCTGAACCAGTCGCGAACTCGGGACGCCGTTCGAAATCGCTCCCGTGCCGGCAAACAGGTTGGACGTGAGCGTCAGTTGCGTGGTGTAGCCGGCGACTGCCACGAAGGTTCCACGCCCCAGCGTGGAGGCGAGGGTGTTGTGAATCAGCGTGACCGTGTTGACCGGCCAGGTGTTCCTCTCGAATCCGTAGGCGACCGAGATCGTGTTGTCGGCGTTCGGACCCTTTTGGATCAAGTTGCCGCGCATGAAGACCACGCCACCGTCTGGAAAGTCGAGATGGTAGCTGGCGCTGCCCGTGGGACCGTCCATGAAGTAGCTGTTCTCGATGAAGTTCTCCTTTGCGCGGCTCTTGAGGTTGTGGCCGACCTTCGTCTGGTAGAAGAAGCTTGCACGCACCGTCAGGCGATCGAGCTCGCCAATGTAGATGCCATGCGTGTAGCCATCACCAAAGCCGTTGCGTGCGAACTCCGAGTTCTCGATGGTGACCGTCGCCGCCTCGCTGCCTCCGAGAATGCCGTTCTCGTTGTCATAGAAGCCGGTGTTGCGCAGAACGAGGCTTCCGCCGTCCAAACGGATGCCGGCGCCGTTCTGATCGGGCACCTTCGCGTTGTGGAACTCCACATTGACGATGGTCGTCGTCGCGCTGTTCGGCGTGGAGATTACCCATATGCCCTTTCCTTGCGCGTGGACGCCGTCGGCAAACAGGCGAGCGCGACCGCCGATGCCGCAGATCGTGATGTTGCTGGCCCGCCAGGTCGTCGCGTCTGCGCGATAGTCTCCCGCAGCGATATGTACGGTGTCTCCATTCTGCGCAGCGGCCGCCGCAGCGCTGGGAACCAGGTAGGTTTTGCCCGGCCCCACTTCCAGAACCCGGCCAGCGGGCGTGGGGCAACTGGCGACGCCGGCGGGTGAGGGTGTCGGCGACGGTGCAGGCGAAGGCGATGGCGATGGAGCCGGGGCGGGCGAATGCGAGGGAGCGGGCGTCGGTGCAGGCGCCGGCGACGGCGTGGGCGGAATCACGGCGGAACTGGGCGCTGGCTGGGCCAGAGAATCGCTGCCGCCGCACGCGACCAGCGACGTCCCAAAGACGGCAGCGACAAAGAGACGGGCAAACGTCGGCGACACGGTGATTCACTCCACTCTGGAATGCAGCAAGTGCAGGCATGGAAAGATACGCGGGGGCCGAGTCGGGTGACTAGCATCGGTTGGTGAGACTGAACGCACGGTTGAGGCGTACGCCCAGGGGGCGTCGAGTGACGGCTCCGGAGTGGCGTCGGTATGATTCGATTGATGCAACAGTCTGCCGTGCCGGCCTGGGAAACCCGGGATGAAACGTCACTCCCACTCGATCGTCGCCGGCGGCTTGCCGGTAATGTCGTAGACGACGCGCGAGACGCCCTTGACCTCGTTGACGATGCGCCGCGAGCAGACGTCGAGCAGCTCGGAGGGCAGCTGCGCCCACCGCGCAGTCATGAAGTCGACGGTCTCCACGGCGCGCAGCGCGATCACGGGCTCGTGACGCCGCCCATCGCCGGTGACGCCGACGGACTTGACGGGCAGGAACACCGCGAACGCCTGGCTCGTCTTCTCGTACCAGCCCGCGCGGCGCAGCTCTTCGATGAAGATATGGTCGGCGAGCCGCAGCGTCTCGGCGGCCGCCTGTGTGACCTCGCCGAGGATGCGCACGCCGAGACCCGGCCCCGGGAACGGATGCCGGTAGACCATCTCCGACGGCAGACCGAGTTCGACGCCGATCCGTCGCACCTCGTCCTTGAACAGCTCGCGCAGCGGTTCGACGAGTTCGAGCTTCATCCTCTCGGGCAGTCCGCCGACGTTGTGGTGGCTCTTGATGACGTGCGCCTTGCCGGTCCTGCTGCCGGCGGACTCGATCACGTCGGGATAGATCGTCCCCTGCGCGAGGAAGCCGACGCCCTCGAGCTTCGCGGCCTCCTCCTCGAACACCTCGACGAACAGGCGACCGATGATCTTGCGCTTCGCCTCCGGATCGGCGACGCCCGCGAGCGCACCGAAGAAGCGCTCCGCCGCATCGACGCGGATCACGCGCACGCCGAGGTTCTTCGCGAACACCTGCATGACCTGGTCGCCCTCCTGATGGCGCAGCAGGCCATGGTCGACGAATACGCAGACGAGCTGCTCGCCGATCGCCTTGTGCAGCAGGGCGGCGACGACCGACGAATCGACACCGCCCGACAGGCCGAGCAGCACCTTGCCGCCACCGACCTCGGCGCGCACTCGCGCGATGGCATCCTCAATGATGTTGATGGGGTTCCAGCCCGACTCGCAGCCGCAGATCTCGCGCAGGAAGCGCTCGTAGATGCGCTTACCCTGCCTCGTGTGCGTGACCTCCGGGTGGAACTGCAGCGCGTAGAAGCGGCGCACCTCGTCGGCCATGCCTGCGATCGGCACATCGGCCGTCGAGGCGATCACGCGAAAGCCCGGCGGCAGTGCGGTCACACGGTCGCCGTGGCTCATCCAGACGTCGAGCAGCCCGTGACCTTCCGCGCTCACGCGATCCTCGATGTCGCGGAGCAGCGCCGAGTGGCCACGCGCGCGGACCTCCGCATAGCCGAATTCGTGGACCTCGCCCGCTTCGACCACGCCACCGAGCTGCGCAGCCATGGTCTGCATGCCGTAGCAGATGCCGAGCACCGGGACGCCGCTGTCCCAGACCGCGGCGGGCGCGGCCGGCGCACCCGGATGGGTGACCGACTCGGGCCCGCCCGAGAGGATGATGCCGCGCGCACCGAAGGCGCGCACGTCGGCATCGCTGGCGTCCCAGGGATGGATCTCGCAGTAGACGCCGAGTTCTCGGACGCGACGCGCGATCAGCTGCGTATACTGGGAACCGAAATCGAGGATCAGGACGCGGTGCGCGTGGATGTCGCGGGCGGCGGCGCCCGTCGCGGGCGCCATCATGAAAGGCGGTAGTTCGGCGCTTCCTTCGTAATCGTCACGTCGTGGACGTGCGATTCGCGGACACCCGCCGTGGTGATGCGCACGAACTGCGGCCGCGTGCGCATCTGCTCGATGTCGGCGCAGCCTGTGTAGCCCATCGCCGCACGCAGTCCGCCAGCGAGCTGGTGCAGGATCGCGACGATGCTGCCCTTGTACGGCACGCGACCCTCGATGCCTTCGGGAACGAGCTTGTCGAGCTCGGTCGTGGTGTCCTGGAAGTAGCGGTCGCTCGAGCCATGGCGCTCGGCCATCGCACCGAGGGACCCCATGCCGCGATAGCTCTTGTAGCTAGCGCCCTGATAGAGCTCGACGTCGCCGGGCGACTCCTCGGTGCCGGCGAACAGGCCGCCGATCATGACGGCATGTGCGCCGGCGACGATGGCCTTGGCCACGTCACCCGAATAGCGGATGCCGCCGTCGGCGATCAGCGGTACCCCGCTGTCGGCGAGCGCCGCGGCCACCTGGGCGACGGCGGTGATCTGCGGCACGCCGACGCCGGCCACGACGCGCGTCGTGCAGATCGAGCCGGGACCGATGCCGACCTTGACCGCATCGGCACCGGCCTTGACGAGATCGAGTGCCGCCTGGCCGGTGACGATGTTGCCGGCTATCACCTGCTGGTCGGGCCAGCGCGCCTTGATGTGCTCGACGACCTTGAGCACGCCGCGCGAGTGTCCGTGCGAGGTGTCGACGACGACGACGTCGACGCCCACCTCGCGCAGCGCCGCGATCCGGTCGAAGGTCTCGGGGCTCGTCCCGACGGCGGCACCGACGCGCAGCCGGCCGCCCTCGTCCTTGCACGCCCGCGGCCTTTCGGTCGCTTTCTGGATGTCCTTGACCGTGATCATACCCTTGAGCTGATGCTGGTCATCGATCACGAGCACCTTCTCGATCCGATGCCGGTGCAGCAGGCCGAGCACTTCCTCGCGCGGCGCGTTCTCGCGCACGGTCACGAGTCGCTCCTTCGGCGTCATGACCTTGGCGACCGGTTCGTCGAAACGGGTCTCGAAGCGCAGGTCGCGGCTCGTGACGATGCCGACGAGCTCCTTATCGACGACAACCGGCACGCCCGAGATGCCGCGCGCCTTGGTGAGTTCGATGACCTCGCGCACGGTAGCATCGGGCGAGACGGTGATCGGGTCGGAAATCACGCCGCTCTCGTACTTCTTGACGCGGCTGACCTCGCGCGCCTGGTTCTCGATGCTCATGCTCTTGTGCACGATGCCGATGCCGCCCTCCTGCGCGATCGCGATCGCGAGACGAGCCTCGGTGACGGTGTCCATCGCGGCCGACATGATCGGCAGGTTGAGCCTGATGCGTCGAGTGAGTTGGGTCGACAGCTCCACCTCGCGCGGCAGCACTTCGGAGTAGGCGGGGACCAGAAGCACGTCGTCGAAGGTCAGTGCTTCGTCGAGAATGCGCATGGGGACGTCCAGAAGGGATTGGACGCGCCATTCTACGCACCCGCCAAAAGCCGGTAAACTGCTGGCGCAGCGATGCGCTGCCCGACCGACGCTGCCATTGCCATGTCACTGTTGCGCCCGCAGCGCGACGTTTACACCGTCTCCCGCCTGAATCGGGAGGTGCGCATCCTGCTCGAACAGGGCATGCCGCTGCTGTGGGTCGAGGGCGAGATCTCGAATCTCGCGCGGCCTGCCTCGGGGCACTGGTACTTCTCGCTCAAGGACCGCGACGCCCAGGTCCGCTGCGCGATGTTCCGCCAGCGGACCTTGGGTCTGCGCTTCACGCCGCGGGACGGCCTCGCGGTGATCGCACGGGCACGCGTCGGCCTCTACGAGCCGCGCGGCGACTATCAGCTCATCGTCGAGCAGCTCGAGGAGGCTGGCGACGGCGCGCTGCGCCGCGAGTTCGAGCAACTGCGCGCACGGCTCGAACGTGAGGGTCTGTTCGCGGCCGAACGCAAGCGACCGCTGCCGCGACTGCCGCGCCGCATCGGTGTCGTGACCTCGCCGACCGGCGCCGCCCTTCGCGACGTGCTGCACGTGCTCGGGCGCCGCTTCCGCGCGATCCCCGTCGTGATCTACCCGAGCGCCGTACAGGGCGCGCAGGCCGTGCCTTCGCTGCTCGCGGCGCTCGAGCGGGCGGCCCGCCGCGCCGAGTGCGACGTGCTGATCGTCGCGCGCGGCGGCGGTTCGCTCGAGGATCTGTGGGCGTTCAACGACGAGCGGGTTGCGCGCGCGCTCGCCGCGATGCCGATGCCCGTCGTCACCGGCATCGGCCACGAGGTCGACTTCACGATCGCCGACTTCGTGGCCGACCTGCGCGCGCCAACGCCGTCGGGAGCTGCCGAACGGGTCGTGCCGGACGCGCGCGAGTGGCTCACCGGCCTCGCGCAGTTCGCCAGAAGGCTGCACCTCGCCATGGCACGCACGCTGCGTGAACAGATGCAGGCCGTCGACTCCCTGACCCATCGTTTGCGGCGCGTGCATCCCTCGGCGCGCATCGACGTCGGCATGCAGCGGCTCGACGAACTCGAGCAGCGGCTCCGCCAGGCGCTGCGTCTACGGCTCGGTCGCCGCGAGCTCGCGCTGCGGCAGCTCGAGTCGCGGCTCGCACGGCGCGCACCGACCACCCGCCTGCGCGAGCTCGGCCTGCGGGAGCTCACCCTCCGGAAGCGCCTCGAACACGCAATGAGCGCGCGACTCGCCGCGGCCTCGGCGCGGTTCGCCGTCGCGCGCAGTGCGCTGTCGGCCGTCAGTCCGCTCGCGACGCTCGAGCGTGGCTATGCCATCGTCACGCGGCTGGGCGACGGACGCCTCGTCGCCGACGCCGCGCTCGTCGCGGTCGGTGACGAGATCGAGACCCGGCTCGGTCGTGGCCGTCTGCGCGCCCGCGTCAGCGAGACCCATGCGCCAGAGTCCTGACTCCCGCGCGCGACTCGGCGCCCGGGCCCGGCAGGCGCTCTATGCGCTCGTCGCGCTGCTACCCGCCACGAGTGGCGCGGCGGCGCCATCGGTCGCGTCGGACGCACTGCCCCGGGAGCGGCCCGTTCCGGGTGGCATCACGCTGCTCGCCGTTGGTTCGGCTGCAGAGCCTGCGCCAGGAGTGTGGTTCGACGACCGTCGCGTCCTGCTGCGCGAAGCGGCGGGACAGTGGTTCGCCGTGGTCGGCATTCCCCTCGCGCGCGAGCCAGGTCAGGCGCGCCTGCGCATCGAACCGCCGGGTGGCGCGGTGCGCGAGCTGGCGTTTCGAATCGAGCCCCATGCCTACGCCATCCAGCAGCTGCGCGTCGCGCCGCGCCATGTCGATCTCTCGCCCGCGGACGCTGCGCGTGCCGAGCGCGAGCAGCAGCGCATCCGTGCACTGCTCGGGACCTGGAGCGAACCGGGGCCGTCGGCGCTGCAGATGGCCCTGCCCGTGGCCGGCAGGCGCACGTCGCCTTTCGGCCTGCGTCGCGTCTTCAACGACCAGCCGCGCAACCCGCACAGCGGTCTCGACCTGGCCGGCCCGGTCGGCACCCCCGTGCTCGCGCCCGCGCCGGGCCGGGTCATCGACACCGGCGATTACTTCTTTAACGGACTGTCGGTCTTCGTCGATCACGGCCACGGACTCGTGACCCTGTACTGCCACCTCAGCGCGATCGACGTGCAGGTCGGCGATATCGTCCAGACCGGTAGCCGGCTCGGTGCCGTCGGCGCGACCGGCCGGGTCACCGGACCCCACCTGCACTGGGGCGTCGCCCTCAACGGCGCGCTCGTTGATCCGGAACTGCTCCTCGCGAGGCGCTGACGGCGTCGCGACCCAACCCTCTGCGGGCGAATCGGCGCTCTCAGCCCCGTGGCGGCAGGCGCCGCGGCGCGCGCCGGCGCCGCCCCGGTCCGCCGCGGCCTGCCGCAGGGGCGACTCGCGCAGCCTGCCTGACCTCGCGGCGCCGGTCATAGGGATTCGAATCGCTGCGGTACTCGATGCGGACCGGCGTGGCGTACAGGCCGAAGTCGCGCCGGAAGACGTTGGCGAGATAGCGCGTGTAAGCGTCGGGTACGTGCGCGGTCTGGTTGCCGTGGATGACGATGCGTGGCGGGTTGCGACCACCCTGGTGTGCGTAGCGCAGCTTGATGCGTCGGCCGCGTACCAGCGGCGGTTGATGGGCTTCGAGCGCCCGCTCGAGGCTGCGCGTCAGCTGCGGCGTCGTCATCTCGCGCATCGCGGCGTCGTAGGCGCGGATCGCGTCGGCCACGAGGCCGCCGACACCTGTGCCGTGGCGCGCCGAGATGAAGTGCACCGGCGCAAAGGGCACGAAGTCGAGCCGCACCTCGAGCTGGCGGCGGATCTCGTCGCGCTGGTCGAGCGGAATGCCGTCCCACTTGTTGACGGCGATCAGCAGCGCCCTGCCCTGCCGCAGGGCGAGCCCAAGGATGCTCGCATCCTGCTCGCCGATCGTGTCATGCGCATCGACGACGAAGACCACGACGTGCGCGTCCGCGATCGCCTGCAGCGTGCGCGCGACGCTGGCGCGCTCGACCGCGTCGTCGATCCTCGCGCGGCGCCGCACGCCGGCGGTGTCAATGAGGACGAAACGCCGACCATCGCGTTCGAACGGCACGAGGATGCTGTCGCGGGTCGTGCCGGGTACGTCGCTGGCGATCACGCGCTCCTCGCCGATCAGCCGGTTGATCAACGTCGACTTGCCGACGTTGGGTCGGCCGATCACGGCGATCCGTATCGAGCCGCCCTCCTCGGCCTCGTGGGCGGCGGCAGGCTCGAACCCCTCGAGCACGCGCTGCATCAGCGCGTCGCAGCCGTCTCCGTGGGTCGCAGCGATCGCCCGTGGCACACCGAGGCCGAGCGCATGGAAGTCCGCCGTCGCAGCGCCAGGCTCCAGACCCTCGGCCTTGTTCACCGCCAGGAACACCGGCTTGCCGGCACGCCGGAGGGCACGCGCGACGAACTCGTCCTGGCGCGTCAGACCGGCGCGCGCATCGACGACGAAGACGATCCGGTCGGCCTCGGCGATCGCGCGTTCCGCCTGTCGACGCATCTGCGCGTCGAGACCGGACGCGTGCTCGACGAGGCCACCGGTGTCGACGACCACATAGGGCACGGGGCCGAGCGTGCCGAAGCCGTACTGACGGTCACGCGTGACGCCGGGCACGTCGGCGACGATCGCGTCGCGGGTCCCGGTCAGGCGATTGAAGAGAGTCGACTTGCCGACACTGGGGCGACCGACGAGCGCGACGACGGGCAGCATGGCGACGGGTTCAACACGGCCCGCGGCAGGTTCAACCGTCCGCCGTGGCGCTGGCGACCGGTGTGCGGAACGCCGTGATGCGCCCGCCATCGTCGATCAGCACGACCGTCGAGCCGACCGCGACCGGCGCCATGCTGACGCGACCGCCAGCCCGCGTGCGCGCGCGTAGCGCGCCGCTGGCGGCATCCAGCCAGTGGACGTAACCCTCGAAGTCCGCGATCGCGAGCACGCCGTCGACCACCGCTGGCGCCGAGAGGCCACGCCGCTTCAACGCGTCCTGCCGCCACAGTTCGATGCCCGTGCGCCGCTGCAGCGCGACGACATCGCCGTCGCTGGTCGAGACATAGACGCGGCCCGCGTCGTAAGTCAGGCCGCGGAAGCTCGACAGCTCGCGCGACCACCACAGTTGCCCGGACTCGAGCGAGAGGCGCGCAACACGACCCTGGAAGCCGACGACGAACACGTCGTCGCCATCGATACGGACCGTGGCGTCGATGTCGTTGAGGCGCTCGAGTTCGGTGCGCCCGCGCGCCGGCGCGATCGCCGTCTCCCAGAGCACGTCGCCCGAGGCGAGAGCGAAGGCCACGACCTTGCCGTTGTCGAAACCGCAGACCACCGCATCGCCGGCGATGACCGGCGTGGCCGTACCGCGCAGACTCAGGCGCGGTACCGTCTGCTCGTTGACCCAGATCTGCGTCCCATCGGCCGGCGCGAGCGCGCGCACTCGTCCGTCGACGGTCCGCACGACGACGGCCGCTGGTGCGATCGCGGGTGCGGCGAGCACTTCGCCCGGCACACGCGTGCGCCAGCGCTGCTCGCCGCTGTTGGCATCGAGCGCGATCACGTCGCCCTCGCTCGACCCCACGACCACGAGGCCCGCGCCCACCCCGGCACCGCCCGACAGCGGCGCACGGGTCCGTACCCGCCAGACCGTGCGGCCGGAGTCGAGCTCGAGCGCGACCACGTCGCCGTCGTGTCCGGCGGCAAAGACGCGCGCGCCCTCGACGGCAACGCCGAGACCGAGCCGCATGTACTCCTTCTGCCCGCCGACGCCGGCGCTCCATGCGCGTCGAACCTCGAGCGTGGCGCGGAGATCGACGAGCTCGGCAGGCGGGTCGACGTCCTTCTCCTTCGAGCAGGCGGCGAGCGTCGCGAGCGAGACGAGCAGCAGCAGGCGCGTGCGCATGGCGGGGTCCTCGACGGTTCAGCCGGCTGGCTTGGCGTTGTCGACCGGTGCCTCGACGACGCCGTCAGCCTCGAGATCGGCGATCTTGAGGTCGAGCAGCGCCGCGTCGAGGACGCCGTCCTGGTCCGCGCTGCGCGCCGCGCGATACTCGCGCAGCGCGGCCGCCCGGTCGCCCTTGGCGAACAGCGCGTCGCCACGAACCTCGGCGTAACGCGGCGCGAACGCGCCCGGTGTCTTTTCGGCGGCGAGCGTGGCCAGGGCCTGATCCAGATTGCCCTGCGCGATCTGCACGCGCGCGAGGCGCAGCCGTGCGACGTGCCGCAGTTCGGCATCACGGCTGCCGTTCATGACGCGCTCGAGGCGCTCGACGGCCTTGCCGAGTTCACCCACCTCGACGAATGATCGCGCCAGGACCAGGTCCGACTGATCGGCGTATGGGGACGACGCATAGTCGCGTCGCAGCTCGTCGGCCAGCGTCGCGCCGCGGGTGCGGTCACCGCGTGCAAAAGCTTCGAGCAACTGCTGGTAGCGGGTGCTCGCTTCGACCGCGCGCCGCTCGACCCGCTCCTCCCACCAGCGCCAGCCGACCAGCGCCGCGACGCCGATCGCGACGCCCGCGAGCAGCCAAAGCCCGTTGTCACGCAGCCACTGCTTGACGCGCTCCCACTGCTCCTGTTCGTTGTAGTAATCGTCCATCGATGTCTCCGTTGATTCGAGCGCGAATCAGGCGCCGAGCAGGCGCACGACCTCGCGGGTCAGGTCCGCCGGCGCGAGCTCCGTCTGCACGCCTTCCTCGCGCAGCGACTTGACCCGCACGACGCCGCGCGCGAGCTCGTCGTCGCCGATCACCACCGCGACCCGCGCGCCGCTGCGATCGGCACGCCGGAACTGCGCCTTGAAATGGCCCCCGCCGAGATTGAGCTCGATGCGCCGCCCGGGCAACGCATCTCGCAGTGCCTCGGCATGGACGAGCGCGGCGCGCTCGGCCGCTGGGCCCTGGGCAATGAGGAAGACATCGCAGCCCGGCAGAGGCGGTGCCGTGCCCGCCTGTTCGACCAGCGCCACGACCCGCTCGACGCCGAGCGCGAAGCCGACCGCGGGCGTCGGCTCACCGCCGAGCTGCGCGATCAGCCCATCGTAGCGACCACCCGAGCAAATCGCATTCTGCGAACCGAGCGCGTCGGTGATCCACTCGAACACGGTCCTCGAGTAGTAGTCGAGACCACGCACCAGCCGCGGATTGACGCGATAGGCGATGCCGAGGGCATCGAGCGCGGCACGCAGCGCCTCGAAGTGATCGCGCGACTCCGGATCGAGATGGTCAGCGAGCGTCGGCGCCGCGGCGATCAGCGACTGCATCTCGGGGTTCTTGCTGTCGAGGATGCGCAGCGGGTTCACCTGCAGCCGCCGCTGGCTGTCCGGATCGAGCCGTGCCTCATGGGCGCGGAAGTAGTCGACCAGCAGCGCGCGGTAGGCGCGCCGGGACTCGGCAGTACCGAGTGAGTTGATTTCGAGCGCCACGCGCCCGATGCCGAGCCGCTTCCAGAGCCGCGCGCCGAGCGCGATAAGTTCGGCGTCCACGTCGGGCCCGGGGAAGCCGACCGCCTCGACGCTGAACTGGTGGAACTGCCGGTAGCGGCCTTTCTGCGGGCGCTCGTGGCGGAACATCGGCCCGGCCGTCCAGAGCTTGTGGCGTGCGCCGCGCAGCAACCCGTTCGAAATCATCGCGCGCACCACCCCGGCGGTCGCCTCGGGTCGCAGTGTGAGACTGTCGCCGCCCTGGTCGACGAACGTGAACATCTCCTTCTCGACCACGTCCGTGTGCTCGCCGATGGCGCGCCTGAAGAGTTCCGTATGCTCGACGACGGGGATGCGCAGCTCCTGGTAAGCGCAAGCGGCGAGCACGTCGCGAACGGTCGCTTCGACGAATGTCCACGGCGCCATCTGCTCGGGCAGGACGTCGTTCATGCCGCGAACCGGCTGAATCCGGCTGGTCAAGCGAGTACTCCAGATAGTCAGTCGCGAGCCACAGCACGCGGCGCACCGTCGGCTTCCAGCAGGAAGCTCGCGGTGTTGGCCCGCCGCAGTCCGGCTGGCACGACTAGCGGCCGGCCCTCGAACTCGAGCGTCACGCCGGGCACGTTGCCGAGCAGCACGCGCAGCGGCATTCGCCCGCTCACCGAGGTCGAGTCGCCGGCCCGCAGCAGGTTGAAATAGAGCCGCCGGCGATCGGCGTCGTAGATCTCGAGCCAGCAATCCGCGCTCGCGCGGATGCGCAGTGCGCCGCCCGTCTGCGGCGGTGCGGCCTGGTCGACGTCGATCGTCGGCCCAGAAGCGTCATCCGCGGCCGGAGCGCTCGCGGCGGACCCTGTCTCGGCGACCACGCCGCCGGCCATGGATCTCGCGTCGGTTGCCGACGGCAGGGTGGCTGCCGCGGACGCGCCTTCCTCGGCACCGGGCTCGGTCGTCGATATCGCCGCGAGTGGATCGGTCGGCGGGAGGTCGCGGAGTACCCAGGAGATCAGCAGCCCGAACAGCACGATCAGCGCCGCGATGCCGACCGGCAGCAGCAGCCGGCGCGCATTGCGCGGCCGCCTCGCCTTGGGGATCTGCGTGATGTCCGGCGCCGCGAGGTGACCCGCCGCCGCGCGTTCCCAGAGTTCGAGCACCTCACCGACGGGCACGCCGAGCAGCTCGGCGTAACGCCGCAGGTGTCCGCGGACGAACACCGGCGCGCCGAGCTGCGCGAAGCGTCCGGCCTCCATCGATTCGACGAGATCGCGATCGCAATGCAGCCGCTCCGCGGCCTGGGCGACCGTCATGCCCGAGCGTTCGCGCGCGCCGCGCAGGCGTGCGCCGATGTCGCCGAAGCCGGGCACGACTTCCGGCTCGCTCACCGGACGCCTCCTTCCGCGCGCGTGCTGGACTGCGCTGCGCGAGCCTGCGGCGAGTCCGGAAAGTCGCGCTGCAAGCGCCGCAGGAAGCGCTCCTCGGCGAGACGGTCGTTCTGGCCGCGCGCGGCCCGGGCGCCGACCCAGAGCAGTTCCGGCGTAGCCGGGAATGCGTCAAGGTGCCGCTCGACGATCTCGCGGGCCGCAACGGGTCGTCCGCGCTCGAGCTCGAGCTCGCCAAGCTGAAACGCCGTCTCCGCATCGTCGGGACGGAGCCGCTGCGCCTGCTGCAGGTTCGCCGCCGCCTCGTCGTAACGCTTCGCACCGCGCAGGCAGACGCCGGCGTTCGCGTAGGCTCGCCACGGCGTGCGGTAGAGCGGGTTGCGAGTCGCTTCGGCGAAGCGCCGCACGCCTTCCTCCACTCGGCCGGTGCGACAGAGGAAGACCGCGTAGTTGTTGGTGAGGTCCGGATTGCGCGGAGCGAGCCGCAGCGCCGAGCGATAGTAACGATCCGCGTCCGCGACATTGCCGAGCTTTTCGTTGAGCAGCGCGAGCGCGCCGTGGACGGTCGCATCGCGCGGATTATGCTTCATCGCGCGGTCGAGCTTCTCCTTCGCGAGCGCGAGGTTGCCCTGCTGCAGGTAGGCCACGCCGAGCTGGAGATTGTAGGCTGCGGCCGTTTCCGCGCGCGTCGGTTCGTCGCGCGCCGCGGGGGGCGTCGAGGCGCAGCCCGCGGCAAGGGCGGACAGCCCCAGTATCACGAGGCGCGCGCCGGCCCGCGTCATGACACGGCCAGTCCGAACAGCTTGTCGCCGAGACGCACCCGCGTCCGGTCGAGGACGCGACCGGCGAGCTGGCCACAAGCGGCATCGATGTCGTCCCCGCGGGTGCGCCGGATGGTCGCGAGCACGCCGCGCCGGATCAGTTCGTCGCGAAATCGGGTGATCACCGGCATCGGCGAGCGACGGAACGTCGTGCCGGGAAAAGGATTGAATGGAATCAGGTTCAGCTTGGCCGGATGCCCGCGCAGCAGGTTCGCGAGTTCACGGGCGTGCTCGGGCCGGTCGTTGACCCCGTCGAGCATGACATACTCGAACGTCACGCTACGGCCATTCTGCTCGTCGAGATAGTGCCAGCAGGCCTCGAGGAGCTCGGCGATTGGATGCTTGCGGTTGATGGGCACGAGCTCGCTGCGCAGCGCGTCGTTGGGCGCGTGCAGCGAGACGGCGAGCGCGCAGTTGACTTCCTCGGCGAGCCAGTAGATCTGCGGCACGAGGCCCGAGGTCGACAGCGTGACGCGGCGCCGCGAGATGTCGAAACCGAGGTCGTCGAGCAGGATGCGGATCGCCGGCACGACGTTGCGGAAGTTGGCGAGCGGCTCGCCCATGCCCATCAGCACGACGTTGGTGATCGCGCGCTGCTCGCCGGTACGCCAACCGAGCTCTCGATTGGCGAGCCAGACCTGACCGATGATCTCGGCGGTGGAGAGGTTGCGGTTGAAACCCTGCTGCGCGGTCGAGCAGAAGGCGCAGTCGAGCGCGCAGCCGACCTGCGAGCTGATGCAGAGCGTGCCCCGTTCCTTCTCCGGAATGTAGACCATCTCGAATGCCTGACTCGCATCGGCGCGCAGCAGCCATTTGCGCGTACCGTCGGCCGACACATGCGAGTGGACGATCTCGGGCACACGGACCTCGGCGGCCTCCCCGAGCTGCGCGCGGAACTCGCGCGCCAGATCGGTCATGGCCATGAAGTCGCCCTCGCCCCGCTTGTAGAGCCAGCTCATGAGCTGGCGCGCCCGGAACGGCTTGCTGCCGAGCGAGACCGCGAAGGCCTCGAGCTCGGCTCGCTCCATTCCAAGCAGATTCACGCGCGCGGACACAGCTCCGTCTCGCGGAAGAAATATGCGATCTCCTTCGCCGCGGTCTCGGGAGCGTCGCTGCCGTGCACGGTGTTGGCTTCGATGCTCTCGGCGAGGTCGGCGCGGATCGTGCCCGGCGCTGCCTTCTTCGGGTCGGTGGCACCCATGATCTCGCGATTCTTCGCGATGGCGTTCTCGCCCTCGAGCACCTGCACGACGACCGGACCCGAGGTCATGTAAGCGACAAGGTCCTTGAAGAACGGGCGCTCGCGGTGCACCGCGTAGAAACCCTCGGCCTCGCGCTGCGACAGATGCATCATGCGCGCGGCGACGATCCGCAGTCCGGCGGCCTCGAACCGCCGGTAGATCTCGCCGATGAGGTTGCGACGGACACCGTCGGGCTTGACGATCGAAAGCGTGCGCTCCAGCGCCATGGGGTTTCCTCTGTCCAAATGCCGCAGGTCGACGACCGCACGCCTACGCCGGCGCAGCGGGGCGCCGCCGGGTCCAGTCGGACTTTGTATTGTAACCGCCCGGCGCCGGAGCCGCCAAACCCGCGGCTCACGGAAGTACGCGAATCCTAAGGAATTTCAGACCGAGAAACTCTCGCCGCAGCCGCACTCGCCCTTGACGTTGGGATTGCGGAACTTGAACGCCTCATTGAGGCCCTGCTTGACGAAGTCGACCTCGGTGCCGTCGATCAGCGGCAGGCTGTCGCGGTCGACGAAGACCTTGACCCCGTGATTCTCGAACACGACGTCCCGCTGGGAGACGTCGTCGGCGAAATTGACGACATAAGCGAAGCCGGAGCAACCCGTCTTGCGCACACCGAGCCGCAGACCGAGACCATGGCCCCGGGCGGCGATGTGGTTGCGGACCCGATCGGCAGCGGCAGGTGTCAGCGAGATGGCCATGGCGGGAAGAATAAGCGACGACAGCCGTATTCTACGGCCTGGCCCTCGTCGCGCCAGTGGCGGCAGTGTGATCGAGCCCGACGTTTTTCGGCTCGCCGGCCTCGATGGCAGCACGGCAGGCCGCGAGCGCGTCCTCTATCACGAGCAGTCGGCCGAGCTTCTCGACGGGAATCGCCAGGGCGGCCTGCCAGCCGAGCGGACCCCCGGCGGGCGGATCGTCGAGCGTGCGGCCGGGCCACTCGCCGGCGAGCCAGGCCAGCGTCGCGATGGTGTGCGGACAGCCCCAGACGCGGTAGCGCAACGCCGCCACCCGGCCGTCTGCAGCGCGACGCACGAACACCTCGACACGCGCCTCGGCCGCCTCCGAGCCTGCGAAGCCGCGATACCAGCCGGGCTCGTCCCCGGGTGGCGCTCCAGCGCCGGGTGTTGCTTCGAAAAGCTGGCGGATCGCCTCCGGCAGCGGCTCGGCGGCGCGGGGCGCCCTCATCGAGCCGCTCCGGCAGCGGCATCGGATGGCGCGAGCGCGCGCAGTCGCTTGATCGCCGTCTCGATCGCCAGCGCGGCGCGGTCGACGTCGGCCTCGGTCGTGTAGCGGCCGACGCTGAGGCGCAGCGAGCTCTCGGCGAGCGCCGCTCGCCTGCCAAGGGCGCGCAGCACGTAGGACGGTTCGCGCTGCGCCGAGCTGCAGGCCGAACCGGTGGAGACCGCGACATCGGTCAGCGCGGCGACGAGGCTCTCGCCCTCGACCCCTTCCACGCTGACATTCAGCAGTCCGGGCAGAGCGCCGCGCGCCGGACCATTGCGCAGCACACCCGGCAGCGCCGCGAGGCGGCTCCAGAGTCGATCACGCAGCCGCGACAGACGCTCCGGTTCGCTGCCCAGTGCCTCGCGAGCGAGCCGTGCCGCTGCACCGAACCCGACGATCTGGTGGGTGGCAAGCGTTCCGGGACGCAGGCCGCGCTCCTGGCTCCCGCCGTAGAGCATTGGCTGCAGGCGCGCACGGGGTCCGACGTACAGGGCGCCGACGCCCTTGGGTCCATAGAGCTTGTGCGCCGTGCAGGACAGCAGATCGACCGGCAGCGTGGCCAGATCGAGCGGCAGCTTGCCGACCGCCTGGGCGGCATCGGTGTGCAGCAGCGCACCGTGCGCGCGGCAGATCGAGCCGATCGCGACGAGATCCTGGATCACGCCGATCTCGTTGTGGGCGAGGATGATCGAGACGAGCCGAGTCTCCGGGCGCAGCGCCCGGCGCACGGACTCGGGGTCGATGCGCCCCTCGCAGTCCGGCTCGAGCCAGGTCACGGCACAACCCTCGCGCTCGAGCCTGCGCGCCGGATCGCGCACGGCGCGGTGTTCGATGCGGGTCGTGAGCAGATGGCGCGCCGCTGCCGCTTCCGCCCGCAGCACGCCGAACAGCGCGAGGTTCGCCGCTTCGGTCGCGCCCGACGTGAACACGAGCCGGTCCGGCTCGGCGCCGAGCAAGGCCGCCACTTCGGCGCGGGCGCGCTCGACGCGTTCGCGTGCCTCGCGTCCGTACGCGTGGATCGCCGAGGATGGATTGCCGAAAACGCCCTCGGCGGTCAGGCAGTCCATCATCTCGGCCGCGACGCACGGATCGACCGGCGTCGTCGCCGCATAGTCGAGATAGACAGGCCCGCGCTCAGCGTGAACCGGCATGGCGGCGCCTCGCCTGCACGGCGGTGAGTATGCCCCGCAGGATGTTGACCTCGTTCTGGTCTAGCTCGGCCCGCTGCAGGAAACGGCGGATGCGGGCCATGAGGTGACGCCCGCTCGCCGTCCGGTCGCGGAACTCGATCTCGTCGAGCACCTGCTGCAGGTGCGCGTAGAGACGCTCCATCTCGGCCGGCGTCGCAAGAGGCGTCTGCAGCTCGGCTGCGGCATACACGGCACCGCGCGCGCGGTAGATCTCGTAGGCGACGAGCTGCACCGCCATCGACAGGTTCAGCGAGGCATACTCGGGGTTCGCCGGGATACGTACGAGCACGTGCGCCGATTCGAGTTCCTCGTTGGTCAGACCCGTGCGCTCGGCGCCGAACAGCACGGCAACCGGCCCACGGCGCGACTCCGCCGCGACGCGCGCTGCGGCATCGCGGACATCGAGCACGCGGAAGTTCTGGTCCCGATCGCGCGATGTCGTGGCGGCGACGAAGCCGCAATCGGCGACGGCGTCGGCCACGGTGTCGACGACGCGCGCGCTGCCGAGCAAGTCATCGGCCCCCGAGGCGCGAGCTGTCGCCTCGGGATGCGGAAACTCCCGAGGCCGCACGAGCACGAGCTGCTGCAGTGCCATGTTCTTCATCGCGCGCGCCACCGCGCCGATGTTGCCGGGGTGTGAAGTGCCGACCAGCACGATGCGGATGGCGTCGGTACTGCCGGGAATGGCGGAGAGCTCGGACACGCTGACCTCGGGTGACCACCGGGGCGTGATATTCTAGACCCCGTCGCGCCCGCCCCCGTGCTCCATGCAGCCACTGCTCAACATCGCCGTCCGCGCCGCCCGCCGCGCCGGCGAGACGATCGTCCGCAGCCTCAGTCGTCTCGACTCGCTCGAAGTGTCGAGCAAGGGTCGCAACGACTTCGTCACCGAGGTCGACCGGGCCGCCGAGCGTGAGATCATTGCGCTGATCCGCAAGTCCTATCCCGAGCACGCCTTCCTTGCCGAGGAGAGCGGCGCGAGCGGTGACGGGCCCGTCATCTGGATCATCGACCCGCTCGATGGCACGACGAATTTCCTGCACGGTTTCCCGCAGTTCTGCGTCTCGATCGCCTGCCGCGTCCGGGGTCGGCTCGAGCACGCCGTGGTCTTCGACCCGCTGCGGCAGGAGCTGTTCACGGCATCGCGCGGACGCGGTGCCTATCTCGACAACCGTCGCATCCGCGCATCGAAGCAGCGCACCCTCGAGGGTGCGCTGATCGGCACGGGCTTTCCGTACCGCGAGAACATTCGCCATCTGGAGGCCTATCTCGCCATGCTGCGCGCCGTCATGCAGACCGCAGCCGGCGTGCGCCGTCCGGGCTCGGCGGCCCTCGATCTCGCCTACGTCGCAGCCGGCCGCCTCGACGGCTTCTTCGAGATCGGACTCGGCGAATGGGACACCGCGGCTGGCACGTTGCTGATCGAGGAGGCCGGCGGCCGCATCGGCACTCTGACCGGCGGTGAATACCTGCAGGGGGGCCACGTCATCGCCGGCAGCCCCAAGGTCTTCGCGGCGCTGGTCGAGGTGCTCGCGCCGCACGTCCCGGAATCGCTGCGCCACTGAGCGCCGCGCCGCCGCCGACCGCGTCGCGCCTCGACCGGCCCTCAGCCGGCTTGCCTGTCACGACCGTCGACGATGACGGCCGTGACCAGATCGGCGCCGACGTTGACCATGGTGCGCGTCATGTCGAGGATGCGGTCGACGCCGAGGATGATACCGAGACCCTCGGCGGGAATTCCAAAGGTAATGAGCAGTCCGGCGATGATCGGCAGCGAGCCGCCGGGGATGCCCGCGACCGCCACCGCGCCCAGCACGGCGAGCAGCAGCAGCGTCGCCTGCTGGACGATGTCGAGCTCGACGCCGAACACCTGGGCGACGAACAGCACCACGCAGCCCTCGTAGAGCGCCGTGCCCGCCATGTTCATCGTCGCGCCAAGCGGCAGCACGAATCCGGCCGTGATCGGCCGCACGCCGAGACCGCCGCGTGCGACGGCCAGCGCTGCCGGCAAAGTCGCACTGCTGGAGCTCGTCGAGAAAGCCGTCACGAGCACCGGGCGGACCGCGCGCCAGAAGTCGCGCGCCCGCAGCCTCGACATCGTCTGCAGCCACAGCGTCATGGTGCCGAACAGGTGCAGCAGCATCACGACGATGCAGCCCGTGACGAAGACCGCCAGCGCGACGAGGATGCTCCACCCCACCTTCACGATCACGCTGAAGATCATCGCTGGCACGGCATACGGTGCGAGCCGCAGCGCGAACTGCACGATGCCTGTCATCAGCTCGGTAACGAGCTCGAGGCCGCTCTGCAGCTGAGTACGGCGCATCTCGGGCAGCCGCGTCGCCGCGGCACCGACCAGGATCGCGAACAGTATCAACGGCAGCACGTCGCCGAGCAGGTTGCGATCGCTGCCGACGAAGGCACCGAACAGATTGCGCGGCATGAACATGTCAACGAGGGTCTGCAGCGAGAACTCGGGCTGCTGCGCCTGTCGCTCGATGTGCTTCGCCGCCGCACCACCGTACTCGGCGACCAGGCTCGTGCGCGTCTCGGTCGGGATCGCGGCACCTGGTCGCACGACATTCATCATCGCGAGGCCGAGTGCGACCGCGATCGCCATGTTCGCGAAGAACAGCGAGAACGTCCGCGCCGCGAGGGGCCCGAGCCGCGACAGCTGGCCGAGCTGCGCCACGCCGGCCACCAGCGAGGCGAACACCAGCGGGATCACCACGAAGAACAGCAGGCGCAGGAAGACCTGGCCGAGCGGATCGAACAGGGCCGTCGCGACGGAACGCGCGGCCTCGAGCACGCGTGGCTCCAGGCCGCCGACCAGCAGCGCGATCGCGCCGGCCACGGCGCCGACACCGAGCCCGGCGAGGATTCGGTTCGCGAGCCGCGGGTCGGCTGCGCTCATCGCGGCGGCGCGGCCGCAGCCTCAGCCCGACCGCTGCGCGAGCGGGCTGTGCCGGAAACCGTACAGGAGATAGATCGCGAGGCCGGCCAGCGTCCAGTAGAGGAAGGTCAGCTGCGTCGCCGGCGGCAGCGAGAAGAACAGGAAGCCGCAGCCGAGCAGCGCCAGTGGGCCGACCAGCCAGATCGCGGGCGTGCGGAAATGTCGCTCGCGACCCGGATCGCGCACGCGCAGGACCATGACGCCGATCGACACCGTCAGGAACGCGAATAGCGTGCCGCTGTTGGAGATGTCGGCCAGGACGCCGACGGGAAAGAACGCTGCGAAGATCGTCACCGCGAGGCCAGTGATGATGGTCACGACATAGGGCGTGCCATAGCGCGGGTGAACCTTCGACAACGACTCGTTGAACGGCAGCAGCCGGTCGCGCGCCATGACGAAGAAGATGCGGGTCTGGCCGAACAGCATCATGAGGATGACCGACGGCAGCGCGAGGAAGGCCGCGAGGCCGATCAGCTGCGAGATCTTCTTCCACCCGAGTTCATCGAGCACGAACGCGAGCGGCTCGCCGGTGCACACAACCGCACGCGCGTTCTCGGGCTGCGCGCAGACTTCCGCGAGGGCCGGGCTGCCGGGCGGGACGGCCTGGCCAGCCGCATCGACGACGGGCTGGGCGCCGACCGATCCGACGACGCCGCCGGCGACGAGCAGGTAGAAGATCGTGCAGATCGCGAGGCTGCCGATCAGTCCGACGGGTACGTTGCGCTGCGGGTTCTTGGTCTCCTCGGCCGCGGTCGATACGGCGTCGAAACCGACGTAGGCGAAGAAGATCGAGGCGGCCGCTCCGGCGATGCCCATACCGGTCGCGTCCCAGAAGCCGTTGGGCGCGAACGGCTCGAAGTTGTCGGCCTGCATGACCGGGATCGCCAGCACGATGAAGACGGTCAGCGCAGCGACCTTGATGGACACGAGCACGGCATTTACGGCGGCGCTCTCGCGGGTGCCGATCACGAGCAGCGCCGTCACGAGCAGCGCGATGACCGCCGCTGGCACATTCATCAACCCGCCCGCGAATGGGCCGCGCGAGAGCGTGTCGGGGATGTCGATGGCGAAGCTGCGTTCCATCAGTCCCACGAAATAGTTCGACCAGCCGACCGAGACCGCACTCGCCGCCACGGCATACTCGAGGATCAGCGCCCAGCCGACGACCCAGGCGACCACTTCGCCGAGCACCGCATAGGAGTAGGTGTAGGCGGACCCCGAGACCGGCACCATCGAGGCCAGTTCGGCGTAGCAGAGCGCGGCGACGGCGCAGACGAAGCCCGCGATCACGAATGACACCATCATGCCGGGACCAGCCTTCTGCGCCGCCTCGGCGGTCAGCACGAAGATGCCGGTGCCGATGATGGCGCCCACGCCCATCATCATGAGCTGAAAACCGCCGAGCGAGCGCTTGAGGCTCTTCTTCTCGGCGTTCTCGAGGATGTCGTCGAGCGACTTGATGCGCCAGTTCATGCTATCCCCCTGGACGGTTCCGGCGATTCTAGGGGGGCGATGGCGCAGCCCGCCAGCGCTTTCAACCGGAAGGGGGCCCAGACCGGCGTGAATCGAGCAGCCGGCGCAACCGGATGTTGAGCATCTCGACGCCGACGGAGAAGGCCATGGCAAAGTACAGATAGCCCTTCGGGATCTCGAAATGCAGGCTCTCGGCGATCAGCGCCACGCCGACCAGGATCAGGAAGGCCAGCGCCAGCACCTTGATGGTCGGATGCCGGTCGATGAAGGCCGAAATCGAGCCCGACAGCCACATCATGGCGAGGATGGCAATGACGATCGACGCGACCATGATGGGCAGCTGCTCGGGCTCGGCGAGCCCGACCGCGGTGAACACCGAGTCGAGCGAAAAGACGATGTCGATGATCGCGATCTGGATCACGATGGCCGTGAAGCTCGCGAAGATGCGGGCCTCGCGCTGCCCATCCGCGCCCTCGAGGGTGTGATGGATCTCGAGCGTGCTCTTGGCGAGCAGGAACAGGCCGCCAAGACCGAGGATCAGGTCGCGCCCCGAGACGCCGAAGCCACCGACATGGAACCAGGGCTCGACGAGCCGCGTCAGCCAGACGATCGAGAAAAGCAGGGCGATGCGCGTCAGCATCGCCAGCGCGAGACCGGTGACGCGCGCGGCCTCACGACGCTCGGGGGGCAGCCTCCCGACCAGGATCGATATGAAGATCAGGTTGTCGATGCCGAGCACGATCTCGAGCGCGGCAAGCGTGACGAACGTGACCCAGGCGGACGGGTCTGTGAGCAGTTCGATCACGGCATGTCGTCGATGAGATCCTTGCGCTCGCGAGGGAACAGGTCTTCGGACTTGAGCCCGAGGTCGAGGGCCACGGTCGCCGCGACGTAGATCGACGAATACGTGCCGACGAGGATGCCGACGATCAGCGCTGCCGAGAATCCGAGCAGCACGGGGCCGCCGAGCAGCAGTAGGCAGACCACGACGATCAGCGTCGTGATGCTGGTCATGATCGTGCGCGAGAGGGTCTGATTGACGGAACGGTCGATGACCTGGTCGACCGGCATCCGCTTGTTGTTCTCGAACGTCTCACGGATGCGATCGAAGACGACCACGGTATCGTTCAGGGAATAGCCGATCACGGCGAGGATCGCGGCGATCACGGCAAGGTCGAACGGCAGCCAGGTCCACGAGAAGAAGCCGAGCACGAGGATCGGATCGTGCAGCGCCGCGAGGATGGCGCCAACCGAGAGCTTGATCGTATTGAAGCGGATGAACACGTAGATGAAGATCAGGATCAGCGTCGCGAGCAGCGACTGCCAGCCCGCCGTGAACAGCTCCGCGCCGACCTGGGGGCCGACGATGTCGACCTTCGAGAGTTCGACCGCGGGGTCGACGGCGCGCAACGCGCCCTCGACGCGCCCACGGATCGCCTCGGCGCTCTCGCCCTCCGGCGGCGGCAGGCGGATCGCGACTTCGCGCGACGAGCCGAAGTTCTGCACCTGCGGTTCGGCAAAGCCCGCCGCCTCGAGACTCTGGCGCAACCGCTCGATCGGCGCCTCGCCGGGAAAGCTGGCCTCGACGGTGACGCCACCGGTGAAGTCCACGCCGAGGTTGAGGCCGCGCGTGAACAGCGAGACCAGCGACGCGACCATGAGGACTGCCGAGACGATGTACCAGTAGCGACGGTTGGCGACGAACCGGATCGCGGTGCGGGGCTTGAACAGTTCCATGGGCTCGCTCTCCTCGCCGCGCTCAGATCGAGAGCCTGGCAGGCCGGCGCGCGCCGCCGTACAGCTGCGTCAGCAGCGCCCGGCTGAGGAGCAGCGCCGTAAACATCGAGGTGACGATGCCAAGGCTCAGCACGACCGCGAAGCCGCGGATTGCGCCGGTGCCGAAGATCCACAGCACCACACCGGCGATCAGCGTCGTCACGTTCGCGTCCGCGATCGAGGAAAAAGCCTTCTCGAAACCCTTGGTGATGGCCATCTGCGGCGTCACACCGTTGCGGAGTTCCTCGCGGATGCGCTCGTAGATCAGCACGTTCGCGTCGACCGCCATGCCGACCGTGAGCACGATGCCGGCGATGCCGGGCAGTGACAACGCGGTCTTGAGCGTCGTCAGGAGCGCCGCGAGCAGCACCACATTGGCGAGCAGCACGACGTTGGCGACGAGGCCGAAAACCTTGTAGTACAGCGCCATGAACGCGAACAGGAGCACCATGCCGATCACGAGTGCGCGCGTGCCCTGCTCGATGTTCTCCTTGCCGAGTGCCGGGCCGACCGCGCGTTCCTCGACAACGAAGATCGGCGCTGCGAGCGCACCGGCGCGCAGCAGCAGCGCGAGTTCCCGGGCCTCGACCGCGTTGAGCCCGGTGATCTGGAAGCTGTTGCTGAAGACCCCCTGGATGGTCGCCTGGTTGATGACCCGCTCTTCCTTGACGTCGCGGGTCACCTTCTGCCCACCGACCTCGATGGTCTCGCGGCGCTGCTCGATGAAGACGACAGCCATCGGCCGCTTGAGGTTGGCACGCGTGGTGCGCAGCATTTCCTCGCCGCCGAGCTGGTCGAGCTTCACGGAGACGCCGGGCCCGTCCGGGGTCGCGGCCGTCGTCGCATCGATGAGCTGGTCGCCCGTGACGATGATGTCGCGCTTGAGCAGCACTGGCTGACCGTTGCGGTCGCGGTAGAGCTTCGAGCCAAGCGGCGCGCGGCCGCGCTGCACGGCGTCAGATACGCTGTTGTTGACGTCGACGAGGCGGAATTCGAGGGTCGCGACCTTGCCGAGGATGTCCTTGACCTCGGCCGAGTTCTGCACGCCCGGCAGCTGCACGGCGATCCGGTCGAGGCCTTGACGCTGAACGATGGGCTCCGAGACGCCAAGCTCGTTGACCCGGTTGCGCAGCGTCGTGAGGTTCTGCTGGATGGCGTAGTCCTGCCGTTCGCGGATCTGGGCGTCGCTGAGCACGGTCTCGATGACCGGGCCGGTCGGCGCCTGCGAGACCTGGTAGGACAGGTCGGGCAGCACGCGACGCAGCGACTCGAGCGCGGCGTCCGCATCGGCATCGGCGGGCAGCAGCACCCGCAGCGCGTTCGGCCGCGGACTGCCGGGCGTCGAGAAGGTCACGACGTCCGCGAACGGCCGCGAATCGCGCTCGAGCGCGCGGCGGAAATCCTGCTCGTAGACCTCGAGGAGCTGTGCCACGGCACCGTCGACGTCCACCTGATACAGCAGGTACAGGCCACCGCGCAGGTCGAGCCCGAGCGGCATCGGCCGCAGCCCGATCGCGCGCAGCCAGTCGGGCGCGCGCGAAGCGAACGACAGCGCGGTGACGTAATCGGCCGAGAGCGCCTCGTTGACCGCGTCACGAGCGCGCAGCTGGCTCGGCACGTCGGCAAAGTGCAGCATCAGGCGCCCGTCGTCGACGTAGCTGCGCGAAAAGGCGATCTGGCGTCCGCGCAGCAGGTCCTCGACGGCCTTGCGGCCCGCCTCGTCGACGGCGGCGCGATCCCTGCGGGCGACCTGCAGCGCCGCGTCCTCGCCGAAGACGTTCGGCAGGGCGAGCACGAACGCGACCGCAAGCACCGTCGCGACGAGGATGTACTTCCAGCGGGCGAACTCGAGCATCTCGGCCTCAGCCGCCCTTCAAAGTGCCCTTCGGCATCAGCGAGGTGATCTGGAACTTTTGCACCTTGACGCGCACGCCGTCGGCGATCTCGACGACCGTGAAGGTCTCGCCCACCTCGACGACCCGGCCGAGGATGCCGCCGGCCGTGACGACCTCGTCGCCGGCGGCGAGCTTGGCGAGCATGGCCTGGTGTTCCTTGGCCTTCTTCTGCTGCGGGCGGATCAGCAGGAAGTAGAAGATCACGATGAAGAGCACCATCATCAGGAGCGGTGCGAGCTGGCTGCCCGCCGAGGGGGCGCCGGCAGCCTGGGCATGGGCCACTGGGATCAATGCGTTCATGTATCACCGTCCGCGGCGGATCGGCCGCAAAGGGCGCGAATTATGCCACAGCACCGGCCCGCGTTCGCCCGCCCTCATGGCACCGCGGGTTCGCCCGCCGACATGTTTCGGCGGCGGGCCACGAACTCGCCGGCGAAGGCCGCGAGCCTGCCCTGCTCGATGGCCGCGCGGAGCTGCGCCATGAGGCTCAGGTAGAAGTGCAGGTTGTGCAGGGTGTTGAGCCGCGCACCGAGGATCTCGTTGCAGCGGTCGAGATGCCGCAGGTATGCGCGCGAATAGTTGCGGCAGGTATAGCAACCGCAGGAGGGGTCCACGGGACCGGTGTCGCGCTGGTGCCTCGCGTTGCGGATGTTCAACACGCCTTCCGAGGTGAAAAGGTGCCCGTTGCGCGCGTGACGGGTCGGCATCACGCAGTCGAACATGTCGACACCACGCAACACGGCGGCGACGATGTCCTCGGGTCGACCCACTCCCATCAGATAGCGCGGCCGATCCACCGGCATGCGGGGCACGAGATGATCGAGCACCCGCAGGCGCTCGGCCTCGGGCTCGCCGACGGCGAGGCCGCCGATGGCGAGGCCCGGCAGGTCGAGCGCCTCGAGCCGCTGCAGCGACTCGTCGCGCAGGTCGAGGAACATGCCTCCCTGGACGATCCCGAACAGATCGCCGGGCGGCGGCGCTGCGCCCGCATCCGCCGCGTAGTACCGGCGCCGACTGCGCTCGGCCCAGCGCATCGAGCGACGCATTGACTCCGCCGCCTCGCGATGCGTCGCCGGATACGGCGTGCAGTCGTCGAAGGCCATGGCGATGTCGGAAGCCAGCGACCGCTGCACGTCCATCGAGGCCTCGGGCGTGAGACGGACCTCGGCCCCATCGATCGGCGAGCGGAAGCGCACGCCGTCCTCCGTGATCCGCCGCAGCTTGGCGAGGCTGAACACCTGGAAGCCGCCCGAATCGGTGAGGATGGCGCGCCGCCAGTGCATGAAACCGTGCAGGCCACCATGCGCCGCGACGACCTCGGCTCCGGGACGCAACATCAGGTGGAAGGTGTTGCCGAGCACGATCTCGGCGCCGATCGACTCGAGTTCCTCGGGCGTCATCGCCTTGACGGTGCCGCAGGTCCCGACCGGCATGAAGGCCGGCGTCTCGAAGCTGCCGTGACGCGCGTGCACACGGCCGCGGCGCGCCAAACCATCGGTCGCGATGCATTCGAAATGCAACCGGCCCGCGAGACCCCCGCTCATGGCCGCGCCGACCTTGCGCCGGCCTCTGGCGTGATCAGCATCGCGTCGCCATAACTGAAGAAGCGGTAGCGCGCGGCCACGGCGTGGCGATACGCGGCAAGCGTTTGCGTGTGACCGGCGAACGCCGAGACCAGCATCAGCAGTGTCGACTGCGGCAGGTGGAAGTTCGTGATCAGCACGTCGACTGCGCGGAACCGATGGCCCGGAAGGATGAAGATCGACGTCGACCCGGCCGCGGGCCGCCATGCGCCGCCGACATCCGGCGCGACCGTCTCGAGCACGCGCACGACCGTCGTGCCCACGGCAACGATGCGCCCGCCGCGCCGCCGGGCGAGCTCGAGTTCCTCGCAGGCCAGCGCACCGAGTTCGTAGCGCTCGCTGTGCATGACATGCTGCGCGGGGTCGTCGGTCCGCACTGGCTGGAACGTGCCTGCTCCGACATGCAGCGTCACGCAGCTGCGACGAATGCCGCGCGCCTCGAGCCGCTCGAGCAGCGCCGCATCGAAGTGCAGACTCGCGGTCGGCGCAGCGACGGCCCCGGGATGCCGCGCGAGCAGGCTCTGATACCGCGCGCGATCGGCTTCGACAGCAGGCCGTTCGATGTAGGGCGGCAACGGCACCTCGCCGTGGGCGTCGAGGAACTCGAGCACCGGCTGAGGGAAACGCAGCCGCCAGAAATCGCCCTCGCGCGCGACGACCTCGAGTTCACCGCCGGCCGTCACGATGCGCGCTCCGGGGCGCACCGGCTTGCTCGATCGCAACTGCATCAGGGCCTCGTCAGAGCCTATTGGCCGCTCGAGCAGCATTTCGACGGCGCCCCCGGTCCGCTTGCGGCCGTGGAGCCGCGCGGCGACGACGCGCGAGTCGTTGAAGACGAGCAGATCGCCCGGCTCGAGCAGCTCCGGCAGGTCGGTGAAGCGAAGGTCGCGCAGCGCACCGGTTGCGCCATCGAGCGCGAGCAGCCGCGATGCGGAACGCTCGGCGAGCGGCTGCTGGGCGATCAGCTCAGGTGGCAGTTCGTAATGGAAATCGGTGAGGCGCACGCCCGCGCATTCTAAGACCTGCCGTGCGTCAGGAGTCCGCCGGTTCGCCGTCGCGCGGTCAGGTCGAGGTGTCGCGTCGGCGGAATGCCGCTGGCACCTGCACCTCGAGCTGCAGGGTCTTCCGTTGCCGCAGGATCCGCAGACGCACCGTCTCGCCGCGCTGATACGACTGCAGGATGCGCGTGGCGTGCAGCGCCGTCGCGGGTTCCCGTCCGTCGATCGCGAGCAGCACGTCCCCGTCTGCGAGTTCCCAAGCCGGATCGTGCGGTGCCCGCAGCACCAGCACGCCGCGGTCGGTGCCGAAGTACGCGCCGAGCGCGGGCGTCAGCGTCGCGAGTTCGAGGCCCGCGGCGCCGATCGGGCCACGCGGTGCCCAGTCGAACAGGATGTCGGGCTGCCGAGGCGCAGCGGGCACGCCAGGCCCGTCCGGAGCAGGCGTGACCGGCGGCGGCTCGGGACCCGGCGGCAGCGCGAGTACGCGCGGCGTCGGCGCGACGCCAGCGACGACCGTGACCTTGCGGCCGCGCCCGTCGCGCAGCAGTTTCAGGCGCAGCTTCTGCTCCGGCTGGACACCGCGCATGTGTTCGACGAGTGCGCGGCCACCGTTGGACGGACCGCGCAGCGACCCGCCGTCGATCTCGGTGATGACATCGCCCGACTCGATGCCGGCCTCGGCCGCGGGCCCGCCCGGGCTGACGCGCGGCACCCGGGCGCTCTCGTCGGCAGGCGCCGGATCGATCTGCACGCCGATGATCGCGCGCGTTCGACGCCCGTCGGTCGCGAGCAGGCGATCGCCGGGGCGGCCGGTGGACTGCGCGCTCAGCTCCGCGAGCTCGCGCGCGGCGGCCTCGAGCCGCTGCCGCGCCGCATCGAGACGCGCATCGATGTCAGCGGGTGGAGACTGGGCCAGGGCGGGCGTCGCAGCCAGCAGCAGCGTGACGCTCAGCAGCGGGATGGGTCGCAGGCGAATGTCGGACATGGCGGTCTCCTCGGCAGGCGGCCTTCATCGGGCATCGAGTATCAGGGCTTCCGATTGCCGGACCCGGACCAGCGCATCGACGAGCCGGGCACGCTCGCTCTCGAGACGTCGCAGCGTCAGCAAAGGGTCGCTGCTGACCAGGGCATCGCTGAACAGATCGTCGACGTGAGCGATCTGCTGCTCGAGCGCGACGCTTGCGAGCCGGGTATCGACTTGGACACGGCTCGCGCCCGGCTTGACGGCCTCGAGCCAGCGCTCGTCGACGAGCAAAGGTCCGCCGGGTCCGGCAGGCGCAGCTCGCGGCGTACCATCCGGCCGCACTCCAAGCCAGGCCAAGGACGTCACGGCGAGCAGGGTCACGAGCGAGGCCCCCCGCAGCGTCCGGATGCGCCGGCCGGCCCGAGCGCGTCGCTGCGCGGCACGCCGCTCGAATTCCGCGAATCCGTACGGCGCACCGACCGGATGCGCAACGCCCGAGTCGCTCACGTCTGCGCCCCCCGGCATGCGGCTGTCGCCAGCGGTGGCGCTGCCGCGAGCGCGCGCAGGCGCCGATACGCGCGTGCGAGCTGTGACTTCGAGAAACTGGCGCTCAGCCCGAAGGCGGCCGCGATCTCCTCGTGGGTGAGTCCCTCGACGTCGCGGAGCTGGACGATCGCCCGCGCCCTCGGTTCGAGCGCGTTGAGCAATCGCGCGAGATCGACGCATACCGCGGTGCTGTCGCGCCACGGCGGGGCCTCACCCGCCCCTGGTTCGGCATTCTCGACACTCGCCACCGCGCGCTCGCGCAGACGGTGCCACGGCGCCCGCAGGTGCATCAGCGCCTGGTTGACCGCAATCGCCCGAACCCAGCCACCGAACGGCGGGTCGCCCCGGTAGCACTGCGGGTTCTCGAAAACGTTCATCATGCAGTCCTGGAACACGTCCTCGGCCGAGTGGGACGGCACGAGCCGCGACACCAGACGGAACACTGCGGGCGCGAGAGCGCCATAGGCGTGCGCCTGCGCGGCCCGCTCGCCGCATCTGGCGGCGGCGAGGGTCTCCGCCGGGATGACGATTCGGGACAGGGGTTCCATGACCCTTACAGATGCGCGAACGCCGAAAAAGGTCGCAGCGCGGCGGCTCTGGCAGCGGATCGCCTATACTGACGGCCGAGCGCCGGGATGGCGGAACTGGTAGACGCGCCGGACTCAAAATCCGGTTCTGGCGACAGAGTGTGGGTTCGATTCCCTCTCCCGGCACCATGCACATCGAGAAACCCGTGCGATCATGAAATTCTGCAGCGAGTGCGGCGCCGCGTTGGTGCTGCGCATCCCGGAGGGCGAGGACAGGACGCGCCATGTCTGTGACTCCTGCGGAACGATCCACTACCAGAACCCCAAGCTCGTGGTCGGTTGCGTGCCGGAACTGCCGGATGGCCGGCTGCTGATCTGCAAGCGTGCGATCGAGCCGCGCCTCGGCTATTGGACGGTTCCGGCGGGGTTCATGGAGAATGGCGAGACGCTGCAGCAGGCCGCCGCGCGCGAGTCGCGCGAAGAAGCCTGCGCCGAGGTCGAGATCGGCTCGCTGCTGACAGTCGTCCACGTCACCGCAGCGCATCAGGTTCACGTGTTCTTCCGCGCCCGTCTGCTCTCCGAACGCGTGGCCGCAGGTCCGGAGAGTCTCGACGTACGGATCGTCCAACCGGCCGAGATCCCCTGGGAGCAGATCGCCTTCCCGAGCACGGAGTTCACGCTGCGGCGCTACCTCGAAGACCGCCGTGCGGGCCTCGAGAGGCATCACTTCACTGAACTCAGCCGACGTCTCCGCTAGAGACGCGTCGCGACGGTGCCGCGCGCGACAGCCGGTCGACAGCCCGACCGCCGCCCGTTCATAATTCGATTTCCAGCAACAGGATCTGCCATGACGTTCGTCGTCACCGAAAACTGCATCAAGTGCAAGTACATGGATTGCGTCGAGGTTTGCCCCGTGGACTGCTTCCACGAAGGGCCGAACTTCCTCGTCATCGATCCCGATGAGTGCATCGACTGCACTCTCTGCGAACCCGAATGCCCGGTCGAGGCGATCTACTCGGAGGACGAGGTGCCGCCGGGACAGGAGCATTTCAGGCAGTTGAACGCGGAGCTGGCGAAGAAATGGCCCGTGATCACCGAGAAGGGCGAACCGCCGGCCGACGCCAAGGACTGGGAAGGCAAACCGGACAAGTTCAAGCTGCTCGAGCGTTGAACGACGCGCCGCGGTCGCGAGGCGCGTCAGTCCGCTCGGGTTCGGCTCCTGTCAGCGCGATTCCTGCAGCAGCGTGAGCAGTGCCGGAGCGGAGCGGTACCCCGAGACCATATCGCCATTCGGCAACACGATGGCCGGTGTGCCGGTCACCACCATCTCCTGCCCGATCTCGAAGTCCCGCTCGACCGGCGTCTTGCCGCAACGCGCCTCGGGGATCTGCTCGCCGCGCTTGGCGCGCGTCAGCGCGTCGTTGCGGTCCTTCGCGCACCAGACCGACACCGCCTTGTTCCAGGACTCGGTATTCGGACCGCTGCGGGGATAGAAGAGGTACCGGACGCGGATGCCGAGTTCGTTGTACTTCGGGACCTCGTTGTGCAGCTTGCGGCAGAAACCACAGTCGATGTCGGTGAACACGGTGACGGTGTACTTGGCGTCGCGTGGCCCGAAAATGATCGTCTGCGACTCGGGGACGCCGGCGAGCAGCGCGCTGCGGGCCTCCCGGCGGCGCAGGTCGCTGACGTTCTGCTCCGCATCGATGTCGTAGAGGTCGCCGGCAAAGACGTGACGGGCATCGGCCGTGACGTAGAAGATCTCCGCCCCGCGCGCCACCTCGAGGATGCCGGCGACCGGCGACGGTCTGACGTCCTCGGCTCGCACGCCCGGAATGCGTCGGGCGACCGCCGCGCGCGTCGCTTCGCTGACCGCTGCCGAGCGGGGCTGCGGCGCCGCTTTCGGCCCGGCCGGCGCGGCGGGCCGCCCGCCTGGCGAACCTGACTGGGCCGCCGACGCGACAAGCCACACCGCGACGCCCACGGTGAACATGGCGGACCACCACGCGCGCCGAGCGTTGCGGCGTTCCCTGGGACGGAACAGGCTGGGTGTCAGGCTGAGGGTCATCGGCGGGCTCGTAGGCGATGCGTGACTTTAGGTCAGACAGCCAGCCCGCGCCAAGGTTCACGCGCCGCGGCGGCGGCGCACCCTCCCTTGAGTGCTTAGGCGCGCGGATGATGCTGCGCGTGCATCTCCTTCATGCGTTCTCGCGCCACGTGAGTGTAGATCTGGGTCGTCGACAGGTCGCTGTGGCCGAGCAGCATCTGCACGACGCGCAGGTCCGCGCCGTGGTTCAGCAGGTGGGTCGCGAACGCATGACGCAGCGTATGCGGGGACAGATCCTTGTCGATGCTCGACTTGCGCGCATACCGCTTGATGATGTGCCAGAAGGCCTGGCGCGTCATCCGATCGCCGCGGCGTGTCGGGAAGAGGTAATCGGTAGTGCGGTCGAGGAGGATCTCGTTGCGCGCGCCACTGATGAACTCCTTGAGCCAGCGGACCGCCTCTTCGCCGAGCGGAATCAGACGCTCGCGATTGCCCTTGCCGAGGACGCGGATCACGCCCTGGTTGAGATTGACGGCGTTGTACTTGAGGCCGACGAGCTCGGAGACGCGCAAGCCCGTGGCGTACAGCACCTCGAGCATGGTGCGGTCCCGATGACCGAGCGGATCGGAGACCAGCGGCGCCGACAGCAGCGCCTCGACCTCCTCCTCCGACAGCGACTTGGGCAGCGAACGGCCGATCTTGGGCATCGCGATCTGCGCCGTCGGATCGTCGCGGATCACGCCCTCGCGCACGAGGTAGCGGAAGAAGCGGCGGAAGGACGAGAGCTGCCGCGCGGTCGAGCGCGGGCGCGCGCCCGCCTCGACGCGCCAGGCGATGAAGCCGAGCAGGTCGCCACGGCTAGTCCGCAGGATCGGCACCCCGCGCTCGGCGAGCCAGCGCGACAGCGCCGTGAGATCGGCACGGTAGGCAGCGAGCGTATTGCCCGACAGTCCCCGCTCCATCCACACGGCGTCGAGGAAGCGCGTGACCACCGGGTCGGGCGCGGTGCGTGGAGAATCGGATCGCTTCGGCACGGAACTCATTGGCGCGGGTACTCTCCGTGACGGCCGCCGTGCTGGGCGTGCACGTTCACCGGCTCAGTATGCGAACAGCGTTCCCATCCCTGTCGTGATCACCTTCACAGGATGAACCAGGCGTTAACATAAAGAGAACTGGTTCACAGAAGCACCGCAGCACCCGGTCCACCTTGCGTGGCGCTCCACGGCAAGCCATCGATGCACAGTCCGCCCCCCGATTCCGCGCGCTCGGCGACGAAGTCGCGCGATCCCGCCTGGCTCGCGCCACTCTATGCGGCCTACGGCCTGTATGCATGGACCGTGTTCGCGGTCTGCGCCCTGCTCGCCGTCTTGCTAGTGCTCTTGCTCCCGGGGCTCGATCTGCGACGCCGCGCCGCTTCCGCGGTCGCGCGTGGCTACCTGCTGCTGATCGGCGTGCCGCTGCGGCGCCTGCACGCCGAACGGCTGCCGGGCGGGCAGAGTGTCGTGGTCGCCAATCACGCGAGCTATCTCGACGGTCTGGTGATGA
This sequence comes from Gammaproteobacteria bacterium, assembly GCA_037444685.1. Lineage (GTDB taxonomy): Bacteria > Pseudomonadota > Gammaproteobacteria > Steroidobacterales > Steroidobacteraceae > UBA964. The sequence continues at coordinate 209,177 of JBBILX010000002.1, forward strand.
AGGCCGCGCTGCCGCCACGCTTCTCCTACGTCGTCAAGCGCGAGATGGACGGCGTGCCGCTCGCCGGCCTGCTGCTGCGTCGCATCGGCACCGAGTTCGTCGAGCGTTTCGATCGCCACAAGGGCGCCGCCGACGCGCGCCGCGTGCTGCGCACCGCTGCCTCGGGCCAGTCGCTCGTGTTCTTTCCGGAAGGCACGTTCGCCCCTGAGCCCGGCCTGCTGCGCTTCCACACGGGCGCCTTCGCGACCGCTGTGCGGGCCGGCTGTCCGATCGTGCCCGCCGTGATCCGCGGTTCCCGGCGCATCCTGCCCGGCCATCGCCTGCTGCCACGCTGGGGCGCGCTCGAGGTCGAGTTCCTCGAGCCTCTGACGCCTCACGATCCGGATGCCGAGCACGCCGCGGTCGAACTTCGCGACCGCGCCCGCGCCGCGATCCTCGCGCGCCTCGACGAGCCCGACGCCGCCTGACCGTTCTCTGCCGGGGAACCGACGCGGGGTACGGCAGCGCGTCGGTCGCCGTGCCTCAGACGTTGCGGCGGTACTGGCCGCCGACCGCGTACAGGCCGCGCGTGATCTGCCCCAGCGAGCAGTACTTCACCGCGTTCATGAGCTCGGCGAAGATGTTACCGCCGCGGGCAGCGACCTGCTGCAGTGCCTCGATCGCCGCGGGACTGCGCTGCGTGTTGCGCTGCTGGAAGGCGCGCACGGCCGCCACCTGGCCCTGCTTCTCCTCCTCGGTCGAGCGGATCAGCGCCGCCTGCATGTGCTCCGCCACCGCATCCGTGTCCGAGAGGAAGGTGTTGACGCCGATGATGGGCAGACGGCCGTCGTGCTTGAGCGTCTCGTAGTGGAGGCTCTCCTCCTGAATCTTGCCGCGCTGATACATCGTCTCCATCGCGCCGAGCGTGCCGCCGCGCTCGCTGATGGCCTCGAACTCACGGTAGACGGCTTCCTCGACCATGTCGGTGAGATACTCGACGAGGAACGAGCCCTGCCACGGGTTCTGGTTCCGGTTGAGCCCGAGCTCGCGATTGATGATCAGCTGGATCGCGACGGCGCGCCGCACCGACTCCTCGGTCGGCGTCGTCAGCGCCTCGTCATAGGCGTTCGTGTGCAGCGAGTTGCAGTTGTCGAGCAGCGCGTAGAGCGCCTGCAGGGTCGTCCGGATGTCGTTGAACTGGATCTCCCGCGCGTGCAGTGACCGGCCCGACGTCTGGATATGGTATTTGAGCATCTGACTGCGCGGGCCCGCGCCGTAGCGCTCGCGCATCGCCCTGGCCCAGATGCGGCGCGCGACGCGGCCGATGACCGCGTACTCGGCATCCATGCCGTTCGAGAAGAAGAAGCTCAGGTTCGGGGCGAAGTCGTCGACCTTCATGCCGCGGGCGAGGTAGTACTCGACGATCGTGAAGCCGTTAGACAACGTGAAAGCGAGCTGGCTGATCGGGTTCGCGCCAGCCTCAGCGATGTGGTAGCCGGAGATCGACACGGAATAGAAGTTGCGGACACCGTGGTCGATGAAGAACTGCTGGACATCGCCCATCATCCGCATCGCGAACTCGGTCGAGAAGATGCAGGTGTTCTGCGCCTGGTCCTCCTTGAGGATGTCCGCCTGCACGGTGCCGCGCACGAGCGTCAGCGCCTCGTCGCGCAGGCGGGCGTACTCGGCCTCGGTCAGCACAGCGGGCGCAATCAGCTCCTCGCCCGTGATGCCGAGCAGCGCGAGACCGCTGCCGTCGTGCCCTTCCGGGAGATCTCCCTTGTAGGCCGGCACGCTCGCGCCGCGCGCGCGCATCGCCGCGTGCAGTTCGGCAATGCGCCGCTCGGCGGCCGGCCAGCGCCCCTCACGCTTCAGATAACGCTCGACGCGTTGATCGATCGCCGTGTTCATGAACATCGCGAGCAGGATCGGCGCCGGTCCGTTGATCGTCATCGACACGGACGTGCTCGGGCTGCAGAGGTCGAACCCCGAGTAGAGCTTCTTCATGTCGTCGAGCGTCGCGATCGACACGCCCGAGTTACCCGTGCGTCCGTAGATGTCCGGCCGCAGGTCGGGATCCTCGCCGTACAGCGTCGTCGAGTCGAACGCGGTCGATAGACGCGTGGCGGCCTGACCGCGCGCGAGGTAGTGGAAGCGCCGGTTCGTCCGCTCGGGCGCACCCTCGCCCGCGAACATCCGAATCGGCTCCTCCTCCTCGCGACGATAGGGATAGACGCCCGCGGTGTACGGGTAAGCGCCGGGGAGGTTCTCGGTCAGCACAAAGTGCAGGATCTCGCCCCATTCGCGGAAGCGCGGCGCAGCGATCTTCGGGACGCGGTTGCGGCTCAGGGTCTCGGTGTAGTTCTCGCCACAGACAACCGTGTCGCGGACGCGGTAGGAGTACCTGTCTACGCTCACCGCGGCGACGCGCGCGGGCCATGCCCGCAGCTCGCCGACGCCATCGGGACCGATCTCTTCGAGCGCGCGGTTGTAGGCGGCGCGCAGCTCGAGGCGCGTGGCGTCCGCAGTCCCCGCCTCGAGCGCGGTCTGCGGGTAGGGCTCGAGCGGCGCCGGCAGCGGCGGATCGTGCAGCGCCTTGAGCGACTCGTAGTGTCCGTGAGCCCGGCGGGCGGCATCGACCTGCGCGGCGATGCGCTCGCGGGCGCGCCGTCCGCCCTCGGCGATCTCGGCGAGGTAGCGGATCCGGTTGCCGGGAATCAGCGGTTCGCGCGAACGGAACTCGACCGGACCCGGATCGGCGACCGGCCAGCCGATCCGGCCGCAGATCACCGCGAAAAGGCGGTTGACGCCGGGATCGTTGAAGCGGCTGGCGATGGTCGGGAACACGGGCACGTCCGCGTCGGCGATGCCGGCACGCTCGGCGTGGTTCCTCCGCCACTGCTTGCGCACGTCGCGCAGCGCGTCCTCCGCGCCGCGCTTCTCAAACTTGTTGAGCACGATGAGCTCGGCGAAGTCCAGCATGTCGATCTTCTCGAGCTGGCTCGCGGCACCGTAGTCGCTCGTCATGACGTAGATCGGCAGGTCGACGAGGTCGACGATCTCGGTGTCGCTCTGGCCGATGCCGGCCGTCTCGACGATCACGAGGTCGAAGCCGACCGCCCTGTAGAGGTCTATGACGTCACGCAGCACGGCCGATGTCGCGAGGTTCTGGCGGCGCGTCGCGAGCGAGCGCATGAAGATGTTGTCGGCGGCGAGACTGTTCATCCGGATCCGGTCGCCGAGCAGCGCACCGCCGCTGCGGCGGCGGGTCGGATCGACGGCGACGACCGCGATCTGTCGCTCCGGAAAATGCCTGACGAAGCGCTGCAGCAGTTCGTCCGTCAGCGACGATTTGCCGGCGCCTCCGGTGCCGGTGATGCCGATTACCGGCGCGAGCACCGGGCCCGCAACCCCCGGCAGCGGGCGCACGTTGCCGGCCTGCTCCCGGGCGCGCTGCTGCAGCAGTTCGCGAATGCGGACGCGGAGCCACTCCGCATCGACTTGACCGTCAGCCTCGCCCGCGGCCAGTCCGCCCTCGAGCGCGCTGATGGTGCGCGCGAGCTGGCGATGATCGCGGGCCGAAGGCGCGGTCCACTCGAACGGCGGGCGGCGCGCCGCGCCGACCCGACGCAGGACGTCCTCGATCATGCCCGCAAGGCCGAGCCGGCGGCCGTCCTCGGGCGTGTAGATCTTCTCGACGCCGTGGCGCTCGAGCGCCACGATCTCGTCTGGAGCGATCGTGCCGCCGCCGCCGACGACGACCCGGATGTGCTCGCAGTCGAGTTCGCGCAGCATGTCGACCATGTAAGCGAAGTACTCGTTGTGTCCGCCCTGGTAGGAGCTGACGGCGATGCCGTCCGCATCCTCCTGGATCGCGGCACGAACGATGTCGGCCACCGATCGGTTATGGCCGAGGTGCACGACCTCGGCCCCGTGGCTCTGCAGCAGCCGTCGGATCATGTTGATCGCGGCGTCATGACCGTCGAACAGCGATGCAGCGCTGACGAAACGCAGGGGCGCGCGGCGTGCCAGCGGCGCCTCGCGCCGGGCCTCGGGCAAGCGAGGTTGACTGCTCATGCCTCGACAATACCCTACCCGTTGGTAGAATGCTACCGATGAGTAACATCTCGCCCTGGCCGGCCGCCCGTTCGCGGGACCGGAGCCGAAGCACGAAGCGCGAGGCCGTGATCCGCACGGCCGCGCGCGAATTCAACCGGCGCGGCTTCCACAACACCTCGCTGGACGACATCGCGGCGGCCCTCAACGTCTCCAAGCCGACCGTCTACTACTACGTCGAGAGCAAGGAACAGCTGCTGTTCGAGTGCTTCCTGGCCGGCCTCGAGCCGATCCGCGCCGCCTTCGCCGAGGCCGGCCGCCGCGACGCGCCAGCGCGAGAACGGCTCGCCGAAGTATTGCGCCGCTACGCGGCCGCGATCGCCTCCGAGTACGGCTGGTGCATGGTGCGCGCCGAAGACCAGGACCTCGGAGCCTCGCTGAGCGGTCACATCAAGGCGCTGAAGTCCGAGATCGACCAGGGAATCCGCCGTCTGCTCGTCGAGGGCATGCGCGACGGTTCGATCGCGCCTTGCGATCCCAAGATGACGGCGTTCGCGTTTGCCGGCGCGCTGAACTGGATAGCGCACTGGTACCGCGACAATCAGGCCCTGACGCCGCGCGAGATCGGCGACGCCTTCGTGCAGTTGTTCGAGCGCGGCATCGCGCCGCGCGCATCGCGCGCTGACAGGGCCCCTCGCGTGCAGCGGACGCGACGCCGGCCGCCGCTGCCGCGCGAGATTGCGAGATAGGCTCTAGAATCCGCTGTCCCATCCGTCCAGAGGCTCCACCATGTCCGACCCCATCGTCATCGTCTCGGCGCGCCGCACCCCGATCGGCGCTTTCCAGGGCGCGCTAGCCGGCGCGACTGCGCCACAGCTTGGCGCCGCCGCGATACGTGCCGCCATCGAATCCGCCGGGCTCGAGGGCACGGACATCGGCGAAGTCATCATGGGCTGCGTGCTGCCGGCCGGTCTCGGCCAGGCCCCTGCGCGCCAGGCGGCGCTCGCCGCGGGCGTTCCCGCCCGCTCCCCGGCCACGACCATCAACAAGATGTGCGGCTCGGGTCTCAAGGCGATCATGATGGCGGCCGACCAGATCAGCGCCGGCGACGCCGAGATCGTGGTCGCGGGCGGACTCGAGTCGATGACGAATGCCCCCTACCTGCTCCCGAAAGCCCGCGGCGGCTACCGCATGGGCCACGGCGAGATTCTCGACCACATGTTCTACGACGGGCTGCAGAGCCCCTTCGATGGGCAACTCATGGGCTGCTTCGCCGAGAACACCGCCGACAAGTACGGTTTCTCGCGCGCCGATCAGGATGCCTTCGCGGCCGAATCGGTCCGCCGTGCACTCGCGGCGCTCGAAGGCGGTCACTTCGACGCCGAAGTCGTGCCGGTCACGGTGAAGGGCCGCAAGGGTGAGACAGTCGTGGCGAAGGACGAGACGCCGTTCACCTGCGACATCGCCAAGATTCCGCAACTGAAGCCCGCGTTCCGCCAGGACGGCACCGTGACGGCCGCTTCCTCTTCTTCGATATCGGACGGAGCCGCGGCGGTTGTCGTCATGCGCCAGTCCACTGCCGCGGCGCGCGGTCTCGCCCCGCTGGCGCGCATCGTTGCCAAGGCCAGCCATGCACAGGCCCCCGAATGGTTCACGACGGCGCCGGCTGGCGCCATCCGCAAAGTCCTCGAGCGCGCCGGCTGGCAGGCTGGCGAAGTCGATCTCTGGGAGGTCAACGAGGCCTTCGCGGCGGTCGCCATGGCCGCGATGCGCGAAATCGGCATCGATCCCTCGCGACTGAACGTCAACGGTGGGGCCTGTGCGCTCGGGCATCCGGTGGGCGCGACGGGAGCGCGCATCGTCACGACCCTGCTGCACGCCCTGCGGCGACGTGGCGGACGTCGTGGCGTCGCCTCGTTGTGCATCGGCGGCGGCGAGGCCACCGCGATCGCGGTCGAGATGCTCTGACGTGCCGTCCGGGCCGCGCCGTGTGCACTGCGACATCGATGCGCGCGGCGTCGCGACGCTGACGCTCGCTCGGCCGCAGCGGCACAATGCGCTCGACACGCCGCTGATTGCCGACCTGCACGCCGCGCTCGCCAAGCTCGCCGTGCGCCGCGTGCGTCTGCTGCTGCTGCGCGCCGAGGGCCGCAGCTTCTGTGCCGGCGCCGACCTAGACGAGATGGCCGCGATGGCTGGCGCCGCACCCGAGCAGAATCTCGCCGCTGCGCTGGCGCTGGCGCGCATGCTGCAGGCTCTCGATGAGTTCCCGGCGCCGACGGTCGCCTGCGTGCAGGGCAACGCTTTTGGCGGCGGAGTCGGCCTCATCGCCTGCTGCGACGTCGCCGTGTGTGTCGAGGCGGCCCGTTTCGCGCTGACCGAGGTGCGATTGGGGCTCGTGCCCGCCACCATCTCGCCGCACGTCGTCGCGGCCATCGGCGCACGCGCTGCGCGCCGCTGGTTCCTGACCGGTGAGTCGTTCGACGCGCGTGCCGCGCGCGCGGCGGGTCTCGTGCACGAGGTCGTCACGGCCGAAGCCTTCGAAGCCGCGGTTGGGATGCTCGTCGAGGCGCTGCTCGCCGGTGGGCCCGCGGCCCAGCAGGAGGCCAAGGACCTGATCCGCGAAGTCGCTGGCCGCGCGCCCGACGAGGCGCTGCGACGCTCGACGAGCCATCGGCTCGCGAGGCTGCGCGCCTCGCGCGAGGGACGCGAGGGTGTCGCGGCCTTTCTCGGGAAACGCGCGCCGGACTGGCGCTGATCCATGCACCGACGGAGTCGCAAATGAACATCCAGCAAGCGCGCGCGGTCATCACCGGCGGAGCCTCGGGACTGGGCCATGCGGTCGCCAGCCATTTTGCGAGCCTCGGCGCCCGCGTGACGCTGCTCGACGTGCAGGAGGGACCCGGCCAGAAGGCGGCCGCGGGACTCGGCGCGGTCGCGTCGTTCGTCCGCTGCGACGTCACCTCGGAGGCCGAGGTCGAGGCGGCGATGCAGACGGCGGCGGAGCGCATGGGGGGCATCAACCTGCTCGTCAACTGTGCCGGAGTCGCCGGCTCGGCCAAGGTGTTCGGCCGGAGCGGGCCGATGGCCGGCGACTACTTCGCCAAGGTCGTGCAGATCAACCTGATCGGAACCTTCCTGTGCGACAAGGCCGCCGCGGCCTGGATGCAGAAGAACACGCCGAACGCGGACGGCGAACGCGGTGTGATCGTCCACACCTCGTCGGTCGCGGCCTTCGAGGGCCAGATCGGTCAGGTTGCCTACTCGGCCACCAAGGCCGGCGTCATCGGCATGACGCTGCCGCTGGCTCGCGAGCTGGCCCAGTACGGGATCCGCGTGCTGTCGATCGCGCCGGGTGTATTCCGCACACCGATGGTCGCGGGACTGCCGCCAGAGGTCCAGGATTCGCTCGGCAAGCAGGTGCCGTTCCCGGCGCGCCTCGGCCGGCCCGAGGAGTACGCGCGCCTCGTGCAGTCGATCTTCGAGATTGCGATGCTCAATGGCGAGGTGATCAGACTCGACGGGGCGATCCGCATGCAGCCGCGTTGAGCGCAGCCTGGAACACGGAGACACGAGGCAATGAACGCAGCGATCGAACGTGACGTCATGGAGTACGACGTGGTCATCGTCGGCGGCGGGCCGGCGGGGCTCGCCTGCGCGATCCGTCTGAAGCGGAAGAAACCTGATCTGGCGGTCTGCGTACTCGAGAAGGCCTCGGCGGTCGGTGCGCACGCCCTCTCCGGCGCCGTGCTAGAGCCGGGACCGCTCGATGAACTCGCGCCCGAGTGGCGCGACTCGCCGCCCGGCATCTGCGTGCCGGCGAAGCGCGACGAGTTCGCCTTCCTGACCGCCACGGGCCGCATCCGCCTGCCGACGCCGCCGCAGCAGCACAATGCCGGGAACTTCATCCTCTCGCTCGGTCTGCTGACTCCCTGGCTGGCGCAGAAGGCCGAAGCGCTCGGCGTCGACGTGTTCGCCGGATTCGCCGCCGCGCAACCGCTCTTCAATGACGACGGCTCGGTGGCCGGCGTGCAGATCGGCGACATGGGCGTCGAGAAGTCGGGCGAGCCGGGGCCGGGCTATGCCCCGGGTCCGGAAGTGCGGGCCCGGATCACGGTGCTCGCCGAGGGCGCGCGCGGCAGCGTCACCAAGCAGCTGATCCGGCGCTTCGAGCTCGACCGCGACAGCGATCCGCAGACTTACGGACTGGGCTTCAAGGAACTCTGGCAGCTACCTGAGGGTCGCGTCGAGCCGGGCTTGATTCAGCACACCATCGGCTGGCCGCTCGACGCGCGCACCTACGGCGGCAGCTTCCTCTATCACCTCGACAGCCACCGCATCTACATCGGCTTCGTGGTCGGTCTCGACTACGAGGATCCACGCCTGCGGCCGTTCGAGGCATTCCAGCAGTTCAAGCACCACCCGAGCATCCGTCCGTTGCTCGAGGGCGGCGAGATCCTGGCGGCCGGCGCGCGTACGATCGCCGCCGGCGGCTGGCAGTCGCTGCCGCGACTCGAGATGCCCGGCGCAATGCTGATCGGCGACGCGGCCGGCACGCTCAACGTGCCCAAGATCAAGGGCATCCATCAGGCGCTGCGCAGCGGCATGCTGGCAGCGGACCACCTGGCCGAGACCGGCCAACCCTCGGGCTTCGATGCGCGCTGGCGCGCTTCGCCGGGTGGCGAGGAGTTGCGTCGCGTGCGCAACATCAAGCCCGGCTTCAAGCGTGGCCTCTGGTTCGGCCTCGCGAATGCGGCGCTCGAGACGCTGACGCGCGGCGCACTGCCCTGGACGCTGCGCAACCAGGCACCGCATGCCGCGCTGCGCCGACTCGATGAATACGAATCGCCACAGCGGAACTGGGTCGAGCGCACGCTGCCGCCGCGCGACCGGCTCGCCTCGGTGTTCTTCGCCAACAATTCCCACGAAGAGAATCAGCCGGTCCATCTCAAGGTCGCCGACACGAGCATCTGCGCGACTCGCTGCGCGACCGAGTTCGGCAACCCTTGCGAGAATTTCTGCCCTGCCCACGTGTACGAGATGGTCGACGACGGGACGGGAGGCAAGCGGCTGCAGATCAACGCGGCGAACTGCGTTCACTGCAAGGCCTGCGACATCAAGGATCCCTACCAGATCATCAACTGGACCACGCCGGAGGGCGGCTCGGGCCCGATCTACCAGTCCCTCTGATGCCGGACGGCCACTCAGCCCCGCTGCGCGAGCGGTATGCGACCGAGATCGCCGTGCGCGGCTTTCGCAGCGATCCAGCGCAACTGCGCGCCATCGACAGGCTCGACAGGTTGCGGCGCGCGCTGCTGCGCTCCGAGCCCGGCACGGCGGGTGGGCTTTGGCGCCGCCTCACGGGGCGCCAGGCGCTGGCACCGCGCGGGGTCTACCTCTGGGGCGGCGTCGGCCGCGGCAAGACCTGGATCATGGACCTCTTCTTCCAGAGTCTGCCGCTGGCGCAGAAGCGCCGCTATCACTTCCACCGGTTCATGCACGAGGTTCACGCCGAGCTGCGCGAGCATCGCCACAACGCCGATCCGCTTGCGCGGGTCGCCGCAGGGATCGCCGACCGCACCCGGGTGCTCTGCTTCGACGAACTGTTCGTCAGCGACATTGCCGATGCTATGCTGCTCGGCGGCCTTTTCCGCCACCTGCTCGACCGCGGCGTCGCGCTCGTGGTCACCTCGAACGTCCCGCCGCGCGCGCTCTATCGCGACGGCCTGCAGCGCCAGCGCTTCATGCCGGCGATCGAACTGCTCGAACAGCGGCTCGACGTGCTCAGCGTCGACGGCGGAGTCGACTACCGGCTGCGCCAGCTCACCCATGCACCGATCTATCTCGACAGTGCCGACCCGGCATCGCAGGCGGCCCTGGCGCGCCTGTTCGAGGAACTTGCCGACGGGCCCGGTGTCGAGGGCGGCCACATCGAGATCGAGGGTCGGCCGATCGCCGTGATCCGCCAGAGCGAGAATGTCGTCTGGTTCGACTTCGAGTCGATCTGCGAGGGTCCGCGCAGCCAGAACGACTACATCGAGATCGCGCGCGAGTATCAGGCGGTGATCGTCTCGGCCGTACCGGTGCTGAACGCTGCGACCGACAACGCCGCGCGCCGGTTCATCGCGCTCGTGGACGAGTTCTACGATCGCGCGGTCAAGTTGGCCGTGTCGGCCGCGGCGCGGCCCGATGCCCTGTACTGCGGCGAGAGCCTGCGTTTCGAGTTCGAGCGCACGTCGAGCCGGCTGATCGAGATGCAGAGCGCGGAGTACCTCGCGCGCGAACACCGCGCCTGAGCGCACCTCACTCGAAGTCGGCCTGTTTCTCGGGCGCCGCGGCCGCGAAAGCGGGCAGCTCGAGACAGCGTGCCTCGATCGCGGCCAGCGTCGGATACGCAGCCGGGTCGACCCCGAAGCGGCGCGCAGCGTAGCACTGCGGCACCAGACAGCAGTCGGCGATCGTGGGCAGGTCTCCGTGCGCGAAGCGCCCGGTGCCGCGCTCCGTCGCGAGGCGCGTCTCGAGTGCCGCAAGACCGGTCGAGATCCAGTGCACCTGCCATGCGCGGATCCGGTCGTCGGTACAGCCCAGTTCGTCATGCAGGTAAAGGGTGACGCTGAGGTTCTGCAAGGGCTGGATGTCGCAGGCGATCAGTTGTGCGAGGCTGCGCACGCGGGCCCGACCCGCCGCGTCGGGCGGCAGCAGCGGCGGCTGCGGATGGGTCTCATCGAGATACTCCATGATCGCGAGCGACTGGGTCAGGATCCGTTCACCGTCGATCAGGGCCGGCACCCGCCCCTGAGGATTGAGTCCGCGAAATGCCGCGCCATGCTGCTCGCCGCCGTCGCGGAGCAGATGAACGTAAGCCGGCACCCACGGCAGACGCTTGATCTCGAGCGCGATGCGCACGCGGTACGAGGCCGAGCTGCGGTGGTAGGTGTGCAGGGTGAGCATGGCGATGGATCCCGCGCCGTTGATCCGGGAACGCGTCGCGAGAGTATAGGTCCGCGACCCTGCCGCGCGCGAAACAGGCGAAGAAAGGTCGTTGCGGCGGGGCGCCTATAATCCGCAGATTGGTCCGCCGAGACCGCCCGAGGCGCCTACGCCGGCCTCCTTGAGGAGCGACCCATGACCTCGCACGTGCCCCGTCGTCGTCTCGCACTGATCGAGCGCATCGTCCGCGCGGCGCCCCGCGACGCCGCCCGGCGCGATTTCGTGCGCCAGTACTATCGCGGCGTCGGGGAGCAGGACCTCGCTGCCCACTCGCCTGCCGACCTCGCCGCGATCGCGGCGCTGCACCTGCGCATCGGCCAGCGCCGTCGGTCGTCTCAGCCGCTCGTCACGGCGCTGAACCCAGAGCCCGCGCGCGACGGTTTCGACTCGGCGCACACGCTGGTCGCGATCGTGACCGACGACATGCCGTTCCTGGTCGACTCGGTCAACATGGTCTTCGCCGCAGCGGGCATCGCCGTGCACCTGATCGTGCACCCCGTATTGCAGGTCCGGCGCAGTCGCGGCGGCGTTCTCGCCGACCTCGGCCGCGATGCGAAGCCTCGCAGCCGGGCCGAGTCCTGGCAGCTCTACCTCGTCGACCGCCAGACCGACAGCGCGCAACTCGAGTCCCTCGTGGCTGCGCTGCAGGCGACGCTCGCCGACGTGCGCGCCGCCGTCGAGGACTGGCGGCCGATGCGCGAACGCCTCGCTGAACTGGTGGCGACCCTCGCAGCGAAGCCACCACGCCGCTCGAACCCGCGCGACGTCGCAGAAGCGCGCGCGCTGCTCGAGTGGATGGAACGCGGGCACTTCGTGCTGCTCGGCTATCGCCACTATGAACTGCGTCGCGGCGCGCGCGTCGACCGGCTGATCCCCGATGCGCGGACCGGTCTCGGCATCCTGCGCACCGCCCGCGCTGGCGCACCGCCGGTCAACGAGCTGCGCGGCAGCATGCGAGAACTCGCCCGCGACCATTCGGTCGTCGTGACGACCAAGGCGAATGCGATCTCGACGGTGCACCGCGCGACGCATCTCGACTACGTCGGGGTCAAGCAGTTCGATGCGCGTGGCGAACCTTGCGGCGAACACCGTTTTCTCGGGCTGTGGACCTCGACGGCCTACTTCGCGAGCCCGCGCGAGATCCCGCTGCTGCGCCGCAAGGTGGCACAGGTCGTCGCGCATTTCGGCCTCGATCCAACCAGTCACGACGGCAAGGCGGTACTCGCGGTGCTCGAGACCTACCCGCGCGACGAACTGTTCCAGGCCAGCGCTGCGGAGCTGATTGGTATCGTCCGTGACGTCGTCAATCTCTACGAGCGGCGCAGCACCCGCCTGCTCGTGCGCCGCGATCCGTTCGGCCGATTCGTCTCCTGCATGGTGTACGTGCCGCGCGATCGCTACACCACCGAGGTGCGCCAGCGCATCGAGCGGATCCTCAGCGACCGCTTCGGCGGCGCCGGCGTCGAATCGCAGGTGCAGATCTCCGAGTCGAACCACGCGCGGCTGCACGTGGTCGTGCGCTTTCCCGGCGAGGGGCTCGCGCCGCCGCCCGCGGCAGCGCGACGGGACCGCCTGCACCGCAGCGTCGACATCGCCGCCGTCGAGCGCGAGATCGCTGCCGCGGCCGAGACCTGGGCCGATCGGCTGCGCGGCGCGCTGTTCGCAGCGCAGCCGCATGACGCCGCGGCGACGCTCGCGGCGCGCTATGCGGCGGCCTTTCCGCTCGCCTATCAGGAGCAGGTCGCGCCGGACGACGCACTCGCCGACATCGACGATCTCGAGCGGCTCGGCGATGCGGCGGGCGCTCTGCGGCTGAACCTGCACCGTCCCGCCGGGCGTCCGCCGTCGCGGGTCTTCCTCAAGATCTTCAAGCTCGGCGAGGCGATTCCGCTCTCGGACCTGCTGCCCGTCATGGAGAATTTCGGTCTGCGCATGATCGCCGAGCGTCCCTACGAAGTGCGGCTCGGCGGGCGCGGCAGCGCGAGCATCCAGGACCTCGAGTTCGAGCACCACGGCGGTGTGCCGGTCGTCATCGATCGCGTCGAGGAGCGGTTCGTCGCCGGCTTCCTCGCTGTCTGGGGCGGTGAGGTCGACAACGACGGCTTCAACCGCCTGCTGCTGTCGACGCGGCTCGACATCCGGCAGATCGTCGTGTTGCGCGCCTGTGCGCGTTATCTCGTGCAGACCGGACTGCCATTCAGCCAGAGCTACATGGAGGCCACGCTCGCCGCCCATCCGGATGTCGCGACCGACCTGTTCACGCTGTTCGAGCAGCAGTTCGCTCCCGCGGCCGCGGCGCGCCGCAAGGAACGTTGCCGCCGGCTCGCCGATCGGATCCGGCGGCGGCTCGACGCAGTCCGCGGCGCCGACGAGGACCGCATCCTGCGCGCCTTCCTTGCGCTGATCGGCGCTCTGCTGCGCACGAACTACTACCGGCGCGACGCCGCGGACGACGTGCCGGCGGGCGGCGTCACCCGGGCGCTTGCCCTCAAGCTCGATCCGACACAGATCCCTGAGCTGCCGCTGCCCCGGCCGCGCTTCGAGATCTTCGTCTACTCGCCGCGCGTCGAGGGCGTTCATCTGCGGATGGGCGCGGTCGCGCGCGGCGGCATCAGATGGTCGGACCGCCGCGAGGACTACCGCACCGAGGTTCTCGGTCTGATGAAGGCGCAGAACGTCAAGAACACGCTGATCGTGCCGGTGGGCGCCAAGGGTGGCTTCTTTCCGCGGCGATTGCCGGCCGCCGGCCGCGACGAGGTCCAGCGAGAGGGCACCGCCGCCTACCAGGCCTACATCGGTGCTCTGCTCGACGTCACGGACAACCTCGAGCGCGGCAGGGTCGTCCCGGCACCCGGGGTCGTTCGCCGCGACGGCGACGACCCTTACCTCGTCGTCGCCGCCGACAAGGGCACGGCGAGCCTCTCGGACACGGCGAACGCGATCGCCGTGGCGCGCGGATTCTGGCTCGGCGATGCCTTCGCATCGGGCGGATCGGCCGGCTACGACCACAAGAAGATGGGAATCACGGCGCGCGGCGCCTGGGAGTGCGTCAAGCGTCACTTCCGCGAGCTCGGTGTCGACATCCAGTCCGAGGATTTCACGGTTGCGGGCATCGGCGACATGTCAGGCGACGTCTTCGGCAACGGCATGCTGCTGTCGCCGCACATCCGGCTCGTTGCGGCCTTCAACCACCAGCATGTCTTTATCGATCCGGCGCCCGACCCTGCCCGGAGCTTCGCCGAGCGGCGTCGCCTGTTCGGACTACCGCGCTCGAGCTGGGAGGACTACGATCCGAAGCTGATCTCGCCGGGCGGTGGCGTCTACGCGCGCAGCGCGAAGGCCATCGCCCTGTCGCGCGAGGCGCAGCAGTTGCTGGATCTGCCCCTCGCGACGGCGACCCCACAGGAGGTGATCCGGGCCATCCTGCGGATGCGCGTCGACCTGCTCTGGAACGGTGGTATCGGCACGTACGTCAAGGCACGCCACGAGTCGCACGCAGAGGTCGGCGACCGCGCCAACGATGCGGTGCGCGTCAACGGCGCCGAATTGCGCGCAAGGGTCGTCGGCGAGGGCGGCAACCTCGGCTTCACGCAGCGCGGTCGCGTCGAGTACGCCCTCGCCGGTGGACGCATCAACACCGACTTCATCGACAATTCTGCCGGAGTCAACACCTCGGATGTCGAGGTCAATCTGAAGATCCTGCTCGGCGGCCTCGAACGCGAAGGTCGGCTGCGCCGGCGCGACCGCGACCGGCTGCTCGCGCGCATGAGCGGCGCCGTTGCCGAACTGGTGCTGCGCAACAACTACCTGCAGAGCCAGGCGTTGTCGCTGCTCGAGCGCGACGCGCCGCAACGACTCGGCGAACTGCAGCAGCTGATGCGCACGCTGGAGCGCGCCGGCGACCTGAACCGCGCGCTCGAGCACCTGCCCGACGACGAGGCGATCGAGGAACGGCGCAGGCAGGGTCGTGGCCTCACGCGACCGGAGCTGGCCGTACTGCTGTCGTACGGGAAACTGAGTCTCTATCCGCGCCTGCTGGAATCCGACATCCCGGAGGACCCCTACCTCTCCAACGAGCTGGAACGCTACTTCCCCGAGCCGGTGCGCCGGCGCTTCGGGCGCGCGATCCGCAGGCATCCGCTGCGGCGCGAGATCATCGCCACCGCAACGACCAACAGCCTCGTCAATCGCATGGGCCCGAGCTTCGTACTGCGGGCTGCTGCCGACACGGGCGCCGACGCGGCGCGGATCGCGAGGGCCTACACGATCGCGCGCGAGGCCTTTGGCATGCGTGCCCGCTGGGCCGCCATCGAGGCGCTCGACAATTGCATCGCATCAGCCGTGCAGTATGAGATGATGGCGGCCCTCGGGCGGCTGCTCCGGCACTCGACGTACTGGCTGCTGCGCCAGCGAGACCGTGCGCTCGCGGTCGAGCCGGCGGTGCGGCGCCTCGCGCCCGCGCTGGCGCGGCTCGTCGCGCGCTGCGCCGTGCTCGTCCCCGGGGACGATCAGACGCGGATCGAGACCGAGCGCGCGCGGCTGGCCTCGGCCGGGGTGCCGCGCGAACTCGCCGGCTTCGTTGCCTGTGCCGACGCGCTCGACTCCGCGCTCGACATCGTCGAAATCGCCGCCGGATTCAGGCTGCCGGTCACCGATGCTGCCGCGGCGTACTTCGCGTTGGGGGAACGTCTCGGGCTCGACTGGCTGCGCAGGCGAATTGAGGAGCTGGCCACCGAAGGCGCATGGCAGGCGACCGCGCGCGGCGGTCTGCGCGAGGCCGCGCTGGGTCTGCAGCGCGCGCTGACGGAGAGCGCGCTGCGGCACGGCAGCCGGCAGCGAGCCTCCGGCCGAATCGACGCCTGGATGAGCGCAGCCGGCGCGGACCTCGAGGCATGGCGTCGCACGCTGACCGACCTGCGCGCGGCCGGTCAGATCGATTTCGCGACTCTCTCGGTCGGAATCGACGCCGTGCGCAAGCTGCTGCGCTGACTGGCCGTGCGGCTGGCGCTCATCGTCACGACCTACGAGCGCCCCGACGCACTCTCGGCAGTGCTCGAGACCGTGCTCGCGCAGCGCCAGTCCGCCGACGAGATCATCGTCGCCGACGACGGTTCGGGGCCGGCAACGCAACAGGTCATCGAATCGTTCGCGAGGCGTTCGCCGGCACCCGTCGTGCATGCGCGGCAGCCGCACGAGGGCTTCCGGCTCACGCGACTGCGCAACCTCGCGATCCGGTGCACCGCCGCCGATTACCTCGTATTCGTCGACGGCGACATGCTGCTGCATCCGGCCTTCGTCGCCGACCACCGCGCGGGCGCCCGCCCCGGTCACTTCACCCAGGGAGTGCGCGTGTTGCTCGACGAGGCCCGCACGCGCGCCGCACTCCTGAACCCGCTGGCGCCGATCCGACCGTGGTCGGCGGGACTCGGCGGTCTGCGCCGTCTCTACGCCATCCACGCGCCGTGGCTCGCTGCAGCGGTCCGTCTGCCCGCCAACGCCGTCATCGCGCTGAAAGGTTGCAACCAGGGCTTCTGGCGCACCGATCTCGTGGCCGTCAACGGCTTCAACGAGGACATCGTCGGTTGGGGACCGGAAGACAAGGAGCTCTGCGCCCGGCTACGGCACGCGGGCGTCCGCCGACAGACCCTGCTGTTCGGCGGCATCGCCTATCACCTTGCGCATCCGCCCGCTGCGCGCGACCGGCGCGAGGCGAACCAGCGCATCCTGGCCCAGACTCTCGCGAGCGGACGGCGCCGCTGCGAACGCGGCCTCGATGGACACCGGGATGAAGTCGGGAACGCCGCCACGCACTGATCGGCCCGTTTTCCCGTGCTATAAAGCGCAGCCTCATCGCAATTGGTTAGGACATGACAGAAGCCACGCGCAGCCCCGGCAAGCTCATCCTGGTACGGCATGGACAGAGCACCTGGAACGTCGACAACCTCTTCACGGGCTGGACCGACGTCGATCTCGCACCACGAGGCCTCGACGAAGCGCGGCAGGCCGGGCGCGAGATCCTGCGCGCGGGACTCAGACTCGATCTCGCTTTCACCTCGGTGCTCAAGCGTGCCATCCGCACGCTCTGGTGCATCCTCGACGAGACCGACCGGATGTGGATCCCGGTGGAGCGCAGCTGGCGGCTCAATGAGCGCCACTACGGCGCGCTGCAGGGGCTCAACAAGACGCAGACCGTGGAGCAGCATGGCGAGGCGCAGGTCAAGATCTGGCGGCGCAGCTACGACGTGCCGCCGCCACCGCTCGCCGCCGACGATCCGCGCCATCCGCGCTTCGACCCGCGCTACGCCGACGTGGACCCCGCGCTGCTACCCTCGACCGAGTCACTCAAAGACACGCTCGCGCGCGTGCTGCCGTTCTGGGAGCAGCGCATCAGCGTCGAATTGCGCGCCGGGCGCGACGTGATCGTGGTGGCCCACGGCAACAGCCTTCGCGCAATGGTCAAGATGCTCGACGACGTGTCCGAGCGGGACATCGTCGAGCTCAACATCCCGACCGGCGTGCCGCTGCTCTACGAACTCGATGCCGACCTCAAACCGCGCAGCAGCCGCTACCTCGGCGATCCCGAGGCTATCCGGGCGGCTGCCGAAGCCGTGCGTCGCCAGACCGAGAAGAGATCCTGAGACCCGGCCGACCCAGATGCGACGCGCGCGGGCCCGGCGGGCGGCGCGCCCTCTTCAGTCGATCTGCCAGATCGTGGTCGTGCCGCTGACCTCGTTGCCGACGATCAGCAGTGGCTTGCGGTTGGGGCTGAGCCAGGCAGGCACGAACTCCAGCCCCTCGGGACCGAGATCGCCCGCCGCCGGGTTGGGTGCCCCGCCGATGCTGGCCGGCTGGCCGAAATCCCGGTTGATGACCATGGTCACGTACGCGGGCTGGGTCGGATTGGTGACGTCGAACACGGCGATCGCCGAGAGGCGCTCGAGTCCCACGAAAGCATAGGTGCGACCGCCGACTTCGCCGAGCACCAGACCCTCGGGCTCCGGACCCTTGTTGTCGCTGCGGTTGTCGAACGTCGCATCGTCGTGGCCGGCGTTGAAATTCGCCGGGAACAGGCGCGCGGCCTCCTGCTCGAGGACGTCGCCACTGTCCCAGACGAGTGCTCCGCTCGCATCCCAGACGCTGATCGAGCGCGCGCCGAACGACTCGATGCGGTCGAAGTCGCCGTCACCGTCGACGTCGCCGCTCGAGCGCGTCACGTTCAGCCGGCCGAGATTCGCATTGTTCTTGATCGCAGCGGCATTGGGGAACTGCGCCGGGTCGAGCACATACCCACTGCTGCCCGCGCGGACTTCCTCGGCGAAGCCGACGTAGTCGCGCGCATCGCCTTCGTTGGCCGTGATCAGGTACGTCCTGCCCCGCCAGGTGACCGATGCCACCGCGTCCGGCTGGTACAGGCCGCGGACAGGCCACTGTGCAATGTTGATCGCGCGGTCGCGATCGCTGGCGTCGAGTCCCGCGCCCGGCAGGGAGTGGTCCTTCGTGCCGAGGGGCAGAATGCGCTCGACGCGCGCCGCCCGCAGATCGACCACGGCGATCGCGTTGTTTTCCTGCAGCGTGACGTAGGCCTTGCGGCCAGCGATCGTCACGTACTCGGGTTCGAGATCCTGCGCCACCGAGGCATTCTGCCCGTACAGGCGCACGCCGGCCGCCAGCAGCGCCTCGCGCTGCGTCTCGAAGGCGCCGAAGCGCGCCTGACGCACGAAGCCCGGGCGACCGAGGCGCCACAGGTCGATGATCGTGACCGAGCCTTCCGGATCGACGGAATCGGGCCGGTTGTAGCTGTTCGGCTCTCCTTCATCGGCCGTCACGACGTAACGGCCATCCGGCGAGATCGTCACCATGTCGGGCAGCGCGCCGGTCGGCACCGCGCCGAGACAGCGGATCGGGCCAACGGCGTTCAGGAAGGCCACGTGGCCGGGCTGGGTCTTGTCGGGGGCCTGGACCGCCACCGCGACGAAACCGAACTTCGCGGCGACGCTGTTCGGCGCGCTGCCCGGAGGCAGGCCACAGGCGGCGGCCACGTCGATCGCGCGCACGAGGGTGGGCTCGGCCGGCCGGCGCAGATCGATCGCGTCGACCGTGCCTACGCCGGCGTTGACGACAAAGGCGCGTCGCGACAGCGCGTCGTAGGCGGGGATCTCCGATCCGCCCTGGCTGAACAGTCCGGTCTCGAAGGTGGACAGACGCGTCAGCGTCAGCGGCGGGCCGGCCAGAGCCTGAGCCGAGAGCAGGCTGCTCGCCGCGATGGCGAGGTGCATCGATCGCATGGCGGGTCTCCGGGTGAGTCGTCCATCGGCGCCATGTCACGGCGCGGGCGCTACCCTAAGCGCGTTCGGTGACAGCCCGGTGACAGGAGCCTAGGCCGATCCGCCCTCGCCACGACCTGCCGTCCAACCGTCATACCGCCCGCCGCCGGCCTCGGCCAGTTCGCGCAGTCGCGCCGACGCAGCGCGCACCTCGGTGACCGACAGCGGCATCGCCTTTTTCGCGTGAACGCTGTAGGGATGCGAGACGCTCTCGGTTACGGCGCGCACGTCCACTTCGAAGCCCTCCGACACGAGCCGTTGCGCGATGCGCTGCGCGGAGCCCTCGTCGGGCATGCCGAGGAAGAAATCGAGCTGCTGCGGCCGGAACGGGTCGGAGCCGCTGCGCCGCAGCCGCTCGATCAGCTTGGTGTCCCAGTCGTCCTCCTTCTGGTTCCGCAGCCGCCGGAGCTGCAGGACGATGCGACCGATCGCGAGCAAGCCGCCGGCCAGCAGCAGCAGGTGGAACCACTTCATCGGTACCTCAGGAGTACTCGGCCTTGCGTTTTTCGAGGAAGGCCTTGATGCCCTCCTGACCTTCCGGGCTGGCGGCCTGCTCGGCGATCGTCTCGCTCTCGAGCACGAGATGCGCTTCCAAAGCGCCGCTGGCGCCGGCCACGAGCCGTTTCGCCTTGCCGAAAGCGTGGGCGGGTCCTGCGGCGAGCCTCTCCGCGAGCCGCAGTGCCTCCTCGACGCAGGCGGAGTCGTCGACGACCTGGTTCACGAGACCCCAGCTCAGGGCCTCTTCGGCGCTGAGGGGGCGGTTGGTGAGGATCAGCTCCATCGCGCGCTTCGTGCCGATCAGGCGCGGCAGGAAGAACGACGTGCTGCCGTCCGGCGTCAGCGCCACGCCGGTGTAGGCGAGCGAGAACTTCGCGCTGCGCGCGCAGATCGCGAGATCCGCCATCGCGACGAGCCCGACGCCCGCTCCCGCCGCCGTGCCGTTGACGGCGGCGATCACGGGAGCGTCCATCCGGACGAAATGCGAGATCGCCTGATGCAGGAAGGACGTCAGCTCGCGCAGGTAGGCGTCGACGGCGCCCCCCTCGGCCATCATTCCGCGCAGGTCGCCGCCGAAGCAGAAGTGCTTGCCGGCGCCCGTGAGCACGACGGCCCGGACCTGCGGATCGGCGCCGCACGCGATCGCCGCCTCGAGGAGCTCGCGTCCCATGGCGAGGTTGAGCACATTGGCATTGTTAGGACGGTTCAACGTGACGATGCCGACCGCGCCGCGCTTCTCCACCGAAACAGCGGTACCACTCCAAATCATTGCATCGTCTCCTGACAGGGCACCGGCGCCGGCTCAGGGCGCCGGCAGGTTGGCGAGTTCCTTGATCTTCTGCTGCAGATACTCGAGCACACGTTTGTCGCGCTCCGTCTCCTTGTGCGTCAGGAAGCTGATCGCCATGCCCTCCAGGACGTAGCGAGACAGGTCGAATGCGAGATCGAAGTTCTCGCCCTTGCCGCGCCACTCAGGGAACACTTCGAGCGTCACGGCGTGCCACTCGCGTTCGAAGGATTCCTGGGCGGGTCTGAGGATTTCGGCCAGCTCGCGGTCGGTGCGCGCCGCGACCGCCAGCTCGAAGAAAGCGACGAACAGCGGATGATTGACGTGCGCCCAGTAGGTCTCCACGCCCTGACGCACGTGATCGCCGTCCGCGGGCTCCTTGGACATCGCCTTGCGCAGGGCCCGCAGCCGCTTGGCGTGCAGATGGTCGACCGCCGCTCGGACCACGTCGATCTTCGACGGGAAGTGATGCAGCATCGCGCCGCGCGACAGACCGGCCTTCTCGGCGATCACGGTCGTCGTGGTCCGTGCATAGCCGAGCTCGACGAAACAGCGGATCGCTGCCTCGACGATCAGATTGCGGGTGGAGGCGCTCTTCTGCGCCTGCCAGCCAAGCGGCGTGTCGCTCGCACCAGTCTGGCTGAGCGCGGGTTCGAGCGCCGTTTCGCCTGAGTTCATACGGAGGAAATTTCCATGCGTGGCAAGGATGTAATCGCTGTCTGAAAAAGTCAAAGTTGATTGAAACCGGACAGCCTGACTGCTAATTTCGGCTGCGGATCGAGCCACGAGGAAGGCACATGGGCCGGGTTGCGGGAAAGGTCGCGCTGGTCACGGGCGCGGCGTCGGGTCTCGGGCGCGCCGACGCGATCGCGCTGGTTCGCGAGGGCGCACGGGTCGTCATCACCGACATCAACGAGGCCGCCGGACGCGAGCTCGAGAGCTCGCTCAACGCACAGGCACCCGGCAGCGCCGTGTTCCTGCAACAGGACGTCGCGAGCGAGCCCCGTTGGCAGGAAGTGTTCGCCGAGATCCGACAGCGCTTTGGCGCGCTGCACGTGCTCGTCAACAACGCCGGCATCGTGATCATCGGCAACCCGGAGAACACGACGCTCGAGGCCTTCCGGCGGCATCTCACCGTCATGACCGAGAGCGTGTTCCTTGGCTGCAAATACGGCATCCCGCTGATGCGCGAGTCCGGCGGTGGCTCGATCATCAACATGTGCTCGACGGCCACGCACCTCGGCTATCCGGTCTTCTACGCGTACTCGGCGGCCAAGGGCGCGGTCCGATCGATGACCAAGGCCATCGCCGTGCACTGCCAGGTCAATGGCTACGGCATCCGCTGCAATTCGATCCACGCCGGCGCGATCGAGACGCCGATGGTCGTGCAGGCGTCCCGAGAGCTCGGCTTCGAACTCTCGGCTTACGAGAAGATGCCTGGCGGGCTCGGCAAACCCGAGGACGTCGCGAACCTCGTGCTGTTCCTCGCGGCCGACGAGTCACGCCACGTCAATGGCACCGAGCTGCTGATCGACAACGCGCTGACGGTGCAGTAGCGCCGCTCGCGCGCCGGGCTCACTCGTCCGGCGCGATCGTCAGCTTCATGCCATCGAGGGCGTCGGTCATCTCGACCTGACACGACAGTCGCGAGGTCGGCTGGTAATGACTGAGTTCGGACAGCAGCTCGCGCTCGTCGGACATCGGCGGCGGCAGTTTGCCGGCCCAGGCCGGATCGATCACGACGTGGCAGGTCGCGCACGAGCACATGCCGCCGCAGATCGCGGCGACCCCGTAGTCCACCTCGCGAAGCGCCTCCATGATCTTGAGGCCTGACTTGGCCTCGAGCTCGTGCTCCACGCCATCCCGATCGATCACCTTCAGCAGCGGCATGAAAATTCCCTAGTTGATTCAGAGGTTTATGAGAAAGATTTGCGAACGCCTCGGATCCGAAAAAAACAGTCATGACTGTTTGTGGATCGGGCAGCGAGACATATAATTCAGCGCGTTACGCCAATTCGCTAGTTTGCCGGTGTCGCGCGACCGCTGCCAAGTCAGGTGTGCGGAGCCGGTTGTCACTCGCAGCCACTTCGCGGGAGGGGAGCATGGATCTGGGACTGCGCGGAAAGAAGGCCATCGTCACGGGAGCCACGAAGGGAATTGGCCGGGCAGTCGTCGAACTGCTGGCGAACGAAGGCGTCGACATCGGCCTGTGCGCGCGCACGCCAGAGGAGGTCGAGGACGCGATCAGGGTGATTCGCGCGCGCGGAGTGGCCTGCGTCGGCGACGCCGTTAACGTTCGCGATGGCGATGCCTACAAGGCCTGGCTCGCAAAGACCGCGGAGGCGCTCGGTGGCTGCGACATCTTCATCCCGAACGTCAGCGCGGGCGGCGGCATGGATTCGGAGAAGAACTGGATCCGCAACTTCGAGATCGACGTCATGCACACGGTGCGCGGCTGCGAGACCCTGATGCCGCAGCTCGAGAAGTCGGGCCAGGGTGCGATCGTCATTATCGGCTCGACCAACGCCGTCGAGACATTCGCCGCACCGATGGCGTACAACGCCATGAAGGCGGGCCTGATCACCTACGCGAAGCAGTTGTCGCAGTTCGTCGGCAGGAAGAACGTGCGCGTCAACACTGTCTCGCCGGGCCCTATCTACTTTGAAGGGGGTGCCTGGGAGATGATCAAGGGCACGCAGCCGAAGTTCTACGACTGGGCCATCAAGCAGATCCCCTGCGGACGCATGGGCACGCCCGAGGAGATCGCGCGCGTGATCGTTTTCACCGCCAGCCCGGCGGCGAGCCTCGTCACCGGCGCGAACATCGTCGCCGACAATGGCTTCACGAAGCGCGTGCAGTTCTAGCCGCGACGGAACCGAGCATGGCCCTGCCCGCCCGCATCAACGCCTACCTGATCTGCGGCGGGCGTTATCACGACATGGACTACGCGCGCCTGGAACTGCTGAAGCTGCTCGGCGAGCACGCGCGCATCCGCGTCAGGGTCGGCGAAGACTACGCGAACTCGGCCGCGATCGAAACGGCTGACTTTCTCGTCACCTACACCTGCGACGTCGTCCCGCCGCCCGAGCAGCAGCAGGCGCTCGAACGCTTCCTCGGCGCCGGCAAGCGCTGGCTCGCGCTGCACGGCACGAACTCGATCCTGAAGTGGTCGAGGCCGGACAGGGCGTGGCTGGCGCCGCGCGATGCGCAGCCGTTCATGCGGATGCTCGGCAGCCAGTTCCTCGCGCATCCGCCGATCCAGCCCTACCTCGTCGAGCCCACGCTGCCCGAACACGAGCTGGTTCGCGGCATCGATGCATTCGAGACCGACGACGAGCTCTACCTGTGCGAGTGGCACGGCGAGCACGAATGTCTGATGCACACCCATTATCGTGGCGACGCGCCGGGCTTCGTCGCGCGGCGCTGGGACGAGGAGCGGCGCCACCCGGTGCTCTACCTGCGGCGGCACGGCGCAGGCGAGATCCTCTACTGCACGCTCGGGCACTGCCGCGGCCAGTACGACATGCAGCCTCTGATCGAGGAATATCCACAGGTCGAGCGCGGCAGCTGGGAGCTGCCCCAGTTCCACGAGATCCTGCGCCGCGGCATTCGCTGGGGAGCCCGCATTCCATCATGAGCACGAAGCAAGAAGACCTCATGGCGCGCTCGCGGAGTCCGGCGTTCAAGCCCCTCGAGCGAGTGCGCCCCGAGGACAGCCCTGGCACGCCCACGGCCAAGGCTCCCGATCCGGAGCTCGGCACGGCGCCGATTCCGGCGGAACGTTACACCTCGCGCGAGTTCATGCGACTCGAGTGGGAACGCATGTGGACCAAGGTCTGGCTGCTCGGCGGCCGGGAGTGCGACATTCCAGACGCCGGCGACTTCATCGTGACCGAGATCGGGCGCGAGTCGATCCTGCTCGTCAGGCAGCACGACGGTTCGATCAAGGGCTTCTACAACGTCTGTCAGCATCGCGGCAACCGGCTCGCGGACTGCGGCGTCTGGAAGGCGGACCCGGCCAGGACCTTCAAGTGCCAGTACCACCACTGGGAGTACGAGCTCGACGGTAGTTACCGTCGCATCCCGGACCTCGACACCTTCGAACAGGGACCGCCGCCCTATGGCCTCACGCCCGTGCATGTCGACACCTGGGGCAGCTTCGTCTGGTTCACGCTCAACGAGGACCCGATCCCGCTGCGCGAGTATCTCGGCCCCATCGTCCAGCACCTCGACCCTTACCAGTTCCACAGGATGGCGCAGACGCGCGACATCACCGTCGAGTGGGACTGCAACTGGAAGACCTCGGTCGATGCGTTCAACGAGAGCTACCACGTGCAGGGCATCCACCCACAGCTTCTGTGGTATCTCAACGATCTCGACATCCAGATCGACTGCTACGAGCGGCACAGCCGGTACCTGATCCCGTTCGGCACGCTCTCGCCTCGCGTGCGCACTCCGCCCGTCATCCCCGAACCGATCAAGGTCATCATGAAGGCCGCGGGCATGGATCCGGCCGACTACGACGGCAAGATCGCGGACATCCGCCGCGATGTGCAGCGCTGGAAACGGCAGCACGGGCCCGCGCAGGGCCGCGACTACTCGCGCCTCAACGACGACCAGCTCACCGACGACTACCATTACCTGATCTTCCCGAACCTGTCGCTGAACGTGCACGCGGACGACTTCTGGATCTTCCGGCAGCGGCCGCATCCGACCGATCCGGACAAGATGTTCTACGACATCATGACATTCGAGCTCGTGCCGGACCGGCCCGACGGTACGCCAGGCGAGTGGCCGCGACGTCCCCGACATCAGCGCTTCCGCCACGGCGACAAATCGATCGGCCTCGTGCTCGATCAGGACGCCGCGAACCTGCCCGGCGTGCAGGCCGGCATGCACTCACGCGGCTATCGCGGGCTGTGGATCGGCAGGCAGGAGCTGCGCATCCGCCACTTCCACAAGGTGATCGACGACTACATCGAGGGCAGACTCAAATGAGCTGGACGCAGACCGCGCTCGAGCGCGCCTATCGCCGGATGAAGACGATCCGCGAGTTCGAGGAGCGACTGCACGTCGAGATCGCCACCGGCGAGATTCCCGGCTTCACCCATCTTTACGCCGGCCAGGAAGCGGTGGCGGTCGGCGTCTGCGAGGCGTTGACCGATGCCGACTACATCGCCAGCACGCACCGCGGCCATGGGCACTGCATCGCCAAGGGCTGCGACGTCGTCGGCATGATGAAGGAGATCTACGGGCGCGCGGGCGGCCTGTGCAAGGGCAAGGGCGGATCTATGCACATCGCCGACTTCGATCGCGGCATGCTCGGCGCCAACGCGATCGTCGGTGCCGGCCCGCCGATCGCGGTCGGCGCCGCACTCGCCTGCCGCAATGCGGGCAACCGGAACGTCGCCGTCGCCTTCGGGGGCGATGGCAGCTGCAACCAGGGCACGGTTTTCGAGGCGATGAACCTCGCGGTCGTGCTCAAGGTGCCCGCAATCTTCGTCTTCGAGAACAACGGCTATTCCGAACACACCGGCGCCGACTACGCGGTCGGGTCGAAGGACATTGCCGGAAGGGCGGCCGCCTTCGGCATGCCCGCCGAGAAGGTAGACGGCGCGGATTTCTTCGCGGTCAGCGCGGCGATGCAGCGCGCCGTCGCGCACTGCAGGTCTGGCCGCGGCCCGTATGCCATCGAGGCGCTGATCACGCGCTACTACGGGCACTTCGAAGGCGACCCGCAGAATTATCGGGCCAAGGGCGAGGTGGCGCGGCTGCGCGAGACCATGGACTGCCTGAAGCGCTTCCGTGCCCGTGTTGAGGCCGACGGCAGCCTGCCCTCTGCGCGACTCGACGAGATCGACCGGGAGGTGCTGGCACTGATCGACCGCGCCGTCGCGGAGGCGAAGGCCGCGCCGCCGCCGCCCGAATCCGAACTGACCACCGACGTCTATATCCGCTACTGAGCAGGCGAAACCATGGCACAGCTGACGATGCGTGACGCCCTCAACCAGGCGTTGCACCAGGAGATGGAGCGCGACCCGCGCATCATCGTGCTGGGCGAGGATGTGTCGGGTGGGGCCGGCGGCACTTCGGGAGAACGCGAGGCAGCCGGCGGCATTTTCGGCGTCACCAAGGGGCTGCTGCCGAAGTTCGGCGAGCAGCGCGTCATCGACACGCCGATCTCGGAATCGGCGATCATCGGCGCGGCCGCGGGCGCCGCGCTCGCCGGCCTGCGACCCGTCGCCGAGATCATGTTCGCGGACTTCGTCGGCGTCTGCCTCGACCAGATCTACAACCAGATCGCCAAGTTCCGCTACATGTTCGGTGGCAAGACGACCTGTCCGGTCGTGATCCGCACGGCGATGGGCGCCGGCATGAACATGGGCGCTCAGCACTCTCAGACGATCTACCCGCTGCTGACCGCGGTGCCGGGCCTCAAGGTCGCGATCCCCTCGAATGCCTACGACGCCAAGGGCCTGCTGATCGAGGCGCTGCGTGACGACGACCCGGTCGTCTTCTTCGAGCACAAGGCCCTCTACCCACGCAAGGGAGACGTGCCGGAAGGCCTCTACACCGTGCCTTTCGGCGAGGCGAACCTCCTGCGCGAGGGCGAGCACGCGACCGTCGTCGCCGTGGGCCGCATGGTGGTTTTCGCGGAAAAGGCGATCGATCAGCTCGCCAGGCAGGGCATCACCTGCGATCTGATCGATCCGCGCACGACCTCGCCGCTCGACAGCGAGACGATCGTCGAGAGCGTCGAGAACACGGGCCGGCTGATCGTCGTCGACGAGTCGCCGCCGCGCTGCAGCGTCGCGGCGGACATTGTCGCCCTCGTCACGCAGGAGGCCTTCCGGTCGCTGAAAGCGGCGCCGCGCATGGTCACCGCGCCGCACGCGCCTGTGCCGTTCGCGCCGGCGCTCGAGCGTGCCTACGTGCCGGGTCCGCAGAAGATCGAGGCGGCCATTCGCGCGGCCGTCGCGGAGTGAGCAGCGTGAGCCGCATCATCGCCGTGACGATGCCCAAGTGGGGCATCGAGATGACCGAGGGTACCGTCAACGGCTGGACCGCAGCCATCGGTGAGTCCGTCGCCAAGGGGCAGGCCCTGCTCGACGTCGAGACCGAGAAGATCGTCAACACGGTCGAAGCACCCGCCAGCGGGGTGCTGCGCCGGCAACTCGCGCGGGCCGGCGACGTCAGGCCGGTCGGCGCCCTGATCGGCGTGCTCGCCGATGCAACCGCGAGCGATGCCGACATCGACGCGTTCGTCACGAGCTTTCGTGCCGCCTCGGTGAGCTTCGAACCGGATCGTTCTGCCGACAGCGCCCGCGTGGCCGAGACGGCGGGCAACGCCGGGGCCGCAGCGGAAGCAGGCGACGCCGAGCAGCGCGTGAGCCCGATCGCGCGGCGGCTGGCCGAGAAGCTCGGTGTGGATCTGTCCCGCGTGCGTGGCACAGGCCGCAACGGTCGCATCTCGAAGGAGGACGTCGAGGCGTATGCCGCGAGCCTCGCTTCGAGCGAGGCGAGCACGTCGGGCGCGGCCGCAGCCGCAGCCGGGCAACCGGCGTTGCAGACCAGACTGCGCATGAACGCGACCCGCTCGACGATCGCGCGGCGGCTGCTCGACTCCTACCAGCATATCCCGCACTTCCGTCTCTCCTGCGACGTCGACGCGGGCCGCCTGATCCTCAAGAAAGGCGAGGTCTCGGACCACACCAGCACGCGCATCACGGTCAACGACATGCTGATCCGTGCCTGTTCGATCGCGCTGCTCAAGCACCCGCTGATCAACAGCCAGTTGCAGGGGGACGAGATCGTGCAGTTCGCGCACGCCGACATCGCCGTCGCCGTCGCCACCGAGAACGGTCTGATTACCCCCATCGTCCGCCAGGCCGACACGCTCAACGTCGCGCAGATCGCGCGCGCGACCGCCGACCTGTCCGAGCGTGCGCTGCGTGGCGCACTCACGCGCGACGAGATCACCGGTGGCTCGTTCACGATCTCGAACCTCGGCATGCTCGGCGTCGCGCGCTTCGACGCGATCATCAACCCGCCGCAGGTGGCCATCCTCGCGGTGGGCGCCGCCGAGGAGCGTGTGGTCGTGCGCGACGGCACTCCGGCGGTGGCACGGATGATGACGCTTACGCTCTCGGTCGATCACCGTGTGATCGACGGCGCGGTCGGTGCGTCCTTCCTCGCGACCTTGCGTCGACTGATCGAGCAACCCGACGCTCTCTGAGGTGTGCCGATGATCCCCTTGCCCTCTGCCCTCGCTGCTCTGCCGTTCGCTGTCATCTTACTGACGGGCTGCGCCGGCGCGCCCGTGCCCCCCGCAACGCCGAGCGGCGAGCGGGCGACGAGCACGCCGGATTTCCAGTCGCGCACCACGGACTTCGATCCGGAGACCTCGCCGGGCAAGGTCGTCTTCGAGGAGGCCTGCGCGGGCTGTCACCTCGGACAGGTCGCCAAGGCGCCGCACAAGATGTTTCTGCAGATGCTGAGCGGGCCGACGATCGTCGAATCGCTGGAGTCCGGGCTCATGCAGGCACAAGGCAAGGCGCTGAGCCCTGCGCAGCGCACTGCCGTGGCCGAGTACCTGTCGGCCGCACCGCTGTCAGCGCAGCGGGCCGCCGTGCCGCCGCTCCTGTGCGCTGCCGGCACCTCGCCATTCGATCCAGCGATGCGACCGGCACCCGTGACCTGGGGTTACGGGAACGCCCGCTTCACGCCGGCCGAAATCGCCGGTCTCGGGCCGGCCGACGCCGCGCGTCTCAGGCTCGCCTGGGCGTTCGAGTTTCCGGCGGGCATCCGCGCACGCTCGCAACCCTCGATCGCCTACGGCGCCGTCTTCGTCGGCAGCCACGATGGACACGTCTATGCGCTCGACCTCGAGACCGGCTGCGCCCGCTGGATCTTCAAGGCGGGAGCCGAGGTGCGCACCGCCGTCGTGCCGTATGAGGCCGCGGGTGAGCCCGACGCGCGCCGGCCGCCGCGGGTGTTTTTCGGCGACGTCGTCGGCCGCCTCTACTCCATCGATGCGCGGACCGGCCAGCTCGCCTGGAGCCTCAAGGTCGATGATCATCCGAATGCCACCCTGACCGGCACCGGCGCGCTCCACGACGGGGTGATCTACCAGCCCGTCTCCTCGCTCGAGGTCACCTCTGCAGCGGACCCGGCCTACGAATGCTGCCGGTTCCGTGGCGCGATCGTCGCGGTCGATGCCTGGACCGGCGAGCAGCGCTGGAAGACCTATTCGACCCCGCAGGAGCCGCGGGAGGTGGGCAAGACCCGCATCGGCACGAGGATCTTCGCTCCGTCCGGCGCGCCGATCTGGAGCAGCCCGACGATCGATGCGAAGCGCGGCCTGCTCTATGTCGGCACCGGCCAGAACTACTCCTCGCCCGCGAACGAGACGAGCGATGCGCTGCTCGCCTTCCGACTGTCTGATGGTAAACTTCTGTGGTCGCGGCAGATGACCCAGGGCGACGCCTGGAACGTCGCCTGCATGATCCGCGACAACCCGAACTGCCCGGTCGAGAACGGCCCCGACGTCGACTTCGGCGCCGGCACGATCCTCGCGACGCTACCGTCGGGCAAGGACGTCCTGCTCGCCGGCCAGAAGAACGGCGTCGTCTACGCCCTCGATGTCGATGCGCAGGGTGCGATACTGTGGCAGGCGCGCGTCGGGCGCGGCGGCATTCAGGGCGGCGTGCACTTCGGCATGGCACTTGCCGACCAGACCGTGTTCGTGCCGATCTCCGACATGAAGGACGAGCACGACGGCAGGACGCAGCCGCCGGGCAAGCCCGGGCTGTACGCGCTCGACGTCGCCACGGGCAGCGAGCGCTGGTCCAGCCCGGCCGAGGACGTCTGCGGCGAGCTGCGCTTCTGTGATCCGGGCATCTCGGCAGCGATCACGGCGACGCCCGGGCTCGTGTTCGCCGGCCACATGGATGGACGGTTCCGCGCCTACGACGCGAGCTCGGGCAAGGTCCTGTTCGAGTATGACTCGAAGCGGGAGGTCCAGACCGTCTCGGGCTCCCGGGCCCGCGGCGGTTCCTTTGGCGGTGCGGGCGCCGCAGTGCGCGCCGGCTACGTGGTCGTCAACTCCGGCTACGGTCTCTATTTCCACATGCCCGGCAATCTGTTGCTGGCCTTCAGGGCTCCGAGGCCAGACGCCGCCAGAACGAATTGAGGCAGCGGTACACCGCAGCCCATGCCGACAGCTCGTCGCGGCTGGCGCGATCTGCGAGCCCGGCCGCATCGAGCAGGAGCTCCGAGTGGCGCTCGAGCTGCGGGTGAGCCGCGAGAAGCGAGCCGCACTCGCAGAGCGGGTCGGCCACCTGCGCATACTCCCAGTCGATGAAAGTCAGGCCTTCGCCGTCGAGGATGTTGGCGCCATGCAGGTCGCTGTGGACGATGCAGGGCGCGCGGCGCGCGGCGTCGATCCGCTCGAGCGCATCTTGGGCCACCCTGACCTCGCCGATCAGCGTACCCGCCTCGGCGGGTGATCGCTGCGAGAGCGCCTCGACCCAGCCATCGAGGATCGTGCGTGGATCGAAACGCGCGAGTGGCGGCACGGGGATCGCCTGCAAGCGGCGCAGCGCCGCGCCGAGTCTCGCGATCTGCCGTGGCGAGTCGAATTCGTCGCCACCCCAGTGCACGCCATGCACGAATCGGCGCACCTGCCAGCGTCCGTCCGCGGCGCGCGCGAGCACTGGTGGTGCGAGTCCGGCGCCGGTGGCGAGATCGTGCAGCGTGCGCTCGCGGTCCCGGTCCACCCCGAGCAGCGTGGCCCTCCGGCCGGTGTCCGCAAGCCGCAACACGAACTCGCCCAGCGCGGTGACGACGAGGTAGCTCGTGTTGATTCCGCCTGCGGGCAGTGGCGAGAGGACGCGGACTCCTCCGTCCGCCGTCGCGCCCGGCACCGCGGCGAGCGCCGCCTCGAAGCAGGCCGGATCGCGCACGAACGCCGCCGGGCAGCTCATGCGCGCGCCTCGCGCCAGCGTCGCCGCCAGGTCGCATAGCCGGCGATCGCGATACCAAGGTAGAGCAGGTAGAGCAGCGCGACGAACCACAGCTGCTGGGCCGCATAGAGGAAGATCGACACCGCGTCGATGACGATCCAGTAGAGCCAGTTCTCGAGTTTGGCGGCCGTCACCATCCAGGTGGCGAGCAGACTCGTCAGCATCGTGATCGTATCGAGCCTCGGCCACGCCGCCGCCGTCTGCGCCGCGACCACGGGCGCGAGCAGCAGACCGAGCAGCATGACGACCGCTAGCACCGCGAGGTGCGCGCGCAGTGGCCAGGTGGAGATGCGCGGCAGGCTCCCGTCGACTCCGGTCGACCACTGGCGAAAGCCCCAGACGGAAAGCAGCACGTAACAGACTTGCAGGGCCGCCTGCATCGGCAATCGCGCCTGCCAGGCCAGCCAGACAAGGATGCCCGATGAGACGGCACCGAAAACCCAGCACCAGCGGCTGCGCCTGACGGCGAGCAGCGCATAGCAGAGGCCGGCGCCGAGCGAGAGCCACTCGAGCGGCGAGCTCGCCGCAGCCGCGCGCAGCACCGCGGCCATGGGCTCGTCGGCCACGCCGCTCAAGCCGCTCCGGCGGCGCTGCGCATCAACGCCACTCGCGCGTCACGGTCAGTCCCCAGTGACGCGGATCGCCCGGCTGTACGTAGAGCCGGTCCGGGAAATCGGGCGGTTCGTTGCCGAAATAGAAACCGCGCTGCGTGTAGTCCGCGTCGAAGAGGTTGCGGACCCAGAGCGAGGCACGCCAGGGTCCACGCTCGAGGCCAGCGCGCAGGTGTACGAGTGCGTACGGCGTCGAGCGCTGTTCATGACTCTCCGAAAAGTAGAATCCATCCATGCCGTGCAGGTCGGCCCGCAGGAACCAGCCCGCGCGGAACCGGCGCTCGAATGAGAGCGCATACTGCCACGACGGAGCATGCGCCTGCTCACGTCCCGCGAGGTCGGTCACATCGCGACGATACTCGAGGAAGCGCGCGCGCAGCAGCCCGACGGAGGCGTCGATGCTCCAGCGCGCGTCCGGCCGCCACTGCAGCGCGAACTCCGCACCGTCGTTCGCGCCGCGCGCGGCGTTGTCGGTCAGATAGATGAATGACAGCGGATCACCGGGATCGATCTGTACCGACGTGCTGACCTGCTGATCCGCCCGTCGCATCTGGAACACTGCGGCCTGCCAGCTCAGCCGCCCGTCCCCGGTGGTGCCCTTCCAGCCAAGCTCGACGCTGCGCAGCGTTTCGGGCCGGAATTCGAGCCGATCGGCCGGAACCGCGGCCCCGATGTTGAAGCCACCGGCCTTGAAGCCACGGCCGACCGAAAGGTAACCCACCCCCGATCCGAGACTTCGCTCGAGCGTGAGCTGCCCGCCCCACATGCGGTCGGTCGGCGACGCGACGACTCCGTCGCTGTCGACGTAGTCGGCCGAACGTCGCTCGAGCCGCAGTGCTGCGCTGAGGATCCAGCCCGAGGCGAGCCGCCGTTCGAGTTGACCGTAGAGCGCGAGGTTGACGGCCTCGTAGTCGCTGTCGAGCTCGCGGAAGACCGCGCCATTGTAGAGATCGAGTTGCGCGTTGGTTTCGCTGACCCGCAGCGCGTAGGCGCCCACCAGCCAGCTCCAGTCAGCGCCGTTGCGCACGTCGGCGCCCGACAGCCAGCGCAGGTCCTGGCTGAGCGTGTCGTGCCTTCGGTCGAAACGCGAGGTGAAGTCATAATCCGGGTCGAAGCTCCAGTCGCCATCGAAACCGTAGTCGATCGACGAGCGCGACAGGCCCGTCGTGCTCACGAAGCGCTGTCCACCCGTGCCTGCGTGCGCGGCGCGCAGCGACAGGCCGGCCGATCGCTGGCGGTCGACGCCCGGCTTGTCGGACCAGGTTACGCGGCTGTTGTCGAGCGCGAAGGCGTCGTAGCCATTGTCGAGATCGACCGCGAGCGCGGCCAAGTCGACGCGCCAGGCACCCGTTGACCCGCCGAGGCGCGCGCGCAGCGTCGTCTCGTCGAAGCCGTTGGTATCGTCGCGCTGCAGAAACACATTGCGCCGGAAACCGTCGCTGCGGTAACGCTGCAGCACGAAGCGATAGGCCAAGTCGCTGACATCCGCCGGCGGCGCACCGAGCGTACCCCCAGCCACGACGCCGAGGCTGGCCGTGCCGAAACCGCCGAACGTCCCCTCGAGGCGCCGTTCGGCGACCGCCTGCGGCGCGCGAGTCTGCA
Source organism: Gammaproteobacteria bacterium (assembly GCA_037444685.1). GTDB lineage: Bacteria > Pseudomonadota > Gammaproteobacteria > Steroidobacterales > Steroidobacteraceae > UBA964. Next base: position 243,048 of record JBBILX010000002.1, read on the forward strand.
CGTTGATCAGGCCCGCGAGCGCGTTGGCGCCATGGATCACCCCCTGCGGTCCGCGCAGCACTTCGATCTGCTCGACGTCGAACAGCGTGGCCGGCATGCCCACCCCGGAGAAATCGATGCCGTCGATCAGGAATCCGACGGACGGATTCGGCGCGCCCTGCCACTGGTCCGTCTCGCCGATGCCACGCAGCTGAAAGTAACGCGGCCGCGAGGTGCCTGAGGCCCAGTTGAGGTTGGGCACGAGCCCGAGCACATCCTGGAAGTGCTGCACGCCGGCGCCCTCGAGCTCGCGGCGAGCGAGCACCGAGACACTGACCGGCGCGATGGCCGCCGGTTGCGCACGCAGACTCGCCGTGACGACCACTTCCTCGAGTCCGTCATCCGGCTGCCGCGGCGGATCGGTCTGGGCCTCCGCCAGCATCGGGAGGACGATGGGAAAAAGAGCGAGTGCGCGAAACGCGACATTCATGACCTGTTCCCTCCGCCGGTACTAACCGGATCAGGTTCAACGGGTTCGCCCGCGGCGTCTCAGGCCTCCATGGAGGCCACCCCAAGGTTTCCTATAGTTTCATGCTGCGCCCCGGCGATTGCAAGGCGTCGGTCGTTGTGCGCGCTACCGCCGAGTTCCCTACAATCGCCGCCACGCCAGTTCGAGCCGAGGCCAGCCATGACGCGTAGCGTCCACGTGTTCCAGGTCGACGCGTTCACGACGCAGCGCTTCACCGGCAATCCCGCCGGTGTCGTGCTGCACGCCGATGTGCTCACCGACGAGGAAATGCGGGCGATTGCCCGCGAGCTCAACAATGCCGACACCGCCTTCGTGCTGCAGAGCGACGCGGGTGATCACGACCTGCGCATACGCTTCTTCACACCCCGCGCCGAGACGGGGTTCGTCGGCCATGCGACCGTTGCGGCCCATTACGTCCTGTCGCGCCGCACCAGTGCCGCCAAACGACTGCGGCAGAAGCAGAAGTCCGGCATCGTAGAGGTCGAAATCCGCGGCGAGGGACCGGAGCGGCGTGTCGCGATCCGCCAGCCGGCGCCGCCGCTCGGGCGCGAACTCAACACACGCGAGCGCCTCGCGGTACTCGACGCCCTCGCGCTGTCGAGCGGCGACCTCGATCTGCGTTGCCCGATGCGGATCGTCGGCGGTGCCTCGACACGGCTGCTGATCGGTGTGCGCGCAGCGGAGCACCTGCGACAGCTCAAGCCGGACTTCAACCGCCTGAGCACGCTCTCGGCACAGCTCGGGGCCGCCGGTCATTTCGTCTTCTCGTTGCGGCCCGAGATCGGCGACTGCCTGGTCGAGTCGCGGATGTTCTGTCCGGCCCTCGGCATTCCCGAGGACCCGGTCAGCGGCAACGCGCATGGGCTGCTCGGCGTCTACCTCACCGAACTGGGGCTCGTCGAGCGCTCCGGCCCGATCGCGAGATTCACGGGTGCGCAGGGTCAGTTCATGGCGCGCCCCGGCCGCGTCGACGTCGAACTCGAGTTGCAGGACGGCCGCCCGACCAGCGTCTGGATCATCGGCCAGGGCGCCTTGGTTTTCGAAACCACGATCACGCTCTGAAGAGGACCAGGACAAGCCCATGAACGGACCGATCCCCACGATGGTGCGTGCCGACGGCACCTACCCCACGGCCCCGCTGCGACAGGAGGCCATCACGGCCGCGGTCGTGCAGACCCGCGTCATGGGCATAGACGGCGCGAATCCCGCGCCCGGACTGCGTCGCAACCTCGGCTATTTCCTCGAGTGCATCGACATTGCCCAGGGCTATGGCGGGCGCGCCGATCTGCTGCTGTTCCACGAGTTCCCGATCACGGGTTTCAGTAACTGGACTCGCGAACAGCACTACCGGCTCGCGATCGAAATCCCCGGTCCCGAGGTCGAGGAGGTGGCGAAAAAGGCGAGACAGTACAACTGCTACATCGTTTTCGGCACCTACGCAAAGGACGTCAGAGACTGGCCCGGCCACATCCTGCACCTGATGGTGATGTGCAAGCCAGACGGCAGCGTCGTGACGCACTGGAAGCAGCGCAACGTGCGCGGCATGTTCCCAGGGTCGGAGCAGTACACCTCGGTGATTTACGACGTCTACGACCGCTTCGTCGAGATGTACGGCATCGATGCCGTGATCCCGGTCGAGCGGACCGACATCGGCAACATCGCGATGTCAGCGGTCCAGTTCGAGCCTGAGCTGTTCCGCTGCATGGCGATGAAAGGCGCCGAGATCATCTGCCGCGTCGCCACCGGCGGCTTCGAGTGGGACGACATGCGGCTGACTTCCTACCACAACAGCCTCTACACGCTGATCACGAACAACTCGGTCAGCACGCACGGGCGCAATCCCGGCTTCTTCGAGGACACGGGCTACGGGGGCCCGGGCCGCTCCTCGATCTTCGGCCCGCGCGGTGTCGTGCTCGCCAAGGCCGGTCCGTTCGAGACTCGCGAGACGGCGCGCATCCCGATCGCCGAGTTCCGCGCGAAGCACCGGATCCCGGATCTGCACCTGCACCTCTACCGGCCGGTGCTGGACCAGTATCGCGAGCGCTACGATCCCAACGGCTACCTCGAAGCGCTGCCCCAGGACAAGCGCGAGGCGTTCGCCCACTTCCAGAAGCGTGCGCGCTGGATCCACTACTGGTGAGCGGCGGCGCCGGGCCTCAGCTCTTCCACTCGTAGAACTGCAGGTCCATGTCCTGCGCGAGGCAGGCGAGGATCGGCGGCACGAGCCGGTCGTGCGCTGGCGCGCGCATGTGTTCGTCGAAAGCCGCCTGGTCACGGAAGCGCGCATAGACCACATAGGTCTGCGGCTTGTCGCGGTGACGGATCACGTCGTAGACGATCAACCCCGGCTCGGTGCGGTGGCTCTCCTCGGACAGCTCCCTCTGCAGCCGTTCGAACTCGGCCTCCTGGCCTGGCTTGACGACGAGCGTGGCGATGAACGTGATCGACATGGCGCGACTCCGTTGCGGCGTGGGAACGTCAGCCGAGGCCGAGCTCGCGCACGAGCTCGTCGCGGAGACGGAACTTCTGGATCTTGCTCGTCGACATCGGCCATTCGCTGACGAAGCGGATCTGCCGCGGAACCTTGAACCCGGCGATCTCCCGCCTGCAGAACTCGATGAGCTCGCTGTCGGTGACCGTGGCGCCGGCCTTGCGCTCGACGAACGCCGCCGGCACCTCGACGAGCCTCGCATCGGGGATGCCGACGACCTGGGCCAGCTTGACGGCCGGGTGACGCTGCAGGCACGCCTCGATCTCCGCGGCAGCGACGTTCTCGCCACCGACCTTGAGCATGTCCTTGATCCGACCGTGGAACATGATCGTTCCCCGGCCATCCATCGAGCCGACGTCGCCGGTGTGGAACCAGCCGTCGGCATCGAGCGCGGCCGCGGTCTTTTCCGGATCCTTGTAATAGCCGAGCAGCGTCGAATAGCCGCGCACCCAGACCTCGCCGCGCTCGCCAGGCGCCACCTCGTGGCCGGTCGCCGGGTCGACGATCCGCACCTCGAGCCCCGGCAGCGGACGGCCGAGGCGCCCGGTGCGCTCCTCGAGCGGGTCGTCGAGGCGGCTCGTCGAGACGGTGCCGGCCGTCTCGGTCATGCCGAATGTGCCGACGTAGATCGCATGCGGGATCGCCTCGAGCATCGCGTCCTTGATCGCGGGTGGCTGCACCGCGAAGTTCGAGTTCATCAGCGTGATGCGCGACAGGTCGGTCGTCTTGAAGTCCGGGTGGTAGATCAGGTCCTGCATGATGGTCACGAAGCACGGATAGGTGGCCGTCACCCTCTCCTTTTCGAGCATGCGCAGTGCTGCGCCCGCCTCGAAGTGCTGCATCGTCGCGTACGCGCCGCCGACGTCGAAGATCGCGCACATAGGCAGGATCGCGGCGATGTGGAACATCGGCAGCGGCGACCAGAAGACGTCCTCGTGTCGCAGCGCGTAACGGTGCCGGCCGAGGGCAATCGAGTTGCGGACGATCGCCTCGTGCGAGAGCAGGCAGCCCTTCGGGTTCGCGGTCGTGCCGGAGGTGTAGAGCATGATGGCCGGGTCGCAGAGCCGGACGCGCATGCGCGTCTCGTGCACGAGCGTCTCGGCCGACAGCGCGGCGAGCGCCGCGAAGTCGTCCTCGCGGAGGAATCCGGGCGCCTCGGTCCGGCCGAGCAGCACGAGATTGCGCAAGCGCGGCGCGCTCGGAACCTGCAGGCGGCGCGGATCGTCCTGCGTCTCGAGGCCCGGCAAGGCCTGCGTGAGCCGTTCGACGAAGTTCACGTGATCGGCGATCTGGCTGGTCGTGATCACCGTCACGAGGTCGCCGTTCTCGATCACGTACGCGAGTTCGCTGTAGCGATAGCGGGCGTTGAGCGGGACGGCCACGGCGCCGCACAGCGCGATCGCGAACAGGAATTCGACGAACTCGACGCCGGTGGGCAGCAGCAGCCCGATGTGCTCCCGCGGCCTGACGCCGAGCGCCTGCAGCGCGCGTGCGCGTACGAACACGCGCTCGGTCAGTTCGCCGTAGCTGAGCCGCTGGTCGGGCAGGATCAGCGCCGGCGAGTCGGCGTACCGGTCGGTGGCGATCAGCAGCAGGTCGCCGAGGGTCGTCACCTGGATGCGGACGCTGCGCAGATCCTCGCTGCGAAGTTCTCGCTGGCTCATGACTGCGTTCAGGCGAGCGGGTCGAAGTACTCACGCTCCCAGGTGCCGTCGAGGCAGGCCGCGATACGTGGTGCCAGTTCGGCGAGTTTCGCGGACCCCATGTGCCGGTGCTCGGCCGACTCGTCGCGGAACGATTCGAGCACCGCGTAGCGATTCGGTTCGCGCAGGCGGAAGAACTCGTAGAGCAGCGTGTCGGGCTCGTGCTCCCGGACGTACTGCTCGAGCTCGCGACAGGCGGCCACGAACGCGGCCTCGTGCCCCGGTTTGACCGTCATCCGGGCGATGAAGGTGATCTTCGCCATGCGCAGCCCCCTCGGTTGGCGCGAGCCGCGATCCTAGCATCCGATCGACGCGCAAATAAACAGTCAAGACTGTTTGTTTTCGGTGACCCTCGCTAGAGTCTGGCCCAGCGCCTTGATCAAAGGGGGCGACCTTGACCGAACCGACCTTCGTGCCCGTTCTGGCTCTCGAGGCCCTCGCCGAGGGCCGCATGCATCGCTGCGAAATCGGCGGGCGCGAGATCGTCGTCTGTCGCAGCCGCGAGGGTGTCCACGCGCTCGACAACATCTGCTCGCACGCCTTCGCGCGCATGGACGAGGGCCGATTGCGCGGCACGCGGTTGATCTGTCCGCTGCATGGCGCGTCCTTCGACGTCCGGGACGGCCGGGTTCTCGGCGCTCCGGCCACGCAGCCCCTGCGCTGTCATGCCGTGCGCATCGTCGATGGCCAGATCGAGGTCGCGATCGATCCCGCGGCGCCGCGCCCGCTCAAGCCGTACTGACCAATTCCCTGTTGCGTCATCACCACACGGTTTCGTGCGCGATTTCGGGGGTTTGGTCGTATCATCGCGCCATATGCGGGGCGGACCGCCGGCCCGCATCGAAACACGCATCGAGGGGGACCATCGAATGAGATCTGCTCCAATCCGGGCCGGGCGCGGCGCGCGTCTGCTGCCGCTCGCCTTCGCCATCGCCACTCCCGTCGTCGTCGCGCAGGAAAGTGACGAAATCGTGCTCGAGGAAATCGTTGTCACGGCACAGAAGCGCGAGGAATCGCTGCAGGACGTGCCAATCTCCGTCAATGCGGTCTCGGGCGAAAAGCTCGTCGAGGCGGGCATCGCCCGACTCGACGATCTCAAAGCCTACGTGCCGAACCTCCAGGTGACCGAGACCGGTATCGCCAATAACTTCTACATCCGCGGCATCGGCTCGGGCCTCAACCAGGGCTTCGAGCAATCGGTCAGCACCTACTCCGATGGCATCTTCCGCGGCCGCGGCCCGCAGTCGCGCATGCCGTTTTTCGACATCGAGCGCATCGAGGTGCTGCGTGGACCGCAGCCGATCCTGTTCGGCAAGAATGCGATTGCCGGCGCGGTCAACCTGATCACGGCGAAGCCTACCGACGAATTCAGCGGCTCCGTGCGTGCAACCTATGAAGTCGAAACGAACGAACAGGCGCTCGAAGCCGTCGTTTCCGGTCCGCTGTCCGAGTCCTTCGGCGCCCGGCTCGCGCTGCGCTACCGCGAGACCGACGGCTATGTCCGGAACCTCACGCTCAATCCCGACGAACCGTCGCGTGAGGACACCTTCGGCCGCCTGACGTTCGCATTCACACCGAGCGAGCGCTTCGACGCGACGTTCAAGGTCGAGACGGGACGCTTCGACGTCGTCGGCCGCCAGGTGGAAATCTTCGGCGAACTGCCGGCGGCGCCGACGTTGCGGCCCAACGGCACGACGCTGACGCCGCCCATCCCTGGGCTGACCTACTCGCAGATCCTGCGCAACGTGTTCGCCCAGAACTCCGGCGTGCTCGACAACACCACGAACTTCCGTCGCTCCTCAAACGGCGACTACAGCATCTTCGAGCCGACCGAGGCCGCGCTGGCGATGAACTGGCGCTTCGCCAATGGCGTGACGCTGACCTCGGTCACGGGCTACAGCGACTACACGCTCGACGAAGGCTGCGACTGCGATTTCACCGGCGCCAACGTCTTCACGGCCGGCATCACCGAGGACTACGAGCAGTTCAGCCAGGAGCTGCGCCTGACCTCTGACACAGACCAGAAGCTCGCGTGGATCGCAGGCGCCTACGTGCAGAACTACTCGCTCGACGAGTCGGATTTCGTCTTCGTGCCCGGCAACAGCATCATCGTGCCGCTCCTGAACGGCAATCCGGCGCTGCCGATGGGCTCGGGCACGGCCTTCGCGAATACTCGCAATCCACGCGTGTTCAAGCAGGACAGCGAGATGTTCGCGGTGTTCGGCCAGGCCACGTGGAACGTTACGGACGCCTTCCGCGTCACGGCAGGCGGCCGCTGGTCCAGTGAAAGCAAGACCGGCTCCCGTCTGACCCGCCTGACCGATGCCGCCGGAGTGGATCTGCCGGCCGGGGTCATCGACGTGCTTTACAACGCCGTGTTCCGGATCCAGCGCCACTTCGTCAGCGGCGAGCGCACCGAGGACAATTTCTCGCCGCTCGTCAACGTCCAATACGACTTCGGCAACGATTCGATGGCTTACCTGTCGTGGGGGAAGGGCTTCAAGTCCGGCGGCTTCGACGCGCGCTCGAACCAGGCGCCGCCAGTGGGCACCTTCGAGTACGAGCCCGAGAAGGCCAAGTCGTGGGAGCTCGGGGTCAAGACGCGGCTCGGCGCGTCGGCCGAAGTCAACGCCGCCGTGTTCTTCACTGACTACGAGGACCTGCAGACCAGTGCCTTCGACGGGAGCCTCGGCTTCAACGTCGGTAACGGCACGGCCGAGGTCAAGGGCGTCGAAGTCGAGGCGCGCTGGCAGGCGACGCGCGGGCTGTTCCTCTCCGGCTCGCTGGCCTACCTCGACTTTGAGTGGACCCAGTACGACGGCCAGTGCTACTTCAATCCGCCGGCCGCCCTGCTCAGTCCGCGCGTGCCGGGCAACTGCCGCTACGACGGCTTCACGAATCAGCTCGCTCCCGAGATCACCGCGATCGTCAGCGCCGAGTACACGTGGCAGCTCGGCGAGCTCGAGCTCAAGGCCGGCCTCGACGCCGCGTATTCCGCGGACTACCTGATTTCGCTGACGCTGGATCCGAACGCGAAGCAGGACGCGTACACGAAGCTCAACGGCCGCATTGCCCTCGCGGGTCCAGACCGGCAATGGGAGATCGCCGTGGTCGCACGCAACATCACCGACGAGACGGTGCTGAGTTATGCGGGCGACACGCCGCTCGCCGGCAGCATCTTCGGCGCGCGCAGCTACTACGGCTTCGTCGACCCGCCGCGCACCGTGGCGCTCGAGGGCACGTTCCGCTTCTGAGGCGCCTCGCGACCGTTGTCAGCCAGGCCCGCGCGGCCGACCGCGCGGGCCTTTTTTCTTCCAGGCGGACACGGCCCGGCACGCGCCCACTGGAGCTAGCGATTCTCAGGCGCGCTGATCGAAACGCCTGCCGACCATCGCAGCGGCAATGTTGACCTTCTGGATGTCGATGGCCCCGCCGGCGATACCCCAGCCCCAGGCGTCACGCAGGCGTCGCTCCATCGGATAGTCCTTCGAATAGCCGTAGCCGCCCATCAGTTGCACGGCGTGACCGCAGACCTCGCGGGCGATCTCGTTGGCGAAGCACTTGGCCGTCGACGACTCGATGACCGACGGCAGACCGTCCTCGGCGTTGCTGGCTGCGCGCCAGATCAGCAGCCGCGCCGCGTCGACTCGCATGCGCATCTCGGCGAGGCGGATCTGCACGGCCTGGAACTCGACGATCGGCTTGCCGAACTGGTGACGCTCCTGTACGTACTCGACGACATCCTCGAGCGCCCCGGACGCCTGCGCGAGCGCCATGGTCGCGTTGCCGCAGCGCTCCAGGTCGAAGGCCTCCATGAGTTTCCGGAAGCCGCCGGCCGGCACGATCACGTTGTCGACCGGCACCGAGCAGTTGTCGAAGTAGAGGTCGGACGAGGGCACGCCGCGGAAGCCCATGAGCTCTTCCTGCTTGCCGAACGTCAGGCCCGGCGCATCCTTCTCGACGAGCACGGCGCCAATGCCCTTGGCGCCCGGCGCGTCCGACATCCGGCAATAGACGACGTAGGCGTCGGCGTGGCCGCCGCCAGAGCACCAGCGCTTCGTGCCGTTGAGGATCACCCGGTCGCCACGGATCTCGGCGCGAGTCGTCAGGTCCGTCAGCGCCGAGCCGGCCTGTGGTTCGGACATCGACACGGCGACCACAATGTCACCCGAGCAGACCCTCGGGACGATGCGCTGACGCAGCGATTCGCCCGCGAAGCGCTCGATCGCGCGCACGGGCCCAACACAGGACTCGAATACGGGAAAGGCGATCGCCGAGGAGATCTTGCCGAACTCCTCGAGCACGATCAGCGCTTCGAGGTTGCCGAGACCGAGGCCGCCGTAGCGCTCGGGCACGTTGATGCCGAGGAAGCCCTGCTCGGCGTACTCGCGGACCAGCTCGCGCGATGGCGGTTCTCCGGTAGCTTCGATCTGCCGCGCCAGCGCCGGCAGGCGCTCGCGAGCGTACCGACGTGCGGTCTCCTGGAGTGCCTTCTGTTCCTCGGTGAGTCTGAAATCCATCGATCGTCCTCAGCCCCTCGTGTCGGGCTTCAGCTCGTTGCGGTACTGCACGGCGCGACGCCGGTAACTCTCGGCGCCACGCGCGATCATCGCGAGATCGCGCTCGGTCACCTCGCGCACGATGCGTCCTGGCGCACCCATCACGACCGAGCCGTCCGGGATCTCCTTGTCGGGTGGCACGAGTGCGCCTGCAGCGATCACGCAGCGTCGGCCGATTCGGCTGCGGTCGAGCACGATCGCGCCGTTGGCGATCAGGCTGCCTTCGCCGACCGTGCAACCGTGCAGGAAGGCACGATGTCCGATCGTCACGCCCGCACCGATGACGACGGGTATGCCGGGATCGGTGTGGATGACCGTGCCGTCCTGTACGTTCGACCCTTCGCCGATCTCGATCCAGTCGCTGTCGCCGCGCAGCACGCAGTTGAACCAGACGCTCGCACCGGCGCGCAACCGGACCCAGCCGATCACGTCCGCGGATGGCGCGACATAAGCGTCCGGCGCGATCTGCGCGCTCCGATCCGCGATCGTGTAGATCAAGAGGTCGCTCCTCTGCGATGCAGACGCTACTCTAAGCCAATGAACGCGAAGACGTCAGCCGCCAGCCATCCGGAGACGCGCCAGACTGCGCAAGGCGTGCTCGCCGGCGTGCGGGTCCTCGATTTCGGACGCTACGTTGCGGGCCCCTACTGCGCGACGCTGCTCGGTTACCTCGGGGCCGAGGTGATCCGCATCGAACGACGCGAAGGCGGCGAGGATCGCTTCATCGCGCCCGTGACGCTGCAGGGCGAGGGTGCCGTGTTCCTGCAGACCGGCTGCAACAAGCGCTCGATGACACTGGATCCCGGCAAGGACGGCGCGCGCGAAGTGCTGCGCCGGCTGGTCGCCTCGGCCGACATCGTCGTCGCCAATCTGCCGCCGTCGGCGCTGGTGTCGATGGGCCTCGACTACCCGTCGCTGCGCGCGATCCGCGCCGACGTGATCCTCGTGACGCAGACCGCATTCGGCGACGGCGGGCCCTACCGTGATCGCGGTGGTTTCGACGGCGTCGGACAGGCGATGTCCGGTGCGATGTACATCACCGGCACCCCCGGGGCTCCGGCGAAGGCCGCCGCGCCCTATGTCGATTACTCGACGGCGGTGCTGTCGGCCTTCGGCGCGCTCGCGGCGCTGCTGCACCGGCGCGCCACCGGCGAGGGACAGCACGTCGAGGCCTCGCTGCTCGGCACGGCGCTGGCGGTCTTCAACTCGCACCTGATCGAGCAGGGGGTCACGAAGATCAATCGTGTCGGCACCGGCAATCTCGTGCAGACCTCGGCGCCCTCGGACGTATTCGCGACGAAGGATGGACACGTGCTGACGCATGTGGTCGGCGACGGGCTGTTCCGGCGCTGGGCGAAGCTCATGGGCGACACCGAGCGCTGGCTCGGCGACCCGCGCTTCGCCACCGACGCCTCGCGCGGCGAGCACAGCGCGCCGATCATCGCCCGCATGCGGGCCTGGTGCGCGGAGCGCAGCTGCGACGAGGCGATCGCCGAGCTCGAGCGCGCGGGCATCCCGGCCGGCCGCGTCTACTCGCCGCAGCAGGCGCTCGACGATCCACAGGTGGCGGCCATGGGCTTCCTGCGCGCCGTCAGCGACTACCCCGGGCTGCCGCGCCCCGCCCCCGTCGCCGATCTGCCCCTGCGCTTCTCCGCGACTCCGGGCGGCATCGTCACGCGGCCACCGACGCTCGGCGAGCATACGAACGAGGTCCTCACGTCGCTCGGCTTCACCGCCGCGGAGATCGTGCGGCTGCGCGCCGACGGAGTCATCTAGGCGGACCGCGGCATGCTGGCCTCGCCACGCCCCTCCAAACCCCGGACTTGGCCGGATCACGCAGCGTGTCACAGTCGCGGCGTCGGGCCCACGCGACACTGCCACCCATGACCGAGCCCGCCCCAGAGGACGCATCGGCCGCCGCCGCGGCGGCGGCCACCATCAGCGTCGCACGCCAGCCGATCTTCAATGCGCGTTGCGACGTCGTCGCCTTCGAGCTGCTCTATCGCGGCTCGCCGCACGCCGTGCGCACCGGGCCGGTCGACGGCACCCTCGCCACGGCGCGCGTGGTGCTCGGCGCGCTCAGCGACATCGGTCTCGATCGGCTCGCGCCCGGCGTGCGCGCGCACGTGAACCTGCCCGATGCGCTGCTGCGCGAGCCGCTCGTGCTGCCCTTGCCACCAGAGCGCGTGGTCATCGAGGTGCTCGAGGACGTCAACGTCGACGAGGCGCTGCTCGCGGGCATCGCGGCCCTGCGCGATCAGGGCTTCCGGATCGCGCTCGACGACTACGTCAGCCACGCCTGCGATGAGCGGCTGCTGGCCGTGGCCGACTGCGTCAAGGTCGACCTCGCCGCCGAGTCGCACGAGTCCCTGCCGCAGACCGTCGAGACCCTGCGCGCGCGGTCTCGAGCTGATTGCCGAGAAAGTCGAGACGCGCGAGCAGTTCGAACGCTGCAAGGCGCTCGGCTTCGCCGCGTTCCAGGGCTACTTCCTGCAGCGTCCGGAGACTTTCAGTGGGCAGCGCGCGCCGACCATGCGCCTCGCGACCCTGCAGGTGCTCGCGGCGCTGAACCAGCCCGACGTCACGCCGGAGCAGCTCGAGCAGCTCGTTGCGCGCGATCTCGGCCTCGTCAATCGGCTGCTGCGCTGCCTGAACTCGGGCTACTACAACCTGCCGCGCAAGGTCACGTCGATCCGCCATGGCATCGTCATGCTCGGCCTCGAGAACCTCAAGCGGCTCTGCTCGGTCGTCGCGCTCGCAGGCTTCGAGGACCGGCCGAACTATCTGCTCGTCAACGCGATGGTTCGCGCACGCACGTGCGAACTGATGGCCGAGCGACACGATCCGCAGGCCGCCGGCAGCTTCTTCTTTGCGGGATTGCTGTCGCACATCGATGCGCTGCTGGGCCTGCCGACCGACGAGGCCGTGCGCTCGCTGCCGCTGACGAGCGACGTGGAATCGGCGTTGACCCGCCAGGTCGGGCCGATCGGCGAGGCCCTGCGCGCCGTCCAGGCCTGGGAGCGCGGCGAATGGGAGCGGGTGCGCACCACGGGCGACGACGCAGCGGTGCGGGCCGCTTACCTCGAGGCGCTGCGCTGGGCCGAGGAGGCACGCCAGATGCTCGCCTGAAGCGGCGCCGCCCGCACGCGAGCCAGACGGGTCGGCCGCCAGTCCCCCGACCGGGCCTCGACCCTGACGACGTCTCGAGACTTCGCAGTCAGGCGATGGCCCGCAGCCGGTAGCCATTGCGCGGAAAATGCACGTGCACGACGCCGCAGCGCGGATGCTCGCGGCGCAGCGTCATGGACTGCCAGTCGAGCGCGACGAGTTCGCCGGTCACGGCGCCCCGCGACGTGTCGTCCGGCGCGACCTCGACTCTCTGTCCGGCCTGGAGCCCGGTAGGATCGTCGGTGTCGACCTGCGCGGCAAGCGCCGCCGGCGCGGCGGCGCGGGCTTCGGCCAACGCCGCCGCCGCTTCGATCTCGGTGCGGGATCCCTCGCCGAGGGCAAGCATCGCCTGCTCCCAGCGGGGCAGGGCGGCAAAGCAGGCCAGCATCCGGGCGGCAAGCTCCGGGAAATTGGTGCGTGCCATCCAGACGAAGACGTGCGCCTGGATGTCGGCGAGCCCTGGCGCATCGCCGGAGAGGAAAGGACCGCGCGCGCCGAGCTGCGCGTCGAGCCAGCCGGCATGCACGCGAAACTGCGTCTGCGCGTGCGTGGCGTCGCGGACCGCGCCTTCGAAGTCGAAATCGGGGAACAGCCGGCGTCGGTCCTCCCGAAACTCGGCGGGCCAGTCGCGGGCCAGCTGGTTGACGCTGATCGCGAGACCCGCGCGGAAGAAGGCGTCGCTCCACTTGACGAGCATGCAGGCGATGCCCGGGTCGCGGGCGGGAAACAGCGTCGGCTCCGGATGCCGCCGCTCCAGCTCGAGCGCGATGCGCTGCGAATCGATGTAGACGTCGGCTCCGATCTGCATGACCGGAGTGCCACGGTAGCCGCCGGTCAGCGCCAACAGATCCTCCTTGGGCGGCAGCATCGGCGTCCGCACCGATCGCCACGCAAGGCGCTTGAGGCCGAGCACTCGCAGCGCCTTCTGCGTGAACGGTGAGGCGTCGTAGTGATGCAGGATGATCCCGCTCATGGGTGGCTCCCGAGGCTCCGGGCGGTCTGCCCGTAGAGATAACGATACGCCTCGGCATCGGCCTGACGCTCGTGGCCGATGGCATAGGCACGCCGCACGGCCGCACGGGCACGAATGCGCTCGAACCAGTCGGCGACGCGGGGGAACTGTTCGAGCCGCTGCCCCTGCCGCCGGTGCGTCACGATCCAGGGCCAGATCGCCATGTCGGCGATCGAGTAGTCCCCGGCGATGTAGTCACGGTCGTGGAGACCGCGCTCGAGCACGCCGTAGAGGCGGTTGCATTCGTCGGTGTAGCGGCGAATCGCATAGGGCACCACCTCGGGAGCGAAGGCCCGGAAATGATGCGCCTGTCCGGCCATCGGCCCGAGGCCCCCGACCTGCCAGAACAGCCATTGCAGGCAATCGATCCGTGCCCGAGGCTCACGCGGCATGAAGCGACCCGCCTTCTCCGCGAGGTAGACCAGCAGGGCGCCGGACTCGAACAGCGACAGGCCCGCCTCCGTATCGACGAGCGCCGGAATTCGATTGTTGGGGCTGATGCGCAGGAAGGCAGGATCGAACTGCTCGCCGCGCAGGATATCGACCGGCCGCAGCACGTAGTCGAGGCCGCATTCCTCGAGCAGAATCAGGGGCTTCAGCCCGTTGGGTGAAGGATAGAAATAGAGCTCCAGCACGCCACCTCCTCGTTGCAGCATCGCAACAGGCGGCGACAAAAAACAGTCACGCCTGTTTCTTTTCGGTCCGTACTGCCTATAATCCGCGACGCCCGGGCCCGCTTCCAGGCCCGCCACGAGCTAGACGCCTGAAGAGGGGGATAGTCGATGCTGCCACTCCTTCGACCCATCCGGTCGGTGTTCACGGCCTTGTCCGTCGTCGTCGTTGGCCTCGCCTCGCAGCCGGGACAGGCTCAGGACACCGAGGTCGGTCTCCAAGAGGTCACCGTCACCGCGACGCGCCGCACCGAAACGGACATCCAGCGCACGCCGATCTCGGTTTCGGCGATCAGTGACGAGGATCTCGCGAGGCTCGCGCCGCGCGACATCCGCGACGTCGCGATTCGCGTGCCAAGCCTCATCAGCGGCAACGTCGCCGGCTTCAATGCCGCGTCTTTCGGCCTGCGCGGCGTCGGTCAGACCTCGATCATCGTGTACCAGGAGGCGCCCGTCGGCGTCACGGTCGATGACTTCGTCTTGCCGAACATCCAGGGCCAGGTGCTCGACACCTTCGACATCGAGTCCGTCGAGGTGCTGCGCGGCCCGCAGGGCACGCTGTTCGGCAAGAACACGACAGCCGGCGTGATCAACATCCGCACCAAGCGGCCCGATCTCGAGGCCGCCTCGGGCGAAGTGCAATACACGGTCGGCAGCTTCGATACGCGCCGCGCCCGCGCGGCGGTGAACCTGCCCATCACCGACACCTTCGCGCTACGCCTCTCGGGCGGCACCGACCAGAGTGACGGCTACTTCAGGAATGGCAAACGCTCCAGCGTGCTCGGCGGACCGCCGCCGGGCGGCATCGGCTTCAACATCGCCGGTGACGGCAGCAAGCTCGGCGGCGAGGATTCGACCGCGGGCCGCCTCAAGGCGCTCTGGCAGCCCAGCGACCGCTTCAGCGCGCTGCTGCAGTTCGAGTACCTGCGCGACAAGCGTGCGACGCCGCCGATCGTCAACGAAACGCCAGCCGATCCCGGACTCGCTTTCCATGCGCTCGGCTTCACCGGCGTGACGTCGGGCGACCCGCTCGACCAGGCGGGCGTCTCGAATCGCGACGACGGGCTCAGGATGGGCAACGGCCATCGCGTCTCGGTGGACGGCGCCTATCTCAACCTCGAATGGCAGCTCAGCGACAGCTACAAGCTCTACTCGAGCACCGGTCGCCGCGAACAGAAGTCGCGCCTGCCGAGCACTTACACCGGCGAGGTGTTCGCCTCTCTGTTCGACGCGACCCGCGATGACGATCGCGAGACGACGCAGCAGGAATTCCGGATCGCCTCGGATCTCGACGGCAAGTTCAATTTCGTCGCCGGCGCCTACTACGCGAAGGACGAGACGAAGTTCTGCGTGCTGCAGTACCTCGGCTTCCTCGACTTCTTCGGCCCCGGCTTCGCGCCGAATACGCTGCTCGCCGGCGCCGGACTGCCGACGCTGACCGTCAACAGCCACAACGCCAATCCCTCGCTGCTCTGCAACGCGCAGGACGGCACGGCGACGGCGGTGTTCGGTGACGCGACCTATGAGCTCACGGACCGCTGGACACTCGGGCTCGGCGCGCGCTGGACCCGTGAGAAGAAGGAATGGGCGGGTCGCTCGCAGATCTACCCGCAGTTCCTCAACGGCATCGCGAACTTCAGCAACGCGTTCACGATCGCCGCGCTCGGCGATCCGCTGAACGCCGCGGACTTCGATCGCTTCCCGATCAATGTCGTCCGCGACGAGGAGACCTGGACCGAACCGACCTGGCGCGCGACGCTCTCGTACCAGGCCACCGACGACGTGTTCGCCTGGGCGACCTATGCGCGTGGCTTCAAGAGCGGGGCCTACAACGACCAGACCGGCACGAGCACGATCGGCCTGCCATTCCCGTTCCCCGCCGCGGCCGCGCGTCCAGTCAACCCCGAGATCGCCGACAGCATCGAGCTCGGCATCAAGACCGACCTGCTGAACAACCGGCTGCGCATCAACGCGGTCGTCTACAACGTCAAGTACGACGACGCACAGCGCGAGCTCGTCGGCGACATCCCGCTCGGCGGTGGCCTGTCGTTCCAGGAGACGCGCTTCTTCAACGCGGCCGAACTGACCGTCAACGGCGTCGAGCTCGAGATCGCCGCCAGGCCGATCGACAGTCTGACGCTCTACGGCAATGCGGCCTACACCGATGCGAAGTTCGATCGCTTCCAGGCCGACACCGACTTCAACCCGACGACGCAGTGCGCGGGCTGCCCGCCCGGTATCGACGTCGACCGCAGCGGCACGACCGTACCGCGTACGCCGGAGTGGATGGCGCGTTTCGGTGCCACGCTCTTTACGTCGGTCGGACGCGGCGCGCTCGAGTGGGACGTCAACGCCTCGTACGAGGGAGAGAACATCCACGTCCCCTCGACGGTCCCCGAGGCGCTGCGGCTGCCGGGCCTGCGCTACGACGGCATCATCGACTCGCGCACGCTCTACAACGCGAGCGTCACGTGGCGCCCGGAGAGCGGCGCTTACCACGTGCGGCTGTTCGGCCGTAACCTCGGTGACGAACGCTACCGCGAGGGCATCCTGCCGGTCGGCAACCTTTGGACCATGGCCTCCTACGGCCCGCCGCGGCAGTGGGGTCTCGAGTTTGGTGTGAAGTTCGGCGGCCAGTGATCGCCGACGGAGCGCTCTGACGGGGCCCGGCGGGCGACCGCCGGGCCTCTTTTCTCGTCAGGCCCGCTCGACTCGATAGCCGATGCGCGGAAAGTGCGTGACCACGACGCCCACGCGTGGGTCCTCACGGCGCACGGCGACTTCGTGCAGTTCGAGCGTGACGAGTTCGCCCTCCACGGGCACCTTGCCATAGTCGTCAGGAGTCACGCGGACACGGTCCCCCGCGCGCAGTTGCAGCGGATCTGCCGGGTCGACACCGCGCCCGCGCTCGGGCGTCGAGTCACGCGCGATGTCGAGGGCCGACTGCGAATCGAGCTCCGTGCGCTCGCCGTGGCCGATCGAGCGAACCCTCTCCTCCCAGGCGGCGAGGCGGGTGAATGGCCCGAGCAGCTCGGCCGCCAGCGGAATGAACTGCCGCGCCATCCAGACGGGGAAGTAGCCGGTGATGTCCGCCCAGCCGGGCCGTTCGCCGAGCAGGAATGGACGCCCATCGGCGAGCTGCTGATCGAGCAGGTCGGCGTTGGCACGCAGTTGCGCCAGCAGATGAGGCGTGTCGGCCTCGAGCCGGTCGAAATCCATGAAGTTGAAAAAGGCTTTGCGGTCGGCGAGCACGGGCTCCGGCACCTGCTTGTTCAGGCCCATCGAGAGGCCCGCGCCGGGCTCGAAGAAGGCCGTATCGCTCCAATGCGACAGCGCCAGCGCAAGGCCGCGCTGGCCGTCCGGGAACAGCGTGGGCGCGGGAAAGCGGCGCTCGAGCTCGCGAGCGATCAGCCGCGTGTCGCAGTAGATGTCGGCGCCGATCTGCAGCGTCGGCGTCTTGCGGTAGCCGCCCGTGAGCGGCATCAGATCCGGTCGCGGCGGGGTCATTGGAATCCGTACCGAGCGCCAGGCGAGCCGCTTCAGTCCAAGCGCGAGCCTCGCCTTCTCGGCAAACGGCGACCAGTCGAAGTGGTGCAGGACCAGTTCTGGCATCCGAGCTCTCCAGGGCCCCGTCCCGGTCGGCGGGGCCGGTCGGCCTGACTATAGCGACGCTCGCCTTAAAAAAAACAGTCACGCCTGTTTCTTTCTGGAGGGCTCTGCCTATAATCGAGCCGGTTCCCAGGCCTTGGTTCCGTTCGGGTTGGGCCGCGGTCGGCAGGCCCGGCGGTTCGGATTTCATGGATAGCCAGACGGTCCAACGATTTCTCGAAGGCATGAAATATGAGGCGGCGCGCACCTCACCGCCGGAGGGGTTTCCGCGCTTTCCTGACATTCCTGCCGGACGCTACGTCGACCCCGACTTCCTGCGACTCGAGCGCGACTACCTCTGGCGTCGGAGCTGGCTGTACGCCTGTCACCTCGACGAACTCCCCGAGCCCGGCAGCTTCATCGTCTGGCGCAAGACCGGCACACCGATCCTGATCGTTCGCGGCAAGGACGATGTCGTGCGCGCGTTCTACAACACGTGCAGGCACCGCGGCGCACCTCTGGCCAAGGAGAAGTGCGGCAAGGCCGAAGGCTTCGTCTGCGGCTACCACGGCTGGACGTACGGGCTCGACGGGCGCTTGCTGAACCTGCGCGACAAGCGCGACTTCGTCGATCTGGACATGGCGCACCGCAATCTCATCCCGGTGCGCTGCGAGCGCTTCTTCAAATGGATCTTCATCAATGAGGATGCGGGGGCCGAGCCGCTGCTGCAGCACGTCGCGCCTTTCGGCGACTACTTCCAGCAGTTCCAGCCCGACGAGTGGCGGCTCGTCGCGAGCGAAGCCTTCGACGTCAAGTGCAACGTCAAGGTGCTCATGGACGCCTTCCTCGAGGTGTATCACCTCAAGTCCATCCACCAGTCCACGGTCGATCGCTTCCTGGATCATCGCGGCACCACGATCGCCCTGTACCGCAACGGCCACTCGCTGATGGTGACGCCAAACCGCCGGCCGGACTGGCAGGACCCGGGCACCCGCGGCATGCGTCGCATCGAGACGGCCACCGAGATCTCTTCGCGCAACAACCCGTCGTTCAATTTCTTCCCGAACCTCGTCACGCCCGTGGACCCGACCGGCTGTCCATTCCTGCTGTTCTGGCCGACCTCCAATACGACCATGCGGATCGAGTGCATCTGGTTCGCACCCGACTGGGGCCCCGGTCCGCTCGATCCGCTCTGGGAGACGCGCATCAGGAATTTCGACCGCATCCTCGACGAGGACCTGCAGTTTGCCGAGCAGATCCAGGAATCGGTGATGTCGCCCGGCTTCCGCGGCATGCCGCTCAACTACCAGGAACGGCGCATCTATCACTGGCACGAGGAACTCGATCGGCGGATCGGCCGCGAACGTGTGCCGGAGGCTCTGCGCGTCGAACCACTGCTCGCAGCGTACTACGAGAACTGAGTCACCGATCCCCGATGGTCGCCCTCGCCCAGATCGTCTCCGCCGGCGCGTATGTTCCGCGGCTGCGGCTGCCGCGCGCGGTGATCGCCGCCGCGATGGGCTGGCTCGAATCGGCACCGTCGCGGGTCGCCGGCACCCGCAGCGCCTGCAACTGGGACGAGGACGCGCTGACACTCGCGATCGAGGCGGCGCGCGGGGCGCTGCGCGGGATATCCGCACCGAGCGCCCTGCACCTGGCCTCGACGTCGCTGCCTTTCGCGGACCGCAGCAACGCTGCCCTGGCCGCCGCCTGCCTCGACCTGCCGAGCGGGATCGAGACCATGGAGTCGACCGGTTCCCTGCGCGCCGGCACGGCTGCCCTGGCCAATGCCGCGCGTCGCAGCGGCACGACCCTGGTCGTCGCCAGCGACGCGCGCATTGCGAAGCCGGGCAGCGTGCAGGAGATGCGCGTGGGTCACGGCGCCGCCGCCCTGATTGTGCGGGCCGGTGGTGCGTCCGGCAGCACCGACGGGCCCCCGCCGCTCGCCGAGATCCTCGCCAGCGCGCACATCGCCGCCGACTTCGTCGATCACTACCGGATGGCCGGTGAGACCTTCGACTATTGGCTCGAGGAGCGCTGGGTCCGCGACGAAGCGCTCCGACACCTGCCGACACGGACGATCGCCGCCGCGCTGCAGGCCGCACGAGTGAACACCGCCGAGGTCGCGCACTTCGCGATGCCCGGCCCCGCGTCGATCGCGCGCCGCGTCGCCAGCGATGCCGGCCTCGCGCAGGCGACGCTCGCCGATGCCCTCGAGGCCGATTGCGGCGACACCGGCAGCGCGCATCCTCTGCTGATGCTGCTTGGTGTGCTCGAGCGCGCGCAGAGCGGCGAGCCCGTCGTCGTGCTCGGGCTCGGCCAGGGCGTCGACGCGATCGTGCTGCGCGCCGGAGCGGGCCTTGCCGCATGGCGCGCCGGAGGCGGACCGCTGACGGCGACGCTCGCGCGGCGTCGCGACGAGCCGAGCTACACGCGCTTTCTCTCGCATGCAGGTCTCCTCGACGTCGACTTCGGCATGCGCGCCGAACGCGACAATCGCACCGCGCACAGCGTTGCCTGGCGCAAGCGCGAGATCATCGACGCCTTCCGTGGCGGGCGCTGCCGGGACTGCGGCACGGTGCAGTTCCCGCGCAGCCGCGTCTGCGTCAATCCCGACTGCCGGCGCACCGACAGCCAGGACGGGTACGCCCTCGCCGACAGTACCGGCACGGTCAAGACCTTCACCGAGGACTGGCAGGCCTATTCGCGGCGGCCGCCGTACGTTTACGGCAACGTGAGCTTTGCCGAGGGCGGCAATCTCCTCATGGAACTGACCGATCTCGATGCCGGCGAGCTCGCGGTCGGCGATCGCGTCCGCTTCGTGCTGCGGATCAAGGACCACGACCCGCTGCGGCACTTTCGTCGCTACTTCTGGAAGGCCGTTCGAGTCTGAGGCACCCTATGGCGGGCGGAATCTGCGACAAAGTGGCGATCCTCGGCATGGGCTGCTCGCGCTTCGGCGAGCGCTGGGATTGCGGTGCCGACGACCTGATGGTCGAGGCATTCGTCGAGGCGATCGCAGATGCCGGCATTGAGCGCGACCGCATCGACGCCGCCTGGCTCGGCGTGTTCTTCGACGAGCAGAGTGTTGGCAAGTCGGCCCTGCCACTGTCGATGGCGCTGCGCCTGCCGAACATCCCCGTAACGCGCGTCGAGAACCTCTGCGCGACCGGCACCGAGGCGCTGCGCGGCGCGGCTTACGCGGTTGCCGCGGGGGCCTGCGACATTGCGCTCGCAATGGGCGTCGAGAAACTCAAGGACACCGGCTACTCCGGCCTGCCGGAGCGCACCAAGGGAACCTTCGAGGATCTCTACTTGCCGGGCAGCACGGCACCAGGAGCCTTTGCCCAGCTCGCGGGCGCATACGCGGCCAAGCACCGCTACTCGATGGACGAACTGCGACGCGCGATGGCGCACGTCTCGGTCAAGAGCCATGCCAACGGGGCACGCAATCCCAAGGCCCACCTGCGCAACCGGATCACGGTCGAGCAGGTGCTCGACGCACCGATGGTCTCCTACCCGCTCGGGGTCTACGATTGCTGCGGCGTCAGCGACGGTGCGGCATGCGCCATCGTCACGACGCCGCAGATCGCGCGTTCGCTCGGCCGTCGCGACATGGTCACGATCAAGGCACTGCAGCTCGCGCCATCGAACGGCGTCGAGATGAGCCACGCCTCTTGGGATGGCACCTACACGCTCACCACACGCCTTGCGGCGCAGCGCGCCTACCACGAGGCCGGCATTCGCGATCCAGGCAGCGAGCTCGATCTGATCGAAGTGCACGACTGCTTCTCGATCACCGAGCTCGTGTTGATGGAAGATCTCGGCCTCTCGGACGAGGGTCGTGCGCCGCACGACATTCTCGATGGACGTTACGATGCCGAGGGCGCGATTCCCTGCCAGATCGACGGTGGCCTCAAGTGCTTCGGCCACCCGATCGGCGCAACCGGTCTGCGCATGACCTACGAGATCTACCTGCAGCTGCTCGGGCGCGCC
Source organism: Gammaproteobacteria bacterium (assembly GCA_037444685.1). GTDB lineage: Bacteria > Pseudomonadota > Gammaproteobacteria > Steroidobacterales > Steroidobacteraceae > UBA964. The sequence goes on from JBBILX010000002.1 coordinate 264,744, forward strand.
GGTGACCGGCAGCTGCAACAGCCGACCGTCGGGCTCGCCCACAACCTCGGCGGGATCCCCAACCGCAATGTCGCGAGCGTCAGCGTGCTCGGACTCCATTCGATTTGAGGAATTCCGCGCTTGGCTACCGAATCCACGAGACTCGATCTGACACGGACCGCGGGCAACGCCGCCAGGCCGCGGCCCGGCAACCGCGAGTGGGGACTCACCGACGAACAGCTCGCGACCGCGCCGCTGGCGTTCCGCGACGACCTTTTGAGCGGGCAGACCTTCCTCGTCTCGGGCGGAGGCAGTGGCATTGGTCGGGCGATGACCTTCATGCTGAGCCGGCTCGGCGCCAATGTCATGATCTGCGGCCGTCGCGCCGAGAAGCTCGCCGACGCGGCGGCGAGCGTGCGCCGCCTGCTCGGGCGCGACATCGCGACCTTTCCAATGACGATCCGCGATCCCGCGCAGGTCGAGGCGCTGCTCGAGGCCACCTGGCAGCGTTTCGGCGGGCTCGACACGCTCGTCAACAACGGTGGCGGCCAGTTCCCGCAGGCAGCGATCGACTTCACCGTCAAGGGATGGCTCGCGGTGATCGACACGAACCTCAACGGCACCTGGTACATGATGCAGGCGGCCGCGAAGCGCTGGCGCGACGCGGGCCGGCCCGGGAACATCGTCAACATCGTCGCCAATGTCTGGCGTGGCATGCCACAGGTGGCGCACACCTGTGCGGCTCGCGCCGGCGTGATCTACCTGTCGAAGTCGGTCTCGATCGAATGGGCGCCGCTCGGGATCCGCGTCAACTGCGTCTCGCCCGGTTCGATCGCCACTGAAGGCCTCAACGTCTACGACCCGGCAGCCGCCGAGCAGTTTGCATACTCGAATCCGATGCACGCACTCGGCGACGGCCTTGACATCGCTCATGCGGTCGTCTACCTCGCCTCGCCCGTCAGCGGCAAATTCATCACCGGCGAGGTCGTCGTGGTCGATGGTGGCAACAACCAGACCGGCGACGTCTGGCCGGCCGGCATTCCCGACTACTTTCGTCTGCCGAAGTGAGGAGCAACCATGAAAGAGACGCTGCTGACCCGGACGCCTCGCGCAGCACTGGATCCGAAGTGGCACCAGGCATGGGACACACTCAACGCGCTGACGGGAACGCCGCAGTTCGTCGAGGTGTTTGCGCAGAACCCGGACATGCTCGACTTCGTGATGAACCGCTTCTACGTTCAGGTCTTCTTCGGCGGTCGCGTAGAACAGCGCTACAAGCAGCTTGCCCGGCTCAAGCTCTCGGTGCTGCACGGCTGCCGCACCTGCAATCGGCAGAACGTGCCAGGCGCACTCGCAGCGGGCTTCACTGAGGCGCAGATCGACGCCCTGATCGCCGGTGACTACACGCCTTTCACGGAAGCCGAGCGCGCCGTGATCGACTATGCGGCCCAGGTCGCGCTGACGAACATGGACGGCGAAATGAGCCCCGAATTGTTCCGGCGTCTGCGCGCGCATTTCAGCGAGGCCGACATCCTCGAACTCGGCACCGCGATGGCGGTCATATCGGGAATGGCGAAGCTGTCGTTCGTGCTCAACGTCGTCGAGAAGGAACCGTATTGTCCGTTCGCGCCCGTCGGCGCGAACCAGGCCGCCTGAGCGGACGCCGCAGAGGAGACACCAGCATGGCAGTGAACTACAAGGTCGAGTGGCCGATGAACCTCGGCGCCCCGCCGGGCTCGCTGGAGGCCAAGCAACCCCACATCGACAACGGCCTCGACGTGCCCGATCCATCGCGCTACTACTCGCGCGAGTTCATGGAGAAGGAGTGGCAACGCCTCTGGCCGCGCGTCTGGCTGCTCGCCGGCGTCACATCCGACATCCCCGAGGAAGGCGACTACTTCACGTTCGAGATCGGCCCCGAGGAGTTCGTGATCGTGCGTCAGGCCGACGGCAGCGTGAAGGCGTTCTACAACGTTTGCCCGCATCGCGGCAACAGGGTCTGCCTCAACGAGCGCGGCAGCGTCGGCAGCTTCACCTGCGCCTTCCACGGCTGGCGATTCGGCATCGACGGACGGCTCGAGTGCATCACCGACGAACACACATTCGACCCCAGGCTCATCGCACACCGCCCTGGTATGACCGAGGTGCGCTGCGAGACGCTCGGCGGCATCGTCTTCATCAACATGGACGGTCGGGCTCCGCCGCTGCGCGAATACCTTGGCATCCCGCCCGAGTACATCGAGATGTACCAGATAGACAGGATGCACGTCGTGCATCACGTGCGCAGTGCCTGGAAGGCCAACTGGAAGACGGGCGTCGACGCATTCTACGAGACCTATCACCTTCCCTACGTCCACCCGCAGACGCAGGGCGTCATGGAGGACTTCTCGCAGTACGACCTCTATCCGAACGGCGCGAGCCGCATGATCGTGCCGATCTGCGTCAAGTCGCACCGCGTCGGCGACCAGGAGACCGTCGACCCCTATCTGCAGTACATGCTCAAGGAGGGAGGCATCGATCCGGCGAGCTTCAAGGGCACGGCGCGCGACGTGCGGGCGGCGATCCAGAAATCGAAGCGCGAACGGGCACGCCGCTTCGGACTCGATCACTACGAGAAGTTCACGGACGGGCAGCTCACCGACAGTTGGGCCACGGGCCTGTTCCCGAACGTGCAGATGGGCATGCACCCGGAGGGCGTGTTCATCATGCGCTTCCTGCCCGACGCGAATGATCCGGAGCTGTTCTACTACGAGACGATGATCCTCTACCGGCCCGTGGACGATCCCGACTACACCGTGCCGGGCTGGATGGGCCTACCACCGGGCACCGATTGCTCCGGCAAGACGCGACCAGCCGTGATCCACGTCCCACTCGGTCAGAAGCCGAATCTCGGCGACGTACTCGACCAGGACTCGGAACTCCTGCCGGTGCAGCAGAAAGGCATCCGTTCGCGCGCCTTCAAGGGACCGCTCTGGGGCGAGCAGGAGCAGCGCGTGCGTCATTTCCACCGCGAGCTCGACCGCTACATCAACGGCGAGAAGTGACCTGCGCGGCCTGCGCCGGTTGACGGCCCCGCTCCGAAGGTGTCTGATCGCAGACACCTGAACGGAGGGGGGAATCATGTCCGGTCGCAGATCCACACAGAACCTGTCCCGTCGTGACGTCCTGAGCGGTGCCGGGGCTGCCGGGCTGGTCGCCGCAGCCGGCACGAGCGGCGCGGCCTCGGCACAGTCGGCGATGACGAGGGCGAACGACCACAAGGTCGCGCAGCTCGGCGCATACGAAACGGTGCCGCTGCGGCAGGACAACATCAACGTCACGGCGATTCAGTCGCGCGTGAGGTCGGTCGACGTCCGGAACCTCAAGGCGACGCTCAAGGACAACCTCGACCACGTCGTCCGGCTGATCGATCAGGCACAGGGCTCCGACGAAAGATGGGGCGGCGAGCGGCTCTGGGGCGCCAAGCAGGATCTGATCTGCATGCACGAGTTCCCCATCCAGGGCTTCCAGCCCTGGAACCGCGCCGAACTGAACCGGGTCGCCTTCGAGCTGCCCGGTCCCGAGACCGAGATCATCGGGCAGCGGGCCAGGAAATATGGCTGCTACATCTCCTTCGGCTGCTACGCCAAGGAGAAGGACTGGCCGGACCACGTCATCAACATGTCGGTGATCGTCGGCCCCGACGGCAACATCGTCTGGAAGCAATGGAAGGCACGCAACATCCTTGGCCTGTTCGGCGAAGATGCGCTGATCGGCACGACGGTCTATGACGTGCTCGACCGCTACGTCGAGATGTACGGCTGGGACGCGACGCTGCCGATCGCTCGTACCGACATCGGCAACATCGCGGTCACGGCGGTCGGCGCCGAACCGATGCTCTACCAGTGCCTCGCGCTCAAGGGTGCCGAGATCATCGTGCTGACCGTCACGGGCGGCAACAACCCCGACGCGGCGGCCGCCTGCGCGCGGGCCAACCGCGTCTATTGCCTCGGCGTCGGCAACTCGGTCACGCCCGACAACATCGGCTTTCCGGAGTCGGCCGGCTCGCGCGACGAGGGCACCGTCATCGTCGACCCACGCGGCAATTTCATCGCGCGCACGGCGAATCACCACGAGGATTTCGCCAGCGGCCGCATCCCGATTGCGGATTTCCGCAAGACGCGCCGGCTGCCCGAACTGCCGATGGCGCTGATGCTGCCGGTGCTGCAGAAGTACCAGCCGGTGTTCCAGCCGAACGCTTTCCTCGAGTACCTGCCCAAGACCTACAAGGAGTCGGGCGAACTCGTGCGCCGCCGCATGCAGCGCAGCTAGCGCGCGTGCGGCCGGCGCTCGCGGCACCCGCAGCCGCCGGTCAGTCGAGATAGTGGGCGCTGGTCCGCGCGCGGACCTCCGCCGGCGTGACGCCCGGCGCGGTCTCCAGCAGGCGGAAGGGCGAGCGCCGGTCGGCGCGCCCGAAGACCGCAAAATCGGTGATCAGCAGATCGACGACGTTCGCACCCGTCAGCGGCAGCTCGCAGCGCGGCTTGAACTTCGAGCTGCCATCCTTCGCCGAGTGCTCCATGACGACGACCACGCGACGCACGCCGGCGACCAGATCCATCGCGCCGCCCATGCCCTTGACCATCTTGCCGGGTACCATCCAGTTGGCCAGGTCGCCGTTCTCGGCGACTTCGAGCGCGCCGAGAATCGACAGATCGATGTGGCCGCCGCGGATCATCGCGAAGCTGTCGGCCGAGGAGAAGAACGACGAGATCGGCAGGGCCGTGATGGTCTGTTTGCCGGCGTTGATCAGATCTGGATCTTCCTCGCCTTCATAGGGAAACGGGCCCATGCCCAGCATGCCGTTCTCGGACTGCAGGATGACCCGCATGCCAGGCGGGATGTAGTTGGCCACGAGCGTCGGGATGCCGATGCCGAGGTTGACGTAGAAACCGTCGCGCAGTTCGCGGGCCGCGCGCTCGGCGAGCTGTTCACGCGTCCAGGGCATGCTCAGACCTCCGCGGCAGCGGGCCGCGGGCGCACCGTGCGCTGCTCGATCCTCTTGAGATAATCTCGGCCCTGGATGATCCGCTGCACGAAAATGCCGGGCGTGTGGATGTGATCCGGATCGAGCTCGCCGGGTTCGACGAGTTGCTCTACCTCGGCGACCGTGATCCGACCGGCCGTGGCCATCATCGGATTGAAGTTGCGCGCCGTCTTCCGGTAGACCAGATTGCCCTCGGTATCGCCCTTCCAGGCCTTGACAATGGCGAGGTCGGCAGTGAGGCCTGTCTCGAGCACCCACTGTTCGCCGTCGATGAGCCGCGTCTCCTTGCCCTCCGCGACCAGAGTGCCTGCGCCGGTGCGGGTGTAGAAGCCCCAGATGCCGGCCCCGCCCGCGCGGATGCGCTCGGCCAGCGTGCCCTGTGGATTGAACTCCAGCTCGAGCTCACCAGCGAGGTACTGCCGCTCGAACTCGCGGTTCTCGCCGACATAAGAGGAGATCATCTTGCGGATCTGGCGGGTCTTGAGCAGGAGTCCGAGCCCGAAATCGTCGACGCCGGCATTGTTCGAGATGACGGTCAGGCCGGTGACGCCCGAGTCACGCAGCGCGAGGATCAGGTTCTCGGGGATACCGCAAAGGCCAAAGCCTCCCGACATCACCGTCATACCGTCGCGGACGACGTCCGCGAGGGCAGCACGCGCGTCCGGATAGACCTTGGGCGATCGGGCCAGAGCACTCACCTGGGCATTGTATCAGCCGGCGTACTCCGCCACTCCCGCGACGGACTTCGCGCAACCGGTCTGGATGCTGCCGGTCTTCGCGCCGGTCGCGAGATCGATGCGCGCGACCTCGCCCGAGAAGAAGTTGGCGACGAGCGCATGCCGTCCGTCAGCCTGCAGCGTCAGCAGCGCCCAGCCGAAGCCCTCGAGTGGCAGCTGTCGCACGCTCTGCCCCTGCTCGTCGACGACGTGGATGGCTCCACCGCGGAGCACATAGAGCGTGCCATCGGCAGCGAAGGCCATCGCGAAGAACATCGGCGGCGGGCCGGGCGGGAACGGCGGCGCGAAGGACTGAAGGTCGGGCAACTGGCGGTCGCCCACCAGGTCGTAACGCATCAGGCGCGGGCCCGTCTCCGAGCAGTAGACGAGGGTGCGCTCGTCGGGGGACACCGCGGACATCGTCACGCCGAGGAAGCCGCCCATGCCACCATGCGTCGCAGTGGCGTATTCCTTGAGCAGGCGGCCATCCGCGCTGAAGCGGAACACGTGGCCGTCGCCAAAACGCTTCGTCCCGGGCATGTGCGGGATGCTCGTATGCATGCGCGCTGCGACCTCGGGCCGGATGCTGTCGCCGACCACGTGCTCGCCGAGCAGCAGCGAGCCGTCGCGCAGGAAGTTCACGTGCGAGAAGGCACGCTTGGGGAAGTCGCACACCTCGACCCGCCCGTCGGAGTGGATGTTGAGCACGAGGAACGCCTGGCTGTCGAATGCCCAGAGCACGCCGCGCGCATCGAACTTCAGGCCGCCGACCAGGTGGGTGGTCTGCGGCAACCAGAGTTCGCCCTTGGGGGCAAGGTTGGCGTCGAACTGCAGGATCCGGCCTCGGCCAGCATGGTCGTCCGACGGGTTGTCGAGCACGGTGGCGGCGACGAATACGTCACCGTGTGCGAGGGGCTTGAAGGTCGTCCCGGTCATCTGAGGTTCCTAGGCTTTCAGGCCATAGCGCGACAGCAGGTCGCGCCGCGAGAAGAGCATCGACAGAGCACGGCCGAGCATGCGGCCCGTGGTGAGCCAGGTAATGTCGTTGCCCTGGCGACGGTCGTTGAGCACTCGCTCGACGATCCACGGTGTCGTCGTCTCGACGTGTTCGCCGATGAAGTTGATCTGCCGGAGGGCTTTCGCGCGCTCGGTCGGGGAAAGTTCGTCGAACTCGCGGATCATGCCCTCGGTGATGTTGACACCTGGACTGATCGTACCGATCAGGATCGAGTCGTCCTTCGCGTGCCGACGTTCCTTGACCAGCGTGTCAGCGATATACTTCACGGCACGCTTGGTCGTCGAATAGACCGTCATGCCTGGCACGACGCGACCGCTCGCGCCGCCGCCGCCCAGCGTCAGGTAGAGCCGTCCGCCTCCCTGGCGCGCCATGCCGGCGATCGCCACCTGGGCCGCGTTCATACTGCCGATGACATTAGCGCGAACCATCGCCTCGATCTGCTCGGGCGTGTTGTCGATGAAGCGCGCTCCTGTGCGCGCATAGCCGGCGTTGTTGAGCCAGACGTCGATTCGGCCGAACTCGCCGACGCCGCGCTCCCAGAGCGCCTCGAGCGAGGTGAGATCCGCGGTGTCCGCGACCTGACCGACGATGCGCGCGCCCGCACGGAATTCCGGTGCGAGCCTCGCGACCCCTGCATCGACGCGGTCGGCGTGACGGCCGCAGATCAGCACGTTGTGGCCACGACGGCCGAACTCGCGGGCGTAGCCGAAGCCGAGTCCCTGCGTGCCGCCGGTGACGATGACGTTCTGCTGGGTCAACGGTGCCTCTCCGTGCCGAGGGAGAATACTGCCAGCCTCGAGCCCTGCGAGGGCTGCGCGGGCCTTGACCGCTGATCGGACGCCTGTGGCAGCGGATCCGCAGCCGCCCAGACTGCTGCCTACGATTCATGAGGATCGGGTCACCGGAGTGCACTCCATGACGACGGCGCCGCGCCGATTCGTGATCACCGGCAGCACACGCGGCATCGGCCGCGGACTCGCGGCGGAACTGCTGCGCCGCCAGCACCACGTCGCCGTCAGCGGCCGCGAGCAGGCCGCCGTCGAAGCGGCGGTCCGCGAGTTGACCAGCCTCGGCGGCCGCGTCGTCGGCGCCGCCTGCGACGTCCGCCGGATCGCAGACCTGCAGCGCCTATGGGATCTGGCGACGCAGGCCTTCGGCGGCGTGGACGTATGGATCAACAACGCTGGGATCTCGCACCCGCGGCAGCGGGGCGGCGAGTTCCGCGCCGCCGACATCCTCGCCGTTCAGGAGACCAATCTGCTCGGCATGATGCTCGCCACTCAGGTAGCGATGCGCGGCATGTCGACGCAGCCGGGTGGCGGCTTCATCTACAACATGGAGGGCTTCGGCTCGAACGGCATGACTTCGCCGGGCATGGGCCTCTACGGCGCGAGCAAGTTCGCGCTGACCTACTTCACCAAGGCGCTGCTCACGGAAACCGGCGACGGGCCGGTGAGACTCTGCTACCTGAGCCCCGGCATCGTCGTCACCGACCTGCTCAAGCGCGACATGGGCAGCGCCAGTGCGGCCGAGGCGCAACGCACGCGCCGGATCTACAACATCCTCGGTGACCGCGTCGAGACGGTCACTCCCTGGCTCGTCGAGCGGGTGCTCGCCAACGACCGAGCCGGCGCCCGCATCGCCTGGCTCACCGGTGGCAAGGCCGCGCGGCGCTTCCTGATGTCGCTGTTCCGCAAGCGCCAGCTGCTCGACGCCGCCGACCTCGCGACCGGGTGAGGCCCGGCGCCCCGCCGCGCGAGCGACGGCTCACCAGGGCTGCAGCTCGCCGCTGAATCGCACGAAACTCCCGCTCTGCTCGAGCGTCAGGCCCGCGATCACCTTCCGCAGACCGGCAACGCTGACAGAGACTTCGATCGTGCCCGGCAGGACGATGCCGCGCGCGGCGTAGCCCTGCGTATCGACCTGGCCCGGCGACAGGCAGGCGACGATCACGCCCTGCGCACGCACGTCCTGGGCGAGCGAGAACATCAGCATGTTGAGCGCAGCCTTGCTGGCCTTGTACCAGTATCCGCCCGGCATGCCGCCACCGCGCGCTCCGAACGAGCCAGCGAGTGACGACACAGCGACGATCTTGCGCTCGCGGCCGGCAAGGACATTCGGGAACAGGGCCTCGGCGACGCGAATCGGGCCGTGTGCGTTCAGTTCCATCAGATAGGCGAAACGGTCGTGCGCGAGCTGACCGAAGCTCTGCCCCTTGAACTGGTCCGTGTCGCCGGCATTGTTGACCAGCACGTCTATGGCCACCCCCTCGAGCCGCTTCGCGAGCGCGGCCACGCTGGCCGCATCGACGACGTCCAGCACCTCGATGCGCACGTTCGGATGACGTTGCGCGAGCTCGGCGAGACGAGGCGCCGACTCAGGGCGCCTCGCGGTCGCGATCACGGTCCAGCCCGCCTCGGCGTACTGCTTCGCGAATTCGAAGCCGATCCCGCGGCTCGAACCGGTGATCAACACCGTTCCCGGAGCCGCGCTCGGCGCCGCCCCGGCCGCGCGTACGGCCGATGCCGTCGGGACCGCCTGGATCAGGAGCATGGCGAGAAGGGCGAGGGTTCGCGTAGACATGCAGCACCTCACGTAAGCAGGCTCAGGAAGCGCGACGGTACCGAGAATGCGGGGCGCGCCGTCCAGCCCTCGACGCGCGCGGCCACCAGGTAGTGGGCGACGCCCGAGTAGAGCGGGATGACCGGCAGTTCGCGCAGCAGGATGGCCTCGACATCGCGATAGCCGCGGATGCGCGCCGCCGCGTCGGCGCTGCTTTCCGCGGCATCGAGCAGACGGTCGACCTGCGGATTCGCATAGCCCGAGTAGTTGAGGAACGAGTCGCTGCGGAACCGGCCGAGGAAACTCGTCGCGCTCGGCACGACCGAGAACGGCGCATAATCCATCAGGTCGAACTCGCCGGCGCTGAGCGCCGCGTTGTAGGCGCGCGATTCGAGGCCGCGCGCCTCGACGCGCACGCCGAGCGGTGACCACATCGCATGCAGCGCGAGGAAACTGCGCTGCGTCAGCGGATTCGCCGAAAAGATCGCGACCAGGCGCAGCGGCCGGCGCGGGTCCACGCCGGCCTGCGCCAACAGGCGCCGCGCCTGCGCGAGCCGGCGTTCGGCCGGCTCCTCGGGCGGCGCCGCGGCCGCACCGGCGTGGTAGTCGACGACGGCCTCCGGTACGAGGCTGCCGGTCGGCACCTCGCCGAGTGCGCGCACGCGCTCCACCAGCATGCGCCGATCGACGCTGAGTGCGAGCGCCTGCCGTACTCGAAGGTCGGCCAACGGCGGGCGACGCAGGTTCAGGCCGATCCAGCCGCCGGCAAAAGCCGGCGCGCTGCGCAGCCGCATGGCTAGCTCGCGGCGCGCGATGCGGAGCTGCGCACCCTCTGCGAGCTGGGCGACGTCGAGCTCGCCCGCGCGGAACAGGCGCAGCCTCGTTGCATCGTCGATGCCCATGATCCAGCTGACCGCCGACAGCGGCACGCCACGCGCGTCGCGGAATGCAGCGTTGCGCGTCAATTGCAGGGCGCCGCCCTGCGACCACGTGACCGGCCGGTAAGCGCCGTTGACGACGATCTGGCCGGGCTTGGCCCAGTCGCGGCCGGTGCGCACCAGAACGTGGGTCGGCACGATGTAGGCGACGGCGAGCAGGCGCAGCAGGTCGGTGTCCGGGTGATCGAGCACGATTCGGACCGTACGCGGCCCCTCGGCGATGACGCCGAGTCCGGCGGGCCCGCCCTGTCCGCGACGCAGGGCCCGCGCGCCGCGTACCGCATCAAACCGGTACCCGAGCAGCGCGCCGGTCTCGGGCGCGAGCAGGCGGCGGAAGCTCGCTACCACGTCTGCCGCGGTCAGCGGCGCACCGTCCGACCAGCGCAGATCGCCGCGCAGCTCGAACCGGTACTCGCGCCCATCGGGTGAGAGGGACCAGCGTTCGGCGGAACCAGGCACGAGCGCGCCGCGCGCGTCGATCGCCGTCAGTCCCTCGAACAGATCGGCTGCGACGTCCATGTCCGCCGCCGAAATCGGCCGGTGCGGATCGAGCGTCGTCAGGCTGCCGGGCCGCGCGCGTCGCAACGGCGTGGCCGCGCCGGCGGTGGTTCGCGGCGCCAGCGCGATCGTGACCAGCGCCGTGCTCGCCGCGGCGAAAGCCCGGCGCGTCAGTGACTGACCGCGCCGACCGTCATGTGCGCCGCGGCTCACGCGAGCGCCAGGAAGTCGGACGGATGGGCGTGACCGGGGTGGTCGGTCCAGCCGCGGACGCGTGCCGCGACCAGACGGTTCGAGACGCCGCGATAGAGCGGCAGGATCGGCAGGTCGCGCAGCAGCAGGGACTCGGCCCGCGCGTACTCGCGTGCGCGCGCCTCGGTCGTCAACTGTCGTTGGGCGCTCTGCAGCAGCGCGTCGTACTCGCGGCTGCGGTAGAAGCAGACGTTGACGGGCGAGTCGCTGGCGAAGCGATCGAGGAACACTCCAGCGGTCGGCACGAGCGCGAACGTCGAGTAGCTGAAGACGTCGAACTCGCCCTTGAGCAGCGCGGCGGTGTAGGCTCGCCCATCGAGCGGACGCAGCTCGGCGTCGACGCCGATCGCCTTCCACATCGCCGAGACGGCGAGGAAGACCTTGCGCAGCGTTGGACTCGCCGGATAGCCGATCGTCAGTCGACGCAAGGCGTCGGCCGGCGCACGCAACGACTGCACGAGCTCGCGCGCCGCGGCGAGGCGCTGAGGCATGGCCCAGGCCGCGTAGTCCGGCAGAGAGACCGTCGGATGGTCCGGCAAGCCCGGCGGCAGCGCTGCGTCCGAGGGCGTCTCGCCGAGGCCCCGGACACGCTCGGCGAGCACGCGCCGGTCGATCGCCAGCGACAGGGCGCGGCGCAGGCGCACATCGTCGAGCGGTTTGCGTTGCGTATTCAGTCCGATCCAGCCGACCGCACTCTCCGGCGAGCTGCGCAATCGCGCTCCAAGCTCGCGCCGGGCGATCGCGAGCGTGCTCGAGTCCTCGATCGAGGCGATGTCCACCTCGCCGAGCCGGAACAGTCGCAGCCGCGTGGTATCGTCGTAACCGGTGAGCCAGTCGACACGCTCGATCGCGACGCGCGCGGCATCGTGGAAATGGCGATTGCGGCGCAGATTCACGACCTTGGCGCCCGGCGCCCACGCCTCGACGAAATACGGTCCGTTCGTCACGAGGTGCTCGGGCTTGGCCCAGTCGCGGCCACGCGCTTCGATGACGTGCCGTGGCACGAGATAGGCGGTGCTGAGGGCCCAGGGCAGACCGACATCGGGTCGCTCGAGTTCGATGTCGATCGAATTGTCACCGCGCGAACTGACGCCGAGCCGGTCTGGCGCGAGGCGTGCCCGCTGAATCTCGCGCGCATGGCGCACGGCGAGCAGCCGTTCCGCTTCGCGCGCAGCGGTGTCCGGCGCGAGCATGCGTCGCAGCGAGAACACGACATCGGCGGCCGTGATTGGGCGGCCGTCCGACCATCTCATGCCGGGCCGCAACCTGAAGGTCCAGCGCAGCCCATCCGCGCTCTGCGTCCACGACGCCGCCGCGCCGGCCACGAGCTTTCCGAGACCATCCTGACGGGTCAGGCCGCTGAAGAGCTCCGGGCCGAGCTCCGCGGTCAGCGATCCGGTCGGCCGATGAGGATCGAGCGAGGTGATCTCGCTGGCGACCGCGCGACGCAGCCGGCCGCCCGCTGCGGCCGTCTGGGCCAGCGCGCGCGACAGCGGTCCCGAAGCCAGAGCGCCGAGGCCCACGTGCAGGAACTGTCGACGTTGCATGCGTCGATTATAGGCAGCCGCCGCCCCGCAGCGCGGCCCGGGCCGGCGACTCCGTGGCGACCGCCCCTACGCGGTCGGGAGGCGCTCACGACCCTCAGCCCGCAGTATCACGCGGCGTTGCCGCGGGCCGGGCAGCAGACGCCGTTGCGCCACCGTCCGCTCGCGCGTGCGCACGGCTCAGCAGCAGACAGCCCACCAGCGTCAGCGTCGCCCCGACGACGAACGGTGCCGCCGGACCGAGATTGAAGTAGAGCGGGCCCGAGACGCCCGGCCCGATGATGCGGCCAGCGCTCGACGCCGAGTTGAAAACGCCCATGACGGCACCGCGGTTCTTCGGCGTCGTTTCGTAGGAGACGAGGCTCGATACCGACGGCAGGAACAGCCCATTGGCGATGCCGAAGAACGCGATCGTCGCCCACACGAAGCCCGGATGCATGGCGACCGCGAACATCGCGAGGCTCAGCGCGACACCGCCCGCCGCGAGCATCGCGACCCGCTTCTCGCCAAGCCGACGCACGAGTGGACCGATCAGGGCGACCTGGCCGACGATTGAGAACGTCGCGAACAGCATGAACTGCAGGCCGATCAGCTGCAGTGGGAAGCCGAACAGGTCGCGTCCCCAGAACTGATAGATCGACTGCATCGTGGCGCCGCCAATCGACACCGCGAGCGCCGCGATCGTCAACCCGAGCAGAACGCCCTGGCCGCGCAACGCTCGCAGCGGCGAGCCGCCGTGCGTCACCGCGCTGGCCGATGCAGCCCGGGGCTTGCGCTGCTCGCGCGGCAGGCTCTCGGGCAGGAACAGCCACGTGGCGAGCAGCGCGACGAAAGACAGCAGCGCCGAAGCGAGGGCCGGACCGTACAGACTGGCGTTGCCGCTCGCGTCGGTGCCGAGAAAGCCACCGAGCGGCGGCCCAACTGCGAAACCGACGCCGAATGCCGAGGCGACGATGCCTAGCCCCTTGGCGCGGTTACTCTGGTCCGTGACGTCCGTCGCGTACGCATAAGTCGCCGCGAGGTTGCCGGACATGATGCCACCGAAGGCACGCGCCACGAGCAGTGAGACCAGATCGCTAGCGTACGCAAGCCAGATGTAGGCCAGCACGGACCCGCTGAGACTCGCGAGCAGGATGGGCTTGCGGCCGAGCCGATCGCTGTACCGCCCCCAGACCGGCGTCGCCAGCAACTGGAAGATCGAGAAGACGCCCGGGCCGCCGAAGGTCTTCCAGAAGTCCGAGGCCCCCATCTGCTCGGTGACGAGCGGAAAGGGAATCGTCGTGACGCCGAAGCCCATCAGGCTGATCAGCACCACGAGCCAGAGGATACCGAGTCGCTTCATGGGTCTTTACCAGCGCCGCCGAGAGGTGATTATTGCGGCGCATGGCCTCCGGCTGGCTCGCGACTCCGGGACCGACCGCGGCTCGGTCGCTGCCAGCGCGTCACGACATCGACGACATGCGCGACGAGCGCGAGCGACAGCCAGCCGGCGATGCTGCGCGGGTCCGCGTCGATCAGCGCCGCGCGCAGCGCGAGCATCAGGCCGACACCGGCGGCGATCATGGCGATGCTACCTACTGCGGGCACGCCGCCGCCCGTGCGCCGCCGCCAGAGCAGCAACAGGGCAGCCTCGAGCAGCATCAGCAGCACGATCAGCTCGACGAGCCGGTCTGCGGTGATCGCGCGCGTCAGGAGCTCCATGTCAAGCGCCAGGACCGCCGAAAGGCCTGTTGAGCTCGACGATCGCGGCGTTGAGCGCCGCCGCGAAAGACACCCAGAGCAAATACGGCAGCAGCAGAGCGACCGTGCGCCGACGCAGCAGTCCACAGTAGACGATCAGCGACACGATCGACAGCCAGAGCAGCGCGACCTCGGCCAGTGCCCAGTCGGGCCGTCGCAGCCGGAAGAACAGCAGACTCCAGAGCACGTTGAGCGCGCCATTGATCGCGAACAGTGCGCCAACCATCCGGCGCTGCGCAGGCGAAGCGGCCTGCCACGCCTCCACGCCAGCCAGCGTCGTCAGCGCATAGATCAGGGTCCACGCCGGCCCGAACAGCCAGTCGGGCGGATTCCAGGCCGGCTTGGCCAGGCCGCGGTACCACTCGCTGAGATCGGTGGCGAGACCACCGAGGATGGCGACGCAGAGCGCCCCCAGAGCGGCGTACCAGAGCGCGCGCCGCCGGGGGGACCCCGCCCCGGTCACGGGGTCACGAGCCCAAACAGGTGCGCAAGGTCCTTGAAGAAGATGCGCACGTGCGCCATGGGCTTGGCGCGCACGAGCTTCTTGTGCATGTAGGCCTGCCAGGTCAGCATCTGCACGTCCTTGTCCTCGCAGATGCTGACGAAACGCTCACGACGCTTGTCGCTCGAGTACCAGAACCGCTGCATGATGCCGAGGATCCAGAACACGCGCCCGTGGGCACGCATGAAGATCCGTCGCGCGCTCGCGAGCTCGCGCGCGTTGCCGGTCGCGAGGCAGCGATCGACCGCGCCGGCGACGATGCGTCCGCAGGCCATCGCGTAATAGATTCCCTCGCCGGACGCCGGCGCAACGACACCCGCCGCATCGCCAGCGATGACGACGTCCCGACCGTTGTCCCAGCGTTTGAGCGGGCGCATCGGAATCGGCGCGCCCTCGCGGCGAATCGTGCGAACCTGATCGAGCCCCGCCGCCTCGCGCAGCTTCGTCACTGCGGAGCGGATCGAAAACCCTTTCTCTGCCGATCCGGCGCCGACACTGACGGTGCGACCGTGCGGGAACACCCAGCCGTAAAAATCGGGTGAGAGTCGCCCCTGGTAGTAGACGTCGCAACGCTCGCCGTCGTACGAGGGCACCTTGCGCCCCTCGGGGGCGCTGACGATCTCGTGATAGGCGAACACACACTCGACCTCGTCTCCACCCGGGATCGCCTCGCGCGCGACCCGCGAGCGCGCCCCATCGGCGCCGACGAGGATACGGGTCCGTGCCTCCAGATGCTGCGGCCCTGCGCCGCGGTCCGGAGTCGAGTAGCGCACGATCAGGGTGCCGTCGGAATCGCGGACGATGCCGTCGAAGTGCCCGGTCTCACGCACCGCGCCAGCCGAGGCCGCTCGCTGGCGCAGCCACTCGTCGAAATGCTCCCGATCCACCATGCCCACGAAACCACCGTCGATCGGCATATCGACCTCGCGTGACGCCGGTGACACCATGCGCGCCGAATGGATGTGCGCCACGAGCAGCTCGTCGGGAATGTCGAACTCCTTGATCAGCACCGGCGGAATCGCCCCTCCGCAGGGTTTGATGCGCCCGGCGCGGTCGAGCAGCAGCACGCGTCTGCCGGCGCGCGCCAGTTCGTGCGCTGCCGTCGCACCGGCCGGACCGCCGCCCACGACGATGACGTCCCAGACCCTCGATGCGTCCATGCCCACCTCCCTGGAGCTCAGCGACCCGCGACCGAAACCGCGTAACGATCCACCGGCGTCGGCTGCTCCGCCTGCTGCTCGAGGTCCTCGTCGCGGACGCGCGCCGAGGCGGCCAGCCGGCTCGCGATGAAGAACAGCGCGCCCTCGACTGCGAACACGACGCCGTAAGCGATCGCCACGGAATCGAACAGCAGCCGCGCGAGGTCGACGAGCGCCGTGGCCCCGAGTCCGCCGAGCGCGAAGGCGACGGCCTGCGCGGCACCCCAGAGGCCCATGCGGACGCCCTCTCGCGATCGGCGTCCGGACCCGACCATCCCCATCATCGAGCCGATGGCGCCGACAGCGAAGACGCCATTCGACAGTCCGAGCATGAAGACGGAGGCCTGGATCGGCCAGCCCGGCCCGACGAAGCCCGCGACCGCCAGCGTCAGCAGCGACATCGCCGAGGCGACGCAGCCTCCGATGGTCCAGGCCCGCAGCGAGCCAAAAGGCTTGTCCGGCCGCGAACAGACGATCGCGACGAGCAGCATGCCGATCAGCACGCCCGAATTCTGCACGCCGGACAGCTTGGTGGACTGGCCGGGCGTCATGCCGAAGATCAGTCCGGCGAACGGCTCGAGTATCAGGTCCTGGGCGCTGTACGCGACCATCGAAACGAAGATGAACAGCGTCAGGCGCCTCGAGTGCGATTCGCGCCAAACCTGGCGCAGCGCCTCGCGGAATGGCGTCGCGGCCTGCGCGGCGGCTGCCGGCACGGGCGACCGTGGGCGCTCGATGCCGACGACGGCGAGCCAGGTGATCAGCGTCGCGGCCAGGGCGACGCCCCCGGTCACCTCTATCAGCCTGAGGGTCGTGAAAGGCTCGAGCGCATTGCCTGCCACGATCGACGTCGCGATGAAGCCGACTATCATCATGATCCAGGTGACCGTGGCCGCGGCCGCGCGGCGGTTCTCCGCGACGTGCGTCGCCATCAGCACGAGCATCGCGGTGCCGCTCATGCCGACCCCGACCCCGATGAAGAGGAACGCGAGTACGGCCAGCGCCACACCGGCGACCGGCCGGCTCTGCATCAGATGGATCGCCACTGCCGCCGTCGCCGCCGCCGTACCGAGCAGTGCCATGCCGCCGACGATCCACGGCGCGCGCCGTCCGCCGACGTCCGAGCTGTAGCCAAGCCGCGGCCGCAGGACCTGCACGAGGTAGTGTATGGCGACGAGCACGCCGGGCAACATCGCCGGCATCGCGAGCTCGACCACCATGACGCGGTTCATCGTCGAAGTCGTCAGCACGACGATGGAGCCGAGTGCTGCCTGTACGAGCCCAAGACGGAAGATGCCGAGCCAGCCGAGTGCGCCGTTCGAGTCCCTGTTCACTGCATCCCCCCGATTCGTCTTCTCGTTATCGCAGCGCAAAGGCGCTGACCATCATGCCCGCCACGAACAGCGGCACGCCCGTCGCGTTGTACCAGTAGTCGCGCTCCGCCGGCACCTTGATCAGGCGCACCATCATGATCAGCTGGATCACGAGCAGCGCGGCGATCGCGAGCGCGTGATAGGGCCGCTGCCAGGCCGCGAGCAGACCGATGACAGCCAGCTGCGGCACCACCATGAAGATGCAGGCCACCCACGCCGCGCGCGGCACGCCGAGCTGCACCGGCAGGGAACGCACACCCATGCGCCGGTCGCCGTTGACCGACTTGAAATCGTTGAGCGTCATGATGCCGTGCGTACCGAGGCTGTAGAGCAGGGCGAGCGCGATGATGCGCGGCTCCGGCAACGCGCCGGCCATGACCGCGGCTGCGGTGAACCACGGCAGTCCCTCGTAACTGATCGCCACGGCGGAGTTGCCCCACCAGCCGTTCTGCTTGAGTCGAAGCGGCGGCGCACTGTAGGCCCAGGCGAGGGCGAGTCCGATCGCCGCCGCGATCAGCACCCAGGCGCCGAGCAGTGCCGCGACGGCGAGCGAGATCAGCGTCCAGCCGATTGCGATGTACAGACCCCATCGGCCCGGGATCCGGCCCGAGGGGATGGGCCGACCCGGCTCATTGATGGCATCGACGTCGCGGTCATACCAGTCGTTGACGGCCTGGCTCGTGCCACAAACCAGCGGACCGGCGAGCAGTATCCCGGTCAGGATCAGCCACCATCGCCCCTCCGTCGGCACGCCGCTCGAGACCACTCCGCAGGCAAAGGCCCACATGGGCGGGAACCACGTGACGGGCTTGAGCAGTTCGAGGAACGACGGTATCGCCGGGCGCGCTTCCATTACCGTCGCGGACGCGGGACGGATCATGGCTGGACGCTAGCATTGACATTTTGGACTGTCAATCAAACATGACAGCCCGATTCGGACGCCGCTCAGCCGGTCTCTGCGCGCTCCGCAGCCGCGTCGACGAGCCCGTAGCGGCGCAGCTTGACGTACAGGCTCTGGCGCGAGAGCCCCAGCATTTCCGCAGCGGACACGCGGTTGTTGTGGGTGAGTTCGAGCGCAGCCTCGATGCACAGCTTCTCGATCACGTCGGTGGTCTCGCGGACGAGTTCCTTGAGCGAGACGCGTCCGACGAGCTCGGTCAGCTGATCGACCGAGCGCGGCAGTTCGCGACCGCCCCGCGACTCGCCCGCCGGTGCGCGGCGCCCGACATGGCGGATCACGAAACCCAGACAGGGCGTATCGCCATGCGGCACCGCCACGCCCGAGATCTCGACCTCGACCGCCGTGCCGTACTCGCCGCGCAGCGTGGTCGCGAACAGCCGCACGTTGCCGTGCTGACGCAGGTTCGCGAGCAGGACGTCGAGATCGACGCCGGGACGTCCGAGCCAGCGGTCGAGCGACTCGCCGCGCAACTGCTCCTCGGTGGCCATCTGCGCAAGGTCGAGGAACGCGCGGTTCGCGCTCAGCACCCGCCCCTGCATGTCGGTGACCACGAGGCTGTCGGGCATCCGCTCGATGACCTCGAGCGCCCGCGAACGCGCCTTCGGCACGACGGTGGCGCCCGCATCGGCGCCCACTGGCCGCAGACGCACGAGAAAGTAGGTGTTCTCTTCCTGGCGGAACAACGACGCCGCCACGAGGAAGTCGCGGCCGAGCTCGGCCGACTGGATCCTGACTTCGTCGGCGGCCCCGGAGGTGCGCGCCGCAGCGAGCAGGCTCTGCACCGCACGCGCGTTCTCGTCGCCGAGATTCTCGGGGAACGGACGGCCGATCAGGCGGCGCGCAGGAATGCCGAGCAGTTCGGCGCTGGCCGGATTGGCTTCCACGATGCGCTGGGTCGCCGCGTCGAGCACGAGCACGGCCTCCGAGGAGACCTGGAACAGCAGCCGGTAGCGGGTTTCGGCGGATCGCAGCCGGTGATAGTCGCGCTCGATCGCCTGCTCGGCTTCGATCAGACGCTGCTGCAGCACGGAAACGCCGCGCAGATCGCGGCCGACGGCGATGACGCGCCCGTCATCACCGATCTCGACGGCGTTGTAGACCACTGGCAGGCCCGCGGGACCCGTTGCATGATTGACTTGGCGCCAGCGCGTACGCGCCGTCGACTGCGCGTCGCGCAGCATCGCGTCGATCTTCGGGCGGCTATCCACGGTGACCGTGTCCGACCAGGCCTGTCCGATCCAAGAGCCATCGACGAGTTGCGCGAGTTCCTCGTTGCCGAAGGCGACGTCGCGGATGATGCCCTTGCGGTCGACCACCAGCGCCACGTCGGCCGCGGCCGCGATCAGCCGCCCGGCGCTCTCTGCATCGAGTCCGCCAAGCCACTTTCTCGGCGATTTGAATGATGTCGAAGGCAGGGTGGTCACAGGCTACCGTCCAGGCACCTCGCGAAACACGCGGACAGGTGAACAAACGGGATATTCTATGACACCCAGAGGCGTCACGATGGACTCGCAGATGCCGCGGCCAGCAGCCCCTCCGCCACGCGCGTGGCCTGTTCTCCATCGACCGCGGTGCTGTCGGCGCCCACTTCGGCGACGCGATCGGGGCGATCCACGAACGGCGCACCGCCGACCATGACCCGGATCTGCGGATTGCGCGATACGCGGCGCACCTGGCGGATCGTCTCGGCCAGCGACTCGAGCCGCGCGTCGGATCCGATCGAAAGGCCGATCAGCGAGAAGGCCTCGCGCTGCACGACCTCGAGCAGCTCGCGGCGGGATTCGAGCGGCTGATCCCAGACATCCCATCCCGCGCGGCGAAAGAATTCGGCGACCATGATCAGCCCGAACGTGTGCTGTTCGCCCGGCTCGGGCACGAGCAGCATCCGCCTACCGTCTCTTCGAGGCTCGGCCTCGTTGAGGAACGCCGGACTGAGCTGGTGCACGAGCTGCTGCAGGCGCCACAACCCGATCGTCACGTCGGTGAAACTGCAATAGTCGGCGTTCCACATCTCGCCCAGCAATCGCGCCGTCGGCACGAGCAGCTGCAGGTAGAGTCGGTCGAGTGGCACGCCGCGCTCGCGCAGACCCTCGACATAGGCCAGCGCTGGTTCGACTCCGGGAGCGATGACGAGACGCGCGAGCTCGGCTACGTGTTCGGGCCCGGGGTGCAGCGTTCCAGCAGGCGCCGCGGGCGGGGTGCTACGGACCTCGCTGACCCGGCTGTGCATGAGCATGAGCCGCGGAATGATCTGCTCCTCGATCGTGCGCTCGAGCCGGTCGCGATCCGACAGGTCAGGGCCATGCGCCCCGTCCCGAACCATCGACACCCCTGCGACCGGCCAATGCGGCGGCAGGACCCTGACACCCCGCGAATGCCTCGTGCTGCTCATGGACTCCCCTCTCCCGCCCCTCTGCTGCGGGCTTGCCCACCGGTCTCATGTCCGGCTTGCGCCGGGCTGGACCGCTGCCTTCACCGATGGCATCGCGCGATGACGCGATGCGATTAGAAAATTCTGCTCGGTAGCTGTCAAGTTCTCCTGACGTCTACTCTGATTGACAGCCGGTCGGTCGATCCTTAGATTGCCTCCAAGGGGACCGTTCGGCTGCACCATCTCTCATGAGACCTCGCCCGCCTCGCCGACTTGCCGCGCGTCGTGATGCCGCCATGCCTCTGTACACCGAGGAGCAGAAACGGCGCCGCGATGCCTCGCCGTGGACGATCGTGCAGGGCGTGCTCGCTCCGCTGCAGCTGCTGGTCTGCCTCGTCAGCGTCTGGCTGGTGCTGCGCTTCCTCGACACCGGCGAGGGGGAGCAGGCCGCCACAATCTCCGTGCTGGTCAAGACCTTCGTGCTGTACGCGATCATGTACACCGGTGCGCTCTGGGAGCGCGACGTCTTCGGCGTATACCTGTTCGCAAAGCCGTTCTTCTGGGAAGACGTCGTCAGCATGCTCGTGATCGCCCTGCATACGGCCTACCTCGCCGCATGGTTGTTCGAGTTTCTGTCGGTGCGCGAGCAGATGTTGCTTGCCTTAGCAGCCTACGCGGCCTACGCGATCAACGCAACGCAGTTCTTCCTGAAGCTCCGTGCAGCGCGCCGTCAGCATTTTGCGCTGCAGGAAAACCGGCCTGCATGGGCGCCACAGAAATGAGGTTCAGGCCCGCAGAGCTCAGCTATCGATTCGCCGAGCGCTGGCTCGCGCTCGGGCCGCGCTGGCTGCCGTTCGCCGATGCCGCGAGCCGCGAGCTGCCGCTCTCGCGGCTGCTGCGACTGTCGCTCTTCCAGGTCTCGGTCGGCATGTCGATGGTGCTGCTGACGGGCACGCTGAACCGGGTGATGATCGTCGAGCTCGGCGTCAGCGCCGCTCTCGTCGCGGGCATGGTGGCGCTGCCGCTGCTGTTCGCGCCATTCCGGGCCCTGCTGGGCTTCCGCTCCGATACGCACCGCTCCTACCTCGGCTGGCGTCGCGTCCCGTATCTCTGGATCGGCACGCTGCTGCAGTTCGGTGGGCTGGCGATCATGCCGTTCTCGCTGATCATCCTATCGGGCGACACGCACGGGCCGGTGATCATCGGACAGATCGCGGCGGCCCTCGCTTTCCTGCTCGTCGGCGCCGGCGTGCACACGGTGCAGACGGCCGGTCTCGCGCTGGCCACCGACGTCGCGCCCGAGGAGGCGCGGCCGCGCGTCGTGGCCCTGCTGTACGTGATGCTGCTGCTCGGATCCCTGATCAGCGCGCTCGGCTTCGCCGCGCTGCTCGAGAACTTCAGCCAGATCCGCCTGATACAGGTCGTGCAGGGCGCGGCGTTCCTGACCCTCGTGCTGAATCTCGTCGCGCTGTGGCAGCAGGAGCCACGCGATCCCGCCCGGACGCGTGGCGATCAGCCGCGGGACTTCCTGCGCGCGTGGCGCCGCCTCGCGAGCCAGAACCGTGCGCGGCGGTTCCTGCTCGCGACCGGGCTCGGCACGGCGGGTTTCACGATGCAGGACATCCTGCTCGAGCCCTACGGCGGCGAGATCCTGCGACTCGGTGTCGGCGCGACGACGTCGCTGACGGCGCTGCTGGCCGCCGGCACGCTCGGCGCGTTTGCGCTCGCGGCGCGCGCCCTCGCGCGCGGCATCGATCCGCATCGCCTCGCCGCCCATGGCGCGCTGCTCGGAGTGTTCGCGTTCGCCGCGATCGTGTTCGCCGCACCGCTCGATTCGACCCTGCTGTTCCGGTGCGGCGTCCTGCTGATCGGTTGCGGGGGCGGCCTGTTTGCGGTCGGCACGCTGACGGCGGCCATGGACCTCGATTCCGGCGGCCACGTCGGGCTCGCGCTCGGTGCCTGGGGCGCGGTGCAGGCGACGGCGGCCGGCCTCGCCACGGCGATCGGCGGCGTGCTCCGCGACGTCGTCTCGGGACTCGCCGCGGACGGCGCGCTTGGCCCGGCGCTCGCGAGTCCGGTCACCGGCTACAGCTTCGTCTACCACGTCGAGATCGCGCTGCTGTTCACGACGCTGGTCGTCATCGGTCCGCTCGCGCGCCACGCGCGCGTAGCGCGGCGTTCTCCTCGTCCACAGCGTTTCGGCCTGGCCGAATTCCCCGGCTAGGCATCCGCAGGAGTAGCTCCCATGCAAACAGGTGCCATCACGGGTTACATCGACGTCGCGCAGCTCGTCCTGTACGGGTTCTGGATCTTCTTCGCCGGTCTGATCTATTACCTGCGTCGCGAGGACAAGCGCGAGGGCTATCCGCTCGAATCGGATCGCACGGAGCGGACGCAGCGTGTACGCGTCCAGGGCTTCCCGGCGATTCCGCCGCCGAAGACCTTCCGACTCGCGCATGGCGGTACTTACTCTGCGCCGAACGAGCGGGTCGAAGAGATCCCGATCGCCGCGGAACCGGTCGCAGGGTTCGCCGGCGCGCCGCTCGAACCGACCGGCGATCCGATGCGCGAGGCGGTCGGGCCGGGCTCGTACGCCAAGCGGTCGAACCAGCCGGACCTCACGCTCGACGGCCGGGATCGCATCGTGCCGATGCGCATTGCGACCGACTTCTCGATTGCGGAAGGCGATCCCGATCCGCGTGGCATGGCGGTCTATGGCGCCGACGGGGCGTCCGGCGGGACCATCGTCGACGTCTGGGTCGATCGCTCGGAGCCGCAGATCCGCTATCTCGAGGTCGACACCGGCGGCGCGAAGCCGCACCGCGCCCTCGTGCCGATCGGCTTCTGCCGTATCCTCGGCAGAAGGCGGGAAGTGCACGTCGCGGCGATCACCGGCGCGCAGTTTGTAAACGTTCCTGCTCTGGCCAGTCCCGATCGCGTGACGCTGCTCGAGGAAGACAGGATCAGTGCCTACTACGGCGGCGGCAGGCTCTACGCGCTGCCGGAGCGCGCGGAACCGCTGCTGTGAGCCACGACGACTTTGCGGTCGAGCCCGTTCCTGGTCTGCCGGCAGCGCTGCCGGCCGGTGAGTCGGTGCTCTGGCAGGGACGGCCGCAGTGGCGCTCGCTCGCGCGACGCGCCCTGCATGCCCGCAAGGTCGCCGTCTACTTCGTCGTGCTCGCGGCCTGGAGCGGTGTGGCGGCGATCTACGACGGCCGCGGCATGGCGGCGGCAGCCTGGGTGGTCGCTACGCAGTTGCTGCTCGGCGTGCTGGCCGCCGGCATGCTCGCCGGCATCGCTTTGCTCGCCGCGCGGGCCACGGTCTACACGCTCACGACCGAGCGCGTCGTCATCCGCTTCGGCATCGCGCTGACGATGAGCGTCAATCTGCCTTTGAAGAAGATCCAGACGGCCGGGCTGCGCAGACATCGAGACGGGACAGGAGACATTCCCCTCGGTCTGGTTCCGGGCGAGCGCGTCAGCTACCTGATCCTCTGGCCGCACGTGCGACCGTGGCGGTTCCGGCAGGTCGAGCCGATGCTGCGCTGCATCCCGGACGCGTACACCGTGGCCCAGCGACTCGCCGGGGCGCTGGCCCGACGGCACGGCGTCGCGGAGGCTTCAGTCGCTGCGCCGACTTCGGTTGCGCAGGCCGACGGTCAGCGCGCGCGGCCAGTGGCGACCGCCGCGACCCACGCGAGGGACCGTGCCGGCGAGCAGGCGGCGGGGGCGGCGGTCTCGGCATGAGCAGACCCGTCGATGACCCGTCGCCGCCGCGCGGCCTGCTGCTCGCGATCGGCGTCCTGATCTCCGCAACGCTCCTGCTCGTCGCGCTCGCCCGCTCCAACGGCGTCGGCCTGATGAGGACGCGCGACATCGAACCAGCGGCCAGCGCCGCGACGGTCGTGCGCGAAGCGGCGTTGCGTTTCGCGGATCGCGGCGATGGCGCCGTGGTCGTCACGCGCGCCACCGATGGCGCCCTCGTCGCGGTGCTCGAATCGGGCTCGGGAGGCTTCGTGCGTGGCGTGATGCGCGGTCTCGCGCGGGAGCGGCGCATGCACGGCATCGAATCCACGCCGCCGTTCCTGCTGACCCAGTGGAGCGACGGTCGGCTGACCCTGCGCGACACCGCCACCGATCGCCTGATCGACCTCGGTGCCTTCGGTCAGACCAACCTTGGCGCCTTCGCTGCGCTGTTGCCGCGCGAGAGCGGGACGGGACCCTGATGTCCTGGGTCGCGGCCTGGGCGCCGGTCGCGTACACATTGCTGCTCTGGTGGTTCACCACCGGTCTGATACTGCTGCTCGACGGTCTGCCGCGTTCGAGTCGCCGCTGGAGCCTCGGTGGCGCGGCACTGCTGGCTCTGGTCGGGCTCGTCGCGCTCCATCGCACCGCCTCGCAGACGACCGTCGCCGACGCCTGCATTGCGTTCACGAGCGCGCTGCTGATCTGGGGCTTCGTGGAGCTCGCGTTCCTGACCGGCGTGCTGACGGGCCCCCGCCGCACGGACTGTCCCGCCGGCGCGCGCGGCTGGCAGCGCCTGCGCGCCGCGCTGGCGGCCATTCTGCACCACGAGCTCGCGCTGCTCGCGGCAGGCGCCGCCATTGCAGCGGTCAGCGGTATCAACCACGTCGGCTTCTGGACCTTCGCGGCGCTGTGGCTGATGCGCCAGAGCGCCAAGATCAACCTGTATCTAGGGGTTCGCAACACCGGCGAGCAGTTCCTGCCGCCCGAGCTCGGCTACATCGCCTCGTATTTCCGCCGCCGGCCGATGAATCTGTTGTTCCCGTGGTCGGTGCTGGCCCTGACCGGAGCCGCCGTGCTGCTCTCTTTCGCAACGCTTGCCGTGCCCACGCCGGGCAACGAGCACACGGCCCTCGCGCTGCTGACGACCCTCGTCGTGCTCGGCTTGCTCGAGCACTGGTTCCTCGTCCTGCCGATCGACGTCGAGGCCCTCTGGCGCTGGAGCCTGCGCGGTCGGGACCGGGAACGGCAGCGGGTCGACGCACTGCGCGCGATGCCAGCGCCGACTCGCGGCCTGCCCTGATCAGGCGCTGCGCCGTTCGCGCGCGTTCCGGCTCGCCAGCGCGCGCAGCGCCTCCTCGGGCAGCCCGAACGAGACGTTCTCGGCGATGCCGCGCATCTCGCGCACGCGGAGCGTGCCGAACTCACGCAAGCGCTCGATCACGCCCTGCACGAGGCGCTCGGGGGCGGAGGCGCCCGCCGTCAGCCCGACGACCGAGATCCCCTCGAACCACGCCGGTTCGATCTGTGAGGCGTCATCGACGAGCCAGGCGGGCACGCCGCGCTGCGCGGCGAGCTCGCGCAGGCGATTCGAGTTCGAACTGTTGCGCGCGCCGACCACGATCAATGCATCGACCCGCTCAGAGAGGGCATGGACGGCCGCCTGCCGATTCTGCGTCGCATAGCAGATGTCGTCGACGTCGGGCCCGACGATCTGCGGAAAGCGCCCGCGCAGCGCGGCGATCACGTCACGCGTATCGTCGACGCTCAGCGTCGTCTGCGTGACGTAGGCCAGCTCGCCCTCGAGAGGCGGCAGGGCCGCCACATCCTCGACCGACGAAACGAGCAGGACCGGACCGTCGATCGAACCGAGCGTGCCGCGCACCTCCTCATGCCCTGCATGGCCCACCACGATGACCGTCGCACCGGACCGCGAATAACGCTGTGCCTGACCGTGCACCTTGGCCACGAGCGGGCAGGTTGCATCGACGACCCGCAGCTCGCGCCGTCGAGCGGCCTCGTAGGTGGCGCGTGGGACACCGTGCGCGCTGAACACGATCGCCGCGCCGGGCGGGACGGCCGTAAGGTCCTCGGCGAACACGGCGCCGCGGCGCCGGAGATCCTCGACGACGTGCCGGTTGTGCACGATCTCGTGCAGCACGTAGACCGGCGGGCCGTGCAGGGCGAGGGCACGCTCGACGATCTCGATCGCGCGGACCACCCCCGCGCAGAAACCGCGAGGCTGGGCGAGGACCACGTCCATGTCCTCGCCTCGGCGCGATTCAGCCGCGGCTCGCGCGGGGCGCGAGCGCGGATTGAGCGGATGCGGTCGCTGGCTCGGCGGGGCTCGTGGCCTCGCCGGTCGGCTCAGCGGGCGGCTCCGCAGGCGCCTTGACCGTCGTCAGCTCCGGATAGTCGCGGGCCATCGGCGCGCCGAAGAGTGGCTTGTTGACGCCCTGATGGCAGGTCGCGCAATTGATCTTGGCGACGTCGCCGGTGGGGCCGAGGCGGTTGCGCGGAAACTGGTCGGTCAGCGGCACGAGGTACTCGACGTTGAGCGCGCGCGTCATCCGGATGCCATGCCAGGCCGTCACGCGCTTCGGCGTGCTCTGTTCCCAAACCGAGAACGAGCGGCTGTTGTGGCAGAAAGTGCAGTTGACGCCGAGCCCCTGTGACATGTGCATCATCAGCGAGTAGCTGTGCTCGGTCTGCATGATGTTGCGCGTGTTTCCGGACGGCAGAGCCGTGGTGGAGATCGATCGGATCGGCTCGTTCTCGAGCAGGAAAGGCGTGAACGGGTCCCACGGCAGCGAAGCCAGTGCCGCCTGCGGTGCCGGGATGTTCTGGCCGGCGCGATCGGCGGCCAGGCCCCTGGCGGCCTTCGGACCCGGGTCGGTGAACCAGACCTCCTGCGGGACGTTCTTGCCGCGGTGGCAGGTGTAGCAGGTCACGCCCGTCTGCGCGACGTGCTGCTTCCAGTTCATGTTGATGTCGCGCGTCATCTGCAGCATCCGCCGCGCGACGATCTTGGTGTAGATCCCCTCGTCGGCCAGATTCTCGCCGACGTGGCAGTAGGTGCAGCCCTGCTCGGGGGAGACCCACTCGGTCATCGCCAGCATCAGGCGCGTGAATTCGGCGATGTTGAGATCCGTCAGCACCTGGACGTTCTGGTACACGTCCTTGGCGAGTGGCGCCTCTCCCTCGGCGGAAGGCTGCGGCGCCGGGACGACGTTCGCAGCCCGTCGCGCCTTGGCGATGCGAGGATTCTGCACGGTTTCCATCCCAGTGCCCCGATAACCGACCTGACCGACGTCCGGCGGCGGTCTCTCGCAGGCGACGAGCAGCAGCGAACTGGCGGCGAGGGCGAAGGCGAGCAGTCTGTTCATGGCGCGACTCCAGCAGCGGCGGCCGCCGGATCCGAACCCGGTGGCATCAGCGGGGGATACATCGGGGCGACGCCGTGCTTGACGGCCCAGAGGTACCAGTTGTCGACGACCGTTCCGGTCAGCAGGATGCCGATGCCGCCAGTCAGCGGGCACAGCACGGCGAACCACCAGGCCCAGCGGTGAATCGATTCCATCGAGGCATTGAAGCCCATCGTCCAGCGCCAGAACAGCGCGGCGCGCTCGGCGGCCGTGCCGCGATCGACGATCTGCTCGATTTCGCGATCGCCGCCGTAAGGGGTGACCGCGAGGATCGTGCCCGCATGCATCGCGAACAGCAGCGCCGAGCCGTACAGGAAGGCGATCGACAGCGCGTGGAACGGGTTGTAGAACAGATTGCCGTAGCGGATCGAGAAGGCGGCGGTCCAGTCGAGGTGCGGGAAGATCCCGAACGGCACGGCCTCGCTCCAGCTACCCATCAGAATCGGGCGGATGAAGCCGAGCACCAGATAGAGCCAGATCGCCGCGGCGAAGGCCCAGGTCACGTGCGTGCCGAGCCCCATCGCCCGCGCCCGGCGGTACATGCGCACCGCCCAGAGGATAATCGACGCGGTCAGGAAGAAGCCGGCCATGAGCCACCAGCCGCCTTTCGCGAGCGGCGGAATGCTGAGGCCGTACTCCGGCGCAGGCGGCTCGAGCGCGAGCCACGGGAGCTGGCGCACGAACTGCACCGGATCCCAGCCCACCGAGGCCCACATGTTCATGCCGATGATGATGATCGCGATCGCGCCGAACAGCAGCGAGGTGACCCCCGTCCAGCCGAGGTAGATCGGCCCGACCTGCGCGTCGCCGATCTTGCCGAACAAGTAACTGAAGAAGGGTTTGCCCTGGCGCGTCCAGGTGCCGCGCTCGATCGGTGGTCCGGCGTAGGCCGGCGAGCGGACCTGAACCGCCGTGAAGATGTTCTGATACTCCGCCATGTTCGTCCCCTAGTCCGATGCGCGCGCCGCGCGCGAGAATCCGCGTCGGTTCAGCTCCAGATCGGCAGTTCGAGCCACCAGTTCCACCACTCGGGCCAGCCGCGCGTCCAGAATGGCCCGCTGATCACGATGCAGACCGCGCTCCAGAACACGGCGTTGATCGCGAGGAACCACCCGAGCCGGTGGATGCCGAGCGCGCCGATCGAGTAACCGATCGCGTCGCGGAAGAACCCGTTCTCATGTTCGCCGGTCTTCACCGGTTCGCCTTTCTTGGGGTTCGTGACCGAGAGGATCAGCGAGCCGTGCAGCGCCAGCGCGAGGCAGGTCGTGAAGAAGAACGACACCGCGAGCATGTGCGCCGGGTTGTAGTGGAAGTGCAGGTACTGGTAGCCGACGTTCGACACCCAGTCGAGATGACTGAAGATGCCGTACGGGAAACCGTGGCCCCAGGCGCCGAGTAGCAGCGGGCGGATCACCACGAGCGTCACGTAGGCGAGGATGGCGAAACCGAAGGCGATCGGGACGTGGAAGCCGATACCGAGCTTGCGGCAGATCTCCACCTCGCGCAGCGCCCAGGACACGAACGCGCCGATCGCGCAGATCGTGATGATCTGGTAGAGGCCGCCCTCCTTGAGCGGGGCGAGTCCGAGGCCGTACTTGAGATCCGGCGGCGCGATGTTGATCTGCCAGAGGTTCCAGGTCGGCCCGAGGGCTGCACCCCAGATGATCAGCGCCGTGCCCAATACGGCAAAGAACAGGGTCGTGATTCCGAAGAAGCCGACGTAGAACGGCCCCACCCAGAAATCGAACAGGTCGCCGCCGACCAGCGTGCCGCCGCGCACCCGGTACTTGCGTTCGAAACTAAGCATTGCCATGGATGAAACCTCCGCCGGAAGGCTTGCGGTCAGCGGACGAGCCGAGCAACAGCCCGGCCTCGCCCGCTAACCGGAAGCGGATCTCGTCAGTTGACGTGCGCAACCCGCTCGGGAGCGGCGTCCTGCGCCACGGCCGCCGCCGGTGCGCTGCCGCTGCCCTCGAGCCAGTTGAACTTGTCGGTGCTCAGCAGAATGAAATGGATCAGCAGGGCGAGCGTGAGCAGGAACGTCGCCATGGCGATCAAGACTCTGCGGGGGTCGAACAAAAGCCACATACGCCACATGTTGGGGGCTCCTATTTGTTCAGATGATGTGTCAGTTCAATCACAGCCACGGACGCCACTGCCACACGAGGAAGTGGGCAATGATCGCGATCACCGTGAACACGATGAACCCCGTCATGAAGGCGCCGTGGAACTCCCGTGCCTCGTTGGCATTGAGCCCGGACAGCGTGCTTCTTTTCTCTTCAGCCATACTCACCCTCCAGAAAAGGCCCGAAGGCCGTTACCGCACAGATCCCGCGCGGCCAGGACAGCCGCGGCTCGTCGCCGCAGCCCACCACGCACCGCCCGTCGCCGGACGGGCACGCGATTCGCGAAGTCCACCGCAGCGCCGCTCACGCCGCCCTCCCCTGCCCGAGCAGACGCAGTGCCTGCGCCACACGCTCGGCGGTCACCCGATCTTCGCCGGCGCTGCGCGCGTTGCGCTCGGCGAGGTCGCGCAGCCGCTTGGCCGCCGAGATGCGCACCAGCACGGGCTCGTTCGCGACATGCCGGTCGAGCATCTGCTGCGCCTCGTCGTCCCAGTCGACTGCATCGAGGCGGTGGAGGCGCGCGGGCGTCGCCTCGACCCGGTCCATCTCGGTCGCGAGCGGCAGGATGTTGAACAGCGCGTCGAACAGCGCGTTGCAGTACTCCTGAACGATGTAGGTCGCGCCCGCATAGCCCATGAAAGGTGTGCCCGTATGCCGACGGATGATCGCTCCGGGGAACGACGCGGGGATGTACATGCCCCGGCCGCCCGCCTCGGCGAGATACATCCTCTCGTTGTAGCTGCCGAACAGCACCAGCGGCGTCTTCTCGCGCACGAGGCGTCGCACGGCCTCGTTGTCGGTCTTGCCGCCTGGCACCCGCGCAATCGCGAAATTGCACGGCAGTCCGAGTTCGTCCTCGAGGAAGTGACGGACGCCACGCACGTAGGTCTCATTGGCGACGATGCCGAAGCTCGCGGTGCCGAAGAAATCCTGGGTCACGGAGCGCCACAGATCCCAGAGCGGCTTGATCGTCGTGTGCTTCTCGCGCTCGATGAACGGCTCGGGATCGAGCCCGAGCAGCTCGCCGAGCGTGCGCAGGAAGCGCGTCGTGCTGTGCAGGCCGATCGGCGCCTGCAGATAGGGCCGCTCGAGCGCCTCGCAGAGCATGCGCCCGTATTCGCGGTACATGCAGACGTTGACGTCGGCCTGCGCGAGCTGCGCGATATCGGCGAGGTGGCTGCCCAGCGGAAACACCATGTTGATCTCGGCGCCGATCCCCTCGACGAGGCGCCGGATCTCGGCCAGATCCGACGGCGTGTTGAAGTAGCCGTAGGCCGGTCCGATGATGTTGACGCGCGGCTTCTCGCCCTCCTTGCGCGGCTTGCGCGCCGGGACCTTGCGCGGGCCGAACTCGGTCCAGAGCCAGTACATCGCGCGATTGGCGCTCTGCCACTGGTCCTCGTCGATCGTGCGCGGCAGGAAGCGCTTGATGCTGGTGCCCTCGGGGGTGACACCGCCACCGATCATCTCGGCGATCGAGCCGGTCACCACGACACTCGGCAGGTTCGGGTCGAGCGCCTTGTGCGCCCGCCGCATCGCGCCCTCGGTGCCGTGCTGCCCGAGCTCCTCCTCGGCGAGCCCCGTGACGACGATCGGCAGCTCGTGCGGCGGCAGCGCATCCGTGTAATGCAGCACCGAGGTGACCGGCAGGTTCTCGCAGCCGACCGGACCGTCGATGATGACCTGCAGGCCCTTGATCGCCGTGAACACGTAGACCGAGCCCCAGTATCCGCCCGCGCGATCGTGATCGAGCACGAGCATCAGATCATCTCCTCGGCCTTGCGGGCCTTGGCGGCGCGCGCGAGCTGCCGCGCGTACCGCTCGCGGAACTCGGGTCGCGGCTTCGGCGTGTCGCTCCAGATACCGGCCGTGTCGCCGGAGCCGGCTTCGCCGAAGAACGCCTTCATGGCATCGAAACGCGACTTCCCGGCGAGGGCAGCGTTGATGACCTGGGCGAGCGAGCCGGCGCCCGCGGGCCCCATCAGGGGCCGCGCCGAGATCAGGTTCGTGAAGTACAGCGCCGGAATCGAGCGCTCCTTCGCCTTCTGCACGACGGGCGTCGTGCCAATCGCGACATCGGGCCGGAACTCCTCGAGCGCCGCGAGATCCTGCTCGAGCGAGGCACGATACGTGACGTGTACGCCGTGCGCCTCGAGCCATTCGCGGTCGGAATCGCTCCAGCGCGTGCGCGGGCAGGCGGTGCCGACGTAGCGCAGATCGGCACCGCTCTCGACGAGCAGGCGCGCGACCAGCAGCTCGGAGCCTTCATAGCCAGACAGGGTGATCCGCCCGCGGATCGGGCTGCCGGCCAGCGCGCCCCGGATCGCGGGCAGGATGCGGTTCTTGGCCGCATCGACTCTGGCCTGCGCGATGCCGCAGGCCGCGCCGATCGCATCGAGCCAGGCCGCCGTGCCGTCGACACCCACGGGCGCCGAGCCGACGACGGTGCGGCCCGCAGCCTCGAGCTCGCGAATGGCGGCCGTGTAGAACGGGTGGATCGCCGCGACGGCGGCACAATCGAGCGCTGCATAGAGCTCACGCCACTCGCGCGTCGGCACCGTGACGCCGACGGCGAGCCCGAGCGGCTCGAGCATCATGCCGATTCCCATCGGATCGGCCGGGAACATCTCGCCGAGCAGCGTGACCGTCGGCAGCCTGGCGCGGCCGTGGCGCGGCGCCTGGACCGGTCCCTGCTCGGCCTCGCCGCGCGCGTAGCGCAGCATGGCCCCGGCGAGCACGTCCTTGGCCTCGGCATGGGTCGGCACGCCGAAGCCCGGCACGTCGATGCCGATCACCCGTACGCCGTTGATCTCCTTCGGCAGCAGCTGCAGCGGCACGCCCGAGGCCGTCGGCACGCAGAGGTTGATGATCACGACTGCGTCGTACGCCTCCGGATCCGCGAGCTTGAAGACGGCCTCGCGGATGTCCTCGAACAGCTTGCCCGTGACGAGTGTCTCCGAGTTGAACGGCACATAGCCGACCGTGCGCCGCGCGCCGTAGAAGTGCGAGGTGAACGTCAGACCGTAGACGCAACAGGCCGAGCCCGACAGGACCGTCGCCGTGCGTCGCATGCGCAGACCCACACGCAGCGACCCGAACGCCGGGCACATGCTCTGGGGCTGATCGTGGGGGCCACGGCCCGGCTCCTGCGGATAGTCGCGGGCGTACTGCTCGAGCACGGCCGCCTTGCCGGCCGCCGCGGCCGCGCGGGTCATCTGGTCGCGACCCGCATGGCAGCCGAGGCCGTCGGAGCCGGTGGCGACGTTGAAACCGCCGGGCGCCGGGTGCTGCTCGGAGTCGTGGCTCAGGTCGTTCATGATGCGGCCTCAGACCTCGTCGTAAACCACTTCGAGCGATGGCTTCCTGACCTGCGTCGTCCCGCACATGTCCTCGAAGGTTGCCGGTTCGAGCACGACGTCGCGGCCGACCGCCTCACCCTTGAACAGACCCAGCAGTGCATCCTGCGTGAGCGGTTTCGGACGCACGGGCGGCGCCTCGGCGACGCGGGTCGCGAGTTCGGCGAACAGCGGCCCCCAAGGACCGTCAGGGCGGCCGATGATCTCGTAGTTCGCGCTCTTGCGACGGATTTCCTCGTGCGCCGGGATCGCCGCCAGCACGGGAATGCCGGCGGCCGAGGCAAAGGCCTGTGCCTCGCCGGTGCCGTCGTCCTTGTTGACGACGAGCCCCGCGACGCCAACGTTGCCGCCGAGCTTGCGAAAATACTCGACCGCGGAGCAGACGTTGTTGGCGACATACAGCGACTGCAGGTCGTTGCTGCCGACCACGATCACCTTCTGGCACATGTCGCGCGCGATCGGCAGGCCAAAGCCCCCGCAGACGACGTCGCCGAGAAAATCGAGCAGCACGTAGTCGAAACCCCAGTCGTGGAAACCGAGTTTCTCGAGCGTTTCGAAGCCGTGGATGATGCCGCGCCCGCCGCAGCCGCGGCCGACCTCGGGCCCGCCGAGCTCCATCGCGAACACCCCGTCGCGCTTGAAGCAGACGTCCCCGATCTCGACCTGCTCGCCGGCCAGCTTCTTGCGCGAGGAGGTCTCGATGATGGTCGGGCAGGCGCGCCCGCCGAACAGCAGCGAGGTCGTATCGCTCTTGGGATCGCAGCCGATCAGCAGGACCTTCTTGCCCTGCTGCGCCATCATGTAGCTGAGATTGGCGAGCGTGAAGCTCTTGCCGATGCCGCCCTTGCCGTAGATCGCAATGATCTGCGTCGCCTTGGTCGCCGGTCCCGTGGAGACGGGCGCCGGATCCTCTGCGGCCTCGCTGCGCAGCGAGCGCTTGAGCTTTTCGATTGGCACCGAGGCAGTCACGGACGGTGGAGTCATCGCTGATCTCTCCAGTCGAGCACCATCTTCAGACAGCTGGGGTCGTCGAACGCCTGGCGATAGGCGAGCGGAGCGTCGGCTGCACGCTGGCGATGCGTGATCAGCCCCGCGAGCGACAGCGCCCCGCGGCGCACCAGGTCCTGCACGGCCTCCACGTCGCCGCTCTTCCACTCGGCGGCGACTCGCAGCCTAGCCTCGCGCATGAAAGCCGGCGGGAATGCGAACGACAGGCGGTCCGGGTAGAACCCCGCGAGCACGATCTCGCCACCGGGCGCGAGTCTCGCGATCAGCGAGTCGAGGATCTGCGCATCACCGCTGACGTCGTAGATGGCGCGATAGTCGCGGCGCGGGTCGGCCTCGGGAGCGAGCACCTCGTAGCCGATGGCGCCGTCGCGGCGCGCGGACTGCGTCTCCCAGACCCGCGGCCTTCCGCCCTGAGCTACCGCGATGCGTGCGAGCAGGCGCCCGAGGACGCCATGACCGACGATCAGGTCCGGCAGCTCCGCACCAGGGATCGCGAGCGCGTGGTACGCGGTGGCCGCGAGTGCGAGCAGCACGCCATCCTCGCCGAGCGCGTCGTCGATCGGAATCACCTTCTGCGCCGGGACGACGAGCTGCGCCGCCGCGCCGCCGAACAGTCCGCGAATCGGGCCGAAACAGCGTGCGCCGGGAACGAAGACGCGACGGCCGATCGCTTCGGCATGACGCGGGGGCGCCATCCGCACCCGGCCGACGGACTCGTAGCCTGGGACGAGCGGGTAGCCCATCCCGGGGAAGGATGGCATGCGGCCCGACCAGAGCAATCGCTCCGTGCCGGTGCTGATGCCGCTCCACTCGACGTCGACCACGACGTCGTCGGCCGCCGGCGATACGAGCTCCACCTCGGTCAGCGACAAGCGCTCCGGTCCCTCGAGTACGACCGCGTACGTGTTCATGTGCCCTGCCTGCGGTGTCCTGCAGGTCATTCTCGCTCGGGTGTCAGTGTAGGCTTACTTGCTTTAGTGTCAAGTTAGGTTAACACCTGATGCATCGGCTTGACGCGAGCCACCAGCAGGCCGGTCTGCAGAGGCAGGCGCGTCCGCACGCGCTGCGGTGCAGTAAAGCCGGCCTGCTCAAGCAGCGCAGCGAGCTCGTCAGCGGTGCGGGCCCGGCCGCGGCCCATCGCCAGCAGATAGAAGCCGAAATAGGCGGCACCGACGGTCTCGGCGCCCGGCGCGTCTGCGAGCGGCTCGGCGATCAGCAGCGTACCGTCGGCGGGCAACGCCCGACGCGAGGCCAGCAGCATGCGCCGCACGCGCTCGTCGTCATGATCGTGCAGCACGCGCACGAAGATCGCGGCGTCGGCACCACGCGGCAGCTCGTCGACGAGGAAGTCGCCGCCGATGGCCTCTGCGCGGTCGAGCAGTCCCTCGCGCTCGAATCGTGCGCGACCGAGCGAGGCGACGGCGGGCAGATCGAATAACAGCACGCGCAGCCGCGGGTAGCGCGCCGCCACGGTCGCGAGGAAGGTGCCGTCGCCGCCGCCGATATCGAGCAGGCAACGGTAGGCCGAGAAGTCGTGCACGGCGAGCACCTCTTCGACGATCAGCCTCTGCGAGGCAGACATCAGCGCCGAATACGAGCCGACCTCGTCCGCCGAGGCGGTACGCGGCGCCGCCGCGCCGGCGTAAGGCCAGTAGGCCGACAGGGCGGTCGCCGGCCGCTCACCGCGCAGCAAAGCCACCGGGTCGCGCAGATCGTCGTAGAGCAGCGCATGGTGTTCGACCATCGCGGCGATCCCGGGCTGAGCGACGACCGCGGCACCGAGCATGCCGAGACCGAAGCGCCCGCCACCGCGCCGCTCGAGCAGCTTCAGCGAGACAGCGGCCTCGAGCAGGCGGCGCGCACCGTCGATCGGCAGGCGCGTGCGGGCGGCGAAGGCCTCGAGCGGGAGCGGCGCTGCCGCGAGCAGCCGAAACACGTCGAGACGGACGCAGGCCGCGAGCACCTGCGAGTAGACGAAGCCGGCGGCGAGGTCGAACACGGCCCGCGCGTGGCGGCGCGCGAACGGCCGCGTCGGCGGGAAAGCGATCGCCCAGCGAACGAAACGCGGACTGGCGAGCAGACGGTCTCGCCAGGCGCGCAGCGCATCGATCATCGGCATGGCAGTGACCGTCGCGTTCATGTCGGCGCTCGCGAGCCGCGCCGCGCCGGCTTCAGGCGGCCTCGCGAGCGCAGTCGGCCGGCAGCAGCCGCTGCGCTTCACGGCGAAGCAGAGCACGGAGCTGGATCGCGCCGGGCACTGCCGGGATCGCTTCGAGCGCGTTCTCCATCAGTGCATCGAAGCGGCGGCAGGCGCCCGGCACGCCGAGCGCGCTGACCCAGCTCGGCCGATCGTGCACCGCGTCCTGGCCGGTTGGCTTGCCCAGAGCGTCGCGCGTGGCGACCACGTCGCGGATGTCGTCGGCGACCTGGTAGGCCTCACCGAGGCGCGCGGCGAACGGGCGCCACGGCGCGGGATCGGCACCGGCAGCGATGGCGCCGCCACCGACCGCGGCGACGAACAAGGCCCCGGTCTTCTGCTGCTGATAACGGGCGAGCGGCGGCACCGGCTCACTCTCCCAGGCCTGACCCGAGGCGATGCCGTGCGGCGCCCCTGCCGCGATCGCGAGCTCACTGACGAGCGCCGGCAGCCGGTCGGCACTGCGAACCCCGACATACCGGGCCAACGTCTCGAACGCGAGCACGATCAGCGCATCGCCGGCGAGCACCGCGATGCGCTCGCCGAACATCCGGTGCACGGAAGGCTGGCCGCGGCGCAGCTCGGCGTCATCGAAGCACGGCAGATCGTCGTGAACCAGCGAGGCGCAGTGCAGCAGTTCGACGGCCACGGCCATGCCGAGTGCGGCGTCCCCGCCGCCGCCGCAACAGGCCGCGACGGCGAGCGCGAGCCGCGGACGGACACGCGCTCCGCCGGGGAACACGGCATGACGGATCGCGGCCGCGAGCTGTGGTGCGCACTCGGGCGAGTCGCAGCCGGCCACGGCGGCCTCGAGCGCCTGCTCGATGCCCGCCAGCGGTTCCACTGGCACTTCCCCATGCGCACTGTCATTTTTTGTTGTCATTGTGACTGTCAGTCAATATAGACACCCTGCCGACAGCCCGTCAACGCGATGACTGCACCCTCCATTCCGTCCACCACCGCGCCAGCCAGCCCGCTGCTGACGCCGTTCCGCTTCGACCGGCCGCTCACCCGTGACGGCTACGTCTGGTGGTACGTCGATGCGCTCAGTGATGACGGTCGGCACGGGCTCACGATCATCGCGCTGCTGGGTACGGTGTTCTCGCCCTACTACGCCCGTGCGCGACGCCGCGGACCCACCGATCCACTCGAGTTCTGCGCGCTCAACGTCGCGCTCTACGGCGACGCGGGTCGGCGCTGGACCATGACGGAGCGTGACGCGGCCGCGGTGCGCCGCAGCGTGCAGTGTCTCGTGATCGGCCCGAGCACGCTGTGCTGGGACGGCACCCGTCTTCGTTACGACATCGACGAGGCCACCGCGCCCTGGCCACGCCGTCTGCACGGGCGCGTGACGGTCGTGCCCTTCGCACTCGGCTCGCAGCGTTATCCGCTCGACGCGGCGGCACGACACCACTGGCAGCCGCTCGCCCCACGTGCAAGAATCCGGGTCGAGTTCGAGACGCCGCGTCTCGACTGGCAAGGGGACGCGTACCTCGACTGCAACGAGGGCGAGCGTCCGCTCGAGGCGGACTTCGACCGCTGGACCTGGTGCCGGGCGACGGCGGGGGCAACCACCACGGTGTTCTACGACGTCGAGCCCCGCGCAGGCGCGCCGCGCGGCCTCGCGCTGGAGTTCGACGAATCGGCCACCGCACACGCCATCGAGGCACCGCCGATGGCCGAACTGCCGACCACCCCGTGGGGCATCGCGCGGCGCACGCGTTGCGATCCGGCGACTCGGCCGGCAGTGCTCGAGACCCTCGAGGATGGCCCTTTCTACGCGCGTTCGCTGATCGCCAAGTCGCTGGGCGGACGCGCCGTGCGCGCGGTTCACGAGAGCCTGTCGCTGCGGCGCTTCTCGTCGCGCTGGGTGCAGTGGCTGCTGCCGGTGCGCATGCCGCGGCGGCGCAGCCGCTGAGTGCGCGCCGGGCGGCACGAACTCAGGCTGCGCCGTCGCCGATCCGGTCGCGCCGCTCCAGCCGCTCGAACAGCTCGAGCACCCCGATGAGCTGGTCGCCGAAACTGCGCGTCGCGCCATTCGTGGCCGGCGGGCGACGGGCGTCGTGGCGCTCGACCTCGCGGATCAGTGGCTCGGCGGCCGGGAGCGTTCCGGGATCGCGTTTCGCGCCGGACAATGCAGACGCCGTCAGCGCGCGCGCGAGCAGCGCGAGCTTGCGGCGCGCAGTGACGACCGCGCGACCCGAGATCGAGTCGAAGCCGCGTCGCGCCACTTCCGTGCCGATCTCGGCGTACATCAGGCGCGCGGCATGGATGGCCGGACGGCAATCGACCGGCAGACTCGCCACGCCAAGCGCCGAGCGAGCGTACAACGCGTCCGCGTGCTCGATGAGGCGCGCAACGACACCGGCGAGCGCGGCGCTGAAACGCGGCGCCCGCAGCAGATCCTCGGCGTCCACGCCCGCTGCGTCGAGCCACTCGATCGGCAGGTAGAGCCGGCCGGCCCGCGCATCTTCGCCGACGTCGCGCGCGATGTTCGAGAGCTGCATCGCCACACCGAGGTCGGCGGCGCGCGCGAGCGCCTCGGGTGTGCGCACGCCCATGACCAACGCCATCATCAGACCGACCGTGCCCGCGACGCGCATCGCGTACTGCTCGACGTCGGCAAGCGTCGGATAGCGCCTGCGAGCGGAATCCCAGGCGAAGCCCTCAAGCAAGGCCGCCGGTACCGCGCGCGGGATCGAAAAGGCGTCGAGCGTGGCCGCGAGCGCGCGGTCGGCTGGGTGCGGGCGCGGATCGCCGGCGCTGGCGCGCTCGAGCCTCGCATGCAGATCGTCGAGCGCCCGCTGCGGTTCGTCCGAGTGATCGATCGCGTCGTCGGCGAGCCGGCAGAACGCATAGAGGGCCAGTGCCGGCTCGCGCACGCGCTCGGGCAACAGCAACGAGGCGGCGTGGAACGTGCGTGAGCCGTCACGAATCGCAGCCCGGCATGCCGCGCGGTCGCCGGCGCCCACGAGCACGCGATCGATACCGTCGCCGAACGCAGGATCGAAGATCGAAGGCTCGAAGGACATGGACGCCACTGTACGACAGCGGCCGATCGGCCCGCAAAGTCTCGACTGCCGCGCGCGGCCGCAGTGCGCTGCCCCCGCGCGCTTTACAAGCCTCGCCGGACGCGGGCACGATCGATGACGTGACCGTCGCACTTTTCTGCGCCTGCGGCTCGCGGCGCCGCGCCATGCACGGGACCCGAAGTTGCGAACCCCGCGCGTGATCGTCATCGGCGCCGGTGCAGGCGGACTCGCGTCCGCGATCGACCTCGCGGCGCGTGGTCTCGAGGTGCTGGTCTGCGAACGAGGGCCTGAGGAAGGCGGCAAGCTCCGCCAAGTCCACATCGACGGCATCGGCATCGACGCCGGGCCGACGGTGTTCACGATGCGCTGGATCTTCGACCGGCTGTTCGCGGACGCCGGCGATTCGCTCGAGTCGAGGCTCACGCTCCGGCCGGTCGAGGTGCTCGCCCGCCACGCCTGGCGGCAGGGCGGCGTGCTCGACCTGTATGCCGACGTGGCGCGCTCGGCCGAAGCGATCGGCGATTTCGCCGGGGCTGCCGACGCGCGTGGCTACAGGGAGTTCTGTACGCGGAGCGCGGCCGTGTACCGGACGCTGCGGGAGACTTTCATCGCTGCGCAGCAGCCCTCGCCCGTCGAGCTCGTGCGGCGCGTCGGCTGGAGCCGCCTCGGTGAGATGTGGGCAACGGCACCGCATCTGAACCTCTGGCAGGTGCTCGGCCAGCACTTCCGTGACCCACGCCTGCGCCAGCTGTTTGGCCGCTACGCGACCTACTGCGGATCGTCGCCGCTGACGGCGCCCGCGACGCTGATGCTGGTCGCGCACGTCGAACAGGACGGTGTCTGGCTGGTGCGCGGAGGCATGCGCGCCGTCGCCACCGCGCTCGCCAATCTCGCCCGCCGGCTCGGCGCCACGCTGCGGATGGGCGCAGCGGTGCGCCGCATCCTCGTCGAACGCGGCCGGGTGAGCGGCGTCGAGCTCGCCGACGGCGAGGTGCTCGCGGCCGACGCCGTCGTCTACAACGGCGACGTCGCGGCACTCGCGCAGGGAATGCTCGGTGCGGAAGTCCGCTTAGCGGCCCCCGACACGCCGCCGACGGCACGTTCGCTGTCGGCCGTCACCTGGTGCCTGCTGGCCTCTGCCTCCGGCTTCGCACTGCATCACCACAACGTGTTCTTCGCCGAGGACTACGAGCGCGAGTTCCGCGAGATCTTCGACCGCGGCGCGATCGCGCCGCACCCGACGGTCTACGTCTGCGCGCAGGACCGCGACGCGCAGCCGCGCGCCGCGGGGACGTCGGCCGCGACCGCACCCGAGCGCCTGCTGCTGCTGATCAACGCGCCTGCGAACGGCGACACACGCGACTGGCCGACGGAGCAGGTCGAGGAGCTGCACGAGCGCGCGGCGGCGCTGCTGCGCGACTGCGGCCTCGAGCTGCGCGGCGATCCGCGGCAACGGATCGCGACGACGCCGCGCGGCTTCGCCACCCTCTACCCCGGCAGCGGTGGTGCACTGTATGGCCGCTCGAGCGTCGGCGCGATGTCGACCTTCAAGCGGCCCGGGGCGGCGAGTCGCATTCCGGGCCTTTATCTCGCCGGCGGCTCCGTGCACCCCGGGCCCGGCGTGCCCATGGCGACGATGTCGGGAAGGCTCGCCGCGACGCGACTGCTAGACGATCTCGGCCGCGGCCGGCTGCGTTAACGCTCGAGCTCCGCCGGCGACGGCACGATGCGATCGAGCACGCGTGCCGAGGAGAGCACGCCGGGTATGCCGGCGCCCGGGTGCGTGCCCGCACCGACGAGGTAGAGACGGTCGACCTCCTCGCTGCGATTGTGCGGACGGAACCAGGCGCTCTGGAAGAACTGCGGTTGCAGCGAGAACGCCGCACCGCGGACCGACAGCAGCCGGTCCTGGAAATCGAGCGGGGTCAACAGTCGCTGGCTGACGATCGCGCGCCTGAGTCCCGGCAGCAGGGTCTGCTCGAGTCGCGCCTCGATGCGCTGACGGTAGCGCTCGGCCTCGGTGCTCCAGTCCACGCCGCTGTCGAGGTGCGGCACCGGTGACAGCACGTAGAACGAGTCGCAGCCGGGCGGGGCCAGTGTCGGATCCGTCGCGCTCGGCCGATGCAGGTACAGACTGCAGTCCGAGGCGAGCCGGTGACGCTCGAAGATGTCGCGCAGCAGGCCCTCGTAACGCGGACCGAACACCATCGTATGGTGATAGACGTCCTCGTAGCGCCGCCGCGTGCCGAAGTACCAGACGAACAGGCTCATCGAGTACCTGGCACGCCGGAGCCTCTCGTCGCTCCAGCGGCGGCGCGGCTGGTCGGCCAGCAGGGTCTGATAGGTGAACGCGGCGTCGGCATTGGACACGATCACGTCGGCCCGCAGTTCCTCGCCACTGCTGAGCCGCACGCCGACGGCACGACCGTCCTCGACCAGGATGCGCTCGACGCGCGCGCCATAGCGCAGCACTCCGCCCTGCGCCTCGATCAGGCCGACGAGACCGCGGACGAGCGAGCCCATGCCACCCGCCGCGTAATGCACCCCGTGGCTGCGCTCGAGATGCGCGATCAGGCAGTAATACGCCGTCGTGCTGAGCGGATTGCCGCCGATCAGCAGCGGATGGAAACTGAACAGCACACGCAGCTTCGGCGAGCGGAAATGCCGGCAAACCTCGCCGTAGACGGAGCGGAAGCCGCTGAGCCGCACGAGATCGGGAATCGCGCGCAGCAGCGATCCCATCTCATGGAAGGGCTCGTGGGCGAGCTTCACGAAAGCGACGTCGTAGATGCGTCCGCTGTACTCGAGAAAGCGGTCGAAGCCGGGGACGTCGCGCGGTTCGATGCGCGCGATCTGCGCGCGCATCGCCTCGAGATCGGCACTGTACTCGAAGACCTCGCCGTCGTCGAAACGCACCTTGTAGAAAGGGTCGAGCGCGCGCAGCTGCACGTCGTCCCCGAGGCGACGTCCTGCCAGCGACCAAAGTTCCTCGAGCAGGAACGGCGCCGTGATGATCGTTGGCCCCGCATCGAACGTGAAACCGTCCTGACGGTGCACGTAGGCGCGGCCACCGGCGGCGTCGAGCTGCTCGAGCACCGTGACCCGATAGCCGCGCGCGCCGAGACGCACCGCGGCGGCGAGGCCGCCGAAGCCCGAGCCGATCACGATGGCGCGCGCCTGTTCAGCGCGATTCACGACGCTCGACCATCCTTCTGACGCGGCGGATCGCAAGCGCGACCACCAGCGCGACGATCGGGATGCTGACCACGGTCACGAGCGCCGCATCGATCGGCAGCCGCATCGCCTCGAGACCCTTGGCGAGGTAGTTGACGAGGCCGACGACATAGTAGGTCACGGCCGCGACCGACAGGCCCTCGACAGTGCTCTGCAGGCGCAACTGCAACGCGGCGCGCCGGTTCATCGATTCGAGCAGCGCCTGGTTCTGCTGTTCGCGCGTCATGTCGATCCGCGTGGAGAGCAACTGCGTGGTGCCGGCGACGCGCTCCTGGAGGGTCTGCTGACGCGTCGCGACCGCGCGGCAGGTCGCCATGGCCGGCGCGAGGCGCCGCTCCATGAAACCCTGAAAGGTCTGCAGCCCCTCGAGCCGCTGCTCGCGCAGCTCGCCGATGCGGCGCTTGACCAGGTCGTAGTAGGCCGCCGCAGCGGCGAACCGATAATGGCTCTGCGACTCGCGGCTGTCGATCTCGGCCTCGAGGCGCGTCAGGCGCACGAGCAGCGCACCCTCGTCGGTCGTCCGGCCGCCCGCGAGCGTCTGCGCGATCTCGGCGAGTTCGGCCTCGCACCGACTGAGGAACGGCCCAAGCTCGCGCGCGACTGGCAGCGCCATCAGCGCGAGCATCCGATAGGTGTCGATCTCGAGCAGACGCTGCACGACGCGACCGGCCTGACGCGAGCCGAGCGAGTGATTCACGACGTACCAGCGGCTGAAGCCGTCGGCGTGGATGCGGAAGTCCGTGAACGCCGCGGCAGCCGCATCGGTGATCGCGGACCCGACCAGCGTGTTGCCGGCGAAATTCCCGGCAGCCAGGGTCTCGTAGCTCAGCGGCTCGAGCGGACCCCGCACGAGCGCGACCCGGGCGCCCACCAGCAGTTCGCCGGGCAGCGATTCGACCCAGTCGCGTGGCACCGGGCCCAGCGGATCGTCGGCGAAAGCCTCGGTGAACGCGCCGGGGAAGGCGAACATGTAGCGGGCGAACTCGGTGTGCCGCTCGAAGGTGAGCCGGAACGAGCCGAGATCGGCGCTGAAGTGATTGACGTTCTGCTCCGGCGCCGCCACGCCGCACCGACGTGCGAGCGCCGCCACCTGCGCCCACTCGCGATCGCGGTTCGACCACGGCGAGACGAGCGCCAGGTACGTCAGTCGCAGCGGCGTCCCGAGCGCGTCCGGCGGGCGCGCGTGGACCTCGTCGTTGAGCGCGAATCGGAGCGGATGATCGGGCGGCCGCATCGACCGGTGACGATACCGGTATGTCCGGACGAGCGCTATCGCGCGCCCTCTGTGCACAGCGATCCGATCAGCGCAGCGACCTCCTCCGGCCGCTCCTCGTGCGCAAGGTGACCCACGTCAGGCAGGGTCACGAGGCGGGCGCTCGGCACGAGACGATGCACGCCCTCGGCGTGGCTTGGCGGGATCATACGGTCGCGACCGCCCGAGATCAGCACGAGCGGCACCGCGAGCCGTGGCAGATCTCGCTCGAGGGGACGGACGTCCCAGCGGGCCATCATGTCCAGCGCTGCGCCGATGTGCGCGGGCCGGCTCGCCAGCCGTCGATAGAGGTCGATACCGCGCGCGTCGAGATGCGACCCGGTCTGCTCGAGCATGCGCGCGAAGAAGACCGGGTGGCTGGCCTGCCAGGCGAACAGGCGCGGCATCAGCGGATTACTCACGAGCAGCCGCGCGACCGGCGCAAAGACCGGGTGACGCAGGCCGCCGAGCGGCAACAGAGCACCGTTGAGACTGATCAGCAGCCGCGGCGTGAGGGCACCGTCGAGGCACAGCTGCGCGAGGACCGCGGCGCCCGCCGAGTG
This sequence comes from Gammaproteobacteria bacterium, assembly GCA_037444685.1. Lineage (GTDB taxonomy): Bacteria > Pseudomonadota > Gammaproteobacteria > Steroidobacterales > Steroidobacteraceae > UBA964. The sequence continues at coordinate 309,360 of JBBILX010000002.1, forward strand.
CCCGACCACCCAGCGCGGACGCAGCGCGAGCGCATCGAGCAGGTGGGTGAGCGCAGCGGCCATCCCCGTCAGCGACAGCCGCTCGGGGTCCGGTGACGCCGTGAACCCGTGGCCGGGCAGGTCGGGCGCAATGACTTCGAAACCCCGTGCCAGCAGCGGCGCGAGATCGCGCCACGAGTGGGTCGAGGCGCCGGTGCCATGGATCAGCAACATCGGATCACCGCGACCGAGACGCTGGACGTGCCAGCGCAGCCCGCCGGTCTCGACGAACCGGCTCGCATCGCGATTCGGCCAGTCGAGTCCGTCCGTCCGCCACTCCATCGCCGCCGCCATGGGTCACTCCGCGCCGCCGTCAGTATCGCAGCGGGCCGGCGTGGACCACACGGCCAGCGCGCAGCTCGAGCTCGTGCGTCGTACCCCGCGGCCACTCATCTCGATGGTGCGCGCTCATGACGACCGTCACGCCGCGCGTCAGCAGGGCGTCGATGTCGTCGCGCAGCTCTCTGCGCATGTCCGGATCGAGCCCGGCGCACGGTTCGTCGAGCAGCAGCAGGCGCGGCCGGTGCACCGTCGCGCGCGCGAGCAGCACGCGACGCGCCGTGCCCCAGGAGAGTGTAGCGAACGCATCGCCGGCGCAGTCGACGAGGCCGAGCGCCGCGAGCAGGCGACGTGCGCGACGCCGCTCAAGCGGCGTGGCGGCGTCGGCGAGACCGAAACTGCCACGCAGTCCCGACACCACCACGTCGAGCGCCGTGATCGACGGAGGCTGCAGGCTGTGCTGGTGCGGCGCCACGCAGCCGGTGCGGCGCTGGAAGGCCTCGAGCGCGACGCCGGGCCCGATACCGCGCCGGCGGATCCGCCCGCCCAAAGCGGCGGGCCAGTCACCCCAGATCGCGCGCAGCAGCGTCGTCTTGCCGGCTCCGTTCGGCCCGTGCACGACCCAGCATTGCCCGGCATCGATCGTCAGGTCGATCTCGCGCAGCACCGGACGCCAGTCGACGAAGACGCTGACGCGCTCGAACGCAACCAGCGGTTCCTCTGCCCGGCGCGCGCGCCGCGGCATCGGGCAGCACACGGTGGCATCGCCCGCCGCTCGCGGCGCGGCGCTCGCGGACCCGCGCTGCAGGCGCGGCCGCGGCACCGCCGATCGCCGGCTCCGGCGCAGCCGGCCCTGCGCGAGCCAGGCCCAGTGGGTCGCCGATGCCGGTGCCTCGTCGGGTCGATGCGTCGCCAGCACCCAGGAAAGCCGCGCGCCGGGCCCTTCGAGCCAGCGCCGCAGTCGCTCGCGATGGGTTCGATCGAGACCGCCGAACAGCTCATCGAGCAGCAGCAGGCTGGGCGCACCGGCCAGCGCGCGCGCGAGCAGCACGATCCGGCGCTCCCCGCAGGACAGCGTCAGGAACGGCCGGCGCGCAAGACGCTCGACGCCGAACTCGCGCAGCAGCGCCGCGACGCGCCGGCGCTCGGCGCGCGTCGCGGGTCGCTCCGGAGTGTCGCTCTGCGTGCAGCCGGTGGCGATGATTGCGCTGACCGGGAAGTTCCAGCCGTACCGCTCGTAGCGCTCCTGACGCTCGGGGCCGAGGTAGGCGATCCGCTCTGCGACCTCGAGCGGACGATCGAGCCAGCGCCCCGTCTCGCCGGCCGCGCTGTCGCGCAGCCGGTAGCGGCGCGGAGCCGTAGCTTGCCGTCGTTGCGCCGCGGGCGGATCCGGCCAGACGGCGCCGGCGATGAGCTTGAGCAGTTGCGTCTTGCCAGCGCCGTTGGCCCCGGTGAGGACCCAGCGCTGCCCGGGGCGCAATCGCCAGTCGAGCGCGCGCAGCACCGGACGACCACCGCGGTGCAGATCGAGGTGGCGCAGCCAGACCTCGACGCCGGAGCCCTGCTCCGTAGCCGCCGCGTCAGAGAGCAATCCAGCGCTCCCCGTCGCGCCCCGCCCGACCCTCGCGCTCGAGCTTGATCAGGTGCGCCTCGAGCGTGCGCATCGCGAGCCGATGCAGCGCTTCCGGCGTGTCGCGGTAGACGATCCGGACGAGCGCGGCGAGATCGGCCGGTGCGGCGGCCTGCAGCGCATCGCGCACGCGCCGCTCGCGCCGCAGTCGGTGCTCCACCAGCGACTCGATCACGACCCGGGGCTCGGCCAGCATGCGGCCGTGTCCCGGAGCGATCAGACGCAGCGGCAGGCCGCGCACGCGCTCGAGGGAATCGAGGTAGTCGCGCATGTCGCCATCCGGGGCGAGGATGACCGGCGTCATGCCGTCGAGGATGTGATCGCCGGAGAACAGCAGGCCCTGGTCCTCGAGCAGGTAACAGACGTGGTTCGAGGCATGTCCAGGCGTGTCGATCACGCGCAGCCGCTGGCCGTCGGGACCGAGACGCTCATCGCGCACCGGTACGCGATCGGGCCGGAAGCTCTGGTCCTGCCGGCCATCGGCCGGCCCGGGCCGACCGATCAGCGTCGCGCCGGTGAGCGCCGCGAGCCGCGCCGCCAGTGGCGAGTGATCGGGGTGCGTGTGGGTGACGAGTATGCAGCGCGGCATCGGGGCGGCGGCGAGCAGCGCGGCTGCGTGCCGCTCGTCATCGGGTCCGGGGTCGACGATGGCCCAGACCGGATCGCCGAGCAGGTAACTGTTGGTGCCGGGCCCCGTCATGGCCGATGCGTTCGGTGCGGTGAGGCGGCGGACGCCGGGCGCGACGCCGACGGCGACGCCCGGGGTGAACTCGGCGGGATCCATGCGGTGCGCAGTGTAGAACCTCGCCCCCCGACGCGCACCGGGCGCGCGGCACGGGCTCGTCGTATAGTCGCGCCATGCGCCTCGACCGTACCGATCAACGCATCCTCGAGACCCTTCAGCGCGACGGCCGCATCAGCCATGTCGAACTCGCGCAACTGATCGGGCTGACGCCGACGCCGGTCGCGCGGCGGGTGCGCGAGCTCGAGGCCGCCGGCATCATCCAGGGCTACGCCGCGCTGGTCGACCCGCGCAAGCTCGGGCAGGCCGTGCAGGCCTTCGTGCAGGTCCGTCTCGAGCAGCACAGCGACGAGGTCGCCGAGCGCTTCCGCCGCGCGTTCCACGACCGCCCCGAGGTGATCGCCTGCTACGCGATGACCGGCGACATGGATTTCCTGCTGCACGTCATCGTCCGCGACATGGACGCGCTCTCCGACTTCACCCTGCGGCGTCTGCTGCGCATGCCGGGCGTCCGGGACGTGCGCTCGAGCCTCGTGCTCGAGACGATCAAACGCAGCGTACAGATCCCGCTCGGTGACCCGGCATGATTCCGGGCCGGCGCGAACTGCTGCAGCAGGCATGGGTCGTCGACGACCTCGAGGCTGCCGCGCGACGCTTCTCGGCCACCCTCGGCATCGGGCCGTTCTTCACGAGTGACTACCGCGCCGGGTTCTTCACCGATGTCGAGTACCGCGGCCGCCCCGGGACGCTGCAGATGCGCACCGCGATCAGCTACGCGGGCGCCGTGCAGATCGAGCTCGTGCAGCCGACGACGACTGAACCGACCTGCTACCGCGACAGCGTGCCGGCCGGGCGCGACGGCTTCCACCACCTGTGCTTCTGGAGTCACGACCTCGAGCGGGACATCGCCGACTATGTCGCACACGGCTGCCCGATCGCCAACCGCGGTCGCGTACGCAAGGGACCGGGGTTCGCCTACCTCGACGCGACCGCCAGCCTCGGCTGCATGATCGAACTGCTCGAGTACTCGCCCGGCCTCGCCGCGCTGTTCGACGGCTGGCGCGACCACTGCGCACGCTGGGACGGCGTCGAGCTGTTCGTGCGCCGCTGAGAGCGCAACGATGCGTGCGCTGATACTCGGCGCCACCGGCGATCAGGGGCAGGCGCAGGTGGGCGCAGCACGGGCCGCTGGCCACGCGGTCGTCGCGGCGGTGCGCGACGCCGCTCGCGCCCGCCGTCGTCTCGGCCCCGAGGTCGAGCTTCGGACGCTCGACCTCGACATGCCGGCGAGCGTGGTGCCGGCGCTGCGCGGGATCGACGTGCTGTTCGCCAACTTCGCCTCGAGCTCGTTCCAGGACGGCGAGCGCCTGCTGCGTCAGGCCGCGGCGGTCGCCTGCGGGGCGCGCGCTGCGGGAGTCGGCCTCGTGCTGCTCAACACGTCGATGCCGTTGCGCGAACGGCCGATCGGCCATCCGGCGCATGACATCCGGCTGACCATGGTCGAGGCCTTCCTCGCTGCGGCCGTGCCGCTCGTCGTCTTCAACCCGGTGGTCTTCATGGGCAACCTGCTGCGCTGGGCGCGGCCGGCGATCGTCGAGCGCGGGCTGTTCGAGTATCCGCACGCGGCGGATCTCGAGGTCTCCTGGGTCTGTCAGGAGGACCTCGCGAGCCTGATGGTGGCGGCCGCGGCGCGGCCGGAACTTGCGGGTCGCCGCTACGCGGTGGGTGGGCCCGAAGCGCTGCGCGGAGGCGAGGTCGCGCAGCGCCTGACCGAGGCGCTCGGCCGACCGATCCGCTTCGTCAGCCAGAGCATCGAGGACTTCTGCGCCGCGATGGCGCCGCAAGTGGCGGGCATGGAGGCCGCGAGCCGCGCACGCAAGCTCGCCGAGCTCGGCCGGATCTACCGCTGGTACAACGAGTCACCCGAGCGACCGTTTCGCGTCGACATGTCGGCGACGCTGGCGGACCTGCCCGTGCGACTGACGACGCTGAGCGCCTGGGCCCGTCGGCAACAATGGGTGCGCTGATACGCACCCTCGCAGCGCCGCTCAGACGCGCGCGCCGAAAATGTACGAGAAGTTGCCGCCGGCGCGCCCACGATGCTCCGCGAAGACCCGGCTCGGCTCGAAGCCGGCCGCGATCATCTGCTCGCGCATGTCGCACTCGGCGAAACCAGTCCAGAACGGCTCGCCGTTCCAGCGCACCTGCCAGTCGTTCATGACCTGATCGGCGAGCCCGAGACGGATCGTCTGCGTCGCGACGTCGAGATGCAGCATCGCGCCGCCGGGGCGCAGCACGCGCCGGCACTCGCGCAGGATCTGCGGCAGACGGCCCGCATGGGTCTCGTGGAACAGCAGGTGCGAGATGACGAGGTCGAAATGCGCGTCGGGGAAGCCCGTGGCGGCGGCATCGCGCTGATGGAAATGGATGGCGACGCCGCGTTCCTCGGCGAGCAGATGCGCGAGGCGCAGCAGTCCGGCCGCCACGTCGACACCGTGATACTCGGCCTGTGGGTATTCGAGCGCGACCGCTAGCGCATGCACGCCGATGCCGCAGCCGAGGTCGAGGATGCGGCGCGGGGCCAGATCGGGGAATTTCTCGGCCACCCACTTCGCGAGCAGGCGACCGCGCGCGTCGCCGCCCGCCTCCGTGTTGCCCTTGCCCGGCGCGTAGATCATCGACGCGCCGAGATAACGCAGGCCCGGCGACACGTCCGGGTCGGCGCCTCCGACGTAGCCGCCTGGCTGTCGATGGATCTCGGTGTTGCCGATCGGCGGCGGTATCGACAGGGTGGGGTCGAGCTCGAGCGAGCCGCCGGCTCGGGGAACGGCCGCGCGCAGGGCGCGGTAGCGTCGCTCGGCCTCGGCCTCGAGCCGCTGCGTCGTCGCCTCGATCGCCTGCCACATCAGGCTCTGACTGGCATGGGTCAACGCCGCCCATTGCCTGAAACTGTCCGTGCGGGCGAGCTCGGTCTCGACCTGCTCGCGCCGCTGCGGATCCGAGCCGAGGCGCGCACGGACCGCCGGCTCGATCGCGTGCTCGTACTCGTCGCGCACTCGCTGCTGGACCGTTCCGTTGACGAGCAGCTTGACGCCGAGCACGAAGTCCTGCCGCGACCGCTCAGTGGTGTTCGGCAGGTAGATGGTCTGGCTTGAGCGCGCCCGGGGCATGGAAGACAGAGCCTGAGGCATCGAGGTCGTCATCGTGGCAGTTCCTCCAGCAAACCTTCAGCGCGGCGGCACGGACATGTACCAGCTCGGATACAGGCCGCGCGGATTGTCGATGAAACCGGTGGTCCGCGCCGAGACGAGCCGCCGTCCGACGAGATAATAGACCGGCGCGACCGGCTGGTCGGCGAGGGCCAGCGCCTCGGCCTCGCGGAGCAGCGCTGCGCGCCGGCCGAGATCGATCTCCGCCGAGGCGCGCTCGAGCAGGGCATCGAACCGCGGGTTGCGGTAGCGCGCCGAATTCATCGCCACGGTCGAGCCCGTCGACAGCAGTCGCTCGAGGAAAGCGTACGGATCGCTGAATCCGGCGAGCCAGACGAAGCGGGCCGCGTCGAAGTCTCCGCTCGCAACGTCCGCGACCAAGGACTTCGTCTCCTTCTGGTTGAGCTCGCCCTGCACGCCGATCTGGCGCCAGAGCGTGACGATCGCGACGGCAACCTTGCGATTGAGCTCGCTGCTCGGGAAGGCCAGCCGGATGCGCAACGGCCTGTCCGGCCCGTAGCCCGCCTCGCCCAGCAGCGCCCGGGCGCGCTCGAGCCGCTCGGCGAGCGGCCAGGCCGCGAAATCGGCCTGTGCGCCGCGATCGTAGTTCAGCACGCCGGGGGGCACGTATCCGTAGGCCTCGACGCCTGCCATGCCGACGATGTTGCGCGCGATGGACTCGCGATCGATGGCCATCGACAGCGCGCGGCGCACACGGACGTCCGCAGTCGCACCCCGCGCGGTGTTGAAGACCATCACCTCATTGGAGATCCCGCGACCGAGCTTGAGCGCATCGCCGAACTGCTCGCGCGCCCACTGCTGACGCTCCGGCGGCACGACCATCACGAGGTCGAGGTTGCCGGACTGGAAACGGCGCACGTTGGTGACGGGGTTGTCGCCGGGATAGTGCATCACCGCATCGAGGCGAACCCGGTCGGCCGCGAAAAAGCGCTGATTCTTGCGCAGCCGTACGTAAGAGTTCGGCACCCAGCGATCGAGTACGAAGGGACCATTGCCAACGAAGTTCGCCGGTCTGATCCACGCCGAGCCATGTTTCTCGATCGCGTGGCGCGGGGCCGGCAGCCCCGTCGCGGCGATGACATCGGTGAAATAGGGGGTCGGTCCCTCCAGATCGATAACGACCGTGCGCGGATCGGGCGCGGCGACGCCGAGCGCGGTCGGCGGCAAGCGCCCGGCCGCGACTTCGCGGGCATGACGGATCGGATACAGCCTCGAGGCAAACGCGAAGGCGGTCCGCGGATCGAGGGCCCGCTGCAGGGACCAGACGAAATCGACTGCGGTCAGCGGCACCCCGTCGGACCAGCGCAGATCCGGTCGCAGCCGGAAGGTGTAGCGGCGCCCGTCGGCGCTGACCGTCCAGGACTCGGCGCTGCCGGGCACAGGCCGACCGCGCATGTCGGGCGTCGTCAGACCCATGAACAGGTCGAGTATGACGAGCTGCTCGCCCGGGAAGGAGAAGCGGTGCGGATCGACCGTCGACGGATCGTCGGTGCCGGTGCGGTGGAAGACACGCTCGGCGGCCGCGGCCGTGGCGGTGCAGGCCACGAGCAGCGGCAGCGCGGTGGTGACGACGAACAGCGCGCTGCGCGGCGCTCCGCTCGGGCGACCGCGCGTCTCCGGACGGCGATGTGCGTGATGCATGGCTGCGTCCCTGCCAGCGCTGAGGTTCCGATGGCGCGCCCGGAGAGATTCGAACTCCCGACCCTCAGGTTCGAAGCCTGATGCTCTATCCGACTGAGCTACGGGCGCTGCCCGTCGAAGTCTAGCAGCAGCAGACCGTGGCGCTCCCGACGGTCGACGGGCGCCGCGAGCCGACGCCGGTGGCCGTGGCGGGCGCCTGCTCTTAATATAGGCGTTGCAGTCGGCGCCGGCCGGAGGCGATCGGGGGGCAAGTTCAGCACCGATTCAGGCTTCCGGGTCAGAATCGCCTGCATTGCCGCGTCCGCCACCGAAGGATTGCCACATGAAAGTCCTGAGCGCCCTCCTGCTGACCGCCGCCTCCACCCTGACGGTCGCCCATGCCGAATGCCGGATGCCCAAGGCACCCGAGACCATCCCCGACGGCAGCCTCGCCAAACTCGAGGAGATGCTCGCGGCCCAGAAGGCGGTCAAACAGTTCGATGTCGACGTCGGCGCCTATCAGACCTGCCTCGAGAACGAGCATAACGAGGCCATGGCCCGCGAGGGTGACAGACTCAGCGAGGAACAGAAGAAGGAGCGCATGCGCATCCTCCAGCAGAAGCAGAATGCGGCCGCCGAGGAGGCGCAAGCGCTCGCCGACCGGTTCAACGAGCAGGTCAGGGTCTACCGCGAGAAGAACAAGAAGCAGTAGGTCCGCTTCGCGCGGGGGCGATCGCGCCCCTCGCTGCGGGCGCTGCCACCGGCGCGTGAGCGGCTACACTCACGCCATGATCACGCCTGCCGAGGCCGACGCGCTGATCCGCCAGCACGTCACCTGCCTGCCGATCGAATCGTTACCGCTCGCGCAATGCGCGGGCGCGGTGTTGCGCGAGAACATCTATGCCGAGCGCGACCAACCTCCTTTCGATCGGGTCGCGATGGACGGGATCGCGCTCGACTCGACGAGCTGGCAGCCGGGGCGCCCGCTGCGCGTCCAGGGCATGCAGGCAGCCGGACAGGCCCCGCTTGCGCTGCAGGGTCCCTCGGCCTCCCCGTCGGGGCCGCTCGCTCACTGCATCGAGATCATGACGGGTGCGAGCCTGCCGGCCGGCTGCGACGCCGTCGTGCCGATCGAGCAGGTGCGCATCGAAGCGGGCACCGCGAGCCTTGCGGAGACGGTCCACCCCGCGCCCGGCCTGAACGTGCATCGTCGCGGCAGCGACTCCCGTCAGGGGGATCTGCTGCTCGATGCGGGGGTGCGGCTCGGAGCGCCCGAGATCGCGATCGCCGCCGGCGCCGGCATGGCGCGCATCCGCGTCAGTGCCCAGCCGCGCGTAATCGTCATCTCGACCGGCGACGAGCTCGTCGAACCCGGCGATCCGATCGAGCCGCACCAGATCCGCCGCTCGAACGCCTATGCCGTCATGGCGAGCCTGCGCGGCCACGGCTACCAGCGCGTCTCGGACGACCATCTCGACGACGATGCATCGCAGCTGCGCGAGCGCCTGCACCTGCACCTCAGCACCCACGACGTGCTGATCCTCTCGGGCGGCGTTTCGATGGGCAAGCTCGACCTCGTACCGCAGGTGCTGGCCGAACTCGGTGTGCAGCGCGTCTTCCACAAGATCGCGCAACGGCCCGGCAAGCCGATGTGGTTCGGGATCGCGGCGAATGGCGCTGCCGTGTTCGCGCTGCCCGGCAACCCGGTCTCGACGCTGGTCTGCCTCGCACGGTACGTGTTGCCCGCCCTGCACGGGGCAATGGGCGGCCGCGAAGCGCCGCCGCGGCGGATTGCGCTCGCGGCGCCGATCGAGGTCAAACCAGCATTGGCCTTCTTCATGCCGGTTCGAATCTCGATCGACGACTGGGGACGACCCTGGGCCGAGCCGAAACCGACGCACGGCTCGGGCGACTTCGTCTCACTGGCCGGCACCGATGGTTTCGTCGAACTGCCGCCGGGTCCCCATACTTTTCCGAAGGGTTTCGTCACGAACTGGTACCGTTGGTGAAGGTGCACGAATGAGTGATTCGCAGAGGGAAATCGTAGTGCCACTGAGTCGCGGGCTGCGCGACACGCGCGGCCGTCCGATGCAGGACCTGCGCATCTCGGTGATGGACCGCTGCAATTTCCGCTGCCCATACTGCATGCCGCAGTCGACCTACCACGACGGCTATCGCTTCCTGAAGTCGACCGAGCGGCTCTCCTTCGACGAGATCGTCCGGCTCGCGCGGCTGTTCGTCGCGCAGGGCGTGCGCAAGCTGCGCATTACGGGGGGCGAGCCGCTGCTGCGTCCCAACCTCAGCGACCTGATCGGCGACCTGACCAGCCTTGCCGGCGTCGAGGATCTCGCGCTGACGACCAATGGGATCCTGCTGTCGAAGTATGCGACCGAGCTCAAGGCCGCCGGGTTGCGGCGCATCACCGTCAGCCTCGACAGTCTCGACCCGGAGGTCTTCGCGCGCATGAGTGGCGGCTTCGGCGGTGTCGACGAGGTGCTCGACGGCATCGAGCACGCGCGCCGCGCCGGACTGACGCCGATCAAGATCAACGCGGTGATCCAGCGCGGCGTCAACGACCACACGGCGTTCGGACTGATCGAGCACTTCCGCGGCACGGGCGTCATCGTGCGCTTCATCGAGTACATGGACGTCGGCAACCGCAACGACTGGCAGCCGTCTCTGGTACTACCCTCGCGCGAGCTGCTCACGCGCATCGCCGCACGCTGGCCGGTCCAGCCGCTGTCGGCGAACTATCGTGGCGAGGTCGCCGAGCGCTATGCGTTCGTCGATGGCGCCGGCGAGATCGGCTTCATCTCCTCGGTGAGCCAGCCGTTCTGCGGCGACTGCTCGCGCGCACGGTTGTCCTCGGACGGGTCGCTGTACACCTGCCTGTTCGCGAAGACCGGCGTGGACCTGCGCGGCCCGCTGCGCGCGGGCGCCTCGGACGAGGAGCTCGCGGCGCTGATCGCAAGGGTCTGGAGCGGCCGGACCGACCGCTACAGCGAGATCCGCTCCGCAGCGGACGGGCGCCGCGACCCGAAGGTCGAGATGTACTATATCGGCGGCTGAGCATGACCCGCAGGACGCGCGCGCTGACCCATCTCGATGCGGCCAACCGGCCGACCATGGTCGACGTCGGCGCCAAGGCCGTGACCCGTCGCGAGGCCGTCGCCGAGGCGACCGTCGCGCTGCCGGCGGCCGTGGCGCGCGAGCTGCGCGCGACCGGTCATAGGACCCGCAAGGGGCCCGTGTTCGACACGGCCGTGATCGCCGGCGTGCTCGCGGCCAAGCGCACCCACGAGCTCGTGCCATTCTGCCATCCCCTGCCGATCGACCACTGCAGCCTCGACGTGCGCACCGCGCCGCGCAACCGCCTCGTGATCGAGGCGCGGGTCGCCGCCCAGCACCGCACCGGCGTCGAGATGGAAGCCCTGACCGCCGCGACCATCGCTGCGCTCACGGTCTACGACATGTGCAAGGCGCTGTCGCACGACATCCGCATCGAGCGGGTGCGGCTGCTCGAGAAGCGGGGCGGCCGCCGTGATGTCCGGCCACGGCGGAGTCGCGCATGAGCGCTGCGCCACTGCGTGGCCTCGTGCTCGCCGGCGGCCGCAGTACGCGAATGCGCCGCGACAAGGCCGCCCTGGCCTACCGGGGACGCAATCAGCTCGAGCGGGCGTTCGATCTGCTCGCTCGCCACACCGTCGAGGTCTTCGTCTCGGTGCGCCCCGACCAGCGCGAGGATCCGCTGCGCCGCGCACTGCCGCAGATCGTCGACAGGCACGAAAACCTCGGCCCCATGGCCGGCATCCTCGCAGCGCAGCAGCACGCGCCCGACTCGGCCTGGCTGGTGCTGGCCTGCGACCTGCCCTTCCTCGACGACCCGGTGCTCGCCGCGCTGATCGCGGCGCGCGACCCGGCGGCGGCGGCAACAGCCTTCCGTTCGGCCCACGATGGTCTGCCGGAGCCGCTCTGCGCGATCTGGGAGCCCGGCTGCGCCCGCGAGCTGCTCGACTACGTCGCGGCCGGTCGCCAGTGCCCGCGCAAGTTCCTGCTCGGCGCCCGCACGCGGCTGCTCAACCTCCCGCAGCGCGAGGCGCTCGACAACGTCAACTCGAGCGACGAGTATTGGCGGGCCATGGAGAGGCTCGATCCCGACAAGGCCGGCATGCGCCGGATCGACGTGCAGTACTTCGCGCTGCTGCGCGAACAGGCAGGCCGTGGCAGCGAGGCCGTCGAGACGGTCGCGCGGACGCCGCGTGAACTCTATGCAGAGCTGCAATCGCGCTACGGCTTCACGCTGCCGCTCGAGATGCTGCGGGTCGCCGTCAACGACGAGTTCGGCGAATGGTCGCAACCGCTCGCCGCCGGTGACCGCGTCGTCTTCATCCCGCCCGTCGCCGGAGGCTGAGGCCGTGGGGCGGTTCTCGTTCAGCTCGACGCCGCTCGACCTCGCCTCGCTGCGCGCGAGCGTCCAGGACGTCGCGCACGGCGGCTATGCGGCGTTCGAAGGCTGGGTCCGCAACCACAACGAAGGCATCGCGGTCACGGCGCTCGAGTACGAGGCTTTCGAGGCGCTGGCGGTCAAGGAGGGCGAACGTATCATCGCCGAAGCCTGCGAGCGGTTCGGCGTCACGGCGGCGCGTTGCGTACACCGCGTCGGCGGGCTCGCGCTTGGGGATGTCGCGGTCTGGGTCGGCGTCAGCGCGCCGCACCGCGACGAGGCATTCCGCGCCTGCCGCTACATCATCGACGAAGTCAAGCACCGGGTGCCCATCTGGAAGAAGGAACACTACGTCAACGGCGACTCGGGATGGGTCAACTGCGAGCGCTGCGCGTCGGCCGGTGCCGCGCGGAAGGAAACCTCCGGCGCGCACCGGCTGGGCCCGGGCCATCGGCACGATCCTGGATCCCGGCATCCCCATGGCGAAGATCTTTGCGAGGCGGAGCACGACCACGGGACACACGGGCGCACTCCCCATGAGCATGCGACGCACGGCCATTCGGCCACCGCCGCTGGCAGGACCCGCGAGGGTCTCGTGCCCGACTACTCGCGGCAGATGGCGCTCGCGGAGGTCGGCCCGCAGGGGCAGGCCCGTCTCGCCGCCAGTCACGTCGCGGTCGTCGGCGCCGGCGGGCTCGGCGTCCCGGTCCTGCAGTATCTCGCCGGGGCCGGCGTCGGTACGCTGACCGTCATCGACGGTGACCGGCTCGAACCCTCGAATCTGCATCGCCAGACCTGGTATGCGCTCGCCGACTGCGGCGAATCCAAGCCCGAGCTCGCCGCGCGACGCATCCGGATGCTCAATCCGACCGTGCGGGTCCGCGCGGTCGCGCAACGGCTCGATGCCTCGAACGGGATGGCGCTGCTTCGCGATGCCGACGTCATCGTCGATTGCACCGACAACTTCGCGACCAAGTTCCTGATCAACGACCTCGCGCAGGCGCTCGGCTGCACCGCGGTGTTCGCCAGCGTCTATCAGTTCGAAGGCCAGCTGCAGGTCGTGCGCGGCGGCGGCGACTCGGCCTGCCTCCGCTGCGTCTGGCCCGAGGCGACGCGAGACGGTCTGGTCGGCAACTGCGCCGAGGCAGGCGTCCTCGGCCCGGTGCCCGGCGTCCTCGGCAGCCTGCAGGCGCTGCGCGTGCTCGAGCTGCTGCTGGGTCTACCGCTGACCGGCGCCGACGCCGTGATCATCGTCGACCTGCGCAATCTGACCCTGCGCAGGGTACGCGCGCGCCGCCGCCCGGACTGCGCGCCCGGCCACTGCCCTTGCTCTGCGACGGCGCTCGGCGCGGCTCTCGCTCAGGGCGACGCGCAGTTCGAACGCAGCTTCGAATCGCTCGATGCGGCGGCCGCCGAAGGCTATCTGATTATCGACGTCCGCGAGCCGGCCGAGCGCGCCGCACAGCCTCTGCCGAGGCCGGTGACTGCGATCGCGCTTCAGGAGCTGCTGAGTGGCCGGAACCTGCCAGCCGAGGGTCGTTACCTGTTCGTCTGCGCACGCGGCCAGCGCAGCCTCTCGCTTGCGCGGCGCTGTCGCGAGCGCGGCGTGCCGGACTGCTGGTCGCTGCGCGGCGGCGCCGCTGCGCTGCTCGGGCGTGTCTGAGCCGGGCGTGCCCACTGCGCGGCGCGCCCGCTCGACGCCCTGGCCTCCATTGCTGCTGTGGCTGCTAGCCGTGCCAGCGCCGGCCCGGGCGGGCGATGAGGTGCTCGCGCTCGCGCTCGGCGAGCCTTATGTGCTGCTCGATGCGCCGCAGGAGCGCCGCGCACGAGTCACCGAGCTCGCTCACGAGGCGTCACGCGCGAGCGCGGGTGTCGAGGACTGCGCCGCCAGTCTCGGTGCGCGCCGGCTCGCCGATCTGCAGTCCGCGCTGTCGGCCGCGCGCCTTGCCGCCGGAGATGCCGATGGAGCCTTGCAGGCGGCGCGCGCCGCGGCTCGCTGCGCGCCGCGCGATGCCACGGTACAGGCCCAGCTCGCAACCGCCGCGCTCGCGGCGCTCGATCTCGACACCGCCGCCGCTGCCGTCGCGCGCGGACGCCGGCTCGCGCCGGCCCAGCGATCGCTGCAGTGGCTGCAGCTCCGAATCGATTTCGCCAACGGCCGCTGGCTCGAGGTGATCGAGGGCGAGCGTCGGCTCGATCTGCCCGTGGAGTCGTCCGCGCTCGGACAGGCGCGACTGCTGTCGGCCAGCGCGCGGGCGCGACTGCTCGGCGAGAGCGGTCGCGCGGCTGCGCCCGGGAATACGCCGGCCGCAGCACCGGCCGACGCCGCAGCAGCCCGCGGCCGCTGGCCAGAACCGTTGCTCGATCATTTGCTCGCACGGCTCGGCGAAGCGGAACTGCGCGACGCAATCGCGGCAGAGGCGGACGCCGTTCGACGCGGCCAGATGCTCTGTGAGGCCCTGTTCCACCTCGGGCAGCAGCGCCTCGCGCGCGGCGAGACCGACACCGCGCGACGGTATTTCGCGGCGGCGCTGCGCACCAAGGCGCTCGAACTGCCGGAGTACGGGCTGGCGCGGCTGGAGCTCGCGAGATTACGCGCCGCAGACGCCGTGCAGGCTCGCTGACGCCGCCCGTCCCACGGCGCGGCTCAGCCGGGTCGCACCTGGCCGCGACCGCGCACGACGTATTTGTAGCTCGTCAGCTGCTCGAGGCCGACCGGGCCGCGTGCATGGAAGCGATCGGTGGAGATGCCGATCTCGGCGCCCATGCCGAACTCGCCGCCATCGGCAAACTGTGTCGAGGCGTTGTGCAGCACGATCGCGCTGTCGACGTTGGCGAGGAAGCGCTCCGCGGTGGTGGTGTTCTCGGTGACGATCGATTCGGTGTGCGCCGAGCCGTACTTGGCGATGTGCGCGATCGCAGCATCGACTCCGTCGACGACACGCGCTGCGATGATCGAGTCGAGGTACTCGGTGTACCAGTCGTCTTCGGTGGCGGCGCGCACGCGCGGGTCGACCTGCTGCACCGTGGGGTCGCCGCGCACTTCGCAGCCGGCGTCGAGCAGCGCGCGGACCAGGGGCGCAAGGTGCGTCCTGACGCACCCACGATCGACGAGCAGCGTCTCGGCGGAGCCGCAGATCCCCGTCCGTCGCAGCTTGGCGTTAAGCACGATCTCGCGCGCCATGTTCAGGTCGGCGTCGCGATCGACGTAGACGTGGCAGTTGCCCTCGAGGTGACCGATGACGGGCACGCGGGCCTCCTCCTGCACGCGCTTGACGAGGCTCTTGCCGCCGCGCGGCACGACGACGTCGAGGTACTCGGTCATGCCCGCGAGCATGTAGCCGACGGCGGCGCGGTCGGTGGTCGGCACGAGCTGGATCGCCGTCTCGGGCAACCCTGCCTCGCGCAGGCCCGCCACCAGGCATTCGTGCAGCGCGCGGCTCGAGTGCAGGCTCTCCGAGCCGCCGCGCAGGATCACCGGGTTACCCGATTTGAGGCAGAGCGCCCCGGCGTCCGCGGTGACGTTGGGTCGGCTCTCGTAGATGATGCCGATGACCCCGAGGGGCACACGCACGCGCTGGATCACGAGCCCGTTCGGCCGCGTCCACTCGGCCATCACGGTGCCGATCGGATCCGGCAGCGCCGCGATGTCCTCGAGCCCCCGCGCGATGCCCTCGAGACGTCGCTGATCGAGCAGCAACCGGTCGAGCATCGCGCCCGAGAGCCCCTTGCGACGGGCCGCCTCCATGTCCTCGCGGTTGGCCGCGAGGATCTGCGGCGTCCGCTCGCGGATGAGCCGGGCCGCCGTCAGCAGCGCCTTGTTCTTCTGGGCGGTCGTGGCCTGCGCGAGTGGACCCTGAGCCGCGACCGCGGCCTTGCCGAGTTCGGTCATGATGGCGCCGACTTCGTGCAGATCGTTCATTTGCCTTCACCCGTGAGGACGAGATCGTCGCGGTGGATCATCTCATCGCGGCCGCGGAACCCGAGAATGCGCTCGATCTCGGAGGATCGCTGACCGACCAGTCGCGCTGCGTCGGCGTCCGAATACGCGACGAGGCCGCGCGCGACCTCCGTGCCGAGCGGGTCGACGACGCGGACGGTATCGCCGCGCTCGAAGCGGCCCGCGATCGCGCGCACCCCCGCGGGCAGCAGGCTCTTGCCGGCACGCAGCGCCCGCAACGCCCCCTCGTCGATGGTCAGCACGCCCGCCGAGTGCAGCGACCCGGCGATCCATTGCTTGCGCGCGGCGACCGGGCTGCTGACCGGCGTGAACCACGTGCAGCGCGCGCCCTCCTCGATGCGTCGCACGGGGTGGCGTGGCTGGCCCGCCGCGATGCACAGGTGAGCGCCCGCCGTCACGGCAATCCGCGCCGCGGCGATCTTGGTCGCCATACCGCCACGACCGAGTCCGGACACCGACGCGCCACCCATCGCTTCGATCTCGGCGGTGATCTCGCGCACGCGGGGGATGAAGCGCGCATGGGCGTCGCGGCGCGGGTCGGCGCTGTACAGTCCGTCGATGTCCGACAACAGCACCACGCAATCCGCACCGACCATCTGCGCGACGCGCGCCGCGAGCCGGTCGTTGTCGCCATAGCGGATCTCCGCCGTGGCCACCGTGTCGTTCTCGTTGATGACGGGAATCGCGCCGAGTTCGAGCAGCGTCCGCAGCGTAGCGCGCGCGTTGAGGTAGCGGCGCCGCTGCTCGCTGTCCTCGAGCGTGAGCAGGACCTGCGCAACGGTGAAGTCGTGCTGCTCGAGGAGTTCCTTGTAGACATGCGCGAGACGGATCTGCCCCACCGCCGCCGCCGCCTGACTCTCCTCGAGGCGCAGTGCCCCCTTCGGCAGCGACAGGTGACGGCGCCCGAGCGCGATCGCACCCGACGATACGAGCAGCACCTGCTGCCCGCGGCGACGCAGTCGCACCAGGTCCTCGACGAGCGTTTCGAGCCAGGCGCGATTGAGCCGACCCGTCGAGGCATCGACGAGCAGCGCGGACCCAACCTTGACGACGACGCGCCGGGCCCGCGTCAGGGGCGACGGGCTTTGAGCGGAACGCGCGGGCATGGCGAAACTATACGGGATTGGGCGCGGACAGTAAGATCGCGGCAGGGAGTTTCGCGGCGATCCGCTGCAGTCAATCAGGGGTGAGAGCTTGAGCAGAGACAACGAGCCGATCCGCGGCCAATGGTACGAGAACGTCGAGGAAGACGAGACGTTCCGCGTGCTGTCCGTCGATGAGGATTCCGAACTCATCGAGATCGAGTACCTCGACGGCGACATCGAAGAAATCGACCTCGAAACCTGGCAGGAGATGGATCTCGAGCCCTGCGACGAGCCGGAGGGCTGGTCGGAGAGCGACGAAGACGAGGAAGGAGAGGACGAGGACTTCGACGACGACGACGAGGACGAAGACGAGGACGACGACTGGGACGACGATGAGGACGACGACTGGGACGACGACGATCGCTAGTCCCGGCGGCGTCGCACACGCGTGAGTTCCGCCATCGACGGCTGGGTCCACGAAAAGGAATCCGCCTGGCTCTACGGCCAGGTCGCGGCCTGCGAGCCGGACCCCGCCAAGCGCCGCCTGTTCGAGCAGCTCGGCCGTGCGGCCGAGCAGCAGGCACTGAAGTGGAAGGCGAGCCAGCCTGGCCGCGACTTCGTCTACCGCCCGTCCCTCCGCGCCAGGATCGTCGCGGCGGTCGTGCGGCGCACGGGGCCGCGCGCGGCGCGCCCCGTGCTGGCCGCGATGAAGCTGCGCGGCCTGTCGGTCTACACTTCCGGCTCGGCGCAGGGCCACGCGATGCCCACGAGCCTCGCGCAGATCGGCGAGCGGCACCGCGGGATGTCGGGTGGAAATCTGCGCGCGGCCGTGTTCGGTGCCAACGACGGGTTGATCTCCAACGCGGCGCTGATCATGGGCGTCGCCGGCAGCGGCGCCAGCACCGGCACGCTACTGACGACCGGGATCGCCGGGCTGTTGGCCGGCGCGCTGTCGATGGCCGCCGGCGAATACGTCTCGGTGCGCTCGCAGCGCGAGATGTACGAGTACCAGATCGCCCTCGAACGCGACGAGCTCGCCGCCTATCCCGACGAGGAGGCGGAGGAGCTCGCGCTGATCTATCAGGCGCGGGGCATCGATCTCGAGCAGGCCAGATCGATGAGCCGCAGCCTGCTCGAGCGGCCCGAGCAGGCGCTCGATGCGCTCGCACGCGAGGAGCTGGGGCTCAATCCTGATGATCTCGGTTCGCCCTGGGCGGCGGCCCTGTTTTCGTTTGGCGCCTTCGCCACCGGGGCGGTGCTGCCGCTCGTGCCGTTGATGGCCGGCCTCGACGGCCACGCGGCCATCGTCGGTTCGGCGCTGATGACCGTCGGTTCGCTTGCGGCGCTGGGTCTCGCGATCAGCCTCTTCACGGGGCGCGGGGCGCTCTCGGGCGCGTTGCGGATGGTGCTGATCGGGGGCGGCGCCGGATTGTTGGCGTTCCTGGTCGGCCGATTGCTCGGCGTCACTCTCGGTTGACGGGTGCACTGTCCGCAAGCCGGTCTAGTTTATGTAAAATACATCGGCAGGCCTTGTTTTCGGGGGATCGTCATGCGGGCCGGCGCGCAACGGCCAGAGGCGCAACCGTGCGGCGAACCTTGAATCGGCGGCGCGCGCAGCCATATCTGGCGAGCAGGGGCGCCGGCCGCTAGAGTGTTGGCCGTGTGAACCCCCGCGCCCGGCGAGGGTCGAAAGGTTGACCCAGGGACGGGATAAACACTCAAGGAGTCATCGAGTCACCATGAAGAGAATCTTCCTGCTGATCGCTACCAACATCGCGGTGATGGTCGTGCTGACGATCGTCGCGCGCTTGCTCGGTCTCGACCAGTACATCGCCGCGAGTGGCGGCAGCTGGTCTGGCCTGCTCGTCTTCGCGGCGCTGTTCGGCTTCGGCGGTGCCTTCATTTCGCTGCTGATGTCGAAGTGGTCGGCCAAGCGCATGATGGGCGTGCGGGTCATCGAGCAGCCGTCCAACCCGACGGAGCAGTGGCTCCTCAACACGGTGCGCGCGCAGGCCGAACAGGTCGGCATCGGCATGCCCGAGGTCGGTATCTTCGACTCGCCCGAGCCCAACGCTTTCGCGACCGGCGCCAACAAGGACAGGGCGCTCGTCGCGGTCAGCACCGGACTCCTGCAGCGCATGAACCGGCAGGAAGTCGAGGCGGTGCTCGGTCACGAGGTCGGGCACGTCGCGAACGGTGACATGGTCACGCTGACGTTGATCCAGGGCGTCGTCAACACCTTCGTGATCTTCCTCGCGCGCGTGGTCGGCAACATCGTCGACCGGGCGGTGTTCCGGAGCGAGGACGGTCGCGGGGTCGGCTACTTCGTCACCGTGATCGTCGCGGAGATCGTGTTCGGCATCCTCGCGAGCATGATCGTGGCCTGGTTCTCGCGGCAGCGGGAGTTCCGCGCCGACGCCGCGGGCGCCCGGCTCGCTGGCACCAGCAGCATGATCGGCGCGCTCGAGGCGTTGAAGCGCGTCCATGATCCGCAGCCGCTCCCGGCGCAGATGGCCGCGTTCGGCATCGCGGGCGGCATCCCGACGGGGCTCAGGAAGCTGTTCATGAGCCATCCGCCGCTCGACGAGCGAATCGCGGCACTGCGCAACGCACGCGGCGGCTGATCGCGCCCCTTGTCGCTAGGGCCCGCAGGGCAGGCGCCCTGCGGGCCCCTGCGGTCGTCGGGCGGCCGTTCAGGCCGCGGATTTACAAGCTCGGGCGGCTTTGGCAAGGTAAGGGCGGCGGCACGCGTTCCGCGCTGCAAGCCCCTGATAAGAAAGACGATTCGCCGCGGAATCGGGCATGCGCAAAGCCCGGACAGGGCGTGAGAGAGGTTTGGGAATGAGCGCAGATGCCGCTGAGCTGAGCCGAAAGGTGGCCGCCCCCGCAGGTTGGCGCCGCCTCATGCGCGCCTTCGTGCAGTGGTTCGACACCGGACCACTCGACGAAGCGGCTACGGTTGCGGCCCGCGACCCCTCGGTCCCGGACCGGATCGAGTGGGCGCGCATCGTACCTTTCATCGCGATGCATCTGGTGTGTTTCGCGGTGATCTGGGTCGGCTGGAGCCCCGTGGCCGTGCTCGTCGCCGTGCTCGCGTACCTCGTGCGGATGTTCGCGATCACTGGCTTCTACCACCGTTATTTCTCTCACCGTTCATTCAAGACGTCGCGCGTCGGCCAGTTCATCTTCGGGCTGATCGGCGCCTCCGCCGTGCAGCGTGGGCCGGTCTGGTGGGCGGCGCACCACCGCCACCATCACGCCTACTCCGATCGCCCGGAGGACGCGCACTCGCCGATCCAGCACGGCTTCATCCGCTCGCACATGGGCTGGTTCCTGACTCGCAAGGGATTTCTTCCCGACCTGCGCCGTGTCCGCGATCTGCTGCAGTTCCCGGAGCTGCGCTGGCTCGACCGTTTCGACATCCTCGTGCCGATCAGCCTCGCGGTGGGCATGTTCGGCCTCGGCGTACTGCTCGAAAACACGGCGCCGCAACTCGGCACGACGGGCTGGCAGATGCTCGTCTGGGGCTTTTTCATTTCCACCGTGGCCTGCTACCACGGCACGTACACGATCAATTCCCTGTCGCACGTCTTCGGTCGCCAGCGCTACCGCACCGGCGATGCGAGCCGCAACAACTTCCTGCTCGCGCTGATCACGCTCGGTGAGGGCTGGCACAACAACCACCATCACTACCCGAGCGCCGCGCGCCAGGGTTTCTACTGGTGGGAGATCGACATCACCTACTACGTGTTGAAGCTGATGTCCTGGCTCGGCATCATCTGGGATCTCAAGCCGGTGCCCGTCTCGGCGCGTGACCACTCCGCGCGGCGCATCCGTCGACGCTGAGCCGCGCCGTCCAGGGAAGGAATACGCGAGGTGAAGATCGCCATCATCGGCTCGGGAATCGCCGGGCTCACGACGGCGTGGCGGCTGCACCGCGAGCACGACATCACGCTGTTCGAGGCGAACGACTATGCCGGCGGTCACACGGCCACGGTAGACGTCGAATACCACGGCCGCCGCTACGCGATCGATACCGGCTTCATCGTCTTCAACGACTGGACCTATCCGAACTTCATCGCGCTGCTCGACGAGCTCGGCGTCGCCTGGCAATGGTCGAACATGAGCTTCTCGCTGCGCTGCGAAGCCACGGGGCTCGAGTACAACGGCACGTCGATCAATACACTGTTCGCGCAGCGCAGGAATCTGCTGCGGCCCTCCTTCCTGCGCATGATCCTCGACATCCTGCGCTTCAACCGGGAGTCGCGCGAGGTCCTGCGGCATGCCAACGACACGCTCACGCTCGGTGACTACCTCGCACGCCGCGGCTACTCGAAAGCGTTCCGCGAACGCTACATCGTGCCCATGGGCATGGCGATCTGGTCCGCCACCGAAGCCACGATGCTCGGCTTCCCGGCGCGATTCTTCGTCGAGTTCTTCGACAAGCACGGGTTCCTCAACATCAACGACCGCCCGGTCTGGCGCACCATCAAGGGCGGTTCGCGCGAATACGTCCGCAAGCTCACCGCTCCGATGCGCTCGCAAATCCGCCTGTCGACTCCCGTCGCAACCGTGCGCCGCAACGCCTCTGGAGTCACGCTGCGGACGGCCACCGGCGACGAGGCGAGGTTCGACTACGTCTTCTTCGCTTGCCACAGCGACCAGGCCTTGGCGATGCTCGAGGCGCCGACGGCGGCCGAGCGCGAGATCCTCGGCGCACTGCCCTACCAGCCCAACGAGGCCGTGCTGCACACCGATCTGGGCATGCTGCCGCGTCGGCCGCTGGCGCGCGCGGCCTGGAACTACCACGCGCTCGCGCCATCGGCCGGTCGTTCGGACCTGCTGGCCGTCACCTACAACATGAACCTGCTGCAGAACATCACGGCGCCGGTCGTGTTCATGGTGACCCTGAACCGCAGCGACGAGATCGATCCGCGCACGATTCTCGGCCGCTACCGCTACTGGCATCCGATCTACACGCCAGCAGGCGTGCAGGCCCAGCAGCGCCGCGCGGAGATCAGCGGCGTCAACCGCTCTTTCTTCTGCGGCGCCTACTGGCGCTATGGCTTCCACGAGGATGGCGTCGTCAGCGCGCTCTGGGCGCTCGAAGACTTCACCCGCGTCACCGGTGTCGCCGTGCCCGGCGCAGGAGTGGCCGACGCGACCCGCAGCCGCGAGAGCGAACTGCGCTGCCGGAGCGCAGGCTGACGCGGGCATGCCGGCAGCCACGTCGTCCCCGCTGCGAAGCTGCCTATACACCGGCTGGGTGCGCCATCGGCGCTTCAAGCCGCGGCCGAACCGCTTCCGCTACCGGATTTACCTGACCTATCTAGATCTCGCCGAATTGCCGCGACTATTCGACCGCTACTGGTTCTGGTCAGCACGCCGACCCGCGCTGGCATGGTTCCGTCGGGCGGATTTCCTCGGCGACCCGGCGATACCGCTCGACACGGCGGTCCGCGACCGCATCGAAGCCGAATGCGGCGAGCGCCCCGCCGGACCGATCCGGCTGCTGACGCACATCAGGCATTTCGGCTACAACTTCAACCCCGTCAGCTTCTACTACGTCTACGACCGGTCCGATACGCGGCTCGAATTCGTCGTCGCCGAGATCACGAATACGCCCTGGGATGAACGCCACTCCTACGTGCTGCGGCTGGCCTCGGCCGAACCGGCGGGCGCCCGGGTCTGGCGCTGGCAGTTCGAGAAACGTTTTCACGTCTCGCCGTTCCTGCCGATGGACATGCACTACGACTGGCGCTTCTCCGCACCCGGGGAATCGCTCGATGTGCACATGACCAACCTTCGCGGCAATGACGTGGTATTCGACGCAACGCTGTCGCTCCGGCGCACACCGATCGACTCGGCCAGCCTCGCCCGTGCGCTGCTCGCCTTCCCGTTCATCACCGTGAAAGTGATCGCACTGATCTACTGGCAGGCACTCGTGCTGCTGCTCAAGCGCACGCCGTTCTACACTCACCCGGCCAAGACGGGAGTTCCGGGGTCCTTACCATGAACAGCAAGATTCTGGCGGACAAGCCATCGATCGTTCCGGCCGACGCCCGTCCCTCCGAGCCCGGCCGCCCAGGCACCCTCGCGCGCCTCGGCCGAGGGCTGCTGTTCGCGCAGTTCGCAAGGCTCGAGCACGGGGAGATTCGCGTGGTCGAGCCAGGTGGCGAGTTCCGCTTCGGCCGACGCACCCCGCGCTGTGACATCGCCGTGACGGTCACGGTCGATGATCCGCAACTGTACGCCGATGCAGCCTTCGGCGGCACGGTCGGCGCCGGCGAGGCCTATATCCGCGGTCTCTGGCGCTGCGACGACCTCACGGGGCTCGTGCGCATCTTCGTCGTCAACCGCGAGATGATGAACGGCATGGACAGCCGCTGGTCGCTCGTGAGCCGGCCCTTCCTGCGGCTGTTCCACTTCATGAACCGCAACAGCCGTCGTGGCAGCGCGCGCAACATCGCCGCCCACTACGATCTCGGCAACGAACTCTACCGACTGATGCTCGATCCGACGATGGCCTATTCCTGTGGCATCTTCGAGCGCCAGGACAGCACGCTCGAGCAGGCCTCGATCGCGAAGTTCGAGACCGTCTGTCGCAAGCTCGATCTCCAGCCATCGGACCACCTGCTCGAGATCGGCACGGGCTGGGGTGGACTGGCCATCCATGCCGCGAAGCACTATGGCTGCCGCGTGACGACGACGACCATCTCGAAGGAACAGCACGACTGGGCGCGCGAGCAAATCGCGCGCGAGGGCCTCGCCGACCGAATTACACTCCTGCTCGAGGACTATCGCGACCTGGACGGCGAGTACGACAAGGCGGCATCGATCGAGATGATCGAGGCCGTCGGCGCCAGTTACCTCGACACCTACCTGCGCAAGTGCGCCTCGCTGCTGCGCAGCGACGGCGCGATGCTGCTGCAGGCGATCACGATCCAGGACCAGTACTACGAGCAGGCCAGCAGATCGGTCGACTACATCCAGCGCTTCATCTTTCCGGGCAGTTTCATACCCTCCCTGACGTTGATCCAGGAGTCTCTGACGCGGGTCACCGACCTCAAGATCTTCCACCTCGAGGACATTGGACCGCACTACGCCCGCACGCTGCGCTGCTGGCGCGAACGGTTCTTCGAGAACCTGCCGGCCGTGCGCCGGCTCGGCTATCCGGACAGCTTCATCCGCCTCTGGGAATACTATCTCTGCTACTGCGAGGGCGGATTCGCCGAGCGCCAGCTCGGCGACGTGCAATTGCTGCTGACCAAGCCGGACTGCCGGCGTGCGCCGATCAACGCGCTCGGCAGCGCGCGGCTCTTCGCGCGAACCGCACCGGTCGCGAACTGACACGGGAGGCAGCGACGATGATGCAGGGACCGGCCGGCGGCGCGGGACCGCTCGTGATGCTGCAGGCGCTGCTCGGCCCCGACGTCGTGACCACCGTCCGCGACGACGAGGTCGAGCGCTACCTCGTCGACCACCGACGGCTCTACCGCGGTCGCGCACTCGCGATCGCCCGACCCAGGAACACCGAGCAGGTGTCGAGGCTGCTCGCGTTCTGCCATGCGCAGCGGATAGGCGTAGTCCCGCAGGGCGGCAACACGAGCTACTGCGGGGGCGCGACGCCCGATTCGAGCGGTACCCAGCTGCTGCTCTCGCTCGAGCGCATGGACCGGATTCGGGATCTCCCGGCCGACGACTTCGCGATGATCGCCGAGGCGGGCTGTGTGCTCTCGAGACTGCAGGATGCGGCGCTCGCGGCGGACCGCCTGCTGCCGCTGTCGCTTGGCTCCGAGGGCTCGTGCCAGCTCGGTGGCGTGCTCTCGACCAACGCCGGGGGCACCAATGTGCTTCGATACGGCATGGCGCGCGACCTCGTACTCGGGCTCGAGGTCGTGCTCGCCGACGGCCGCGTGCTCGATGCGCTCTCGACGCTGCGCAAGGACAACACCGGCTACGACGTGAAATCGCTGTTCCTCGGCGCCGAGGGCACGCTCGGTGTGATCACGGCCGCGTCCCTGCGGTTGTTCCCCCGCGAGGCGAGCCTGGCCACGGCCTTCGTGGCCGTGCCTGACATCGCCTCCGCCGTCTCCCTGCTCGCGCGGCTGCGCGCCGCGAGCGGCGATCGCCTGAGCTCGTTCGAGCTGATCCCGCGGGCCGCGCTCGACCTGCTGCTGACCCACCTGCCCGATGCACGCGACCCGCTCGACGAGCGGAGCCCCTGGTATGTGCTTTGCGAGGCCGGCTCGGCGCGAGTCGACGAGGACCTGCACGGCCCGCTTGCGCAGACGCTCGAATCGGCTCTCACCGCGGGCCTCGTCACCGACGCGGCGCTGGCGCGTGATGAGCGCGATCGCCAGAGGCTATGGTCGCTGCGCGATCGGATCCCCGAGGCGCAGCGGCGCCACGGCCTGAGCCTCAAGCACGACATCTCGCTGCCAGTCTCGCGGGTGGCCCGGTTCGTCGCCGAGGCCGAGGCCTGGCTCCACGAAACGGCGCCGGAGGGGCAACTGGTCGCCTATGGCCACCTCGGCGACGGCAACCTGCACTTCAACGTCTCGGCGCGCGATGCGGCCGCGACGGACGCGCTCGCGGCCCGCGCCGAGGCGATTCGCCGCCACATCCACGACCTCGTCGGCGCGCACGGCGGCAGCTTCAGCGCCGAGCACGGCATCGGGATGCTCAAGGTGGAGGAACTCGCCCGCTACGCCCCTGCCGTCGAGCTCGATCTCATGCGTGCAATCAAGCGGGCTTTCGATCCGCACGGCATCATGAATCCCGGCAAGGTGCTGCGCCCATGAACACTTCTGATCGGGCCGCGGCCCCGCTCGCCGCCTTCGCGCCGCGGCTGCTGCACACGATGCTGCCCGCGCGCGACCTCGACGCGATGCTCGGCTTCTACTGCGGCCTGCTCGGCATGCGCGAGCTGCGCCGAATCGAGTTCCCGCAGGAACGCTACTCCCTCGTCTTCATCGGCTACGAGGAGGGTGCCGAGGCGCCGCAGGTCGAGCTCCGGCATGACTGGGGCGGCAGGCCACACGGACCGCAGCGGGTCCGGGACGGTCACCTCGGCATCGGTGTGCGCGACATCGACGCCGCGGTCGCCGCGCTCGCGGCGCATGGCGTGCGCATCCGGCGTGCTCCGGCCGCCATGCGCCCCGGCGGACGCGTCATTGCCCTGGTCGAGGACCCGGAAGGCAACGAGGTCGAGCTGCTGGCCTGCTGACGTCGCTGTCCGACGCGGCAATTGCCCTTATGATGAGCCGATGAGCACTGGCGCCGACTCCATCCCTGCCGCAGCGGCCCCTGGCGAGTCGACCTGGCCGCGTCCACTGCTGGCCTGGTACATGGTGCTGGTGCTGATGCTGGCCTACATCCTGTCCTTCATCGACCGCGTCGTGCTCGGCCTGCTGGTCGCCCCGATCCGTGCCGACCTCGGCATCAGTGAAGTACAGATGAGCCTGCTCTATGGCGCCGTCTTCGCCGTGTTCTACACGGGCGTCGGCATTCCCATCGCGTGGGCCATCGACCGGTACAACCGCCGTAACATCATTGCCATCGGTGTCGCGCTCTGGAGCGGCATGACGGCGCTCTGCGGTGTCGCGCGCGGCTTCTTCGAGCTCGCGCTTGCGCGGATCGGAGTTGCCGTCGGCGAGGCCGTGCTCTCGCCGGCGGCCTACTCGATGGCCGGCGACAGCTTCCCGGAACGCAAGCTCGGCCGCGCGCTGTCGGTTTTCGTGATCGGCCTGCCGCTCGGCGTCGGACTCGCGCTGATCATCGGCGGCGTCGTCATTCAGTTCGTCGCGAGCTCACCCGAGTACACGCTACCCGTGCTCGGCACGATCAAGGCCTGGCAGCTGACCTTCCTGATCGTCGGCCTGCCGGGACTGCTGCTCGCGCTCTGGGTCATGACGCTGCGCGAACCCGAGCGTCGTCATCACGCCGGGGTGCAGCAGGAGGCCTCGATTGGCGACACCGTCCGCTTCATGCTGACGCTCTGGCGGCCCTACACGGCGCTGATCCTCGGCTTCTCGGTCATGGGCATGGTCATGAACGTGTTCCAGATCTGGGGCGTGCAGTACTTCGTGCGCGTGCTGGGTCTGGCGCTGGCGGACGCAGGCTTCCGCGTCGGGGCCGCGATCGCGATCTTCGGCACGATTGGCATCCTGACCGGCGGTTGGCTCACGGATCGATGGCGCACCGCGGGTCGCGTCGACGCGACGATGCGCGTCGGGCTGGTCGCCGCCCTGTCGCTGATCCCGTTCGCGAGCCTCTGCACGGTGCAGGAGAGCCTGACGATCGCGACGCTCTGCCTGGTCCCGATCGGCTTCTTCACGGCGTTCGCCTTCGGAGCCGGGGCGACCGCCGTCGTGGTTCTGACCCCGCCACCGATGCGCGCCCAGGCGTCGGCCATCTACCTGCTGTTCGTCAATATGATCGGGATCGGGCTCGCGCCCTACCTCACCGCTGCGCTGACGCAGTACGTTTTCGCGGACGATCTCGCCGTGGGTAGCAGTTCTGCGATCGTGGCAGGCGGCGCCGCCGCAGTAGCCAGTGCCCTGTTCCTCTGGGGCCTGCCGCACTTCCGGGCCGCGCTGACGCGCAAGGATCGCCCATGACCGCGCCCTCGCCCGCGGCCGTCGGCGGTCTCTACGAAGTCTGTGTCGGTGTGCCCGACCTGATCGACTCGATCGCCTACTTCGAGGCTTTCGGCTGTCGCGTCGGCCCAGTCGGCGAGCTCGATGCGGGCGCGGCGCGCGCCCTCTACGGCGTCGACTCGGCGCTGCGCTCGGTGCGGCTGCTGCACCAGCAGGCCGACCACGGCCTCGTGCGCCTGATGCAGTGGGAACGCCCGCTCAATGCCGGGCTCGGCATCGGACCCAATCTGCGCTGCATCGGCTCGCGATGGGGCGTGCGCGTCACGGCGAGTACTCTCGCCATCGTCAATCACGCCCAGCGCGCGCTCGAGGCCGGCGAGCCGCTGACGCTGATCGAGCCGGTGCTCGCCGTGATCGGCGAGGTCAGCGGAATGCGCCGCAGCCGGCCGTTCCGCGATCCCATCGTCGGCGTGCGCGAAATGGTGCTGCTCCAGCCGCTGTACCGGCAGGTTTTCTTCGAACGCTTCGGCTACGACAGCCCGGGCTACGGGCAGATCGACCCGCACAGCCTGCTGCGAACGAGCCAGCACACCCACTGCGGCCTCATGATCGCCCACGACGACGCACACGTGCTCGACTTCTACGACGAGGTGCTCGGCCTCAGGCGCACGTTCGACGAATACACGCCCTACGAGAACGCGACGGGATCGCGCGTCATCTTCGGCCTCGAGCCGGGCGAGGGCTTCCATATGGTCGACTTCGACGATCCACGCTCGGGACTGGCGCTCACGGAGCGGCGGTCGGGCAAGCTCAAGTGCGTGCGGTTCGCTGCGAGCGCCCGGATCGAGGATCGGCTCGACCACTCACGCCCGGGCTGTCTCGGCTACAGCGCCTACAGCTGGCGCGTTCGCGATATCGTGGTCATGCAGAGGCGCGTCGCCGCCGCCGGAGCGCGGCGCGTCAGCGATGTGCTCACTGACGAGTTCGGCGCACGCAGCTGCACGTTCGACGCGCCGGATGGCTATGCCTGGCTGCTCGTGGAGGCCTGATGCGATGCACCCGATCGACCGGTCCGACGCCTCTGCTGACGCTGCGCCACGCAGCGCGCTGGTCTTGCTCGGTGTCCTGCTGCTCGCGGCCTGCGACCGCGGCGAACCGCCCGCATCCGCACCGATGACCGACAGTCCGGCCGCCACAGAGGTTGCGTCGCCACGCGCGGCGAACGATGGCACGCCGCGCATCCTCGCGGAGGATCCCAACGGCGTGCACATTCAGTACCGGCTCTATGGCGACGGCGAGGCACTCGTGGTGCTCATTCACGGCTGGAGCTGCGACTCGAACTACTGGGCCGCGCAGGTGCCGGCGTTGCGCGCTAAGTACGCTGTCGCCACCGTGGATCTGGCTGGCCATGGCGGCTCCGGTGCCAACCGTCAGGACTGGTCGATGCGCGCCTTCGGCGAGGATGTCGCGCGCGTCGTCAAGGCCCTGCCCGAATACCGCAAGGTGGTGCTCGTCGGCCATTCGATGGGCGGGCCGGTCGCGGTGGAAGCTGCGCGCCAGCTCAAGGGACGCGTGGTCGGCGTCGTCGGCGTCGACACGCTGCGCGGGATCGGCGAGCCCAAGCCCTCGCCGGCGCAGCGCGCCGCACAGATCGCGGCATTCGAGCGGGACTTCGTCGGTACGACCCGTGCGTTCGTGACCAATACGTTCTTTACACCCGACTCGGATCCGGTGCTGATCCGTCGCATCGCGGACGACATGGCGCTCGCGCCACCAGCCGTCGCGCTCGGCGCCCTGCGTGGGCTCGCCGACTGGGAGGGCTCGGCCGAGATCGCCGATGCCGCCGTGCCGCTGACCCTCGTCAATGCCGCCCAGCCGCCTACCCACGGCGATGCACTGGCCAGGCTCGCGCCGAAGTTTCGCCTCGTCACCGTCGATGGCCTCGGGCATTTCCTGATGATGGAGGACCCGGCGCGTGTCAATCCGATCCTGATCGCCGAGATCGATGCCCTGCTGGCGCAAGCTCCGTGAGCGGCAGTGATCCGCAGTGCATCCCGCGCGACCAGATCGAAACCTACAGACGCTACCGCGCGCTAGTACGGCTGTCCGAGACGGCGCTGAGGCTTCCCGGCACCGGATGGCGCTTCGGCATCGATCCGTTGCTCGGGCTGATTCCGGGTCTTGGCGACCTGCTCGGCGGACTGCTCGCCGGCTACGGAGTCTGGCTGGCGCGTCGCATGGGCGCACCCACATCGCTGCAGCTGCGCATGCTGGGCAACATCGGGCTCGATGCGCTCGCCGGCGCGGTACCCGTGGTCGGCGATCTGCTCGATTTCGTGTTCAGGGCACAGCTACGCAATCAGCGGCTGCTCGAGCGCTGGCTCGCCGAACCCCGACGCATCGGCCGCCAGAGCGATTGGCTAGTGTCTGCTGCGGCACTCGGTGTGCTGGGCCTGCTCGGAGCGAGTGTCGCGCTCGCACTGCTCGCGCTGCGCGGTCTGGCCAGCCTGTTACCCTGAACGCCACGCAGTGCGGCCAGCGGCCGCAGCGACCGGCGGCTCAGCGCGCGGCCGGAGCCGATTCGATCTCGATGTAGGCGATCAGCGCGGCGCGGTCGTTGGCGTTGGCGATGCCGGCGAACGCCATCGAATTGCCGGGCACCAGCGCGCTCGGTCGCTCGAGCCATTTGTCGAGAGTCGCGCGGTCCCAGGTCAGGTTGGCAGCCTTGAGCGCCGCAGAGTACGCGAAGCCCGGCACCTGCGCCGCGCGTGCGCCGACGATGCCGTGCAGATTCGGACCGACCTTGTTGGGCTGGCCGGCCTTGAGCTCGTGACAGGCCCGGCACTGGATGTAGAGCAGACGGCCGCGCTTGTATTCGGGGGAGTCGGTCCCGGCGGGTGACTGGGCGCCCGCGGGCGCGGCCAGGATTGCAACGCACAGGGCGCCGGCTGCGGCACTCACCAGCCGGCGACGTTTCCAGAGGCGCATTCCGGTCATCGGCGTCTGTCTCGTCGTCGATCAGTCCAGGTTCTCATTGTGCCGGTCGCCCGTGAACTGGGCCTGAACGATCCGGCGGTTGCCCGGAGCGCGGTCAGCGAGTCGGCCGTCCCGCCAGGCCTCATCGGCCGTCCAGCACGCGGATCAGGCCTTCCTGGGCCGTACTCGCAACGAGGCGGCCGTCGCGCGAGTAGAGACTGCCGCGCACGAAACCGCGGCCGCCGGAGGCACTCGGACTGTCCATCGAGTACAGCAGCCAGTCGTCGAGCCGGAACGACCGGTGGAACCACATCGCGTGATCGATGCTGGCCATGAACAGCCGGCCGCTGACCCATGAGGTCGCGTGCGGCAGCAGCGCCGTGTTGAGCAGGTTGTAGTCCGACACATAGGCCAGCAGGCAATGATGCAGAGCTTCGCGGTCCGGCAGGGGCCCGCTCGCACGCAACCAGATGTGCTGCACAGGCGGCTTCGGGCGCGGCTGCAGGAAGTCGATCGGATCGACGGGGCGGAATTCGAACGGCCGCTCGAGCTCGAGGAAGCGCCGCATTTTCTCGGGAAGCCGCGCCAGCAGATCGCGACCGACGCGATCGTTGCGCAGCGCCTCGGGAGGCGGCACGTCGGGCATCGTCGAACCGTGGTCGAGTCCCGCTTCGGGCGCCTGGAACGAACACGAGAAAGTGAAGATCGGTGCGCCGTTCTGGATCGCGATGACGCGCCGCGACGAAAACGAGCCGCCGTCGCGGTTGCGGTCGACCTGGTAGACGATCGGCAGGTTGAAGTCGCCCCGGCGCAGGAAGTACGAGTGCAGCGAATGCACGCTGCGGCCCTCGACGGTCGAATACGCCGCCATCAGGGCCTGACCGAGCACCTGGCCACCGAACACCTGCGGACTGCCGATGTCGCGACTCTCGCCGCGAAACAGGTTGACCTCGAGACGCTCGAGTTCGAACTGCCGGAGCAGATCCTCGACGAGGTTCACGACCGTCCGCCGTTCAGACGCTCTCGCCGGTCACGCCGAGCCGCTTGTGCATCACGGGGCTCGTGGTCGTGTACTGCAGGAACTGCTTCTTGTTCGGGTAGAGGTACGCCTGGACGGCAAAGGCCGCGAGCGCGGCCTCGTGGAAGCCGGAGAGGATGAGTTTCTTCTTGCCGGGGTAGGTGTTGATGTCGCCGATCGCGAAGATGCCGGGCACGCTGGTCTGGAACTTCTCGGTGTCGACCTGCAGCGCCTTCTTCTCGAGTGCGAGGCCCCACTCGGCGATCGGGCCGAGCTTCGGGTGCAGCCCGAAGAACGCGAAGACGTGCTCGGCCGCAATGTCGTGCATCGCGCCGTCATTACCCTTGACGCGGACGCCGCGCAGCTCGTCATCCTCGATCAGCAGCGCATCGGCGATACCTTCGATGTAGCGCATGCGGCCAGCCGCGACCAGTTCCCGCATCCGGGCGACCGAGGCCGGCGCGGCGCGGAAGTCCGCGCGGCGATGCACGAGAGTCAGCGACTGCGCCGACGGTGCGAACTCGAGCGCCCAGTCGAGTGCCGAATCGCCACCACCGAAGATCAGCAGCGATGAGCGTCGGTACTCGTCGGCGTTGCGCACCCGGTAGTGGATGCGCTTGCCCTCGAATGCCTCGGCGCCGGGCAAGCCGATGCGCCGCGGCTGGAACGAGCCAACGCCGGCCGCGATCACCACCGCCCCGGCATCGAAGACCGTGTCAGCAGACGTCGCCACATGGAAGCGGCCGTCGTCTCGCTTGGCGACCTCGGTGACCTCCTCACCGAGGTGCCAGGTCGGGTTGAACGGCCGGATCTGCCGCATGAGCCGATCGACGAGTTCCTGCGCGCCGCAGACGGGCAGCGCTGGAATGTCGTA
Organism: Gammaproteobacteria bacterium; assembly: GCA_037444685.1. Taxonomy (GTDB): domain Bacteria; phylum Pseudomonadota; class Gammaproteobacteria; order Steroidobacterales; family Steroidobacteraceae; genus UBA964. The sequence continues at coordinate 341,859 of JBBILX010000002.1, forward strand.
GATCGGCTTGTCGGGGTAGAGCTCCGTGCATTGGCCACCCGGGGCCTTCAGCGTGTCGACGACGTGCGCCGAGATCCCGAGCAGACCCAGTTCGAAGACCTGGAACAGGCCGCAGGGGCCGGCGCCGACGATGACGACTTCCGCGCGGATCGGCGCGGGTGCGACAGGCGAATGCATGGCGGAATTCTAGCAGACGAACGCCGCCGGCCCGGGCCGCGTGCGCCGCGCCCGCATCGGGCTTATAGTTGCCTTCGGCAAGCGGAGGTCGGTATGGCGATCAGGCTCAGCATCAATGGCAGGTCGGTCGAGGTCGACGTCGATCCCGAGACACCGCTGCTCTGGGTGCTGCGCGATACGCTGGGTCTGACCGGCACGAAGTACGGTTGCGGCATGGCACTGTGCGGCGCGTGCACGGTACACCTCGACGGCGAGCCTGCACGGTCCTGCGTGACGCCGGTGGGTGCGGTCGGCGAGCAGGCGATCACGACGATCGAGGGGCTGTCGACCGACCGCAGCCATCCGGTCCAGAAGGCATGGATCGCGCTCGATGTGCCGCAATGCGGGTACTGCCAGTCCGGCCAGATCATGTCGGCCGCCGCACTGCTCGCGAAGAACCCCAAGCCCACCGATGCGGACATCGACGCGGCGATGGCCGGCAACCTCTGCCGCTGCGGCACCTATCAGCGCATCCGCGCCGCCATCCATCTCGCTGCTCGCGAAGCAGGCAGCGGCAGCTGAGCGGCGCAATGCCCGGCAATGCCGACCTCGCGATGCGGCGGGCCGCGGCGGTGCCGCGCGGCGTCGCGAACTCCCTCGCCGTCTACGCGGCGCGCGCACGCAATGCCGAGATCTGGGATGTCGAGGGTCGCCGCTACATCGACTTCGCGAGCGGCATTGCGGTGCTCAACACCGGTCACGGTCATCCGGCGATCACCGCGGCGATCGGAGCGCAGCTCGAACGCTTATCGCACGCCTGTTTCCAGGTCACGCCCTACGAGGGCTACGTGGCGCTCGCCGAGAAACTCAACGCGCTCGCCCCGGGACCGACGCCGAAGAAGACGATCTTTCTGACCACCGGCGCCGAGGCCGTCGAGAACGCGATCAAGATCGCGCGTTACCATACCGGCCGCTCGGCGGTGCTCGCCTTCGGAGGCGGCTTCCACGGGCGCACGCTCGCCTGCATGAGCCTGACCGGCAAGGTGCAGCCCTACAAGGCCGGCTTCGGGCCGATGCTGCCCGAGGTCTACCACGCGCCGTTTCCGATGCCTTTCCACGGCATCGGCGAGGCGGATTCGCTGCGCGCCATCGAACAGCTGTTCAAGGCCGACGTCGATCCGGGACGCGTCGCGGCGCTGATCGTCGAGCCCGTGCTCGGCGAGGGTGGCTTCTACATCGCGAGCCCAGCCTTCCTGCAGGCGCTGCGCGGGCTCTGCGACCGGCATGGCTTCGTGCTGATCGTCGACGAGATCCAGACCGGCTTCGCGCGCACGGGGCGGATGTTCGCGATCGAACACGCGGGCATCGAACCCGACCTCATGACCGTGGCCAAGAGCATCGCGGGCGGCGTGCCGCTGTCGGGCGTGATCGGCAAGGCCGCGATCATGGATGCACCGGCCCCGGGCGGACTCGGCGGCACCTACGCCGGCTCGCCACTGGCCTGCGCCGCCAGCCTCGCGGTGCTCGAGGTCATCGAGCGCGAACGCCTCGCCGAGCGGGCCGAGGCGCTCGGTCGCAGGCTCGTCGACCGCCTGCGTGGGCTGCAGTCACGTCTCGACTGCATCGGCGAAGTCCGCGGCATCGGCGCGATGGTCGCGATGGAACTCGTACGGTCCCGCGACCCTGCTCAGCCCGATGCCGAGCTGACCCGCGCGCTGGTGCAGGCTGCCGGTCGCCGCGGCCTCGTGCTGCTCTCCTGCGGGGTCTATTCGAACGTCATCCGCTTCCTGGCGCCGCTGACGATCCCCGAGGCCCAGCTCGAGGAGGGTCTCGATATCCTCGCCGCCTGTCTCGACGAACTGCGCCGCGACTGACCGAACAGCCGCCTCAGGCCCGGCCGGCGTTGGAGTCGGTCGGAGTGTGGAAGTATTCCGATTCCTCGGCCATTTCCTGGATCAGGCGGCGCAGCTCAGCCATGCGCCCCTCGGCGGTGCTGATCGGCATGCAGTCCTGACAACGCGGATCGCCGCAAGGCTGACGCGAGTACAGCCAGTACTGCACGGCGCCCGCGAGCAGACCGTCGGCGATATCCCAGAGGTCTGCCTCCTGGTCCTTCTCGGCGAGCTTGTTGCCGAGGTCCACGGCGCGCGAGAACGCCGCGTCGAACGGAGTGGTCGCTTCTTGCATGCCAGCTATTCTAGCCGAACCCCGCCCGCCGCGGTGCCGCCCGCGTGCGCGGCCTGCTCGAGTCGCTCGCTGGCGTGTCGGTACCCTGCCTCGATCGCCCGCTCGAAGGCACGCCAGTTCAGCAGGTCGACGTCCTCGAGCGGTGGCTGCAGCAGCAGGTCGGTCTGCTCGCGACGCGCGAGGGTCGCCGCGGCGCTGTTGACCATCCCGGCGCGCCACAGGAGCTGGAAGATGTTCGGGCGGCGCCGCTGACCGCGGAACCAGGCCATCAGCTTCCACAATGGCGGCACGTCGAGTTCGTCGGTCTCGCTGACGAAGGTGCGGTCGGAGCCCACGTCGACGCCGATCACGCGCCCGCGCCCCATCTCACGCATCACGTCGACCGGCAGGTTGTTGATCGTCGCACCATCGACGTGCACCTCGCCACGATGCATGACGGGCGGCAGCACGCCCGGGATCGCGACCGACGCACGCAACCAGCGCCACAGTTCGCCGCGCCGGTGCACGCTCGCATGGCCGGTGGTCAAGTTGGCCGACACGCAGTAAAACGGCAACGGTAGATCCTCGATCGCGATGTCGCCGAACTCCTGACGCAGCCGCTCGCTGACCCGTCGTCCCGAGACCAGCGAGACGACCGGCAGCGTGTAGTCGCCGAGGGGATTGCTGTCGACGAAGGTCCGCTTGAAGACCTCGCGCAGCCGATCGTCGGGCCAGCCGCTCGCGATGGCCGCACCCATGATCGCCCCGATGCTGGTGCCGCCGACCAGATCGATCGGAATCTGCCGCTCGCGCAGCGCGCGCACGACGCCGAGGTGGGCGAAGCCGCGCGCGCCGCCACCGGAGAGCACGAGTCCCACTGCGGTGCCCGTCAGCAGCCGCGCGACGCGTTGCACGTCCTGCGGTCCACTGACGTGATGATGCGGAATCGGCCCGGTCTGCGTGAGCCAACGCTCCGCCGCACCGCTCGTGCGCGTGCCGCCATGCAGCAGCACGAGTTCGGCGCGCGGCCGCGCGACGCGGCTCTCGTGCTCGCCGAGCAGCGCCTGCCACGGCGCCGCCGGGCTGTCGGCGTTGGCGAGCAGCAGCAAGGCATCGGCTTGACGCACGCAGAGCTTGCTCCAGGTGCTGTCGCAGTGGTCGGCGACGTAGACGACGTAGTCGTTGGCGGTCTCGATCCTGTGGAACCAGTGACTCGTATGCTCGGCGCCGCGCGCGCTCCAGACGAGCTCGGTGCGACCGAGCAGGCTCAGCGCCTCGACGAGTTCCAGCGCGAAGCCGGCGACATCGACCTCGAGCGCCTGCGGCAGCAGCGTGAAGCTGTGCGGACGTGCTGCGCGCCCGCGTCGCTGGCTGCGGGCCTGCGTTTCGAGCCGCTCCACGGTGATGCGTGCGAGCCCGAACATCGCGCCCGGGTGATGTCGCAGCACACCGTCGAAGGCCTCCCGCGAGACTCGCACGAGTTCGCTGTCGCGCAACGCGACGACGGTCGCGCTGCGCGGCCGGCCGGAGATCAGACCCATCTCGCCGACCGTCTCGCCGGCGACGATGCGACCGAGGAATCGACGCCGGTCGGTGCCGGCCGGCGCATAGCTCGCGAGCCCTCCCGAGAGCAGGATGTACATCGAATCGGAGGGCTCGCCCGCCTCGAACAGCGTCCAGCCGCCGGGCAGCGACAGCCGTTCGCTGTGCTCGGCGATGGCGGTGAGCGTGTCGGCCGGAAGGGACTCGAAGAGCGGCAGCGCTGCGAGCAGAGACGCGAGATCCCCGCGCACCGCAACCGTGTCCTCCGGAAGGTCGTTCTCCATGCCAACCCGGCAGTAGCCGCGAATCGCGAGCGGCCATGCTGCGCTGCACGTAAACTTAGAAGCCCTCCGCCGGCCGTGTCGAGCGCGGCGCCCCGTCATTGTGAGTCCAGTCACCGTTCATGTCTGAGTCCACGTCGAGCGAGCGGCCCAAGGCCCGCTCCATCCGGCCCCTGCGCGCACTCTGGCCCTTCCTGCGCCCCTACCGCGCCGTGCTGGCCGCCGGCATCGCCGCGCTGCTGCTCGCCTCGGGCGCCATGCTCGCCCTGCCGGTCGCGCTGAAGGGACTGATCGACAAGGGCATGGCGGTCGGCAACGCCGCAACCATCAACGGCTACTTCGTCGCCTTCCTCGGCGTCGCGGTGCTGTTCGGCGCGTTCGCCGCATTGCGCTTCTACCTCGTGACCTGGCTCGGCGAGCGCGTGGTGGCCGACCTGCGCTCGGCGGTCTACGCGCGCGTGATCCGCATGGATCCGACGTTCTTCGAGGTCACGCGCACGGGCGAAGTCCTTTCGCGGCTGACGACCGACACGACGCTGGTCCAGTCGATCGCCGGTGTCGGCCTGTCGATCGCACTGCGCTCGTGCATCAACCTCGTCGGCTCACTGGTGCTGCTCGCGGTCACGAATCTCAGGATGCTGCTGCTGATCCTGATCGCGATTCCGCTCGTGCTCGTGCCCGTGATCGCTCTCGGCCGCAGGCTGCGGCGCCTGTCCCGCGACTCGCAGGACCGCATCGCCGACACCAGCGGCCTCGCCGGCGAGACGCTCAATGCGATCCAGACCGTGCAGGCCTTCACGCTCGAGACCCTGCACAGCCGCCGCTATCGCGACGCGGTCGAGGAGTCTTTTCGCGTCGCCGTGCACCGCACCCGCGTGCGCGCCTGGCTGACCGCGCTCGCGACCGTACTCGTCTTCGCCGCGATCACCGCGGTGCTCTGGTTCGGTGCGCATCAGGTGCTGTCGGGGCGCATGACCGGCGGCGAACTCGGGCAGTTCCTGTTGCTCGCCGTCTACGCCGGCATCGCCGCGGCGTCGCTGTCGGAGATGTGGAGCGAGGTGCAGCGTGCGGCGGGCGCGATGGAGCGGCTCGTCGAGCTGCAACGTGCGCAGCCTGCCATCGTCGCCCCGGCCGACCCGCAGCCCCTGCCGGCGCTGCCCGCGCCCGGCGCCGCGAGTCCCGTCGGGGGTCGGATCGAGTTCGACGCCGTGACGTTTCGCTATCCGTCGCGCCGCGAACAGAATGCGCTCGACGGCTTCACGCTGACGATCGAACCCGGCGAGACGGTCGCCTTCGTCGGGCCCTCCGGGGCCGGCAAGAGCACCACCTTCCAGCTGCTGCTGCGGTTCTACGATCCGGTATCGGGCCGTGTACTCGTAGACGGTGTCGACATCGCGCGCGCCGATCCCCAGGAAGTGCGACGGCGCATCGGGCTGGTGCCGCAGGAGACCGTTCTGTTCGGCGCCAGTGCGCGCGAGAACATCCGGTATGGGCGGCCCGAGGCCAGCGACGCGGAAATCGAGGCAGCCGCGGTCGCCGCTGCCGCCGACGAGTTCATCCGCGCATTGCCGCAGGGCTACGACACCTTCCTGGGCGAGCGGGGCACCCGTCTGTCGGGCGGTCAGCGGCAGCGGATCGCGATCGCGCGCGCGATCCTCAAGAATCCACCGATCCTGCTGCTCGACGAGGCGACCAGTTCGCTCGACGCCGAGAGCGAGCGGCTCGTACAGGCCGCCCTCGAGCGGCTCATGCGCTCGCGAACCACGATCATCATCGCGCACCGTCTCGCTACCGTGCTGAAGGCCGACCGCATCGTCGTCATCGAAGCGGGCCGGATCGTCGCCAGCGGCCGTCACGAGCAGCTGCTCGCGAGCAGCCCGCTGTACGCCCGTCTTGCGGCGTTGCAGTTCACCGACGCTCCCTCTCAGCGATAGCCGCGCGCCTGCAAGGAGAACAGCCGCGCATAGACACCTTCGGCGCGCATGAGCTGCTCGTGGCTGCCGCGCTCGACGATGCGTCCGCCGTCGAGCACTGCAATCTGGTCGGCCATCCGCACGGTCGAGAAACGGTGTGAGATCAGGATCGTGATGCGCTCGCGCGCGAGGTGGCGGAAGTGCTCGAAGATCTCCGCCTCGGCCCGCGCGTCCATCGCCGCCGTCGGCTCGTCGAGCACGAGGATGTCGGCGCGCGAGCGCATGAAGGCGCGGGACAGCGCGATTTTCTGCCATTGACCGCCCGACAGTTCGCGGCCGTCCCTGAACCACTTGCCGAGTTGCGTCCGGTAGCCGCCCGGCAGTTCCTCGATGAACGGCGCGGCGCGCCCCTTGCCGGCAGCCTCACGCCAGCGAGCCTCGTCGTCGAAATGCCGCTCGTCGCCGGCGCCGACGTTCTCGCCGACCAGCATCTGGTAGCGCACGAAGTCCTGGAAGATCACGCCGATGCGCTGGCGCAGCGCCGCGCGGTCCCATGCACGCAGGTCCAGGCCGTCGAGCATGATGCGTCCGCTGGTCGGCTCATAGAGCCGCGTGAGCAGCTTGATCAGCGTGGTCTTGCCCGAGCCGTTCTCGCCGACCAGCGCGACGCTCCGGCCCGGAGGCAGGTGCAGCGTGACGTCCTCGAGCGCCGGGCGCGGCGCGCCGGGATAGCTGAAGGACACCTGCTCGAAGCGGACACCGTCGGCCGGGTCGGGTCCTCGCGTCGCTGCACCGCTCGGCGCGCTCACTGGCGTCTCGAGATAGTCGTACAGTGTCGACAGGTACAGATTGTCCTCGTACATGCCACCGATCGCGGACAGGCTCGCGCTGACGGCGCCCTGGCCCTGGCGAAACAGCAGCAGGTACATGGTCATCTGGCCGAGCGTGATCGCGCCGGCGACCGCTTCGACGGCAATCCACGCGTAAGCGCCATACAGCGCCGCTGTCCCGAGCAGTCCGAGCGCAAATCCCCAGGCATCGCGGCGGAGGCTCAGGGCGCGGTCCTCACGGTACAAACGGGCGAAGATCTCGCGATAGCGGGCCAGCAGTCGCTCGCCGAGGCCGTAGAGCTTGACCTCCTTGGCGTAGTCCTCGCGCGCGAGCACCGTCTCGAGGTAGAGCTGCATGCGCGTCTCGGGCGATCGCCATTTGAAGAGCCGAAACGCGTCACCGGAGAACTTCGCCTCGGCGACGAAGGCCGGCAGGCCCGCGAGCAGCAGTGCGGCGACGGCCCACGGGGAGAAGTGCACCAGCAGCGTGCCGAAGCCGAGCAGAGCCACGGCATTCTGTCCGAGGCCGAACGTGCGCATCACGAGCGACAGCGGCCGGCTCGAGGCTTCGCGCCGCGCGCGCGTGAGCTTGTCGTAGAACTCGGCGTCCTCGAACTGCGCAAGCTCGAGCGTGAGCGCCTTCTCGAGGATCATGACGTTGACGCGCTGCCCGAGCCGCGCGCGCAGCAGCGACTGGCAGAGACTGATGCCGCGCTGGGCGGCCGCGAGCGCCGCGACCAGCAGCGCCTCGAACAGCACGAGCTTAAGCACCGGGGTGAGCGGCGGGTTGCCGCCGCCGGAGCGTGCGGCGATTGCAGCCACGACCGCGTCGACGATCTGCGCGCCGACGAAGGCGATGGCGGCGGGCAGCGCGCCGGCGGCCAGCGTCAGCGCCGCGAGCGCGAGCGTCAGCGGCCGGCTCGTGCTCCAGACGAGCTCGAGCGCGCGCCGGCTGTAGCCGAAGACACCGACGAATCCGTCTGTCAGGGCCGCTCTTCCACGGGATAGTAGAGCGGCGCTGCTGGCCCGATCGGCAGATCGAGACCCCAGACCCAGGCGAAGAAGAACAGCGTCCAGCCACCGAGGAAGACGATGGAGTAAGGCAGCATGGTGGCGATCAGCGTCCCGAGCCCGATGTCCTTCACGTAGCGCGCGGCGAATGCGAGGATCAGCCCGAAGTAGCTCATCATCGGCGTGATGATGTTCGTGACCGAATCACCGATCCGGTAGGCGGCCTGCGTGAGCTCGGGGCTGTAGCCGAGCAGCATCAGCATCGGCACGAAGATCGGCGCGGTGATCGCCCATTTTGCCGAGGCGCTGCCCATCGCGAGATTCAGCACCGCGCAGAACACGATGAACAGCGCGAACAGCGCCGGGCCGGTGAGGCCCACGGACCTGAGGAACTGCGCACCCGTGACCGCCGTGACCGCGCCGAGGTTGGACCAGCCGAACCACGCGACGAACTGCGCGGCAAAGAAGGTCAGCACGAGGTACAGACCCATCGTGCGCATGCTCTCGTCCATCGCGCGTATCACGTCGGTGTCCCGGCGCATCGTGCCGACGACGGCGCCATAGACGACACCGGGCACCAGGAACATCACGAAGATGAAGGCCACCACGCCCTTGAGGAACGGCGAATCGAGCACGCCGCCGGTCCTGGGGTCGCGCAGCACCCCGTCCGCCGGGATCACGGTCCAGGCGATCAGCGCCGCGCAGGCGAGCGCAGCGGCCGCGGCCCAGCGGAGACCGCGCTTCTCGAGGGGCCCGAGACCCTCCATCCGCGACAGCTCGGCGAGCGGCACGCTGGCGCGCCCCGGGTCGTAAGGCCCGAGCTTCGGCTCGACGATGCGGGCGGTGACCCACCAGCCGAGCAGCGTGATCAGGAAAGTGCTGCCGATCATGAAGTACCAGTTCACGAGCGGATGCACGCTGTACTCGGGATCGATGAGCTGCGCCGCCTGTTGAGTCAGTCCGGCGAGCAGCGGATCGATCGTGCCGATGATGAGGTTCGCGCTGTAGCCGCCAGAGACTCCGGCGAACGCCGCCGCGAGGCCGGCGAGCGGGTGGCGGCCGAGGGAGTGGAAGATCACGGCGGCGAGCGGCACCAGGACGACGTAGCCCATCTCCGAGGCGGCGTTCGAAACGACACCGCAGAGAACCACGCCGACCGTCACGGCATGGCGTGGCGCACCGATCACGGCAGCGCGGATCGCCGCCGAGAAGAGCCCTGATTTCTCGGCGACTCCGACACCGAGCAGGGACACCAGCACGACGCCGAGCGGCGCGAAACCCGTGAAGTTCGTCACGAGGTTCTCGACGATACGGCGCAAGCCGTCCGCGGAGAGCAGATTGTTGACCTCGATCACTCCGCCGGCCGCACGGCCCGCTGCGCCGGGCGGACGGGGGTCCTCGACGGTGACACCGAGCGCGGCGAACAGCGCCGAGAGCAGCAGGACTGCGAGCCCCATCAGCGCGAACAGCGTGACCGGGTGCGGCAGCAGGTTGCCGAGCCGTTCGACGGCGTCGAGAAAACGCGCAAAGGCCCCGCGCCGCGGCACGGCGTGATCTGTCGGCGTGGACACGCGCTACTGCGCCGGGCGGACGCCGGTGCTCTCCCTGGGCGCAGCGCCGCGCCGCAGATGGAACTCGAACGCCTCGCCGCGGCGACCGGACAGATAGGGGACCATGTAGAGGATCGCCATGCCCTCGAGATGCCGCGCGTGCCGCATCGGCCCGACGTCGACGGTCTCGATGCCCATGCGTTCGATCAGTTGCGCGACGCGCGCCTTGGCCGCGGCATCGTCGCCGGCGAGCGGTGCAGTGACGGGTCCGCCGGCAGCGGCCGGGTCGGCCATGACGTGGAAGCCGAGCGTGTTGAAGGCCTTGACGACACGCGCCTGCGGTTGCCACGACTGGATCAGCTCGCCGCCGGACGTCTCGACCGCCATTTCCATCTGGCCGTCACGGAAGCGGATCGCATTGGTCGGGTCGATGACGATGCGGCCGGAGAGGTCGACGGCGCGCAGCGTGGACTCCGTCGCGGTCCATGGCAGCGCGATGAGCACGAGACCGGCGCGCGCCACCGCCTCGGTGATCGTGGCGGCGCTCGCCCTCGGGCCCGTGCGCGCCACGAGCTGCTGGACCTCCGGCCGCACCGGGTCCCGCGATCCGTAGATGACGCGCAAGCCCAGCCGGGCGAACTGCGGCCCGAGCGCGCCACCGACGCGTCCGGTGCCGAGCACGGCGATCGTGTCCGGATCGGGGCCAGTATCGGCCGAGACGGCGGTTGTATCGGCGGTAGCAGTGGTCGCGGCAACGATCATGGTCATGGCGAGCCAGACTCCCTTGGCGAGGTGCATGTCCCTGTCCCTCCGGTCGCTCCGGGGGTAAAGTATAGGCGCTTCCGATCCCACTTCAGGACTGTCAACATGTCGCGACCCACCCGCATCGTGCCTGCGCTGCTCGCTGCCTCCTCGCTGCTGCTGGCCGGCTGCGCGACGCTCGGGTCGAGTGCGCCCGTCGCCGACGCCGTACTGGTGGCTCGCAGCGGCAGCGCCGTCACGGGCACCATCGTCCTGCGCGAGACAGCGCGCGGCGTCGCGCTGCGCGGCGAGGTCCGCGGCCTTCAACCCAATGCCGAGCATGGGTTCCACATCCACGAAAAGGGCGACTGCTCGGCGCCAGACGCGATGAGCGCCGGAGGACACTTCAACCCCGATGGCGCTCCGCACGGTCGCCCCGGCGAGGGGGCGCACCACGCCGGCGACATGTCCAACCTGCTTACCGACGCGCGTGGCATCGCGCGCGTCGACCAGCTCATCGAGGGTGTCACGCTGTCGACCGGACCGCGCAGTGCCGTCGGCCGGAGCCTCGTGGTACACCGCGACCCTGACGACTACCGCAGCCAGCCGGCGGGCAATTCGGGTCCACGCATCGGCTGCGCCGTGATCGTGCTGCGCTAAGTCCCGAACGCTCGCTGAGCGCGCCACCTCCCATCGGGCGCTACATGATCCGCGGAGCGGCGTGCTGGGCCTGTACGGCCCGGGCGGCCGCGTCAGCGGGCAGCAAATCCGGATCCCAGTCCTTGGCCACGAAACGACGACCGTTGTAGCTCGCCGACCCGTTCGAGCAGAGCCAGAGCGTCGGCGGCACCATGATCTCGGGCGGCAGGATGCCACCGACCCGGCCCTCGTCGCCGACCGGCCCCTTGCCGGCACGGAACGTGGGGTTGGCGCGCTCACCGACGACTCCACCCGGGATCAGCGCCGTATCGCTCGGACCGCCGGGCAGCAGCACGTTCGCGGTGACGCCGGTCCCCTCGAGATCCCTGGCCCAGACCACGGTCGCGACTTCGAGCGCAGCCTTGGTCGGGCCATAGGCCGCGAGGCCCTGCATCACCATGGTCGGCAGCGAGGTCGAGAGGTTGACGATGCGGCCGAACCCCCGCGCGAGCATGCCAGGCACGGCGGCCCGCGCCATCTGGAACGCGCCGATCAGGTTGGTCTCGACCATGGTCCGGTAGGCGGCCGGGTCCGCCTCCCAGAAAGGCGGTTTCGCGCGGAAGTAGTCGGCGTTGGCCTCGAGCGGCCCGCGCGCGGCGTTGTTGATCAGCACGTCGAGCCGGCCGAACCGCTCGATCGCAAGCCCGACGCTGCGCGCACAGTCGGCCTCGTCGCGGACGTCGGCGATGCAGGCTTCGAACGCACCCCCGTCGCGTGCCGCGAGGGCGGCGTCGGCCGCGGTGCGCGCGAGCTCCGCGCCGGAACGGGCTGCGGTGCCGAGCACGCGCGCCCCCTGCGCCACGAGCGCGAGCGCCATGAGTCGGCCGAAACCCCGGCCCGCACCGGTGATCAGCACCGAGCGGCCACGCAGCTCAGGGAAGCGCCGCGCGGGCTGCACCGCTCAGATCCGCAAACCGCCGTCGATATCGAGACAGCGGCCCGTGAAGAAGTCGTTCTCGGCGATGAATACCGCGGTCAGCGCGATCTCGTGCGCGTCGCCGAGCCGCCGTAGGGGCACCGCCGTGAGGATCTTCTCGAGCACTTCGGGTCGCATCGCCGCGAGGATATCGGTCTTCGTGTATCCGGGTGCGATGGAGCCGGTGCGGATCCCGTAGCGGGCGAGCTCCTTGGCCCAGGTCTCCGCCATCGCCGCCACGCCGGCCTTGGTCGCGACGTAGTTCGTCTGCCCGGCATTGCCGTAGCGCGAACTCGACGAAATATTGATGATCACGCCGCCATTGCCGAGCTTGACCATGCGCTCGGCGGCCTCGCGACCGCAGAGGAATACGCCGGTCAGGTTGACGTCGATGACCGCCTGCCACTGCTCGAGGGTCATCTTGCCGACGACGGCACCGTCCTTGACCTTCACCAGCAGACCGTCCTTGACGATACCGGCATTGTTGACGATCACGTCGAGCCGACCGAAGTCGGCGACGATCGCGTCCATCACGGCGATGACCTGCTCTTCGCGCGTGACATTGGCCACGTACCCGCGCGCCTTCACCCCCGCCGCCCCACAGTCGCGGACCGTCTGGTCGAGATCCGCCTGGTTCATGTCGAGCACGGCGACGTCGGCGCCCTTGGACGCGAACGTGCGGCAGATCTCGCGGCCGATGCCACGGCCACCCCCGGTCACGACGACCGTCTTATCTCTCAGCTCCATTGGACCCCCGATTGAAAAAGGCGGCGCGATTCTGGCTTCTTGCGCTGCAAAAGGAAAGGGTGAGCTACGCTGCTGACTATGTTGAGCATCCGCGCCGCGGTGCCCGGCGATGGCACCACGATCCATGAGCTCGTCACGGCCCTGGCCGAATACGAAAGACTCGCACACGAGATGCACGCGCATCCGGCGGACTTCGAGTCGGCGCTGTTCGGCCCGACGCCGCGGGTTTTCTGCGACATCGCAGAATGGCGCACGCCTGGCGGTGACCGGGAATCCGTCGGACTCGCTTTCTGGTTCTACAGCTTCTCGACCTTTCGCGGCCGCCACGGCATCTATCTCGAAGACCTGTTCGTGCGCCCGGCGTTTCGAGGCCGCGGCATCGGCAAGGCGCTGCTCGAGCGGCTCGCCGCGCGCTGCGTCGCCGAGCAGCTCGGCCGGCTAGAGTGGTCGGTGCTCGACTGGAATCGTGATGCGATCGACTTCTATCTGCGCCTCGGCGCGCAGCCGATGGCTGACTGGACGGTCTACCGTTTGACCGGCGAACCGCTCGCGGCGCTGGGGCGCTGAGCGCGTCGCGCGTCGCGCTCAGACGACCAGCACGCTCGGCGGCACGGCATGGATCGGTTCGGCGCCCTCGGCACGTATCCAGACCAGATCCTCGAGATGCGTGCTGCCGCCGACCCCCGTATCGCCGAGCGGACAGTCGACCGAGAGGATCATGTCCTCCTCGAGCACGAGCGGCGGCAGCGGCCCCGGCTCGAAAGCCGAGCGCTGCGGATGGTCAGTGTGGAAAAGTCCGACGCTGTGCGGCGTGAAGCTGATCGTGAAGTCGACTCCCTGACGCCGCAGCGATTCGCGACCGATTCGCGGAATCTCCGCGAACGGCAGCCCAGGGCGTAGCGCCGACTGGATGTCGCGCCAGGCGCGCAGCGTGGCGGCCGTGACCCGCTTGATCCGCTCGGCCGGTTCGCCGACGAACACCGTGCGCGCGAAGTCACCGTGATAGAAGCGGCAGCTGCTGACGCAGTCGATCGAGAACGCCTGGCCCTCGGCGAGGGGCGCAGTCATGACCTCGGACGACGACTGGTCGATGACCATGAACAGCGGCGAGTTGCCGCGCCGCGCGGCCTCGGCGAAGAACGCCGCGCGGAGCCCGCGCGTGTCGCCGGCCGCGCGCGCGAGGCGCACCGCTTCGAGTGCCGCCTCGACGTTTGCGACGGCCGCAAGCTGCATCAGCCGCAGTTCGATCGGCGACTTGACGAGGCGGATCGAGCGCAGCAGGTTGCCACCCGGCACGCAGCGCGCGTCCGCGCCGCGCGCGCCGAGCAGCATCGCGAGCCCCGGGTCATCGATCGCGAGCCGTGACTCGGCAAGCCCGAGGGCTCGGAGCGCCCGCAGACAGGCCCAGCCGGCGTCGGCGGCGTTGCCGTGGGCGGCGGCGAGCGCGGCGCGCCGACCGCGCTCGCGCGGCGTCACGAGCGCTTCGTCGAGTATGCGGTAGGGCCGCGGCGCGATCGCGGCGGGTTCACCGCCCTCGCCGGCCACCTCCGCCGTGCCGGAGGCAGCGGCCTGCGCCGCGGCGCGATCCGCACCCGCCGTGGCGCCGTCGGCAGCGGCCGGGGCGGTGTACGTGAATACGAGGCGCTCGCCGGCCGGGCGCTCGTCCGAATGCGTGTAGTACCAGAGGAAGGCGTGCATCACGAGCGCCGGCGGCCGCGCTGGATCGCGCGGCAGGATCGCGATGGCGGTCTGAGCCACGCCCATGCGATCGAGCTGCGGCCAATGACCCGTCAGGTAGAACACGTTGTGCGGATGCGTGACGCAGAGTGCGTCGACCCCGGCGCGCGCCATCTGCTCGCGCGCGCGCGGCAGGTTGACGGGCGGTGCGTCGCGCAGGAACGACAGGTCTGGCGGGCGTATCGGCGACGCCCTCGTGGCGGCCGCGGCCCGTCGCGGCTCCGCGGCGGGGCCGGGCATCGAGGCGGCCAGTGCAAGGGGCAGGGTGCCGAGCGCCAGGTCTCGACGGCTGAGCTTGCGGTCCATGTCACTCCCGCAGAAAGTCCATCAGGATGGCCGTGAACTCCTCGGCCTGCTCGATCGCTGCCATGTGACCGGCATCGAGCACGACGAGATCGGCGCCACGGATGTGTTCGACCAGGTACTCGGCATGCTCGATCGGGGTGGCGACGTCCTGAGTGCCGGCAATCACGAGCGTGGGGGCCGTCACGGCACCGAGCGTGGGTCGCTGATCCATGTCGCGAATCGCGATGCAGGCCTCGACGTAACCGCGCGGCGACGTATCCCTGATGCGCCGCGCCGCCGCCTCGATGGCTTCGGGCGAGGCGGCGCGGAACTGCGCGCCGAACCATCTCTCGCCGACCGTCGCGGCAATCGGCGCGAGCCCTTCGCGACGCACGGTCTCGATCCGCGCATCCCAGACCTCGTGCGGTCCCATGTGGGCACTCGTGTTGGCGAGTACCAGCCGACCCACCCGCTGCGACAGCGAGGCCTCCCCTGGATTAGCCGGTGTGCGGCTGGCCGCCCACATCGCGACCATGCCGCCCATCGACACGCCGCACCAGTGCGCGCGCTCGACGCGCAGCGCATCGAGGACGGCCACCACGTCAGCCGCGTAGTCGCCGATGCCGCGGTGCGCCACGGCCGCCGCCGCGCCCGAGGCGCCGTCGAGATAATCCGAGCGGCCGTGACCCCGGGTATCGATGCGCAGTACGCGGAACGCGCGCTCGAGGGCCGGCAACTGGGTCTGCCAGGCGGTAGCGTCGGAGCCCAGCGCGTGGAGCATCAGCACAGTCGGCGCGTGCCTTCGCCCGGAGAGCAGATAGTGCAACCGGGCGCCGTCGCGTTCGACGAACCCGCTGCGCGCGGAGCCGCGGAGGTCGGTCATCGGGACAACCTGCTGAAACGACTGCCTGCCATTCTATGCCTTATTCGCCAGGAGGCCGCGGCTCTGCTACCCTGCGCGGCCTTTTTTCCGATCGTCCGTGCCCCGACCCGACATGCCGCAGCAGCCCGTCCGTAACATCGCCATCATCGCGCACGTCGACCATGGCAAGACCACGCTCGTCGACTGCCTGCTGAAGCAGTCCGGAACCTTCGCCGCCCACCAGCGGGTCGCCGAGCGCGTGATGGACTCGAACGAGATCGAACGTGAGCGCGGCATCACGATCCTCGCCAAGAACTGCGCAATCGAGTACGCGGGCCTGCGCATCAACATCGTCGACACGCCGGGCCACGCCGACTTCGGCGGCGAGGTCGAGCGCGTGCTGTCGATGGTCGACGCCGTGCTGCTGGTCGTCGATGCGGTAGAGGGACCGATGCCGCAGACGCGCTTCGTGACGCGCAAGTCGCTCGCGATGGGCCACAAGGCGATCGTGGTCGTCAACAAGGTCGATCGGCCGGGCGCGCGCCCCGACTGGGTCGTCGACCGGACGTTTGAACTTTTCGACAAGCTCGGTGCGACCGACCAGCAGCTCGACTTCCCGATCGTCTACGCCTCGGCGCTGCAGGGCTGGGCCTCGACCGACCTCGAGGGCCCGCAGCCGACCGACATGAAGGCGCTGTTCGAGACCGTGCTCAAGCACGTGCCGCCGCCGCCGGCCGACCCGGATGCGCCGCTGCAGCTGCAGATCTCGACGCTCGACTACAACTCCTACGTCGGCCGCATCGGCATCGGCCGCATCCGGCGCGGCACGCTGCGCCCCGGCATGAACGTCACGCTGCGCCATGGCGACGAGGACCGCGGCAGCGGCCGGATCGCTGAGGTGCTCACCTTCCACGGGCTCGAGCGCGAGCCGGTGGAGTCCGCCACCGCCGGCGACATCGTCGCCGTCACGGGCATCGAGGACGTCACGATCGGCCTGACCCTCTGCGACCCGGAGGCGCCGCAGGGGCTGCCGCCGATCAGCGTCGACGAACCGACGCTGACGATGACCTTCCAGGTCAACACCTCGCCGCTCGCGGGCCGCGAGGGCAAGTTCGTCACGAGCCGCCAGCTCCGCGAGCGTCTCTATCGCGAGCTCGAGCGCAACGTCGCGCTGCGCGTCGAGGACACCGCCGACGCCGACGTCTTCCGCGTCTCGGGCCGCGGCGAACTGCATCTGACCATCCTGATCGAAAACATGCGCCGCGAGGGATACGAGCTCGCCGTCGGCAAGCCACAGGTGCTGAGGAAGGTCGTCGACGGCGTCGTGCAGGAGCCTTTCGAGGCACTGACAGTCGACGTGGCCGAGGAGCACCAGGGCGCGGTGATGTGCGAGCTCGGGTTGCGCCGAGCCGAACTCCTCGACATGGTCGTCGACGGCCACGGCCGTGTCCGTCTCGAGTACCGGGTGCCGGCGCGCGGCCTGATTGGTTTCCACGCGGAGTTCATGACGCTGACGCGCGGCACCGGACTCGCGAGCCACATCTTCGACGGTTACGGTGTCGTCAAGGGTGAGATCCCCGAACGCCACAACGGCGTGCTGATCAGCAACGAGGATGGCGAGGCCGTCGCGTATTCGCTGTTCACGCTGCAGGAGCGCGGCCGGCTGTTCGTCGGGCACGGCAGCAAGGTCTACGAAGGCATGATCATCGGCATCCACAGCCGCGACAATGACCTCGTCGTGAACCCGATCCGCACCAAGAAGCTCACCAACATCCGCGCCGCCGGCAAGGACGACGCGCTGTTGCTGACGCCGCCGATTCCGCTCACGCTCGAGTACGCCGTCGAGTTCATCAACGACGACGAGCTCGTCGAGGTCACGCCACAATCGATCCGGTTGCGCAAGCGCTTCCTCAAGGAGAGCGAGCGCCGGCGCGCCGAGCGCGCCGCCGAGACAACGGCCGTCGTCGGCTGAAGCCGCCGTGCGGCCGGGCCAGGGAGGCGGGCAGGCCGACTCAGCGGCCCGGCGTGGCGAACCGGCGCAGCTGCTCGTCGAGCACGGCGTCGACGAGCGGGGCGAGATCCGCGACGCCCGCGGCGCGGAACCCCGAGACTAGGTAGCTCGGTGTCACGCGCGTGCCGACGCCGTCGGCAGCGAAGCGCACCGTCATCGCTCCCTGGGCGCCGAGCTCCTGCAGCGGACCGAGGCGGCCCGCGAAGCGAATGACGTGCGGCCGGTCGACATGGACGACGCGCATTTGCTCGACGCCGCCTCGCCGTCCCGGGAGCGCCTCGCACCAGCAGCCGCCTGGGCGGGCCTCGATCCGCAGGCGGCGCGCCTGCCCGCCATAGGTGTGCGCATCGCTCCACCAATCGCCGATCGCGACGAAGCGCTCGAAGGCCGCGGCGGACGGCAGCGGCACGTCGACGCTCTGCGTCAGTTCGAAACCGCCGGTCGACACGGCGACGACTTCGGCCATCGCGACGGGTGCGGCCGTCAGCATCAAGGCGGCCACGCGGGCTCGCCGGGTCCGGGTCGACAGCGTCCCGGTACTCATGCGCGCGGCGGACGCGGGAAGAAACCGCTGGTGCGGCGCACGTACTCGGCGTACTGCGGCCGCCGCTCGGCGATGTCCTTCTCGAGCAGACCCGCACCGGAGTACTTCATCAGCAGCGCACTCATGATCAGTGGCCCGATGACACTCCACCAGGCGCCCGCGGCGAGCGCGATCAGGTAGAAGCCCCACCAGACGCAGAAGTCGCCGAAGTAGTTGGGGTGGCGCGTGTACCGCCACAGGCCGCGATCCATGACCCGGCCCCGATTGGCGGGATCGGCCTTGAACCGGGCGAGTTGGGCGTCGCCGACGGTCTCGAAGAAAACGCCCACGGCCCAGAGGCCGACACCGACCGCATCGAGCCAGCCCAGCGGTCTCGGCGAGAGGATCGCTCCGAGCAGCGGCAGCGAAATCACCCAGGCGAGCAGGGCCTGGAAACCGAACACGAGATAGAGGCTCTTCCATGCGAAACCGGGCTCGTTGCGTGCACGGATCGCCTGATACCGGCGGTCCTCCTCGTGACCCCAGTTGCGCCAGGTGATGTAGATGGCGAGCCGCGCCGCCCAGATCGCGACCAGCGCATTGACCAGCCAGCGTCGGTCCTCCGAGTGCGGGGCCCGGCCGTCGGCGAGCGGGGCGTCCCAGTGCGGCGCCGTGTAGGCGTAGGTGAGGGCCGCGGCGACGAACAGCAAAGACCAGATGCTGTCGACGATCGCGACGTTACGCTTGAGCAACGACAACAGCCAGGTCGCACCGGCCAGAGCGAGCATCGGTACGAGCGCCGACAGATAGACAGACCAGTCGAACATGCGCTACCCCGGCCGGCGGCGGACCGGCCCACCTGCCGCATTGTCCTTGCTCGATGCGATACCGGCAATGGATCACGCACGCGGCAAGCGGCTGCCGCCCTCAAGCGGGTCGCCGGCCGGCCGATACGGGGTCAGAACCCCGCATTCCCAAGAGGCCAGGCCGGACATGCTCGCGCTCGTCGGAACCGTGATCGTTCTCGCATGCGTCGCCGGTGGCTTCCTGATGGCCGGCGGTAATCTGCTGGCGCTCTGGCATCCTTCAGAGATCGTCATCATCATCGGCGCCGCGCTGGGCGCCTACATCACGAGCCACCCGATGAAGGTGGTCAAGGGCGGCTTTTCCGGCGCCCTCGCCCTCCTGAAGAAGCCGGCCTACGACCGCGCGGCCTACGTCGACCTGCTCAAGCTCATCTACGACCTGCTGGTCAAGGCTCGCAAGGAGGGGTTGCTGGCGATCGAAGCCGACATCGAGGATCCCGCCAAGAGCAGCGTGTTCTCGAAGTATCCCGCGGTACTCGCCGACCATCACATGCTCGAATTCATCACGGACTGCCTGCGCCTGATGGTCGGTGGCAATCTCGACCCGCAGGAGCTCGAAAGCCTGCTCGAGTACGAGCTCGAGACGCACCACAAGGAGGCACACGAGCCCGCGCATGCGGTGCAGGGCGTCGCCGACGCGCTGCCCGGCTTTGGCATCGTCGCGGCGGTGCTCGGCATCGTCAACACGATGGGGGCGCTCGACGGCGCCGATACGGCGACGATCGGCGCCAAGGTCGGCGCGGCGCTGGTCGGCACCTTTCTCGGCATTCTCGTCGCCTACGGTATCGTCGGGCCGATCGCCTCGGCGATGAGCCACCGCGCACACGAAGAGGGGAAAGCCTTCGAGGTCGTGAAAATGGCACTGGTCGCGAGCGTGCGCGGCTATCCGCCGCAGGTGGCGATCGAGTTCGCGCGCAAGCTGTTGTTCAGCGACGTGCGTCCGACGTTCTCCGATCTCGAGAACCATCTGAAGGGCAAGACGCCGGCGGCGGCCAAGCAGGCAGCGTGATGGCGACGGCCACGGCCAGGGACGACCAGCGTCCGATCATCATCAAGAAGCGCAAGGTGGTCGCGGGCGGCCACCATGGCGGCGCCTGGAAGGTCGCCTACGCGGACTTCGTCACGGCCATGATGGCCTTCTTCATGGTGATGTGGCTGATCACGGCCGTCTCCGAGGAAGACCGGGCCGCGATCTTCGACTACTTCAAGAACCCGAGCATGCAGGACGGACGGGCGCCGAAGCCCGCGCCCGGCCAGCTGGGACCGGGCGGCGCGAGCACAAGCCCAATCAATCTCCGCGGTGGGCTCGACGCGCCGCGTTCGATGGACTCGCCGACGCCCGGCATCGGGGCGCCCGTTGCGCCGTTGACCGAGAAACCAGACGTCGAGACCGCGCGGCGCATCGCCGAGGAGGCCGAGCGTGCGCAGCTCGAATCGCTGATGCAGCAGCTGCGCGAGGCCATCGACGCGAGCCAGGCGCTGGCCCCGTTCAAGGATCAGCTGCTGCTCGACATCACCCCGGAGGGATTGCGGATCCAGATCGTCGATGCGCAGAACCGCGCGATGTTTGCGATGGGCAGTTCGCGTCTGCAGGACTACACGGACCGGATCCTGCGCGAGCTGTCGCCCTACCTGAACTCGGTGCCGAACCGCATCAGCCTGACCGGGCACACGGACACGACCCCCTACGCGCCGCAGGCCGGCTATACGAACTGGGAGCTGTCGGCCGACCGGGCCAACGCCGCGCGCCGCGCGCTCGAGGCAGGCGGACTCGCGAGCGACAGGATTGCCAGGGTCGTCGGTCTGTCCTCGTCGGTGCTGTTCGATCGCAACAATCCGCGCAATCCGATCAACCGGCGCATCAGCCTGATCGTCATGACCAAGCGCGCCGAGGAGGCAGCGCTCAGGAGCGACGTGCCCGCATCGACGCCGCCCGGCTGAGCGGTCACGGGCTCGCTCCCCGCGCCATTTCGGCCCCTGCGCAGGACCGCAACGTCAGATTTCGCTGGTCAGGCGACCATTTCTCGGTTATCGTCACCGGTGGATCGTGACCTTTCTCCAGACTGTTGTTGGCCCGCAGGATTCTCCGGCCGACCCAACGCATTCCCGAGTTGCTCTCGAACCAGGCCGTCCGTAAGGCGGCTTTTGCATCATTCGTAGTCTCTCTTGCAGTGAGTTCTTTCATGACAAAGTTGTACGTGGGCAATCTGCCCTTCTCCGCCACCGAAGACCAGGTCCGTTCGATGTTCGCCGAGATCGGCCCGGTCGAGTCCGTTTCGCTGATCAACGATCGCGAGACCGGCCGCCCCCGCGGTTTCGGGTTCGTCCAGATGTCGCAGGCCGATGCGGCCCGCGCCATCCACACGCTGAACGGCAAGGATTTCGGCGGCCGTCCGCTGCGCGTCAATGAAGCGCAGGAGCGCGAGCGCGGCGCCGGCGGACGCGGCTTCGGCGGCGGTGGCTACGGCGGTGGAGGCCGTGGTGATGGCGGCCCGCGCCGTTACGGCGGCGGCGGTCCGCGCGGCTACTGAGCCGGGACCGCAGGGCTCGCGAGAGGCCCGCAGACGCCACGCTGGCACCGCCGGCGTGGCGTTTTCTTTTCCCTAAACCCTCGCACGCGATCCTCGCCTAGCGGGTCGTCAGCCACCTTCGCCCTCGAGCATGTGCAGACCCGCCGGCGCGTCGATGGCGACCGACTTGATCAGTGCGAATGCGCGCGCACCCGGCGCGAGCGCGAGATCCTCGATCGCGGCGGGAGTCAGCGTCGCGAGCAGACGCAACCCCTCTGCCTCGAGCTCGACGTGCACGGCGGCACGATCGCGCGGCACGATGCGTGCGACGGTAACCGCGATGACGTTGCGGACCGAGATACCCGCCGGGAATTGCGTCGCGACGATCACGTCGCTCGCCGGGACGTAGCACCGCAGTTCCGCACCCGGCTCGCACGGTACGAGCGGCACCTGCAGACGCTGCGCGCCGATCCGCAATTCCGTGGTGGCGCGCTCGCTGTCGTGTCCGATCACGGTCGCGAGCAGCAGCGAACCGGCATCGGCACGCGTGGCAAGACCGCGCGTGTCGCCGCGGCCGATCAGCTCGAGCGCGCTGCCCTCCGCGGCGACACGCCCGTCCTCGAGCAGTACGAGGTGATCGGCAAGCCGCAAGGTCTCGGCGAGGCTGTGGGTCACATAGACGATTGGCAGCCGCGCCTCGCGCTTGATCTGCTCGAGCAGCGCGAGGATCTCGGCCTTGCGTGGCGCGTCGAGCGAGGCGAGCGGTTCGTCGAGCAGCAGCAGTCGCGGCCGCGCGAGCAGCGCGCGGCCGATCGCCACGCGCTGGCGCTCGCCGCCCGAGAGGTCGCGCGGCCAGCGGTCGAGCAGTGCGCCGAGGCCGAGCACGTCGACCACGGCGGTCAGATCCGGCGTCGCCGCCTCGCCGCGCGGTGCGCGGCGCAGGCCGAACTCGAGGTTGTCGCGAACCCGCAGATGCGGGAACAGGCGCCCGTCCTGGAAAACCCAACCGACGCGGCGCTTTTCGAGCGGCACGTGAATGCGCCTTGCCGTGTCGGTCAGGACCTGCCCATCCACGACGATCCGGCCGCGCTCCGGCTCGAGCGCGCCGGCGAGCAGCGCGAGCACGCTGCTCTTGCCCGCGCCGGACGGGCCGAACAGCACCGTCGCGCCACGCGAGGGCGCGCGGAAGCGCAGCTCGAGCACGCTCTCGCCGCGGCGCAGCGCGGCCTCGAACTCGATCACGGCGCGCGCGCCGCCCAGCGGCGTGCCCAGCGGCCGAGACCTTCGGCGAGCAGCAGCGCGCCGATGGCGAGCAGCAGCGACAGCGTCGCGAGGCGCAGCGCTGCCGTCTCGCCGCCCGGCGTCTGCAGCGCGCTGTAGATCGCGAGCGGTAGCGTCTGCGTCTCACCCGGCACGTTGGCGGCAAAGGTGATGACCGCGCCGAACTCGCCGAGGCAGGCGGCGAAGCCGACGACCGCAGCGGCAGTCAGGCCGGGCAGGATCAGCGGCACGGTCAGATGCACGAATCGGTCGAGGGCGCCGGCACCCAGCGAGCGAGCGGCGAGATCGAGACCCGGGTCCAGCGCCTCGATCGACAGCCGGATCGCTCGCACCATCATCGGGAATGCCATCACGCCAGCGGCGAGCGAGGCACCCGCGTTCGTGAAAACGAGCCGCAGCCCTAAGGCCTCATCGAGCCAGCGGCCGATGCCGCCCTGCACGCCGAAGACCAGCAGCAGCGCGTAGCCGACCACGACGGGCGGCAGCACCAGCGGCGCGTGCACGATCACGTCGAGCAGCATCCGCCCGCGGAACCGCCCGCGCGCGAGCAGCCAGGCCGTGGCCAGCGCGAGCGGCAGCGCGACCGCCACGGCGCGCGCGCCGACCCGCAGGCTCGTCGCGAGCACCTGCCATTCGTCCACAGTCAGCATGCCGCCGATGATAGTGCAGCGCGTGGCGCGCCGGAGTACGCTTGCCACGCGTATGACCGACGCCGCGACACTGCCCTTCGTGGCTCCCTGCCGCAAGCTCGAACCGGGCGCGCCCTGGCGTTGGCTCGTGAGCGGCGTCGCCGACCTGCGCCGCGCGCCGCGCCAGAGCCTGTGCTGGGGCGCGGTGACCACGCTGCTGAGCCTGCTGGTGAGCGCACTCGCGTGGCGCTTCGGCAGCTACTGGCTGCTGCTCGCGCTGCTGTCGGGCTTCGTGTTCGTGGCGCCGATGCTCGCGATTGCGCCCTATTCGATCAGCGCGCAGCTCGCCCGCGGTGCGGCGCCGTCGCTGCGGCGCTGTCTCGCCGACCAGCTGCGCCTGCGCGGGACCGCCATGGTCTTCGCGCTGTTGCTGCTCGTGATCTTCCTGGTCTGGGCACGCGCGGCATCGATGATCGGCGTGTTCTTTCCTGTCGAGGGCGACCCGGGCTGGCGCGAGCTGCTGCCGTATTTCGCGATCGGCAGCGCGGTCGGCAGCATCTTCGCGCTGCTGTGCTTCTGCGTCTCGGCGTTCTCGCTGCCTTTCATGCATGAACGTGACGTCGACGCGATCACCGCGGCGGTCTCGGGCTTCAACGCGGTGCTGCGCAACAAGCGGCCGATGGCGCTCTGGATGGCCATCATCGTCGCCGCGGTGGCGAGCGGGCCGCTGACACTGTTCGTGGGTTTCATCGTCACGATGCCGCTGATTGGTCACGCCACCTGGCACGCCTTCCGTGACACGCTCGACGCGAGCGCCTGGCCGCCGCGACCCGAAACGGCGGAGTCGACCGCATGATCCCGGCTGCGCGGCGCTCGGGCGGGGGCTCGGAGGGTGATGGGGGGCCTTGGCGGGCCGCCCTGCCGATCGTGGCGGGCTTCTTGCTGACAGTCTGGTCGCGGCCGTTGATCGCCGAATCGGACGCGACGCCCACCGAACCGCTGCGTCCGCTCGATGCCGCGGGGATGACGGTCGCGACGAGCGCGCCGGCACCCACGCTGCTGCGCACCGCGCTGATCGTGGCGGACGCGGAGCGCTCGATCGCGTTCTACCGACTGCTCGGCTTTCGGGTCGAGTCCGACACCGGCAGTCAGCCGCGGCGGATCGCCGGCAATCCGTTCCCTCTCAACGCGCCCGCGACGCGTTCGCGCCTCGTGATCCTCGGCAGCGCGTCGGGCGCGGGAGGCCGCATCGGCCTCGTGGAGTTCGCCGAGCCGACACCGCCGGCACGTCGCGACACCGCCGATCTCGTCGGCCGCGGCGATCCCGTCTTCGTATTCGACGTGGCCGATGCGGACGCGGTCCACGCTGCGCTGCGCGCCGGCGGCGCACGCGTGCATGAACCCCCGCAGGTCTACGTCTCGACGCGCCGGGCGGCCGACGGTCGGCCGCTGCGCGGCAAGGTGTTCCACGCCTGGGATCCCGACGGCTACCTGATCGAACTGCTGGAGGCCCCGAAGTGACGCGCATGCAGGCCATCAACCCGCTGACGGGCGTGGCGGACTATGAGTTCGAGGTCGCCGGAGCCGACGAGGTCGCCGCCGCCTGCGCGGCCGTGCGGGCCGCCCAGCCCGCCTGGCTCGCGCTCGGCGTCGCCGGGCGTGCGGCGGCACTGCGCGACCTGTGGGCCGCGACGCTCGCGCAGCGCAGTGCGCTCGAGCGTGCGCTGCAGATCGACACGGGACGCTTCCGGATCGCCGCCATCGAGATCGCCGCGGTCGAGGGCATGGTGACGTCGGCGATTCACCATGCGGCGGCGCTCAACGGCCAGTGCGCCGAACGACCCTCTGCCATTCCGGGCATTGCCGGACGGCGTCAGTGGCTTCCCTACCCGGTCGTCGGCGTCATCGCCCCGTGGAATTTCCCGATCGTGCTCTCGATGATCGACCTCGTGCCGGCGCTGGCGGCCGGCTGCGGCGTGGTGCTGAAGCCCAGCGAAGTCACGCCACGCTACGTCGAGCCGCTCCGCGCGATCTTCGACGCGGTTCCCGTGCTGCGCGACGTGGTGGCCATCGTGCGCGGTCCCGCCAGCACCGGCGCGGCGCTGATCGACCACGTTGACGCGGTGGTCTGCACCGGCAGCGTGCGCACCGGCCGGCTCGTCGCCGAGCACGCCGCGCGGCGCTTCATCCCTGCCTTTCTCGAGCTCGGCGGCAAGGACCCGGCCATCGTCACGGCCGATGCCGACCTCGATCGCGCCGCGACCGCCATCGTCCGGGCCTCGCTGCTCGCCACCGGTCAGGCCTGCCAGTCACTCGAACGCGTCTATGTCGACCGCCGCGTCCACGATGCGCTGCTCGAACGCATCCTCGCCGAGGCCCGCACCGTGCGTCTGACCTGCGACGACCCGACGGGGCAGCTCGGGCCATTCATCATGCGCCGCCAGGCCGATATCGTCCGCGAGCACATCGAGGACGCGGTCGCGCGCGGCGCACGACTCGAACTCGGCGGGCGGATCGTCGAGCGCGGCGGCCGATGGTGCGAGGCAACGGTGCTGAGCCGCGTCGATCATTCGATGCGCGTGATGCGCGAGGAAACCTTCGGGCCAGTCATTCCGGTGATGGCCTTCGACACCCTCGACGAGGCGATCGCGCTTGCCAACGATGGCGACTATGGCCTGTCCGCGAACGTTTTCGCCGGCAGCGAGGCCGATGCACAGCGCATCGCCGAGCGGCTCGAAGCCGGCTTCGTCAGCATAGGCGATGCGTCGCTGTCGAGCTTCGTCATGGACTTCGAGTGGGAGGGCATGCGCTATTCGGGCTTGGGTCGAGCCCGACTCGGTGCCTCGGGCGTCGCCCGCTACCTGCGCGTCAAGGCCATCGTCACCCAGCGTGGGCCGGTGGCGCCAATCGCGGTCGGCGCCGATCGCTGAAACGCACGCCGCTCAGATCGGCGGGAGCGGCGCTCCGAGGTCGCCGGCGAGCGCTTCGATCAGCCGGCGCATCGCCGCGTCACGCGCCGCCTGCTCGGCAGGCTCCGGGCGATACGCGTCGATGGCGGCCGCATCGAGCAGACCGTGCTTCGCGAGCAGCGCCTCGTGGGTCGCCAGGCGGTCGCGCAGCACGGTGACCTCCATGGCGAGGCGTGTCGCCACCGCCACGAGCTGTGCGAGGCTCGCAGCCTCGATCGGCTGGTCGGGACCGGCTCGGCGCGCCGCCGCCGGCGGCGCGTTCACGCCGCACGCCTCTCGGCCGCAGCGCCGCGGCGCCCGCCGAAGAAGTAGTACTGCCCGGCACCGAGCGGCTCGTACTCCGCGACGACGGCATCGGTGGCAAAACCAGCCTCGACCAGCCGTTTGCGGACATCGGTGTCGGCGAAGCCCGTCCAGAAGGGCTCGCCGTTGTTACGCACCTGCCAGTCGTTCGTGACCTGCTTTGGAATCGACAGGCGCGACGGCTGGTAGGGCACGTCGGCCGACAGGAACACTCCACCGGGCGCGAGGATCCGGTGCACCTCGGCGAAAATCCGCGGTAGCTGGTCGTGCCAGGTTTCGTGAAACAGGATGTGCGAGACGATCAGGTCGAAGTGACCCTCCGGATAGCCGGTCCGCTGCGCGTCGGCCTGGCGATAGTGCACGGCGTAGCCGGCGTCCTCGGCCCACAGGTGCGCGAAGCGCAGGAACGGCGCCGACAGATCGAGCCCATGCACCTCGGCATCGGGAAACGCCTCGCAGAGTCCCAGCGTCTCGATGCCGGGACCGCAGCCGAGATCGAGGACGCGCCGCGGCGCGAGATCCGGGTACCGGCGCCGCACCACCGACGCGATGTAACGGCCGAGCCCGGGCTCGCCAACCGGTGCGTTCGCACTGAGGCCCTTGGCGGCGCGATACAGCTCGATGGTGCCGAAGTAGATCAGGCCCGCCATCAGATCACGCTCGTGCGCGACCGCGAAGTAGCCGCCCGGCTGCCGGTGAATCTCGACGTCGGCGATCGGCTTCGGGATCACGAGCGCGGGATCGAGCGTGAGACTGCCGCGCGGCGCGACGGCGCGCTCGGCCGCGCAGGCCTCGAAGACGGGCGCCAGCCGGCGACAGGTCTCACCGACCACCTGCCACATGAGCGTCTGAGAGGCATACACCATGGAGCCCCAGAGCTGGAACAGCGGATCGGCTTCGAACAGCGGCCGCGCCTCCGCGCGGTCGCGAGGCGCATGCCCGTGAGCGGCCTCGTAAGCCGGCCGCAGTGTCCGCTCGTAACGCGCGGCGAGGTGCTCCTCGAGCGTGCCATTGGCGTAACTCTTGAGCAGACCCACGAAACGCTGACGCGAGGCTTCATCGGCAGTGGGGCGGTAAAGCTGCTTGAGGGTGACCGTGTTCATGGGCTCACTCTACCGCAGCGGTCGCTTTGCCGTCACCGACCCGCCGCTGCTGCGCGAGCCAGGCATCGAGTGCATTGGCGAAGCGCTGACGGTCGCGCGCGTCGAGCGCCGGCGCGCCGCCGCGAACGAGTCCGCCACCGCGCAGCGTCTCCGTGAAATCGCGGATCGACAGGCGCTCGCGCACATTGTCCGGCGTATAGCGCTCGCCGCGCGGTGTCAGTGCGAGTCCCCCGCGTTCGATGACGGCTGCGGCGAGCGGCACGTCGGAGGTGACGACGAGATCCCCAGCCGCCATCCGCGCGAGGATGCCGCGGTCGGCGGCATCGAAGCCTCCGTCGACCTGCACGCTGCGCAGCCACGGCGACGGCGGCACGCGCACCGGCCTGCCGGCGACGAAGGTGACACGCATCCGGGCGCGCTCGGCTGCGCGAAACAGGATGTCCTTGATGAGGTTCGGGCAGGAATCGGCGTCGACCCAGATGGCCATGCCCCGATTATAGATACGACGCGCCCGAGTCCCCTGACCCCCCGACCAGGAACCGCTCGGCATGCGGCCGGGGAAACGGACGCGCCGACGCGAAGGTAAGCCCGCGCCCGCACGCCGTCATCGTGTCGCCGGAGCACTACAGCGCCCGCGCGCTCGGTTACCATGCGCGGCATTTCGCACGAGGTAGCCATGGGCCGCATCTTTGAAGTCAGAAAGCACGCGATGTTCGCGCGCTGGAACCGCATGGCGAAACAGTTCGCCCGCATCGCCAAGGACATCAATATGGCCGTCAAGGCGGGCGGACCGGATCCCAGCTCGAACCCGACGCTGCGTCGCATCATAGCCAATGCGCGCGCCGTCAACATGCCGAAGGACAAGGTCGAGGCAGCGATCAAGCGCGCGCTGGGCAAGGACGCGACGAATTACGCCGAAGTCATCTACGAGGCCTACGCACCGCATGGCGTACCGCTGCTGATCGAGACGGCGACCGACAACCCGACGCGCACCGTGGCCCACGTGCGCGCCGTCATCAACAAGGGCGGCGGCAACCTCGGCAATTCGGGGTCCGTCGCATTCCAGTTCCGCAAGATGGGGGTGTTCCGTCTCGATCCCTCGGGCATCGACCAGGATGAACTCGAGCTCGACCTGATCGACTACGGACTCGACGAGATGGGCGAGGGCACCGGCGAGAAGGGCGAACCGCAGCTCGTGATCCGCTGCGCGTTCGCGAACTTCGGCCGGCTGCAGGAGCGGCTCGAGGCTCGCGGACTGACGCCGCTGTCTGCCGAACACGAATATCTGCCGCAGACGCCGACCGAACTGCCGGAGGAACAGGCCCGCGAGGTGCTCGAGCTCGTCGACAAGCTCGAGCAGGAGGAGGACGTTCAGCGCGTGTTCCACCCGCTGGTCTGAGCGGCTGGCTCAGGACGGCTTGCGCCCGCCGATCACCGGAACCAGCCAGACGGCGTAGTGGTCGGGATCTAGGATGCTCGCGATGACCTCGTCGAAATGCGCGCGGAACTCTGCGGCCGACAACGGCGAGCCGGCGGCCATCGGCTCCGCATAGCCGTCGCGCCAGGCGCGCAGGATGTCGGCGAACACGGGCCGTGGCACGCGCAGCGTGTCGACGATGACGTAGTCGACCGCGAGTTCGACGAGCCCGGCCGCGCGCAGGAGGCTCCAGGTGCGGCGGCCGATCCTCGTATCGGTGCCGGTGCGCTGGCCGTATGCCACGGGACCCTCGCGCCAGAGCCGGTCCGGGTCGCGCGGTCCGGACATCATGTGCAGCATGCCGTAGTCCTCGCTGAGCACGTGCACCCACCCGCCAGGGCGCGCCGCGCGGACGAGTTGCCCGATGACGCGCGGCGCGTCGGGGATGGCCTGCAACACGTGGCGGCAGGCGACGAGATCGAACGATCCTGCGGGCTGGGCGAGCGCGAACGCGTCGTCGACCGCGAACCGGAGGCGAGGCGCGAGTGCTCGATGCCGCGCGCTGGCGTGCGCGATCGAGCTGGCGAGGATGTCCACGCCAAGCACCTCGCAGTCGCAATAGCGATCCGCCGCGCGGCGGCTGAACTCGCCCGTGCCGCAGCCGACGTCGAGCACGCGTCCGCCGGCCGGCAGCCGGTAGCGGTCCAGCAGGCGGCTCTCCTGCGGCCAGATCGCCTCGATCTGCGCCGCCAGCGTGCGCACCATGGACTCGTCGGCCATCTGGGCCGCCTGCGGATTGCGGGGGTCGACCATCGGTGGGAACTGCGGTTAGGCTAGGGGCGAGAACTATAAAGCGGGATATCGCTCAGTTGTCGTCCAACGTCCACAGCCCTTATCGGCTGTTGCTCGAGCTCGGAGACTCGGCGTTGCGGCGCATTCGCGCGCGCGGCGCCGGCGCGCGCACCACCGAGGCGCTGCAGCTCGAGCAGATGCGCGAGACTTTCCGGCGCTATGTCTCGCCACGGCTCGCCGACCAGATTCTCGCGGACGCCGACCTGCGCGACAGCATGCTGACGCGGTCCGACCATCGCACGCGGGCCGTCGTGATGTTCGCCGACATGCGCGGCTTCACCCGCCTGTCGGAAAAGCTCACCCCCCAGGACGTGGTGTCGCTGCTCAACGAGTACTTCTCCCTGTTGACCGAAATCACCTTCCAGCACGACGGCACGGTCTTCAACATGGCCGGCGACTGCCTGATGATCGGCTTCGGCGTGCCGGTCGAGCAACCAGACGCGCTCGAGCGGGCCGTTCGCGCGGGTCGTGAAATGCTCGACCGCTTCGCGTCGCTGGCCGCCGACTGGCGCCGACGCTACGCGATCGAGACCGGCCTCGGCATCGGCATCAACGAGGGCGAGGTCGTGGCCGGCAATGTCGGCTCGCGCGAGTACATGAACTACACCATCATCGGCGACACCGTGAATGTCGCCTCGCGCCTCTGCCAGCGTGCGCGCTCGGGCGAAATGCTGTTCTCGGCGAGCGTCAAGGCTGGGCTCGATGCACGCGGTTTCGAAGTCGGCGCGATGGAGCTGCCCGCCATGTCGCTGCGCGGACGCGAACGGCCGATCGACATCTACTGCGTGCCGCTCGAGCGGCGCTGGCCCGACGTCGCCTACGGCTGACGCTTCGCGCGCTGGCAATTCTCTCACTCGTAGCGCAGCGCCTCGATCGGATCGAGTCGAGCCGCCTTTCGTGCAGGATACAGGCCGAACACGACGCCGACGGTGGCGCTGACCGCCAGCGACAGCAAGATGATGTCGGTGCGCGTCTCGCTGACCCAGCCGAAGCGGGCCGCCAGCAGTTCACCGATGCCGATGCCGAGCACGACGCCGATCGCGCCGCCGATCGCGGCCAGCGTCAGCGCCTCGATCAGGAACTGCGCCATGATGTCGGCCGGCTGCGCGCCGACGGCCATGCGGATGCCGATCT
The DNA here is from genome assembly GCA_037444685.1 of Gammaproteobacteria bacterium. Classification (GTDB taxonomy): domain Bacteria; phylum Pseudomonadota; class Gammaproteobacteria; order Steroidobacterales; family Steroidobacteraceae; genus UBA964. The sequence goes on from JBBILX010000002.1 coordinate 372,893, forward strand.
CACGCGTCCGCTCGGTCACTGACACGAGCATGATGTTCATGACACCAATGCCGCCGACGAGCAGCGAGACGAACGCGATCGAGGCCAGCAGCGTCGTCAGCGTCTGCATGGCTGAGGTCAGCATTCCGGTCATCTCGGCCATGCTCATCGTCGAGAAGTCGTCCTCTTCGTCGGGCCCGAGTCGGTGACGCTCGCGCAGCAGCGCAGCGATGTCGCGGCGCACGGTGTCGATCGCCTCGGTGGTGACCGCGCTGACGTAGATCGGACCGCGCACGTAGTTGCTGAGTCCACCCTGGATGCGCGCCGAGAACGTCGACAGGGGCACGAATATGGCATCGTCCTGGTCCTCGCCCATGCCTCCCTGGCCTTTCGATTCGAGCAGGCCGACGACGATGTAGGGGGCGTTACGGATGCGGATCACCTGCCCGATCGGATCGGTGCCGACCCCGAACAGCTTCTCGGCCACGGTCTTGCCGATCACTGCGTTCTTGGCGGCACCGGCCTGGTCGCTGGCCGAGAGCGAGGAGCCGCGCAACGTACTCCAGTTGCGGATCACGAAGTACTCCGGCGTCGTGCCGTAAACGGTCGTGGTCCAGGTCGCCGATTCCGAGATCACCGGCGACTGCGTCCGCGACAGTGGCGCTGCGGCCCGCACGTTCGGGACCTCGGTCTGGATCGCGCGCAGGTCGTCGAACGTGATGGTCGGTTGCGAGCCCATGCCGCCGCGCATGCCACCCGAGCTCGACGAGCCCGAGAAGACGAGGATCACGTTGGTTCCCGCGCCTTCGATCTGTGTGCGGATCCGCGACTTTGCCCCCTCGCCGATCGACACCATGCAGATCACGGCGGCAACGCCGATGATGATGCCGAGCGCCGTCAGGAACGAGCGCATCTTGTTGCGCCGGAGGGCACGCTGCGCGAGGCGCAGGGTCTCACCGAAGGCGATCATGAGCACAGCTCCGGGTGGGGATCGGTGGGGGTCTGACGGGCGTCGGTGACGATCACGCCGTCGCGCAGCACGAGCCGGCGCGCCGCGAATGCGGCGATGTCGGCCTCGTGGGTCACGTAGAGGATCGTGATGCCGGAGGCACGCAGTCCCGACAGCAGCAGCATGATGTCGTGGCTCGTGCGCGTGTCGAGATTGCCGGTCGGCTCGTCGGCGAGCACCAGCCTCGGCCTCGTGACGATCGCCCGCGCGATCGCCACGCGCTGCTGCTGGCCACCCGAGAGCTGCGACGGCTGGTGGCCAGCCCGCTCGGCCAGCCCGACGCGCTCGAGGGCCTCGAGCGCGCGTTGACGGCGTTCGCGCGGCGCCACCTTCGCGTAGATCATCGGCAGCTCGACGTTCTCGACCGCCGAGGTTCGCGGCAGCAGATGGAAACTCTGGAACACGAAGCCGATGAACTCGTTGCGCACCCTGGCGAGCTCGACCCGCGAGAGGTGCGCGACGTCCCGACCGGCGAGCCGATACCTGCCGCGGGTCGGCCGATCGAGGCACCCGATGATGTTCATCAGCGTCGATTTGCCCGACCCCGATGCGCCCGTGACCGCGACGAATTCGCCGCTGTCGACGTCGAGATCCACCTCGCGGAGCGCCGCGAACTCGGTGTCGCCGGACTGGTAGATCCGGGTCAGGCCGCGCAGCTCGATCAGCGCCACCCCGAGTCGACCTCAGAGGATGCGCATGCCGCGCATGCCACGCGGAGCCGCCGTGCTGCCGCCGGCCGTGCCGACGATGACCGTTTCGCCCTCGGCCAGCGCTCCGCCCACGATCTCGGTGAAGCGGCTGTCCGACAGTCCCGGGCGCACTTCGCGCGGCTCCGGCACGCCCTTGACGAGCACCCAGACCTGCCGCGTGCCATCGCCGCGCTCGCGGCCCGCGCCGCTCGTCGTTCCAGCCGCGCTGTCGGGCCGGAAGCGCAGGGCCGCGTTGGGCACGCGCAGCACGTTCCGACGCTGCTCGGCGATCACCGTGACCGTCGCGGTCATGCCGGGCTTGAGCTTGAGCTCGGGGTTGGCGACGTCGATCACGGCATCGTAGGTGACGACGTTCTGCACGACCTGCGGCGCGTTGCGGATCTCGCGGATGCGGCCACGGAAGGGTTCGCCCGGGTAAGCGTCGACGGTGAAGGTCGCCTCCATGCCGGCGCGCAATCGGCCGATGTCCGATTCAGCGACGTTGGTGTGCACCTCCATCGCCCGCAGGTCCTGGGCGATCGTGAAGATCACCGGCGCCTGCAGCGATGCCGCGACGGTCTGCCCGACGTTGACGGCGCGCGAGATCACGATGCCGTCGGTCGGGGCGAGGATGTCGGTGTAGCGCAGGTTGGCCTGCGCCTGCCGCAGCGACGCGAGCGCCTGATCGAGCTGTGCCTGCGCCTGGACCACCGAGGCCGCCGCGGCGCGCGCATTCGAGACGGCGTTGTCGCGATCGGTCTCCGAGATCAGCTGCTGCTCGAACAGTTGCGTGGCACGCCGCGCCTGGCGCTCGGCCTCTTCGGCCTGGACGCGCAGGCGTTCGAGATTGCCGCGCGCAGCTGCCACATTCGCGCTGGCCTGCGCCACCGCAGCCTCGAACAGCGCCGGGTCGATCTTCGCGATCAGCTGGCCGCGTCTGACGACCGAGTTGAAGTCGGCGTAGAGCGACTGAATGCGCCCCGAGATCTGACTGCCGACCTCGACCGTGACCACGGCCGAGAGGCTGCCCGAGGCGCTGACCCGCGCCACGACGTCGCCCCGGTCGACAACCGCCGTCTCGTAGGCGGGCGGCTTCTCGCGGGCCAGTGTGCACCGGTACAGCAGGATGGCCGCGAGTAGCGTGACCCCGATCGACAGCCACGTACGGGGGCGTTTGAGGGTATTCGACAGCGCCACGGCACGAGTGTAGACCGGAATTTACGCGGCGAGTTGCCGGTGCAGCGTCAAGAACTGCCAGGGCCACGGTGCGGAGAGCTGGCTCAAGTTCCGGGCAGGACGGCCGATTGAAGAGAAAGCCACGAACGATCATCCATGCCGACCCGATCGATAGAGAGCCTGGCCGTCCGCAATCCCTCGTCGGCCATGACGCAGTGGCGCGGCCACCTCGAGGCGATGCTCGGCGGTCCGCTGGAGCTGCCCAGACCGTCACCGGGCGCCGCGGCGATCGCGGCGATGGCCGCCGACGGCAACGCGAACACCGCGGTGCTCACGCAGCTCGTGCAGCGCGACCCCGTCGTCGCCGCCAACGTGCTGAGGGTCGCGAACTCCGCGGCGCTCGCCCCGCGGGTCCCCATCCTGACACTGCAGCAGGCCATCGGCTGGCTCGGTTTCGGCGAGATCCAGTCGATCGCCCTCGCGGTGGCCGTGCGGGGGCAGCTTTTCACGGCCCATGGCCAGGAGAAACTGCTGTCGCTCCTCTGGCAGCAGGCCGTGGCCACGGCCTGCTGGGCCCGCGAAGTCGCGCGTTTCGGCGGCTCGAGCGCCGAACTCGCTTATCTGTGCGGTCTGCTGCTGAGGATTGGCCGCCCGGTGGTGGTCGGTTGCCTGAGCCGGATCGGACAGACCGAGCGCAGTCGGCTGACCGCACCGGAACGCAGCTATCTGATCGACGTGTTCGAGAGGCGCGCCGGGCTCGCGCTCGCCCACGCCTGGCGCCTGCCGGAACCGGTCACGATCACCATCGAGCAGTTCGACGATGACAGCTATGCGGGTCCGTGGTCGTTGCAGGTCCGGCAAGTGCGCCTCGCAGAGCTGCTCGCGGCGCGGCTGCTGGAGCAGTCGCTCGCCCCGCTCGCCGGCGAGCGCCTGCAGCAGACGCTCGACGCGCTGCGTCTCGGGGCGGCGCATCTCGCCGCGCTCGAGGCCGGAGCCGAGACCGTGCACGGCGCTCTGGCGGCACTGGCCTGAGATGCCAGCAGGCAGGCGGCCGGCGTCTCAGCGCGCCGGCACGATGACCGGCGGCTGCGTGATCTCCATGCGCGTGCCATCCGGATCGCGCGCGATCATCGACTTGAGTCCGCCGCCGAGCTCGAGCGGCGGCTCGAGGATCTCGGCACCGAGGGCGACGAGGCGCGCGTGGACGGCGGCGACGTCGTCGGTCGTCATGACGAGGATCGGCGTGCCGATCATCGTCTCGCCCCGCGTGAGGGCACGCAGGGAGCGCAGCCGGCGATTGTGCACCTGCGCAAGGCCGATCGTCCCACCATCGATGCGGCCCGTGGACAACGTGTTGTCGCTGGTCATCCGCGCGAACGTCAGCCGGGTGCCCGGCGGCAGCCCGAAGACCTTGAGCGACCCCGCGTCGGTGACCTCGACGCGACGATCGTTGCGGAAGCCGAGCGCCTCGTAGAAGCGCATGCTGCGGTCGAGGTCCGCCACCAGCATCGTGACGCGGCGGGCCACCGCCTTGCTGCCCGGTACGACCGTCGTCGGATCGACGTAGACCGGCGGCGGCACCGCCAGCGAGGCCGACGTCTGCGCCGCCGCGGCGCACGGCAGCAGCGCGGTTGCGACCAGCCACGTGCGGGCCGGCACGCGCCTCAGAACTTCCACGAGGCGCGCAGACCGATCTGGCGCTTGAGCTGCGGCGCGACGATCACGGTCTGATAGATGTTCGGGTTGCCCGCACCGTCCTGCGGCAGGTCGAACTCGAGGAAGCGCGCACAGGCAGCCCAGCTGTCGTCGTCGAACAGGTTTTTGACGAACAGCTCAAGTCGCACGCCTTCCTTCTCGACGCCGGCACGGCCATTGGCGAGCACGTACCCCTTGCAGGTGGCGAAGTTGTCGAGATCGACGTAGGTCTTGCCGAAGTAGTTCGCGTCGCCGCGCACGTACCAGTTCCAGTCGTCGTTGAGCGGCGCGGTGTAGGTGCCGTTGATCGAGCCCGACCACTCCGGGAAGCGCGGGTTCGAGTTGCCGGTGATGTTAGCCGATCCGGCGATGCTGGCGACGGTGACGAAGAACCCGGTCTGCATCTCGCTCCTGGCATAAGTGAGGGCGCCCCCCAGCTGCAGGCGGTCGGTCACGGCCGCGGTGGCCTCGAACTCCGCGCCCCAGATCCTGACGTCGAGCGGCGCGACCACGTTCGAGTTCTGCAGCGCCGGCGTACCGTCGGCGTTGCGCGCCGGCTCGCCCGCGACGGCCTCGCCCGGCACCGTCGTCGCGCCGCGGCAGCCGGGCGTGACGCCGGGAATGGCCGGACTGTTGTCGCAGGTGAAATTGATCGGGTAGATCTGCCGGCTCTTCTTGTTGTCCCAGAGCCCGTAGTAGAAGGCGGCGTTGAGACTGACGCGGCGATCGAGGAAGCGCTGCTTCCAGCCGACCTCGTAGCTGTCGAGGATCTCCTCGGGCACCTGGCCGACGACGCCGAGCGCGTCGAACTGTGCACGCTCACGGGCATCCGCGTCGACGACGAGCTGGTTGATCTCGCCCTGGATCACGCCACGCGCGAACGAGGCGTAGAGGTTCAGATCCTCGCTCGGCTGCCATTGCAGGATCGCGCGCGGCAGGAATCGGTTCGTGTCGAGCGTCTGTGGATTCGTCAGACCGCGGCGGAAGCTGTCTTCCTGGTATCGGCCCTCGACGTTCATCGTGAACTGCGCACCGAGATCGATGGCCACGGCGGCGAACACGGCGTCGTTCTCGACCTCGTCCGTGTTCGCGAGCGTGTTCGGGAACAGCGCGAAGGCGTTGGACGCCGGACCCGGACGGCAGGTACCGATGACGGGTCCCGCGATCGTGTCGACGCAGAGGAAGGCCGCATCGCCGCCCGTGGCCGAGGAGAGGAACGATTGCTCATATCGGTTGACGCCGAGCAGCCAGCGGAACCGGCGGTCCTGCGGCGACGTCAGGCGCAGCTCGTAGGACTTGTCGCGGCTCAGCTGCGGATCGCGCGAATAGGAGTTGTCGAACCCGGTGAAATTGAAGTCGCGCACCCAGTTCGCACGGAGCGTGTTGTTGCCGTAGACGGCATCGATCGTCCAGCCGCCGGCGAACTCGTAGCTGCCCTTGAACGAATAGCGCTCGACGCGGCGCTCGAGCTCGATCTCCTCGAGCAGGGGCACCTTGCCCGCGATGGCCGCCGGCTGCGCGCGCTGGATCAGGTTGGGCAGCAGCCAGTTCGCATCACCGGTCGAGGCGAGCGCCCGCGCGCTGGTGACCTGGGTATTGCTGTCGATGATGCGCGTGGTGCCGAGCACGGAGATCGCACGCCCCTGCTCGGGCACGTTGCCGCAGAACCAGAGCATCGGCGCGACGACCTCGCCGGCATTGTTCGTGTACGTACCGCTGCAGGTGTTGTTGAGGCGCCCCGGAATCGCGCCGCCCGCGGCCGGACCGTCCTCGTCGTAGCCGATGAACCCGCGCGCGAGCAGCGTCAGACCGTCGATCGGCGTGGCCTTGAGGGCGAAGCTCAGGGTGTCGGAGGCCTGCGCGCCGAGTTTGCCGCCGTCAGAGGCCGTCCACATGCCGCCCATGCTGTACTTGCGCGCGGCCACGCGGAAGGCGAGCTTGTCCGCGATGATGGGTCCGGACAGGGCGGCCGTGAGCTCGACCTCGTCGTATTGCGCGTACGACAGGCCGATGTCGCCCGTGTACTCGCTCATCGACGGCTGCTTCGAGATGTAGTTGATTGCGCCGCCGAAGGTGTTGCGGCCGAAGTAAGCCGACTGTGGACCCTTGACCACCTCGACGCGTTCGATGTCGTCGAGCGGTATCGAGTGCGTGCCGCCGAGCACATAGATGCCGTCGACGAACAGGGTGCCGAGCTGGAAGGTCGGCACCTGACTGTTGACGTCCATGCCGCGGAAGCGGATCGACGAGTTCACGCGACCCGGAATCGCGAGACCGAGCGAGTGATACTGGACACCGGCAGTCTGCAGCGTGATCTCCTCGAGTCGCGTCACGCCGGCCTTCTCGAGCTGCTCGGCCGTGAAGGCCGTGATCGCGATTGGAACCTCCTGCAGGCTCTCTTCGCGCTTGCGCGCAGTGACCACGACTTCCTCGAGACCCGACTGGGCCGCCACCGGAAGCGGTGCGGCGAGTGCGGGCACGAGCAGCGAAAGCAGCACCGGAAAGCGCGACGAGATCATCCGAGAGCCCTCCCCCAAAGAGATCCGGAGTCTGCGACCGCGCCGGCGAAGGTGCAAGCGGCGTGCTGGACAAGCAATTTGACTGCAAATTTATTGCGCTATTTCCCCTCTACGAGCATTAACTAGCTACCCGCCGGAGAGCGGATCGTCGCCGCCCACCGGTTTCCGTAGGGCGGCAGCCACAGGCGCGTCGGCTCCGCGACGATGGGCACGCCACGCGCGCGCAGGGTCGCCATATAGCCCTCGAGGGCTGGGACCATGATCAGGTAGGCAGCCATGCCGAGATTCGGCGGCCGCGCGCGTGTGGAATAGTCGCGCCCGCGGATACCTTCGAACGCGAGGATCTCGAGCGTCCCGCCGTCGGCCTCGGCGGCGAACGCAAAGCTCGCGGCCCGTTCACGCACGGCTCCGGAGACGACGAGGCTCTCGGGCAGCGCCATGTTGTTCTGCCCGCCGGCCTCCCACTTCGGCGCATCCTCCCAGCGCTTGACCCAGCCGAGCTGCTCCTCAAAGAAGCGCCGGTTCAGCTCGAAGTCGTCGACGACCTGGGTGCTGTTGCGAATGTGGCTCATCGCGCCGAAGGCCGGCAGGCCGTCGTACCGGCGATCGCCGCGCTCGAGCAGGTTGAACACGATGCCGTCCTGCCCGCGCAGTAGCGCCCCGGCATAGCGGCGACCGAAAATCTCGTAGCGGCTCGGGTCGGCGAAGGCCTGGAAACCGCGGGCCTGCATGTCGGCGAACACCGCGTCGATGTCGCGCACGAGCACGTTGACGTTGAAGATGCCGCCCGTGTCGAAGGGTCGGGCACTGGAGCGGATCTCGACGCGCGGGATACCGTCGAACTGCACGAGCCGCAGCAGACCGTGACCGCTCGCGGGCGGCCCTAGCAGCCGCTCGCGGGCCCTGACGGTCGCCGGCAGTCCCCAGAACGCGAGACGATCGCGCGACACGACTCCGCGGTAGCGCTCGGTCCAGCCCGAGACGGCGCGCAACTGCCACGTGCTCTGCTCGAGATCGCGCACGGAGACGACGACTTCCTGCAGGCCACGCGTCGCAGGCGGCGGTGGCTCGGCGCGCGCACTCACCATCGCACCGAGCAGGAGCGCGACCGCCCCCGTCACCGAACGCCGCGGCGCGGGCGCTGGGGCGCCGAGGCTTCTTTTTTCATCGTTTACGCCTATGATCGGCATGTGGATGCCCACTCTACAACGACATGGAGGCCGTCATGCGATTCACCCGTTCCATCGCGCTGGGGCTCGTGGCGACGACGCTCGCCGCCGGCGCCGCCCATGCACAGCAGAACTTCGACCAGGTCATCAAGGCCCGAAAGGGTCAGTTCGAGATCATGGCCCACAGCATGGGCATTCTCGGCGCGATGGCGCGCGGTAACGTGCCGTACGACGCCGCCGCAGCCAAGGCCGCGGCCGACAACGTCGCCGCGGTGACCAAACTCAATCAGACCGCGCTCTGGCCCGCCGCCTCGCACAACGGGACGACCAAGGGCACTCGCGCGCAACCGAACATCTTCGACAACGTCGCTGATTTCACGGCGAAGTGGCAGGAGCTCGGCAAGCGGGCAGCGGCGCTGCAGGGCGCGGCCGGCAACGGGCTCGAGGCGCTGCGCCCGGCCCTCGGCGCGGTTGGCGGCGCCTGTCAGGACTGTCACGAGAAGTATCGCGCTCCGGCGAACTGAGCGCCGTGTCCGTCACACTGCGGGCCACGCTGCTCGTCGTGGCCCTCGTCGCGATCGCCGGCTGGATCCTGACCCGGCCGGCCGGCCTCGACCGCGACCTGCTCGAGGGCGTCGCCGGCGATGCGAACCGCGGGGCGGCCGTGTTCTGGGCTGGCGGCTGCGCCTCTTGCCACGCGGCCGAGGGTGACGCGGCCGGGCCCGTCGACCCGGCGCGGCCCCTGCTCGCCGGCGGGCATCGGCTCGAAACCGACTTCGGGGTGTTCGTCGGGCCGAACATCTCGCCCGACCCCGTGCACGGCATCGGATCCTGGACGCTCGCCGAGTTCGCCGACGCCATGCTGCGCGGTGTGTCCCCGGACGGACGCCACTACTACCCCGTCTTCCCGTATACCTCGTACGCGAAGATGACGATCCAGGACGTCGCCGACCTCAAGGCGTTCCTCGATACGCTGCCGGCTTCGAACCGCGCCGACGAGCCGCACGAGCTGCGCTTCCCTTACTCGGTCCGGCGCGGGATCGGCCTCTGGAAGCTCCGCTACCTGACGACCGACTGGGTCGCGCCCGCCGAGGGCGAGCGTGCCGAGCGCGGACGCTATCTCGTCGAAGCGTTGTCCCACTGCGGTGAGTGCCATTCGCCGCGCGACCGCTTCGGGGGGCTCGACACAAGCCGCTGGATGGCCGGCGCGCCGAATCCGTCGGGCAGCGGCACGATCCCGAACATCACGCCGGCAAGACTCGACTGGAGCGCAGGCGATATCGCTTACTACCTCGAGACCGGATTCGATCCGAATTTCGACAGCGCCGGTGGTTCGATGGCCTCGGTCATCAAGAACCTCGCGCGGATCAGCGCCGACGATCGCGCAGCGATCGCCGAATACGTCAAGGCGCTGCCGCCGCGCGAGTAATCGCAGTCACCAGCGAGCGACCTCAGCAGCGATCGTGGCGCCCACGCCGCCCGCGCACCTGCGGCATCTCTACGCCGCGCAGGCTTGCGGCCACTGCTGATGACGATCGACGCGCGGCTCCGCTAGCCTGCTCGGTTCCGGCTGTGACGACCAGCGAGACCCATGCAGCGTTCGCGACCGCCCAAGCCTGAAGCGCCGCCGATCTGGCACGCGATGACGCCCGAAGCCGTGCTCGCGGCCACGGGCGGTCACCTCAAGGGTCTCACGACCGAGGAGACCACCGCACGCCGCGCACTGTACGGTCCCAATCGTCTGCCCGCGGCGCGCCGTCGCAGCGCCTCGAAGCGCCTGCTGCAGCAGTTTCACAACCTCTTCATCTACGTTTTGCTGGCCTCGGCCCTGATCACCCTGCTGCTCGATCATCCGGTCGACGCGCTGGTCATCCTCGCGGTCGTGCTGCTCAACGCCATGATCGGCTTCGTCCAGGAAGGGCGGGCCGAGGACGCTCTCGATGCGATCCGCACGATGATCGACCCCCGCGCGACAGTGGTCAGGGATGGCCACCGCCTCACCATCGCCGCCGAGGACATCGTGCCCGGCGATCTCGTGATCATCGAGGCCGGTGACCGCGTTCCGGCCGATCTGAGGATCCTGCGTCAGCGCAACCTGAGGATCGCCGAGGCAGCCCTGACCGGTGAGTCCATCGCCGTCGAGAAACAGGTCGAGCCCGTGCCGGCCGACAGCGCCCTCGGCGACCGCGGCTCGATGGCCTACTCGGGCACGCTCGTGACCGGCGGTCAGGGCGCCGGCATCGCCGTTGCGACCGGCGGCGCGACCGAACTGGGCCGCATCAGCGCGCTGCTCGAGGAGGTGGTCACGCTCGAGACGCCGCTGACACGCCAGATGGATCGCTTCGCGCGTGCGCTGACGCTGGTGATCATCGCCGTCTGTGCGGTGGTCTTCGCCTGGGCGCACCTGCGTCATGGCTATGGCGCCGGCGAGGCATTCATGGTGGTCGTCGGCCTCGCCGTCTCGGCGATTCCCGAGGGACTTCCCGCCATCCTCACGATTACTCTGGCGATCGGAGTGGCGCGCATGGCACGCCGAAACGCGATCGTGCGCCGCTTGCCGGCGGTCGAGACACTCGGCTCCGTCTCGGTCATCTGCTCCGACAAAACGGGTACCCTGACGCGTAACGAGATGATGGTTGCGGCCGTCGTCACGGCCGACTTGGCCTGCGGCGTGACCGGCACCGGGTACGAGCCGAGTGGCACTTTCTCGCGTGGAGGTGTCGAGATCGAGCCGCTCGAATACCCGGCCCTGGCGGCACTCGCCCGCGCCGCCCTGCTCTGCAACGACGCGCGGCTGCGCAACGTCGCGGGCGAATGGCGTGTCGACGGGGATCCGATGGAGGGGGCTCTCGTCTCGTTCGCGCTCAAGGCCGGTTACGACATCGATCGGCTGCGACGTGAACTGCCGCGTGACGACGAGATCCCTTTCGATGCCGCGCATCGCTTCATGGCGACGCTGCACCACTCGCACGATGGCGATTGGTTCGCACTCATCAAGGGCGCTCCGGAGCGCGTGCTCGACATGTGCGAGACGCAGCTCAGCGCGGGTGGGCCGGCGCCACTCGACCGGCAGCTGTGGTTGGAGGCGATCGAGAGCCTCGCGCATGAGGGGCAGCGCGTGCTCGCCTTCGCGACCCGCACCATGCCAGCCGGTCACGCCACACTGTCGTTCTGCGACGTCGACCACGGCGCCGTCTTCCTCGGCATCGCGGGACTGATCGATCCACCGCGCGAAGAGGCGGTCGCGGCCATCGCCGACTGTGCTCGCGCTGGCATCCGCGTCGTGATGATCACCGGGGATCACGCCACGACCGCACTGGCGATCGCGCGGCAGATCGGTCTCGGCCCATCTCCCCGCGTGGTCGAGGGTTCACAGCTCGACGCCCTCGACGATTCGGCGCTGCGCGCAATGGCGCGCGAGACCACCGTGTTCGCCCGCGCTTCCCCCGAGCACAAGCTCCGCCTCGTCGAAGCGCTGCAGTCCAATGGAGCCGTCGTCGCAATGACCGGTGACGGTGTCAACGATGCACCGGCACTGAAGCGTGCCGACGTCGGAGTGGCAATGGGTGGCAAGGGTACCGAGGCCGCCAAAGAGGCGGCCGAGATGGTGCTCGCCGACGACAACTTCGCCTCGATCGTCGCGGCCGTGCGCGAAGGTCGCACCGTCTACGACAATGTCGTCAAGGTCATCGGCTGGACCCTGCCCACGAATGGCGGCGAGGCCATGGCCATCATTGCCGCGATCGCGTTCGGCCTCGCCTTGCCCATCACGCCATTGCAGATCCTCTGGATCAACATGGTCACGGCCGTGGCACTGGGCCTGACGCTTGCTTTCGAGCCGACCGAACCCGGCACGATGCTGCGCCCGCCGCGCTCGCCGAGCGAACCGTTGCTGACGCAGCGCCTGATCTGGCGCATCGTGCTCGTCTCGCTCCTATTCGTGATCGGTGTCTTCGGCATGTTCTTCTGGGCCGAAGCGCGCGGCCTGCCGGTCGAGGCGGCGCGAACGATCGCGGTCAACACGATCGTCGTCATGGAGGTCTTCTACCTCTTCAGCGTCCGCTACGTGCACGGCACGTCGCTGACGCTGCGCGCCATGCTAGGCACCCGGGCCGTGGTGACCGGGGTCGCTATCGTCACGGTCGCCCAGTTCGCGCTGACTTACTGGCCACCGATGCAGCGTGTGTTCGGCACCGCACCGGTCTCGCTGCGTGACGGCATCGCGATCATCGCTGTCGGCGTCGCACTACTGCTCGTGGTCGAGACCGAGAAGAGGCTCGTCGCGCGATTCAGTCCAGTCCGGCGAAACAGCGTGCCACCTCGTCCGGATGCGTGAGCATGCCGTCCCGGTAGCAGGCGAGGCGCAGGAACTGCCACCCGGGCTCGCGAGCCGGGCCGATCATGCGCTCCGACGAGGGCGAATACGACTGCAGCGTCGGCTGCACGTAGGTGCGCGGCAGTCCTTGCCAGCCACCGTTGCGCAGCTCGAGGCGATCGGTCCATTGACGCATCGGGTGCGTCGTCAGACGGCGTCGCAGCAACTCGACGTTGGCGCTGTCCTCGGGCGGTACGAGCATGTCGATCTTGTACTCGTCCCAGAAATTCATCCGGTAACCGTCGAGGAACTTCGCCTGCCGCTTGCGCCACCATTCGGGATACTCGCCGTTGGGCTCTGGCAGCACGGCAGCCGGGCGCTGCTCGGTCGGCACGAGCGCGTCGAAGAAGACGATGCGGCGAATGCGCTCGCGGAGCCTATCGGCGACGCCGGTGATCGTGATGCCGGCGAAGGAATGCCCGACCAGGATGACCCGCTCGAGCTCCTCGAACTCGATGAGGTTGGTGATGTCGCTGATGTGGGTCTCGAGGCCCACGTCCGGACGGGACAAGTGGATCCGCTCGCCGCAACCCGTGCAGGTGGGCGTGTAGACGCGGTGCCCGGCCGCGCGAAGCCGATCGGCGACGCGCTGCCAGACCCAGCCGCCGTGCCAGGTGCCGTGCACGAGTACATAGGTCTTTGCCTCGCTCGCCGCATGCGCGGCATCAGCGGCTGTCGCAGCCGCGGCCAGCGCCGCGGCGCCGAGGTGCAGCATCGATCTGCGGTCCATCATCGAATTCCCTCCGTGGCATATGCCCGGGACAAGGTCCGAGCACCGTCTCGGCCCCGAATCAGAGGACTTGTCTGACCGCGGCCTTGAACTCCTCGAGCGTCTTCTTGCCCTGGATGCGCGCACGCACCTTGCCGCTCCGGTCGAGAATATAGGTCGTGGGTACGACCTCGTTCCAGGCCGGATCGATCACGCTCGCGAGTTCATCGAGTTCGCCGTCACCGCGCGCGAAAGTCCGAAGCGCCGGGAAGTACCTGCGGCGGAACTCCTCGACCTCGCGCGCGTCTGGAGTCGGGTCGTCGACGGCGACGCCGATGAGCCGGACGTCATGCGGGGCGAGTTCCGCTTCGAGGCGCAACAGATCCGGAATCTCGCGCAGGCAAGGTGCGCACCAGGTGGCCCAGAGATTCACGACGAGCACCCGGCCACGCTCCCGTTCGAGCGCAGACCGGAACTCGGCGGCCGTGACTGGCTCGGCTCGCGTATCGGCCCGCACAACGGCGGCTCCCAGCGCGAGCAACGCGAGGAGGACCGCCACGCCAACCCACCCGCGAGCCGCAACGGAGCCCATCTCAGCGCAGTCCTCGCGCGGCCGTCGCGGTGCCGGCCACGGCCGATTCTCTGCCGGGCAGCACCGTCGTCATGATGCGATCGGCCTGCTGCCAGACGATTTGAAACCGCCCGTCTGGTCTCGCGGCGACGACTGGCGACTGCGCCGCACCCGGCTCGGCATCGAGCTCTCGCACCGCGCCGATCGGGCTGCCGTCGAGCGCGAGCAACCGGTAAAACACGCGGCGTGGTCCATCGGTCTTGGCGTGCCAGGCGAGCAACGCCAGATCGGGCTGCGCGGCAATGCTTGGCGCATCAGAGACCGACGCCTCCGGATGCACGAGGCCATGGTGGCGGAACGTCGCGCCACCGTCGACCGAGCTCGCATACACGACACCGGGCGGCGACTCCGCGCCGTTGTGCACGGCCGCGAGGACCCGTGAGCCCTGGGTCGCCACGACGGTCGGTTTGAGGGGGCAACCCTCGATCTGCCACGGCGCGCCCCCGATCGAGATGCGCTCGCCCGCCGTGCCGGTGTCGTGACCGACGCGCAAGACGGTCGCCGGACGGATGTTGCCCGCGGTGATGCGGCGCGAACCGACGAGGATGTCGGACTCTGCGGTCGCGATCGCCGTGAGCTGGCAGCAGGGACAGACACCCTCGGCGACCACATGGGCCTCGGGCGCGAAGCTGCGACCGTCGTCGTGAGACACGATCGAGTAGATCGCCGCGGCCGCGCTCTCGCGTGTCATTTGCCGCGTGTCGATCCAGAGCAGCCGCACGCTGCCGTCCGGCGCGGCGGCGATCGTGCCAAAGGCAGCCGCACTGATGAATCCGCCGTGCAGCATGCCGCCGAGATCCTGATCCGTGAGCGTCGAGACGCGGCGCGGCGGCTCGCAGCTTCGCCCGCCGTCCGTCGAGCGAGTGTAATGAGTGGTCAGCGCCGTCTTGCCGAGCTTCGGGTGCCGCTCGTTGGCCGCGTAGGTCAGATGCCAGGTACCGTTCGGCGCAGCGACGACACGCGGTCGGCTGACCTGCTGGCCCCACACCGCACCGGAATCGCGATTGATCTTGACCGGCGGCTCGAAGCTGCGGCCGCCATCGCGAGAGACCGCGACGTAGAGATCCGTCAGCGCGATGTGCCGATCGGTGACGTCGCCAGAACGCTCCTGCGGCGAGCGATCGACCCAGAGCACGGCGATCTCGCCGCGCGCGTTGATCGCGACGTCGCCGGCGGCCGCCTTGTGACCATCGGGACTGACTCGAAGCGGCGTGGCCGCGGCCGCGGCCACGCCGAGTGCCAGCACGGCAGTGACGATCCCTTCCGACCTGGTCATGCGCCCCTCCACCCATTCGAGAACGTATGCAAGGCCCCAGTGAAGCAGATCGACCGATGCCCGCCAAGTCCGCGGGGCGGAGCCGTGCGATCGCGGACGGACGGCTCAATCGAGCCGCAAGACGATCTTGCCGACATGCGATCCGGTCTGCAGATATCGGTAGGCCTCGGGCACTTCACCGAAAGCGAACTGCCGATCGATCTTCGGCTTCACGCCGTTGGCGGCGCAGGCCCGCAGCAGATCCTCGAGCATCCGCCGGCTACCCGAAGTGATGCCCTTGACGATCGCGTTCGCGACGATCATCGGCGACAGATCGCCGCCGCCCTCGGCCCGACCGGCCAGCGCGCCGAGCAGCCCGATACGGGCGTTCGGCGCACAGCAGGCGAGCGACTGTGGCAACGTGGCGAAACCGCCGGTCTCGACCACGATGTCCACGCCTCGACCCCCCGTCGCCTCGCGGATCGCGACCTGCCAATCGGGACGGCTGCGATAGTTGACCGTGATGTCGGCGCCAAGAGCGCGCACGGCCTGTAGCTTCGCATCGCTCGAGGAAGTGATGGCGACGGTGGCGCCCGCCATCTTCGCGATCTGCAGCGCGAGCACCGCGACACCGCCCGTGCCGAGCGCGAGCACGACGTCGCCGGGCCGCACTCCCGCGAAGGCCTCGAGGACCGACCAGGCCGTGATGCCGGCGGCGCCGAGGGCGGCCGCTTCCGCATGGTTCAGCGCGTCGGGCACCCGGACGAGCGAAGCCGCCGGCAGCACGATCCGCTCGGCGAGCCAGCCGTCGGCCGTGTTGCCGAGATCGCGCGCGAACACCGCTGGCGAATACTGCCCGTCGAGCCAGTCGACGAAGTGCGGCGCCGTCACGCGATCGCCGATACGCCACGAGGTCACGTCGGGCCCGACGGCCACGACGTCGCCGGAACCGTCGCTGACCGGCACGCGCGTCGCGGGCTTCGCCGGTCCGTACCGGGCCGCCACGATGTTCAGATCACGATGGTTCAGGGCTGCGGCACGCACGGCGATCGCGACCTCTCCGGGGCCCGGTTGCTGCACCGGCCGCGAGACGAGCTGCAGCGAGTCGATGCCCTGTTGGCTGCCGATCTGCCAGGCGCGCTGCATCGCCGGCGCGCGCGGTCGTACGGGGGCGTCGGCCGCGGTCGCGGTGGCCGCGAGCGCGCTCGCGATGGCGGTACCCGAGATCACGAGGTCACGGCGGGTTGCGGGCATGAGGACTCCCTCGAGACTGCGTCAGGCGGAAACGGCGTCGGCATCAAGCAGTGTCGCGCCACAGTGCGGACAGGTCCCGCTGTCGATCGCCCGCTCGAAGTCTCTGGCGATCAGCGCCTGTGAGCAGCGCGGACAGCGCAAGCGATGGCGCAGCGGCCCGAGCCAGCGGTGCAGCAGCATGATCAGGGCGAACCAGGCAATCGGCAAGACCACGAGGTACAGCACCGCGAGTTCTTTCGATTGCGGCAGCTGCGTCTTGAGCCAGCTGCTGTGCGTCAAAAGATACAGCACGATCAACGGCGCGTAGCCGAGGAACGCCACGACCGCGCGCTCACGCAGATACGCCCTGTGCCGTGCCCTGAAATCGTCGGCCGTCACCCGCGCTGTCATCCTGCATGGTCCGCTGCCTTGCGATCGCGTGAGTGTATCAGCCGCCGGGTTGATTCGACGGCCTGTGACCGGGCTTGCGCTGCGAGGTGTGCGGACTCGTGGCAGGGCCTGCGCGCGATCATGGACCTGCGACATCTCGGGCGGCTACGATGCACCCCGCACGTCCCAGATCGCGCACGGAGCCGCCCGATGAGTGACCTGACGAGACCGTTGATGCTGGCCCTGACCCTCGCCTTCGCGAGCGCGCTGGTGCAAACCGCCGCCTCGGCAGCGGAGGCGGACCGCAAACCGCCGCCGCTCGTCCAGCCCGACGGCAGCTATGCGACCGTGCCGCTCGAGAAGGACGTCGTCGTCGTCAAGGTCGTGCAGCACTCACCCGTCAATCTGCAGAAGGCACCGAGCGTGCGCGAGGGCCTCGCGACCAACGTCGAACGGATGGCCTACTGGATCAACAAGGCCTGCACGACCGGCAAGAAGCCCGACTTCATCCTGTTCAACGAGTTCCCGTTGACGGGCTACTCCTCTGGCACGCGCGCAGAGAAGCTCGAGTTCACGATCCGGATCCCCGGTCCCGAGACGAAGCGGATCGGCGAGCTCGCGAAGGCCTGTGATACCTACGTGATCTTCGGCAGCTACGCCGTCGACCCCGAGTGGCCTGGCCACATCCTGAGCCTCAACCCCGTGATCGGCCGCGACGGCGAGGTCAAGAAGGTCTACTGGAAGTCGCGCAACGTGCTGCGGCTCAACAAGAACGAGGAGATCCCGACGACGACCATCGAGAGCGTCCGCGACCGCTACCGTGCCCGCTACGGGATCGAAGAGGAGTTCCCGGTGCTCCGCACGGAGTTCGGCAACATCGCGGTGAGCACGGTTCAGATCGATCCGTTCGTCTTTGCGGCCTATGCGATGCGTGGCGTCGAGATCATGATGCGAACCGCCACGCTGTTCTCCAGGACAGACGTGCAGGCCATCGCCTTCTACAACAACATGTATTCGGCGATGTCCAACATCACCTTCCCGCCGGAATCGGGAGTGCCTGCGAGCTTCGGCGGCGGCTCTCTGATCGTCGGTCCACGCGGACAGGTGCTGGCCGAAGACCCGAGCAACAACGACTCGGTGATCGAGGCCGAGATCCCGATCGCCGAGTTCCGCAAGGGGCGGACGATCCCGCGTTATCCGCTCGAGGTCGTCAAGCCCGTCTTCGACCAGTACGTGCCCGAGGTTCCGCTCAACCACCTCGACCTGCCGCCCGAGAAGCTGCCGCAGACCAACGAGGAGATGAAGAAGCTGATCGACTCGAAGAGCCGCTGGTTGAACCGGGGTGACAGAGCGAAATGATTCGGTGAGCCGGCCGATGATCCGTTGGCCGGCGGGCCGGGGATGCGCAGTCGGGCGTGCGGTCGGGCGCACGCTCCCGGTCCGGGTGTGAGGGGATGGACCTCGAGACTCTCAAGGCACACTGTCGTCCGCGGCCGGCAATCCCTGCGCTGACCGTGCTGCTCATGGGACTGATGTTGGCGTTGCCCGCCGCAGGGCGGCCGGAGGTCGGGCCCCTCGTCGCCTGGGGCGTGCCGCTCGCGCTGGTCGGCTCGGCGGTTCTCGCGTTCGCTGCCGGCTTCTGCTCCTTCGTGCCACCGCTCGCCTGGCTGACCGTCGTCGCGCTTGGCTCGAAATCGCTGCTCGCGCTGCCCACGGCGGCCGCGTCCGCATCGCTCGCAGCCGGCGTCGCGCTGTCCGTGGCGGCCCTCGCGATTCAACTCTGGCGTGTCGCCACGCGGCGCTTCGTGCCGAGCCGCGGCGACCAGACGGACGGTTCGCCCGGCGACTGACGGCGAGCGACCGCCACGCTATCCAGAACCGTCTACAATGGATCGTGACCCGCGGGCGACGCAGGCATCGCCCGTTCCAGGAGGATGAAGATGAATCTAACGGTCCTGCTCTGGGGCATCCCGCAGGCGATGCGGGCGGCCGCCAGGGTGTACCCCGGGTACGCGGCGCGCCTCAAGGAACGCGACCTGATCGCGCAGTTCCGTCTGCGCGACCGGCCGGAGGGCCGCTGGATCCAGCTCGAGAACGGCAAGGTCCGCACCGGCAAGGGCCTGCACGACAAGCCCGATCTGACCATCCACTTCAAGAACCGCGAGATCGCCGAGAGCTTCCTGACGCCGCCGTTCGACCTGCTCGAGCGCGTCGATGCGGCGAAGAACTTCAAGATCGGTCTCGACGGTCCGGACGACCTGGCCGTCTGGTTCATGCAGACGCTCGCGCGCCTCGAGACCGTGACCTGGAAGGCCGGCACCGACATGGGCGATGGTGTCACGCGCTACACGAACGGCACCAACAGCGGCCCGATCTTCGTCTACGTCAAGGATGGCAAGATCATCCGAACCACACCGATCGACTTCGACGACCAGGACGCCCCGTCGTGGGAGATCAAGGCGCGCGGCAAGACCTTCAGGCCCTCGCGCCGCACGACCGTGGCCACCCACGGGCTGTGTCTCAAGTCGATGGTCTACTCGGACAACCGCATCCTGTATCCGATGAAGCGCGTCGACTTCGATCCGGACGGCGAACGCAACATCCAGAACCGCGGCAAGTCGGAGTTCGTGCGCATCAGCTGGGACGAGGCGACCGACATCGTGGTCAAGGAGATCAAGCGCGCGAAAGCCGTCGGTCCGGGCGCGATCTGCGTCGCCAACGGCTCCCACCATCAGTGGGGCAACCTCGGCCATTACCTCAGCGCCTTCAACCGTTTCTGGAACCTGATCGGCGTCACCAAGCTCGTCCACACGCCGGACAGTTGGGAAGGCTGGTTCTGGGGCGCGATGCACCATTGGGGCAACAGTCTGCGGCTCGGCTGCCCGGAGTTCTACGGCACCGTCGAGGACTGCCTCAAGGAGGCAGAGATGATCGTTTTCTGGTCCAGCGACCCGGATGCGACCTACGGCTTCGACGGCACCGAGCGGCGCGAGTGGGCGAGGCAGCTCGGCATCAAGATGGTCCACATCGACCCCTACCTCAACCACACCGCCGCCCATCTCGGTGGCAAGTGGATCTCGCCCAAGCCGGGCACCGACGCTGCACTCGCCCAGGCACTCTGCCACGTCTGGATCACGGAGGGCCTCTATGACAGGAAATTCGTCGCCGAGCGCACCACCGGTTTCGAGGACTGGAAGGCCTACATCCTCGGCGAGTCGGACGGCGTGCCAAAGACTCCCGAGTGGCAGGAGAAGGAGACCGGCGTGCCGGCGCGCGACGTGCGCGCCCTCGCGCGAGAGTGGGGCACGAAGCGCACCTACCTCGGTGCCGGTGGCTGGGGCGTCGGCCTCGGCGGCGCGGGCCGCAGCCCGATGGGCGTGCAGTGGGCGCGCATGATGACCATCCTCGGCGCGATGCAGGGTTTCGGCCGCCCGGGATCGAACTTCGGCAACCTGCAGTTCGGCGCCCCTCTCGACTTCAACTTCTACTTCCCCGGCTATGGCGAAGGAAGCTTCTCGGGCGACCTGCAGTACAGCGCGAATTCCGCCAACAACTACCAGCGCATGCCGCACATCGTGACGATGAATTCCGTGCGCCAGTCCATTCCGCGGATGTGGTTCCCCGAGGCGATCATCCACGGCAAGGCGATGGGGTATCTGACCGACGTATCGTCCGTTCAGGGGCAGTTCTTTCCTTTCGGCTATCCGTCCCCGGGTCACGTGCGCGTCGAGATGCTCTACAAATATGGCAGCTCGTCGCTCGGCACTCAGGTCGCGTCGAACCGCTGGATCCAGGCCTACCAGCACGAGAGCCTGAAGTTCGTCGTCAATCAGTCCGTCTGGTGGGAGGGCGAAACGCGCTTCGCCGACGTCGTGCTGCCCGCCTGCACGGTCTTCGAGCGCTGGGACATCGGCGAGTGGTACAACGTCGGGGCCGGCTACGTGCACCACATGTACTCGATGAACAACCATCGGGTCATCGCCATGCAGCACAAGGCGATCGAGCCGCTCGGCGAATCGAAGTCCGACTACGACATCTTCCTGTCGATCGCCGAGAAGCTCGGCCTCGGGGCGATCTACTCCGAAGGCGGCACCAGCGAGCTCGACTGGTGCAAGCGGGTGTTCGACTCGTCCGACATGTCCAGGCACATCAGCTGGCGGGAGTTCCTCAGGAAGGGCTACTACGTCGTGCCGCCCGACCCGGAACCGGCGCGCGCGCCGACCGCGCACCGCTGGTTCTATGAGGGCCGCAAGAAGGACACGCCCGAGCCCTACCCGCTGCCGTCGGACTACGTCAACGGCTTCGGCAACGGCCTGCAGACGCCGTCCGGCAAGTTCGAGTTCGTGGCGAGCACCCTCAAGCGCATCGACGATCCGGACCGGCCGCCGCTCAATCAGTACATGCCGCGGTATGAGGATGCGAAGACCGAGCCGGAACTCGCCGAGTTTCCGCTGCAGTTGCTGACACCGCACTCGCGCTATCCCTTCCATCTCATGGGGGACGAAGAGGGCTGCAGCGTGCGCGACATCCGCGAGCACCGGATCTTCAAGGACGGGCACTACTATCTCGTGGCGCGCATCAGCCCCGAGGATGCCGCGGCACGCGGCATTCAGGACGCCGACCTGATCCGCCTCTGGAACCGACGCGGATCGGTCGTCTGTGCCGCCCAGATCACGCGCCGTCTGCGACCCGGAGTCGTCCAGGCGCCGACCGGTTCGGCGGTATACCGTCCTGCCGGCGAGCCGGGCCGTTCGACCGACCTCGGTGGCTGCGTCAACATGCTCAATCCGAGCAAGCCGATCGCGAAGAAGACGCACGGCATCCGGCCCAACACGACGCTGATCCAGATCGAGAAGTGGACGGGCGTGGACACCTGGACGCCGGCGGAGATCGCCTGATGACGAAGAAGTGGAACCTGATCGTCGACGTCGCGAAGTGCGACAACTGTCGCGCCTGCTTCATCGCCGTCAAGGACGAGTACATCGGTAACGACTTTCCCGGCTATTCGGCGGCGCAGCCAGCGAAGGGACACAACTGGCTCGACATCCGGCGCCACGAGCGCGGGACCTACCCGCTCGTCGAGGCGCATTTCATGCCCGTGATGTGCAACCACTGCGACGACGCACCCTGCATGAAGGCCGCGCAGAACGATGCCGTTCGCAAGCGCGCCGATGGCATTGTCATCATCGACCCGGAGAAGTCCAAGGGACAGAAGCAGATCGTCGATGCCTGCCCCTACGGCGCGATCAGCTGGAACGAAGAGCGGCAGATCCCCCAGCACTGGACCTTCGACGCGCATTTGCTCGATGCCGGCTGGACGAAGACTCGCGCCGAGCAGGCATGCCCAACGCGCGTGTTCCGCACCATCAAGGTCGAGGACACCGAGATGCAACGTATCGCCGCGGAGGAATCGCTCGAGGTCCTTAAGCCAGAGCTCGGCACCCGGCCGCGGGTCTACTACAAGAATCTACACCTGATGACGAAGTGCTTCATCGGCGGCACGGTCGTCGCCGACATCGATGGTGTCGAGGAATGCGCCGCGGGCGTGCACGTGACGCTGCGCCAAGGCGGCCGCGAAGTCGGCCGCACGACGACCGACACGTTCGGCGAGTTCAAGATCGACCGGCTCGAGCCCGGCAGCGGGCGCTACGAGATCGAAGCCAGTGGTGCACGCGGCCGCGCGACGCGGGAGGTCAAGATCGGCACCGAGAGCGTCTACGCCGGAGTCCTGAAGCTCGCCGCGGCTTGAGGACGCAAGGCAGCCGCCCGACATTGCGAGCACGGGCACCCGACCAGAGAGGCCAGGTGCCCGCGAGCCGAATCAGTCCTTGAACGTCACCACCCCGGTCGCGACGTCGTGCACCGCGCCGACGACCTTGAGCTGCCCCTTGGCGATCAGGTCGGCGATCACTGGACTGCGATTCACGATGCTCTTGACCGTCAGCTCCACGTTGGCATGCGTCACCGCGTCGACGAACTCCCTGTTCTTCGAGTTGCGCTGACCTTCGAATCCGCGGACCGAGTAGACAGCCGGCGAGATATTGCTGAGCGTCTGCGTGAGGTTGCCGAGTTCCACGACGTCGCAGGCGCCCTTGACCGCGCCGCACTCCGTGTGTCCGAGGACGACGATCAGCTTCGCACCCGCCACCGCGGTGGCGAACTCCATGCTGCCGAGGATGTCGGTGTTGACGAAGTTGCCGGCGATGCGCGGTGCAAAGACGTCGCCGATACCCTGGTCAAAGACGATCTCCGGCGGCACCCGCGAGTCGATGCAGCCGAGAATCACCGCAAAGGGGTACTGGCCGCTGGCCGTGCCGGCGACCTGGGCCTTGTAGTCCCGGACCAGCATGGCCCCGTCGACGAAGCGCCGGTTGCCGTCCTTGAGCAGCGCGAGCGCTGCGTCAGGCGTCATGGCCGCCTGAGTCTCCTTGGTCTGGACCGTCGTGATCGGGGCGGGCTTCTTTCGGGCCTCACGCGCCTCGATGCCCGGCGAAGCGAGCCCGAGAGATGCGATGAGGGCGACGACGAGCAGATGCCGGTTTGCCATTACCTGAAACTCCCTTTAAGTGAGGCGACAGTAGTTGGATGGGCCGACCCGACCTTTCAGGTAACAGTATGCCGCCGCATAAAGTAGGAATTATCTGATATTTCTGACACAGCTATTCGGAAACATCGAAGTATCTTCGATCCCGCCAGAGGCGCGATGCCCGCCCTCGACACAGACCGAGGCGGAGCATTCCCGAACGCCCTCCCGGCCGATCTGGCATCCTCAATATCGCGACGCGCGCTGCCACGTCAGGCGAGCGCCGTCAGGGATTCAAGCCGCCGTTCGCGACCACGAGCTGTCCGGTGATCCAGCGCGAATCGTCGCTCGCGAGGAAGGCGACGACATCGGCGATGTCCTGCGGTCGGCCGAGCCGTCCGAGCGTCGTGTTCCGCGCGACCTGCTCGCGCACCGCCGGCGGATAGTCGCTGATCATGTCGGTGTCGGTCAGCCCGGGCACCACGGCGTTCACGGTGATCTGTCGCGACCCGAGCTCGCGCGACAGCGAGCGCGTGAACTGCTCGACCGCGGCCTTCGAACCTGCATAGATCGAATAGCCCGGCGACCAGCCGCGCGTCGTGCTGCTCGAGATGTTGATGATGCGCCCGCCGTCGGCAACCATTCTTGCCGCTTCCTGCAACGAGAAGTACGTACCCTTGAGCAGTCCAAATACCTGATCGAACGTCTGTTCGGTCTCCTGCGCGACCGGCACCGCGGGCGGCAGGATGCCAGCATTGTTGACGACGATGTCGAGGCGCCCGAGCCGCTGCTTGGTCTCGGCATACAGACGCCGCACGTCCGCGACGTTCGAAATGTCCGCCTGGATCGCCACCGCGCGGCCGCCTGCCGACTCGATGGCCTCCACCGCCTGCTCGGCGGCCACCTTGGACCTGACGTAGTTGATCACCACCGTCGCGCCGTCGCGTGCAAGGCGATCGGCGATCGCGCGGCCGATGCCCCGGGAACTGCCGGTGACCAGTGCGACCTTCCCTTCGAGGCGACGCTTGACCGCGACCGGCGGCGCCGGCGCAGCGGCCGCCTGTTTGGTCGCTGCGTCGGCAGCAAATGACGCGCGCGTCGGCGCCATGGACGAGATCGCGAGGGCGGCCGATATCGCGACGAGGGCGGAACGATTGCGGAGGATCGAACGCATCATGCAGGGACTCCCTCTTGACGGACTGGAGGACGACCGCTCGGGCGCAGGCGTCCGCGGCCGGCCTGCAAGCGTAGCAGCCTGCGCAACGCAGCGGCGTCGGTCCCGACGGGTGTGACCGGTCGCGCAGCCGCGCTATCCTGGCCCCGTGACCGCTGTCGGCCGCCTGCCTCGCGCCTGGTACCAGGCGTCGCTGCGAGACTTCCTCGCTACCGACCCTCGCGCCATCCTGGGCGAACTGACGGCCCGCAGCGGCCGGTTCGCCGTCGAACCGGCCCAGACCCAGGCCTGGCTCGCGCAGATCGACCTGCTGCGCGCAGCTATACGGGACTGTCAGTCCGGAGCCGCGCTCTTCGAATTCGAGATCCCGCGCATGGGTCGGCGCATCGATACGGTGCTGCTGCTAGGCGATACGATCGTCGTACTCGAGTTCAAGGTCGGCGAGAGTCGCATCGAGCGCGCCGCGCTCGATCAAGTCTGGGACTACGCCCTCGACCTCAAGAACTTCCATGAGGGCAGCCACGATCGACCGATCGTCCCGGTGCTGATCACCACCGAGGCGCGCATGCCGAACGGCGCGGATCCGCCCGTGCCCGAGTTCGCGCCGGATCGCGTCAGTCGGCCCATCGCGCTGGCACCGGCGAGTCTGCCGCGACTGCTCACGCAGATCCTGCGAGCCGCGCCGCGGATCGCGGATCGCGACTGGATCAACCACTGGATCGAGGCGCCGTACCGACCGACGCCGACGATCGTCGAGGCCGCCCGCGCGCTCTATGCCCGCCACTCCGTCGAGGCGATCGCGCGGCATGACGCCGGAGCCCGCAATCTGCGCCGTACGGCCGCACGCCTCGATGCGCTCGTCGACGAGGCGAGAGCGCAGCGCCGCAAGATCCTCTGCTTCGTCACCGGCGTACCGGGGGCCGGCAAGACGCTCGTCGGCCTCGACCTCGCGACGCGACGACGCGATGCCCGGGAACCCACGCACGCCGTTTTTCTCTCCGGCAACGGACCGCTCGTCGCCGTCTTGCGCGAAGCGCTGACCCGCGATGACCTCGCACGGCGTCGCGCGCACGGCGAGACGAGCACCAAGGGCCAAGTCGCCGGACCCGTCAAGGCGTTCATCCAGAACGTCCATCATTTTCGCGACGAGGCGCTACGGCATCCCGGCCCGCCCGTCGACCACGTCGTGATCTTCGACGAGGCCCAGCGCGCCTGGAACCGCCGCAAGACCTCGCAGTTCATGCGGCAGAAGAAGGGCCAGGTGAACTTCGACCAGTCGGAGCCGGAGTTCCTGATCCGCTACCTCGATCGGCACGAGGACTGGGCCGTCATCGTCTGTCTGGTCGGTGGCGGCCAGGAGATCCACACTGGCGAGGCGGGCATCGCCGAATGGCTGCTTGCGGCGACCACGCACTTCCCGCAATGGCAGATTCACATCTCCTCGCGGCTCCTCGATGCCGAGTATGCGGCCGGGCAGGCCCTCGCCTCGTTACGCGGACGCGCCAACGTCCATCTCGATGACGAGGCGCTGCACCTCGATGTGTCGATGCGCAGCTTTCGCGCCGGAAACGTCTCGAACTTCGTCAAGGCACTCCTTGATCGCGATCGGACCGGCGCGCGCACCGCGCTCGAGACGCTTCGCGGGCGCTATCCGATCCTTCTCACTCGCGACCTCGCCACAGCGAAGCAGTGGATCAGGGAACGGGCGCGCGGCAGCGAGCAGTTCGGGCTGCTCGCCTCGTCCAAGGCCATGCGCCTCAAGCCCTACGCCATCGACATCCGGGTCGCAGTCGACCCCGTCAAGTGGTTTCTCAATGACCGCAGCGATGTCCGCTCGAGCTGGTATCTCGAGGACTGCGCCACGGAGTTCCAGGTGCAGGGGCTCGAGCTCGACTGGACCTGCGTGACCTGGGATGGTGACCTGCGCTTCTCGGGCGGTACGACGGGCTGGAGCTGCCACGATTTTCGTGGCAGCCGCTGGCAGCAGATCCACAATCCGGAGAGCCGCGCCTACCTCAAGAACGCCTACCGCGTGCTGCTCACGCGAGCCCGTCAGGGCATGGTCATCTTCGTGCCGCCTGGAGACGAGTCGGATCCGACGCGACCGCCGTCACACTACGACGCCACGTTTCGCTATCTGCGGGAAGTGGGCGTGCCGGTGATCTGAGCAGGCGGCGAGAAGAAAGTGGCGCGCCCGAAGAGATTCGAACTCCTGACCTCATGGTTCGTAGCCATGCGCTCTATCCAACTGAGCTACGGGCGCGTCGTTGGGCGAACAGCCTTTTAGATCAAGGCGTTAGAGCTGCTCCCGCGGCTTTGCGGCCAGATCGGGCGCGGAAGTGTACACGTTTTCGCCGCGACTGTGAAAGCGCGGTAGGGGCGCATCGCCGCGCGCTTCGACCGTGGCTTCGCACGGCCATCGATCACCCCGAGCCGGAGCGGCTCATGAGGCTCGACCGGAGTGCGCGAGCAAGATCGCAGGATCGAGCACGGTCAGCCAAGCCATTCACGGTATCCTCACGGGAACATGTCGCCTGAGCTGGACGTTCTCGCCGACGTCAGCGCGCGCCTCGAGTCCCTGGGCGTGCCGTTCATGCTGACGGGGTCGTTCGCCCTTGCGTTCTACGCCACCCCGCGCATGACGCGGGATTTCGATATCGTCGTCTCGATCGACGCCAGCCACGTCGACCGGATTACCGAGGCGTTCGGCGATGCCCACTACATCGACGCCGACATGGTCTGCGCCGCCCTCGTGTCAGCGACACTCTTCAACGTCATGCACTATGCGACGGGGTTGAGGATCGACCTGATCGTGCGCAAGTCGACCCCCTATCGCGTTCACGAGTTTGCAAGGCGCCGCGAAGTGCGACTGGGGACCGTGCGGACCTGGATCGTGAGCGCCGAGGATCTCGCCCTTTCCAAGTTGGTCTGGGCCCGCGATTCGGGGTCGGACACGCAACTCAGGGACGTACAGCAGCTGCTGCGCGGCCCTGTCGATGTAGACTACTTGCGGCGCTGGGCCAAAGACCTCGACGTCGTGACGCGCCTTGAATCGTTGCTCACATGAATGACACTCACCCAGAAATCGCCGCTCGCGAAGCCGCTCACTATGCCTCGCTAACTCCGCTCGAGCGCATGCGAATCGCCTCGAGCCTTTATGAGACAGCGCGTACGATCGTGGCCTCGTCTCTGCCTCCTGGTTTGACGCGCGAGCAACGTCGACTCGCCATCGCGAAGCGCATCTACGGAGATGACTTACCGGAAGCGGCGTTGCTGGCTTACGCGCGGCTTCCGGCCGGCGATTAGCCAAGCCGTGACTTGACCTCGCCCTGCGATTGCGAGCCGCCTGAATGTCACGGTCGCCCTGGATTGAGGGGCTCTGTCGGGGCTCGGCCCGATTATTGATTATGAGACGGAAAGAAACAGAGAAACTGGCGGAGAGAGAGGGATTCGAACCCTCGAAGGGCTTTTGGCCCTTACACCCTTAGCAGGGGTGCGCCTTCGACCACTCGGCCATCTCTCCACGCGCGGGCCCGGCATGATACGGGCGGGCCACCGAACGCGTCAAAAACGCCGTCCGGCTCAGCGTGCGATCAACGATGCGGCCCGAGCCCGCCGTCGCCGTTCGGTGCGGACGCGCCCTGCGCGGCGTTGCCGGCCACGGTCGGCGCTGGTTTCGCGGCGACATGTCCACCCGGTCCGCACTCGCACGGCGCCGCGCCCGTCTCGCGCCGGATGCGCTCGAAAATCTCCTCGCGATGCACGGCGACGTCCCTCGGGGCGTTGATGCCGATGCGGACCTGATTGCCCTTGACGCCGAGCACGGTGATCGTCACTTCGTTGCCGATCATGACGGCCTCACCGACGCGGCGCGTGAGTATCAACATGGCGACCTCCCTGTAACCCCGATGTCACGATACAAGCAAGACGGACTGTCCGTCCATGCGGCAGCGCCGTTCACGCGCCGAGGCGGGCCCGGACGAAGGCCTCAACGCTCGCGAGCGCTGCGTCGAGACGGCTGGCGTCGTGGCCGCCCGCCTGCGCGAAATCCGGTCGTCCACCGCCCCGGCCGCCGACCTGACCCGCGACGTTGCCGATGATCTCGCCCGCGCGCAGGCGCGCGGTCTGGTCAGCGGTGACCCCGGCGACGAGCAATATTTTGCCGCTCGCCTCGACGGAGGCGAGCACGACGACGGCCGAACGGAGCCGTTCCTTGAGTTGATCGACGGTATTGCGCAAGGCGTTTGCGTCGGCGCCCTCGACGGTCGTCGCGAGCACCTTCACCCCCGCGACATCGACGGCCGCCTCGGCCAGGTCCCGCCCTTGCCCGGAGGCCAGCTTGGCCTTGAGCGAACGATTCTCCTTCTCGAGCACCCGGATGCGTTCGAGCGCATCGCGGACCTTGGCGGCGACGTCGTCACGCGTGCCGCGCAGCAGACCCGCGAGGTCGCGGAGCGTCTGCTCGGCCGCTTCGACGTGCTCGAGCGCGCGCTCGCCGGTGACGGCCTCGATGCGGCGCACGCCGGCGGCCACGCCGCTCTCGGCGACGATGCGGAACAGGCCAATGTCGCCGGCGCGGCTCACGTGCGTGCCGCCGCAGAGCTCCATCGAGAAATCGCCGATCCGCAGCACGCGAACGTTTGACTCGTACTTCTCGCCGAACAGCGCGATCGCACCGGCGGCGACGGCTTCGTCGTAGCTCATGACGCGCGTTTCGGCGGCGGCATTGGCGCGGATCTGTTCGTTGACGAGGCGCTCGATCGCACGGAGCTCGTCCGCGCTGACGCCCTGATGGTGCGAGAAGTCGAAGCGCAAACGGTCCGGCGCGACGAGCGAACCTCTCTGCGCGACGTGCGGGCCCAGCACGCGGCGCAGGGCCGCATGCAGCAGGTGCGTGGCTGAGTGGTTCAGCGCCGTGGCGCGGCGCAGCCGCTCATCGACGCGCGCGGTCAGCGTGTCGCCGACACGCACGCGCCCTTCGACGAGCCGGCCGAGATGCGTGTGCGCGGCGCCGCGCTTCTGCGTGTCCTCGACGACGAAGCGTGTCCCCGGGCCCGACAGCTCGCCCGCATCGCCGACCTGCCCGCCCGACTCGGCATAGAACGGCGTGGCGTCGAGCACGACCTCGCCACGCTTGCCGGCGCCTAGCTCGGCGACCTCGACACCGTCGCGCAGCAGCGCGACGACCCGTCCTTCGCCGCGCGTCGATTCGTAGCCGCAGAATGTCGTGCGGTTCTCGAAACGCGCGCCGACGCGCTGGTCGACGCCGAACCTGCTGGCGGCCCGCGCGCGCGCGCGCTGTGCCTCCATCGCGGCCTCGAAGCCGGCCTGGTCGATCGTGAGCTGGCGCTCGCGCGCAATGTCGGCGGTGAGGTCCACCGGGAAGCCGTAGGTGTCGTAGAGCCGGAAGACGGTCTCACCGGGAATGCGCGTCTGCCCGGGCGCGAGCGCCGCGATGGCCTGTTCGAGCAGCGCCATGCCCTGGCTCAGCGTCTCGGCGAAGCGCTGCTCCTCGCCGGCGAGCACCTGCTCGACGCGCGCGCGCTGCGCGACGAGCTCGGGATAGGCACTGCCCATCTCGGCCTCGAGCGGCGCGACCAGCTTGTGGAAGAATGGCTCGGTGATGCCGAGCTTGTGGCCATGGCGCAGCGCGCGACGGATGATCCGCCGCAGCACGTAGCCTCGACCCTCGTTCGAGGGCAGCACGCCATCGACGATCAGGAAGCTGCAGGCACGGATGTGATCGGCGATCACGCGCAGCGAGGGATTGCGGGTATCGGCGACGTTCGCGAGTCGGGCCGCGGCCGCGAGCAGGTTGCGGAACAGGTCGATCTCGTAGTTGTCATGCACGCCCTGCATGACGGCCGACAGGCGCTCGAGGCCCGCGCCCGTGTCGACCGACGGTTTCGGCAGCGGCGTGAGCTGGCCGTCCGGCGCGCGGTCGTACTGCATGAACACGAGGTTCCAGATCTCGACGAAGCGATCGCCGTCCTCGTCGGGTGAGCCCGGCGGGCCACCCGGGATCGCAGGTCCATGGTCGTAGAAGATCTCGCTGCAGGGGCCGCAGGGACCCGTGTCGCCCATGGCCCAGAAGTTCGATTTCTCGCCGAGACGCCGCACGCGCTCGGCCGGCACGCCGACTTCGTCGATCCAGATCGCGGCCGCCTCGGCGTCGTCTTCGTAGACCGTGACCCAGAGCCGCTGCGGGTCGAGCGCGAGCGAACCGGTGACGAACTCCCAGGCGAAGCGGATCGCGTCACGTTTGAAGTAGTCGCCGAAGGAGAAGTTGCCGAGCATCTCGAAGAACGTGTGGTGCCGGGCCGTGTAGCCGACGTTCTCGAGATCGTTGTGCTTGCCGCCCGCCCGGACGCAGCGCTGCGCACTGGCGGCCCGCACGTAGCCGCGCCTCTCCTTGCCGAGGAACAGGTCCTTGAACTGCACCATGCCGGCATTCGTGAACAGCAACGTCGGGTCGTTGGCCGGCACGAGGGGACTCGAGGCGACGATCGTGTGGCCGCGCTCGCGGAAGAATTCGAGGAACGCGCGCCGGACGTCGGCAGCGCTCATGTACGGCGGCGCCCCCTGCCGGCGTGCGGAGTCAGTCGGAACTGTCATCGGGATCGAAGTCGCTGCCCAAGGCAAAGCGAATATGATCCGATGAAAACCCCCGGTACTGCAAAAATCTGGCCTGGCGCGCCTTGTCGCCGAACGACTCCGGCGGGCGTGCCCCGAACCGGCGGACCCGCACGTCGCGGGCCCGTACGGTCCAGTCGACCCCGGCGGCCAGGGCCGACTCGACGATCTCGGCTGCGAGGCCGAGCTCGAGGAGCTCGCGGCGAATCCGCACCGGTCCCTGGCCTCGGCCAGCCTGATAGGCCACGTAGCGCTCGGCGTAACGGCTGTCATCCACGGCCCGCTCGGCCCTCAGGCGCTCGAGCGCACCCTCGATGGCAGCCGCCGAGTAGCCGGCCCGCCGCAGCCGCGCGCGCAGTTCGGGGCTGCTGAAGTCGCGCCGCGCGAGCCACGGGATGGCCGCGAGCCGCGCGGCCGCGGCATCGTCCGGGTGGTCGGGCACGCCGCTTCGCTGTCGCTCGGCGGAGCGGCCTGGCCGACGGCGGCCGCCTACCCCTGGCATGGGCCCTGAGCGGCCGCGCTCAGCCTGCCGCAGCCTGCTCGCCGCCGCCCGCCGCGCGCGGCCCCTTGGGCGGCAGCAGCTTGGCGCGGATCTGTTCCTCGATCTCGCGTGCGACAGACGGGTTGTTCCTGAGGAACTCGCGGGCGTTCTCTTTGCCCTGCCCGATCCGCTCGCCCTTGTATGAGTACCAGGAGCCGGACTTCTCGATGATGCCGTGGTTGGCGCCGAGCTCGATGATCTCGCCTTCGCGGGAGATGCCGGCGCCGTACATGATCTCGAACTCGGCTTCCTTGAACGGCGGCGAGACCTTGTTCTTGACGACCTTGACTCGAGTCAGGTTGCCGATGACTTCCTCACCATTCTTGATCGCGCCGATGCGACGGATGTCGAGGCGCACGGACGCGTAGAACTTCAGCGCATTGCCGCCGGTCGTGGTCTCGGGGTTACCGAACATCACGCCGATCTTCAGGCGGATCTGGTTGATGAAGATGACGATCGTGTTCGAGCGCTTGATGTTGCCGGTGAGCTTGCGCAGTGCCTGCGACATCAGGCGCGCGTGCAGGCCGACCTGCAGTTCGCCCATTTCGCCCTCGATCTCGGCCTTGGGCGTCAGCGCGGCAACTGAATCGACGACCACGACGTCGACGGCACCCGAGCGGACCAGCATGTCGGTGATCTCGAGTGCCTGCTCGCCGTTGTCCGGCTGCGAGACCAGCAGCTCATTGACGTTGACGCCGAGCTTCTCGGCATAGGCCGGATCGAGTGCGTGCTCGGCGTCGACGAAGGCGGCCGTGCCACCCCTGCGCTGCACCTCGGCGATGACCTCGAGCGTCAGTGTAGTCTTGCCCGAGGACTCGGGACCGTAGATCTCGATGATTCGGCCGCGCGGCAGTCCGCCGATGCCGAGCGCGATATCGAGCCCCAGCGAACCGGTGGAAACGGCCTCGACATCGTAGGCCGCGGTGGCGTCACCGAGACGCATGACCGAGCCCTTGCCGAACTGCTTCTCGATCTGGCCGAGCGCGGCGGCGAGCGCCTTCTTGCGGTTTTCTTCCATCGCGATCCCCTGTGGAAATGAACAGTGATTATTCCACAGTCGGACCCGAGGCGGGACCTCGGAAACGCACTGGAACGAAGAATTTTCGGCCCTCGCGCGCGGCGTACAGTGCCCGAGTTGATTCCCTACTGTATGAACTGTCGCTGCTAAGCCCCCGCCAGCGTGGGAAGAAGAGCCGGAGCGCCGCCGCTCAGCCCGCTTCCGGCAGCTCGACAGCGAGCACCATCTGCAGGGCGAACTGCACGGCCTTGCGGCGCACGGCATCGCGATCGCCCTTGAAGAACTTCACGCGCGCGACGATCTCGACGGCGCGGCCGCGCCGATACGCGAGCGCGAACCAGACCGTGCCGACTGGCTTGCCCGGCACCGCGCCGGTGGGACCGGCGATGCCGCTGACCGCGATCGCGAGATCGGCGCCGCTGCGCTCGAGCGCTGCGGTGGCCATCGCGCGCACGGTCGGCTCGCTGACCGCACCCGAGCGCACGAGCGTGTCCTCGGCCACGCCGAGATCGCGCTGCTTCGCGGCGTTCGAATAGCAGACCCAGCCGCACTCGAACCACTCGGAGCTGCCGGGCACGTCGGTGAGCAGCTTGGCGATCCAGCCGGCCGTGCACGACTCGGCGGTGACGATGCGCTTGCGCGCGGCGAGCAGGTGGCGACCCGTCCGGATGGACAGCTTGAGCAGATCTTCGTCGGTGACCATCCGCTAAGCTTAATGGATGACCACGGCGGAACATGTGTCCGAGCACACACCGATGATGCAGCAGTACCTGCGCATCAAGGCCGAGCACGCGGACGTGCTGCTGTTCTACCGGATGGGCGATTTCTACGAGCTCTTTTACGACGACGCGCGCCGCGCCGCCCAACTGCTCGGCATCACGCTGACGCAGCGCGGTCAGTCGGCGGGGGAACCGATCCCCATGGCCGGCGTGCCGGTGCAGAGCGTCGATGGCTATCTCGCGCGGCTCGCGCGACTCGGCGAATCGGTGGCGATCTGCGAGCAGATCGGCGACCCGGCCCGCTCGAAGGGCCCGGTCGAGCGGCGCGTCATCCGCATCGTCACGCCGGGCACCGTGACCGACGCAGCGCTGCTCGACGAGCGGCGCGAAACGCTACTGGCAGCGGTCGCCGTCGAGGGCGCGCGCTTCGGTCTCGCATGGCTCGAGCTCTCCGCTGGCCGCTTCACGATGCTCGAGGGCGAAGGCGCGGTCGCGCTCGCGGCCGAGCTCGAGCGGTTGCGTCCGGCCGAGCTGCTCTGGCCCGAGGGCGCCGGCTGGCCCGGCGCGCAGAGCGGTGTCGAGCCGGGGACGGAGCGGGGCGTGACTGCCGGTCGGAACGGTCGCGCGCCGGCGTCCGCCGTGGCACTTCGAGCTCGCCTCGGCCTCGCGGCTGCTGACCGATCAGCTCGGCACGCTCGACCTGCGTGGCTACGGCGCCGATGGCCTGCCGCGGGCGATCGCCGCAGCCGGCGCGCTGCTGCAGTACGTGCGTGACACGCAGAAGTCGGCCCTGCCGCACATCCGCGCGCTGCGTGTCGAGGAACGCAGTGAGGCGCTGCAGATCGATGCGGCGACGCGCCGCAACCTCGAACTCGACCGTGGCCAGGGTTCGCGCGAGGACGCGAGCCTGATCGCGCTGCTCGACGTCGCCGCGACCTCGATGGGCTCGCGCGCGCTGCGGCGCTGGCTGGGTCGGCCCATCACCGACGCGGCGCTGCTGCGGGGACGTTACGCGGCGATCGGCGCACTCCTCGACGACCTGCGCTACGAGCCGCTCCGCGAAGCGCTGCGCGCGATCGGCGACATCGAGCGCATCCTGGCGCGCGTCGCGCTGCGTACCGCGCGCCCGCGCGACCTCGCGGGCCTGCGGCTGTCGATCGCGGCGCTGCCCGCGCTGCGGGCAGCCCTCACGCCGGATCTGCTCGCGGCCGCGCCCGTGCTCCAGACGCTGGCCGCCGGCATCGCCGAGCATGCCGACGTGCTCGCGCTGCTTGGGCGCGCGATCGCCGCCGAACCGCCCGCCGTGCTGCGCGACGGCGGCGTGATCGCCAGCGGGTACGACGCCGAGCTCGACGAGCTGCGACGCATCGCGACGCACACCGACGATTACCTGCTCGAGCTCGAGGCACGTGAGCGCGAGCGCACCGGCATTGCCTCGCTCAAGCTCGGCTACAACCGCGTGCAGGGCTTCTTCATCGAGATCGCGCGCAGTCAGGCCGAGCGCGTGCCCGCCGACTACCTGCGGCGCCAGACGGTCCGCAACGCCGAGCGCTTCATCACGCCAGAGCTCAAGAGCTTCGAGGACCGCGTGCTCGGCGCCCGGGAGAGAGCGCTGGCCCGCGAACGCGAGCTCTACGACGGGATCCTCCAGCAGCTCATCGACCGCCTCGCGCCGCTGCAACGCACGGCCGAGAGCATCGCCGAGCTCGACGCACTCGCCGCGCTGGCCGAACGCGCGCGGATGCTACGCTGGAGCGAACCCGAGCTCGTCACGGAACCGCGGCTGTCGATCGTCGCCGGGCGACACCCCGTCGTCGAGCGCTACGGCAGTGAGCCGTTCGTGCCGAACGACCTCGAGCTCGACGCGCGCGAGCGCATGCTGATCATCACCGGCCCGAACATGGGCGGCAAATCGACCTACATGCGCCAGCTCGCACTGATCGCGATCCTCGCGCACATCGGCAGCTGGGTACCGGCCGGGCGGGCCGTGCTCGGGCCGCTAGACCGGATCTTCACGCGCATCGGCGCCGCGGACGATCTGGCCGGCGGGCGCTCGACCTTCATGGTCGAGATGACCGAGACGGCCAACATCCTGCACAACGCGACCGAGCGCAGTCTCGTGCTCATGGACGAGGTCGGACGCGGCACGAGCACCTACGACGGCCTGGCCCTGGCGTGGGCGGCGGCCCGGCACCTCGCGACCCGCGTGCGCGCTTTCACGCTGTTCGCGACGCACTACTTCGAGCTCACGACGCTCGCCGCCGAGCTCGAGGGCGTGCGCAATGTGCACCTCGACGCCGCCGAGCACGGTGACGGCGTGGTGTTCCTGCACGCCGTGAAACCGGGGCCGGCGAATCGCAGTTACGGGCTCGCGGTCGCACAGCTCGCCGGCGTGCCGCGCGAGGTCATCGACGCGGCGCGTCGCCGACTCGAGATGCTCGAGGCGCAGCGCGACGCCATCGCTGCCGCGGGTCCGCAGGCCGAGCTGCCCTTGTTCGGCGCGCCCGCCGCGCGCGAAATGGCTCCGCGGGCGGAGCATGCCGCCGACGGCATCGGCGAGCGGCTGCGCCGCGAACTCGAGGCGCTCGATCCCGACCAGTTGACGCCGCGCGCCGCACTCGAGGCGCTCTACCGGCTGCGCGACCTCAGTCGGCGCTGAGCGAGAGCTCGAGCCGCACGCGATCGCCCGCGTCGGCGGCCTCCGCGGGCCGGGTGATGAACACGCGCAGCGGGTCGATCTCACCGCTCGCCAGCAGAGCGTCCTGCACGGCGTTCGCCCTCGCGCGTGCGAGCGCCCGCAGTTCCTCGTCGGCCACGACGATGCGCGCGCGCAGCGCCCGCTCCAGCGCGACGATGGATCGCTCGCGCAGCGTCTCGCGGTCGGGCCTCTTGCCGGTCGCGGGATCGATCGCCGCGAGCGGTTCGAGCACGGCAGCCGTGTCGATGCCGAGGGCGGCGCCGCGCGCCGCCAGCAGCCGCAGGTATCTTGCCCGGTCGCTGCGCGCGTCCGGCGGTGCGAGGGTGGCCAGCTCACGCTGCCAGGCCGCCTCGCGCAGGGCCTCGCCGTCCCGGGTCCGGCTCAGCGCCAGCGGCACCTCGAGCCGCAACTGCGGCCGTGCCCCCAGCGCCTTGGCGACCGCGCCGATGCGCTCGAGCATCGCCGCATCGAGCGTGGCATCGCCCGGCAGGAAGTCGACGTAGCGGATCTGCTCGCCGCTGCCGCCGAACAGGTTGCCGAGCAGCGTGAAAGGCGCGGTGACGATCTTCGTCAGCAGATTGACGACCATCTTCCAGACGATGGGGCCGATGCGGAACTCGGGATCGTCGAGACTGCCGCTGACCGGCAGATCGAGGTCGATGTTGCCATCGCGGTCCTTGAGCAGCGCGATCGCGAGCTTGAGCGGCAGGCGGACGGCATCGGGGCTGTCGACCCGGTCACCGAGCTGCAGCTGCGTCAGCAGGATCTTGTGCCGAGCCTCGAGCCTGCGATCGACGATGCGATACGCGAGGTCGACGGACAGCTTGCCCCGCTCGATCCGATAGCCCGCGAAACGCCCGGAATAGGGATTCAGCGTGGTCAGTTCGAGGTTGCGGAACGCGGCGCGCAGGTCGGTGTAGCTGCGCGCGGCGAGATAATTGACCTCGCCCGCGATCTTGACGGGCGCGTAGCGGTCGACGGCCCCCTCGAGCGCAACCTGGGCGCGCGACTCGGCGCGCGACGACAGGCCGTTGATCGTGCCCGACAGCGTCTGAATGCCGGTGGCGAAGTTCGGTGTGATCGATAGATCGGCGAAGTTGGCCGAGCCATCGAGGACGCCGACACGGTCGATCGCGACGCCGATCGCCGGTTGCGGTGCGCGCGAGCCGTTCGCCGCCGACGCGGCGGGTGCCTCGGCAGCGCGCTGTGATGCCTTCCCGAACACATCGGCGAGATTGGCGTTGCCATCCGGGCCGATCACGAGGTCGACGTACGGTGCCTCGGCCGTGATCCGGGCGATCCGCAGCGTCGCGGGCGCGGAGCGATAGCGGATTCCCTCGAGGCCGAGGCGCCGCCACTTGATCAGATCGCGCCGCACGGCACGGTCGCGCGTCAGCAGGTCGCGGATCGCGGCCTCGCCATCGAACCGAACTGTCGGCGCGCCGCCTGCCGCGCCCGGCATCCCGACCGAGAAATCGCCCGCGAGGTCCACGACACCGCGGCGCAGGTCGAGGCGCACGCGATCCGCGGCATAAGACGCGAGCGACAGCAGGTCGAATCCGCGCAGCGACAGGCGGCCGCGGGCGCCGATCGGCTTGGCGGTCACGTCGCCGCGCAGGTCGAACCCGCCGCCGGCAACGCTGGCCGACACCTTCAGCAGCACCGGCGCGCTGCCGACGCTGTCGACGCCGCGCGCGACGAGCGTCAGACGCTCGATCGGCACGATGGCCGCCGGTTCCCGCGTCCGATCCTCGACAAGCACCGCCGCATCGACCAGCGTGAACTGCGGCACGGCGACCGACCAGCGCGGTGCAGCGGCGGCTCGCGCCGGCGCGTCGCCCGCCGCAACGGCCGCGGACCCGCCCGCCTTGGGCGACAGCAGGCGCAGCAGATTCCAGCCCTCCCGGTCGCGCACGAGTTCGCTCCGCAGGCCGAGAACCGCGACACGGCCGAGATCGAGCCGCCGCGCGCCGAGCTCGAGCCGGCCGCCGCGCAGTGCAAGGCCCGCGATCCGCAGCGGCGACGCCGCGCCGTCGGCAGCCGTCAGGCGTGGAGCGAGCGCGAGCTCTGCGACATCGAGCCTGTCAACGTCGACCCGCAGGTCCAGACGCCCCGCCGCGTCCGGGACCACCTCGTAGCGCAGCGCGAGGTGCAGCCGTCCGGCGCGGAGTTCGAATGGCAGCCAAGGCCCGGCATACTGCTGCAGCGTCCCGGCGCGGAGGTCCGACAGCACGAAGCCGCCCTGCGCCGTAAACGGCCGAGGTTCGAACCGTCCGCTCCACGCGAGCCGCTCGCCGCTCGCCGCGCGCGCCTCGATCCGGTAGCGGTTCGCGGCGTCGGCGCGCGTGCTGAAGTCGCGCAGCGACAAGGTGACGGGGCTGAACTCGGCGCGCAGCGTGGGGGCCCGGCTGCGGTCCTCGACGCTCACCGCGCCCGCGCGGATCACGAGTTCGCGCAGTTCGAGCGCCGGCAGGGGCGCGTCCGGGTCGGGTGGGGGCGCCCGCGGGTCCGGGGGCGGCACGAGCGCCGCGAGGTTCAGCGAACGATCGGGCCGCAGCACCGCCGCCAATCGGGGCCGATCGAGTTCCAGCCGCTCGACGACCGGCGACAGACGCATGATCGACAGCGCCGACAAGTCGAGCGCCAGTCGGTCGACCGCGATCAGCGGCGCGCCGTCCGGTTCGCGGATCGACAGTCCGTCGAGATGCACGGCGAGATCGAACGGCCGAACGCGGACCGCGCCGAGCTCGAGCCGCTGCTGCAGGCGCTGCTCGACGAAGTCGCGCAGCTCCGCGGCGATCAGGCGCGGCGTCCAGAGGTAGGCCGCGGCCGCGAGCACAGCGACGAACGCGGCAACGGACAGCAGGGGCAGCCAGATCTTGCGCGACACGGCAGCGGGCACGAACCGATGATACGGCAGGCTCGGTGCGGCGCCGATGATCAGCGCGGCCGCAGACCGAAACGTCCCTCGCGCAGGAACCGTGCAGTCTCGTCGGCCACGCGCACCGACATCAGCATGCCCATGTGACTGACGGGCAGCACGAGGCGGTCACGCGCCGCCTCGAACTGTGTCTCGCGTACCGCAACGGTGCCGTCGTTGGGCTCGTCGAAGCGCGCGAGGATGCGCCCGAGGCCCATCGGTCGCGAGCCGGCGATGACGCCGACCTCGCGCGGCGGCGTCCACCTGCAGAGCGACTCGGTCATCGGTCCGCGCGGCCGCAGCAGGCCTTCGATCGCCACCTGCCCGAGCAGCGCGCGACCGAGAGGCAGTGCCTCGAGCCGCGCCGCGGCCAGGCTGCCGCAGACGGGCGAAGCGAGCAGCACAGCGCGGCCCGGCGGGAGCGGCTCGCCGGGCCCCACCCGCTGCAGGAGCCGCAGCAGCACGAGGCCGCCTAGGCTGTGACCGACGAGATGCAGCGTGCCGGCGTGACGCCCCGCGACGAATGCCATAAGGCGATCGAGTATCGAATCGATGGGCTCGCGCGTGCTTCGATAGGTGAAGACGCTCGAATCGGCGTCGGCGGCCACCTCGAGCCTGCGGCGAAACCAGCGCGACTCGACGCCGGGCATCCACAGCCCATGGACGAACACGACGTGAGCAGCGCGGGCGGTCGTTGGGCCCATGGAAGAGCCGGCGAGCGGACGACCTGTCAGTGAGGCGTCGCGGCGGGCGGCGTGCGGACGCGGATGTGAAGCTCCCGCAGCTGTTTCTCGGAAACCTCGGTCGGCGCGTCGGTCAGCGGACAGGCCGCTGTCTGCGTCTTCGGGAAGGCGATCACGTCGCGAATGCTGTCGGCGCCCGACATCAGCATCGCGAGCCGATCGAGCCCGAAGGCGATACCGCCGTGCGGTGGCG
This sequence comes from Gammaproteobacteria bacterium, assembly GCA_037444685.1. Classification (GTDB taxonomy): domain Bacteria; phylum Pseudomonadota; class Gammaproteobacteria; order Steroidobacterales; family Steroidobacteraceae; genus UBA964. The sequence goes on from JBBILX010000002.1 coordinate 412,884, forward strand.
CGCCGTACCGGAGGGCGTCGAGCAGGAAGCCGAACTTGCGGCGTGCCTCGTCCGCGTCGATGCCGAGCAGGTCGAACACGGTCGACTGCAGCTCCTCGCGGTAGATCCGCACCGACCCGCCGCCGATCTCGGACCCGTTCAGCACCATGTCATAGGCCTTGGCGAGCGCGCCGCGCGGATCGGCGCGCAGCGCCGCCGGATCGAGGTCCTTCGGCGAGGTGAACGGATGGTGCATCGCATTCCAGCGCTTCTCGTCATCGTCCCACTCGAACATCGGGAAATCGACGACCCAGAGCGGCCGCCAGTGCGGATCGACGAGGCCGCGGTCGTGACCGATCTTCAGCCGCAATGCACCGAGCGCGTCAGCGACGACCGCGGCGCGATCGGCGCCAAAGAAAATCAGGTCGCCGTCGGCGGCCCGCGTTCGCTCGAGGATGCCGTCGATGGCCGCGTCGGAGAGGAACTTGAGGATGGGGGCGGCCAGGCCTTCGCGGCCCTTCGCGCGCTCGTTGACCTTGATGTAGGCGAGCCCCCTGGCGCCGTAGCGGGCGACGTAGGCCGTATAGTCGTCGATCTCCCTGCGCGACAGCGCGCCGCCGCCCGGCACGCGCAGTGCGGCCACGCGGCCGCTCGGATCACGGGCCGGGCCGGCGAAGACCTTGAACTCGCAGTCGGCGACGAGATCGGCCACGTCGACGAGCTCGAGAGGAATGCGCAGATCCGGCTTGTCCGAGCCGTAGCGGCGCATGACCTCAGCGTAGCTCATGCGCGGGAACGGGTCTGGCAGCTCTGCGCCGATGACTTCGCTGAAGATGTGGCGTACCAGCCCTTCCATGAGCTGCATGATCTCCTCCTGCCCGAGGAAGGAGGTCTCGATGTCGAGCTGCGTGAAGTCGGGCTGACGGTCGGCGCGCAGGTCCTCGTCGCGGAAGCAGCGCACGATCTGGTAGTAGCGGTCGAAGCCCGCGATCATCAGCAGCTGCTTGAAGATCTGCGGCGACTGCGGCAGCGCGAAGAACTTGCCGGGATGGGTCCGCGACGGCACCAGGTAGTCGCGCGCGCCCTCCGGCGTGGCCTTGGTCAGCATCGGCGTCTCTATGTCGACGAAGCCGGCCTCGTCGAGGTAGCGCCGCATCGCGCGCGTCACCGCATGCCGCAGCCGCAGCCGCTTCGCCATGACGTCGCGGCGCAGGTCGAGGTAGCGGTACCTGAGCCTGACCTCCTCGGACACGTTCTCGTCGAGCTGAAACGGCAGCGGCTCGGAGCGGTTCAGCAACTCGAGTTCGCGGGCGAGGATCTCGACCTTGCCGGAGGCGAGGTTCGGGTTCACCGTGCCGGCCGGCCGCTCGCGCACGAGGCCGTTGACGCGGATCACGTATTCATTGCGGAGTTTCTCGGCCTCGGCGAACAGCTCCGGCGAGTCCGGGTCGCAGACGATCTGCACCAGACCTTCCCGATCGCGCAGGTCGACGAAGATCACGCCGCCATGATCGCGGCGCCGGTGTACCCAGCCCGCGAGCGTGACGGTCTGGCCGACCAGGGTCTCGTTGACCTGTCCACAGTAATGCGTGCGCATAAGGGGCCGGGATGTTACGGTTCCAGCCAGTACGCCGCAAGGAAGCGACCGTGTCCGCGCCGACGATCTCCCGCTCGCCCGCCCTCGCCGACGAAGCGCCGCTGCCGACCCGCGTCAAGGCGATGTGGGCCACCGGCGCTTTCGGTGTCGCGATCCTCATGAACGGCATCTCGGCGCTCGCGATGTTCTATTTCGTCACCGTGCTCGGCGTGCCCGCGGCGACCGCTGGCTTCCTGGTCTTCCTCTCCAAGCTCTACGACGCGATCTCCGATCCGCTGACGGGCTGGCTGTCCGACCGCACCGACTCGAGTGCCGGCCGCCGCCGCCCCTGGCTGTTCTGGGGCGCGATCGTCTCGGGGGTCTCTTTCCTCGCCGTCTTCACCGTGCCGCTCGAGGGCCCGGGCTTCGCGACCTCGGCCTACATTCTGGTGGCGCTGATCCTCTACACCTCCGGCTACTCGATGTTCAACGTGCCGTACATGGCGATGCCGGCCGAGATGACGCGCGGCTACCACGAGCGCTCGGCGATCCACGGCTGGCGCGTGATGTTCGCCTCGGTCGGCGGTTTCCTCGCGCAGTCGATGGCCGGCGTCGTGCTCGAGCTGATGGGCAAGGACTGGGATGCGCACGCGGCAGTCGGCGCGCTCGGCGCCTCGCTGATCCTGAGCGCGATGCTCGTGGCCTGGGCCGGCACCCGCGATGCCCCGTCGTACCCGCGCACCGATCGACCGGTCCCGCTGCGCGAGCAGCTGGTCAGCTTTGTGCGCAACGTGCCGTTCCAGCAGATCCTCGCGATCAAGCTCGTGCAGCTCATCGGCATCAGCGCGAGCTCGGGCGGCCTGATGTTCTTCCTCGTCAAGGTCATCGACATGCCGCTGACCAGGCTGCCACTGATCGGCGGCCCCATGACGCTCGCGGTGCTGACCTGCACGCCGCTGCTCGTGAAGCTCTCGAAGCTGGTCGGCAAGCGCGGGGGCTATGTGCTGTCCGCGGTGCTGACCGGCCTCGTAGGCCTGTCGTGGATGTACGCCGTGCCCGGCGAACCCGACTGGCTGCTCGCGCTGCGCGGCTTCTTCAATGGCATCGCCTTTGCCGGCAACGTGCTGTTCGCGATGTCGATGCTGACGGACGCGATGGAACTCGACTACCACCGCACCGGCCTGCGCCGCGAGGGCATGTACTCGGCCCTCTACAGCTTCGTCGAGAAGCTCGCCGCGGCGCTCGGTCCGCTCGTGCTCGGTCTCGCGCTCGGCGCCGCGGGCTTCGATCCGAAGACGCCGCCCGCCGAGGTCACGCCGGAGGTCCGTCAGGCCGTGCTGCTTTCGATCGCGTACATCCCCGCGGCGATGGCGCTGCTCGCGATCCTGATCCTCGCCTTCTACCGCCTCGACGAGCCGACTCTGCGCGCGCTACGTGCACAGGGTCCGGCGCAGGGCGGCGCTGGCGGTGCCGCCTAGATCGACACCGCGGGCTCCGCCGATCGTCGCAGCACGTACAGGCCGCCGAGGCTGCCGACGTTGATGCGGTGGGTATCGTCGAGGTAGATCACGTTCGAGTGCAGGCGTGGTGGCTTGAGCTCGGCCTCGAGCGGGTCGTCGGGCGCGAAGGCGATCGCGGCGCGCAGGTCCGCCTCGGCGACGCCCGCGCCCGGCCGCAACTCGACGCGGTAGAAATCGACGTCGAAGCGCTGGCGGTCCGCATCCTCGCCGCGATACCGGCCGTACACGATGACGACGCCACGCACCGCCGACCCGTTCGGCCCGAGGGCCGTGAAGTCGACGACATTGTTGTAGGCCGCCGTCGCGGCGTCGATCTCCTGGCACAGCCTGAGCACGCGGATCGGGCTCGGCGGGAACCGATTGAAGCTGTGCACCTTCAGCGTGGAGTCGTGGACCTTGGGCTTGCCGGCCGAGTGGCGTGCCCCGAAGTGCGCAAACAGCGTCTCCCATCGACCGCTGATGGCCTCGGGCGCATCGACGGGCGCCGGCACCTTGGTCTGCGGCTGAAGCGCGGCGACGAGTTTGCCGAGCTTCGCGAAGGCCTCCTCGCTCCACGGCTGCCCGTGGGCGTCCTCGGCTTCGATCAGGTCGATCAGCTGCTGCGTAGATACCATGCGTGGTCGAGCTCCGTGACTGCCGCCGAGAAGCGGGCGCACTCCTGGCGCTTGATGGCGATGAAAATGTCGAGAAAACCGCCGCCCAGCGCTTCGCGCAGGAAGGCCGAGGAGGCTGCGCGCTCGATGGCCTCCTGCCAGGTTTCCGGCAGTTCCCGGCGCGATGCGACAGCATAGCCGTTGCCGGTCACTGGCGCACCGGGGTCGAGCCGCTCGCGGATGCCGAGTTCGACGCCGGCCAGCACCGCTGCCGCGGCCACGTAGGGGTTGGCGTCGGCACCGGCGATCCGGTGCTCGACGTGGCGCGTCTCGGGCGACCCGATCGGCACCCGCAGCGACACCGAACGGTTGTTGACCCCCCAGTTGACCGCCGTCGGTGCGTAGCTCTCCGAGCGGAATCGCCGATACGAGTTCGCATTCGGCGCAAACGCGAGCAGGCTCTCGGCCATCGTCGCCTTGAGGCCACCGATCGCATGGCGGCAGACCGCGGAACCGGCGGGATCGTCGGCGGCGAAGACGTTGCGCCCCCCGGCATCCTGCGCGCTGACGTGCAGGTGCAGGCCGCTGCCGGAGAGCTCGGTGAACGGCTTGGCCATGAAGGTCGCGATCAGACCGTGCCGGGCCGCGACGCCGCGCACCAGCCGCTTCCAGAGCACCGCCTCGTCGACCGCGCGCAGCGCATCGTCGCGATGCGCGAGCGTGACCTCGAACTGCCCCGGCGCGTATTCGGACATCAAGGTGCCGACCGGCAGCCCGAGTGACTCGGCCGTCGCGAGCATCTCGTCGAACACGGGTGCGAGGTCGTCGAGCCGCAGCAGGCTGTAGGCATCGATCCTCTGCCGCTCCCGCCCCGACCCGTGACCCGCCGGCTCGAGGCGCAGACCACCGTCGGCGCCGCGCGTCTCGCGCAGCAGGTAGAACTCGAGCTCGCAGGCGAGCACCGGACGCAGGCCATGCGGCGCAAACCTCCCGATGGCGTGCGCGAGCGCATGGCGTGGGTCGCCGACCGCCGGCGTGCCGTCCACCTCGTACATCGACAGCAGCACCTGCGCCGTCGGCTGGGCGAGCCAGGTGGCGCGCGCGAGCGTACCCGGCACCGGATGGCAGATCTTGTCGGCATCGCCGCTGTCCCAGACGAGACCGGTCGCCTCGACGTCGGCGCCGGTCACGTCGAGACCGAGGATGGAACCGGCGACCGGGCGGCCATCCCGATAGAGTCGTTCGAGTTCGTGGCGGCGGATGCTCTTGCCGCGCGCGACGCCCGACGGATCGGTCAGCACGAGCTGTATGCCCTGGATGTCGGGATTGCGGGCCAGGAACCGCTCGGCCTCGCTTGGATCGGCGCTCACTCGCTGACGGGACATGGCACGAACTTACACGGTCAGCGCGAGTTCATCGAGCGCCGCCGCGAGCAATGCGAGTAGACGATCCACGTCCTCGGCCGTATGCGCCGGCGAGGTCAGCATCATGTTGTGGAACGGGGTGACGAGCACGCCCCGGTTGAGCAGGTAGAGGCGCAGCGCGTGCTCGAACTCGGGACGCAAGGCAGCCTCGGCCTCGCTGCCGTTGCGCGGCGCCGGACCGAAGCCAAATTCGGTGCGCGCGCCGACCCGCGCGACGTGCCAGTCGAGGCGGCGTGCGGCGAACATCTCGACGAGGCCGGCCTCGAGCCGCGCCGCGAGCGCCTCCATGCGCTCGTAGTTCGCGGCGGTGTGCAGGTGCTCGAGCGCGGCATGCAGCGCCTCGATCACGAGCGGATTGGCGGCGAGCGTCGTGCCCATCCCGGAGTGCCCACCCTCGCGCGCGGCGAGCACGCCCTGCATCGCGCGCTCGGTCTCGGCCGTGAAACCGAGCACCGCGCACGGCAGTCCGCCGGCAATGGCCTTGCCGCACACGAGCGCGTCGGGCTCGAGGCCGTGCCGGCGCGTATAGCCGCCGAGGCCGGAGGACAGCGTGTGCGTCTCGTCGACGATCAGCAGCGAGCCGTGCCGGCGCGTCGCGGCGCGCAGCGCAGCGTGGAATCCGGGCGCCGCCAGAACCATGCCGATGTTGGTCATCACCGGCTCGTAGAGCACGGCGGCGACGTCGCCGCGCGCGAGCGCACGCTCGAGGGCATCGGCATCGTTGAACTCGACCGCGATGGCGGCGTCCGACGGATCGAACGCCGGTCCGATCGCGCCCTCGCGCGGCACGGTGCGCCCGCCGCGCAGACGCACCATCGTCTCCTCGACGGTACCGTGGTAACAGCCCTGGAACACCAGCACGCGCGGCCGGCGCGTGATCGCCCTCGCCCAGCGCAGCGCGTAACGATTGGCCTCGGTGGCAGTCTGGGCGATCTGCCAGCATGGCAGCCCGAACAGCGTCGCGAGCCGCGCGCCGACCTCCGCGGTGCGCTCGGCCGGCAGCATGCAGGTGAGGCCGCGCGCCGCCTGGCGCGCGATCGCGGCGGCGAGCGCGGGCGGCGAATGGCCAAACATGGCGCCGGTGTCGCCGAGGCAGAAGTCGACATGGCGCCGGCCGTCGACGTCGGTCAGCGTCGCGCCCTGCGCCTCGCGCACGAACAGCGGATGCGGCGTCCCCCAGTCGGCCATCCAGTGCATGGGGACGCCATTGAGCCAATGGGCGCGCGCCTCGGCGGCGAGCGCCGCCGAGCGCGGATGGGACTCGATGAAGCGCGCCGCCTCGCGCGCCGCGAACGCCGCGAGCCGGTTCACGAGGCGCCGCCCGGTGGCCGCGCGATCGCCGGCGGCGACCCGGGCGGCGGCGGCGCGACCACGCCGAGCGTCACGATCAGTTTCATCGCGGCGTCGACCGACATGTCGAGCTCGATGACCTGCGACTTCGGCACCATCACGATCAGGCCGGAAGTCGGATTCGGCGTGGTCGGCACGTAGACGCAGACCTGCGTCTCGCCCGTCTTCGCGCTGACCTCGTGGATGTCGTCGGCCGTGATGAAGCCGATGCTCCACATCTCCTTGCGCGGATACTCGACCATCACGACCTTGCGGAACGAGGTGCCGGACTTGCTGAGCACCGTCTCGGTGAAGCTGCGCACGCCGCCATAGATCGAGCGCACGAGCGGGATGCGCTGCATGAGCTCTTCCCACCACGCGACGACCTGGCGGCCGACGAGGTTCGTGACCGCAAGACCCGTCAGCAGCACGACGACGAACGCGAACAGTGCGCCGAGGCCAGGAATACGCACGCCGAGCAAGGCCTCGGGCCGCAGCGGCTCGGGCAGGAGCAGCAGCGTGCGGTCCATCAGGTCGACGATAAAGCCCAGCACCCAGACCGTGGCGAGCACCGGCAGCCAGACCAGCACGCCGGCGATCAGGTAGCGCTGCAGGCGTCCGCGACGCGAGATCTCGCTCATCGCGTGGAGCTCATCGGAGCGGACCCGCGCCCGGTCGTTTTCGGTTACTTCTTGCGCGCGGGCGTCGCGCGGCGCGCGGCGCCCTTCGGCCGGGCACGTGAGCCGGCCGCTGGACGGCCGGCCGGTCTGGCCGTGGTCCGCGTCGCCCTCCTCACGCGTGCCGGCGACTTGGCGGCCGGTTCGGCCTTGGCATCCGGCTTGGCCTCGGACTTCGGTTCGGACCTCGTCTCGGCCTTGGCCTCGGTCTTGGCCTCGGTCTTGGTCTCGGCCGCCGCCTCCTTGTCCTCGCCGGCGAGATTACGCTTGTTCTCCTCGTCCGACTTGAAGTCGGTCTCGTACCAGCCCGAGCCCTTGAGACGGAACACGGGCGCCGAGATCAGCCGCTTGAAGCGGCGGCTGCCGCAGGAGGGGCAGCGCGCCAGCGGCTTGTCCGTGATCTTCTGGATGACCTCGGTGTAGAACTTGCAGTCAGGGCATTCGTATTCGTATATCGGCATTCGAGCTTGCCTCCCAACAGCGCGAAAGCGTACTACACGGCCTTGGCGAACATCAGCCGCCCGTCCTGCACGCTGGCGCGGATGCGGTCGCCGGGACCGAACTCGCCGCGCAGCAGGGCCTGGGCCAGCGGGTTCTCGACCTGCTGCTGGATCGCGCGCTTGAGCGGCCGCGCGCCGTAGACCGGGTCATAGCCCGACTCGGCGAGCAGCTCCACGGCCGAGTCGTCGAGCACGAGATCCATGTCGCGCTCGATCAGACGCTTGCGCAGCAGACCGAGCTGGATGTCGACGATCGCGCGGATCTGCTCGGTGCCGAGCGGATGGAATACGACAATGTCGTCGATCCGGTTGATGAACTCGGGCCGAAAGTTCTGCTGCACGATCTCCATCACGGCGGACTTCATGCGCACGTAGTTCTTCTCGCCGGCGTACTCCTGGATCACGTTGGAGCCGAGATTCGAGGTCATGATGACGACCGTGTTGCGGAAGTCGACGGTGCGGCCCTGACCGTCGGTCAGGCGGCCGTCGTCGAGCACCTGCAGCAGGACATTGAAGACGTCGGGATGCGCCTTCTCGACCTCGTCGAGCAGGATCACCGCATACGGCCGACGCCGCACGGCCTCGGTCAGGTAGCCGCCCTCCTCGTACCCGACGTAGCCCGGCGGTGCCCCGATCAGCCGCGCCACGGAGTGCTTCTCCATGAACTCGGACATGTCGATGCGGACCATGGCCTCTTCGGTGTCGAACAGGAACTCGGCGAGTGCCTTGCACAGTTCCGTCTTGCCGACGCCCGTGGGCCCGAGGAACAGGAACGAGCCGTTCGGCCGGCGCGGGTCGGCGAGCCCGGCGCGCGAGCGGCGGATGGCATTCGCGACGATCCGCACGGCCTCGTCCTGGCCGACGACGCGCCTGCCGAGCGCCTCCTCCATGCGCAGCAGCTTGTCCTTCTCGCCCTCGAGCATCTTCGCGACCGGGATGCCGGTCCACTTCGAGACGACCTCGGCGATCTCCTCGTCGGTGACCTTGTTGCGCACGAGCTGGCGCTGCTGGCCCTCGGCCGCCTGCGCCTGCGCGAGCCGCTGCTCGAGCTCGGGCAACCTGCCGTACTGCAGCTCCGCGACACGCGTGAGGTCGCCCTTGCGCCGTGCAGCCTCCATCTCGAGCTTGACCCGCTCGATCTCTTCCTTGATCTGCGCGGCGCCCTGCAGGGAAGCCTTCTCGCTCTTCCAGATCTCCTCGAGGTCGGCGTACTCGCGCTCGAGCGCGGCGAGATTCTCGTTGAGCGCGGCGAGGCGCTTCTTCGAGGCCTCGTCCTCTTCCTTCTTGAGCGCCTCCTGCTCGATCTTGAGCTGGATGATCCGGCGCTCGAGCTTGTCCATGGCTTCCGGCTTGGAGTCGATCTCCATGCGGATGCGCGCCGCGGCCTCGTCGATCAGGTCGATGGCCTTGTCCGGCAGCTGCCGGTCGGCGATGTAGCGGTGCGAGAGCGTCGCCGCGGCGACGATCGCGGGATCGGTGATCTCGACCTTGTGGTGCAGCTCGTAGCGCTCCTGCAGGCCGCGCAGGATCGCGATCGTGTCCTCGACCGAGGGCTCGTCGACGAGCACCTTCTGGAAGCGGCGCTCGAGCGCGGCATCCTTCTCGATGTACTTGCGGTACTCGTCGAGCGTCGTAGCGCCGACGCAGTGCAGCTCGCCACGCGCGAGCGCGGGCTTGAGCATGTTGCCGGCATCCATGGCGCCCTCGGCCTTGCCGGCGCCAACCATGGTGTGCAACTCGTCGATGAACAGGATGACCTGGCCCTCCTGCTTCGCGAGATCGTTGAGCACGCCCTTGAGGCGTTCCTCGAACTCGCCGCGGAATTTCGCGCCGGCGATCAGCGCACCCATGTCGAGCGCGAGGATGCGCTTGTTCTTGAGGCTCTCCGGCACCTCGCCGTTGACGATGCGCTGCGCCAGCCCCTCGACGATGGCGGTCTTGCCGACGCCGGGCTCGCCGATCAGCACCGGATTGTTCTTGGTGCGCCGCTGCAGCACCTGGATCGTGCGGCGGATCTCGTCGTCGCGGCCGATCACGGGGTCGAGCTTGCCCTCGCTGGCCCGCCTGGTCAGGTCGATCGTGTACTTCTCGAGCGCCTGCCGGCCCTCTTCGGCGTTGGGATCCTGCACTCTCTCGCCTCCGCGGACTTCCTCGATGGCCTTCTCGACGGCGGCCTTCGCAAAACCGCAGTCCTTGAGGATGCGCGCGAGCGTCGCACGGTCCTCGAAACAGGCGAGCACGAACAGCTCGCTCGAAACGAACTGGTCGCCGCGTTGCTGGGCGAGCTTGTCCGCGACGTTAAGCAGGCGGCCGAGATCATTGGAGACGTGGATGTCGCCCGGCGTGCCCTCGACCTTCGGCAGCCGATCCAGCGCCTGCGACAGCTCGGCCTTGAGCTTCGGCAGGTTGCCGCCGGCCTTGACGAGCAGCGGGCGAACGGTGCCGCCCTGCTGGTCCAGCAGCGCGCTGAACAGGTGTACCGGTTCGAGGATCTGGTGATCGCGGCCGACTGCCAGGGACTGGGCATCGCCGAGAGCCTGCTGCAGCTTCGCGGTGAGTTTTTCGATACGCATGCCGCCAACATGAGGCCGGGGCGCTGCGTTTCAAGGGGCCGTCGGCCGCAGCGACCGCTCGTCCTCAGTGGGCGAACTGCTCGGCCACGGCGACGACGGCGATGCCGGCCGCTATCCAGAGCACCTGCGCGAGGCTCGCGCGCGGCGTGCTGCGCCGGTGCAGGCCAGGGATCAGATCGGCGACCGCGACGTACAGCAGCGTGGCGGCCGCGAAGGCGAGCGCGAATGGCAGCACCGCGAGCGCATCGCGCAACGCGAACCAGGCCACGACGCCACCGACGATGGCCGTCGCACTCGTCGCGAGGTTCAGCGCGAGCGCGCGGCCACGGCTCATGCCGGCGTGCAGCAGCACGGCGAAGTTGCCGATCTCCTGCGGGATCTCGTGCGCCATGATCGCGAGCGCCGTGACCAGGCCGAGGTGGAAGTCGGTCAACACGGCCGCGGCGATGATCACGCCATCGAGCGCGTTATGCAGCGCGTCGCCGGCCAGCACGAGCATGCCCGAGGCCTGGTCGCGGTGTTGCGAGTGCGCCGCGTGACTCTCGACGTCCTCGGTGTGGCAATGCCGCCAGAGCAGGAACTTCTCGAGCACGAAGAACAGCACGATGCCGGCCAGCAGCGCGACGCCGATCTCGTGCAGGCGACGGAAGCCGGCGCCCTGGATCGCATGCGGCAAGAGCGCGAGCAGCGCCGCGGCGAGCAGGGTGCCGGTCGCGAAGCTCAGAAGGTGCGGCAGCCAGCGCGTGCGCACGGCCGCGGGCAGGAGCAGCACCACGGCCGCGAGCAACGCGCTGACGACGCCGCCGAGGGCCGTGAGGACGATGATCCAGCCGAGTGTGGACAAGAGCGTCTCTGAGACCGGGAAATGTTACATTCTAACAGTCGCCGCCCACTCCATGGGCACTGCCGCGGCGCGCCAGATCAGCGCCGCGTGCCGGCCGGTCGGAGCGCCGCGGCGATGCGAAAAGAACCGCGCCGGCTCGGCCAGCGTGCTCGCGCCGCCCCCCCAGATGCTGCCGACGCCGAGCCGCTCGAGTCGCTGCCGCGCGAGTTCGTAGAGGTCGCAGCTCCAGCGGCCGCGCGGGTTGCGGCAGAACGCCACGGCCGGATCGCCGGCATGACACTCCGGCCGGCCCAGAAACGCCTCCCGCACCTCGTCGCCGACCTCGAAGTCGCGCGGTCCGATCGCCGGGCCGAGCCAGGCCATCAGCCGCGCGGGCGCCACGCCGAGCGCCGCGACCGTCGCCTCGAGCACTCCCGCGGCGAGACCGCGCCAGCCGGCGTGCGCGGCGCCGATCCTTGCGCCGTCGACGGCAGCGAACAGCACCGGCAGACAGTCCGCCACCTGGATCGCGCAGACCCGGCCCGCCCCGCTCGCGACGACCGCATCGCCGCGCGGTGGACGGCCCGCGCCGTTCCGGGCGCAGGCATCGGCGTCGACGACGGCCGTGCCGTGCACCTGTTCGAGCCAGAGGGGTTCGGAGGGGAGCGCGAGCGCCGCGGCGAGCCGGCGGCGGTTCTCGGCCACGGCAGCCGGATCATCCCCGACGTGGCTGCCGAGGTTCAGCGAGTCCCACGGCGGCCGGCTCACGCCGCCCGCGCGCAGCGAGAACGCGGCCCGCACCCCGGGTGGCGCGGGCCAGTCCGGCTCGAGGAAAGCGGCAAAGGGCTCGCTCATCGGCGCCGCCCGCGGCCGGATCCGGCCGGTCCGGCGGCGGCGCCGGTCGCCACATCACGCTCGAGCGCCGCGAGCAGCGCGTGCAGGTCGGCCGGCAGCGGCGCCTCGAACTCCAGTGGCCGACCCGTCAGCGGATGCCTGAACGCGAGCCGCGCCGCGTGCAACGCCTGGCGCGGGAAATCGGCGAGCGCCCGACGCAGCTCCGCGCTGGCGCCGGCCGGGAAGCGCTGCCGGCCGCCATAGAGCGGATCGCCAACGATCGGGAAGCCGATGTGCGCGAGGTGCACGCGGATCTGATGCGTGCGACCCGTCTCGAGCGTCACGCGCAGCAGCGTGTGCGCGCGGTAGCGCCGCTCGATGCGATAGTGCGTGACGGCCGCGCGTCCGTCGGAGCGGACCGCCATCTTCGTGCGCGCGCTGCGGTGCCGGCCGATCGGCGCGTCGATCGTCCCGCCGCCCGTGGGCAGCCCATGGCAGAGCGCGAGATAGCTGCGTTCGATCTCGCGCGCGGCGAGCATTTCTACGAGCGCGGCGTGGACGGCGGGCGTGCGCGCGACCACGAGCAGCCCGCTCGTGTCCTTGTCGAGACGGTGCACGATACCGGCGCGCGGCACGCGCGCGAGCGCCGGATCGAGCGCGAGCAGCGCATTCTGCATCGTCCCGCGGCGGTTGCCCGCGCCCGGATGCACGACAAGGCCCGGCGGCTTGTCGATCACGATCAGCGCGCGGTCGCGATGCACCTCCGGCAACGCGAGCGGCTCGGGCTCGATACGCGTGTCGACCGCATGCTCCGCGCGCAGCCGGACGCGTTCGCCGCCGAGCACGCGGTCGCGCGGCCGAGGCACCCGGCCATCGACCTCGAGCGCTCCCGAGGCCATCCAGGCCTGCAGCCGCGAGCGCGAGAACTGCGGCCACAATCGCGCCAGCGCCTGGTCGAGACGCAGGCCGGCGAGCTCGGTGGGCAGCTCGAGGGTCAGTATCGGGAACTCGTCGCTCACGGGGCGGCCAAATCGGGTGCAACCGCTATAATGCCGCGCCCGGGCCGGTCCCGGGGCGATCCGAAACGAGTCCCGATGCTGCTCAACGCCCGCCTGCCCGCCCTGCGATTCTGGCCGCTGCTGCTGCTCGCCGCGGCGCTCGCTCTCGCGGGCTGCCGTACCCGGCCTGATGGCGAGGTCCCGCAGTCGGCACCCGGCATCGTCTACGAGCGCGCGCAGCAGAGCCTCGCGCAGCAGGATTTCAACAATGCGATCCGGCTGCTCGAGGCGCTCGTCGCGCGCTATCCGTTCGCCGCCGAATCGCGCCAGGCGCGCATCGACCTGATCTACGTTTACTATCGCAGCCGCGAGACCGAGTCGGCGCTCGATGCGGCCGATACCTTCATCCGCGAGAACCCGACACACCCGCGCGTCGACTATGCCTGGTACATCAAGGGCCTCGTCGAGTTCGAGCGCACGCCGAACGTGCTCGAGCGCTTCTTCCGGGTGGATCTCGACGCGCGCCCGCCGCAGAGCGCGCTGAAGTCCTTCTCGGCCTTCCGCAAGGTGGTCGAGGACTTCCCGAAGAGCGAATATGCGCACGACGCCCGGCGGCGCATGATCCACCTGCGCAACCGGCTCGCCGACTACAACCTCTACGTCGCGCGCTATTACGTGCGGCGCGGAGCGTGGGTCGCGGCCGCGCAGCGCGCCAAGGAGACGATCGAGCAGTACGACGGCGCACCGGCCGTGCGCGAGGCGCTCGAGATCATGACGGTCAGCTACGAGCGGCTCGGCATGGACGAGCTCGCGAGGCAGACTCGCGCCGTCTACGCGGCCAACTACGACGAGCCGATGCGCGAGAATCCGGTCCAGGAAGCGAAGCGGCCGTGGTGGAAACCCTGGGGCTGAGGGCCGAGGACAGCCTCCCCCGTCGCGGGCCTCAGCGCCTGTACCCGTTCGTGATCGGATAACGCCAGTCGCGCCCGAAGGCCCGGCGGCTGACGCGCACGCCCGGCGGCGCCTGCCGGCGCTTGTATTCGTTGCGCTTGACGAGATCGAGGACCCGCCCGACCGTGGCGCGATCGAAGCCACGCGCACAGATCTCGTCGACCGTGAGGTCCTCCTCGATGAAGGCCTCGAGAATCGGGTCGAGGATCGCGTAATCGGGCAAGGAGTCGCTGTCCTTCTGGTTCGGCCGCAGCTCCGCCGAAGGCGGGCGCTCGATCACCCGCTGCGGGATCACGGCCCCGAGCGAGTTCCGGTAGGCGGCGAGCCGATAGACGAGCAGCTTGCTGCAGTCCTTGATCGGCGCGAAACCGCCCGCCATGTCGCCATAGAGCGTCGCGTAGCCGACCGCCATCTCGCTCTTGTTGCCGGTCGTCAGCAGCATGCGGCCGGTCTTGTTCGAAATGGCCATCAGGATCAGCATGCGGCAGCGCGACTGGATGTTCTCCTCCGTCGTGTCGGGCTCGCGTCCGGCGAATTCCTCGCGCAGCGCGGTCAGCGTGGCCTCGAACATCCCCTCGATCGGGATGACGCTGTAGTGCACGCCGAGCCGCCTGGCCTGCTCGGCAGCGTCCTCGATGCTGATCGGTGCCGTGTAGCGCGAGGGCATCATCACGGCATGCACGCGCGCGGCGCCGAGCGCATCGACCGCAATCGCGAGCGTCAGCGCCGAGTCGATGCCACCCGACAGCCCCATGACCACGCCCGGAAAGCCATGCTTGTCGACGTAGTCGCGCACGCCGAGCACGAGCGCGCGGTAGACACTCTCGACGTCGTCGAGCTCGGGCGCGACGGCCGGGGCCGGCGCATGCGGGGCGGGCGCCGGCAGCGCGGCGCGGCGCACGCGGCCGTCCGCGCCACGTGTGAACTCGACGCAGGCGAGCCCTTCGGCGAAGGCCGGTCTGCGCAGCACGATCTCGCCGCGCGCATCCATGACGAACGACTGGCCGTCGAAGACGAGTTCGTCCTGGCCGCCGACCAGGTTGACGTAGACGACCGGCAGACCGACGTCGTGAATCCGCTGGCGGACGATGGCCTCGCGCGCATGCTGCTTGCGGATCTCGTACGGCGAGGCGTTGATGACGATCAGGATCTCCGCGCCCTGCGCGCGCGCGAGCTGCGCGGGCTCCGGTTCCCAGACGTCCTCGCAGATCAGCAGGCCGAGCGCGAAGCCGTGCAGCGGCGCGACCGTCGGCTGCGCACCGGCCTCGAAATAGCGCTTCTCGTCGAAGACGCGGTAGTTCGGCAGGCAGGACTTGCGATGGTTCGCGAGCATCGCACCGTCGACGAGCAGCGCCGCCGAGTTGAAGATCTGCGCGCCGCGGTATTCCGGATAGCCGACCACGACGCCGATGCCCCGCGCCGCGGTCCTGACACGCTCGAGGGCCCTGTCGATCTGGTGCCGGAATCCGCGATGGAACAGCAGATCCTCGGGCGGATAGCCCGCGAGCGTGAGCTCCGGGCAGACCACGAGCTGCGCGCCATGCTCGTCGCGGGCGCGCTGCATCGCCTTGAGCACGCGATCGGCATTGCCCGCGATGTCGCCGACGAGCAGATCGAGCTCGGCGAGCGCGATCCGCAGCCGGGTCCCGGCGCTCACCGTCTGCGCGCGGCGGACCGCCTGGCGCGGGCTGCCGCCGGCTTGCGCGTCGCGCTCATCCGTGGCACCGACCCGCGGGACGCGGCCGGCTTGCTCCCAGCCGGCTTGCGCGCGGCCGACTGCTTCGGCGCACGCGGCTGCGGCCCTGCGCGTCCGGTGCGCGGCTTCGCGAGTGCCTGCGCCTTGCGACGCGGCGAGACCGGCTTCGTCGCGAGCGGCTCGCTCGCAGCGCCCGCGGCGGCGCGGGCCCTTGCGGCGCGGGCGCGACGCTTCTTGAGCAGCTCGAGCATCGCCGAGCCAAGCTCGGCCGGTGACTTCACGGTGCGCACGCCAGCCGCCTCGAGCGCGGCGTACTTGTCGGCGGCGGTGCCCTTGCCGCCGGCGATGACCGCACCGGCGTGGCCCATGCGCTTGCCCGGCGGCGCCGTGACGCCGGCGATGTAGGCGACGACCGGCTTGCTGACGAAGCGGCGGATGAACTCGGCACCGGCCTCCTCGTCGCTGCCGCCGATCTCGCCGACCATGACGATGCCCTCGGTGCCGGGATCGCGCTCGAACAGTTCGAGGACGTCAACGAAGTTCATGCCACGCACCGGATCACCGCCGATGCCGACGCAGGTGCTCTGGCCGAGGCCGTTGTGGGTGGTCTGGAATACGGTCTCGTACGTGAGCGTGCCCGACCGCGACACGATGCCGACCGCACCCTTCTTGTGGATGAAGCCCGGCATGATGCCGATCTTGCACTCGCCCGGCGTGATGATGCCCGGGCAGTTCGGCCCGATCAGCCGCACGCCGGTGCCGGCGAGCGTCGCCTTGACGCGTACCATGTCGTTGACCGGAATGCCCTCGGTGATGCACACGACGAGCTCGATGCCGCCATCGGCCGCCTCGAGGATCGCGTCGGCCGCAGACGCCGCCGGCACGTAGATCATGCTGACGGTGGCGCCGGTCGCCTTGACGGCATCGTGCACGGTGTCGAACACCGGCAGGCCGAGGTGCCGATCGCCGCCGCGGCCCGGCGTGACGCCGCCGACGAGTTGCGTGCCGTAGGCGAGACACTGCTCGGAGTGGAACGTGCCCTGCTTGCCCGTGAAGCCCTGGCAGATCACGCGCGTGTTGCGATTGACGAGAATGCTCATGTCTTCGAACCCTCGATGACAGTGGGGGCGCGCTCAGCGCGCCGCCGCGACGACCTTGGTGGCAGCGTCGGTCAGGTCGGTGGCGGCGAGCAGCCTGAGGCCGCTACCGGCGAGCATCGCGCGCGCCTTCTCGGCATTGGTGCCCTCCAGGCGCACGACCACCGGCACCTTGACGCCGACGTTCTTGACGGCCGTGATGACGCCCTCGGCGATCAGGTCACAGCGCACGATGCCGCCGAAGATATTGACGAGGATCGCGCGCACGCGCGGGTTCGAGAGGATCAGCTTGAATGCCTCGGTGACGCGCTCGGCCGTGGCGCCACCGCCGACGTCGAGAAAATTCGCCGGGCTGCCGCCGTGCAGCTTGATGAGGTCCATGGTGGCCATCGCGAGGCCCGCGCCGTTGACCATGCAGGCGATGTCGCCATCGAGCGAGACGTAGTTGAGGTCGTGCTCGCTGGCGGCCCGCTCCATCGGATCCTCCTGGTTCGAATCGCGCAGCGCCGCGAGCGCCTTCTGGCGGAACACCGCATTGGGGTCGATGTTGATTTTCGCGTCGAGCGCGACGAGCCGGCCGCCCTCCGTGACGATCAGCGGGTTGACCTCGACGAGGCTCGCGTCCTTGTCAAGCACAATCCGGTACAGCGCCATGGCGATCTGCTGGAACTCGGCGACCTGGCCATCCCTGAAGCCGAGCGCGAAGGCCATGCGGCGGCACTGGTACGGCTGCAGGCCCGCCGCCGGATGGATGTTCACGGTCATGATCTTCTCGGGCGAGTGGGTGGCGACTTCCTCGATGTCCATGCCGCCGGCGGCCGAGCCGATCAGCGCGATGCGGCCCTTCTCGCGGTTCAGCGTCAGCGACAGGTAGATCTCGCGCTCGATCTTCGAGCCTTCCTCGACGTAGACCCTGTCGATCGGCAGGCCCGCGCTGCCGGTCTGCCTCGTTACGAGGCGCTGCCCGAGGAGGCTGGCGGCCGCCGCGCGAACTCCCTCGAGATCGCGCGCGAGCCTGACGCCACCGGCTTTCCCGCGCCCGCCGGCGTGCACCTGCGCCTTGACGACCCAGACGGCCTTGTCCGTCGCCCCGGCAATGGACACTGCGGCCGACACCGCCTCTTCGGGCGTCGCGGCGACCTGCCCGCGCGGCACCGGAATGCCGTAGCTCGCGAACACTTCCTTGGACTGGTACTCGTGCAGATTCATGATCTTGCGGACCCGGCTGGCCGACGAAAGCGCGCATTCTCGCGGAATCCCGCGCCGCTGGAAACCTCCCCTCCCGATCGACGATGATCGGCGTCCAATGAACGCCCCCGCAGCGACCGCCGCGCCGCCGAGCGACCTCTCCCGGCGCATCCTCGGACTGCTGAACCTCTACCGGCTGCTGATCCCGCCGACGCTGCTCGCGATCCGTGCGCTGACCGCGCCCGAACCGACCGTCGGCCGCGTCTCGCCGACCCTGCTGCTGGTGTTCTGCGCGCTCTATTTCGTCGCCGGCATCCTGATGGTGCTCGCGTTGCGGCTGCGCAGCACGCCGCTGCGCGCGACGGCGATCGCGCATGGCCTCGTCGATGCGATCGGCATCGCGGCGCTGATGTACGTCAGCGGCGGCGTCGCGAGCGGGCTTGGCATCCTGCTCGTGCTGCCGGTCGCCGCCACGGCGCTGCTCGCCGAGGCGCGCACCGCGGCCTTCATCGCGGCGTTCACGAGTCTCGCCGTGCTCGTGCAGCAGGTCGCGAGCGACCTGTTCCAGGGCGCCTCGCCCGCCGACTATTCGAGCGCCGGCGTGCTCGGCGCGAGCATCTTCCTCGTCGCCTTCAGCGTCTGGCCGGTCGCCAACCGGCTCCGCGAGAGCGAGGCGCTGCTGCGCCGCCAGGAGGTCGATCTCGCGAACCTCGCGCAGTTGTCGCAGTTCATCGTCCAGCACCTGCGCGAGAGCATTCTCGTCGTCGACCCCGAGGACCGCATCCGGCTCATCAACGAATCGGCGGCACAGATCCTCGGCGATCGGGCCGCCTTTCCCGGCGCACTGCTCGGCGAGGCCTCGCCACGGCTGCTTTACCTGCTGACGAAGTGGCGCCAGCAGCACGACGGTGGCGCCGAACCGCCCGGCACGTTCGTCGCCGCGGACGGCGCGCGCGAGATCGCGCCGCACTTCGCGCCACTCGGCGGCGTCGAGCCGGCGCCGGTGCTGGTCTTCCTCGAGGACACGAGCGAGTTCGCATCCAGGGTGCAGCAGTCGAAGCTCGCATCGCTGGGGCGGTTGTCGGCCAGCATCGCGCACGAGATCAGGAATCCGGTCGGCGCGATGAGCCACGCGGCGCAACTGCTCGCCGAGTCACCGGCCCTCGGTGACGACGACCGCAGGCTCACCGACATCATCACCAAGAGCGCCGAGCGCGTCAGCACGATCATCGACAACGTGCTGTCGATGTCGCGCCGCGACACGCGCCGCCCGGAACGGCTGCGCCTCGGCGCATGGCTGGACGGTTTCCGTGACGAGTTCTGTGCGACCATGCGGCTGCCGCCGGCTCGCCTGCCGGTCGTGGCGGGAGACGCCGAGCTCGAGATCCGCGTCGACGCCTCGCAACTTCGGCAGGTGCTCTGGAACCTCTGCGAGAACGCGCTGCGGCATGGCAGCACGCCCGCGGCGCCGGATGCCCCGATCGAGCTGCGCATCGGGCGGCTCAAGCCCTCGATGCGCCCCTACCTCGAGGTCGCCGACCGCGGCCCGGGAATCCCGCCCGAGCATGCCGAGCGGATCTTCGAGCCTTTCTTCTCGGGGCAGCATCGCGGCTCGGGCCTCGGCCTGTTCCTCGCCCGCGAGCTTGCCCAGGCCAATGGCGCGACGCTGCTCCACGAAGGGCGGCCCGGTGGCGGCGCCGTGTTCCGGCTCGTGTTCTCGGACCCGAGCCGCTGGGAGTGACGGGCCCTGAAATCGCGACCTGTGTACTTAAATACAGTCGCCGAACGGCGCTAGAGTGAACCGATGGCCAAGCCGATCGTGCTCGTGGTCGACGATGAACCGGATCTCGTCGAACTCGTGAGCCTGACGCTCAACCGGATGAACCTCGAGACGCGCGCCGCGGCCGACGTGGCCGGCGCACGCGCCCGGCTCGCCGCCGAGCACTTCGACCTCTGCCTGACCGACATGCGCCTGCCGGACGGTAACGGGCTCGAGCTCGTCGAGTGGATCCAGCAGCACCGGCCTGACGTCCCCGTCGCCGTGATCACGGCCCACGGCAACGTCGAGTCGGCCGTCCGGGCGCTCAAACTCGGCGCGTTCGACTTCGTCTCGAAGCCGCTCGACCTCGGCGTGCTGCGCAAGCTCGTGACGACGGCGATTCGGCTCGGCGAGCGGGCCGACGGCGGCCTGACCCTGCGCGGCCCGCGGCTGATCGGCGAGTCGGCGCCGATGCGCGAGCTGCGCGCGCTGATCGCCCGCGTTGCGCGCAGCCAGGCGCCCGTGTACATCTCGGGCGAGTCCGGCGTCGGCAAGGAACTCGTCGCGCGGCTGATCCACGAATCAGGGCCTCGGGCCCAGGGGCCGTTCGTGCCGGTCAACTGCGGCGCGATCCCCGGCGAGCTCATGGAGAGCGAGTTCTTCGGCCATCGGCGCGGCGCGTTCACGGGCGCGGTCGCCGACAAGCTCGGCCTCGTGCAGAGCGCCGAGGGCGGCACGCTGTTCCTCGACGAGGTCGCCGACCTGCCGCTGCACATGCAGGTCAAGCTGCTGCGCCTGATCCAGGAGAAGACCGCGCGGCCGATCGGCGAGCAGCGCGAGACGCCCGTCGACGTGCGCATCCTCTCCGCGACGCACAAGAATCTCACCGAGCTCGTCGCGCAGGGTCGCTTCCGCGAGGACCTCTACTACCGCATCAATGTGATCGAGCTGCGCGTGCCGGCGCTGCGCGAGCGCGCCGAGGACATCCCCGATCTCGCCGAGGCCATCCTCGTGCGGCTCGCGCGCCGCATGCAGCTCGAGGTTCCCACGCTCGAACCCGAGGCGCTCGCGCGACTGCGCGCCTACGCCTTCCCCGGCAATGTCCGCGAACTCGAGAACGTGCTCGAGCGCGCGCTGACGCTCTCGACCGGCGGCCGGATCACGGCCGCCGACATCCAGCTCCGCGCGACGGCGCGACCGGCCGCTGCGCCGACGCCGGCCGCGCCGCCCATGACCGTGCCACTCGTCGCCGCGACACCGGGAAAGTCGTCCCCGTCGACTGCTGTCGCGGCAGCGCCGGCCGCCGCGACCGCCCTCGGCGAGCCCGCGGTGGGACCCGCCGCCGACGCGCTCGGCGAGCAGCTCGAGCAGATCGAGCGTGCCGCGATCCTCCGCGCGCTCGAGCAGACGCGCTACAACAAGACCGCGGCCGCCAGATTGCTCGGCATGACCTTCCGCGCGCTGCGCTACCGGATCAAGAAGCTCGGCATCGAGTGACGCGGCGCGTCAGTTTCTGACGCGCACCGTCGCGAGGCGGCAGCATCTGACCGCACGCGGCGACAGGTGTCACGGGGCAATCATTGAAGAATCAAGGATTTGTGCGTCCTGCCGACGCTGGCACGAGCGTTGCTTGGTCTTTGGCCAAGCGCCAGACGGGGTCGCCGTTACGCGCAGCACTTTACGGTCCACTCAAACGGAGTCTCAACGCAATGAAGACGATTCAGAAGGGTTTCACGCTCATCGAACTGATGATCGTGGTTGCGATCATCGGCATTCTCGCCGCGATCGCGATCCCGGCCTATCAGGACTACACGATCCGCTCGCAGGTTACGGAGGGTCTGAACCTCGCCAGCGCCGTCAAGGCCGGCGTCGCCGAGGCCTTCGCGCAGACGGGCGTTTGGCCGGTTGACCTCGACGCTGCCGGCGGCGACACGGGCAACCCGCCATCAGGCAAGTATGTCCAGCAGATCGAAGTGTCTAACGGCACGATCAATATCACTTATGGCAACGACGTGAACGACGTGATCGACGGCGGGGTCCTGTCGCTCCGACCGCGCGTCAGTGACAACAACGACGTCGTGTGGCTCTGTGGCTACTTCACCGCGGCGGGGTCGACCCTGACCGACCCGGATTCGGGCGCCTCGGACGACGGTGCGACCGACATCGATCCGAAGTACCTGCCGCAGTCCTGCCGCGACGACACCTGATGTCGATCGCCCACCACCGCGCCTCCAAACCGCGGTGGTGACCAGCCCAGAAAGCCCCTCCCCGGAGGGGCTTTCCTTTTTGGGAGTCGGGTCACGCAGACAGCGCGGGCCGCTGTGCCACCATCGGCGAAGATTTGACAATTGCCGCAAGGGCCTATACGCGTAGACTATGGCGCTTCGCCCCGTCCCGAGTCCGACCGCATGAACGACAACGCTTCCCTGGCGCTTGGCGGCCCGTCGCGCGGCGGTCTTGGCGGCCTGCCGCAGCGGCTCGTGCAGGACGGTCTCGTCGACGAATCGTCGATGCTCGCGGCGCTCGCCGACGCCCGCGACCGGCGCACGAGCGTCGTGACCCAGCTCGTCGCGAAGGGGATCGCCCAGGCGCGTGACATCGCGATCGCCGCGGCCAACGAGTTCGGCGTGCCGCTGCTCGACCTCGATGCGGTCACGGTCGATCTCGAGACGGTCAGGCTCGCCGGCGACAAGCTCGTCGCCAAGCACCGCGTGCTGCCGCTGTTCCGCCGCGGCAAGCGCCTGTTCGTCGGCGTCGCCGACCCGACGCACCTCGCCGCCATCGACGAGATCAAGTTCGCGACGGGCCTCAGCGTCGAGGCCATCGTTGTCGAGGACGACAAGCTCCAGAAGGCGCTCGACAAGGCCATCGAGCAGGCCGACACCTCCATGCCGAACCTCGGCGACGAGGACGGCATCGACCTCGAGAATCTCGAGGTCTCGGGCGGCGAGCAGGAGCTCGAGGACGACACGAGCGACGTCGAGGACGCGCCAATCGTCCGCTTCGTCAACAAGGTGCTGCTCGATGCGATCCGCCGCGGCGCCTCGGACATCCACTTCGAGCCCTACGAGAAGACCTATCGCGTCCGCTACCGCATGGACGGCGTGCTCAAGGAGGTCGCCTCGCCGCCCGTGCAGCTCGCGCAGAAGATCGCCGCGCGCGTCAAGGTCATGTCGCGGCTCGACATCGCCGAGCGGCGCGTGCCGCAGGATGGGCGCATCAAGATGAAGCTTTCGAAGACGCGCGCGATCGACTTCCGCGTCTCGACCTGCCCGACCCTGTTCGGCGAGAAGATCGTGCTGCGCATTCTCGATCCATCGTCGGCGATGCTCGGCATCGACGCGCTCGGCTACGAGCCGTTCCAGCGCGACCTCTACCTCAAGTACCTCGCCAAGCCCCAGGGCATGATCCTCGTGACCGGGCCGACCGGCTCGGGCAAGACCGTCTCGCTCTACACCGGCATCAACATCCTGAACCGCGAGGACACGAACATCTCGACCGCCGAGGACCCGGCCGAGATCAACCTGCCCGGCGTCAACCAGGTCAACGTCAATCCGAAGGTCGGCCTGACCTTCGCCTCGGCGCTGCGTGCCTTCCTGCGCCAGGACCCGGACGTCGTCATGGTCGGCGAGATCCGCGACCTCGAAACCGCCGAGATCGCGATCAAGGCGGCGCAGACGGGCCACCTCGTGCTCTCGACGCTGCACACGAACGACGCGGCGCAGACGCTGACGCGCCTCGTCGACATGGGCGTCAAGCCCTACGCGATCGCGACCTCGGTCAGCCTGATCATCGCGCAGCGCCTCGCGCGCAAGCTCTGCAACCACTGCAAGCAGCTCGTCGAGATCCCGGCCGAGGCGCTGCTCGCCGAAGGCTTCCAGGAAGAGGACGTCGCCGCGGGCCTCAGGATCTATGGCCCCAAGGGCTGCGCCAACTGCACCGACGGGTACAAGGGGCGCACCGGCATCTACGAGGTCATGCCCGTGACCGAGACGATCGGCCGCATCATCATGGAAGGTGGCAACGCGATGGACATCAGCGCGGCCGCGCGCCAGGCCGGCGTCTGGGACCTGCGTCGCGCGGGGCTCGAGAAGGTCAAGCAGGGCATCACGAGCCTCGAAGAAGTCAACAGCGTCACCATCGACTGAGAGACCGACCGCCATGGCACAGGCTGCGACCACTACCCAGACCGTCAGGGCGATCCGCAAGGACGTCGCCTTCAACTGGCAGGGCATCGACAGGGCCGGCAAGCCGATCAAGGGCAAGACGCTCGCGCCCGACGAGAAGACGCTGCGTGCCGAGCTGCGCCGCCAGGGCATCGTGCTCAAGAAGGCGAGCAAGCAGATCACGCTGTTCAAGGGCAGCGGCAAGGTCCGGCCCGAGGACATCGCCGTCTTCAGCCGCCAGCTCGCGACCATGCTCGCGGCCGGCATTCCGCTCGTGCAGTCGTTCGAGATCATCGGCAACGGCAACGAGAACCCGGCGATGCAGAAACTGGTTCTCGACATCAAGGCCGACGTCGAGGGCGGCACCTCGCTGCACGAGGCGCTCGGCCGGCATCCGCTCTACTTCGACGACCTCTACCGCAACCTCGTCGAAGCCGGCGAGCAGGCCGGTGCGCTCGAGAACCTGCTCGACAAGATCGCGACCTACAAGGAAAAGACCGAGGCCCTCAAGAAGAAGGTCAAGAAGGCGCTGTTCTACCCGGCCGCGGTGCTGGTCGTCGCAGTCATCGTCACGATCATCCTGCTGGTCTTCGTGATCCCGCAGTTCGAGTCGCTGTTCAAGGGCTTCGGCGCGGAGCTGCCGGCGTTCACGCAGTTCGTGATCGACCTTTCGAAGTTCGTCCAGGAGCAGGGAATCCTGATCGCGCTCGTGCTCGGTGCCGCGGGCTATGCGTTCTTCTACTTCAAGAAGCGCTCGAAGAGGATGCGCGAGGTGCTCGACCGGATCGCGCTCCGGATCCCGATCATCGGTCCCATCCTCAACAAGGCGGCGATCGCCCGCTATGCGCGCACGCTCTCGACGATGTTCGCGGCCGGCGTGCCGCTCGTCGAGGCATTGACCTCGGTCGCGGGCGCCACCGGCAACATCGTCTACGAGAACGCGGTGCTCGAGATGCGCGACGAGGTCGCCACCGGCACCCGGCTGCAGCAGGCCATGGAGAACACGGGTCTGTTCCCGAACATGGTCGTGCAGATGGTCGCCGTCGGCGAGGAGTCCGGCGCGCTCGACGAGATGTCGGGCAAGGTCGCGACTTTCTACGAGGCCGAGGTCGACAACGCCGTCGACAGCATGTCGAGCCTGCTCGAGCCGCTGA
The DNA here is from genome assembly GCA_037444685.1 of Gammaproteobacteria bacterium. Classification (GTDB taxonomy): domain Bacteria; phylum Pseudomonadota; class Gammaproteobacteria; order Steroidobacterales; family Steroidobacteraceae; genus UBA964. The sequence continues at coordinate 437,721 of JBBILX010000002.1, forward strand.
TCATGGCCATCCTCGGCGTGCTCGTCGGCGGGCTCGTGATTGCGATGTACCTGCCGATCTTCAAGCTCGGCGCCGTGGTCTGACCTGGGGCGCGCAGGCGGGCTCATGGAGGTGCTGGCCGGCTCGCCGGGGCTGCTGATCGGCGCCTGCCTGCTGCTCGGGCTGCTGGTCGGCAGCTTCCTCAACGTCGTGATCCACCGGCTGCCGATCATGCTGCAGCGGGACTGGGCGGCACAGTGCGCGGAACTCGCCGGGCGCGAGCCCGAGCCGGCACCGCGCTACAACCTGATCACGCCGCGATCGGCCTGCCCGAAATGCGCCGCGCCGATCGGCGCCGCACAGAACATTCCGATCGCGAGCTGGCTCGTGCTGCGCGGCCGCTGCCGCGCCTGCGGCACGGCGATCAGCGCCCGCTATCCGCTCGTCGAGGCACTGTCGGGCCTGCTGTCGGCCGCGGTGGCCTGGAAGTTCGGTTGGGGCGCGCCGCTCGCCTGCGCGCTCGGCGTCACGTGGACGCTGATCGCACTGACCTTCATCGACCTCGACACGCAGCTGCTGCCGGACAGCCTGACGCTGCCGCTGCTCTGGGCCGGCCTCGGCGCGAGTCTGCTGGTCGCGCCACTGCCCGGCCTGTCGCTGCCGGTCGACACCCGCACGGCCGTGCTCGGCGCGATCGCGGGCTACGTCTCGCTCTGGAGCGTCTACTGGCTGTTCAAGCTCGCGACCGGCAAGGAGGGCATGGGGTACGGCGACTTCAAGCTGCTCGCCGCGCTGGGCGCCTGGCTCGGCTGGCAGATGCTGCTGCCGATCGTGCTGATGTCGGCGCTGGTCGGCGCGCTCGTCGGCCTCGTGCTGATCGCCCGTTTCGGGCGCGACCGGCACGTGCCGATGGCCTTCGGCCCCTACCTCGCCGCTGCCGGCTGGATCGTCCTGATGTTCGGCCCCGAGATCGTCGGCCGCTATCTGGGGCTGTTCGCTCGTGCCGGCTGAGGCCGCGCGCGGATGACCCTGCGCATCGGCCTGACCGGCGGCATCGCGAGCGGCAAGACGCTGGTGTCGAGGCTGTTCGCCGCGCGTGGCGTGCCGGTGATCGACACCGACGAGCTCGCCCGCGAGGTCGTGGAGCCCGGCACGCAGGGTCTCGCCGCGATCCGCGATCGCTTCGGCGCGTCGGTCATCGGCGCCGACGGCCGGCTCGACCGCCGGGCGCTGCGCGAGCACGTGTTCCGCTCGAGCGAGGCGCGCCGCGACCTCGAGGCCATCACCCACCCGCGGATCCGCGCCCTGCTCGAGCAGCGCTCGGCCACCGCCGGCGGCCCGTACCAGATCCTCGTGATCCCGTTGCTGGCCGAGACGGGGCGCCGCACGCCGGTGGACCGCGTGCTCGTGGTCGACTGCCCGGAGTCGCTGCAGATCGAGCGGCTGATGCGTCGTGACGGCAGCAGCCGCGAACAGGCCGAGGCCATCCTCGCTGCGCAGGCGAGCCGCGCCGAGCGGCTCGCGCTGGCCGACGACGTGATCCGCAACGACGGCGACCCGGCGGCCGTCGAGACGGCGGTCGCTGCACTGCATCAGCGCTACCTCGCACTGGCCGCCGAGGCCGGCGCGCAGGCCGGCTAGCGGTTTACGGCCGTGAACGCACTGACGCAGAATAGCCTGATGACCGAGGAGGCCGTGGAGGTGGGGGCGCCGGCCACGGTGGTCGCGCCCATCGTGTTCGAACAGCCGCTCAACGAGCGGATGCGCACCTTCCTGCGTCTCGACTTCCTCTACAACCAGGCGCTTTACCACAACCAGTCGCAGAGCCAGTGGGGCAGCCGGGCCGCAGTCGCGAGCCTGCTCGACATCCTCGCAATCACCTCGCGTGGCGACACGCGCGCCGACGTGCTCAAGGAGCTCGAGCGCCAGCTCGCCGTGCTCAATGAGTTCCAGAGTCGCCCGGGCGTCGACACGGGCCGGCTGCGCACCATCGTCTCGAACCTGCTGCGCCTGCGCGCCGACCTGCTCGGCACCGGCTCGGCCTACCTGCAGCCGCTCAAGGAATCGGGGTTCCTCAGCGCGATCCGTCACCGCAGCGCGATTCCCGGCGGCACCTGCGAGTTCGACCTGCCCGATTTCTGCTACTGGCTCAACCAGCCCGCCGACGCACGCATCGACACGTTCGCGCGCTGGATCGCGCTGCTGCGGCCGCTCTGCGACGCGATCGCCGAACTGCTGTGGCTGACGCGCCAGAACGGCCGCTCGCGGCGCGAGGTCGCGCGCGGCGGCGTCTATCACGTCACTTTCGATCGCGAGACGCCGGTGCAGCTGCTGCGCATCGCGGTCCCGGCAGAGCTCGGTATCTATCCCGAGATCAGCGGCAGCCACTATCGCAGCAGCGTGCGGTTCGTGAGCTGGCACGGCCCGACCGAGCGGCCACGCCAGGCCGAGGGCGACATCGAGTTCGAACTGACATGCTGCACCTGAATCACCGCCGTGATGTCGTGACGCCTGTTCTGGGTCCCGCCGGGATCACCCCGTGAGCATCCGCTGCCCGACCTGTTCGCACGCGATGGAATGGAGCGCCGACTTCCCCTGGCGTCCGTTCTGCAGCGAGCGCTGCAAACTCGTCGACCTCGGCGCGTGGCTCGCCGAGGAGCGCGCGATCCCGGGGTGCGAGGTCGACCCGATGGACCCGCAGCCCGCGCGCTCGCCGACTGCCGGGCATTAGCTCAATGGATCCCGCGTTCTGGCTCGAGCGCTGGCAGCGTAACGAGATCGGCTTCCACCAGGTGCACCCCCACGCGGCACTCGAGCGTCTCTGGAACGGCCTCGGCGTCGAGCGCGGCAGCCGCGTGTTCGTGCCGCTCGCCGGCAAGAGCCTCGACCTGCTCTGGCTCGCCGCCGCCGGTCATCGCGTCGTCGGCATCGAACTGTCGCCGATCGCGGTGCGCGACTTCTTCGCCGAGCACGGGCTCACGCCCGTCGTCGAGCGACACGGCGAGCTCGCGTTGCACCGGGCCGGCGACATCGAGCTCTGGTGCGGTGACGTGTTCGCGCTGACCCCAGCGCAGCTCGGACCGGTCTCGGGCGCCTTCGACCGTGCCGCGCTCGTGGCCCTGCCGCCCGCCATGCGCAGGCGCTACGCCGCGCAGTTGTCGCGGCTGCTGCCGGGAGGCGCGCGGACGCTGCTCGTGACCATGGAGTACGACCAGCGGCAGATGCCGGGGCCACCGCATGCCGTGCTCGAGGACGAGGTGCGGACGCTGTTCGGCGCCGACCACGAGATCACGCTGCTCGGCCGCGACGCGGCGCTCGCCGACTTCCCGAAGTTCGCGCAGCGCGGCGTGACGGCGCTCGCCGAGGCGTTCTATCGGCTCGAGCGGCGCGGCGCGCCCGCTCCCTGAGCGGGGTCCGCCCCAGCGTGCGCGACGGCCGGCACCGGCATCTGCAATGCCGCAGCGACGAACGCCCACTGGCCGGCGAAGTCCTCGATCTGCATCCAGACGGGCTTGCCGGCGCCGTGACCCGCGCGCGTCTCGACGCGCAGCAGCACGGGCCGGTCGCAGGCCTGGGCGCGCTGCAGGGCCGCGGCGAACTTGTAGCTGTGCCAGGGCACGACGCGGTCGTCGCGCTCGGCCGTCGTGATCAGCGTCGCCGGATAGCAGACGCCCTCGCGGACGTTGTGCACGGGCGAGTAGGCGCGCAGCGCGGCGAAGTCGGCAGGGTCCTCGGCAAGTCCGTAGTCGCTCGACCACTGGCGCGCATTGGCGCTCGCCGTGTGATAGCGCAGCATGTCGAGTACGCCGACCGCAGGCAGCGCTGCCGCGAACAGGTCCGGCCGCTGCAGCAGCGTCGCGGCGACCAGCAGGCCACCGTTCGATCGCCCCGCGATCGCGAGCCTTGAGGGCGAGGTCCAGCCTTCGCGGATCAGGTACTCAGCGGCCGCGATGAAGTCTTCGAACACGTTCTGCTTGCGCGTGCGCGTGCCGGCCTCGTGCCAGGGCTCGCCATACTCGCCGCCGCCGCGCAGGTTGGCTTCGACGTAGATGCCACCCATCTCGAGCCAGGCGATCGTCGGCGGGCGGAACTGCGGCGTCAGCGAGACGTTGAAGCCGCCGTAACCGTACAGCAGCGCCGGAGTCGACGGCGAACGAGGCTGGTCGCGGCGGCGCGTGATGAACATCGGCACGCGCGTGCCGTCACGGCTTTGGTAGAAGAACTGCTCGGTGAGGTACCGTTCGGCGTCGAACGCGAGGCGCGGCGCACGCAGCAGGGTCGTGCGGCCGGTCGCCGTCTCGAGACGCCAGATCTGCGCCGGCCGCAGGTAATCGGTGTAAGCGAAGAAAGTCTCCGGCGTATCGAGCTCACCGCCGAAGCCGGCGAGACTGCCGGGCCCGGGCAGCGCAACCTCGGCGACCGGCGCGCCATCGAGCGCGAACACGTGCGCCTCGCCGCGCGCGTCGCGGACATAGCTGACGATTAGCCGACCGCCGACCAGGCTCGCCTCGGCGATCGCCGCCTCGCGCTCGGCCACGATCGTGCGCCAGCGCGCGGGTGACGGCTCCCGCGCGTCGACGGCGATCACGCGGCCACGCGGCGCGTCCCGCGTCGTCTGCACGTAGAAGGTGTCGCCGACGTTGCCGAGCACGGTGTAGAGCGCGTCCCAGTCGGCGAACAGCCTTTGCGGCGCAGCCCCTGGGCGCGCCAGATCGAGCAGGTCGACGCCATTGGCCTCGTAGCCGTCGAACAGCGAGACCACCAGCCAGCGCCCATCGTCGGTGACGTGCGCCGAGGGGGCGCGGCGCGGATGGTCGCTGACCGCATAGACGAGGCGATCCTCGGCCTGCGGTGTGCCGAGCACGTGCCGGTAGACGGCGGGTTGGGCCGCGTCGTCGCCACGCGGATCCGTCGCGCGCGAATCGGGTCGCGGCGCGTAGCGGCTGTAGTAGACACTGCGTCCGTCGCGGGCCCAGGAGAGCTCCCAGAACTTGGTGTGCACGAGTTCATCGGCCAGGTCCAGACCGGCGTCGACGCGGTGGAAGCGCCAGGTTTCCCAGTCGCTGCCGCCGTCGGAGAGCGCGTAGGCGACGAGGCTGCCGTCCGGACTCGGCACGAAGCGCGTCAGCGCGAGGGTCGCATCGGCGCGCTTCTGGTTCGGGTCGATCAGCATGCGCCCCACGTCGTCGGGCCGCTCGGCGACGTGCAGCACGCTCTGGTTCTGCGTGCCGTCGTTGCGCAGGAAGAAGTAGCGGGCACCCGCCCGCCGCGGCACGCCGTAGCGTTCGTAGTTCCACAGTTCGGTGAGCCGTCGGCGCAGCCAGGCGCGCTGCGGCAAGGCCTCGAGCCACGGCTGGGCGAGACGGTTCTGCGCCGCGACGAATGCGCGCGTCGCCGGCGCATCGAGCGCCTCGAGCCAGCGATACGGATCGGCGACGCGAACGCCGTGGTAGACGTCGACTACGCCGCCGCGCGGCGCGACGGGATAATCGAGCCGACTCATGGCCGCGCAGCCGACGAGGCTCGCGGCGCTGAGCGCGAGTGCGACTGGACGCAGCAGGCTGCGCGGGTGGCCATCATTCATGTTGGTCCCTAGACTTGCAACGCCTGCCGCCATGCTACCGAAGCCCCCTCGCATGACCAACGCCGTCTCTCGCCACCGCTCGGCCCTGCTCGCGCTCAGCCTACTCGCGCTCAGCCTTGCAGGTCCGACGATCGCCGCGGCGCCGGCGCCGGTCTCGACCTCAGAGCAGGCGTCGGCGCAGCAGGCCGGCGCGCCGCTCCTGCGGTCCGTCGAACGACTGTCCGTCGAGCGACTGTCCGTCGAGCGACTGTTCGCCGCGCCGGATCTCAGTGGCGCGACGCTGCGCGACCCGCGTTTCTCGCCCGACGGCAGGCTCGTCGTCTACCTCAAGGGCGCCGAGGACGACAAGGATCGGCTCGACCTCTGGGCCTACGACATCGCGCGGCGCCGTCACCGCCGCCTCGTCGACGCGCGCGCGCTGGTGCCGAGCGAGCGGACGCTCTCTGCCGAGGAGGAGGCGCGACGCGAGCGCCTGCGCATCGCCTCGCTGCGCGGCATCGTCGACTACGCGTTCTCGGCGGACTCGCGCTACCTGCTCGTGCCGCTCTCGGGAGATCTGTACCTTTACGACCTGCGGGCGCCGACGGGGCGGGCCGTGCGCGCCCTGACGGCGACCAGCGCCTACGAGACCGAGGCACGCTTCTCGCCGCGCGGCCGGTTCGTGAGCTTCGTGCGCGACCAGAACCTCTACGTGCTCGAGATCGCCACCGGCACCGAGCGCGCGATCACTCGCGACGGCGGCGGCACGGTCTCGTATGGCGTCGCCGAGTTCATCGCCCAGGAGGAGATGGACCGGATGGACGGCCACTGGTGGTCGCCCGACGAAGCGCGCATCGCCTACACGCGCGTCGATCAGGGCCCGGTCGACGAGGTCGAGCGCTTCGAGATCAACGCCGACGGCATCGCCGTGGTCCGCCAGCGCTACCCGGCCGCGGGCCGTCCCAATGCGCGCGTGCAGCTGTTCGTGCAGGACCTCGCCGACGGCGCGACGCGCGAGATCGCCGCGCGCGACGAGTATCTCGCCCGGGTCGCCTGGTTCCCGGAAGCGGACGCGCTCGCGGTGCAGACCCAGAGCCGCGATCAGCGCACGCTCGTGCTCTGGCGCGCCGAAGCGGCTACGGGCCGCGCCCGACCGCTCGTCACCGAGCGCGCCACGACCTGGATCGATCTGCACGACGAGCTGACATTCCTGCCGCGCACGCGACGCCTGATCTGGGCCTCGGCGCGCAGCGGCTACCGCCACCTCTATCTGCTCGACTACGAGGGACGCGAGATCCGGCCGCTGACCGCCGGGGCATGGGTCGTGGCCGGCGATGATCGGGCGCGCGCGATCCGGGGCGTCGACGAGGCGCGCGGTCTGGTCTACTTCATGGCGAACCGCGACTCGCCGCTCGAGCGCCACCTCTACGTCGCCGCGCTGGGCGACCAGCCTGGCGCGGAGCCGAGGCGCCTGACGATGCGCGCGGGCTGGCATTCGGTCAGCATGTCGCGCGACGCGCGCCGCTGGCTCGAAACGTTCTCCGACAGCGAGACGCCGCCGTCGCTGACGCTGCGCCGCGCCGACGGCGGGTCTACTGTCGAACTGGTCGCGAACCGTCTCGACGCCACGCACCCTTACCATCCGTATCTCGGGGCCCATGTGCGCACGGAGTTCGGCACGCTCGAGGCGGCCGACGGCCAGACGCTGCACTGGCAGATGCTACGCCCGGCCCGGCTCGAGCCGGGACGTCGCTACCCGGTCGTCGTGGACGTCTACGGGGGTCCGGGCGTGCAGCGCGTGCGCCGCGCCTGGATGGGCGGCGCCCGCCCGACCGATGGCTTCTTCCGCCAGATCCTCGCGCAGCGCGGCTATGTCGTTTTCACGCTGGACAATCGCGGCTCTTCGTTCCGCGGCGAACGCTTCGAGAAGGCGCTGCATCGGCGCATGGGGACCGTCGAGATCGAGGACCAGGCGCGCGGCGTCGAGTTCCTGCGCTCGCTGCCGTTCGTCGACGGCGAGCGCATTGCGATCGCGGGCTGGAGCTACGGCGGCTACGTGGCGCTGATGGCGCTGCTGCGCGTGCCGTCGCACTTCGTGGCGGCGATCGCCGGCGCGCCGGTCACCGACTGGCGCCTCTACGACACGCACTACACGGAGCGTTACATGGGAACGCCAGCGGACAATGCCGCCGGCTACGCCGACGGCATGGCCATGACGCATGCCGAGGCGCTGCGCGGACGGCTGCTGCTCGTGCACGGCATGGCCGACGACAACGTGCTGTTCACGCACAGCACCGCGATGATCCGCCGCCTGCAGGAGCTCGGCCGGCCGTTCGACGTGATGGTCTATCCGGGCAGCAAGCACGCGCTGCTGCGCTTCCCCGTGACCGGGCCCCACGCCTACGAAACGATGCTGCGCTTCCTCGACGGCGCGCTCGCGCGCGGCGACCGGCCATGAGATCGCTCGCGCCGCTGTTCCGTCGCAATCGCGACTGGGCCGAGGAGATCCGTGGCCGCGACCCGCAGTTTTTCGCCAAGCTTGTCGCCCAGCAGTCGCCCGACTACCTCTGGATCGGCTGCGCCGACAGCCGCGTGCCGGCCAACGAGATCGTCGGCATGCTGCCCGGCGAGCTGTTCGTGCATCGCAACGTCGCCAGCGTCGTCGTCCACACCGACCTCAACTGCCTGTCGGTGCTGCAGTACGCGATCGACGTGCTCGACGTCGAGCACGTCATCGTCTGCGGTCACTACGGCTGCGGCGGCGTCCAGGCGGCACTGCACAACAGCCGCCTCGGCCTCATCGACAACTGGCTGCTGCACGTCCAGGACGTGCGCAAGCGGCATGCCGCGGCGCTCGCGGCCCTGCCCGACGACGAGGCGCGTTTCGCCCGGCTCTGCGAGCTCAACGTCATGGAGCAGGTGCTCAACGTCTGCCAGACGACGATCGTGCAGGATGCATGGGAACGCGGCAAGAAGCTCGAGATCCACGGCTGGATTTACGACCGGCACGACGGCCTGCTCAAGGATCTGGCCGTCTGCGTCGCGAGCAGCGCGGAATTCACCGAGGTCTATCGCTCGGTGCTCGAGGCCTGAGCACCGCGGTGCCGCGCGCTCGCGGCCGCTCAGGGCAGCTTGATCTTGCCGCCGCCGATCGGGCCGCCGCCGATCGGGCCGCCGCCGAGCGGTCCGGCGCCGACCTCGGGCACGACGATCCGCGAGGCCGCCTCGCGGCGCAGTTCGCGCGCCTCCTCGATGGCCTGCTCGAGCGCGACCTTGACCGCCTCCGGGAACTTCTCGATCGCCTCCTGCAGCGAGGTCGCGTCGAGCTCGAACATCAGTGGCAGGACCCCGGCCGGCGTCAGCAGCTGCGTCTGCCCCGACCAGAGCACGGGACGCGACGGATCGTCGGCCCCGTGCGCCGTGACGGGAACCAGCCGACGCAGGGTGCCGGCGCGCCGGTCGGTGTAGACCTCCTCGCGATAGAGCTGGGTGGGATCGAGCTTGATGTCGGGCAGACCGGATTCCTGGGCCATGGCAGTTCCGTATGTGTCGGTGAAGCGGGGTGCGGGTCAGCGACCCGGCGGCCGGGCGTTGGCCTCGGCGATCATGTCGATGGTCATCGGCGCGCCGCACTGGTGGATCAGTGCCTTCTTGCGGAAGAAGCGCAGGTAGCCGGCCGGGCCCATGCGCGAGCCGCCCATGCCCGAGAGCTTGAACGAGTGTTTCTCGGCCTCGTGGCAGACCGCGGTCAGCGAGCCGTCGTTGAGGCTGATGCCGCCGGCGTCGATCCGGCGACCGATGGCCTCGGCTTCCTCGAGCGTGCCGGCGATGACCGCGGCGGACAGGCCGTAGACGCCGTCGTTGGCGAGCTCGATCGCCTGCTCGATGCGGTCGTAGGGCATGACCGGAATGACCGGGCCGAAGGTCTCCTCGGTCATGAGCTTCATCGTGTGGTCGACGTCGACGACCACCGTCGGCCGCACCCACTTGCCGCCATGATCCTCGATCTGTCCGCCACAAAGGATGCGTGCGCCCTTGGCGACGGCATCGGCAAGCTGGTCGGCGACGATCTCGGCCTGGCGGCCGAAGATGAACGGCCCGATCGTGCCCGCGTGGATGTCCGGCCAGTTCGGCTCGACCCGGCGCGCCTTGTCGACGAGCTGGGCGACGAAGCGCTCGTAGATCGAGCGGTGAACGTAGACGCGCTCGATCGACTGACAGGCCTGCCCGGTCGCGAGGCAGGTCGAGCGCAGCGCGATGTCGGTGGCGCGCGGAACGTCGGCGCTCGCGGTGACGATCATCGGGTCGTTGCCGCCGAGTTCGAGGAAGGCCGGAATGAACTGCCGCGCGGCATTCTCGGCGACGATCCGTCCGGTGCGCACGCTGCCTGTGAAACAGATCGCGTCGACGAGCTCGACCAGCGCCTCCCCGGTCTCGCGCGCGCCCGGCAGCACGGACAGCACCTGCGCGAGCTCGGGTACGGCCTCGACGGTGCGGCGCACGGGCTCCGCGAAGCGTGGCGTGACCTCGCTGGGCTTGATCAGCACGGCACAACCGGCCAGCAGCGCCGGGATCGCGTCGATGAAGGCGAGCGTCAGCGGGAAGTTCCAGGGGCTGATCACGCCGACCAGCGGATACGGCACGTACTGTGCGCGAAACCGGATCGCGGGGTGGGTCGACATCGCCACGAGCGGCGTGTCCTCGCGTTCGACCCCAAGCTCCGCGACGGTGCGGCACCAGCGCTCGATCGCGCCGGGCACGGACTGAAACTCGCTCTGCGCGATCAGGTAGCGACCCGTGTCGGTCGCGAGGGCCGCGACGATCGGTCCGGCCTCGGCCAGCAGTCGCTCGCGCCAGCGCGACATGACCTCGATGCGATGCTCGAGCGGCGCGGCGCGCCACGCGCGCTGCCCCGCGCGGAGCCGACTGGCCTCGGCGGCGAGTTCGGCGCGGCTCGGGGCGGTGAACCGGTAGTCGACCGCGCCCGTGCGCGGGTCGACGACCTCGATACACTCGCCGGTGAGGCCGTGTCGCTGCGCAATCTCGGGACGTGCTGCCATGATGGAAGTCTCCGCGGCCAAGCTATCCTGAACGAGCAGCGCGCCGCTGCAAAGCCTCGATGAACGGTCGATCCGCTTCGAGGATGTCCTCCGCATCGAGTGCCGATAGGGGCACCCACTTGAGCCGCTGGCCATCCCGGCCGCGCGGCACGCCGGCGAACTCGGCGACTTCGAACAGCGCGAGCTCGACGAGCCGGTCCGGATAGGCGTGTTGTAGCGTCATCACGTGCCGCGCGCCGCCGATGCGGATACCGAGTTCCTCGTGCAGCTCGCGCGCCAGTGCCTGCTCGTCGCTCTCGCCGGCGGCCACCTTGCCACCGGGGAACTCCCAGCGGCCCGCAAGGTGGGTGCCGGCGGGACGATCCGCGATCAGGATCTCGCCGCGCGCGTTGCGGAGCGCCGCCGCGACTACCCGCATTCGCGGCAGACCGTCCGGCGCCGCGGCCGTCGCGCTCAAGCCTGCTGCAACTGCCCGTGGCAGTGCTTGTATTTCTTGCCGGAGCCGCACGGACAGGGCTCGTTGCGGCCGATCTTGCGATCGCCGCGCACGAACGGCGCGGCGCTGCCCTGGGGCTCGCCGCCGAGGCCGGGCAGCGCGCCGCCGCTACCCCCCGCGGCCGCACGGGTCGCCGCGGCACCCGTGGAGGCCGGACTGGCCGCCGCAGGCGCCGGCTGCTCGCCGCCGGCCAGCAGCGACTGCGCCTCGGCGTGCTGGGCCTGCAGGGCCCGCAGCAGTCGCTGCTGGCGCAGTTCCTCCTCGCGTTGCAGCTCGGCGTCGTTGCGGACGGTGACCCGCGTCAGGATGGAGGCGGTGTCGTACTTGACGCGGTCGAGCATGCTGCTGAAGAGCTCGTAGGCCTCGCGCTTGTACTCGAATCGATAGTCCTTCTGCGCGTAGCCGCGCAGGTGGATGCCCTGGCGCAGGTAGTCCATCGCGGCGAGGTGCTCACGCCAGTGCTGGTCGAGCGTGCGCAGCATGACGTCCTTCTCGACGTGCTTCATGAGCTCCACGCCGTACCGTTCGAACTTCTCGCGGTACATCGCGTCGATCGCGTCGACGATGCGCTGGCGCAGCGACTGCTCGTCGAGATCCGGCTCCGCCGCAAGCAAGGCCCGCGGCTCGATCCTCGTGTTGAAGTCCTTGGCGATGACCTCGGCGAGGCCGTCGAGATCCCACTCCTCGTGGCTGACGTTCCTGGCGAGGTACTGATCGAGCACGGTGCCGACCGCATCGTGGCGGATTCCCTCGATGGCGCTCGTGAGGTCGGTCGCGCCCATGATCTCGGTGCGCTGCTGGTAGATGACCTTGCGCTGGTCGTTGGCGACGTCGTCGAACAGCAGCAGCTGCTTGCGGATGTCGAAGTTGTGCGATTCGACCTTGCGCTGCGCCTTCTCGATGCGGCCCGAGAGCATGCGGCTCTCGATCACCTCGCCCTCCTTCATGCCAGCCATGGTCAGCAGCCGCTTCGTGAAGTTCGGATCGCCAAAGATCCGCATGAGGTTGTCTTCCATCGACAGATAGAAGCGCGAGGAGCCCGGGTCGCCCTGGCGGCCCGAGCGTCCGCGCAACTGGTTGTCGATGCGGCGCGACTCGTGGCGTTCGGTACCGATGATGTGCAGGCCGCCCGCCGCGACCACCTGATCGTGGCGCTCCTGCCACGCGCGGCGCACGGCCTCGCGCTGCGCCTCGCTGACCTCGGCGGCACCCGGCTCCGGCGTCAGCGCATGCAGTTCGGCCTCGAGGCTGCCGCCGAGCACGATGTCGGTGCCGCGGCCCGCCATGTTGGTCGCGATCGTCACGGCGCCCGGACGGCCGGCCTGGGCCACGATCTGCGCCTCGCGCTCGTGCTGCTTCGCATTGAGCACCTGGTGCGGAATGTCCTGCTGCCGAAGCAGGCCCGACAGGTATTCCGAGGTCTCGATCGACGTCGTGCCGACCAGCACGGGCTGCTGGCGCGACTGGCAGTCACGGATGTCCTCGATGATCGCCGCGTACTTGTCCTTCTGCGTCAGGTAGACGAGATCCGGCAGGTCCTTGCGGATCATCGGCCGGTGCGTCGGGATCACGATGACCTCGAGGCCGTAGATCTGCATGAACTCCGGCGCTTCGGTGTCCGCCGTGCCGGTCATGCCCGCGAGCTTCGGATACAGCCTGAAGTAGTTCTGGAACGTGATCGAGGCGACCGTCTGGTTCTCCTCGCGGACGCGCACACCCTCCTTGGCCTCGACGGCCTGGTGCAGGCCATCGGACCAGCGGCGGCCCGGCATCGTGCGCCCGGTGAACTCGTCGACGATGATCACCTCGCCGTTCCGGACGATGTACTCGACGTCGCGGCGGTACAGCGCATGCGCGCGTAGCGCGGCGTTGAGGTGGTGCATGAGGCGGATGTGGGCCGCGTCGTACAGGCTGTCGCCCTCACGCAGCAGTCCCGCCTCGATCATCAGCCGCTCGACGTGTTCGTGCCCGGCCTCGGTCAGATACGCCTGGCGCTGCTTTTCGTCGATCGTGTAGTCGCCGTCGTCGCCCTCGGCCTGCTGTCGCTTGAGCCGCGGGATCAGCTTGTTGATCGCGATGTAGAGCTCGGTGCTCTCCTCGGCGGGACCCGAGATGATCAGTGGCGTGCGCGCTTCGTCGATCAGGATCGAGTCGACTTCGTCGACGATCGCGAACGAGAGCGCACGCTGCACGCGGTCCTCGAGCCTGAAGGCGAGGTTGTCGCGCAGGTAGTCGAAGCCGAATTCGTTGTTGGTGCCATAGGTGACATCGCAGGCATAGGCGGCACGCTTCTCCTCGGCGCTCTGCGAATTGCGGATCACGCCGACCGTCAGGCCGAGGAAGCGATAGATCGGCCCCATCCAGTCCGCGTCGCGCTGCGCGAGGTACTCGTTGACCGTGACGACATGGACGCCCTTGCCAGTCAGTGCGTTGAGGTAGGCCGGCAGCGTGGCGACGAGCGTTTTGCCCTCGCCGGTGCGCATCTCCGCGATCTTGCCCTGATGCAGCACCGCACCGCCGATGAGCTGGACGTCGAAGTGCCGCAGCCCGAGCGTGCGCCGCGACGCCTCGCGCACCACGGCGAAGGCCTCGGGTAGCAGCGCATCAAGGCCGACCCCGTCCTTAAGACGGGCGCGGAACTCGTCGGTCTTGGCCCGCAGCGCCTCGTCGGAGAGGCTCTGCAGCGGGGCTTCGCGGGCGTTGGCTTCGCGGACGATCCGCCCCAGATCCTTGACCACCCGGTCGTTGCGGCTGCCGAAGACGCGAGTCAGGAAGTTGAGCAAGCCTGGGTCCTTGGGAAAAAGATAGCGCCGGCAGGCACCTGGCTTCGGCCCTGCCGGCTGCAAACCTGTATTGTACGGAAGATGCCGGCGCGCCGGGAACCGCACTCCGGGCCGCTCGCCCCGCGGGCGGAATCGCGCCCGGCCTCAGCGGCCGATGAAGCTCAGCGGATCGACGTGGATGCCGGCACGCAGCACCTCGAAGTGCACGTGGGGCCCGGTCGAGCGGCCCGTCGAGCCCATCGTCGCGATGACCTGGCCGCGCGTGACGGTCTGGCCGACCTCGACGAGGTTGCTCTGGTTGTGGCCGTAGCGCGTCACATAGCCGTCGCCGTGGGCGATCTCGACCATCGTGCCGTAGCCGGCCCGCTCCCCGGCGAAGGTCACGACGCCCGACGCCACGGCGATGACCTCCGCGCCCGCCTCGGAGGCGAAGTCGACGCCGCGATGAAACGCCTGGTGTCCAGTGAACGGGTCCTGGCGTTCGCCGAAGTACGACGAGACGAAGCCCTGCCGCACGGGTCGCCCCTCCGGCACGATCTGTGCGCGCAGCTCGCGCTGCAGGATCACGTTTTCGAGTGCCGAGAGCTGCGAATCGCGCAGCGCGACGCGCTCCTCGAGCCGGGCGAGCATGGCCGCAAGGTCCGGGAGCTGGGCCGCCAGTCCCTCGGTCTCGGGACCACCGACCGCCGGCGCCGAGTCGAAGTCGAACTCCCGCGAATTGATGTTGGCCATCTGCGTCAGGCGCTTGCCCAGCGCATCGAGCCGTAGCACGTGGGCGTTGACCTGGCCCATGCGGGCCGCGAGCGCATCGACGCGCTCCTGCACGAGCGCGCGCATCTCGGCGATCTCGCGCTGCTGTTCGGCGAGCGTGCGCGCGAGCTGCACCGGCGAACCCGGCGCCAGCCGCTGGCCCGAGCGCTCGCCGAGCTGCATCCCGGCGGCGAACGCGAGGCCGAGCACGCCGAGCGTGATCGCGGCCACGCCGCCCAGGATGACCGGGTGGTTCAGTGAGATGTGTTGTGCGCGGCCGATGCGTCTGGAAAAGAGAATGATGTTCATCGGACCGACTCCACATGCCCGGCTTTGGTGAGGCATGCACGCATGCCCGCGAACCCTAGAACAGGCTTGCGCCCCGCTGGCAACCCCGCTGTCATAGCACCTCGCGTTAGACCGGTGGCTTTGCGTCCCCGCCTTTCGACGGGTTTGCCCTTGGAATTCAGCGTGGCCGACTATGCCCAAGCCGTTGCGGCCAGACAAGACGAACGGCTCCCGAATCGCCGTTTACGGGCCTACTTCAATGTCTAAACCCATTAATGTCAAAGACTTAATTAAGAAAACGAAGCTGATTCATAGCGAAGCCACGCATTTCTTTGACGCTGAAAGGGATTGGCGGGAATTCATCGGCGGGCGGCTCGAGCCGAAGCTGCTTGCGCGGATCACGGCGATCGCCGCGCAGCCGCCGCGGCTGACCTTCTATGCCGACAGCCCGCCCTGGTCGGTCCGCCTGCGCTATGCGCTTGCCGAGCTCGAGCCGGCGATCCGCGCCCGCGACCCGTCGATCGCCAGCGTGGTGGTCAGGGTCCGCCCGAGCCGACCCGGGCGTGCGGGCAGCTCAGCTCGCCGCCGCTAAGGCCGGCGCACGCGCATAGGAAATCGGCGCGTCCTCCGGCTTCTCGAACACGACGGCCTCCCAGGCGCTCCCATCGGCCAGCAGGGCCCGCAGCAGCCGGTTGTTGAGACCGTGGCCCGACTTGTAGCCGCGGAACTCGCCGATCAGGCTGTGCCCGAGGAGGTAGAGGTCACCGATCGCGTCGAGGATCTTGTGCTTGACGAACTCGTCTTCGTAGCGCAGGCCGTCCTCGTTGAGTACGCGGAGGTCGTCGAGCACGATCGCATTGTCGAGGCTGCCGCCGAGTGCCAGATTGCGTGCGCGCAGCATCTCGAGGTCGCGCATGAAACCGAACGTACGGGCGCGGGAAACCTCCTTGAGAAAGGACGTCGTCGAGAAATCCATCGACGCGCGCTGCGCCCGGCGCCTGAAGATCGGGTGATCGAACTCGATCTCGAAACTGACCTTGAAGCCGTCGAACGGCCGGAATTCGGCCCACTTGTCGCCGTCCTCGACGCGCACCGGCTTCCTGATGCGCACGAAGCGCTTCGGCGTACGCTGCTCCTCGAGCCCGGCGCTCTGCAGCAGGAACACGAACGGCCCGGCGCTGCCGTCCATGATGGGCACCTCGGGCGCCGAGACCTCGACGATCGCGTTGTCGATGCCGAGCCCGGCGAACGCCGACAGCAGATGCTCGACGGTCGAGACACGCACCTCGCCCTTGACGAGCGTCGTGCCGAGCGTGGTCTCGCCGACGTTCTCGGCGCGCGCCGGCACCTCGTTCGGCGTCGGCAGATCGGTCCGTCGGAACACGATGCCGGTGTCGGGCGCCGCCGGGGCGAGCGTCATGAGGATCTTCGTGCCGGTGTGCAGCCCCACGCCGGTGGCGCGGATCCGGTTCTTCAGCGTGCGTTGTCCGACCATGTTCGCGAATCCTGTCCGCGCGGGGGTGGTCAGTCAGGACGCCCGCCTCATGCGAGGCGCGGCGGGAGCGAAGCCGCACCCCCCATGAAGGGGCGTTACCCTAACATATCCAGCGACCGGACGCCCCAAGGCGCCGGCGGCCCGGCCCCTTCAGTCGGCCTGGCGGCGCAGGAAGGCCGGAATGTCGAGGATGTCCTGCACGTCGGGCTCCGGCCGCAGGCCATCGCCCACCGCGGTCTTGCGCTGGATCGCGGGCTTGTCGAACGCCGCATAGTCGGTCGCCGACGGTGCAGCGCGGCGCACCACCCGCATCGGCGGCTCCTGCGCGGGTGTGCCCTGGGCGACGACGGCCGACGCGGCCACCTGGATCCGCGGCGGCGCGGCGAGCGGCCGGGCGGTGGCGGCAGCCGGACGACCGAGCCCCGTGGCGACCACGGTGACGCGCAACTCCTCGGTGATCTCCGGGTCGATCACGGTGCCGACGACCACGGTCGCGTCCTCGGAAGCGAACTGCTTGACGATCTTGCCGACCTCCTCGAACTCGCCGATCGCGAGGTCCATGCCCGCGGTGACGTTGACCAGGATGCCGTGCGCGCCCGAGAGGTTGACGTCCTCGAGCAGCGGCGAAGAGACCGCGGCCTCGGCGGCCTCGCGCGCGCGGCTCTCGCCGCGGCCGACGCCCGAGCCCATCATCGCCATGCCGGTCTCCGCCATCACCGTGCGTACGTCGGCGAAGTCGACGTTGATCAGGCCCGGCCGCGTGATCAGCTCGGCGATGCCCTGCACGGCGCCCTGCAGCACCTGGTTCGCGCTCTTGAAGGCCTCGAGCAGCGTCGTGCGCGCCCCGAGCACGGTCAGCAGCTTCTGGTTCGGGATGGTGATCAGCGAGTCGACGTGCCGACCGAGTTCGGCGATGCCGTGATCGGCGACCAGCGCCCGCTTGCTGCCCTCCATGTCGAACGGCCGGGTGACCACGGCCACGGTCAGGATGCCAAGCTCCTTGGCGAGCTGCGCGACGACGGGCGCGGCACCGGTGCCGGTCCCGCCGCCCATGCCCGCGGTGATGAACAGCATGTCGCATCCCTCGATCAGCTCGATGATGCGTTCGCGATCCTCCATCGCGGCCTGCCGGCCGATCTCCGGGTCGGCGCCAGCGCCGAGACCCTTGGTGATGCTGCCGCCGATCTGCAGCGCGGTCTTGACCCGCGAGTGCTTGAGCGCCTGGGCGTCGGTATTGACGCAGAGGAAGTCCACGCCCTCGATTCCGCTCTGCACCATGTGTGCCACGGCATTGCCACCGCCGCCCCCGACGCCGATGACCTTGATCACGGCGCTCTGGCTGTACGCGTCCATCAGTTCGAACATTGTCGTCGCTCCTCTTCAGCGTTGAGTCTGTCAGCTCAAAAGTTCCCCTGGAACCAGCTCTTCATGCGCTCGAGCATGGTCTTGGCCTGGCCTGCGAAGCCGCGGCCACGGTTCCCCGGCAGGGCGTTGTCGCGGGCGTAGAGCAGCAGCCCCACGCCGGTCGAATAGATCGGGTTGCTGATGACGTCGGCGAGACCCTTGACGCCGCCCGGCAGCCCAAGCCGCACCGGCACGTGGAAGATCTCCTCGGCGAGCTCGATCGCGCCCTCCATCTTGGCGCTGCCGCCCGTGAGCACGACGCCCGCGGCGATGACTTCCTCGAAGCCGCTGCGGCGCAGTTCGTCGCGGATCAGGCCGAACAGTTCCTCGTAGCGCGGCTCGACGATCTCGGCGAGGGTCTGGCGCGCGAGCCGCCGGGCCGGCCGGTCGCCGACGCTCGGCACCTCGATGCTCTCGTCGGGGTTGGCGAGCTGCGAGAGCGCGCAGGCGTAGCGGATCTTGATGTCCTCGGCGTACTGCGTCGGCGTGCGCATCGACACGGCGATGTCGTTGGTGACCTGGTCACCGGCGATCGGGATCACGGCCGTATGGCGGATCGCGCCCTGCGAGAACACCGCGATGTCGGTCGTCCCGCCGCCGATGTCGACGAGACATGCGCCGAGCTCCTTCTCGTCCTCGGTCAGCACGGCGAAGCTCGAGGCGAGCTGCTCGAGCACGACGTCGTCGACCGCGAGGCCGCAGCGCTGGATGCACTTCTCGATGTTCTGCGCGGCGCTGTCCGCACCCGTGACGATATGCACCTTGGCCTCGAGCCGCACACCGGACATGCCGATCGGCGCGCGGATCCCCTCCTGCCCGTCGATGATGTATTCCTGCGGCAGGACGTGGAGGATCTTCTGGTCCGCCGGGATTGCGACCGCCTTGGCCGCGTCGATGACGTTCTCGACGTCGACCGGACCGACCTCGCGGTCGCGGATCGCGACGACGCCGTGCGAGTTGAGGCTGCGCACGTGGCTGCCCGCGATGCCGGCGAACACCGAGTGGATCTCGCAGCCGGCCATGAGCTCCGCCTCCTCGACGGCGCGCTGTATCGACTGCACGGTCGACTCGATGTCGACGACGACACCTTTCTTGAGGCCGCGCGATGGCTGCGAGCCGATGCCGATCACCTCGATGCCGTGGTCGGCGGCGATCTCGCCGACGAGTGCGACGACCTTCGAAGTGCCGATGTCGAGCCCGACGATCAGTTGTCTGTCCGATTTCCTAGGCATCCGGTGCCTCGTCCTCTGCGTTCGTCGCGCTCGCGACGCGCGTGGCGCGCGAGCCGCCGCGCCAGCCGACGGCGAAGCCATTGGCGTAGCGCATGTCCACGTAAGCGATGTCGGCCGGGCGTCGCGCGACCAGCTGCAGCGCTGCGGTCACGAAGCGCTCGAAGCGCTCGTCGACCTGACGGCGCCCGAGACGCACGGTCACGCCGCTGTCGAGATCGATCTCCCATGAGCCGCGCGCGTCGAGCCGGATCGCCGTGATGCGCATGCCGGCCTCGACCAGGCGGCCCTGGATCGCCAGATAGCGCTGCGCGACCACGTTCTCGCTGCCGGGGGGGCCCGAGAGCTTCGGCAGCTCGGGCGGGATGTGACGCACCTCGCTCATGAACAGCTCGCCGCGCGCGTTCAGCAGGCCGTTCACACCCCAGCGCGCCGCGGCGACCTGCTCGGTGACGCGCACGCGCAGGCCGCGTGGCCAGGCGCGCTCGACGGTCACCGAATCGACCCACGGCAACTGCTCGATGGCGCGCCGCACCGTGTCGAGGTTGACCGTGACCAGTCCGGCGCCGCGCACGCGCTGCTTGACCGCGCGCTCGACGTCGAGCGCGGAGACGCGCTGGAAGCTGCCGTGGACGGCGACCGTCTCGATCGGCTGATCGAGCGCCCAGACGAGCGCGCCGCCGGCACCACCGACCAGTCCGGCGAGCGCCGCGAGCGTCGCGAGCTGACGCCACGGGAGGGCGGCGAGCCGCGATGGGGCGGCACCCGCGCGACGGCGGTTGCGCTTGCGGGCCGCACCGATCATGTGCCGAGCGCCTCCTTCGGCGTGCGCACGAGGCTGGTCTCGAGCACCTTCCAGACGAGAGTGTCGAAGTCGATGCCGACCGCGCGCGCAGCCATGGGCACGAGACTGTGGTCGGTCATGCCGGGCACGGTGTTGATCTCGAGCAGCAGCGGCCGTCCGGCCCGGTCGGCCATGAAGTCGACGCGGCCCCAACCCTCGGCACCCGCGGCCTCGAACGCTGCGATCGCGAGGGCTGCGAGGTGCCGCTCCGCTTCCGGCGCGAGGCCGGACGGACAGTGATAACGCGTGTCGTCGCGGAAGTACTTTGCCTCGTAGTCGTAGAACGTCTTGGGGGTCTCGATGCGGATCGACGGCAGCGCCTGGCCCTGCAGGATGCCGACCGTGTACTCGGCGCCCGTGATCCACGCCTCGGCGAACACGCTGCGGTCGACGGCCGCCGCGGCCCGATAGGCGGGCAGCAGATCCTCGGCCCGCTCGACCCGTGTCATGCCCACCGAAGAACCCTGGGTCGCCGGCTTGACGATCAGCGGCAAGCCGAGCTCCTCGAGCGCGGCCTCGAGATCGGCCTCACTCGCGAGCACGGCCGACGGCGCACTCTGAATGCCGACGGCGGCCGCGAGCCGCTTGGTGCGCAGCTTGTCCATGCCTATCGCCGAGCCCTGCACGCCGCTGCCGGTGTAAGGAATGCCGAGGCACTCGAGCGCGCCCTGCACCGTGCCATCCTCGCCCCCGGGGCCGTGCAGCGCGATCCAGACGCGATCGAAGCGGGTGGCGACCAGGTCGGTCAGCGGCCGCTCGCGCGGATCGAAGCCGTGCGCATCGACGCCGCGCCGCTGCAAGGCCGCGAGCACCGCCCGCCCGGTCAGCAGCGAGATTTCACGCTCGCTCGAGAAGCCGCCGAACATCACGGCGACGCGGCCGAACTCGCGGGCGTCGGTGATGGCGCGCAGCCGGTCGGGATCGTGATCGAGACGCATCAGAGTGCCTCCCCGACGATGCGGACTTCCGGCGTCAGACGCACGCCATGCCTGCTCTCCACGACCTGCTGCACGTGGGCGATGAGCCGCTCGAGATCGGCGGCCGTGGCATCGCCGGTGTTGACGATGAAGTTTGCGTGCTTGTCGCTGACCGCCGCGCCGCCGATCCGGAAGCCCTTGAGTCCCGCCGTATCGATGAGCCGCGCGGCGTGGTCGCCGGGCGGATTCGTGAACACCGAGCCGCAGCTCCACTCACCGATCGGCTGCGTGTCCCTGCGCCGCGTCAGCAGCGCCTTGAGTTCGGCGTTGTCGGCGCCGGGACGGGGGTCGAAGGCGAGCGTCGCGGCGAGAAACCACTCATCCGTGGCCGGGCCGCGCACGCTGCGGTACCCGATCTCATACTCCGCGGCCGCGCGCGTGCGCAGGACCCCGGCGCGATCGATGGTCTCTACGCTCTGCACGTGTCGCCAGGTCTCACCGCCGAAGGCGCCGGCGTTCATCGCCAGTGCGCCGCCGAGCGTGCCGGGAATGCCGGCGAAGAACGCGGCCGGTCCGAGACCCCATTTGATGCACTGGCGCGCGATGCGCGCGCAGGGCACGCCCGCCTCGCAATAGACCGTGCGCTCCGACAGGCGGTCGAGCCGACCGAGCGCACCGTGGGTCGAGATCACCACGCCGCGCAGGCCACCATCGCGGACCAGCAGATTGCTGCCGAGACCGACCCAGTACACCGGCGGTTCGCGCGGCAGCCCGCGCAGGAAGGCCACGAGGTCAGTCCGGTCGCGCGGCTCGAACCAGTAGTCGGCGGGACCGCCGACGTGCCAGGACGTGTGGCGCGACATCGGCTCGTCGCGGCGCACGCGCGCAGCGAACGACGGCGGCAGCTCGATCGAGGCCGGGTGTGCGCTCATGCGTCGCTCCTGCGTCGGCGCGGCACTGCCGGTGCCGTGCCCGGCGGCGCCGGCGCGGAGAGCTGACCCGGGAGCTCGTGGACGACGCTGCCGATACTGCCGGCGCCCATGGTCAGCAGCACGTCCCCAGGTCGCAGCAGATCGCGCAGCGACGCCCCGAGCTCCTCGATACGCTCGACGAATACGGGTTCGACGTGACCGCGGCTGCGCACCGCGCGGCAAATGGCTCGACCGTCGGCGCCGGCGATCGGCGCCTCGCCTGCGGCGTACACCTCGCTGACAAGCAGCACGTCGGTGCTGGACAGCACGCGCGCGAAATCGTCGATCAGGTCGCGCGTGCGGGTGTAGCGGTGCGGCTGAAACGCCAGCACCAGCCGACGTCCGGCGTAGCCCTGACGGACCGCCTCGAGCGTGGCCGCGATCTCGGTCGGGTGATGGCCGTAGTCGTCGACTATGGTCACGCGCGGCTGACCCGCCGCCGTCCCGGGCAGTGCGATGTCGGCAATGCGCTGCAGACGCCGGTCGACACCCTGGAAGCGCGAGAGCGCGCGGCGGATCGCTTCATCCTCGACACCGAGTTCGAACGCCACCGCGATCGCGGCGAGGGCGTTGAGCACGTTGTGAGTACCGGGCAGGTTAACGCTGACGGTCAGCGGCTCGTGGCCTGCGCGCAGCAGGTCGAACGTGGTCGCAAGTCCCGCGCGGCGCAGGTTGTCCGCACGCAGGTCGTTGCCGGCGCCGAGACCGTAGGTCACACAGGGTCGACCGACGCGCGGCAGGATCTCGCGCACGTGTTCGTCGTCCCCACAGAGCACCGCGAGGCCATAGAACGGCAGGTTGTGCAGGAAGTCGACGAAGCTCTGCTTGAGGCGGCCGAAGTCGCCCTCATGCGTGGCGAGATGGTCGTTGTCGATGTTGGTGACGATCGCGACCATCGGCTGCAAGTGCAGGAACGAGGCGTCGCTCTCGTCGGCCTCGGCGACGAGGTACTGGCCGGCGCCGAGTCGCGCGTTCGTGCCGGCGCTCTTGAGCCGCCCGCCGATCACGAAGGTCGGATCGAGGCCGCCCTCGGCCAGGATGCTCGCGACCAGACTCGTCGTGGTGGTCTTGCCGTGCGTGCCGGCGACGGCGATCGAGTAGCGGAAGCGCATCAGCTCGGCGAGCATCTCGGCGCGCGGCACCACCGGCACGCGTCGCGCGAGCGCCGCGGTGACTTCAGGGTTGTCGCGCGACACCGCGCTCGAGACGACGACGACGTCCGCACCTTCGACGTTCTCGGCGCGATGGCCGATCGCCACCCGCGCGCCGAGCGACTCGAGGCGCTGCGTGACGGCACTCGGCCGCAGGTCCGACCCCTGGACCTCGTAGCCGAGGTTCAGCAACACCTCGGCGATGCCGCCCATGCCGGTGCCGCCGATGCCGACGAAGTGGATGGTGTGGATCCGGCGCATGCGGTCGCGGCGGTTCACGCGGCCTCCCGTGTGTCGTCCGCGCCGGCTGCCGCGAGACAGGCAGCGAGCAGATCGGTGGTGGCGTTCGGTCGCGCGCGCGTGCGCGCACGCTCCGCCATGCCGAGCAGCGTGGCGCGATCCGCGCAGAGGCGCTCGAGCTCGGCGGCGAGGCGCTCGGGCTCGAGCTCGCGGTCGGCGATACAGATGGCTGCGCCGACGTCGACGAGATAGCCGGCGTTGCGTGCCTGGTGATCGTCGACGGCGGCCGGGAAGGGCACCAGGATCGACCCGACGCCGACCGCCGCGAGCTCCGAGATCGTCAGGGCGCCGGCCCGGCAGATCACGAGATCTGCCCAGCCGTAGGCGGCAGCGATGTCGTCGATGAAGGCCTGTATCTCGGCGCTCAACCCGGCGGCGGCATAGGCCGCGCGCGCCGCTTCGACACCACGCTCCCCGCACTGATGCCGGATCTCGAACTCGCGGCGGCCGGCGAGTCGCGCGAGCGCCGCCGGCACCGATGCATTGAGCCGCGCCGCGCCCAGCGATCCGCCGATCACGAGCAGCCGGAATGGCCCGCTGCGATCCGCGAAGCGCTGTCGCGGCAAGGGCTGAGCGAAGAACTCGGCGCGAACGGGATTGCCGATATCACGCGCGGGCACGCCGGCGCCGAAGCTGCCGGGGAAGGCCTCGAGCACGGTGCACGCGAAGCGCGCGAGCTGTCGGTTGGTGAAACCGGCGATCGCGTTCTGCTCGTGGATCACGAGCGGCCGGCGGCTGAGCCAGGCGGCGATGCCGCCCGGTCCCGTCACGAAGCCGCCGAGTCCGACGACGACCATGGGCCGGTGGCGGCGCATGACGACCAGACATTGCCAGAGCGCGTGGACGAGCCGGAACGGCGCGGCCAGCAGCGTCGCCGCGCTCTTGCCGCGCAGACCGCCGACGCTGACCCACTCGATCGGAATCTGTGCCGCAGGCACGACCCGGGCCTCGATGCCGCGCCGGGTGCCGAGCCAGACGACCTCGTAGGCACGCTCGCGCAGCGCACGCGCGAGCGCGAGCGCCGGGAAGACGTGCCCGCCCGTGCCGCCCGCCATGACCAGCACCGGCGCGCGGTTCACGTCGCCCCCTCCGCCGCGGCGACGCCGCGCGCCGGCACCTGCCGCCGCGGCGTGCCGGCAGTGCGCGCCGCCACCATCGCCTCGTAATAGACACGCAGCAGCAGGCCGACCCAGGCGAGCGTCACGATCAGGCTCGAGCGCCCGTAGCTCATCAGCGGCAGCGTCAGCCCTTTCGTTGGCAGCACGCCCATGTTGACGCCGATGTTGATGAAGGCCTGCAGGCCGACCCAGATCCCGAAGCCGGCGGCCAGGTAGGACTGAAACATCAGCCCGGCCTCGGCGGCGAGCCGCGCGATGCTCAGCGCACGCCAGACGAGCGCGGTGAACAGTGCGAGCGTCAGCACGACGCCGACCAGCCCGAGTTCCTCGGCGAGCACTGCGAACAGGAAGTCGGTGTGGGCCTCCGGCAGGTAGAAGAGCTTCTGCACGCTCTCGCCGAGGCCGACGCCGAACCACTCGCCGCGGCCGATGGCGATCAGCGACTGCGTGAGCTGGAACCCGGTGTTGAACGGATCCGCCCAGGGATCGAGGAAGGCGGTCAGACGCCGGACGCGATAGCTCTCCGACAAGGCCACCCAGGCGATCAGCGCGCCGACCGCCACGGCGAGCCCGAGCACGTAGCGCAGTCGCGCGCCGGCAACGAACAGCACGCCGAAGCCCGTGGCCATCAGCACGGTCGCTGCGCCGAAGTCCGGCTCGGCGAGCAGCAGCACGAAGAACAGCGCGAGCACGCCGAGCGGCCGCGCGAGTCCGGCGAGCGTCTCGCGCAGCTCGCGCTCGCGCCGTGCCGCATAGCTCGCGACGTAGATCAGCACCAGCACTCGTGCGAGTTCGGACGCCTGAAAATTCACGCCGAGCAGACGGATCCAGCGCCGACTGCCGTTGACCGAGTGGCCAATGCCCGGGATCAGTACCAGCAGCAGCAGAACGCCAGCGGCGATCAGCATTGGCATCGCCAGCCGGTCGAGCAGCTCGGTCCGCACGCAGAACACGCCGGCTGCGAGCAGACAGCCCAGCAGCGTCAGTGAGAGCTGACGCTCGAGATAGACGAACGGCGCGCCGACCTCGCGGCTCGCCAGCGAGATCGAGGCCGAGGTCACCATGACCAGCCCGAGCAGGACGATGGCCGCGACGAGGGCCAGCGTCACGGAGTCGAGGCGCACGGGAGCGCCCGCGCGTCGCGCTGCATTGCGCTCGACGGTCATGCGGGCAGGCTCCGGACGGCGGCCGCGAACACCTCGCCGCGGTGGGCGTAGTCGCGGAACATGTCGAGGCTCGCGCAGGCCGGCGACAGCAGCACCGTGTCGCCGGGTTCGGCGAGGCGCGCCGCGGTCGCTACGGCCTGTTCGAGGGAATCGCAGCGTTCGAGCGCGCAGACGCCGGCGAGCGCCTCGGCGAGGCGCGGCGCATCGCGGCCGATCAGCACTGCGGCGCGGACCCGGCCGCGGCAGGCCGCCGCGAGCGGCGCGAAGTCCTGCCCCTTGCCGTCGCCGCCCGCGACCAGGACGAGCGGCCCGCGCAGCCCATCGAGCGCGGCCACCGTCGCGCCGACGTTGGTGCCCTTCGAGTCGTCGATGTAACGCACGCCGCGCACGTCGGCCACCCACTGCGAGCGGTGCGGCAGACCCGGGAACTCGCGCAGCGCCGCCCGCATCGGTTCAATCGGCAGGCCGCAGGCCTCGCCGAGTGCGAGCGCGGCAAGCGCATTGGCGGCGTTGTGCAGTCCGGGGATGCGCAGGGCCGACAGCGGGAGCAGCGGCTCGCCTCGGCACACGAGCCAGTCCTCGCCCGCGTGGCGCTCGAGCCGATAGTCGGCCGCGGCCGCGGCGACCGAGAAGCCCACCACACGCTGACCCGGGCGCGGCATGCGCCGCACCATGGGGTCGTCCTCGTTGACGACCGCCGTGCCGCAGTGCGTGAAGATGCGCGCCTTCGCGGCGCCGTACTCCTCGAGGCTCGCGTAGCGGTCCATGTGATCGGCGCTGAGGTTCAGCACCGTGGCGGCGACGCACCGCAACGAGCGCGTGGTCTCGAGTTGAAAACTCGATATCTCGAGCACGTACAGGTCGGGCTCCGTGTTAGCGAGCAGGTCGAGTGCCGGCGTGCCGAGGTTGCCGCCGACCCGCACGCGGATCCCGGCGCGCTCCGCCATCCGGCCAAGCAGCGTCGTCACGGTGCTCTTGCCGTTGGTCCCCGTAATGCCGACCACCGGCGCGGCCACGACACGCGCGAACAGTTCGATGTCCCCGACGACGTCGAGCCCGCGCGCGATGGCCTGCGCGAGGATGGGTTCGGCGGGCGACACACCCGGCGAGGAAACTACCAGCGACACGCCGTCGAGCAGGGCCGTATCGAACCGGCCGACGCTGGCCCGCGCCGCCGGCGCGAGCGCCCGCAGGGCCTCGAGTCCCGGCGGCGCCTCGCGGCTGTCCGTGGCCGCGAGCTCCCAGCCGCGCGCCGCGAGGAAGCGTGCGCAGGAAATCCCGCTGCGACCGAGCCCGACGAGCAATGCGCGACGCGCGCTGGATCTGGCTGCGGTCATCGGATCTTGAGCGTGGCGAGGCCGGCGAGCACGAGGAAGAACGTGATGATCCAGAAGCGGACGATCACCTTGGGTTCGGCCCAGCCCTTGAGTTCGAAGTGATGGTGGATCGGCGCCATGCGGAAGATGCGCTTGCCGCGCAGCTTGAACGAGGCGACCTGCAGGATCACCGAGGCGGTCTCGAGCACGAAGATGCCGCCCATGACCAGTACGACCACCTCCTGGCGCACGATCACGGCGATCACGCCGAGCGCGGCGCCGATGGCGAGCGCGCCGATGTCACCCATGAACACCTGCGCCGGGTAGGTGTTGAACCAGAGGAAGCCGAGCCCCGCGCCGACCAGCGCCGCGCAGAAGATCAGCACCTCGCCGGCCTGCGGCACGGCAGGAATCGCCAGGTAGCTCGCGAACACGGCGTTGCCGCTCGCATAGGCGAACACACCGAGCGCCGCGGCAACCATCACGGCCGGCATGATCGCAAGCCCGTCGAGGCCGTCCGTGAGGTTCACGGCATTGCTCATCCCGACGATCATCAGGTAGCTCAGCACGACGAAGCTGGCGAACCCGAGCGGCAGCGCGAAGTTCTTCAGCAGTGGCAGGAACAGCGTCGTGTCGGCCGGCGAGGCAGCCGTGAACCACAACGCGAGCGCGGCGCCCAGCCCGGCGACCGACTGCCAGAAGTACTTCCAGCGTGCGATCAGGCCCTTCGGGTTGCGCTTGACGAGCTTCAGGTAGTCGTCCCAGAAGCCGACGAGGCCGAAGGCGACCGTGACCCCGAGCACGATCCAGACGAAGCGATTGCGCAGGTCGGCCCACAGCAGCGTACTCGCCACCACCGCGACGAGGATCAGCAACCCGCCCATCGTCGGCGTGCCGGCCTTCTGCAGGTGAGTCTGCGGGCCGTCGTCGCGCACGACCTGTCCGATCTGATCGCGTGACAGCCGCGCGATCAGCCATGGCCCGATCAACAGGGCGATCGCGAGCGCCGAGACGGCCGCGAAGATCGCGCGCAGCGTCAGGTAGGAAAACAGGTTCAGGAACGAGAAGGTCGCCGTGAACTCCCTGGCGAGCCAGAAGATCATCGCTGCGACTCCGTCGCGCCGGCCCAGCCGGTCAGCTCGTCGACGACGCGCTCGAGCCGGTTCATGCGCGAGCCCTTGACGAGCACACAGACACCCGGCGCGAGCAACGGGGCGAGCGCACGTGCCAGCGCCCCGGTATCCGGGAACCACTGCGCACCGGCACCGAACTCCTCGGCGGCGAGCGCGGAGAGCTGACCGGTGGCGAACAGCCGCTCGACTCCCCGCGCCAGCGCGTAGCGGCCGAGCTCGACGTGGCTGCTGCGGGCGAACTGGCCGAGCTCGGCCATGTCGCCGATCACGAGCCAGCGTTGACCGGGCAGTGTCGCGAGCACGTCGATCGCCGCGCGCATCGAAGTCGGGTTGGCGTTGTACGAGTCGTCGATGATCCACGCGCCGCGCGCCGTGCGGAACTGCAACCGTCCCGTCACTGCGCGCATCGAGCCGAGTCCGGCGCGGACCTGCTCCAGCGTGGCGCCGGCAGCCATGGCCGCCGCAGCGGCACCGAGCGCGTTCTGCAGGTTGTGCACGCCGGCGAGCCGCAGGTCGACCTCGGTGCTGCCCGCGGGCGAGACCAGCACGAAGCGGGTCAGGAAGCCGTCGGAACCGACCTCGTGCCGGATCTGCGCGGCCGTGAACTCGGCGGCGGCACCGAGACCGAAGCGCACTTGCCGGCCGCCGGACATCTCGCTCCAGAGCGAGGCGAACTCGTCGTCGGCGTTGATGATCGCGGTCGCACCGGCATCGAGGCCGGCGAACAATTCCCCTTCGGCGCGCGCGACCCCCTCGAGACTGCCGAATCCCTCGAGATGCTCGGCACCCGCATTGGTCACGATCGCGACCTGCGGCCTGACGATCGCGGTCAGCGCCGCGACCTCGCCCGGATGGTTGGCGCCTATCTCGATGACGGCATGGCGGTGCTCCGGCATCAGACGCAGGAGCGTCAGCGGCACGCCGATGTGGTTGTTGAGATTTCCGCGGGTCGCGAGCGTCGCCCCGGAGCGCGACAGGATCGCGGCGATCATCTCCTTGACCGTGGTCTTGCCGTTGCTGCCGGCCACGGCGACGACCTGTCCCGGGAAGCTGTCACGCCAGCCGGCCGCGGCGCGCGTCAGCGCCGCATGCGTGTCGACGACGACGATGCTCGGCCGCTCCCCGTCTGCGTCGCGTTCGACGACGACGCCGGCAGCGCCGGCCGCTCGCGCGGCGCCCACGAACTCGTGGCCGTCGAAACGCGGCCCGCGCAGTGCGACGAACAGGTCGCCGGTCGCGAGCGTGCGGGTGTCGGTCGAGACGGCCGCGAACGGGAGGTCCTCGCCGTACAGCGTGCCGCCGCAGAGCCTCGCGAATTCGGCCAGCGTGCGCTTCATGAGGCGCACCCCGCGGCGCGCGCCAGCGCGGCGCGCACGGCTGCCCGGTCGCTGAACGGCCGACGCTCTTCGCCGATGATCTGGACGTCCTCGTGACCCTTCCCGGCCACCAGGACGATGTCGCCCGGGCGCGCCATGCCGAGGGCCGTCGCGATCGCAGTGCCGCGATCATGGATCACGGCGGCCGAGCGTCCAGCGGGCAGCCCGGCGACGATGTCGGCGACGATTCGCGCCGGCGGCTCGCGGCGCGGATTGTCGTCGGTGATCACGATCTCGTCGGCGAGTTCGGCGGCAACTGCCGCCATCAGCGGCCGCTTGCCGGCATCGCGCTCGCCGCCGCAACCGAACACGACGATGAGCCGGCCGCGCGCGTGCGCCCGCGCGGCACGCAGGGCCTTGGCGAGCGCGTCGGGCGAATGCGCGTAATCGACCAGCACGAGCGGCTCGCCGGTCCCGCCGAGGCTCTCCATCCGTCCGGGCGGTGCCCGCACGCTCGCGAGCGCGCACGCCGCCCGGTCGAGCGGCAGTTCGAAGGACAGCAGGATGGCCAGCGCGGTCAGCAGGTTGTCCGCGTTGAACTCGCCGATCAGTGCTGAGCGCAGTTCGCAGCGGCCCAGGTGGCTCGCGATCCGCAGTCGCAAGCCATCGCCGTCGAGCTCGACGCCCTCGGCGCGTACCCAGCCGGCGCCGAGCGCGGCGAGGCGCGCGCTCAGCGCCGTGCTGCTTGCGGCGCGGCCTGTGACGATCACACGCCCCGGCGCGTCGACCCGCTGGGCTAGCGTGGCACCGAACGCATCGTCGACGTTGAGCACCCGCGTGCCGAGATCCGGCCAGTCGAACAGTCGCGCCTTCGCCGCGCCGTAGGCTTCCATGGTGCCGTGGTAGTCGAGATGGTCGCGCGTGAGATTGGTGAAGGCTGCACAACGCATGCGCACGCCTGCGACCCTGTGCTGGTCGAGCGCATGCGAGGAGACTTCCATCGAGACGCAGGTCGCCCCGGCATCGCGCAGTTCGGCCAGACTGCGGTGCACCGTTACCGCGTCGGCCGTGGTGAGCGTGGCGGCGCGGAGCGCGTCGACGAAGCCGGCGCCGAGCGTGCCGAGATAGCCGGTGCGCCGGCCGCAGGCCTCGAGTGCCTGGGCCACGAGCCAGGTGACCGTGGTCTTGCCATTGGTGCCGGTGACACCGGCGATCCAGAGCGAGCGCGACGGCTCGCCGAAGAAGCGGTCGGCGAGCCGACCCGCCTCGCGGAAAAGCTCGGGCACGGCAAGACCGATCACGCTGTCCGGAAGCTGCGGCGGCGGCAACGCGTCGGCCGGCTCCCAGAACACCGCGCGGGCGCCGCGTGCGAGCGCCTCGGGTACGAACTGCAGGCCGTGCCGACCATGCCCGCGGCAGGCGAGGAACAGCGAGCCGCGCCGCACGGTGCGGCTGTCGAGGGTGAGGTCGTCGACCTCGACCTCGCCCGCCGCAACCGGCAGCGCCGGCGCGTCGATGGACTCGAGAAGCTCGGCGAGTCGGCGCGATCGCGGTGCTGGCCGGGCGCTCATCGGCGCACTCCTGCGGTCGGCGTCCTCGCCTGCAACGTCGGCGTGGCAGCGGGCTGCTCGAGCGGTGGCGCCGGCAGCGGCGTCGCGGGCATGTCCTCGTCGGTCCGCTCGATCGGCGCATCGGGGGCGACCGCGAGCAGACGCAGGGCTCCACCGACGACGCGCGAGAACACCGGAGCCGCGACGTCGCCGCCGTAGTAGAGTCCCGCCCCCGGTTCGTCGATGACCACGACGGCCGCGAGCCGCGGCGCCGTCGCCGGCGCGACGCCGCCGAACACCGCCATGTAGCGATCGGTCGAATAGCCGCCGGCATTCGACTTCCACGCCGTGCCGGTCTTGCCTGCAACACGATAGCCCGGAATCGCGGCTTGCAGACCCGTCCCGCCCGGCGTCACGACGGCCTCAAGCATCTGCACGAGCTGCCGCGCGGCGCTCTCGTCGAGCACGCGCTCGCCGGCGACCGGCGCATCGACACGCAGGAAGGACACGGGACGGGAGATCCCGAAGGCGCCGAGGGTCGCGTAGGCGTGCACGAGCTGCAGCGGTGTCACGGACAGTCCGTAGCCGTATGACATCGTCGCGATGCCTATCGGCCGCCAGTGCGAGTAATTGGACAGCACGCCGGCCGACTCGCCCGGATAGCCGCTGGTCGTGACCTGCCCGAAGCCCAAGCGGGTCAGGGTCGTGTAGATCTGCTCCGGTTCGAGCGACAGCGCGATGCGCGCCATGCCGACGTTGGAGCTGCGTGCGAGTATGGTCGCGAGGTCGATCGCGCCGAGATTCTTCTTGTCCTCGATGACCTTGCTGCCCACCTTGTAGAAGCCCGGCGCGGTGTCGACCACGCTGGTATCGGAGTAACGGCCGGAGGCGAGCGCCGCAGCGACGATGAACGGCTTGATCGAGGAGCCGGGCTCGAGGATGTCGGTCGCGGCGCGGTTGCGGTAGGCGCCGGGCCTGCGCTGATCGCGGTCGTTCGGGTTGTACGCTGGCTGATTGACCATCGCCAGCACCTCGCCGGTCGTGACGTCGAGCACGACGACCGAACCGGAGCGCGCGCGTTGGGTCCGGATCGCCGCTTTCAGCTCGCGGTAAGCGAGGTACTGGATGCGCAGGTCGATCGACAGGACGAGGTCGCGTCCGGGACGTGCGGGACGGATGCTCTCGACGTCCTGCACGACGCGACCGAGGTTGTCCTGGATCACGCGCTTTGCGCCATCCTCACCCGCGAGCCAGTGGTCGAAGGCGAGCTCCAGACCCTCCTGCCCAGCGTCATCGACATCGGTGAAACCGAGCACCTGGCCCGCGACTTCGCCGGCCGGGTAGTAGCGACGGTACTCCCGCGTGGTGTAGACGCCGGGAATGCCGAGCGCCTTGACCTTGGCGGCTTCGCCGGGCTGCATGTGCCGCGCGAGATAGAGAAACTGCCTGTTGAGGTTGCTGGTCACGCGCCGCGCGAGCTCGTTCGGGTCGCGTTTGAGCGCCTTGGCGAGCCGCGGCAGCTGCTCGGCCGAGAGCGCAAGTTCGCGCGGATTGGCCCAGACCGTGTCGACGGGCGTGCTGACCGCGAGCGGTTCGCCGAAGCGGTCGGTCACCGTGCCGCGATGTGCAGCGATCTCCGCGACGCGGGTAAAGCGCTCGTTGCCCTGATTCTGCAGGAATTCGCGATCGACGAGCTGCAGATCGACCGCTCGCCAGAGCAGGCCCGCCGCGACCAGCGCGAACGCAACCGCGACGCAGGCGGTGCGCAGCCTGAACGAGCGCGGATGCACGCGCACCGTCTGGCGCCGCGGCCTCGACCTGCCGGAGAACACCTTCATCACGGCGCGACCACCTCCATCTCGGCCGGCCGCGGCGTCATCATCCCGAGTCTCTGCGTCGCGACGCTCTCGACGAAGGCATGCGTCGACCACGCACTCTGCTCGAGCTGCAGGCGGCCCCAGTCGATCTCGAGCTCGTCACGCTGCCGATTGAGGCGCTCGAGTTCGAGGAACAGTTCGCGGGCGCGGTGCTTGCTGTAGATCGCCCCGGCAGCCGAACCCAGCGCCAGCAGCCACAGCGCCGGCACGAGCACCGCAAGCACGCGCGTCGAGACGTTCATCGCGGCGCGGCCTCGTTGCCGAGCTTCTCGGCGACGCGCAGGACGGCGCTGCGCGCACGCGGATTGGCGCTGACCTCGGCTGCGCTGGCGCGGATCTTGCGACCGACCAGCCTGAGCGTCGGACGTGCCTGCGGCGGCACCTCTGGCAGCCCCGCCCAGACCGGATCCGTGCTCGAGCGTTCGCGCATGAAGCGCTTGACCAGACGGTCCTCGAGCGAGTGGAAGCTGATCACCGCGAGCCGCCCGCCGGGCGCCAGGCGCTCGTGCGCAGCGGCGAGCCCTGCACGGACCTGCCCGAGTTCGTCGTTGACGAGCATGCGCAGCGCCTGAAAGGTACGCGTGGCCGGGTGTTTGCCCGGCTCACGCGTGCGCACTGCGCGCTCGACGATCGCGGCGAGCTGCGCCGTCCGGGTGATGGGGGTCTCCCGCCGGCTGGCATCGATGGCCTGTGCAACCCGTCGCGCGAACCGTTCCTCTCCAAACTCCTCGATCACCGTGCGTATCTCGTCGACGCTCGCTCGCGCGAGCCACTCCGCGGCGGTCTCCCCGCGGCTCGTATCCATGCGCATGTCGAGCGGCCCGTCGCGCGTGAAGCTGAAGCCGCGCCCGGCAAACTCGAGCTGCGGCGACGAGACGCCGAGATCGAACAGCACGCCGCGCAACGGCCGGTCCGCTGCATACGTCTGCAGCAGGGTCGCGAGGTCGGCGAAGGCGGCATGGAAGAGTGTGAGGCGCGGCTCGCCGGCGAAATGCGCGCGGCCCCACTCGACGGCCTGCAGATCGCGGTCGAGTGCCAGCACCCGGCCCGCGGGCCCGAGGGCCGCGAGCAGACGAGCCGTGTGACCGCCGCGCCCGAACGTCGCATCGACATAGAACCCATCCGCGCGGGGCGCGAGCGCCGCGATCGCTTCCTCGAGCAGCACGGGAATGTGCTCATCCACCGTGTCGCTCCTCGACCTGTCGAGCCGCTCCGCCCCATTCCTTCCCCGATGCGCGGCGTCGCTGCCTCGCACCTCCCTGCAGTGATGGCTGGCGTCAGAGCGACAGCGAGTCGAGCTCGGCCGACAGATCCGAGGCCGTCTCTTCGCTGCTCAGCCAGAAATCCCGCTTCTGCTGCCAGCGCGCCTCGTCCCACAGCTCGAGCCGGTTCCCCTGCCCGACCAGCATCGCGTGCCGTGTCAGCCCCGCGAATTCGCGCAACTCCTGCGGCACCAGCAGCCTGCCCTGACCGTCGAGTTCGAGCTCGGTCGCGTGACCCACCATCAGCCGCTGCAGTCGGCGTGACCGCTCGTGCAGCGACGGCAGGCTCATCAACTTGCGTTCGATCTGCTCCCAGTCGGGCAGCGGATAGATCAGCAGGCACTGGTCACGGTCGACGGTGATCACCAGTCGACCCTCGCCGCGCTCGATGGCGCGCTGACGCTGCCGGGTGGGGAGCACCATCCGGCCTTTGTCGTCGAGAGTGACCTTTGTTGCACCGCGGAACATGGCCCAATCGGCGATGACTCGCCCATTTGCCCCCACCATCCACCACTTGGCGCCACTATAGGAACTGCGCACTCAGGGTGTCAACGGGCCACGATACAAAATTCGTCGTTCCGCCAATAACTTACAGTTTCCGAGGGCTGTATGGAACAGCAGTAGGTAAACAAAGACTCATTGGTTTCAGAGGCTTGGGATCGATTGCTGAGAAAAAAGATGGAGTCGGCCTGTAAGCCGGGTTCTGTCGGGGGTGATCATTCCTCTGGGATGGCCGTCGCCGGCCACCTCTAGCAGCCTACCCGGAAGTCACGCTCGCACTACGCGCTGCAGGTCGCCCTGCGACTTCCCTATTTGGCCTTGCTCCAGGTGGGGTTTGCCGTGCCGCGGAATGTTGCCACCCGCGCGGTGCGCTCTTACCGCACCGTTTCACCCTTGCCAGCGCGCTGCTGCGCGCTTCGGCGGTCTGCTCTCTGTTGCACTGTCCGTGGGCTCGCGCCCCCCAGGCGTTACCTGGCACCTCGTCCGAGGGAGCCCGGACTTTCCTCCACATCTCGCGAGAAATGCAGCGATCACCCGGCCGACTCCGGCGCGCAAGATACGCCGCATGCGCGGCGAGCACAAATCCGGCGGCAAGCGGCGGCGTGTTGCCGCGGTGCGCTCAGCGCGCCTCGCTCGCGGCGATCGAAAGGGCCAGGGCATAAGCGTCGCTGCGCCGCGCGCCGGTCAGTTGCGCCGCCAGAGCCGCCGCCTTCGCTGGCGCGAGCTCGCGCAGCAGCACGCGCAGCGTACGCTCGAGGCGCACGCGAAGTTCGCCGGCGGTCTCGTCGCTGTCGGCAGCGCCCGCCGCAGCCGGTGCGCCAGCGACGATCAGCGTCAGCTCACCGCGCCTCATGTTCGCGTCGCTGGCCGCGCGCGTCGCGAGCTCGCCGAGCGTGCCTCGGTAAGTCGTCTCGAAGGCCTTGGTCAGCTCGCGCGCGACCGCCGCCTCGCGCGCCGCACCGAAGATCTCGGCCATGTCGGCGAGCGTCTCGGCGAGACGGTGCGGCCCCTCGAAGAACACCATCGCGCGCGCCTCGCCCGCCAGCGCGACAAGGCGCGCGCGCCGCTCGCGGGGCCGCGCCG
The DNA here is from genome assembly GCA_037444685.1 of Gammaproteobacteria bacterium. Classification (GTDB taxonomy): domain Bacteria; phylum Pseudomonadota; class Gammaproteobacteria; order Steroidobacterales; family Steroidobacteraceae; genus UBA964. Next base: position 473,273 of record JBBILX010000002.1, read on the forward strand.
ACAGGAAACCCTCGAAGCAGAATCGGTCCGCGGCGATGCCGCTGACCGCGAGCGCCGCGGCGATCGCCGTGGGCCCAGGAATCGCCGTGACGTCGTGACCGGCGGCCGCCGCGGCTCGCACGAGTTCGAACCCGGGGTCAGAGAGCACCGGCGTGCCGGCGTCGCTGACCAGCGCGATCACCGCCCCCTCGGCGAGGCGCTCGAGCAGGCTCGCGGTCCGGGCGCGCTCGTTGTGCGAGTGCAGGGACAGCAGCGGACGCTCGATGCCGAAGGCCGCGAGCAGCTGTGCGGTGCGGCGCGTGTCCTCGGCGGCGATCAGATCGGCATGCTCGAGCGACTCGCGCGCGCGCGGCGAGAGGTCGGCAAGATTGCCGATCGGCGTCGCGACGACCTCGAGGCGCCCGCGGCTCGAGCCGCGACCGTGCGCGGTGGCCGACGGGTCGGAAAGGCGGTTCATGCCCTCACACTATAATCGCGGCTGGCTCCGCCTCAGAGGCTCGCGCATGCGCGTCGAATTCCTGGTCCGGCCGCTGCTTCCCCTGTTCGTGACGTTCGTGCTCGCTGGCTGCGCAAGCCTCGTCGGTGGCGTCCCACCGCCGAGTCTCGAGCGTGCCGAGGCATTCGCACGCCGCGGCGAAACGGCAGCCGCGGCGGCCGAGTTCGAGCGGCTCGCAGCGCAGAACCCGCCGGGGCCGGCCTGGGATCTGCGGCTGCGCGCCGCCCGCGCGTGGCTCGCGGCCGGCCGTCCCGGCGACGCGCGCCGTGTGCTCGCTGCCGCCGATGCCGAAGTCGCCGCGGGCTACGCGCCGAGCGCGTCGCAGCGTCTGCTGCGCGAGCTCGCGCGCATCGACCTCGTCGCCAGCGAGGGTCAGCCCCAGGCGGCCTGGGCCCAGCTCGGGGCGGTCGCGGAACCGACCGAGGCGGCCCTGCGCGAGGTCTACCTCGAGCTGCGTCAGCGGCTCGCTTTCGCCACGGCACGGCCGATCGACGGCATTCGTGCCGAGATCGCGCGCGAGAGCCTCGCACCCACGCCCGAGATCCGCTCGCGGCTGCGCCGCGAGCTGTTTGCGCAGCTGCGCAGCGCGAGCGAGCGCGGAGTCAAGCTCGACCCGGCCGCGGCCGGACGCGACAGCGTGCTGCGCGGCTGGCTCGAGCTCGGACCGCTCGCGGCGCTCGCCGCCGAGCGCGGCGGTGTGGCACCGGCGCTCGCCTCCTGGCGCGCGCGCTATCCCTCCCACCCCGCCAGCGAGCTCGTTCGCGCCGAGCTGCCGATCGCGACGGGCAACGCCGCGAGGGAGGCCGGGACTCACGTCGCGGTGCTGCTGCCGCTCTCGGGTCGTGCGGCGGCCGCCGCGGCGCAGATCCGCGACGGTCTGCTGGCGGCACTGTTCAGCGAGCCGGAGTCCGGCCGTCCAGAGCTGCGCTTCTACGACACCGAGCAACTCGGTGTCGCCGCAGCGCTCGACGAGGCCCGGCGCGCCGGCGCCAATTTCGTGATTGGCCCCCTGCTGCGCGAAGAGGTGATCGCGGCAGCCGACGCCGCGACCGGCGGCGTCGAGATGCTGGCGCTGAACTACCTGCCGGCGGAGCGCCCGACGCCCGCAGGCCTCTTCCAGTACGCGCTCTCCCCCGAGGACGATGCACGCCTCGCGGCGCGACGGGTGCTCGCCGATGGCCACCGGCGTGGGGTCGCGCTCGTGCCCGAGGGCGACTGGGGCGCACGCGTACTGGCCGCGTTCAGGGACGAACTGCAGCGCGGCGGTGGCGTGCTGCTGTCGTCGGCGCAGTACGCTCCCGGAAGCAATGACTACTCGGCCGCCATCCAGGACGTCTTGCGGCTGTCGGACAGCCGGGCGCGCGAGCGTCGGCTGGAAAATCTGCTCGGCACGACCCTCGAGTTCCTGCCGCGGCGCCGCGGCGACATCGATTTCCTGTTCGCGCCAGCGCCCGCCGCCACCGCCCGGCTGCTGCGGCCCCAGATCCGGTTCCATTACGGCGGCGACATCCCGGCCTACGCGACCTCGGACGCCTACGAGCCGGGCCTGACGGCCAACCAGGACCTCGAGGGGGTGATCTTTCCCGACATGCCCTGGGTGCTCTCGGGCGGCCCCGCCGTCGAGCGACTGCGCGCGGCGACGCAGGCCGCCTTCGGGGAGGCCGCGCGCGCGCGCGGGAAACTCTACGCGTTCGGCCACGACGCTTGGCTGCTGGCTGCGGCGTTGCGCGCACGCGGCGCAAGCGACGTCACTGCGATCGTCGTCGACGGCGCGACGGGCCGAATCACTCTCGACGCCGACGGCCGCTCGCGGCGCGAACTCGAATGGGCGCAGATCCGCAACGGCACGCCGCGCCTGCTCGCCGGCACGCCGGACTGAAGCGGCCGCCGCCCGGCGCCGTCGGCGCCGCCGCCGAGGAATTCGCCGCCCGCTGGCTAGCCGCCCGCGGCGCGGACCTTCTGCTGCGCAACTACCGCTGCCGACGGGGCGAGCTCGACCTCGTGATCCGCGAGGGCGACGTGCTCGCGATCGTCGAGGTGCGCACACGGCGCGACGCGAGCTTCGGCGGCGCGGCCGCGAGCGTCGATGCGCGCAAGCGGCGGCGCATAGTGCTTGCCGCGGCAAGGCTGCTGCAGTCCCGGCCCGATCTGGCGCGACTGCGCGTTCGCTTCGACGTGCTGGCCCTGCGGCCGCGTCTCCGCTCGGTCGACTTCGAGGTCGAATGGATCCGTCACGCATTCACTGCCTGACGTGCCTGCAGGCCGGAGAAACCCTGCCGGGTAGCGCGGTGCTCGGCGGCAGGCTCGGAGCTACTTGACGACTTTCAGTTGCGGGCGCCTTGCACCCTCGTCGCTGACCGGCGGATGGTCGGGCGGCTCGGATCCGCCGTCCTCGCTCGAGAAGACCATGCCCTCGCCGGTTTCACGCGCGTAGATGCCGAGCACAGCCGCCACCGGGAAGCGCACGTGCTGGACGATCCCCGCGAAGCGCGCGTCGAACTCGATCCAGTCGTTCGCCATGTCGAGGCGCTGCGTCGCGCTATAACTGATGTTGAGGACGATCTTGCCGTCCTTGACGTACGCAGGGGGCACCTCGACACCTTGCACCCGGGTGTCGACGATCAGATGCGGCGTCAGGCCGCTATCGGTCATCCACTGATGCATCGCCCGCAGCATGTACGGGCGGCGCGAGATGCGCTGCTCGCTCATCCGAGCCGCATCTCCTGCTCCGCCGCCGAGAGGCTGCGAAGGAAGCCCGGGCGGGAGAACACGAGCTCGGCGTACTTGAGTACCGGCGCGGCCTGCGGCGGCAGATCGATCTCGTAGTGCGGCAGGCGCCAGAGTATCGGGGCAATGGTCGCGTCGACCATCGAATACTCCGCGCTGAGGAAGTAGGGTCGCACCTTGAAGAGCTCGGCGCTCTGCACGATGGTATCGCGCAGGACCTGACGGAGCCGCGGGCGCTGCTTGCGGTCGGGTTCCTCATCGATCGCGAGGGCCGCCGGATACCAGTCACGCTCGATGCGATAGAGCGCGAGCCGAGTCTTGGCACGCGAGAGCGGATCGACGGGCATCAGAGGCGGATGCGGGAAACGTTCGTCGAGATACTCGATGATCACCCGCGAGTCGTACAGGACGAGGTCACGGTCCACCAGCGTCGGCGCGCTGTGATACGGATTCAGGTCGAGCAGGTCCTCCGGCAGGCTGCCGGGCGCGACGTCGACGATTTCGATGTCGAGACCCTTCTCGCCGAGCACGATCCGCACGCGATGGCTCCACGGATCGTGTGGAGACGAAAACAGGGTCATGATCGAGCGTCGACCGGACAAGTGTCAGTGCTCCGCTAGCAAGTCCGCGCGCGCGGGTCCGGGTGCCTCTACTTCACGTCCTTCCAGTATTCCTTCTTCAGCAGGTAGGCAATACCCGTGAAGGCGAGCAGGAACAGGATCACCCAGATACCGACGCTCCGGCGCACGAGCTGCGCCGGCTCGCCGACGTAGTCAAGGAAGTTCACCGTGTCCCGGACGAACTCGTCGTACTGCGCCTCGGTCATCGAGCCCGGCACGCCGGGCTCGAATCTCACGAACGCCGGCTGCGTCGAGACGGCGCCGTCGGCACCTTTGATCTCGATGGTCTGGAATACCGCGTTCTGCACGCCCTGCAGATCCGCGAGCACGTGCGGCATCGCCGTCCCCGGCAGCGCAAGGTTGCTTGCGCCCGTCGGTGCGCCCGGCTCGGCATAGAAGGTCTTGAGGAACTGGAACACGTAATCGGCGCCGCGCGCGCGGACGATCAACGAAAGGTCGGGCGGCGCCTTGCCGAACCAGGCCTCGCCGTCCGCGGCAGAAAGGGACGTCGTGATGTAGTCGTTCGTCTTCGAGCCGGGCAGCAGCAGGTACCTCTCGAGATCCTCCTCCGGAATGCGCAGGTCCCGCGCCATCCGCGCATAGCGCTTGTACTTCAGCGAGTGGCACCCGGAGCAGTAGCCCATGAAGTTGCGGGCTCCACGCTGCAGCGAGGCGAGGTTGTCGACATCGTTGCCCGCCTTCCAGGCCTGCCAGTTCACGCCGCCCTCGGCGATCGGACCGGCGGCGGCGAGCGCCCCAGGTGCGGCCAACGGCATCAGGCACAGCGCGGCGGCGGCAATCGCGGCGGGGACGCCGATCTGCTTCATGTTGCCGGCCTCAAGCATGGTACGTCACTCGTTGCGGCACGCTCTTGCATCGTTCCGCCCGCGTGTACCAAGGCATCAGCAGGAAGAACGCAAAGTACACCACCGTGAAGATGCGCGTGAAGACGACGTAGATGCCCTCGGCGGGCTGCAGCCCGAGGTACGACAGACCTAGGAACGCGATCACGAACAGCGCCAGCATGAGCTTGGACATCCAGCCCTTGTAGCGGATCGACTTGACGGGCGAGCGATCCAGCCAGGGCAGGAAGAAGAAGGCGACGATCGACAGCAGCATGAGCAGGGCGCCGAGTTGCTGGTCCGGCACCGCGCGCAGCATGGCGTAGTACGCGGTGAAGTACCACACCGGCGCGATGTGCTCGGGCGTCGATAGCGGGTTGGCTGGCTCGAAATTCGGCTTCTCGAGGAACAGGCCGCCGAAAGTCGGCGCGAAGAACACGACGCCGCAGAAGAAGATCAGGAAGACGCCGACGCCGACGATGTCCTTGACGGTGTAGTACGGGTGGAACGGGATGCCGTCGACCGGCTTGCCATCGGCGCCGAGATTGGCCTTGATCTCGATTCCATCCGGGTTGTTCGAGCCCGTCTGCCGCAGCGCCACGAGGTGCAGCATAATCAGCAGGGCGATGGCGAACGGCAGCGCGACGACGTGCAGCGCGAAGAAGCGGTTCAGGGTGGCGTCGGCGATGCCGTAGTCACCACGGATCCACTCGACGAGACCCGGCCCGATCACGGGAATGGTGCCGAACAGGTTCACGATGACCTGCGCGCCCCAGTACGACATGTTGCCCCACGGCAGCACGTAGCCCATGAAGGCCTCCGCCATCAGCGCGAGGTAGACGAACATGCCGAGGATCCACAGCAGTTCCCGCGGCGCGCGGTACGAGCCGTACATGAGGGCGCGGAACATGTGCAGGTACACGACGATGAAGAAGAACGAGGCACCCGTCGAGTGCAGGTAGCGGATCAGCCAGCCCCACTCGACCTCGCGCATGATGTATTCGACCGAGTCGAAGGCCGCAGCCTCGCTCGGCTTGTAGTGCATCGTCAGGAAGATGCCCGTGACGATCTGCAGCACGAACACGAGCAACGCGAGCGAGCCAAAGAAATACCAGATGTTGAAGTTCTTCGGCGCGTAGTAACCGGTGAGTTGCGACTCGACGAATTCGTCGACCGGCATGCGCTTGTTGAGCCATGCGCGGAATCCGCCGGACTTCTGCCCCGGCACGGCGTCTGGACTGGCGGCCATCAGGCAGCTCCCGTTGCAGCGGTCTGGACTCCGGCGTCGACGCCGACCACGAGCGTGCGCTCGTCCCTGAACGAGTACGGCGGAATCGCGAGATTCACCGAGGCCGGGGAGCCGTTGAAGACGCGACCGGCCATGTCGAACTTCGATCCATGGCAAGGGCAGAAGAAGCCGCCAGGCCAGTCGGCCCCGAGCGTCGGGTCGCCCGGCGTGAAGTGCTGCTTCGGCAGGCAGCCAAGATGAGTGCAGGTTGCGATCACGACGAGGAACTCCGGATTCAGCGCACGCACCCGATTCTTCGCATACTCGGGCTGTTCGGATTCGGCCGAAGCCGGGTCCTTGAGGACGGCGTCGACCTTGGGCAGTGCCGCGATCATCTCCGGCGTGCGGCGCACGACGTAGATCGGCTTCTTGCGCCAGGTGACGGTGACCATCTGCCCCGGCTCGAGCTTGCTGACGTCGAGTTCGTAGGGGGCGCCAAGCGCACGCGCCCGTTCCGAGGGTTTCCAGGAAGCGACGAACGGCACGGCGGCCAGCACCACTCCCACTCCGCCAGTCGCCGCAGTGGCGGCCACCAGGAACTTGCGTCGACTGACGTCGATCTCGACCGGCAGGGCATCAGCGTGATCGGTCATCCTGTTCTCTCCAAAGCACCCGCAGGAGCCGGGGTCCATCCCCATCGTCGCTGACATGGACGAGCGCCGCCGTCACGGTGCCCGGCCGCGCTGCCAATCTGCAGGGAGCGGCGCATTATACACGCCGGAGACACCGCCGCCGCCCCGACACGTCCGGTTCATGAACCGCGCGCATTCGAGTCTCGTTTTCCTCGCCGGATCCGTCGTCGGCGGCCTCGCGCTCGCGTTCGTGGCGGTCGCGCTGTGGCCGGAACTGCTGCCACGGCGCGAGACGGCGCAGGCCGCTCCGACCCAGCCTGCGGTCCCGGCGGGCGGAGCCCGGGCCGCCGCCGGGTCGGCAAGGACGGCCGGGGAGCCGGCGCCGCCGGCGGACTGCCGCAGCGAACCACCGCGCAGCTTTGCGCTGGCCGTCGAGCGCGCGGCGCCCGCGGTCGTCAACGTCTACACCGCGCGAGTCGTCACCGAGCGCCTGTACCGCGGCCCTCTCGACGACTTCTTCGGCGACCTGGGACCGCGCTACCGGCAGCGCGTCGAACGCGCGCTCGGTTCGGGGGTGATCGTCGATCCGCGCGGCTACCTCGTCACGAACAATCATGTGATCGCGAACGCGGATTCCATCCGCGTACAGCTCGCCGATGGACGCGAGGCCGAGGCGACCATCGTCGGCCGCGATCCGGACACGGATCTCGCCGTGCTCAGGATTTCCCTGGACAAGCTGCCGGTGATGCCGCTCGGCCGCTCGGACCGGCTGCGCGTCGGCGACGTCGTCCTCGCCATCGGCAACCCCATCGGCCTGTCGCAGACGGTGACTCTCGGCATCGTCAGCGCCACCGGGCGCGGACAGCTTGGCGTAGCGACCTTCGAGAACTTCATCCAGACGGACGCGGCAATCAACGTCGGCAATTCGGGCGGTGCCCTGATCGACACCGGCGGCTCGCTGGTCGGCATCAACACGGCCGTGGTGGCCAAGAACCTCGGCGTCGAGGGCATCGGCTTCGCGATTCCCGTCAATCTGGTGCGCGGTGTGCTGCAGGCGATCGTCGCGCAGGGGCGCGTGATCCGCGGCTGGATCGGCATCGCACCCGAGGACATCACCGACGAACAGGCACGCCGGCTGGGTCTCGCGCGCGGCGGCGTCGTGATCACCAACCTCTTCGTCGACAGCCCCGCCCTCGCGGCCGGCCTGCAGCCGGGCGACCTCGTCCTCGCGATCGACGGCGTGGAAGTGCGCAGCGCCCAGGAGGCGCTCACACGGATCGCGCAGCTGCGGCCGGGCCGCAAGATCACACTGCGCGTTCAGCGCGGCGCACAGCTCGCCGACCTGCCGGTCGACGTGACCGAGCGACCACGCGCTCGGCGCTGATGCGTCGCTGGAGACGGGCGCGACGGCGCCCGCTCAGTGCGGCACGCGCCGGATCTGCGCGCCGAGGCCCGCGAGCTTCTCTTCGATGGTCTCGTAGCCGCGGTCGATGTGATAGATCCGCTCGATCTCGGTGCGTCCCTCGGCGACCAGGCCGGCCAGCACCAGCGAGGCGGACGCGCGCAGGTCCGTGGCCATGACCGGCGCCGCCTGCAGCCGCGGTACTCCCTTGATGATCGCCGTGTTCCCCTCGAGGCGGATCTCCGCGCCCATGCGCCGCATCTCGAGCATGTGCATGAAGCGGTTCTCGAAGATCGTCTCGATGATCGTGCCGACGCCGTCGGCGACCGTGTTGAGCGCGGCGAACTGCGCCTGCATGTCGGTCGGGAACGCGGGGTAAGGCGCCGTGCGGACATCGACCGACTTCGGCCGGCGACCACGCATGTCGAGCTCGATCCAGTCGGGGCCGCTGGTCACCTTGGCGCCGGATTCCTGCAACTTGACCGTGACGGCATCGAGGTGCTCGGGACGCGTGTTGCGCAGTCTGACATGGCCACTCGTGATCGCGCCGGCGACGAGGTAGGTGCCGCTCTCGATCCGGTCGGGCAGCACGTCGTAACGGGTGCCGCGAAGCCGCTCGACGCCCTCGATGACGATCTTGTCGGTTCCGGCACCCCTGATCCTCGCTCCCATGCCGATCAGGCAGTTCGCGAGGTCGACCACCTCGGGCTCCCGGGCCGAGTTCTCGAGCACCGTCTCGCCCTCCGCGAGGGCCGCCGCCATCATGAGGTTCTCGGTGCCCGTCACCGTGACGGTGTCGAGCACGAGGCGCGCTCCCTTGAGCCGGCCGGCGCGCGCGCGGATGTAACCGTTCTCGATGTGAATGTCCGCGCCCATCGCCTGCAGGCCGGCGACGTGGATGTTCACCGGCCGCGCGCCGATCGCGCAGCCTCCGGGCAGCGAGACGTCGGCGCGGCCGAAGCGGGCGACCAGCGGTCCGAGCACGAGGATGGAGGCTCGCATCGTCTTGACCAGATCGTACGGAGCGAACGGCTCGCGCAGCGGGCTCGGGTCGACCTCGATGCGCATCCGCTCGTCGATGGTCACGGCAACGCCCATGCGGCCGAGCAGTTCGATCATCGTCGTGACGTCCTGCAGGTGAGGCACGTTGCCGATCGACACGGGACCGTCGGCGAGCAGCGTTGCGGCGAGGATCGGCAGCGTGGCGTTCTTCGCGCCCGAGATCCGGACCTCGCCCTCGAGCGGCACACCGCCGGTGATCTGCAACCTATCCACGTGCGCCACCCGCGCCGTGGTGCTCGTCGGGAGTCAGCGCCTCGATCGACAGCGCATGGATCTCGCGACCGACCAGATCGCCGAGCGCGCGGTAGACCATCTGATGGCGAGCGATGCTCCGCTTGCCCGCAAACTGCGGCGCGACGACGAGCGCGGTGAAGTGGGTCTGGTCGTCCGACTCAACGCGCACAAGGGCGTCGGGCAGCTCGGCGCGGATCCTCTCGGCGACCTCTTCGGGATGCATGGACTGTCGGGCTCCTGAAATGGCTGATCGGGCGGTCGAGCCACGATCGCCCCCGGGGCGCTATGATGCCATCGGTCACCGCTGCGAGCCGCCTGTCGATGAACCCCACCCCCGCCCCGACCGATGCCGCACTGATCGCCGCCGGACGGCGGGCCCTCGCGATCGAGCTGCGCGGCCTGGCGGCGCTCGAGCAGCGCGTCGGCGCGCCTTTCGCCCGTGCCTGCCGCCTCTGCCTCGAGTGCGGCGGTCGGGTCGTGGTCAGCGGCATGGGCAAGTCCGGACACGTCGGCAGCAAGATCGCCGCGACGCTCGCGAGCACCGGCACGCCGGCCTTCTTCCTGCACCCGGCCGAGGCCAGCCATGGCGACATGGGCATGATCACGCGGAGCGACGTACTGATCGCGTTGTCCAATTCGGGTGAGACGCCGGAGATCCTGACGCTGCTGCCGAACGTCGCGAGGCTCGGCGTGCCGTTGATCGCGCTGACCGGCAACGCCGCCTCGACGCTCGCCAAAGCGGCACACGTGCACCTCGATGTCGGCGTCGCCGAGGAGGCCTGCCCGCTCAATCTCGCGCCAACGGCGAGCACGACGGCGACCCTGGCCATGGGCGATGCGCTCGCGGTCGCACTGCTCGAGGCACGCGGCTTCACGCGCGACGATTTCGCCCGCTCGCATCCCGGCGGCTCGCTCGGCCGCAAGCTGCTGCTGCACGTCGACGACGTGATGCGGCGCGGCGACGCCGTGCCCCGCTCGGGTCCGGACACGCCGCTCGCCGAGGGCCTGCTCGAGATGTCGCGCAAGGGCCTTGGCATGACGGTCATCGTCGATGCCGACGATCACGTCGTCGGGGTGTTCACCGACGGCGACCTGCGCCGCGCGCTCGACCACCGCGTCGACGTGCACGCGGCCGCGATGCGCGACGTGATGACCGCGCCCTGCAAGAGCATCGGCCCGCGCGAGCTCGCCGCCGAGGCCGTCCGGCTGATGGAGACGCACCGGATCACGGCGTTGCCGGTCGTCGCGACCGATGGCCGCCTGGTCGGCGCCTTGAACGTGCACGACCTTCTGCGCGCGGGGGTCATGTGAGCCGCTCGACCCGTCGCCGCGTCCGCCTGCTCGTGCTCGACGTCGACGGCGTGCTGACCGACGGGCGGCTGTTCTACGGACCGCGCGGCGAGGCACTCAAGGCCTTTCACGTCCGCGACGGCCATGGCATCAAGCTGCTGCTGCGGCGCGGTGTCGAGATTGCCGTGATCTCGGGCCGGCGCTCGGCGGCGGTGCGGCGCCGCTGCCGCGAGCTCGGCGTGCGCCACGTCTTCGAGGGCGTCGAGGACAAGCTCGGCTGCTTCGAGGCACTGCGCGCGCGGCTCGGCATCCTCGCGTGCGACTGCGCCGCGGTCGGCGATGACAGCCCGGACGCCCCTCTGCTCGCGGAGGTCGGCTATGGTTTCGCGGTCGCCGACGCCCACGTCGACGCGCAGGACGCCGCGCGCTACGTCACGCGCAGCGCGGGCGGTCGCGGCGCCGTCCGCGAAGTCTGCGACTGGCTGCTGGCGCGGCGGCTCGCATGAACCGGCGCGCCGCCGTGGCCGCGCTCGGCGCGTTCGCTGCCCTGCTCGGCGGCTGTTCGACGGGCCGCGATGCGGCCGGCGACGATCTGCTGGCCGGCCAAACCGGCACGCCGGGCTTCGAGGCACGCGAGGCCGAAATCGTCGAGACCGGGGCGGACGGCGCGCCGCGCTATCGTGTCAGCGCGCAGGCCGTCTCCCAGGATCCGGCGAGCCGCGCCGTGCGGCTCGAATCGGTGCGCATGCGCATCGAGGACGACGCGAAGGGCGGCTGGGACATCGTCGCCTTGCATGGGCTGATGCCGCCCGAGGCCGATGCCATCGAACTGCGAGGTGAAGTGCACATCCGCGGGCTGCCGGACGGCGGTCGCGCCCCGCTGGAGATTCGCAGCGAGCAGATCCACTACGAGTTCGACTCGTCGGTAGCGCGCAGCGGCAGTGAGGTGACGATCCGATACAACGGCCAGCAGCTCGCCGCGCGCGGCCTGGAAGCTCGCTTGAAGGACCAGCGTGTGCGGCTAGAATCGGCTGTGCATGGTCGCTTCACTCCCTGATCGCTGGCCGCCGAAGGTCCTCGCGCTGACGGTGGCCCTGGCGACTGCCGCCGCGCTCGCGGCGCCGCCCCTCGCGGAACCGCGGGTCGCGGGCAGCACCCCGACCGGCGCGACACGCGACCAGGCGGTGTCGCTCGACGCCGCCTCGTCGGACGTCGATTACCGCACCAACACCGTCAACTTCCGTGACGTCGTGGTGACCCAGGGCACGACTCGCGTGACCGCAGACACCGCGCGTGCGACCGGACTGAATTTCGAGAACGCGACCTGGAACTTCAGCGGCAACGTCCGCATCAGCGTCGATGGCGGCTCGTTGCGCTCGAACCAGGCCGTCGTCGACTTCGCCCGAAACCGCATCACCCGCGCGACGATCACCGGCTCGCCGGCCGAGTTCGAGCAGAAGCGCGCCGACAGCGCCGACATCGCCCGGGGGCGCGCGAGCCGTATCGAGTACGACGTACCCGCCGGCACGGTCACCCTCTCGGGCGAGGCCTGGCTGACCGACGGTCGCAACGAGATCAGCGGCAGCGAACTCGTCTACAGCGTGCGCGAGCAGCGCGTCCAGGCGCAGGCCCAGCCCGGCGACGCCGGCCGGGTCCGAATCACAATCCGGCCGCGGCCCGACGAGTCTGCACCATGACGTCGCTGCGCGCCGAGCACCTTGCGAAAGCCTACAAGGCGCGCAAGGTCGTCACCGACCTGTCGCTGCGCGTCGACGAGGGCGAGGTCGTCGGGCTGCTCGGCCCCAATGGGGCGGGCAAGACCACCGCCTTCTACATGATCGTCGGCCTGATCCCCGCCGACGCAGGCCGGATTTACATCGACGACCGTGACCTGACCGCGGAGCCGATCCATCGTCGCGCACGACTCGGCATCGGCTACCTGCCGCAGGAGGCCTCGGTGTTCCGGCGCCTGTCGGTCGCCGACAACATCATGGCCATCCTCGAGACGCGTCGCGATCTCGACACCGCTGCACGCGAGGATCGCCTCGAGCAGATCCTCGAGGAGTTGCGCATCGGCCACGTGCGGACGAGCCTTGGCATGGCGCTGTCGGGCGGCGAGCGGCGCCGCGTGGAGATCGCGCGGGCGCTCGCCGCCGAGCCGCGCTTTCTGCTCCTCGATGAGCCGTTCGCCGGCGTCGACCCGCTGTCCGTGGCCGACATCCAGCGCATCGTGCGCGAGCTGGCCGCCAAGGGCATCGGCGTGCTGATCACCGACCACAACGTCCGGGAAACGCTCGGTGTCTGTGGTCGCTCCTACATCATCGGCAACGGCACCGTGATCGCTGCCGGATCGGCGGAAGAAATCCTTGCCAACCAGCAAGTACGTGAGGTGTACTTGGGCGAGTCGTTCCGACTATAGATCCAATGCTGAAGCCCTCACTGCAGCTCAGGCTTGGGCAGCAACTGACGATGACCCCGCAGCTGCAGCAGGCCATCCGCCTGCTGCAGTTGCCTGCGCTCGAACTGCAGGCCCACATCCGTGAACTGCTCGAGAGCAACGTGATGCTCGAGCCGGTCGAGGAGACCGATGCGACCGGGAGCTTCGAAGCGCTGTCGCCGCTGCCGGAATCGGTCCGGGAGCCCGAGCCGGCCGATCCGGCCGCCGATGCGGATTCCGCTCCGGACGCGGTGGAGGTCGAGGTCATCGAGGACGGCTGGACCGAACCGACGGCGGGCGCCTCGGAAACTCCGTATGGACTTCCCGACGACGATCGGGCTCAGGACATCGCCGACGAGTCCGGCCGCTCGCTGCACGAGTATCTGCTCGAGCAACTCGAACTCGCCGGACTCTCCGAGAACGACCTTGCGATCGCGACCGCGATCGTCGATGCCATCAACGACGACGGCTACATCACGGACAGCCTCGCCGACATCGCCGCCACGCTGCGCCCCGAGGTCGATTGCGACGAGGAAGAGATCGAGCGTGTGTTGATGCTCGTCCAGATGCTCGACCCGGTCGGGGTCGGCGCGCGCTCGGTAAGCGAGTGCATCCTGCTGCAGCTCGACCAGCTCGATTCGCACACGCCGGGCCTCGACCTCGCGCGGCGCATCGCGGCCGACCACCTCGATCTCGTCGCCGACCGGGACATCGGGCAGCTGCGCCGGGTGCTGGGCGCCGACGACGAGTCGATCGACCACGCGCTCGCACTGGTGCGCGCCTGCCACCCTCGGCCCGGTACCGTGGTGAGCGGCGCTTCCACCGAATATGTCGTGCCGGACGTGTTTGTCCGGCGCACCGAGCGAGGCTGGTCGGTCGAGATCAATCCCGCGACCGTGCCGCGCGTGCGTCTCAACGAGAGCTACGCCAGCCTGATCGGCCGCGGTGCGGGCCATGCGAGCATGCGCTCGCAGCTCCAGGAGGCGCGTTGGCTGCTCAAGAGCCTCGAGATCCGCAATGACACGCTGACGCGCGTCGCACGCGCCATCGTCGAGCGCCAGTCGCAGTTCCTCGAGCGCGGCGAGGAATACATGCGGCCGATGATCCTGCGGGACATCGCCGAGGCCATCGGCATGCACGAGTCGACGATCTCGCGGATCACCTCGGGCAAGTACATGCACACGCCGCGCGGCGTGTTCGAGCTGCGCTACTTCTTCTCGAGCCAAGTCGAGGGCGAGGATGGCCGCGGCACTTCGTCCACGGCCATCCGCGCGAAGATCCGCAAGCTCATCAAGGAAGAGAATCCGGCCGATCCCCTCTCCGATGCGCGCATCGCCGAGATCCTCTCCCAGGAGGGCATTCCGGTCGCCCGCCGCACGGTCGCCAAGTACCGCGAGGCCCTCGGCCTCGCCTCCTCCGCCGAGCGCAAGCGCGCGGCGGCACGGGCCTGAGCCACCGGTCCGGGCCATCAACCACATCCCAGAGAACGTCAGGAGTCTAATCATGCAGCTGCACGTCACCGGACATCACGTCGAAGTCACCCCCGCCCTGCGCAGCTACATAGAGAAGAAGCTCGAGCGCATCGTCCGGCATTTCGACCACGTGATCGACGTGCACTGCATCCTGACCGTCGAGAAGCTCATTCAGAAGGCGGAAGCGACCCTCAAGGTCCCGGGCAACGACATCCACGCCGACGCGACCGACGGCGACATGTACGCCGCGATCGACGCGCTGACCGACAAGCTCGACCGGCTCGTCAAGAAGCGCAAGGAGAAGATCAACGACCACCACGCCGTCGAGGGCCGCAACGCGCGGCATTGACGGCGCGCGCGGGCGCGTCGGCGCCGGGAGCCGGGAACACGCAGCATGGACGCGATGCGCCTGATCCTCGTCAGCGGCCTGTCGGGCGCCGGCAAGACCGTCGCGCTCAACATGCTCGAGGATGTCGGCTTCTACTGCGTCGACAACCTGCCGGCGGCCATGCTCCATCCGTTCGTCGCTCACGCCCTGCGCACCGGTTCCGAGGTGTTCGCGCGGGTCGCCGTCGGCATCGATGCGCGGAACTCGGCCGCCGAGATCGAGTCGCTGCCGCGGATCGTCGAGGAGCTCAAGCGTAGCGGACTGCGGTGCGAACTGCTGATGCTGCTCGCCAGTGTCGACGAGCTGCTGCGGCGCTATGCGGAGACGAAGCGCCGCCATCCGCTCAGCGAGCGGGGAAGCGACCTGCGCGACGCGATCGAGCGCGAGCGCCGTCGCCTCGAGCCGATCATCGACGCCGCCGACGTCATCATCGATACATCGCGCCTCGGCGTACACGGGCTGCGCGAAGTAATTCTGCAGCGGGTCGAGCGGCGCGCGCAGGGCGAGCTGTCCATCACCTTCGAGTCTTTCGGCTACAAGCACGGACTGCCCGCCGACGCGGATTTCGTCTTCGACGCTCGCACGCTGCCGAACCCCTACTGGGATCCCAAGCTGCGGCCCCTGACGGGCCTCGACGAGCCAGTCGTCCGCTACCTCGACGCACAGCCGGCTGTGCAGCGCCTATTCGACGACATCGCCAGTTTTGTCGAGGCGAGGATTGCCGAGCATCGCGCCAGCAATCGCCGCTACCTGACGATTGCGATCGGCTGCACGGGCGGCCAGCACCGCTCGGTCTACCTGGTCGAGCGTCTCGCGGCACGCTTCGCCGCCCGCCACGGCAACGTCCTCGCGCGCCACGGCTCGCTGGCGCGTTGAGGCCGCGGGCCGGGGCTCGCTGACAGGTACGCACCATGAACGCCGAGCTGAAACCGGGCAAGGAAGGACGCCTCTCGGCACTGCGCGAGGCGCTGGCCGCGGGCACGATGCGCCAGGCGCACCGCATGGTGAACTCGCTGCACCCCGCCGAGATCGCGCGGCTGCTCGAGTCCCTGCCGCCGGCGCAGCGCGAGATCGTCTGGGAGTTCGTCGATCCTGAACTCGAGGGCGAGGTGCTGCTCGAGACCAGCGAAAACGTGCGTCAGGCGCTGATCGACGGCATGGAGGCCGAGGAGTTGGTGGCGGCGGCCGAGGGAATGGAGGTCGACGATCTCGCCGACCTCGTCGGCGATCTGCCGGAGGCGGTCACACGCCAGCTGCTGCGCTCCATGGACCAGCAGGACCGTGACCGCCTGCGCAGCGTGCTCAGCTACGCCGAGGACTCGGCGGGCGGGCTCATGAACACCGATACGGTCAGCGTCCGCCCGGACGTCACGATCGAAGTCGTGCAGCGCTACCTGCGCATGCGCGGCGAGCTGCCGGAGAAGACCGACCGTCTGTTCGTCGTCGACCGCAACGACCGCTACCTCGGCACAATCCCGCTGACGCGGCTGCTGACCGAGGATCCCCAGCAGTCCGTCGGTGCGAGCCTCGACAGCGAGGCGCCACGCATCGATCCTGGAATGCCGGCGCATGAGGTCGCGCGGCTGTTCCAGGACCTCGACCTGCTGTCGGCTGCCGTCGTCGACGCCGAGGGGCGCCTGCTAGGTCGCATCACGGTCGATGACGTCGTCGACGTCATCCGCGAGGAAGCCGAGCACTCGGTGATGTCGATGGCCGGCCTCGCCGACGAGGAAGACCTCTTCGCGGGCATCATCACCTCGACGCGACGCCGCCTGCTGTGGCTCGGCATCAACCTGCTGACGGCGATCCTCGCCGCGGCCGTGGTCAAGAGCTTCGAAGGCACGATCGAGAGGGTCGCAGCGCTCGCCGCGCTGATGCCCATCGTCGCGTCGATGGGCGGGATCGCCGGCACGCAGACCGTGACCCTGTTGATACGTGGCCTCGCCCTCGGTCAGGTGCAGTGGTCCAACGCGCGCTGGCTGCTCTGGAAGGAGATCGCGGTCGGCGGCCTCAATGGCATCATCTGGGCGATCGTCGTCGGCGGGATCACGGTCGTCTGGTTCGACACCTGGCAGATCGCCGGCATCATCGCCGCCGCAATGCTGATCAACCTGCTGGCCGCGGCGACCGTCGGCGTCCTCGTGCCCCTGGCGCTGCGCCGCATGCGGATCGATCCGGCCTTGTCGGCAGGCGTGATCCTCACCACATTCACCGACTGCATCGGGTTCGCGACGCTACTGGGCCTCGGCTCGCTGTTCCTGACCTGAGGGCGGCGCAGACGCGTCGAGCAGCGATTCGATCATCGCGCGCTGCGCGAGCGCGTCGCGATAGCCCAGCTCTATGAGCTCGCGCGTGTAGCTCGACTCGAACAGCAGGTAGCTCGCGAGCAGACTGCCGGCCGCACCGTGGGCGCCGATCACGGCGAGCAGCGCCCGCAGCGTGCGTGGCAGACTGTCGATGTGACGCGTGGCGACGTCGCGCAGATCGACGGACGGCGACAGCAGGACGGATTCGATCTCGCGCAGGAGCTCACGCCCGTTGGGGAGCAGACGGCCGATGCGGTTGAGGCGCGAGATCTGCTCGAAGTCCGCCTCGAGCTGATCGCTGAACAGCGTGTCGAGCATGAAGCCGAACAGCTCGCCCGCGGACGGCGCGCGTTCGCGGCCGATGATGCTGCCGATGCCCGCGCCGTGACGCGCCCGCACCCCGACGACCAGCAGCTGCGCGGCACCGAGGTGCACGGCGGGCGACAGGGGTGCGCTCTGGCGCATCGCGCCGTCACCGAAGTACTCCTCGCGCACCCGTACGGCCGGGAACAGGAATGGAATCGCAGTGCTCGCCATCAGGTGGTCGAGTTGCAGCCGCGTACGCAGGCCCTGGCGCGGCGCGCGCGTCCACTCAGCGATCTGTGGATCGCCGTCGAAGAAGGCAATCGAGCGACCGCTGCCGTAGGCGGTCGCGCAGAGCGCGACCGCGCGCAGCCGGCCCTCCGATATGTTGCGGTGCACGGCCTCCCAGTCGACGCTGAGGCGCAGCAGATGGCGCAGCGGCGCATTGTCGAACAGCGAGCGCGGCGCAGGCAGCAGGGTACCTGCCGAGACCGTCGACAATATCCAGTGCGCCCCCGCCCGGAGCATCGCCAGGCTGTCGGCGCGGAAGACCTGGCCGATGTGGAAGTTCTCCCACACGGCGACGAGCTCGGCGATCGCCTCGCGCCAGCGGTGGATGCCGGCGGCGACGACGGCGGTCGCGACCGCGCCCGCCGAGGTGCCGACGAGGATACCGAACGGCCAGGGCCTGCCGGCGGGCGTGATCTCCGCGATCGCCTTGAGAACCCCGACCTGGTAAGCGGACCGGGCCCCGCCCCCCGAGAGCACCAGCGCGCGCCGGCTGTTACTATGAGATGGGGTCGCGGCCATACGCTGGCGGTCCTGGCACGAAATCGCCGACATCCAGTAAGGAGACTACGGAGATGGTACGCAGACGTTTCGCGAGTGTCGCGCTCGGCGCGTTGCTGGTCGCCTCGCTAGGCCCTGCCTCGCCCGCACTCGCGCAGGGCAAGGCTCCGGCGGTCGGGCAACCGGCGCCGGCCATACGGCTGCAGGACCAGAACGGACAGTGGACCACGCTCGAGCAGCATCGCGGCAAGTGGGTCGTCCTGTACTTCTATCCGAAGGACAATACGCCCGGCTGCACGACCCAGGCCTGCGAGTTCCGCGACAACATCTTTGCCTTTCGGCGCGCCGACGCCGTGATCCTGGGCATCAGTGTCGACGACGTCGAGTCACACAAGCAGTTCGCCACGGAGCACAGTCTGCCATTTCCGATCCTCGCCGATCCGACCAAGCAGGCGGCGGCCGCTTACGGTGTGCTGTACAAGGCCATGGGCTTCATGGAAGTCGCGCGTCGCGAGACCTTCCTGATCGACCCGGAGGGTCGTATCGCCAAGCACTATCCGTCGGTCAATCCGAAGGGACACTCGGAGCTCGTGCTCGCCGACATCAAGGCCCTGCAGGCCGCGAGGAGGAGCTGAGCGTGCGCGCGGTCGGCCTCGTCGCCGGTCTCACGGCGCTGATGCTGACGGCGGTCGCGGGCACCGCCGCGGCAGCCGATTCTGCTTCATCCACGGCGGGTGGCTGCGCCTCGCCGGCCGAGGCCGCTCGCGTACGTGCGAAGTATGCGAACGGCCCCGCACCGCTGCCGTTCCAGGTCGCCGCTGAACTCGGGCTCAGCGAAGCGACGATCGCGAGCGCCTTGCCCCCGGCGCTCTCGCTGGGCGTCGACGGGGCGCACTTTCGCACCGTTTGGGACAGCCTCGCGGGCTGGGGTGAGTCGATGATCCTGCTCCTCAAGGGCGCGCATGTCATCGAGGTCCACTCGAGGATCCCGGCCGGCGAACCGTCGTCGCGCAGCAAGTTCTTCAATCTCGGCGAGGCCGCATTCTCCGGGCATCTGCGCCCCGATCTGATCTCGGCGATACACATCTTCGCGATGCAGGGCCGCGAGGGCATGGTGCGCGGCGTGTTCTTCTACGAGCAGAGCGGCGCGAACGTCTTCGGCGTGTTCGTCGGTGGCGAGGGCGGCGAGCCGGCGCCCGAGCAGCTCGAGGCCTTCGGCAAGACCTGGAACCTGTTCAGGGACCTGCCGCGCCGCTGCGGCGCAGCGCCCTGATCGCCGCGTCGAGACCAGCCAGGGTCAGCGGGAACATCCGCTCGCCGACGAGCTCGCGCAGCAGGCGAATCGAGGGCGTCCACTCCCAGCGATCCTGCGGCTCGGGGTTGAGCCAGACGAGGCGCGGAAAATGCACGGTCAGCCGCTGGATCCAGACGGCGCCCGCCTCCGCATTCCAGTGTTCGACGCTGCCGCCCGGCTGCGTGATCTCGTACGGACTCATCGTCGCGTCGCCGACGATGACGACCCGATAGTCGGCATTGAACGTGCGCAGTAGCTGGTCCGTCGGTGTCCGCGCGGCGTGTCGGCGCCGGTTGTCCCTCCAGAGCGTTTCGTAGATGCAGTTGTGGAAGTAGAAGTGCTCGAGGCACTTGAACTCGCTGCGCGCGGCCGAGAACAGCTCCTCGCAGGCGCGTACGTGATCGTCCATCGAGCCGCCGACGTCGAGCAGCAGCAGCACCTTGACGGCGTTGCGCCGCTCCGGCACGAGCTTCAGATCGAGCAGACCGGCATTGCGCGCCGTCGCATCGATGGTGCCCTCGAGGTCGAGATGCTCCGGAGCACCCTCGCGCGCGAACCGCCGAAGCCTGCGCAGGGCGAGCTTGAGGTTGCGGGTACCGAGCTCGACTTCGTCGTCGAGGTTGCGATACTCACGCTGGTCCCAGACCTTGACGGCGCGCCGATGGCGTGAGCGATCCTGGCCGATGCGGACCGCCTCCGGGTTGTAGCCTTGTGCGCCGAACGGCGACGTGCCGGCCGTGCCAACCCACTTGTTGCCACCCTGATGACGCCCTTTCTGCTCGCGCAGGCGGTCGCGGAGCGTCTCGAGCAGTGTCTGCCAGCCGCCGAGCGACGCGACCCTGGCGCGCTCCTCAGCGGTCAGCAGCCGCTCGCCGAGCGCCCTCAGCCAGTCGGCCGGAACCTCGGCCAGCAGGGTCTCGAAAGCCCGCTCGGCGCCCGCGAAATACTCGGCGAAGACGCGGTCGAAGCGGTCGTAGAAGCGCTCGTCCTTGATTAGCGCCAGCCGCGCCAGCCAGTAGAACTGCTCCGCCGAACAGAACGCGACGCGTGCCTTGAGCGCCTCGAGCAGCGACAGGAACTCGGTCAGGCTGACCGGCAGGCCGGCGGAACGCAGCGCGAAAAAGAAACGTATCAGCACCGGGTGAGCCCGCGAGTACCGAGGCACCGTCCGCTGATCGCCATGACGCAGACCTAGCGGGCTCTGCGGCTCAGGAAGATCAGCTGCTCGACGAGATGCACGTCCTGCTCATTCTTGAGCAGTGCGCCGTAGAGCGGTGGAATCGCCTTCTTCGGGTCGTCGCCGCGCAGCGCCTCCGGCGGCACGTCCTCGGCGACGAGCAGCTTGATCCAGTCGAGCAGTTCCGAGGTCGAGGGTTTCTTCTTGAGGCCCGGCGTCTCACGCAGCCTGAAGAAGGCGGCCAGTGCCTCCGCCAGCAGTTCGCGCTTGAGTCCGGGGTAGTGGACCTCGACGATGCGCTCCATGGTCTGTGGGTCGGGGAAGCGGATGTAATGGAAGAAGCAGCGGCGCAGGAAGGCGTCCGGCAGCTCCTTCTCGTTGTTGCTCGTGATCAGGATGATGGGACGGTGTCGCGCGCGCACGAGTTCGCGGGTCTCGTAGACGTAGAACTCCATGCGATCGAGTTCGCGCAGAAGGTCGTTCGGGAACTCGATGTCGGCCTTGTCGATCTCGTCGATCAGCAGCACGGGTCGCACATCGGCGACGAAGGCCTCCCAGAGCTTGCCGCGCACGATGTAATTGCGGATGTCGTGCACGCGGTCGTCGCCGAGCTGGGAATCACGCAGGCGGGAGACCGCGTCGTACTCGTACAGACCCTGCTGCGCCTTGCTCGTCGACTTGATGTGCCACTCGAAGAGTGGCGCGCCGAGCGATCGTGCGATCTCCTCGGCGAGCTGGGTCTTGCCGGTGCCGGGTTCACCCTTGATGAGCAGCGGTCGGCCGAGCGTGATCGACGCGTTGACGGCCATGGTCAGATCGTCCGTCGCCACGTAGCGCGCAGTACCGGTGAAGCGATTGTCGGTCACGGAACCACCTCGATGCGATGCAGGGCGGGACCGGGCAGCAAAGGCTCGGGACGACCCTCTGCCCAGGCATCGAATGATGAGCGATAGAACGGCGAGAGGGGATGTCCCGATTGGCCGCCGGGCAGCTGCAGATAACCCTCCGCCTCCCGACCGGGCGCGACCGCGAGGCGCTCGGAAGCACCAAAGGCGCCGACCTGCACGCGCGGCATGTGACTGTCGCCGGGCAGCTCGCGCACGGGCATGTCGACGAGGTGCGACAGTCCCGGCAGCGCCGCCGAGAGCGGATGACGGATCCTGACGGGCCGCCCGGCCCCGAAGGTGCAGCGTTCGAGCGGCCCGCAGGCTTCGCGCAGCGCCGCGGCGAGCGCATCGGTCTCGCGGAGCAGGAACTCGCGCCAGTTCGCGCCGGCGTCGGCCGGGAGCAGGTGCTCGGGCTGCTCGCTGACGAGCCGCCACAGCGGCCCCTCGAACTGGCTCGAGACCAGCGGCGTGTCGGCCGGCACGCCGATTCCGCGCATGAGCATGGACCAGATCCGCAGGGCGACGCGCTCGCGGAACTCACGGACGATGCGGTAACCGACCGAATCGACCGCCGCGCGCCCGCCCCAGCGCTCGACCTCAAACCGCATCTCGAGCCGCTGCGGCGCGTTCCTGACCGCCTGCTCATCGAGCAGCGCGAGCAGCAAGGTCCGCCAGCGCGCCAGGAACAGCGCGCGGTCGTCGAGCTGGATCGCCAGCATCGACGCCGGCGTCGCCGGCTCGCGCAACGCGAGCAGCCCGTCGCGGATCTGCCGTGCGCGCGCGCCGAGGTCGTAGCCGGCGCCACGCGGCGCCTCATCGCCGGCGAGCGCGAATTCCGCCTCGCCTTCGACCGGTCGCGCATTGGCGCTCCAGATGTAGCCGCTCTCGGGGTCGACGATGCGCGGCTGCTCCGGGACCGCTCGCCAGACCACCGGTGACTCGGCCGAGGGACCCGCCGCGCTGGCCGGCATGCGGCCGAGGATGGTCCAGCCGATGCGGCCCGCGCGGTCAGCGACCACGAGGTTCTGGTGCGGGATGCCTACGTTGGCAGCGACGTCGAGCACCTCCGCGACGCTCTGCGCGGCGGAGAGCGCGACGATCTCGAGGTTCGTCGCACCCGGCTCGAGGGCGAGCCAGCGCGCCAGCGCGCAGGTCTGCCCGTCGGCGCCGACGTCGATGAGGACACCGAGCGGCGAGTCGAGCACCTCGAGCGCCACCGGCTCGCCGCCGCGCACGCGCAAGCTCTCGCGTCGCACCCCGAAGCGGCGCAGGCCCGCCTGGGTTCGGTACTCGCGCCTGGGCGGATCGCAACTGACCAGCGAGACGTCGCTCCAGTCACCGAGACTGTTGGTGAAGCCCCACGCGATGCGACCATTGGAACCGACGACCAGAGCGGGCGCTCCCGGCAGAGACACCCCGATCAGATCGAGCGACTCGCCGACGACGAGCCGGGTCCGATACCAGGTGGCGGGCACTCCGAGTCCGAGGTGCATGTCATTGGCGAGCAGCGCGGCGCCGTGGCCGGTATGGCGCCCCGCCACGGCCCACGCATTACTGCCGGGCACGGGCGGCAACGCCACCGGCTGCCGCAGCGGGGGCAGGTCCCGCGGCGACCCGCCGGGCGCCGGGAGGTGACGCAGGTCGAGCACGGCCGGGGGCGGCACCAGCGGCGACTGCGGCGGCGCCGCGGC